>NZ_JAZETJ010000001.1:0-1598425 GCF_036864555.1 Polaribacter sp. P097 | reverse complement strand
GAATGATTATTTTACATCAATACATATTGAGATAAATCATCATTATATATGTAGCAAACTGAAACACACTTTTAGTATGATATTGTTGGAATTGTATAAAATCATAATAAATGAGCAACTTGACATTAATATAAGTATACATATATATTGTAGGAAAAATTGTTTTCTAATATCTTTGCGCCTCAAACTATATATATTAAATGATTAAGATTACTTTACCAGATGGAAGTGTAAAGGAGTTCGAAAAAAACAGTACTCCTTTTGATGTAGCTAAAAGTATTAGTGAGGGTTTAGCTAGAAATATTATTTCAGCTAGTTTTAATGGTACAACAGTAGAAACAACTACTCCATTACAAACTGATGGATCTTTGGTTTTATATACTTTTAATGATGATGAAGGTAAAAAAGCATTTTGGCACTCTTCTGCTCACGTTTTAGCAGAGGCAATTTTAAGTTTTCATCCAAATGCAAAATTGACCATAGGACCTGCAATTGATAATGGTTTCTATTACGATTTAGACTTAGGTGATGAGACGATTTCTGAAAAAGACTTTTCTGCTATTGAAAAGAAGTTTTTAGAAATTGCCAGAGGAAAACATGAATTTAAAATGAGAGAAGTTTCTAAAGCTGATGCTCTTTCATTATATAAAGCAGAAAACAATCCATATAAAGTTGAGTTAATAGAAAACTTAACTGATGGTGATATTACATTTTGCGATCACAGCAACTTTACAGATTTATGTAGAGGAGGCCACATACCAAATACAGGTATTATAAAGGCAATTAAAATAATGAATGTTGCTGGTGCTTATTGGAGAGGTGATGAAAAAAACAATCAGTTAACACGTGTTTACGGAATTAGTTTCCCAAAACAAAAAATGCTAACTGAATATCTAGAATTATTAGAAGAAGCAAAAAAACGAGACCACAGAAAACTTGGTAAAGAATTAGAATTATTTACATTCTCTCAAAAAGTTGGAGCAGGTTTACCTTTATGGTTACCAAAAGGAGCTGCTTTACGTGAACGTTTACAAAACTTCTTAAAAGCTGCTCAGAAAAAAGCAGGTTACGAAATGGTAATGACACCACATATTGGTCAAAAAGAACTTTATGTAACCTCAGGTCATTATGAAAAGTATGGAGAAGATAGTTTCCAGGCAATAAAAACGCCGAAGATGGATGAAGAGTTTTTATTAAAACCTATGAACTGTCCTCATCACTGTGAAGTATACAACTTTAAACCTTACTCATATAAAGATTTACCAAAACGTTTTGCAGAATTTGGTACTGTATATAGGTATGAACAAAGTGGAGAGTTGCATGGATTAACGAGAGTAAGAGGTTTTACGCAAGATGATGCTCATATTTTCTGTACACCAGAACAATTAGATCAAGAATTTAAAGAAGTAATCGATTTAGTTCTTTATGTTTTTGGTTCTTTAGGTTTTGAAGATTTTACAGCGCAAGTCTCTATTAGAGATATGGAAAATCTAGATAAGTATATAGGTGATGTTGAAACTTGGGAAATTGCAGAAAATGCAATTATCTCTGCAGCAAAAGATAAAGGCTTAGACTACGTAATAGAAGAAGGTGAAGCTGCATTTTACGGACCTAAGTTAGATTTTATGGTGAAAGACGCCTTAGGTAGAAGCTGGCAATTAGGTACTATTCAAGTAGATTACAATTTACCAAAACGTTTTGACCTAACTTATACAGGTTCTGACAACCAATCTCATAGACCAGTAATGATTCACAGAGCACCATTTGGCTCTATGGAGCGTTTTATTGCTGTTTTATTAGAACATACAGGAGGAAATTTCCCTCTTTGGTTAACACCAGAGCAAGTTATTATACTGCCAATCAGCGATAAATATCAAAAATATACCGAAAAAGTTTTAGAATCGTTAGAAAATTCCGAAATTCGCGCCCTCGTAGACGACAGAAGTGAAAAAACCGGACGTAAAATACGCGATGCAGAAGTAAGCAAAATACCATTTATGGTAATTCTAGGTGAAAAAGAAGAACAAGATGGCACAGTTTCTGTAAGAAAACATGGAGAAGGTGATATTGGAACCTTTACTATTGAAGAATTTAAATCTTTAATAAAAGAAGAAGAAAGTAAAACATTAAAGAAATTTAAGTAAATTTGAATTTCATCAAAAAATAAAAGACTGGAGAACAGTTATACGTTAAATTTAAAATTATAAGTCATAGCAATTAGAAGAAGCAGGTCAAGAAGACCATTAAGAGTAATCAAAGAAGATCAGCACAGAATTAACGACAAAATTAAATATGTTGATGAAGTTCGTGTGGTTGGAGACAACGTAGAAGTTGGTGTATATCCTTTAGCAAAAGCTAAAGAGATGGCAAGAGAACAAGAATTAGATTTAGTAGAGATATCGCCTAAAGCTAAACCTCCTGTTTGTAAAATTATTGATTACAAGAAGTTCTTGTATGAGCAGAAAAAACGTGAAAAAGCTTTAAAATCTAAAGCAACTAAAGTTACCATTAAAGAAATACGTTTTGGACCTCAGACTGATGAACATGATTATGAATTTAAAAAGAAACATGCCATAAAGTTCTTGCAAGATGGAGCTAAGTTAAAAGCATTCGTATTCTTTAAAGGGCGTTCAATCATCTTTAAAGAACAGGGTCAAATTTTATTATTAAAATTAGCTCAAGAATTAGAAGAATATGGTAAAGTAGAGCAATTACCAAAATTAGAAGGTAAACGTATGATTATGTTTATTGCTCCTAAAAAATCAAAATAAAAGTTCTTAAAAGAACTAAAGATTTAGAGTTTAAAAGTTTAGTAAAATAAGCTTTTAAACTTTTTGAGTCTTTAAGAATTAAGAAAAACAATATTAAGCAAGTTAAAACGAAGGAGAAATGCCTAAAATGAAAACAAAATCTAGTGCCAAAAAACGATTTAAAGTTACAGGTACTGGTAAAATCAAAAGAAAGCACGCGTTTAAAAGCCACATCTTAACAAAGAAGTCTAAAAAACGTAAATTAAAGCTAACTCATGATACTTTAGTACACAAGTCTGATGAGCCTAGCATTAAGCAAATGTTAAACTTAAAATAACTAGTTTAACCAGGGAATTTAATTATTAACCATGGAGTTAGGCCTGAATAAAAGTATTCTTAACAGAATCGCCTACTACAAAACACATTGAAATTATGCCAAGATCAGTAAATTCAGTAGCCTCAAGAAATAGAAGAAAAAAAATCTTGAAGGCAGCAAAAGGTTACTTTGGACGTAGAAAAAACGTTTACACTGTAGCAAAAAATGCGGTTGAAAAAGGTATGCTTTATGCATATAGAGACCGTAAAAACAATAAGAGAAACTTCCGTTCTTTATGGATAACGCGTATTAACGCTGCAGCTCGTTTAAACGGAATGTCTTACTCACAGTTTATGGGTAAAGTTAAAGCTAATAACATTCAGTTAAATCGTAAAGTTTTAGCAGATTTAGCAGTTAACAATCCAGACGCTTTTAAGGCAGTTGTAGAGAAAATTAAATAAATAATAATACTTGCTTATAACAAAAACCCAAACGTTACGTTTGGGTTTTTTTAATACATTTACATTTTAAAGTATACCTAATGAAATTTAGAATAATAACATTACTATTATTAATTACAAGTATTACAATCTCTGCTCAGGAAGAAACTAAGGAAGATAATTCTATTAAAGGTCAGTTTGATAAAATATATAGAACTTCTACTACCTATCAAGTATACAAAGTAATTTCTAAAGATAAATATGAAACGTTAAAAGCTAATGTTTTAGATTCTTTACAAATGTCTGAGAAGGTAATTTCTCAAAAAGACATTTTACTAAAGTCTGAGAGAGATAGTATCGAAAAATTAAATGCTGAATTAGAAAAAACGAAACAAGAATTAGAAGCAGCTTTAATTAAAGAAAATTCAATTTCTCTTTTAGGCCTTCAGGTAAGTAAAGTTACTTACAACCTTGTACTATGGCTAATTATTATCTTACTTGCATTGGCCTTAGCGTTTTTTGTATTTAAATTTACAAGAAGCCATGTCTTAACAAAAGAAGCTAAAGAGAACTTAGAAACTGTAGAAGAAGATTTTGAAAATCATCGTAAAAAATCTTTAGAAAGAGAGCAAAAATTAAGAAGACAATTACAAGACGAAATTAACAAACAAAGAAATAGCTAAATCATAGCTCTTGTTTGCTTAAAAAATTCGTTACTCATTTTTAATTTTGATGATAATTACTCACCAATTGTCATTAATTATATCACAAATTTATCAGTATCATAATTTTATTATAATCTGTTAAATGGTAAAAGTTTTTTCGTAAGTTAATTAGTATTTACCTATCTTAAGGGTCGTAAATCAGCTAACACTTAAAAAACTATTTTACCTTTATGAAAGCCCTTTTTTTTACAAGAGAATTCCCACCTTATGTTTATGGTGGTGCAGGTGTTCATGTAGAATATTTAGCAGAAGAATTAGCAAAATTGATGCAAGTTGAAGTGCGTTGTTTTGGAGATCAAGATGAGCATCAAACTAACTTAAATGTAAAGGGTTTTCCTTACGAAAATCCACTTTTCGATAATTCAGACCCAAAATTAAAAGCAGTTTTTCAAACGCTTAGCACCAATTTAAAAATGAACGCAAATGCAATAGATGCAGATGTTGTGCATTGCCATACTTGGTATGCTCATTTTGCAGGCATTGTTGCTAAACTTTGTTATGGCATTCCATTAGTAATTACAACGCATTCTTTAGAGCCACTTCGTCCTTGGAAAAGAGAACAGTTAGGCAATGGTTATGATGCCTCTTCTTGGATAGAAAAAACGGCAATTGAAATGGCAGATGCATTAATAGCAGTTTCAGAAGAAACTAAAGAAGATGTGCTAAAACATTTTAATGTTGATGAAGACAAGGTAAAAGTAATTTATAATGGTATCAATTTACAAGAATATGTTACTACTTCAGCAACAGATACCTTAGACGAATATCAAATAGACAAAACAAAACCTTATGTGCTTTTTGTGGGTAGAATTACTAGACAAAAAGGAATTATACATTTGGTTAATGCCATAAAATATATAGATCCAGATACTCAAATTGTACTTTGTGCTGGTGCTCCAGACACAAAAGAAATTGGAGAAGAGATGGAGATTGCTGTTAATGAAGTTCAGAAAACTCGTAAAAATGTTATTTGGATAGATAAAATGGTTACCAAAAAAGAGATCATACAATTGTATTCTCATGCATCAGTATTCTGTTGCCCTTCAATCTATGAACCTTTTGGAATTATAAATATTGAAGCCATGGCTTGCAATACAGCAGTAGTTGCAAGTGCTGTTGGTGGTATAAAAGAAGTGGTTGTGCATAATGAAACTGGATTATTGATTCCTGTTGAGCAGCAAACTTCTGCACCTTTTGAACCCGTAAATCCAGATAAATTTTCTAAAGATTTAGCAGAAGGCATTAATTCGCTTATTAACAACAAATCGTTAAGAGAATCTATGGCTACAAATGGTAGGCAAAGAGTAGAACAATATTTTGATTGGATAGCAATAGCAAAACAAGTAGAAGCATTATATAAAACATTAAAAAAATAAATTGAAATGATAAACAATAAAGTACTTGGTATTATTTTAGGAGGAGGACAAGGCTCTAGATTGTATCCTTTAACAAAAGACAGATCTAAACCTGCAGTACCAATTGCTGGTAAATACAGATTAGTAGATATCCCAATATCTAATTGTATCAATTCAGATATAAAAAGAATGTACGTTTTAACTCAATTTAATTCGGCTTCATTAAATAAACATATCACAAATACCTTTCATTTTAGTTTTTTTAGTTCTGCTTTTGTAGATGTTTTAGCTGCTGAACAAACTATAATGAGTGATAAATGGTTTCAAGGTACAGCAGATGCTGTAAGGCAAAGTATGCATCATTTTTTATCTAATGATTTTGAATATGCATTAATACTTTCTGGAGATCAATTGTATCAAATGGATTTTAATGATATGATTAAAAAACACGAAGAAAGTGGCTCAGAAATAACCATTGCAACCTATCCTGTAAACGCAAAAGACGCTACCTCTTTTGGTATTTTAAAAACAAATGACGATAATATAATTACCTCGTTTATAGAAAAACCAGATGCAAAACTACTTCCTGATTGGACTTCTGATGTAGGTGATGCCATGAAAGCAGAAGGCAGAGATTACCTAGCATCTATGGGTATTTACATTTTTAATAGAGACTTATTAAAAAAGTTGATGGACAACCCAGACACTAATGATTTTGGTAAAGAAATTATACCACAAGCCATTCAAGAACATAAAACGCTAAGTTATCAATATGAAGGATATTGGACAGATATTGGAAACATCGATTCTTTCTTTGAAGCCAACTTAGGTTTAACAGATGATGTTCCAAAATTCAATTTATATGATGATAAAAAAAGCATTTATACAAGAGCCAGAATTTTACCTACATCAAAATTATCGGGTACAATTTTAAATAAAGCATTAGTTGCAGATGGCTGTATTATTCATGCTGAAAAAATTGAACGCTCAGTAATTGGAATTAGATCTAGAATTGGTAAAAATTCGCTGATTTCTAATACATATATGATGGGTAATGACTTCTACGAATCTTTAGAAGATATAGAAAAAAATAAGGTAGATATTATGATGGGTATTGGAGATCGATGCTACATTCATAATTGTATTGTAGATAGAAACAGTAGAATTGGAGATGATGTTCGCATCAATGGAGGTAGCCATATTAAAGATGTAGAAACAGATACATACATGGTTAAAGAAGGTATTGTTGTCATCAAAAAAGATGCAACAATTCCTAAAGGAACAATCATAGGTTAAAAAATTAAATAACTGAATTAGCTTTTTCATGCAAAATCAAAGTAGAATTGTCATAGAAAATATTGCACCACAGTTAAATTGTGGTACTATTTATATAAAACGAGTTGTAAACGAAATTGTAAACATTACTGCAGATGTCTTAGTAGATGGCCATGATGTGTTACAAGCAAGTGTTTTATACAAACATGAGTCAGAAAAGAAGTGGTCTGAAACTAGAATGCAAAATTTAGGAAATGATGGCTATTCAGCGAGTTTCATCACTTCAAAACAAGGGTTTTATTCATACAAATTACAAGGTTGGGTAGACTATGCATTAAATTGGCAACATGGAATTGAACGCAAAATTGATGATCATCAACATGTAAGTTCAGAACTATTAGAAGGTGCTGAATTATTAGATAATATAAAAGGCAAACTGAGTAAAGAAGAAAAAGCGTACATAAATCACCTTAAAAAAATCTTTGCAAATAAAGAAGATTATAATGAGGCAATACAAGAAGCTACCTCAGATAAATTGAAAGCTATTTTTATAGCATTTCCAGAAAAGCTTTTAACTTACACTTCAAAAGAATTAAAGGTTTATGTAGATAGAGAGAAAGCTCGATTTTCTACTTGGTATGAGTTTTTTCCTCGATCTTCATCAGAAATTGAAGGTAAACATGGTACATTCTCAGACTGCCACAGATTGCTTCCAAGAATTGCAAATATGGGCTTTGATACGTTGTACTTTCCTCCTATCCATCCCATAGGCGAAGTAAACAGAAAAGGTAAAAACAATACAACCAACGCTTTAGAAGGTGATGTTGGCTCTACTTGGGGAATTGGTTCTAAACATGGAGGTCATAAAGACATTCATCCAGAATTAGGTTCTTTAGAAGACTTTAAAAAATTAGTAACGGAAGCAAAATCGTTAGGTATTGAAATAGCTATGGACTATGCTTTGCAAGCTGCACCCGATCATCCTTGGGTAAAACAACATCCAGATTGGTTTAAGTGGAGACCAGATGGTACTGTACAATATGCAGAAAATCCACCTAAAAAATACCAAGATATTTTACCAATTTATTGGGAAAGTAAAGATTTTAAAAACCTTTGGAAAGAGTGTTTAGACACGCTTTTCTATTGGATAGATTGTGGTATAAACGTATTTAGAGTAGATAATCCTCATACAAAACCATATTATTTCTGGGGCTGGATTATTGATCAAGTAAAAGCGAAACATCCAGATGTAATCTTTTTAGCGGAAGCATTTACGAAACCAAAAGTTATGCATCAATTGGCCAAACAAGGTTACACACAATCTTATACCTATTTTACTTGGAGAGATTCTAAACATGAACTTATAGAGTACATGAACGAACTAACCCAAACAGACCAAAAAGAATATATGAGGCCTAACTTTTGGCCAAATACTCCAGATATTAATCCTTTTCATTTACAAGGTGCACCAGAATCTAAATACATTCAAAGGTATGCTTTGGCTGCAACTTTAAGTTCCAACATCGGAATTTATGGACCTGTATTTCAACAAATGATAGATACACCTATTGTGGGTAAAGAAGAATATTACATGTCAGAGAAATTTCAACTTTGTCATTACGATTGGTCTATAGAAAATAACGTAACATCAATTATTTCTAAAGTTAATCACATTCGTAAAGAACAATCTTCTTTACAACAAACGAATAATATTAAATTTCTTGAGACTGGAAATGATCAATTAATTGCATTTTACAAATGGGATTTAGAGAAAACTAACGAAACAATTACAGTAATTAGTTTAGATGAACATCATTCACAAACTGGTTCTGTACAATTACCAATGCAAGATTTAGGCATTCATCATGGTCAAAAAATTGAAGTCAAAGATTTAGTAACTACTAATTCTTACAACTGGTACAATGAATGGAATTATATAGAATTACATCCAAATTTACCATTTCACATCTTTAAAATCAACAAATAAAAACATATGAGTAAAACAGCTGCTAAAACAAAAACTTCGTTATTCTCCTCTACAAATACATGGGAAGAACTTATTGAAGATAAAGATTTTGTTGCTGTTTTCTTGTCTGATGTTTTAGAGGATTACATTCAAAAACAACGTTGGTATGGAGGTAAATCTAGTAGATTAAAATATATAGAATTAAGTGAATACTTTAGAATTCAACAAAATGATGAAGTCTATTTTGGTTTAATTATCGAAGTAAATTTTGTTGAAGCATTTTATCATCATTACTTCTTACCAATATCTTTTGTTTCTGATGAAAAGTTTGCCACTGAAAGTAAAATTTTACCTATTCAATTAAAAAATCAAAAAGGATTTATCATTGATGCTATGCATTTAGAATCTTTTAGAAAAGTGGTTTACCAAAGAATTAAAAACGCTTTACCTATAGATAAAACTCCAGTTCAATACCATAAAACTGAGGGTTTTGAATTTCCTGAATACAAGTCATCAAATTTTTTAGGGGCAGAACAAAGCAACACTTCTATAATTTATAATGACAATTATATTTTAAAATTCTTTAGAAGAATTTATGCAGATAAAAATCCTGATTATGAAATGAGCCGATTTTTATCACACAGAAAAGAATTTAGACATACTCCAAAATATTTAGGCAGTATAAATATTATCGATTCTGAAAATACTAATATTACTATTGGTTTAATGCAAGAAATGGTTCCTAATAAAGGTGATGCTTGGGAGTATTTTTTAAAAGAAATTCATAAAATTTATAAAACGATAGATTATAAAGAAATTTCTTTTAAAGATTTACCAGATATTGAAATGTTTAGCAGAACTAAAATTTCTGATGTTGCTCCAGAAATCATAGATTGGATTGGTCTAAAACTACTATCTAAGGTTAAACTTCTTGCGCAAAGAACTGCAGAAATGCATATTGCTTTGGGTTCAGAGTTTGAAGACACCTCCTTTACTCCTACTCGTTTTAATGGCGATTACACAGTTTGGTTAAAAAACAGATTGACATATCAATTTCAAAATAGACTAAACTTAACAGAAAATAATCTACATAAATTAGAAGGCTATTCTTTAGAATTAGCTAAAGAGTTTTTAGAAAATAAGAACAATATTAGAAAACGATTGGTCAATTTTGATTGGACCAAGTTAAAGGGAGAACGTATTCGAATTCATGGAGATTATCACTTAGGGCAAATTCTTGTTCAAGATGATGATTTTTGTATTCTAGATTTTGAAGGTGAACCAGAAAGTACCATTAGAGATCGAAAAGTAAAACAACCACCATTAAAAGATGTTGCAGGTTTATTTCGTTCTTTTCATTACGCAATTTATTCTACAATATTTAATCATCAAGATGAATATAAATTAGAAAAAGAAACACTTTTTAAATTTGCAGAATTACTTTATAAATATTTTGTAGCTGTATTTTTAGAAACTTACAGAGCTGTAACACAAGAAAATAACCTTTCTATTGGCTACAGACACGAACGCAGATTTTTATTAGAATATTGTTTATTAGAAAAAGCAATTTACGAGTTAGGTTATGAACTCAATTCAAGACCAAAATGGACTATAATTCCGTTAAAAGGTATTGCAAACATTATGAATTCATAAAATTATGGCAAAAACAAAAGTACACAGTCTTTTCACAGAATTTGATATAGATCTTTTTAAGGCTGGTAAACATTATAGATTATATGAAAAATTTGGATCGCACATTATCACTGTTGATAATGAAGTAGGTACTTATTTTGCTGTTTGGGCTCCAAGTGCAAAAATGGTTTCTGTTATTGGTGATTTTAACTACTGGTTGGGAGATGAGCATCAATTAAATGTTAGATGGGATGGTAGTGGAATTTGGGAAGGCTTTATACCTGGTGTGAAAAAAGGTGCTACTTACAAATATAGAATAGAAAATTCTGACAACAATACAAGAACAGAAAAAGCAGATCCATTTGCTAGAAGATGTGAACATCCTCCTAAAACTGCATCACAAGTTTGGGATGATAATTACCAATGGAAAGATAAAAATTGGATGCAGAACAGAAAGAAAAACAATGCATTAGACGCACCATTTTCTGTTTATGAAGTTCACTTAGGTTCTTGGAAAAAACAAGTAGAAGAGAATAGATTTTTAAGTTATATTGAGCTAGCAGATGAACTAGTTGCCTATGTAAAAGAGATGAATTTTACACACGTAGAATTTATGCCAATTATGGAATATCCTTACGATCCAAGTTGGGGTTATCAACTCACAGGTTATTTTGCACCTACTTCACGTTTTGGATATCCAGATGAATTTAAACAATTGGTAGACACTTTTCACGAAAATGGAATTGGAGTATTATTGGATTGGGTTCCCTCTCACTTTCCTTCAGATGATCATGGTTTAGGCTTTTTTGATGGATCTCATTTATACGAACATCCAGATAGAAGAAAGGGCTATCATCAAGATTGGAAAAGTTTAATTTTTAATTATGGTAGAAATGAAATAAAGGCTTTTTTAATTAGTAATGCTATTTTTTGGTTAGATCAATATCATGCAGATGGTTTAAGAGTAGATGCAGTAGCATCAATGTTATTTTTAGATTATTCTAGAGAAGAAGGCCAATGGGAACCAAATATTTATGGAGGAAGAGAATATTTAGAGGCTATAGATTTTATAAAAGATATGAATGCTGCAGTCTATGAAGCTTTTCCAGATGTACAAACCATTGCAGAAGAATCTACTTCTTTTCCAAAAGTTTCTAGACCAATTTATGATGGTGGATTAGGCTTTGGTATGAAATGGATGATGGGTTGGATGCACGACACTTTAGGCTACTTTCAGAAAGAACCTATTTACAGAAAACATCATCAAAATGAATTAACTTTTGGGTTAAATTATGCCTTCTCAGAAAATTTTATGCTTCCTCTTTCACATGATGAAGTTGTGTATGGTAAAAAATCTATTGTAGATAAAATGCCTGGAGATGAATGGCAAAAGTTTGCAAATCTTCGTTTACTTTATAGTTTTATGTACACACATCCTGGAACAAAATTATTATTTCAAGGGGGTGAATTTGGTCAAACTTCAGAATGGAATTTTGAAGGTAGTTTAGACTGGCATTTACTAAATTATGAAGTGCATAAAGGTGCTCAAACTTTAGTAAAAGATTTAAACAAACTATACAAAACAGAACCTGCATTATTCGAAAAACAATTCAGTCATGAAGGTTTTGAGTGGATAGATCATTCAGATCATCAAAACTCTGTAATGACTTATGTTAGAAAAGGTAATAGTGAAGAAGATAACCTACTGGTTATTTTAAACTTTACCCCAATTCCTAGAAATGATTATAGAATAGGTTTGCCAAAAAAGGGGACTCTTATAGAAGTCTTTAATAGTGATGCAAAAAAATATAATGGTACAGGAGATTTTGAAACAAGTAATTTAACTTCAGACGCTAAAGAATGGAATGGTAGAGAAAACTCAATTGCCATTAACTTGCCACCTCTAGCTATGCTTGCATTTAAATACAAATAAAATAGTCCACTTTTTAATTGAAATAGTTTTAGAACAATATCAATTAAAAGTGGTTTTATTGCATTCTTCATAACCAAAACAAGTTATAATTGCGACTTCAAAAAAACTCTCATTTTTAAGGAAAAGAAATGCTATTCTATTTATTTTTAAATAAATAAGCAATATTTTTACAACCAACAATGGTTTATTTATTGATGAATTTCTACATTTAATAATGTTTTTTTCAACGTAAATACCATCAACATAATCCAAACATATTATGATTGTAAATACAGAACTAGAACAAAAAGGAAATTTATTTCCAAACGAAATTATAAAATATAAAAAAGACGTAGACACACTTTATTTCACTACAAAAAACAATGTAGTACTGCAAGTTACAGTGGTTAGAGATAGTGTTATTCGTTTTAGATACTCAACAACAGGTAAATTCGAAAAAGATTTTTCTTATGGTGTAACAATTCACGCATCCAGAGGATATAATTTTTTAAACGTTTCTGAAGATGAAACACATTATATTATAGTAACTTCTAAATTAGTTTGTAAAGTAGAAAAAGAAAGTTTACAAGTAAGCTTATTTGATGCTTTAGATATGAGTTTAATCAATGAAGATGAAATTGGTTTTCATTGGGAGGAAAGTTATGAATTTGGTGGTGATATCGTAAAAATGAGTAAAACTTGCCAAAAAGCAGAAAGTTTTTATGGTTTAGGTGATAAGCCTGTAGAAGTAAACATGAAAGGTAAGCGTTTTGAAAACTGGGCTACAGATTCTTACGCATTTGGCAAACACACAGACCCTATTTATAAAGCCATTCCTTTTTATACGGCTATTCAAAATAATAAAGCCTATGGTATTTTCTTTGATAATACCTTTAAAACTCACTTCGATTTTGCACAAGAAAGAAGAAACGTAACAAGTTTCTGGGCTCAAGGAGGTGAAATGAATTATTATTTCATTTACGGGCCAAAAATGGAAGATGTTGTTGCAAATTATACAGATTTAACTGGTAAACCTCATGCAATGCCACCTTTATGGGCATTAGGTTTCCATCAATGTAAATGGAGTTATTATCCAGAAAGTAATGTAAAACAAATCACCAAAACATTTAGAGATTTACAAATACCATGTGATGCTATCTATTTAGACATTGATTATATGGATGGCTTTAGATGTTTTACTTGGGATAAAAATCATTTTCCAGATCCTAAAAGAATGGTGAAAGAATTAGAAGATGATGGTTTTAAAACTGTAGTAATTATAGATCCAGGAATTAAAATTGATTTAGAATATGATGTTTTTAAAGAAGCTTTAGATAAAGATTATTTCTGTAAAAGAGCCGATGGCCCTTACATGAAAGGTAAAGTTTGGCCTGGAGAATGTTATTTTCCAGATTATACCAAACCAGAAGTTAGAGAATGGTGGTCTGGTTTGTTTAAAGAGCTAATAGAAGATATAGGTGTAAAAGGTGTTTGGAATGATATGAATGAGCCAGCTGTAATGGATGTGCCTAACAAATCTTTTCCAAATGATGTAAGACATGATTATGATGGTAATCCTTGTTCTCACAGAAAAGCACACAATATTTATGGTACACAAATGGCACGTGCAACCTATCATGGTTTAAAGAAATATGCGTATCCAAAAAGACCATTTGTAATTACAAGATCTGCTTATTCTGGTGCTCAAAGATATACCTCAACTTGGATGGGTGATAACGTTGCAACCTGGGAGCATTTATCTATTGCCAATAACCAAGCACAAAGAATGGCAATGTCTGGTTTTTCTTTTGCAGGCTCAGATATTGGTGGTTTTGCAGAACAACCACAAGGAGAATTATTTGCAAGATGGATTCAATTAGGAGTTTTCCATGCCTTTTGTAGAGTGCATTCTTCAGGAGATCATGGAGATCAAGAACCTTGGGTTTTTGGTGATGAGATTACAGATATTGTAAGAAAGTTCGTTGAATTAAGATATCAACTATTACCTTATTTATATACTGCTTTTTGGAATCATATTAATAATGGAACTCCAATTTTAAAATCTTTAGTATTATTTGATCAAGAAGATGTGCATACCCATTACAGAAGTGATGAGTTTATTTACGGAGAACACATATTAGTATGCCCTATTCAAGAACCAAATGCCAAAGGTAGACGCATGTATATACCAAGAGGTAAATGGTATAATTTCTGGAACGATGAAGTTATAGAAGGAGGAAAAGAGTCTTGGGTAGATGCAGATTTAGATAGCATGCCAATTTTTATCAAAGAAGGAGCTGTAATACCTAAATATCCTGTTCAACAATATGTAGGTGAAAAGAAGTTCGATGCAATTACTTTAGATGTTTATTACAAGGTTGGTAAAGAAAAATCTAAATTATATGATGATGCACATGATGGTTATGATTATAAAAAAGGTAGATATAGTTTAAGAACGTTTAAAGTTACTGGTAAAAAGAACGATTTTATCCTAAATCAGCACAAAGAAGGTAAATTTGATGCCCCTTATAAAAACTTTAACATAGTAATTCACAACTTACCATTTAAGGTAACTTCTGTACAAATTGATAATGTAGAAGTTAATTTAAATAGCATTTCACAAGATAAAAACCTAACAATCAGTATAGATAAAACGTTTACTGAATTGCATTTATTTGGTGAATAAATATTAGAAAAAATAAGTAAAAAGAGAGGCCTCCCCATTTATGGGGAGGCCTCTCCCTATTTATGGGGATTTTTCAAAATCACTATAAATAGGGATTGTTTCGTATGTTATAAAACTATACCTTTGATGTATAATTAGTAAATACCCCAATTTACTATTGTGTAATTTTTTTGGCGAAAAAAAAGCGGATAAAGTTTTCTTTATTCGCTTTTTTCATTTCTAAACCTGTTTGGTAGTTTACTTCTTTTTTCTAGCAATTTTTAATTTTCATAGCAAAGTATTTTCTTTTTCATAGCCTAAATACTTTTCATAGCTTTCCTTTTTCTCTTTTTCTTTTTTCTTTTTTCCTTTTTCCTTTTTTTCTTTTTCTTTTTCTTTTTCTAACAATTAACTTTAAGAAATTTGCTTTTTCTTATTCTTAATATCTTTGTCTTTATTGAAGGCTAAGGCAATTAATGCTACCTCTGTTAATAATAAAGCAATTTTTAATTTTTTACTCTTACTTACTGCAGCTGTTAAGCCTAATATTTTTGTTGCAATCATGCTAATCGTTTTTAGTGGTTGTTTCTTTTTCTTGATTCAAAGATACTACTGCAATACAGTTTGTATTAATGCAAACGAATTAAAAAGTAACTCAAATAAAAAAACCTCGAAAATAAATTTCGAGGTTTTTCAATATCATTTTGGTTAATGTATTTTAAATACCATCACCTAATTCCTTCAATTTCTCTGTGTTTTCTGCTAACATTAATTCGTCAATAATTTTTTGAATATCACCATTCATAATATTTGGCAAATCATATAAAGACAAACCAATTCTATGGTCTGTAACTCTACCTTGTGCATAATTGTACGTTCTAATTTTTGCACTTCTATCTCCAGAAGAAACCATAGAACCACGTTTCAAAGCATCTTCTGCTTGTTTCTTAGCCAACTCCATATCGTATAAACGAGACCTTAAAACTTTAAAAGCTTTCTCTTTATTTTTATGCTGCGACTTCTGATCTTGACATTGAGCTACCAAACCTGTTGGAATGTGAGTTAAACGTACTGCTGAATATGTGGTGTTTACAGACTGACCTCCAGGACCTGATGAACAGAAAAAATCTATTCTTACATCTTTTGGATTTATCTCTACATCAAATTCTTCTGCTTCTGGGAAAACCATACAAGTTGCTGCAGAAGTATGCACTCTTCCTTGTGTTTCTGTTTGTGGTACCCTTTGTACACGATGAACACCAGCTTCGAACTTTAAAATTCCATACACATCATCTCCATTAACCTCGAACTGAATTTCTTTAAAACCACCATTTGTACCTTCTGAATAATCTACAGTAGAAACTTTCCAACCTTTGCTTTCGCAATATTTAGTATACATTCTAAATAAATCTCCTGCAAAAATACTTGCCTCATCTCCTCCTGTTCCTGCACGTAATTCTACAACTGCATTTTTTGCATCTTCAGGGTCTTTTGGTATCAGTAAAAATTTAATTTCGTCTTCTAATTCAGGTATTCTAGTATTGGCTTCTTCCATTTGCATCTTTGCCATTTCTGTCATTTCTGCATCAGAGCCATCAGCAATAATTTCTTTTGCTTCTTCAATATTGTTCATTAAGGTTTGATATTCATCACCCTTTTTTACAACATCTCCTAAATCTTTATATTCTTTCATCAATTGCGCATAACGCTTTTGATCCATGATAATTTCTGGTTGTATAATTAAATCAGAAACCTCATCATAACGTTGCTTAACAATTCTTAGCTTATCTACCATCTTCTACTCTTTTCTTGGTTTGCGAATTTACAATTTTTATAGGAATTATTTTTTATTATCATTTAACTATATTTGATTATCCACGGATTATAATTATGCTTGCTTTCGTTTTTAAAAGGTGATAAAATGGTTGCATATATTTCTTCTGTAAATCTAAACCAATAACTAAATATACAAACTTAATGTATAAAAGATGTTTGCTTTTTTATGTGATACTCATGAGTTTTAGTTATTGCACTGACAATAAAAACCATGAATACCCAAATTTTTTAATTGGAAAATGGAAGCGTGTTAATGACAAACCCAATCAGCAAACCTTTGAAATTTGGAATAGCGTTTTAAAAGGAACTGGTTATACCATTTCTGAAGGCAATAAAATATTTGAAGAACAATTAGAATTTGAGCCAATACAAGATACTTTGCATTTAAAAGTGACTGGAGTTAATGAAGTTGCAACTTATTTTAAATTCACAAATCAAACAAACTCCTCTTTTACCTGCGAAAACCTAAAAAATGATTTTCCTAAAAAAATTAAATATTGGTTAAAAAATGACACGCTTAAAGCACTAATTTCTTCTGAAGAGTTTGCAATAAGTTTTAGCTTTGTTTCAGTACAATAAAATTAATTGTAGTTCCAATATTTTCTTCACTTTCAATCCAGATATCTCCTTTATAATAAGTAATAATTTTCTTTACAATAGATAAGCCAATTCCTGGTGAAGAACTGTTATTGTCTAACTTAGAAAATACTTTAAATACCTTATCAAAATACCCTGGTTTTATACCTATACCATTATCTTTAATGCTAAATTTATAATAATCATCTAAGTCTTCGAAACCTATTTCTACTATTGGGTTCTCTTTGTTATTATAAACAATGGCATTCTGAATTAGGTTTTTAAACACCAATTTATACCTCCAAGAATTACCAGTAATAGAAGGCAAATTTTCTTGAACATTTACAACAACATTATCAGGTATAGAAATACCAATTATAATGTTTTGAACCAATTCATTCAGATCTATAATTTTATCTTTAGCATGTACTTTATCTACTGTAGAGTAATCTAAAATTCCATCAATTAGAGAATTCATTTTTTCGACGTTAAACAAAATTTCATCTAAATGATTTAAATTTTGACTATCTAAACTTTCTTTTAAATCGGTTTTACACCAAGATATTAAGGTATGAATATTAAGTAATGGCGATTTTAAATCATGAGATACCATTTGGGTATACTCATTTATTTGCTGGTTTTGTTTTGCTATATTTTTTAAAAGAGCTTCCTCGCTTTTTTTCTGATTTTCTATGAGTGTTTCTTGCTCTTTTCTTTGAATAATATTCACTAACATACTTGCAAAAACAAAAAGTAAATTCTTTTCATCTTCAGAATATTTATGAATTTTCTCTACAGAATCGAACCCTACAAAACCAATGAGTTCATTATTTTTAATTTTAGGGATGGCAATTAAACTCTGTATGCCTTGTGGTTCTAAAATAGCTCTTAAACCAAATTCTCCATCTTCAGGCAATTTACTTACATCCTCTATATAAAAAGCTTCTCCTTTTTTATGCGATTCTAACCATTGGTGAATAAAATCGATAGGAATATTTTGCAAATTATCTATTTCTGGCTCTATACCTTCTTTACACCATTCAAAAGTATTAGATGTGGTATTATTTACTAAATCATAAGAAAATACATAACTTCTATCTGCGCCTACAAAGTTACCAATTTGCTCTAATGAACTCTCTATTAAAGAAGTAACATTATTTAAATCTGCATTAATATATTTTGTTGATATACTAATTAATAATTTCTGAAAACTTAATTGGTAATCAATAATTTGGTCTTTTTCTGCTTGAGAGGTATTTTTTTGAGCCATTGAAAATGATCTATTTGTAATTCTATTTCAACAATGAATTGATAACAATTTATTATACTTAATACATAAAACAGCTATAGCTAGTTTGTACGATTAAACTTTAAATTTGATAATACTTTTAATTTATAAAAAATTGTACAATCTTGAATTTTATTCGATAAAACTTATGTTAAGGTTAAAAAGCTAGTAAATGGTAAATTGTACTTAATTGTACTCAAAATTACCAAATTCGCTTTTAATAGTAAGTTTTTTGGTTGATGCGTCTTCTACTCTACCAACAATTTTAGCATCCACATTAAATGATTTAGAGATCGCAATAATGTCTTCTGCAATTTCTGGTTTTACATAAACCTCCATTCTATGTCCGCAGTTAAATACTTGATACATCTCTTTCCAATCAGTTTTTGATTGTTCTTGTATCAGTTTAAACAATGGTGGAATTTCGAACATATCGTCTTTTATAATATGTAAGTTATCTACAAAATGTAAAATTTTAGTTTGTGCTCCTCCAGAACAATGAATCATTCCATGAACTTCATTAGAAGAGAATTTAGATAAAATCTCTTTAATTATTGGTGCATAAGTTCTAGTTGGTGATAATACTAATTTACCAGCATCTATTGGCGAGTTTTTGACTTCATCTGTTAGTTTTGTGTTTCCTGAATATACCAAATCAGAGGGTACAGCAGCATCAAAACTTTCTGGATATTTATCTGCTAAATACTTATGAAAAACATCGTGTCTTGCAGAAGTTAAGCCATTAGAACCCATACCTCCATTATATTCTGTTTCGTAAGTTGCTTGGCCAAAAGACTCTAAACCAACAATTACATCACCTGCTTTTATATTTGCATTATCAATAACGTCATTACGTTTCATTCTTGCTGTAACAGTTGAATCTACAATTATTGTACGTACTAAATCACCTACATCTGCAGTTTCACCTCCTGTTGAATGAATAGTTACACCGAATTTCTTTAAGTCTTCAATAAGCTCTTCTGTTCCATTTATAATTGCTGATAAAACTTCACCAGGTATTTTACTTTTGTTTCTACCAATGGTAGAGGAAAGCATAATATTATCTGTAGCTCCAACACATAATAAATCGTCTATATTCATGATTAAAGCATCTTGTGCAATGCCTTTCCACACAGAAATATCACCAGTTTCTTTCC
Source organism: Polaribacter sp. P097 (assembly GCF_036864555.1). NCBI lineage: Bacteria > Pseudomonadati > Bacteroidota > Flavobacteriia > Flavobacteriales > Flavobacteriaceae > Polaribacter > Polaribacter sp. P097. The sequence continues at coordinate 1,578,532 of NZ_JAZETJ010000001.1, read as the reverse complement.
AATACATATATGCCAAAGAAGATTTTGTTCCTGCACCATCTGCGTGCATAATTAAACAGTAATCATCATCATTTGTTAAATAATCTGGAACTATTTTACAAAACGCTTTAGGAAACAAACCTTTGTCTATATTCTTTATAGCATTATGAACATCTTCTTTAGAGGCAGATACCCCTCTTTGTGCATATCGTTTTGAAACTTCTTGACTCATATTGTAGTATTATGGTGCAAATTTAGTGTTTTACAAAAAAAATCCCACTTAAAAGTGGGATGATTTCTATTATCTTGTAAACAATAATTCTCTATATTTTGTTAATGGCCAAAGATTATCATCTACCATTGTTTCTAATTTGTCACAATGCATTCTAATTTGGGCAAAATAGGGCTTCACTTTCTTACTATAGGCTTGTGCAGATTTTAAACCTTTTAATCCTTTTGCATTTCTTCGTTCTTCTATCATTTTTAAGGTTAAAGCATTTATTTCTGTGATGTGATTAGAAATAATCATAATCAATTCTATCTGCTCTTTGGCTATCTTTTTAAATTCATCGCCAAAAATTTCTTTTAAATTCTTAGTATTCTCTAATAATGTATTTTGATAAATTATAGCAGTTGGCACAACATGATTTCTAGCTATATCTCCTAAAACCCTACTTTCTATTTGAAGTCTTTTAGTATACTGCTCTATATCTATTTCATATCTTGCTTCTAACTCAACTTTATTCATTACCTCCATTTCTTCAAATAACGAAACAGTTTGTTTTGCCGTTTTTATCTGAAGAGCTTCAGGCGTTGTTTTATTATTACTTAAACCTCTCTTTTTGGCTTCTTTCTCCCAAGCATCTCCATAACCATCACCTTCAAACCTAATATCTTTTGAATCTTTAATATATTCTCTTAAAACATTAAATATAGCCTCATCTTTTTTCAAGTTTTTATCATCGATTAAAGCATCAACTTCAGTTTTAAATTCTTTTAATTGCTTGGCAACAATTGTATTTAAAACAGTCATAGGTATTGCTGAATTTGCAGAAGAACCAACAGCTCTAAACTCAAACTTATTGCCTGTAAACGCAAATGCTGATGTTCTATTTCTGTCTGTATTGTCTAGTAAGATTTCAGGTATTTTACCAATAATATTTAGTTTTAAATCGGTTTTTTCTTCTGGTGACAATTTACCTTTGGTTACATTTTCTAATTCATTTAAAACATTAGATAATTGGCTACCTATAAAAACGGATATAATTGCAGGTGGTGCTTCGTTTGCTCCTAATCTATGATCATTACTTGCAGAAGCAATTGAGGCTCTTAATAATTCTTCATTTTCATAAACCGCTTTTATAGTGTTTATAAAAAAGGTTAAGAACTGTAAATTTTTCATTGGTGTTTTTCCAGGGCTCAATAAATTCGTGCCATCTGGAGTAGATAAAGACCAATTATTATGTTTACCAGAACCATTGATTTCTGCAAAAGGTTTTTCATGAAACAATACTTTAAAATGATGACGCTTAGAAACTTTTTCCATAACATCCATCAACAAGGAGTTATGATCTACTGCTAAATTGGCTTCTTCAAAAATTGGAGCTAGCTCAAATTGATTTGGAGCTACTTCATTATGTCTTGTTTTAACAGGTATACCTAACAACATACATTCTTGCTCTAAATCTTGCATAAAACTCATAGCTCTTGCAGGTATTGTACCAAAATAATGATCATCTAATTGCTGACCTTTTGCGGGTATATGACCTAATAAGGTTCTACCTGTTAATATTAAGTCTGGCCTTGAATTGGCTAAAGCATCATCTATCAAAAAATACTCTTGCTCCCAACCTAAAGTAGCATTTACTTTAGTTGCATTTTTATCAAAGTATTTACAAACTGCAGTAGCATGTGTATCTATAGCTTGCAGTGCTCTTAATAAGGGTGTTTTGTTATCTAAAGCTTCGCCTGTATACGAAACAAAAATTGTTGGTATACATAATGTAGTTTCATATATAAAGGCTGGAGATGTTGGGTCCCAAGCTGTATAACCTCTTGCCTCAAAAGTATTTCTAATTCCACCATTAGGAAAACTAGAAGCATCTGGCTCTTGCTGTACTAATTGTTTTCCATCAAACTTCTCCATAGCCAAACCACCGTTAATAGATTCAAAAAAAGCATCGTGTTTTTCAGCTGTAGCTCCTGTTAAAGGTTGAAACCAATGTGTATAATGAGTTGCGCCTTTAGAAATTGCCCAGTCTTTCATGCTAACTGCAACCTGATCTGCAATTTTTCGATCTATCCTTGTTCCTTTCTCAATTGCGTTACTCACACTATCATAGGCAGCTCTAGTTAAATATTGTTGCATGGCATGTTTATTAAAAACATTCTGACCAAACAATACAGATCTTCTTTCTTTTTCTATAATTGAAACTGGCTTTCTATTTAAAGTTTCTTGTAACGCAGCAAATCTAATTGTTGACATAATCTAAATTTTTAAGGTCTATTTTAATTATTAAGCAAAGATACCCCTTAAAAATTAGGGATAAAGTTTTTTTTATATCATTTTTTAATTTTTACCCCCTTTTTTTTTGATATCAATTTAAAATATTTGATTTTTGTACCATTAACATCTTACACTCAAGAATTATGGCAAAAATTAAATTAGAATACATTTGGTTAGATGGATATTTTCCAACTCAGAACATGAGAAGTAAAACCAAAGTAGAAGAACATGAAGATTTTCAAGGAACAGTTGAAGAATTAGGTATGTGGTCTTTTGATGGATCATCTACAAAACAAGCTTCAGGAGGTTCTTCAGATTGTTTATTAAAACCAGTTGCAATCTATCCAGATCCTGCAAGAATTAACGGTTATTTAGTAATGACTGAGGTTTTAAATGCAGATGGTACTCCACATGTTTCTAATGGTAGAGCTACAATTGAAGATGAAGATAACGATTTCTGGTTCGGTTTTGAACAAGAATACTTTATAATGGATACTAAAACACAATTACCTCTTGGTTTCCCAATTGGTGGTTATCCTGCACCTCAAGGAATGTACTACTGTTCTGTAGGTGGTAAAAATACACATGGTAGATTATTAGTTGAGAAACATGCAGATTTATGTATAGAAGCTGGTTTAAACTTTGAAGGTATTAACCAAGAAGTTGCTTCAGGTCAGTGGGAATTCCAATTATTTGCTAAAGGAGCTAAAAAAGCCGGAGACGAAATTTGGATTGCTCGTTATTTATTAGACAGATTAACTGAGCAATATGGTTACTATATAGACTATCATCCAAAACCATTAGGTAAAGATATGGACTGGAATGGTTCTGGTATGCATGCAAACTTCTCTAACACAACTTTAAGAACTTGTGGTTCTCAAGAGACTTATGAGAAAATTTGTGAAGCGTTTAGACCAGTTGTAAAAGAGCACATTGCTGTTTATGGTGAGTTTAACGACCAACGTTTAACAGGTGATCATGAAACAGCTTCAATCAATGATTTCTCTTATGGAATTTCTGATAGAGGTGCATCAATTAGAATACCAATTATTACCGTAGAAAAAGGTTGGAAAGGTTGGTTAGAAGACAGAAGACCTGCTTCTAATGGTGACCCATACAAAATTGCTGGTAGAATTATTAAAACAGTAAAATCTGCTAACATTAGCTAGATTGTAATAGTATATAAATGAAAAACTCCGAAATTAAAATTTCGGAGTTTTTTTATATAGAATAATTACTATTATTCTTGACTTGGAGGATATCTAGAAATAATTTCTTTAACAAATAGCTGAATTCTCTCTTCCTTCTTTTCTACGTTTTGCATTTTTAAAGCTCCTGTTCCAATACCTTGCCAAATCAACTCTTTTTTATCTTTATCTATAAAATCTACAAATAGTGTACCTTCTGTGTATTCAGATACACTTACATTATTGTTCATTCCACCCCACATCCAAGGGTTCCAACCCCATCCAAAACCATAACCCATATTAGTTTGGTTTACATTCACTTTTCTACGAGATTTTGTAAAAATACTAACCAACATATCTGGATTATCCGATTTCGTAAAACCCTTTGCTAAAAGTTCAGTTTCAATTGCTCTTAAAACACGTTTTTTATCTAAGCTAGAAATATCAGCTTTATCTATACCTGTTTTGTAAAAAGCAAACGTTTTGTATTTGTTAAAATCTGCTTTGGTATCATAATCTGTTACCACCTTTACAGTATTACAAGAACTGAATACAATAACTAAAGCAAACAGAAGAGGTTTTAAATTTTTCATAGAGATATCTTTTAATACGTTATTTATGGTAATATATAAGCAATAAGCATGCCAAAAAAACCTAACCTTTAAACTTAAGTTAAAGCTATTTTAAAACTCATAAAGAATCGTGTAATTTTTTAAGATTTTCGTAAATTGCAGCACTAAATTCAAAGTTTTATTACGAATGGAACAAATACCTGCTTACAAACCTAAACATAAAGTAAGAATTGTAACTGCTGCTGCCCTTTTTGATGGGCATGATGCTGCCATAAATATTATGCGTAGAATTATTCAATCTACAGGTGTAGAAGTAATTCATTTAGGGCATGATAGATCTGTAGAAGAAGTGGTCAATTGTGCCATACAAGAAGATGTAAATGCCATTGCAATTACATCATATCAAGGAGGTCATAATGAGTATTTTAAATATATGTATGATCTTTTAAAAGAAAAAGGAGCAGGCCATATTAAAATATTTGGTGGTGGAGGTGGAGTAATTCTACCAGAAGAAATCAAAGAATTGATGGATTATGGAATTACGAGAATTTATTCTCCTGATGATGGACGAGAGTTAGGTTTACAGGGAATGATTAATGACTTGGTTCAAAAATCTGACTATGCAATTGGTAATGAACTTGATATAGAATTATCAGATTTAGCGAATAAAGAAATCGGTGCCATTGCTAGAGTAATTTCTTCAGCAGAAAATTTTCCTGAAATTGCAAAAGATACCTTAGACAAAATACACACTAAAAATGAAAACTCAAAAACACCAGTATTAGGAATTACAGGTACAGGTGGTGCAGGTAAATCATCTTTAGTAGATGAATTGGTAAGACGTTTTTTAATCGATTTTCCTGAAAAAAGAATTGGTTTAATTTCTGTTGATCCTTCAAAAAGAAAAACTGGTGGTGCACTTTTAGGAGATAGAATTCGTATGAACGCTATAAATAATGAGCGTGTTTATATGCGTTCTTTAGCAACTCGTCAATCTAATTTAGCATTATCAAAATACGTGAATGAAGCTGTTCAAGTTTTAAAAGCAGCTGAGTTTGATTTAATTATTTTAGAAACTTCTGGAATTGGGCAATCTGATACAGAAATTATAGAGCATTCAGATACTTCTTTATACGTAATGACACCTGAATTTGGAGCTGCAACTCAGTTAGAGAAAATAGATATGTTAGATTTTGCTGATTTAGTTGCCATAAATAAGTTTGATAAAAGAGGTGCCCTAGATGCAATTCGCGATGTAAAAAAACAATACATGCGAAACAACAATTTATGGGACGTTCATATGGATGACATGCCTGTTTTTGGAACAATTGCATCTCAATTTAACGACCCAGGAATGAATACGTTATACAAACGTATTATGGATAAGCTAGTTGAAAAAACTGATGCTGACCTACATTCTAAAATGGAAATTACAACAGCAATGTCTGAAAAGATATTTGTAATTCCACCTGCTAGAATTCGTTATTTATCAGAAATTGCAGAGAACAATAGAGCTTATGATAACAAAGTAGATGAACAAGTTATTGTTGCCCAAAAATTATACGGAATTTATCAAACCATAAGCTCAATTGTAAATTCTGACATCACCTTAACTAAAACAGGTTTAGATAATGATGCAATTCTTAATCAGACTAACGAAGACAAAGAATTTGTAAAATTACTTTTAGCACAATTCGAAAAAGTAAAAATGAACTTAAATCCATACAATTGGGAAATCATTCTGAATTGGGACACCAAAGTTCAAAAATATAAAGACCCTATTTACTCTTTTAAAGTAAGAGATAGAGAAATAAAAATTGAAACGCACAGCGAATCACTTTCACACACTCAAATACCAAAGGTAGGTTTACCTAAATACCAAGCTTGGGGAGATTTGTTACGTTGGAATTTACAAGAAAATGTTCCTGGAGAATTCCCATATACAGCAGGTTTATATCCTTTTAAAAGAACAGGTGAAGACCCAACAAGAATGTTTGCTGGTGAAGGTGGACCTGAAAGAACCAACAGACGTTTTCATTATGTAAGTTTAGGCATGGATGCAAAAAGGCTTTCAACAGCTTTTGACTCTGTAACCTTATATGGTAATGATCCTGGTCATAGGCCTGATATTTATGGTAAAATTGGTAATGCAGGTGTTTCTATCTGTTGTTTAGATGATGCCAAGAAATTGTATTCTGGTTTCGATTTAAGTCATAATATGACTTCTGTTTCTATGACCATTAACGGTCCTGCACCTATGCTATTAGGTTTTTTTATGAATGCAGCCATTGATCAAAACTGTGAAAAATACATTATAGAACATAATCTTGAAGCTGATGTTGAAGCAAAATTCAAGGAAATTTATGATGATAATGGAATTGACAGACCTAAATATCAAGGTGAATTACCAGAAGGAAACAATGGTTTAGGATTAATGCTTTTAGGCTTAACAGGTGATTTAGTTTTACCTACTGATGTTTATCAGCAAATTAAAAAAGATACTCTAGCACAAGTTAGAGGTACTGTACAAGCAGATATTTTAAAAGAAGATCAAGCACAAAATACTTGTATTTTTTCTACCGAATTTGCTTTACGCTTAATGGGAGATGTGCAAGAATATTTTATAGATAAGCAAGTTAGAAACTTTTATTCGGTTTCTATTTCTGGATATCATATTGCAGAAGCTGGTGCAAATCCAATCACACAATTAGCGCTTACACTTTCTAATGGGTTTACATACGTAGAGTACTATTTAAGTCGTGGAATGGATATCAATAAATTCGGACCAAACTTGTCTTTTTTCTTCTCTAATGGAATAGATCCAGAATATTCAGTTATTGGTAGAGTGGCTCGTAAAATTTGGGCGAAAGCCATGAAAAATAAATATGGAGCAAATCCTAGAGCACAAATGTTAAAATATCACATTCAAACTTCTGGGCGTTCTTTACATGCGCAAGAAATTGATTTTAATGATATTAGAACTACACTTCAGGCTTTATACGCTATTAATGACAACTGTAATTCATTGCATACAAATGCATATGATGAAGCAATTACAACACCTACAGAAGAATCTGTAAGAAGAGCAATGGCTATACAGTTAATTATTAATAAAGAGTTAGGTTTATCTAAAAACGAAAATCCTATTCAAGGTGCTTTTATTATTGAAGAACTTACAGATTTAGTAGAAGAAGCTGTATTGTTAGAATTTGATAGAATTACAGAAAGAGGTGGTGTTTTAGGTGCTATGGAAACCATGTATCAGCGTTCTAAAATTCAAGAAGAAAGCTTGTATTATGAAACTTTAAAGCATACTGGAGAATTCCCAATTATTGGTGTAAATACTTTCTTAAGTTCTAAAGGATCTCCTACAGTGCAACCTGCAGAAGTGATTAGAGCTACTGAAGAAGAAAAGCAACAGCAAATTAAAACGAAGGAATTACTGAATAAAGCAAATCCGAAAAAGGTGGCAGAGCAAATTACTATATTACAAGATGCTGCTATTAATAACGAAAATCTTTTTGATAAACTGATGGAAGCTACTAAAGTCTGTTCTTTAGGGCAAATTACTGAAGCCTTATTTAAAGTAGGTGGACAATATAGGAGGAATATGTAGAAGGAAATCCCTTTAGATAATTAAAAAAATCCGTACACTTTGTGCGGATTTTTTATCTTTAATGAAAAATTTAAAAAATGAAAATATTAGGCATTGGCTCAAGAATTGAGCATTCTATATTTGGTGCAGGAGTTGTTACTAATGTTACCAGCAAACATTACTGGGTAACCTTCATAAAACAAGGTTTAGAAACCATAGAAATTGATAGCGACTTTGAAATAATTGAAGCTGTAGAAGATGAAGTGGATACCATTAGCCTTTATGAAGTTGAAAAATCACTTAAAAATTTATTGCAAAAATGGTCTGATGTTACTGAGATTGCACCTATTGCAGACAGATGGAAAAACGGAACTTTAATTTTTAGACCTGCAGACTCTAATTTAGCTGATAAAGAAATACCCATTGACACCTTTTTTCATAAGATAGTAATGGTTAGAGATCGAATTCGTGTGATGGAACAAAAAATAAATTCGAGTAAGACTTTAGATGATCAAGATAAAATTGATTTGCAGCAATACATTACCAGAATTTATGGAAGCTTAACAACATTTAATGTGCTTTTTAAATTAAAGTCAGATAATTTTGTGGGGGCTCGTTCTAAATAATGCGTCTTTTTAGTGCAATTCACGTCTACTCTAAAAAGTATCATGAATTCATCAATGTTAAAAAGAGGGTTTTATCAAGAAATAGAATTAGGTCTAAAAGCATTAAATTTTAAAGATTATAAAATAGCCTTTTATCATTTTGAAAATGCGCATATATTAGGACAAAAACATTTATACAGACATACAGTTAGTCATTATTGGATGTTTATTTTTGCTATTAAAACAAAGAACAGTAAAGAAATAGTTGGCCAAACTCTTAGAATTTTGGCCTCTTTACTATTTACTTCAGTGTGGGTTCCTAAAGGTAATACAGGTGGTACAAACATATCACCAATTAAAAAACTACCTATAAGAGAAGAACTAAAAAAATATTTTAAGTTTAATGCATCTTTTTAAACAATTTATGGTCTATTAATTGAACATTAAAATTTGATATTATGAAGCTTAAAAATGATTGTATTTGTAATTGTACACCTTGCATGAACAAAGATTGTAAAAACTGTACATGTACTAATTGTACTTGTGCCAATTGTAATTGTTAGTAAATGACAACAAAACAAGTTTGGACATCCTATTCTAAGGATTTAAAACGATTTATCATCAGCAAAGTAAAAGACAAAACTGTTGCTGATGATATTTTGCAGGATACTTTTATCAAAATTCACACAAAACTTCACACGTTAAAAGATATTAAAAAACTCAAATCTTGGATTTTTACAATCGCCAGAAATTCAATTTTAGATCATTGGAAAAACACCAATCAAACAATAGAAATTGAAAACTTTAAATTAGAAAGCGAAGTTCAAGAAAACCTGCATACAGAGCAAGATTGTTTGCGAGGCATACTTAAAAATTTACCAAAAAAATATAGAGACCCTTTATTTTTATCTGATATTAAGGGATTAAAACAACAAGAAATAGCAGCCCAACTAAATCAACCATTATCTACTACAAAATCACAAATTCAAAGAGCTCGAAAACTAATAGCTAAAGGTTTTATGGATTGTTGTGGCTTTACATTAAATGAGCAAGGTAATTTAGTTGGCGAAATTCAAGAAAAAGAAGATTGTAAGGTTTGTAAATAATTTAAGAATAAACTTGTTTCTTTTTTATTTACCTTAGATGCAATTCTAAACTCAAATAAAATGGCATTACTAAAGAAAGAAGATATTAGTCAAGAAGTTTTTGATTTATATGATGATTATGCACACAACAAATTAACCAGAAAACAATTTTTAGAGAAACTTTCTTTATATGCAGTAGGTGCAATTACATTGCCAGCCTTGCTTAGCTTTATATCTCCAAATTATATTGATAGTATTTTGGTACAGCCTAATGACCCAAGGTTAGATTCAAAAATGATTAATTACGAATCTCCAAAAGGAGGTCAAAAAATGAAAGGCTTACTTTCTATTCCAAAAAATAGTACAGAAAAATTACCTGGAATTTTAGTGGTTCATGAAAACAGAGGTTTAAATCCTTATATAAAAGATGTTGGCAGAAGAGCAGCTTTAGATGGTTATATAACATTAGCTCCAGACGCTTTAGCGCCTTTAGGTGGTTATCCTGGAAATGATGACGAAGGACGTGCAATGCAAAGAAAAAGAGATAGAAATGAAATGATCGAAGATTTTATTGCAGGTTATCATTATTTAAAGAATCATAAAAATTGTAATGGAAAAATAGGTGTAGTTGGCTTTTGTTTTGGAGGTTATATTTCAAATATTTTAGCGGTTAGAATTCCAGAATTAGCAGCTTCTGTTCCTTATTATGGCAGACAGCCTTCTGCTGAAGATGCTGCAAAAGTTAAAGCGCCTTTATTATTACAATATGCTGGTTTAGATAAAAGAGTAAATGCTGGCTGGCCTGATTATGAAAAAATATTAAAGGAAAATAACGTTACTTATACTGCACATTTTTATCCTGATGTAAATCATGGTTTTCACAACAATACCACACCAAGATATGATGAAGAAGCTGCAGATTTATCTTGGGCCAGAACTATGGACTTTTTTAAAACACATTTAAAAGGCTAAATATATAGTGAGCAAAAAACAATTAATTAGCAAAGAGCTCGAAAATTTTTACAACAAAGCTTCAGAAGAAACTCGTCTAGAAAGAGGCATGGGTATTTTTGAATTTGAGCGCATTAAAGAATTAATAACAAAACATATTTCAAAACCAAATTGTACTATTGTTGATGTTGGTGGAGGAACAGGAAAATATAGTGAGTGGCTTGCAAAAGAAGGGCATGATGTACATCTAATAGAGCCTGTACCTAAACACATAAAATTAGCCCAAAAAAGAGCTAACAAACTAAAAAATAAATTTGTTGTTACTTTAGGTGAAGCCAGAGATTTACCATTAAAACCAGAGTTAGCAGATATTGTTATTCTACATGGACCTTTGTATCATTTACAAAAAAGAGAAGATAGAATTAGTGCTATTCAAGAAGCAAAACGTGTCTTAAAAAAAGGTGGAATAGTTTTAGCTTTTGCCATTAATGCTACAGCTTCTACAGTTGTTGGTTTAATGAACGGAATGATACATGCAAACTCATTTTTTGAGATGTGTAAAGAAGAACTAACCTCTGGCATTCATAACGCACCCAAAGACTTTCCGTTTTTATTAGCAGACGCATATTATCATAATCCGACCGATTTAAAATCTGAATTTTTAGAAAATGATTTCGAATTTCTAAATCTTTTTGCGGTTGAAGGAATGATTTGGTTAGACAATGAATATTTTGCAAATATGCTAGATAAAAAGAAATCCAAAACATTAAAAGCTTTGCAAAAACTTACTGAAAATGATGAATACTTGCTACCTTTCAGCCCTCACATGATGCTTGCTGCTCGTAAATAATTTATAAAAAATCTAAGTATTTCATATCTACAATTTCTTCTATTTTACTAATTGACGTGATACTTACTGTTTCAATTAATTTTCGCTTCATTCTGGTTGTAACTTCAGGCTCGCCCAAATCTGTATTGTTATGGAATTCTAAAACATTTGCTACAGAAAATTTGTCATTTTCTTTCAGCCAGTTTTGAAACCATTCTTGTCTTTTCTCTTTCATATCATTAGTATATAAAGTAGATGATGACCAAATTCTGGGAGTTTTATCTAACTGATGAAAGTGTTTTGTTTCTCCATCCCAAACCAATTCAAATAACTTAAGATCTACACTATAATCTAACAATAGCAGCGTAAAAGGCTCAATATTACGTAAACCTAATCTATTGATATAAATTTCTGCATCATCTGCAGTTAAAACATTTTTTACAATAACACCTCTACTTAAAGCATAAGGCAAAGTACGTTTATGATTTTTGTAGGCCCCATTTAACAAACAAACTGCCCTATCTTTTTCGCTTGTACCAATCCAAGTACCTCCTGCAACAACATCTTTAGGGTACACTACCTCTACCCCGTTTTCTAAATATCCTTTAGGTGGAATTGTTTTTCTTAACGGAGTTTCATCCCTGTTAGAAGTAAGTATAAAACCATTATTAGGTAAAGGCAAAAAAGTAACTGTACACATTTTTAATTGGCTAAAATCTAGTGGCAAGTTACGAAATCGTTTGATTTAAAATTGGTAACTTTGTAGCATAAAATAATCGAATAAAATTTATACAAATGGCAAGAGGATTTTTTAATGTTCCAGTTGCAGTAAACGAACCTGTTAAAGGGTATGCACCTGGCTCTCCAGAAAGAGAAGAGTTATTAGCAACTTATAAAGAAATGTTTAATGGCAATGTAGATGTGCCAATGCATATTAATGGTAAAGAAGTAAGAACAGGTAATACTAAAAACATTACACCTCCTCATGATCATCAACATGTTGTTGGGCAATACCATACAGCAGATAAAACTCATGTAGATGAAGCAATTGCTACTGCATTAGCTGCAAGAGAGGCTTGGTCTTCTGTTTCTTGGATGGAAAGAGCATCAATTTTTCTTAAGGCTGCAGAATTATTAGCTGGGCCTTATAGAGCTAGAATGAATGCTTCTACCATGATTGCACAATCTAAAAATGTACATCAAGCAGAAATTGATGCTGCTTGTGAAATGATAGATTTCTTTAGATTTAATGTACAATACATGACTGATATTTTTAAAGATCAGCCACAATCTGCTCCTGGAATTTGGAATAGAGTTGAGTACAGACCATTAGAGGGTTTTGTGTACGCAATTTCACCTTTTAACTTTACATCTATTGCAGCAAACTTGCCTGCGGCTGCAGCTTTAATGGGTAATGTTGTAGTTTGGAAACCATCTGATCATCAAGCATATTCTGCACAAGTTATTGTAGATTTATTTAAAGAAGCTGGTTTACCTGATGGTGTAATAAATGTTGTTTACGGAGATCCTGTTATGATTTCTGATGCATGTTTATCTTCTCCAGATTTTTCTGGGTTACACTTTACAGGTTCTACACATGTATTTAAAAACCTTTGGAAACAAATTGGTAATAATATTCATACCTACAAAACATACCCTAGAATAGTTGGAGAAACTGGAGGTAAAGATTTTATTTGGGCTCACAATTCAGCTAATCCTTTACAAGTAGCTACAGCAATTACTAGAGGATCTTTTGAATATCAAGGTCAGAAATGTTCTGCTGCTTCACGTGCTTACATTCCTGCTTCTATTTGGGATGATGTGTTAAAACACCTGAAACAACAAACATCAGAATTAAAAATGGGTTCTCCAGAAAATCCAGATAATTTTGTAAATGCAGTGATACACCAAGGTTCTTTCGATAAAATTGCAAAATATATTGATGCTGCTAAAGAAAATGAAAATGCAGAAATTATTATTGGTGGTGGTCATGACAAATCTAAAGGATATTTCATTGAGCCAACTGTAATTTTAGCTAAAAATGCAACCTACGAAACTATGACAACTGAGTTATTTGGCCCAGTTATGACAGTTTACATTTATGAGGATGATAAATGGGAAGCTTCTTTAGAATTGGTAGATCAATCTACAGAATATGCATTAACAGGAGCTATATTTTCTACTGATAGATATATTGTTGAAAAAGCATCTAAAGCATTAGAAAATGCTGCAGGTAATTTTTACATTAATGATAAACCAACAGGAGCTGTGGTAGGTCAGCAACCATTTGGAGGAGCAAGAGCTTCTGGGACAAATGACAAAGCTGGATCCGCACAAAACTTGTTAAGATGGACGTCTGTTAGATTAATAAAAGAAACTTTTGTTACTCCACAAGATTACAAATATCCATTTTTAGGATAGAAAATAAGTATCAAAAGAAAAGCCTCATCAATTGATGAGGCTTTTTTAATTATTCTATTTTTTTAATTTGCTGTAAAAGACCAGATTTGGCCAATTGATTTTGCGCCAGCTTCATCTTTCACATTCACTTTCCAATAATAGGTTGCACCAGCTGTTGCATTAACGCTAAAACTTTTTGCACTTACAGCATCATCTACTAAAGCAGGATCTGCATTCTCACCAAAAAACACCTCGTAAGTTAATACATCATCTAAGTTAGGATCTCCAGCTTTCCAAGTCAATTCTAAAGCACCACTAGCAACAATAGCGTTATTATTAGGTGTTAATAGTTGCGAAGTAAAAGGAACGTAATTCTGTTCTCCATCACCTTTTGTATAAAATGCAAATATTTCTGAAGAGCTACCTAAATTGTTATTCACATCAAGTGCATCTACTTTCCAATAATAAGCAGTTTCTTTTTCTAAGGTAATATCAATTTGACTTTCAGTTAAAGTTCTATTTTCTACAACATCTGTTAACGCTCTATCTTTTGCAATAATAATATTGTATTCTACATCATTATTTTCTGGATCTATAGCTTCTGTCCAATTAAAAGTAATGGTGTTTTCTATGCACAGTAAATCTGATGAAGGAAACACTAAGTCTACTTCACTAGGTGCTTGATTTACCTTTTTAGAACAGTTTATTAGTAAAGCACAACAAACTATTAGTACTAATTTTATATATGCTTTTTTCATCGTTTTAAAATTTTGATAGGTGTTGAGTTTGCAACAGACAATTTCAAAATATAAAGTCCGTTTGCATACTCTTGAAAAGGAATTCGTAAAACATCATTTTCTGGTGTAAACTCTTTTCTAAAAATAAGTTTGCCATTAATATCAAACACTGTAGTTTCTATTGAAGAATTTGCAGTACCAATTGGTAATTGCAACTCAATAAAATCTTTAACAGGATTTTGTTTTAAAATTATATCACCTATACTTTTTTGAAATAAACCTTCACAATCTTTTGCTGTTTTAACCTCTAACTTTCCTGTTTCATTTATCTCTAAATCAAAATTCTTTTCGCTGGTAACAGCAATAAGTTTACTATTCAAATACACATTAAAAGGTGCTGTACCTTGCTGAATGTTAAACGAATATGTGTTCGTTGATTTTGCAGAAGTGAGTTTTAAACTTATTGGCTGCGCTTCTTCTATTGTTACTTCAAAACAATTAGTAGTATTCAAAGTAGTTGTAGTTATGCAAATTTCATAATCTCCAGGAGCTGCATCAAACAAAATAAAATTACTTGAATTAAACGTTTGATTGATATTTGTTGATGGACTAGTAATTTGTAATTGCCTAGAGAAACCATCAGATTTGTTATCAATTTGTATAATTCCATCATTCTCATCTACACAACTTTCTGCTGTTGTTAAGATAGAAAAGCCATCAATTTCTGCAACAGTAACTGAATAATCTTCAGTTTCACCCCATTCTGTAAGATGATCGGCATCACAAGCACCTAAACCAAAACCATTAGATGGATCATCATACTCGATAATTACTCTCATTCTTGTTTGCCCAAATCTTGCATCACTTGGTACAGTGATATCAAAAGTTCTTGTACCCACATCATTTAATTCTGTACCTAAATCGTATCTTTCTGTATCATTATCAAACACAAAATCTTGATTCCAATCTATAAAAACATAGCAATGATCTTGAAAGCCTGCTGTATCGAAAGTTACGCTAACTGTTCTCGTATCTCCTCTTAAAACATTGGTGTTTAAACTTGTAAAATCTTGATAACCATCTTCCATATCATTACCAGAATCGTTATTTATACTGCCAAAAGTTACATTGGTTATATGTTCTGAACCTCCTGGTTCGTCTGTAAAAGTTGAGGCACAATAAGCTGCATTTAGCGTTGTAAAAGTAAACGGATTAGAAAAATTACCTTCTCCACAATCGTTCTTTGGCTTTACTCGCCAAAAATACGTTGTAACCCCATCTAAATTAGTAGTTGTGTATGAATTTGTATCGACATTTCCAGATGATACCACATTTGTAAAATTGGTATCTGTAGCTATTTCAACATCATAAGTTATTGCATTTGCATCAGCCTCCCAAGTTAATTGGCTTGTTAAAAGAATATCTGTTGCATTGTTTGCAGGTGATGATAATGTGATGTCATTAAAAGTATTTGTTGTTAATTTAAAATCAACATCTATACTTTGATTTACTGATGTTGAGGTTCCTAGAACACTTACTATATAATCTCCTGCAGTTTTACCATCTAAATTTGAAATTGTTAAAACTACATCACCATCAGCACTAATTGTAGCAGGTGTAAAAGTAGTAGTTGCGCCTGTTGGTTCACCAGTAGTTGCTAAACTTACAGTATCTGAAAAACCATTTACAAAATCGAAATTTAATGTATAACTTACTGTTTCATTATTAATGTTACAAGCTGTTTGTAAACCACTTGTATTATTAATTACAAACGTTGGATCTACAGAATTGATAACAAAATTAGTACTATTAACATTGTAAAAAATATTATCTACGGCCTCTACCATAATTCTTGCAGTACTTGTTGCATTGTCTGGAACTATAATAGTTTCTGTACCATCATTTGTAGTATTACTTTTTAATAAAATAGGAAAAGTAGCCCCACCATCTGTAGATAATCTAATATTTACCAAACTACAATTTATAGGAGCTACATCTGTATTGCCTTTATTCCAAGTGATGGTTTGTGTAGAACCTACATTCCAAGTTACGTTGGTAGAAGGTGCATCTACAGTAAAAGGTGTTTCATCTACTACTGTTATTTCTACATCATCTCTAACTGTACTTCCTCCACCAGCATTATTGTCTCTTACTGTAAAAGAAAAATTAAAGCTTCTAGCCACATCTGGCAAAACCTCCCAAGTTGTAGCATTATTACCTGCAACTATCGTGGTTAAATCTGGCATATAACGAATTGGCGTTACTTTAGATGGCAAAGACCTAAACATTGGCCCAACTGTATTCGTTGCTGCAGGTGGCATAGCACCTACTTCATTATCAAGTTGTTCCCAATTGTAGGTAAGAGAATTTAAACCATCTGCATCATTTGCTGTACCCACTAATTTAAAAGGAGTAGATTTTGGAATTGTATAATCTAAACCTGCATCTGCAGTTGGTGCTGCATTATTGGTGTCAGTAACTGTAGCACAACCACCTGAAGTTTGAATATGATTCCACATTTGTGCAATACTTACTGAATGAAAATAATCATCACTATTTCCATTTACATTTCCTGATTGAACATTAGGCGAACAAATACCTGCATAACCCATAATTGTAGAACCACTTCCTGGTTCTACAGCAGTTGCCAACGTTCTATTACAATTGTTATTTTGTGTGTGAGTTGCACCAAATTGATGTCCAATTTCATGGGCTACAAAATCAATGTCATAAGGATCTCCAACAGGCTGTGACCTACCAGTAACACCTCTAGCTTTTTGGCCTGTTACACAAGCAACACCCAAACCTGCTAAACCATCTCCACCAACACTAAAAATATGCCCAATATCGTAATTTGCATTACCGATAACATTATCACAAATAGTTTGAACTTCGTCAATCATTGCATCTGGATCACCATCTGTTATATTATCTGTATTCTCATCCAAGAAAATTATTTCATCATTATTGCCAACAATCTCTAATTTTACAGATAAGTCTTTTTCAAAAATTCCATTTAATCTTGTTACAGAAGTATTCATCGCTGATAATACTGCAGCTTTTTTTACAGCATCTGAAGCAGTTGTTGGTATGTTTTGCTGACCTGCCCCCAAATGAAATTGAGCATATTCACCACTACAAACTAAAGCCAATCTGTATGTTCTTAACTTGCCATCATCTGCATTTTTAAAACTATTTGTAAATGAAAAATCATTTTTAGCAGAATCTTCTACTTGGCATTTAAAATCTTCATCAACTTTATTTAAACTATTTCTATTATAAGTAATATAAGCTTTATTGTCTTTTGAATAAGGATCTACATACACTGTTTCCTGCAAAGCAGAAAAAATAACAGCATGAAAACCATCTGTACCAAAACTTAATTTAGCAACAGCTGTTGCATCATCTATACCCTGAGCTGTATATGATTTAATAGAAGGAAATTTCTGTTGTAATTCTTTACTAAAATTGGAAGTTTCCCTCACCATAAAACGCTGCATAACACCCTCACTATTAGGTAAAAGAATTAAGACAGCTTTTTCTGAAGTAGATTTATTTAAAGTTTGTTGAAAACTTGAAGTTTCTAGATTTAGTAGTTGATATTTGTTAGGAAAATTTTCTTTCTGATAAACTTCCTTTTTTTGTTGTGCAAACTCTGTTGGATTTAATGAAGTCCAAAATTGTTGCGCTTTTGTTTGTGTAACACTAAATAGTATTACTGCTAAAAGCATAAAATGAGCTATTTTCCTCTTCATAAACTGTATTTAAAACACGATTATATCTTTCAAATATAAACATTTATTTACCTTTGTAGTCGTAATTATGAATAGAAACATACTACTTAAAGACCTTTCTTTAAAAGACTATAAAGAAACCTGGGACTACCAAACTGAGTTATTGCAAGAGATTGTTGATACAAAAATTTCTAATCGAAGAAATTCAGAGTCTGAAATAACCAAAAATCATTTTTTGTTTGTAGAGCATCCTCATGTATATACTTTAGGTAAAAGTGGCGATTTAAGTAACCTATTATTAAACGAAACACAACTTAAAGAAAAAGGAGCTACATTCTATAAAATTAACAGAGGTGGTGATATCACCTATCATGGACCAGGACAAATAGTGGGCTATCCAATTTTAGATTTAGAGAATTTTTTTACAGATATTCATAAGTATTTGCGTTTGTTAGAAGAAACCATAATTTTAACAATTGCTGAATATGGAATTGAAAGTACTAGAAGCGAAGGTGAAACTGGAGTTTGGCTAGATGTTGGAACGCCTTTTGCTCGTAAAATTTGTGCTATGGGTATACGTTCTTCGAGATGGGTTACTATGCATGGTTTTGCACTTAATGCAAATGCAGATCTTGGTTATTTTGATAACATTATTCCATGTGGAATTCGAGGTAAGGCTGTAACTTCTATGGAAGCTGAATTAGACAGAAAAGTAGATATAGAAGAAGTTAAAAAGAAAATTTTAAAACACTTTAAAACACTATTTGAAGTAGAAAATTTTATAGCATCTTAACTTATTTTTCTTCGTTAAAATACACTTTATAGTATTTCATTTTTTTCTCTTCATCATATCCTCTTTCTAGGTATTCAGAAGCAGCATCTGGTGCATCTACATCTAATTTTATACTTATATCAGTATCTAATTTTATTTCTGTTTTTAGCTTACTTTTCTCTTTCTTTAAAACTACACCAGAAACATCAAAATTATTTCTAATTAAAACATCATTCAAGTTTTCATAATGCTTTTTGTAATCTTCAAATAAATCTTTGTGCTTGTCTTCTTCAAAGATTTCATCTTTAAAATTATGATAATCTACAGTTTCATGTTCTTTAAAATAATCTACTGTATTTGCTAAAAAATTACCTTGTTCGTGTTTGCCAAATTCTGGTTTAATTACTTCTTCCGAAAATTCTTTACAAAGCTCTAAATAATTTTGAGTATGTGAATTGTAATCGTCTGCTAGCTTAACACCAAGAAAATTTTTGATCCAATATTGAGCATCATAATTGTTATTATCTACAGAAAAAACAACTGTACCTTCTGTATCTGAAGTATTTAAAATTAAACAACCTTTATCTATTTTTCTAGTTGATATTCCTTTTTGAACCACAACATCAAAACTATCATTATCATCTAAATAGGTCTGAAAGAAATCGACTTTATTTTCGATTTTGAAAACACCAACTGCTTCTGTTAGCACATCTTTATACTCAATACCTTCTATAAAAACAACAATAACATCACCTGTTTTTATTTGAGCAGAATTAGACTGTTCATACAAGTGATTAACCATATTTTTAGAAAACTCTACAAACGCGCTTTCATCTTTAAAAATTTCTGTAGCGTAATTGTTTAACTCATTTAAACGAACATCTGCATGATGTGAAAAGCGATAACTTTGCGTTAGAGAACCAAAAGGTTTAAGAAGAAAGTTTTTCATTAAATCATAACTCTCTTGATCAAAACGAATTAAATCTTCAGAAAAAACATTTTGCCCACTATTAAATTTATTGGCAACCTTATGTAATATACACTTTGTAATTTCTGCTCTCGTTTTTTTAATCATCTCTAAAAATTTGGAGGGTAAAAATAGAAAAAGTTTGTGGCTAAAAATCTAATTATCCATAAAAATCTTGCCTTAAACTTTTATTTTTTTTTGAATGGAAATCATAATGTTTACATCGCAACTTAACAATTACAACTTTAATTTAAGTTGTTCAGGCAATAATTTAAACGATTTTCTATGATGAATAGTGGCTCCAAATTTACGAATAGCATCTCTGTGCTCTTTGGTTGGGTAGCCTTTATTTTTTTGCCAATTGTACATGCTAAATTCTTGATGAATCTTCTCCATATATTCATCTCTATAAGTTTTTGCCAAAACTGATGCTGCAGCAATACTTAGAAATTTTGCATCGCCTTTTACAATAGTTTCATGAGGAATTTCTTTATAATTTCTAAACTTATTCCCATCAACAATAATAAATTCTGGTGTAACTTCTAATGCTTCGATTGCTCTGTGCATACCTGTAATTGAAGCTTGGAGCACATTTATTTTATCTACCTCTTCTTGATACACAAAAGATACAGCATGTGCAATTGCGTTTTCTTCAATAATTGGTTTTAAAATTTGCCTATTTTTCTCGGATAATTGCTTGGAATCGTTTAAAAGTGGATGAGAAAAATTCTTAGGTAATATAACAGCAGCTGCCACAACTGGCCCAGACAAACAACCTCTACCTGCTTCATCTGTACCTGCTTCTAAAAGGCAACCACTATAATTTGATTTTAACATAACACAAAGAAAATAAAATTATAATTAACAGATATACATATAATTATTAACAACAATTTTCGTTTAATTATTTTACATTTGCCCTTGTTGATTTTTAGAATGAAAAAAACATTTGTCCTTTCTTTTTTACTATTTATACTTTCACTTAGTAGCTTGCATAGCCAGAGAAAATTAGGTGCTGGCGCTAAAAGAGAAAAAACAACTACCATTGGCTTAGATGGTAAAGTAGATACTTTAAACACAACTGGATCTACAAAAGTTATTTTATCTGGAAAAACAAAATGGACAGATTATAAAATAATTTCTCATCATAGAGATACCACTTATATTGATACTACTCTAAGCATTAAAAAAGATTACAAATTTAATTATTTGAGAACCGATAATTTTGAGTTGCTCCCTTTTCATAATCAAGGGCAAACTTTTAATAATTTAGGATATAGTTATAATAATATTTTAAGGCTACCAGATTTTGGTTTTAGTGCAAAACAAGTTAGCTATTTAGAAGTTGACGATATTAAGTACTTTGATGTGCCTACACCTACCACAGAAATTATGTACAGAACAGGTTTGCAGCAAGGTCAAGTTGTAGATGCTATTTTTACACTAAATTTTTCTAAACGATTAAACGTTTCGCTTTCTTACAAAGGTTTAAGGTCTTTAGGAGCTTACAGAAACTCTTTAGTAAGTAATGGAAATTTTAGAGGTACGTTCAGGTATAGAACTAAAAATAATCAATATGAAATTAGAGGGCATTTAACTACTCAAGATTTCTATCATCAAGAAAATGGCGGATTAACTGCGGATGCTCTAGACAATTTTATAAACGAGGACCCAAATTTTGACCAACGTTCTAGACTAGATGTTAATTTAAATGATGCAGAAAGTCAATTTGATGCCACAAGAATTTATTTAGAACACAGTTATAAACTTTTGGCGAACAAAGATACTTTATCTGATAAAGACTTTAGTAATTTAAAGATTGGCCATGTTTTTACTAATGAAAATAAAAGTTATGGCTTTAATCAAACCACAAATACTACTGCAATTTTTGGTGATGCAAATGCAACTGAAGCTACAAATACAGATGCTGATAGCAAGTTAACAAACAACGAATTGAATTTAGAATTCAATTCTAAATATGTACTTGGTCAATTTAAAGCTAAAGTAAATTTAACCAATTACAATTATGGGTATGATACTATTTTAAATCAAAATAGTACCATAAATAAATTAAGGCTCGAGAGCAATGCCATTTCTTTTGGGGCTGATTGGAATGCCAGAATTAAAAACTTTAATCTAAATGCTGATGCCTCTATAACTCCAGGATCTGGAAGGTTATCTGGTAATTATTTAAGAGGAACAGCTGTTTATGAAAAAGATAGTTTATTTGCAATTAAAGGTTCTCTTTTAATCAGTTCTAAATCTCCAAATTTTAATACGTTATTGCATCAAAGTAGCTATGATGATTACAATTGGCAAAATGAATTTAGCAATGTAAATACTAGAGATTTAGGTTTTGCTTTTAGCTCTAAATGGTTAAATGGTTCTGTGAATTTTACCAACATTGATAACTATACCTATTTTGATGAAGATAGCAAACCTCAACAATTTGCAGATCAAATCACATACTTGAAAGTAAAAGCGAATCGTGAATTTAAATTCTGGAAACTGGCTTTAGATAACACAGTAATGTATCAAAATGTTAGTAATGGAAACTCAGTATTTAGGGTACCAGAATTTGTTACCAGAAACACGTTTTATTATTCTGATAATTGGTTTAAAGGAGATGCCATGTTTGTTAATATTGGTGTAACTTTTAAATACTTTACAGCATATAATGTAAATGCTTATAACCCTTTATTGGCTGAATTTAGACTTCAGAATGATGAGGAAATAGGTTTTCCAACTATAGATGTATTCTTTAATGCTAGAGTTAGAAGAACCCGCTTGTATTTAAAGGTAGATAATGTTACTTCTGGTTTTACTAAAAAGAATTATTTCTCTGCACCTAATTATCCTTACAGAGATTTTACAGTGCGTTTTGGTTTGGTTTGGAATTGGTTTATATAACCAAACAAAAGCAAATTATGTTTTATGAAAAATCAACTTAAAAATAACTGGAAATTATTTCTAATTGCAAGCTTAACTTTGGGCTTAGCTCCATTTAATCCTCCTCACTTATTAGGCAAAATTCAATGGATTTTAGGTGGCAATGCTTTTGATTCAGAAAACGGTATGCACGCTGCAGATTGGTTTGATGTTCTCTTACATGGATTACCTTGGCTATTGCTTATTATTTCTGCAATGCTCAATCTTTTCAGTTTCAAAAAAACTAAATAATTTTAAGTATTTGGGTCTTCTTTAAATACTTTAAGAATATTTAAAATCAAGATACAGAAAACTACCCAAATAAACCCTGCTACAAATCCGCCAACGATATCCGAAGGAAAATGTACACCTAGATAAATTCTACTTACTCCTATACTTAAAATAAGCAGCAATAAAACTGTAACTAAAGCAAACTTTAATAATTTACTAATTTTAAATGTTAAGATTAAATAAATTAGAAAACCATAAAAGGCCATTGCTGTCATTGCATGGCCACTAGGATAACTTAAAGTTTTAACCGTAACTAAATGCTCTAACGTTGGTCTTTCTCTATTAATAATTTCCTTTAAAATTAAATTAGAACTTAATGCTAAAACTAAGATCGATGACAATTGTAATACATACTTCCAGTTTTTAAAAAACAAGTAAAACAAAAAGGAACAAATAGAAAACACTACTAAATAGCCTAAAGCATCACCAACATCTGTAACAAATTTAAAATAAGTTGTTAGAGCATCTGTTCTAAAACTAGTTACATATTCGCTTACAACTGTATCAAAATCAGCCAATAAATCTGTATGTAAATTACGAGTTAGTTTCAAGAAAAACTTAATACCTAAAACAACTACTAAAAGTGTAACAACAACTGTAATTATATATGGAATTTTACCATCGTATTTTTTAAATTTCTGAGATAGAAATTCCTTAAATTTTGATATAAATAATTTAAGTTGTTTGTACATAAAAATAAATTGTTTTTAGCAATGTCATCAAAAATGGTCTGTTAAATCTAACTTCATAACTGGTAAAAATCTGTTGTTCACTGAGCTTTCTTTTTGATTTATTACCACAAATCCTTTCGATTTATAAAATGCTTCTGCATTAGGATCTGCCAACAAAGTTATTGTTTTTACATTTAAGGTAATAGACTTAAAAATAGCATGCTGAAGTAACTGATTCCCAAATCCTTTACCAATAAAGTTTGGTTTTACAAATAAAAATTCGAGTTCAACATTCTTGTTTTTGGGTTTATTTAAGATATAGAAACCCACTGTTTCTTCATGATTTAAAACTTTAAAGCAATGCAAGTTTTCAATCATAGTTTTGGTTACAGTTAAATCTGCTTTCCAACTCCTCAATAATTC
This sequence comes from Polaribacter sp. P097, assembly GCF_036864555.1. Lineage (NCBI taxonomy): Bacteria > Pseudomonadati > Bacteroidota > Flavobacteriia > Flavobacteriales > Flavobacteriaceae > Polaribacter > Polaribacter sp. P097. Next base: position 1,554,300 of record NZ_JAZETJ010000001.1, on the reverse strand, counting down.
TGATGAATACCCCCAAAATGATTTAGATTCTATTGCAATACTTGTAAGTAATTGAGCATCTAAAGCAGTTGCTTTCACAATCATTCTACTTACCTCTAAGCATTCTAATTTTTAAATTTAATGCTGCAAAAAGTAGTGTGGTAAATGGACTTAACCAATTGAAAATCGCATACACAAAATACTCTCCTACTCCAACTCCTAAAACTCCAGATTGATAAGCTCCACAAGTATTCCATGGAATTAAAACAGAGGTTACAGTACCAGAATCTTCTAAAGTTCTACTTAAGTTTTCTGGTGCTAAGCCTTTATCTTCGTACGCTTGTTTAAACATTTTACCTGGTATTACTAATGCTAAATATTGATCTGAAGCAACAATATTTAAACCCAAACAACTAACTACTGTACTTGCAAACAATCCAAAAACAGAAGAGGCAATTGAAAGTAAACTTTTGGTTATTTTTGCTAAAGCACCTATAGCATCCATAATACCACCAAAAACCATTGCACAGACAATAAGAAAAATTGTCCAAAGCATTCCATTCATTCCACCTGCTGCAAATAGCTCTGTAAGTTTTTCATCATCCGTTTCAATTTGAGTATCAGTTAAAATAGAGTTTATAATGGTTTGAAACTTTGAGTCAGACAGGCCCTCTAAAACATCTCCCTGAAAAATAAATGCAAAAATTGCAGCTAAAATAACTCCAACCCCTAAAGCAACTAAAGGTTTTGTTTTCATTAAAATCATTGCAATAACAGCCACAGGTACAATAAATAATAGTGGAGTAATGTTAAATGTATTGTCTATAGAAACTAATAAATTACTTATATCTGCGCTACCTGAAGTATCTATAGTACCACTTAATATTGCAAATACGACTAGGGTTATAACAATTGTTGGCACAGTTGTATACCCCATATATTTAATATGGGTAAATAAATCTGTACCAGCCATTGCAGGCGCCAAATTCGTTGTATCTGATAAAGGAGACATTTTATCTCCAAAATAGGCCCCAGATATTACAGCTCCAGCAATCATTCCTGGAGGTATACCCAATGCACTACCAATACCAATTAGTGCAATACCAACTGTTGCAGAAGTAGTCCAAGAACTACCTGTTGCTATCGAAATTATTGCAGCAATAATTACTGAAGCAGGTAAAAATACTGCAGGACTTAATACTTGCAAACCATAATAAACCATTGCTGGAATAATACCACTTACTAACCAAGAGCCTGCTAAAGCACCAACTAAAAATAAAATTAATATTGGTACAAAAACACTTTTCCAATTTTCCCAAACTTCTGCTGCCATTCTAGAAATGGTTACTTTATTAAAGAAACCAACTATTGCAGATACTAAACCTCCTATTAATAAAATAAATTGATTGGTATATGCTCCAAACCACTCTTGCCCTTCTACAAAAAAGATATTATAAGCCAATAAGCCCATTAAAATTACAACCGGAATTAAAGATTCAAATAAACTTAACTCTTTGTTTTCAACAATTTTCTGATCATTAATTTCTATCTCAGAAAGGTTTTTATTCTCTTGCATATAATATAAATTCTACTGTAATGTTACGATTTTACAGAATGCTATGCAAATCAAATTGGTTCACGTATTTTTGTAAATATGGATTCATTAACTCAGATTATTTTAGGCGCTGCTTGTGGTGAAGCTGTACTTGGCAAAAAAATTGGAAACAAAGCACTTTTATTTGGTGCAATTGGAGGTACAATCCCAGATTTAGACGTTTTTATTGGAAAATGGATTTACTGCAATGAAATTCAAGCTATGGCGTTTCATAGAGGATTTATGCACAGTATTCTCTTTGCCATTGTTGGCTGTTTCCTTTTTGGATGGCTTACCTATAAACTCTACAATACTTCGAAAAGAAAAGGAACAACTGAACTTAAAGATTGGGTTTTACTTTTCTTCTGGGCAATATTAACACATCCTATTTTAGATTGTTTTACACCTTATGGTACACAATTATTTGCGCCATTTTCTAATTATCGAGTTGCATTCAATACTATTTCTGTGGCAGATCCTTTATACACAGTACCATTTTTAATTTGTATGATCATCCTTATGTTTTATAACAGAACAAAGACCAAAAGAAAATGGTGGTTAAAGGCTGGGGTTTTTATTAGTTCTTTGTATTTAGTCTTCACTGTATTTAATAAGTTTTATATAGATAATGTTTTTAAAAACTCTTTTGAAAAACAAGGAATAGACATCACTAGATTTTCTGCACAACCCACAATTCTAAATAATATTTTATGGTATGCTGTAGCAGAAACGAAAGAGCAATACCACTTAACTTTTTATTCTTTATTAGATAAAAAATCAATTAGTGATAAGTTTATTACTTTAGATAAAAGCCCATCACTAATTGACATGACCGATAAAAATTTACAAACCTTAGCTTGGTTTAGCAATCAATATTATGACATAAGTAAAAAGGATAAAATTGGTACTTATAAATATGTCGATTTACGTTACCCAATGTTAAATCCTGATGATTTGAATTCATCAATTTTTAATTTTACCCTATACAATGAAAATAACGAATGGGATATTTTACCTTTTGATGGAAACCCACCAAATAAAGAAGATTTTGCAACTTTTATTGAACGCCTAAAAGGAATTTAATATTACAAAACACCCACTTCTTTCATACAGTTTTTCATCATTTGATAAGTACGTTCAATATTATTATCTAAACCAATTGAAAAACGAATTAAACCATCTGAAAGCCCCATTTCTTTCTGCTCATCTTCAGGTATTTCCGAAGATGTAGAACTACCTGGAGCTGAAAATAACGTTTTGTAAAAACCAAGACTTACTGCCAAATACCCAAGGTTTTTTTCTTGCATTAACTCCATTAAAGTATTTGCTTTTTCTAATGATCCAACATCAATAGTTAGCATACCTCCAAAACCATATTCTTTGTTCATCATTGTTTTAAATAAATCATGTGAAGAATGTGATGCTAAACCAGGATACACCGTTTTTAAACCATCATCTTGAAACTTTTCTGCTAAATAGTGAGCGTTTTTACTATGTTGTTTCATTCTAATATGAAGAGTTCTCATATTTTTTAATATAGAAGAAGCTCGCAAACTATCCATAGTAGAACCTAACAACATACAAGCGCCATCGTTTACATTTCTTAAATCATTAATAAATTCTTGTGTACCACAAACTACACCACCAACAGTATCTGAAGAGCCATTAATGAATTTTGTTAAACTATGTATTACAATATCTGCACCTAGTTTTACTGGTGAAATTGATAATGGAGAAAATGTATTATCTACCACCAATTTTAAATTGTATTTTTTAGCTAAAGCTGATAATCCTTTAATATCTGCAACCTCAAGCAGCGGATTACTCACAGATTCGCAATACAAAACTTTGGTGTTTTTAGTGATTGCAGCCTCTACAACATCTAGCTTTGTAATATCTACGAAAGTAGTATCTATAGCTAATTTCGGAGTAAAGTTTTTTAGAAACGCATAAGTACCTCCATAAATAGTTCTACTAGAAATAATATGATCATTTGCGCCACACAATTGTAGTAAAACAGGTGTAATTGCACCCATTCCTGAAGCAGTAACATTTGCTGTTTCTGTACATTCCATAGCCGCTAAAGCTTCACCCAAATATAAATTAGATGGTGTTGAATGACGTGAGTATAAATAACAGCCATCTGCATTACCTTCAAAAGTATCGAACATGGTTTTTGCTGATAAAAACGTGTAAGTAGATGAATCTGAAATAGAAGGATTTACACCCCCAAATTCTCCAAAATATTGTAAGTCTTGTATTTTATCTGCTGGATTATAGTTCATAATTGTATTCTTTATTTTTACACAAATTAACCTATAAGCAGAATAATAATCAACAAATACTTTTAATTATAGTTTTTTTTACTATTAATTATAATTAAAATAGTTTTAATATCTTTCAAACTTATTAAAACCATCCATTTTTAGAAAAAATTACCATCCATGCAATTAGATGTTATCGATAAAAAACTAATAAACCTGTTACAAAACAATAGCAAACAAACAACCAAACAGTTATCTATTGCCTTAAATTTATCTGTAACTGCTGTTTATGAGCGAATTAAAAAACTTGAAAAAGAAGGTGTTATAGAGAAATACGTAGCAATCATAGACAAGAACAAAATAGAAAAGTCCTTTTTAGTTTTTTGTCACGTAAAACTGATACAGCACACCAAAGAAAATGTAACCACCTTTGAAAGAGAAATTCTGAAACTAGAAGAAGTGTCTGAATGTTTCCATGTAAGTGGAGAGTATGACTATATTTTAAAAGTATACGTAAAAGATATGGAACAATACAGAACATTTATGGTTACCAAATTAACTGCCATTAAATATATTGGCAGCACTCATAGTACATTTGCCATAGAAAAAGTTAAAAATACAACAGCTATTTTCTTATAATAAAAAACCCAAAACATTACGTTTTGGGTTTTAATTTACTCTTGAATTGTACCTAAGATTTTACAAGTACAATTTTCTCTGTTTCTTTTTTTACAAGTTTGCTATAAAAGTCTTTTAATGCTTGGTAATATTGAGGTGGAACCATTGAACTATTTACTTGCAATAAAGACACCAACTTAATCTTGTTGCCCCCATTTATTACTTGATACTTAAAAAAACCTAAATTGTCTGGTAATGCAATTGCCAATTGTTCAGGCACAGTTTCTATTGCATATCCATTAGGAATTTGTATGGTTACTTTGTTCGTTTCTTTAAATGCAGAAGTAAAATCTACAGGATATTTTCTTTCCTCTAACTTAAATGGATTACTACGTTTTGTTAAAAATAAAGAAGGCTCTATATATAATTTATTACCTATCGTTTCTAATAAATCTTCTGAGGTGAACTTTACGTTTCTAACAACTGGTTTGGCTAAATTATCTTGATTTACCAATTTAAAATCATCAACTTCTAGATTATTGTTTTCTTCAAACCTTTCTATTAAATCTTCATCTTTAATATGATTGTATCTAATTCTAAATCTCTGAGCGTCAAAATTATCGAAAATAGTTCTTGTAAATCCAGTTACTTCTAATTCATCAGAAATTTTAACCATAATCATATTCTCTTCTGCAGCGTGTTTAGATGAATTTAAATTTACCCAAGTAGATTCACCTGTTTTTGTAACCAATCTACCATTCCAATTTAAAGCTCTAGCAGGTAATTGATTTGGCATGCTATAAGGCTCTGTTGCATCTAATAACACCATAGAATTATCTGCTAATTTTATTCCTGAAACTACATAATCAAATCCCTTAATAGTAGGAAAAAGTGGTACACCATTTCCTTTAGAACTTACTAACACAGGATTTGCATTTAAACCTGCATAACGCAACATAGAAGTAAGCATCAAATTTATTTCTGCAGAATTACCTGTTTTATCTAGGTAAGCTTTTCTAACACCATCATTTGTATATTTACTGGTGTAACCATTCCATTTAATATTAGATTTCACATATTGAAATATCATTGCCAGTTTTTCTAGATTTACATTAGAATTAGCAATTAAAGCATCTATGTCTTTCTTATAATAATTGGTTTTTTCTAACTCTTTACCAAAAGCGTCAGATTTATAAATTTGCTTTGTAACATCATCCCAAGATTTAGAAAAACTTTTAGGAATAGAGTTTGGAAACTTCGTACCAACTAACTCATATTTAACTCCTCCTCTATATGCATATGCACTACCTACATAAGGTTCGTTATCTTTTAAAGCTGGAATATTTTCAGCTTTGTATGTAGAACTATTAAAAGCCATATCTATTTCATTATTGTCATATGTACTACCAACAGTTGTTCCTCCAGGACCAGCTTCTCTAGTTATGGTTCTTACTTTATTTCTAATTGTAATACTCCCATTTCTTACAGTTTCGACTGGTGAAATTAAATAATAACCTTTGTTCTTTTTCGCAAAAATTAACCATTCAGGAGTTTCTACTTCTATAGACAATTTTTTTACTGGTATTCCATACTGAAACTGTAAATCATCTACAATTTCTGTATAAGGAGATGTCATTGTATATTTCAATTCAATTACAGAACCTTCTTTCAAATTTGGAAATGTAATACGTTTTACATGCCTAAATTTACTGGTAGTTTCATCGAAGATGTACTTTTTAGACACCTTATCTTCAACTATTTTACCTTTTTCATTTAAGTTGTAAGTAACTGCTTTGATAGATGAAATTCTTTCTGATTTTCCACTCTCTGGTCTTACATAAGGCAATTTAAATGTTGCAAAATCAAAACCTTCTTTTGTATATAATTTTACTCTTAGATAAACTTCATTTATAACTTCAAAACCAGTATTGTTGCCATAATTAAAGTAAGTTTTTCTTTTTTTATACAAATAGGCTGCATCAGCAGTTGAGTCTAATGGATAAAATTCTTCTTGAAGTTCGTCTTTAGAGACCTTACCAAATTCATAATTTTGGGCATGAAAAGAAACCTGACTTATTAAAATAAGTCCGAATATTATTTTTTTAATCATCATTGTTTTTTGGTTAATATAATTCTTAAATTTTCTGATTTTGCAATTTTTTTTCTAAAAGCACGATAAGCCTTATAGTCTTCTTTAGGGTATACACCCTCCCTAATCTCTATTTCCTTTATATAAGTAAAAGTATTTTTATCTATAACTTTAAAAGTGATTTTATAACTACCAAACTTAGAATTAACCTCAATGTTTGCAGGCTCATAATTGAGTGTAAAATTCGATGGCAGTTTAAATGTAATAGAATCTAAATCTTTGTAACCTCTATCAATTTCTAGAGGCATTTTACGATTTCTGTATCTTTTAGGCACAAAGCTTTCTCTGTTTAAAATATTAACCCTGAAAATGTAATCGTTGTTATTTATTGTTGCAAAATCATTGATAGTTATTTTAAGTGCCTCAACAAATTCAACTTTTTCTTTATTATTTTCGAGCTCTGCTTTATCGATTTGAAGATTGTTGTTATAGTTCCAAACTCTGGTTTTATAATGTTTCTTTAATTCGTTTTCAGTTAGGTTATCATAGTAACTTTTATCATCATACTGCAAACCTTGAGATGTTCTTTTAAAATCCGCCTTTATAGTACCATTTTCTTGCAAATCTATTTGACCAGAAATGGTTTGTAGATTATTCTGATTTTTATAAACAGCTGTTTTTTTGATAATACCTCCTTCAGGTGTTATCACCAAAACATTTCTGTCGTTCGTAAAATCTCCTAAGAAACCAAAAGGTATGGTTTGATTTGTACATTCTAACCAAACATCTTTACCATCAATAGGTATATTTAGAATGGCGTGATTACCTTGTAAAGAAGAAAAATCTTTATCTATATCTCTTTTATCTTTGGCATAAACCAAGGTATAATAAGATTTTACATCAACAACATCTAACAACGCTTTTGTGTAATTTGTAAGACCTTTACAATCACCATAACCAACCTCATCTACTTTATTAGCGGCTATAGGTTCCCAACCACCTATACCAACTTGAACACTTATATAGCGTGTTTTATCTTGCATGTATTGGTATACAATTTTTGCCTTTTCTAGTGGCGATGTTGCATTTTTAGTCAGTTCTAAAATTTTTGCTTTGGTAGTTTCATTTATAAAATCTCTACCATCAATTAAAGAACTATGCATCCACTTGCCAAATTCTTTCCAATTTGTAGCTTCCCCAAAAACACCTTTTAAATAAAATTTATCTAGAGCAACCTTAGCTATAGGTAAAATTTTTAGCGAGGAAATAGAATTGCGTTCGTAGTCCAGCGCTTTTTGATTTTGAAGTGAAAAACGTATTTCTGTTTCAGTTTTATTTTTTTCTATCTCAAAGTTATCAAAGTTAGCTTCTTTTACCCTCCAAGGAATTTGAGTAGGATTTTTAATGGTATAACTACTATTTTCTACTGATAAATAATACCCATTTACAGGAACCCACCAGGGAATAAAACCTGTTGTTGAAGTTCTATATTCTGTTTCAAAAACTAAGGTGTAAGGATAAGAAATTGGTGTATGCCTAACGTATTTTACTTTAGAGTCTGAATATAAAGAACCACCATCTACAGCACTTACATCTGTAAAATCTCTTTCTTTATATTTCTTAATTTCATTACCAAAAGCATCATAAATAATGGCTGACAGGTTTGTAATTTTAGTATCCTCATCATAACTTTCAGAAATTCTAGCATCTGAATCTCCTAACTTATTTAAAACTGTAACAACATATTTTTTGGAGTAAACCAACTCATTAATGCTTTCAATATTAATGCTTGTGCTACTGTTTCTAACAACAGCGTTTGCATCTTCTCTAAGTTCAATAGGAATTGAATAAGCAGTATATAATTGGTTTTGAGAAAAACTAATAAAAGACCATACCAACAAGAAGTATGTAATTTTAGGGGATTTTGAAATCATTAAAGCAATTTATTGACCCCAAAATAAACAAAAAACCCAAAACATTACGTTTTGGGTTAAAAAAAATTATTTTTTTCTGTTTTATGCTTTTGTTTTTACCACAAAAGACATTTCCATATCATCATTGATAAACTTATCTTTTAAATCGTCAAAGAAAGATTTAGAACCATACTTTACATTAAATTCAGCTCTGTCAATCATAAATGTTTCACTCTCTAAAGTAGTAACGCCATTTGCTGTAGACATCATTGCAGGAATAGTAACACTTTTAGTTACATCTTTAATTGTTAAGTTACCAGTAACATGTACTTTATTACCTTCTTTCTTTTTAACATTCGTAATTACAAATTTAGAGGTTGGGTATGTTGCAACATCAAAGAAATCAGCACTAGTTAAATGCCCTCTTAATTTTGCATTACCTTCATTATCGGCAGGAATGTCTTCTACTTTAATAGTGGTCATGTCTATCGTAAATTCACCAGCTTTAAGAGATCCATCTTCAATTAATAAATCTGCATCTTGCATAGCTACAGTTCCATTATGAGAACCTGTTGGCTTATAACCTTTCCAAGTAATCATAGAGGTTGATAAATCTACATTATTAAGCTCTGCCACATTTACTTCTACTTCTTTAGCTTCTTTTGTTTCTACAACTTCTTTTTTTTCATTTTTACAAGCAGTTAATACTGATGCAATAACTACTAAGGATACTACTAATTTTTTCATGGTTTTTTATTTTGAAATTATTTTCCATGGCAAATATATAACAATTTATTTTCCTTGGAAACTATTTTTAATAAAATTAATTTATTTTTAGAAACCTCTACTGTTTGAATCAATGATTATAGTAACTGGCCCATCATTTAGCAAACGGACTTTCATATTTGCTCCAAACTCACCAGTTTGCACCTTTTTACAAATCTCTTGCTCCAATTTTGCTACAAATTTTTCATAAAGTGGTATTGCCATTTCTGGTTTAGAAGCTTTAATATAACTAGGTCTATTGCCCTTTTTTGTATTGGCATATAAAGTAAATTGACTAACAACAATAACCTCTGCACTGATGTCTTTAAGCGATAAATTCATGACTTGATTTTCATCGTTAAAGATTCTTAAGTTGGCTGTTTTTCTTACTAAATACTCAATATCTTCTATGGTATCATCATCTGTAATACCCAAAAGAATAAGTAACCCTTTTTCAATTTCTGCTACCTTATTTTGATTGATGGTAACACTTGCCTCAGAAACTCTTTGAACGACTACTCTCATAGCACCTAATCATCTTCTTCGTTCCAAACATCTGTTCTAAAATGTTCTGTTTCTTCTTCTCCTTCTAAAATTTGCAAATAACTTCTGTACCTAGACCAAGAAATTTCTTCTTCCTCTAAGGCTTCTTTTACAGCACAATGTGGTTCTTTTAAATGAAGGCAATCATTAAATTTACAATATTGCTTTAGCGCAAAAAATTCTGGAAAGTAATCTCCAAGTTCGTACTTATCCATATCAACAACGCCAAAACCTTTAATACCAGGTGTATCTATTATTTTTGCATTGAAACTTAAATCGAACATTTCTGCAAAAGTCGTAGTATGTTGCCCTTGTTTATGCTGACCTGAAATTTCTTGAGTTTTTAGATCTAAATTAGGTTCTATTGCATTTACTAACGTTGATTTACCTACTCCTGAATGGCCAACAAACATAGAAGTTTTACCTACCATTAAATCTTTTAATACATCAACATTTATATTTTCTGTTGCTGAAACTTCTAAACAAGTATAACCTATGGCTTCATATATATCTTTAAGATATAGTATTTCTGCTCGTTCTTCAATTTCGTAAGAATCAATCTTATTAAAAATTAAAACCGTTTCAATTCTATAAGCTCTTGTAGTTACTAAAAACCTATCTATAAAAGCGGTTAAAGTTGGTGGATTATTAATAGTGATCAGTAAAAAAACCAAATCGATATTTGCAGCAATTATATGAGTTTGCTTGGATAGATTTACAGATTTACGAACAATAAAATTTTCTCTATCTAGAATTTTCTTTATAACTCCTATTTCTTCATCACCCTTCTTTTCAAGGTCAAAAACTACTTTATCTCCAACAGCAATTGGATTAGTACTTTTTATACCTTTAATTCTAAATTTACCTTTAATTCTACATTGATGAAATTGGCCATCATCAGACTTTACAAAATACCAACTTCCTGTAGATTTATATACAATACCTGTCATTACTACAAAGATGCAGAATTAAAATCGATTTAAAAAAATAAGCCACAAATCCTTAAAGAATTTGTGGCTTATTAATATTAAATTCTAAGTATTATCCTTTAATAATACTTTCTTGATGATTGATTGATTCTTGATGAATTGCTTTAAACATTCTTAAAACAAACTCTTCACTTAATCCTTTTTCTTGACCTTCTAGAATCATGTTCCCTAAAATCTCATTCCATCTTCTAGATTGTAAAACAGCCACATTTTGCTCTTTCTTTAACTCACCAATTTGATCCGCAACTTTCATACGTTTACCTAACAAATCTATTAATTGACCATCAACAACATTAATTTGAGCACGCAAATTTTCTAACGAATCTCTATAAGTAGAATCTGTTTCTGTTTGCTTTCTAATTTTTAGATCTTGCATAATCTGCTTTAATTTAGTTGGTGTTACTTGTTGTGCAGCATCTGACCAAGCATTTTCTGGATCCCAGTGTGTTTCTATCATTAAACCGTCAAAATTTAAATCTAAAGCAGTTTGAGATACGTCAAAAATCATTTCTCTGTTCCCTGTAATATGAGAAGGATCGCAAATTAATGGTAAATCTGGAAACCTATTTTTAAATTCAATTGCTATTTGCCATTCAGGAACATTTCTATATTTAGATTTTTCATATGTAGAAAAACCTCTATGAATTGCACCTAAATTTTTAATATCGGCAGTGTATAATCTTTCAATTCCACCTAACCATAAAGCCAAGTCTGGATTAATTGGGTTTTTTACCAAAACAATTTTATCAGTGCCTTGTAAAGCATCTGCTAATTCTTGCATGATAAAAGGAGAAACTGCTGTTCTTGCACCAATCCATAATAAATCTACATCATTCTCTAAAGCCAACTTAACATGAGCTGCATTTGCAACTTCTGTACAGGTTTTCATACCTGTTTCTTCTTTTACTTTCTTTAACCATTTTAAACCTAAAGCTCCTACTCCTTCAAAATTTCCTGGTCTAGTTCTTGGTTTCCAAATTCCTGCTCTATAATAGTTTACATCAGAATCTTTTAATTCATGTGCAATTTTTAAAACTTGTTCTTCAGTTTCTGCACTACAAGGCCCTGCTATTACTAGTGGATGATCTAACTTCATATCATCCAACCATGTTCTTAATGCTGCTGTATTCTTCATTTTTCTATTAATTGTGGCGATTTATTTTATGCCGTTTAAAATTTGTTTTATATAATTTGTATTCTCCATTTCGTTAAAAATTTCAGAGAAATTATCTTGTTGCATCAACTCTTTAAACTGTTGTAAATTGTTAATGTATTCTTCTAACGTTTCGATTACGTTATCTTTATTTTGTTTAAAAATTGGTGTCCACATTGCTGGGCTACTTTTTGCTAAACGCACAGTAGACTCGAAACCTGAACCTGCCATATCAAAAATATCGCGTTCGTTTTTTTCTTTATTGATTACTGTTTTTCCTAACATAAATGCGCTTATGTGAGATAGGTGCGAAACATACGCAATATGCTTATCATGAGAAACTGGGTCCATGTAACGAATACGCATTCCAATTGCTCTAAAAAGTTCTAAAGCTTTCTCTTGAAGTTTAAAAGTTGTTTTTTCTACTTCACAAATTATGTTGGTTTTCCCTTTATATAAGCCAGATATTGCTGCTTTTGGCCCTGAATTTTCTGTACCAGCAATTGGATGAGCTGCTAAAAAATTTCTTCTTTTTTGATGATGTTCAACTTCTTTACAAATTGCTTCTTTTGTAGAACCTGCATCAACAACTAAAGTATTATCGCCTATTTTATCTAAAACTGTTGGTAATAATTTAACTGTAGCATCTACAGGAATGGCTACAATTACTAAATCTGCATTTTCTAAATCGTCTAAAGTAGCTTTTCTATCAATTACACCTAAAGCCAAAGATTCATCTAAATACCCTTCATTAGTATCTATACCATAAACTATAGCAGCAGGATTTTCCTTTCTTATATCAATAGCAAAACTACCACCAATTAAACCAACACCAATAATATAAATAACATTCATAATTTAAAATCTTGATATTGCTTCTTTAATAATTTCTTCTGTTACACATAAAGAAAAACGAATGTAACCCTCTCCTTGCGAACCAAAAATAGTACCTGGTGTTATAAATATATCTTTATCATATAACACTGAATCTGTCACCTCTTCTGATTTTTTTCCCTTGGGAATTTTAGCCCAAACAAATAAGCCTATTGCATTTTTGTCGTATTTGGCCTCTAACTTATCTGCCAATTGCCAAACTAATTTCCTGCGCTTTTCGTAAATTTTATTCTGGTCTTGAAACCATTTATCTGATAACTGCAATGCTTTAATTGCACCTTTCTGAATGCCATAGAACATGCCAGAATCCATGTTCGATTTCACCTTTAAAACCTCATTAATAAAACTAGAGTTTCCAAGCAACATACCTACTCTCCAACCAGCCATATTAAATGTTTTGCTTAAAGAATTCAACTCTAGGGCTACCTCTTTAGCACCTTCTACTTGTAGTATACTTATAGGTTTATCATTTAAAATAAAACTGTAAGGATTATCATTAATGATTAAAATATTATGTTTTTTACCAAAGACAACTAATTTTTCAAAAGTTGCTAATGCAGCATTTGTGCCTGTTGGCATATGAGGATAATTTACCCACATTAATTTTACATCGCTTAAATCTAATTGCTCTAAAGCTTCAAAATTGGGTTGCCAATTAGTTTCTTCTGACAAATCATAAAATAAAGGATTTGCACCTACTAATTTTGTAACAGAAGTATAGGTTGGATAACCAGGATTTGGAATTAAAACTTTATCACCTTCATTTAAAAAGGCCATAGATATATGCATGATTCCTTCCTTGCTTCCCATTAAAGGTAAAACTTCATTGTCAGCGTTTAATATTACTGAAAATTTACTAGTGTAAAACCCAGAGATTGCAGTACGTAATTCTGGCAACCCTTGATATGATTGATATTTATGCGCACTTGCATCAGTCAGGCTATTAGAAATAGCATCTAAGACACTTGCTGGTGGTTGCAAATCTGGAGAACCAATACCCATATTTATAATTGGCTTACCTGCAGCAGCTAAACCTCTTACCTCTCTTAATTTTTTAGAGAAATAATATTCTTGAACAGTATCTAATCTTTTTGCGGGTTGTATCATCTTCTACCATTTTTATAGGTTCCTAAAACCTTAAATTCTTCAGCCATAATTTCTAAAATTGATGCTGCTTTTTTGTATTCTTTATAATCATCAAAAGTAATATCAACAAAGAACGAATATTTCCAAGGTGTTTCTATAACTGGTAATGATTGTATTTTGGTTAGGTTCATTTTGCAATCGCTTAACACATTTAAAATAGCTGCTAAGCTTCCTCTTTTATGATCTAATTGAAACTTTAAGGATGCTTTATTTACATTTTCATTTAGTGCTGGCTTACTTGTTTGTACAATTACAAAACGTGTTGAGTTGTCTTTAATCGTTTGAATTTCATCTTCAAGAATTTCTAAATCAAATATTTCTGCAGCTATTTTAGGAGCAATTGCAGCTATACCTTTTAAATTTTTCTGTGAAATTCTTTTTGCAACTTCTGCAGTATCAACATCTTCAACTAATTTGATGTTTGGATATTTTTTAAAAAACTCTTTACACTGCAATAATGCCATTGGATGAGACCAAACCTCATTAATATCTTCTAAAGTTTGATTTTTTAAAGCCATTAAATGATGATGAATATTTAAATATTCTTCATCTATAATGTGCAAGTTGCTATTATCTATAAGTGCATAATTAGGTATTATAGAGCCTGCAATTGTGTTTTCTAAAGCCATAACCCCAACATCTGCAGAATTATTTAACAAACTATCTACTAAAACATCAAAAGACATGCATTCTGCTAACTGAATTTCTTTACCATAGAAATCAATAGCTACTTTATGATGATTTGAGCCTTCTGCACCTTGTATTGCGATTATTTTTTTCAACGTAATATAATATCAAAAAAAAAGCCTCGAATTAAATTCGAGACTTTATATTTATTGTTTTATGTTTAACAAAATGATACAAAGTCTCTCCTTTTATTGTAAAAATAAAAGTAAAAATAGAAACTTGTCCAAGTTGTTTTTAACATTTTTTCTTGTGTTTGAGAGACAAATCTAAAGATTAAATTCAGATACACAAATATTATTAAAAGAATTCCATAATTTTTATCAATAATTCAAAATTGATTAAAAATATTATCTGATTGTGAATTTACATCCTTTTAATATCAATTTCATTCATTGATTTCTAAGGCTTGAAATGATTATCTTTAAGGTTTATAAAACTTATATTTTGGATTTAAACGTTTTGAACCAACCTCTGCAATGTTGTTGCACCTCTCCTTTGACGGGTTTTTATAGAGATGGTTTTTGTAAAACAGGTGCACAAGATTATGGAACGCACACAGTTTGTGCCATTGTAACAAATAATTTTTTGGAGTATTCTTTGAGTAGGGGTAATGATTTGATAACACCCATACCTCAATGGAATTTTCCTGGTTTAAAACCTGGCGATCACTGGTGCCTTTGTATTTCCAGATGGCTACAAGTTGAGAAAGTAGGTAAAGCTCCTTTTATTAAGCTCGAAGCAACTCATATTAAATCTTTAGATTATTGCTCTTTAGATCTTTTAAAAAAGTATGAATTTCAGAAAAAAGACCAAGAATGAATTATCAAGAAATTATAACCTCCCTATTTCCACTCGTAAATTTTGGTTTGGTCGTCTTAATTTGGATTGTTCAACTCATTGTATATCCTAGCTTCTTATTTTACAAAAGAGAAAACCTTGTGCTTTGGCATAATACATATACTCGAAGAATTGCAATAGTTGTGGTACCCTTAATGTTACTTCAATTAATAATTAGTATCACGAATTGTTTATTTGGTTTTAATATGATAAACCCCTTAATACTTCTAATAGCTGTTTTTTTATGGGTATTTACATTTACAAGTTTCGCTCCAATTCATTTTAAAATTTCTGAGAATAATTTTGAAACAGAGCAATTGAATCAACTCGTAACCCGCAATTGGATTAGAACAATTTTATGGACAATTCTTTTTATCCTTGGAATAATATAATCAACAAAAAACTAAATAGAATATAAACGAAAAAAGCGCTTCATAAATGAAGCGCTTTTCGCGGTCTGGACGGGACTCGAACCCGCGACCTCCTGCGTGACAGGCAGGCATTCTAACCAGCTGAACTACCAAACCGTTGCTAATAGCGGGTGCAAATATAACACACATTTTTATATTTGCAAACATAATTTGAAAAATTATTTAAAATTTTTTCTCTGTAATAAATAAGCCGTCAAAATTTCATTGTAACCTTTATGAATATCTACAGGAACATAATCAATTTTGTATTGTAAACAATTGTCTTTTAAATCTTTAAAAAACTGTTGACTTAAAGCCTCATATTTTTCTTTAATATTTTCTGCAAAGACATTAATTTCTTGTCCTGTTTCTAAGTCAATAAATTTTTTGGGTTTATTATCAAAATTGAACTCAAACTCTGTTTTTGAATCATATGTATGAAATAAAACCACTTCATGTTTGTTGTATTTTAGGTGTCTTAAAGCTTCAAACAATTCTTTATGCTCTTTGTTTGTTTGGAACATATCTGTAAACAAAAAAATCAAAGATCTTCTATGAATTTTCTCTGCAATTTCATGCAAATACTGATACGTTTCAGTCGTTTTAAATGAAGAAGGAGATAAAAATAAACTTTCTAATTGATGCAGTAACATATTTCTATGTCTTTCACTCCCTTTTTCTGGAGCATAATATTCGTAGCTATCAGAATAAATACTTAACCCAACTGCATCTCTTTGACGTTTTAAAATTTCCATTAAAGAAGCTGCTGCAATAGCTGAAAAACCAACTTTATTCAAATTACTTATAGACTGTTTCTCAATAACTGGGTAATGCATTGATGCAGAATTATCTATAATGATATGACATCTCAGGTTTGTTTCTTCCTCGTATTTTTTGGTATACAACTTCTCTGTCTTCGCAAACAACTTCCAATCTATATGTCTTGTGCTTTCACCTTTATTATATAGTTTATGTTCTGAAAATTCAACAGAAAAACCGTGAAAAGGACTTTTGTGCAAACCTGTAATAAACCCTTCTACAACCTGTTTAGCAAGTAGGTCTAAATTTCTAATTTCTGATGATTTTACTTCTGATACCTTCATTATTTCTTTATGTTTTGGGCTCTGGTTAAATCATCTGTAGTTTGATATAATTTTTTTAGTAAAATAGGATTATAATCTGGATTCTCGTTCACAAAATTTGTTAAGATATCGTATGCTTTTTGAGACGAGTATTGACCAATAGAAGAAGCCAACCATCCTTTAGGGAAAAATATATCTCCTGTTAACTGTACTTCTTCTAACTTATTTAATATTTCAGGCAAAAACTTTACAGATTGATTTTGTCTTAAAGGATGATGAATATAGCCCAAACCAGATTGCACCCAAGATTCTTTTTCTCTATTCTTTTTATCGAACAACGCTGTCATAAAATCATTTCGAACATTTACATTATTAGAAACAGCAGGTAAAAGCCATTGAAATCTTTCTAATTGATCTGGATTTGAAATTTTAGTTTCTTGGGTTGCTAATATCTCTTCTGTTTCTGGATGTTGTAAAACCGCAAGTTGAAAAGCTAATGATGTTAAATTATTTTCATTCAGAAAAAGTTGATTTATTTTAATCTCACCCTTCCAGATTTTATATAAATTCTCCCTTCCAGATTCTGAAATGGCAATAGATTGATATAGGTTGAAAAGAGTTTTCTTTATGTTTTTAGGCAAATCTTTCTGAAGCAAAAGCATTACGTTTTCTTCTGTTGAAATCTGAATTTCATCTCTTTGCTTCTTAGTTAAAAACGTCCAGTGAATATTTTGAATTCTACCTGATAAATAATTGACAATCAATTCATTTTTCTCTGTTTTAATCGCATCTAAAAAGACATGAAAAGTATCTTTTGGTGAAACTGTACCCAATAACATATTCTCATATAAATTAATGAATTGATAACCTCTAGACACCTCATCACTAATTAATTTATAACTGTCAATTTTATCTTTGTAAATAGGGAAAACCCCATAACCAAATCCGTTTATATTGTATAAAACCTGACCTGGTTTAAAACCTTTGACAGCCTCTGTAATATCAAAAGATGCTCCCATATTTTTAATATTAATATTCTTTACATAACCTCTAGCGTCTATCAATTGAATTTTAAAAGATTGTGTCCAAATTTTATCTGAACCATCTTCTGCTTTTTGATGAACGATAAACTTGGTAACATTACCCTTTTCATTTGTTTCAATTTCCTCAGAAATTATGGGTCTCCCTGAAGAATTTACCCAAACATTACTCCAATTTTTAATATTTCCTGATGATTTTTTATCTAAAACATCTACCAATTCTAACCAATCTGCATTTGAATTTGAGTATGTTTTTATGTATTCTTGAACACCTTCTCTAAATTGATTTTCTCCCAATAAATATTCCAACTGACGCATCATAATTGGTGCTTTGTTATAAATAATTCTGCCATACAAAGACCCAGCATTCTTTAAATTATCTAATTTTTGACGAATTGGATTTGTACCTTTAGTTCTATCTTCTGAATACGCACTTGGATAATGAGACATCATAAAACTTAAAGTATGATTTACCTTTGGATAGACAGGGTTTACAATTTTATCGGCCATAAAATTAGCAAAGACTTCTTTCATCCAAACATCATTAAACCATTTCATTGTAACCAAATCACCAAACCACATGTGAGAAGTTTCGTGAGCAATTAACTTGGCCCTTCTTAACTTTCTGCTTTGTGTAGCATTTTTATCTAAAAACAAAGAAGATTCTCTGTATTGAATAGCGCCAACATGTTCCATTCCTCCATATTGAAAAGGAGGTATAGTAGCAAAATCCATTTTTTGGAAAGGAAATTTAACACTAGTATAATCCTCTAGAAAATCGATTGAATTTTGATGAATATTAAATATATCACTTACACTTTCAGTTATTTTTTCTTGATTATTTTCTCTGTACAAAAAGCGCATATCAAAAGCACCTGGATTTTGAGTTACCTCTGAAAACTTACCAGCCACAAATGAGAATAAATAGCTACTCATTAAATCTGTTGTTCTAAAAGTATGTTCTATAAAACCATCAACTTCTATTGCACTTTCTTCATAACCACCAGCCAAAACTTTCCAATCTTTAGGCGCAGTTATTCTTAGGTTGTATTTGGCCTTCAAATCTGGCTGATCAAAAACAGGAAATAAAGTACTAGCTCTATCTGGAACTAAAAGTGTATACAAAAAATCGTTATTTCTATTTAAAGATTTTTCACCAGCATCAAATAAAATTTCAACTTGATTTGCACCAATAACTAATTTTGTTTTGTCTAAAATTAAATGTTCTTTTTGATGATTAATTGCTACATTTTCATTGTTGATTTTTACTGATTTTAATTTTGAAGTAGCCTCGTTAAAATCTAAATACACATTATATTCCAAGTCATTTACATTAAAATTAACGGTTAATTTTGATGCTATTGATTGCGTTTTTTCAGCCGGAATTTTAATATGTATATTATAAACAATATCAGAAATTTGTTTTTTTCTATATACTGCTAAATCGTAAGAAATACCTTTTTCTAGCTCCAATTTTTTAGAGGGTGATGTACAAGAAGTTATTATGGTAAAAGCCAAAAATAATGTAAGGAATTTCATAAGATTTGTTTAGTTTCTAAAAATAAAAAAAGGTTTGACGTTAGCCAAACCTTTATAAGTTTATAAAATTAAGTGACAACTATAAAGCTGCATCAATTTTATCTGTATATGTTTTTTTAGGTGCTACACCTACTTGCTTATCTACAACTTCACCATTTTTAAATACTAAAACAGTTGGTATATTTCTAACTCCATATTTAGCTGCAAATTCTTGGTTTGCATCTACATCTACTTTACCCACTACTGCTTTACCATCATATTCTGCATGAATTTCATCTACAATTGGCCCTACCATTCTACATGGTCCACACCAAGCTGCCCAAAAATCTACTAATACTGGTTTATCTGATTGTAAAACTACTTCATCAAAAGTAGCGTCTGTTATTTCTAATGCCATTTTATATGTTTTTTGATTGTAATATCATTTATAATGTACAAAAGTAAACATTTATTTTAGGTTGGTTAACTCAAAAAAATTACTTTTTACTATTAATCTATCAATTGAAACTATACAGCAAGTTAAAATAATTCTTTTGCAATAGCCTGAATATTATCACTTTTACCCATAGAGTAGTAGTGTAAAACAGGTACACCTGCCTCTAATAATTCTTTAGATTGTTGAATAGCAAACTCAATACCAACTTGCCTAACCTCTTTATTAGACTTGCAAGAATCTACCTCTTTAATTAGTTCTTCAGGAATATCTATTCGAAAGACTTGAGGCAGTAATTGTAAGTGTTTTTTTACTGCAATTGGTTTAATTCCTGGAATAATAGGTATGTTAATTCCCATAGATTTTGCTGCATCTACAAACTCAAAATACTTTTTATTATCAAAAAACATTTGAGTTACAACGTAGTCTGCACCTGCATCTACTTTTTCTTTTAACCTTTTTAGATCGGTTTGTAAAGAAGGTGCTTCTAAATGTTTTTCAGGATAACCAGCTACACCAATACAAAAATCAGCACAATTATCAGATTCAATTACATCATGCAAATATTTACCTCTATTTAAATTTTGAATTTGTTCTACTAAATTGATAGCATATTGATGCCCACCTTTTGAGGCTTCAAAATATTTTTGATGGCTCATGGCATCACCTCTCAAAGCCATAACATTATCAATCCCTAAATAATGACAATCTACCAACAAATACTCTGTTTCTTCTTTTGTAAAACCACCACACAAAACATGAGGAACAGTATCTACATCATATTTATGCTTAATAGCTGCACAAATACCTACAGTTCCAGGTCTCATTCTTGTTACTTTTCTGTCTAATAAACCGTCTTTTTCTACATAAACATATTCTTCTCTAGAAGTAGTTACGTCTATAAATGGTGGCTTAAACTCCATTAGCGGATCTATATTTGCATATAAATCTTCAATGCTTTTTCCTTTTTTGGGTGGAATAATTTCAAATGAGAATAAAGTTTTCTCATTTGCTTTCTTGATGTGTTCTGTTATCTTCATTTCCTGAATTAATTCAGTAATCTAGAAGAAATAAGCAATAAATAATGCAGTTACAGTTAACATTAAAAGTTGTAGAATAAATTTTAATTCTACATTGTATTTTTTCATTTTAATAATTTTCTGCAAAAATCTTACTTCTTCTATTTATGTTTGTTAGTATTAAAAAAAATAATTGTTAAATAATTGTTTTGTTTACTCTGCTAAATTAGGATGCAACCATTTTCTTGCTTTTGATTTGCTTATGCCCTTTCGATTTGCATAATCTACAAGTTGATCTTCTGTGATTTTACCCAAACCAAAATACTTGGCTTCTTTATTTGCAAAATAATAACCTGAAACTGCAGCTGCAGGCCACATTGCTTTGCTTTCTGTTAATTTCACACCGATTTTATTTTCTACATCTAATAAACTCCAAATAGCATCTTTTTCTAAATGATCTGGACATGCAGGATAACCAGGTGCAGGACGAATTCCTTTATAACTTTCTTTAATTAAATCATCATTAGATAGGGCTTCGTTTGATGCATAACCCCAATGTTTAGTTCTAATTTGTTTGTGTAAATATTCTGCAAATGCTTCTGCAAAACGATCTGCAATGGCCTGAGCCATGATAGCATTATAATCATCATCTTGCGCCTTGTAACTTTCTGCCAATTCTTGTGCTCCAAAAATACCCACACAAAATGCACCTATGTAATCTTGTTTATTGGTTTCAACTGGTGCAATAAAATCGGCTAATGCTAAATTTGGTATACCTTCTCTTTTCTTTAATTGCTGACGTAAAGTTCTAAAAACCGCAATTTCTTTGCCTTTTTTCTGAACCGAAATATCGTCTTCATTTATTGCATTAGCTTCGAACAAACCAAATACAGCTTTTGGTTTTAACAGCTGTTTTGCAATGATTTCTTCAATCATTACTTGTGCTTCCTGAAACAAAACAGTTGCTTGTTCACCTACAATTTTATCTGATAAAATAGCTGGAAACTTTCCATGCAAATCCCAGCTTCTAAAAAACGGACTCCAATCTATAAATGGAACCAATTTTTTTAAACTTAACTGTTCTAAAGTCTGAATTCCTAACTCTTTAGGTTTGCTAATTTCTGATGTATTCCAATCAATGTTATATTTGCGTTTACGAGCTTCATCAATAGAAATGTAGGCTTTTTCTTTACCTCGTTTTAGAAACTTGGTTCTAAACTCATCGTAATCCTTTTTTAATTTAGCAACATATGTATTTGCACTATTTTTATTGAGTAAATCACCAACAACAGTAACTGCTCTAGATGCATCATTTACATGAACCACTGCATTTTTATATTGTGTATCTATTTTTACAGCAGTATGCGCCTTTGATGTTGTTGCACCACCTATTAGTAGAGGCAAATCTAAATTTTGACGTTCCATTTCTTTG
Organism: Polaribacter sp. P097; assembly: GCF_036864555.1. Lineage (NCBI taxonomy): Bacteria > Pseudomonadati > Bacteroidota > Flavobacteriia > Flavobacteriales > Flavobacteriaceae > Polaribacter > Polaribacter sp. P097. The sequence continues at coordinate 1,531,874 of NZ_JAZETJ010000001.1, read as the reverse complement.
GCTAAATACACCATTTCATCTAAGGAAGGAGTGATTAATCCGCTTAAACCAATTGCATCAACTTTTTCATCAATAGCTGTTTGAATGATTTTTTCAGGAGGAACCATAACTCCTAAATCTACAATTTCATAGTTATTACAACCTAGAACAACACTCACAATATTCTTACCAATATCATGCACATCACCTTTTACTGTTGCCATTAAAATTTTACCTAAAGCTTGTTGTTCTTCTCCTTTTTCTGCTTCAATAAACGGATTTAAATAGGCTACTGCTTTTTTCATTACTCTTGCAGATTTAACTACTTGAGGTAAAAACATTTTTCCAGCACCAAACAAATCGCCTACTACATTCATACCAATCATTAAGTGGCCTTCTATAACTTCTATAGGTGCACTTGCTTCTTGTCTTGCTTGTTCTACATCTTCAATAATAAAAGCATCAATCCCTTTTACTAAAGCATGTGTAATTCTTTCTTGTAGCGGTTTTTCTCTCCAAGATAAATCGACTGTTTTTTCTTTTGTGGTTCCTTTTACAGTCTCTGCAAAATCTAATAAACGTTCTGTAGCATCATCTCTCCTATCTAAAATTACATCTTCTATATGCTCTAATAAATCTTTAGGAATATCATCATAGACTTCTAACATTGCAGGATTTACGATACCCATATTCATACCATTTTGAATGGCATAATACAAGAAAACCGAGTGCATTGCTTCACGAACTGTGTTGTTACCTCTAAATGAAAAAGACACATTTGAAACTCCACCACTTACAGATACATTTTCTAAATTTTCACGAACCCATTTTGTGGCTTCTATAAAATCGATAGCATTTCTTCGATGTTCATCCATACCTGTTGCCACAGGAAAAATATTTAAATCAAAAATGATATCTTCTGATGCAAAACCAACTTTGTTTACTAAAATATCATAAGATCTTTTGGCTATTTCTATGCGTCTATCATAATTATCCGCTTGCCCAACTTCATCAAAAGCCATTACAATTACAGCTGCTCCATAACGTTTTATTTGAGTGGCTTCCCAAATAAATTTTTCTTCACCTTCTTTTAAAGAAATTGAGTTTACAACACATTTACCTTGAACTACTTGTAAACCAGCTTCTATGATTTCCCATTTAGAACTATCGATCATCATTGGAACCCTACAAATATCTGGTTCTGCAGCAATTAAATTTAGAAAACGAACCATGGCTTCTTTTCCGTCAATCAAACCATCGTCCATATTAATGTCAACAATTTGCGCTCCACCATCTACTTGATGACGTGCAACATCTAAAGCTTCATCAAATTTTTCTTCTTTAATTAACCGTAAAAATTTACGAGAACCAGCTACATTTGTGCGTTCACCAACATTGATAAAATTGCTATTCTCATTTAAAATCAGAGGTTCTAAACCCGATAATCGTATGTATTTAGTTTGTTTCACTTTCATTAGTGTACTTTTTCTAAAATTTTACGAGGTTTATATTTAGCAGCAATATTTGCAATAACTCTAATATGTTCTGGTGATGTTCCACAACAGCCACCAATAATATTAATTAAATTTTTCTTTAAATATTCTTCTATTTGTTCTCCCATTTCTTCTGGAGTTTCATCATATTCTCCAAATGCATTTGGTAAACCTGCATTGGGATGAGCTGAAATAGCAAATTCTGTTTTGTTGGCAATTGCCTCTAAATGAGGTTGCAACAAATTAGCACCTAGAGCACAATTAAAACCTACCGATAATAATGGAATATGAGAAACAGAAATTAAAAAAGCTTCTGCTGTTTGGCCTGATAAAGTTCTACCTGATGCATCTGTAATTGTACCACTTAGCATTACAGGAATATCCATTTTTCTTTCTTCTTTAACCTGCTCTATTGCAAACAATGCTGCTTTTGCATTTAATGTATCAAAAACAGTTTCTACCAATAAAATGTCTGCACCACCATCTAATAATGCTTCTACTTGTTGTTTGTATGCAATTCTTAATTCATCAAAAGTTACAGCTCTGTAACCAGGATCATTTACATCTGGAGACATGCTTGCAGTTCTATTTGTTGGCCCAATTGAACCTGCAACAAAACGTGGTTTATTTGGTTCTTTAGCCGTAAATTCTAAAGCAACTTCTTTCGCAATTTTCGCAGATTGATAATTCAATTCGTATACCAAATCTTCCATTTGATAATCAGCCATTGCAATTGTAGTTCCAGAAAAAGTATTGGTTTCTATGATATCTGCACCAGCTTCAAAATACTTGGCATGAATTGTTTTTATTGCTTCTGGTTGGGTTAATGATAACAAATCATTATTTCCTTGCAAGGGTGTTGGATACTCTTTAAAGCGCTCTCCTCTAAAATCTTCTTCAGTGAATTTATAGGCTTGTAGCATAGTACCCATAGCACCATCTAAAACCAAAATTCTTTCTTGTAAAGCTTTGTAAATATTCGACATATCTAATTATTATATAATATGTCATCAGGAAAAGTGTAATTTTCTCTGTTATCTGTCAATAGCTATTTGATAAAATATCGAAATAGATTGTAGAATGTAGCACCTTTCTCATTTCTGAGAGGTTGCCAAAGCTTCACTGGGTCTAATCCCTCTGCCTTTCGTGATAACGTATTAATAAGTTTATGAACTAAATTCGAAACAAAGTAACGAACTTTTTTTCTATTTTTTATGGTTTATTCGTAAATATCTGAAGATAAGTATCTATCTCCTCTATCACAAATAATGGCAACCACAACACCTTTTTCTATTGAATTGGCAATTTTAATAGCAGTTGCTACAGAACCTCCACTACTCATTCCAGAAAAAACACCTTCTTCTCTAGCCAAACGAATGGTCATTGCTTTGGCTTCTTCTTCACTTACTTCTAAAACTTGGTCTATTTTTTTTGCATTAAAAATAGCTGGTAAGTATTCTTTTTTCCATTTTCTAATACCTGGAATTCTTGCTCCATCTTTTGGTTGCGCCCCAATTATAGTAATATCTTCATTCTTTTCTTTAAGAAAATCAGAAACTCCAGTTATTGTACCTGTTGTGCCCATTGCAGAAACAAAATGAGTTACTTTACCTTGAGTATCTCTCCAAATTTCTGGGCCAGTTGTTTTGTAATGTGCCTTTGGATTATCGAAATTATCAAACTGATTTAATCGAAAATAACCCTTTTTATATTTTAAACTTAGTGCATGATCTATTGCACCTTCCATACCTTTATCTGCAGGAGTAAGTATAACTTCTGCACCATAAGCACGCATCGTTTTTACTCTTTCTATTGTTGAGTTTTCTGGCATAGTTATTACCATATTTACCCCTAAAACTTTCGCCATTAAGGCCAATGCAATACCTGTATTACCACTAGTCGCTTCTACTAAAGTATCTCCTTTTTTAATATTTTTTCTTTTAATAGCCTCAGAAATCATATAATAAGCAGCTCTGTCTTTTACACTACCTCCAGGATTATTACCTTCTAGTTTTAATAAAAGTGTAACACCCTCTTTTTTAAAGATGCTTTGCGCTTCTACTAATGGAGTATTTCCTACAAAATCTATGATACTTTTTGTTTGCATTTTAAATTCTTTTTTGAAAAATATTATTTTCTTTTTGCACTGTAACTACTGAGTTAATAGGTATAGACTCTGTTACACAAACATTCGCACCAATTACAGAGTTTGCACCTATAATTACATCTCCTCCTAAAATAGTTGCGTTTGCATATATGATAACATTGTCTTCTATTGTTGGGTGTCTTTTTGTGAATGCCAAACTCTTTTTTACTTGAATTCCTCCTAAAGTAACTCCCTGAAAAATTTGAACATTATTTTTAATGATGGTAGTTTCACCAATAACAATACCTGTTGCATGATCTATAAAGAACGATTCTCCAATTTCTGCTCCTGGATGTATATCTGTACCTGTTATACTATGAGCAAATTCACTCATCATTCTAGGTAAAATAGGAATATCTAATTTTAGTAATTGATGACTTAGTCTGTACACAGCTATTGCGTAAAAACCAGGATATGCCAAGTATATTTCTTCTAAACTTTTAGCAGCTGGATCATTTCTATTTGCAGCCTCTGCATCTAAATCTAACTTTTTACGAATGGCGTTAAATGATTCTTGAAAATCGCTCCAAAGGTTTTCTCCATTTTCTACAGCTAGCCTTTCTAATATCAATAAAAATTTTCTTCGAGTATCTGAACCATTTTCCGATAGATGATTTTGGTCAAATAAATCGTTTATCAACTGTTTTGTAAAAACTTCAACAGCATCTCTTAAACACATGTTGTAATTCTTAAATTCAACCGATTTTTTATTTTCTATGATTTGTTCTGTCTGCTTCATAAAGGTTTAACTTTCAGGTGCTAATTCTACCTCTAAACCATTTAATTCTGGTGTAATTTGTATTTGACAACCTAATCTGCTGTTATCTTCTACATAAAATGCCTCTGCTAACATTGCATCTTCATCATCTGTCATTTCTGGCAGTTCATGATCTGACTTCACATAACATTGGCATGAAGCACACATAGCCATTCCACCACAAATACCAATAGTACCTTCTTCTGCTAACTCATAAGAACGAACTACTTCCATTAAATTCATAGACATATCTGTAGGCGCTACAATATCATGCGTTTTACCTTCTCTGTCCGTAATTTTTATATTGATGTCTTGCATCTCTTTGTCAATTATTGATCTAGTCTACAAATTTACGCAAACCTAACAATATACTCTTATTGAATTGCTTTAATTACTGCTTTTGGTGCTTCTTTCTTAGTACCATCAAAACCTTGTACACCGCCAACTGTAGTATATTTCATTACGTATTTTTTATCAGGAAAGATTCTTTTATAAGCACTTTGACACATCAATGTAGCTTCATGGAAACCACATAAAATTAGTTTTAATTTACCTGGATATGTATTTACATCTCCAATTGCATAAATACCTGGAACATTTGTTTGATAGTCTAACGCATTATTTACTTTAATAGCATTTTTCTCTATTTCTAAACCCCAATTGGCAATTGGCCCCAATTTTGGTGACAAACCAAATAGTGGAATAAAATGGTCTGTATCTATGATAAAGCCATCTTCGCCTTTTTTCTCTACTACAACTCCTGTTACTTTTTCATCACCCAAAATACCTTTAACTTCTGCTGGAGTTATGATATTGATTTTGCCTAAATTCTTTAATTCTTGTGCTTTTTCTACAGAATCTAAAGCACCTCTAAATTCATTTCTTCTATGAATTAAAGTAACTTCTGATGCAACATCAGCTAAGAAAATAGCCCAATCTAAAGCAGAATCTCCACCACCAGAAATGACTACTTTTTTATCACGATATAATTCTGGCTCTTTAATTATATATTCCACACCTTTATCTTCAAACTTAGCTAAATTTTCTATTTGTGGTTTTCTAGGTTCGAAAGACCCTAAACCACCTGCAATTGCAACAACTTTTGCATGATGCTTTGTACCTTTATTAGTGGTAACAATAAAAGAACCATCTTCTTGTTTGTCTATGGTTTCTGCCCTTTCTCCTAATGTAAAACCAGGCTCAAACTGCTTGGTTTGTTCTAAAAGTTTTGCAGTTAAATCTCCTGCTAAAATTTCTGGATAAGCAGGAATATCATAAATCGGTTTCTTAGGATAAATTTCTGAACACTGACCTCCAGGTTGTGGCAAGGCATCAATTAAATGACATTTTAACTTTAATAAACCCGCTTCAAAAATGGTAAACAATCCTGTTGGTCCTGCACCAATTATCAATATATCTGTAGTAATCATTTTTCTTAATTTACTTTTCACTATTTTAATTTTCAACTAAACTTTTTGTGAATTCGTTTAGCTTTTGAACTTTTTCCTCGAAATCTCCTTTAATAGTTTTTCGATATTTATTTAAATTTTTCACTAAATCGTCTATATTTTCTGGAATTACTTCCTCAAAAAACTGACGTAATCTTTTGGCTGTAGTTGGCGATTTTCCATTGGTAGAAATTGCCATTTTCACATTGCCTTTAGTAACAATTCCACCCATATAAAAATCGCAATATGGAGGATTATCAGCAACATTTACCAATTTTGATAAGGCTCTGCAATCTTTCCAAACTTGTACATTTACTTCTGGAATATCGGTTGTAGCCACAGCAATATGTCGTCCTTCTAAATATTTTTTATTGTAGACATCTTTTATTAAAGTTACACAACCTTGCTTTGCTAGCTCTATGGTTCCTTTTCTAAACATAGGAGAAACCATAACAACCTTTGCATCAGGACTAGACTTTAACAAAAATGTCAACTTTTCTTCTGCAACAAAACCACCACCCACAATTAGGAAGTTTAAATTTCTCGCCTTTAAAAAAATTGGGTACAAATTATTTCTTTCCATGCCTAGTTTTTAAACAGCTATAGAACTTAGTTGAGCTTGACTTACGCTTTGTAAAATAGCCCTATGATTGACCACTTCACCCAAAACAATAATTGCAGGATTGCTTAGCTTTTTCTCTTGAACAACCTCTAAAATAGAATCTACTGTACCTACTCCAACTTTTTCTCTAGAAGTTGTACCATCTTGAATTATGGCTACAGGTAAATTGTTTTTCCTTTCATTTTGAAACAATTTTACAATTTGAGGCAACTTGCTCATACCCATTAAAACCACCACTGTTGCATTAGATTTTGCTGCTAACTTTACATCGCCTGAAATTTGATGCTCTTTTGTAGTACCAGTAATTACCCAAAAACTTTCTGCACTACCCCTTTTTGTTAAGGGTATATTTTGATAGGCTGGTACTGCCAAAGAAGAAGATATACCAGGCACAACTGCTACTTTAATATTTTCATTTGCTGCAAATTCCATTTCCTCTGCACCTCTGCCAAAAATGAAAGGATCTCCACCTTTTAAACGTACTACATGACCATGAGATTTTGCTCTAGCTACAATTAAATCGTTAATTTGTTCTTGTTCATATTTATAACAACCTAATCTTTTACCTACGAAAATAAGTTCTGCATTCGGATTTACATATGCCAACAGATCAGCATTAACGAGAGCATCATACAAAACAACATCAGCAGACTTTAAAACTTTTATTGCCTTGATTGTTATTAAATCTACATCTCCAGGACCTGCTCCAACCACTGTTAATTTTGGTGTTTTTACCTTCATAATTTTTAATTATTAACCACGGTTTTTGCTACTGATTCTTCTCTAAATAATCTTACTTTTTCTAAAAAAGCCTCAGCATCTTTAATATACTTTTTAGCAAATTCTTCTTTAGGCGCATATTTATTTATTTGATAAATTAAATCTGCAAAAGAACCTTCTAAACCGATTTTGTTTGATGTGATGTAATATTCATCAAATTGTTTTATGATATTTGCTTGTGAGTTCGTTTTAATATTTTCTGCCAACAACATTGCTTTTGCTGAATTCACCAAAGAGCTGTAAGCGTGATAAATAGAACTAGAATACACAGAGTTTACAAACGACTCCTTAGCTTTATCTATTTTTTCTTCGCTTTCTAAAAATAGAGTTGCTATTAAATCAATAACAACGCCTGCACATTCTCCAATTCCAATTTCTTTTTTATAAACCTCGTTATTACCCCAATCAATAAAATCTTCTTGAGTTAAATTGCTTGTATCTTGCAGATCATTTAGAAAATTGTAGAAATACTTTTCTCCTTTTTCCTTATAATATTCCACAAATTGTAAACCGTTTGCATTTTTTTCAAAATCGTTAAGAATTCTACGCATTGCTTCTGGGCCTCTTCTACTTGGTACCTTTACTACTTTATCTGCAAAAATTCCTTGCCCATTTCCTAAATTTCCACCTCCTAAAAGCACTTGCAAAGCAGGTGCAACAAGTTTTTCTGGAGTTCTTACAGACATTCCTTGAAAACCAATATTGGCCATATTATGTTGCCCACAGGCATTCATACAACCACTTATTTTAATTACTAAATCTTGATTTTCTAAGTATTGTGGATATTCATGGGCAATAACTTTTTCTAATTCTTCTGCAATTCCTGTGCTACTTGCAATTCCTAAATTACAAGTATCTGTACCTGGACAAGCTGTAATATCTACTGCTTTATTATAACCAGCTTCTACAAAATCTAGTTTTTGCAATTCTTGATAAAAGAAAGGCACTAATTCTTGTTTTACAAACGGAATTAATATGTTTTGACGCAAAGACAATCTTATTTCTCCTGCTGCATAATTTTCTACTAAATCTGCCAATAACCTTGCCTTATCTGTATAAAAATCGCCTAACAAAACCTTAATGCCTATGGCAACATAACCTTCTTGTTTTTGCGGAATTAAATTGGTCAACTTCCACAATTCGAAAGCTTTTTCATCTTTAATGATAGCATTAGGCGCATCAACATTTACAGGTTTTGAAACTTCATAAGCATCAGCATCTATTGCTACAGATTTAAATTCGATTGCTTTTTGTTCTTGTAGAATTAAATCTCTAAAGGCATCTAAACCTATATCTTTTAATAAGAATTTCATTCTAGCTTTGGCTCTACTTTTACGTTCTCCATATCTATCAAAAATCCTTAAAACACCTTCCATTAAAGGAATTATTTTATCACTAGCCACAAATTCGTATAACAAATCTGCATGTCTTGGCTGTGAGCCTAATCCTCCACCAATCATCACCTTAAAACCACGAATTCCGTTTTCTATTTTAGCGATAAAACCTAAATCGTGCATATAAGATAAACCAGTATCTTCATCTGACGCAGAAAAAGAAACCTTGAATTTACGGCCCATTTCTTGACAAATTGGGTTTCTTAAAAAGAAACGAAAAAGTGCATCTGCATAGGGAGATACATCAAAAGGTTCGTTTACATCTATACCTGCAGTTTCTGATGCTGTTACATTTCTTACTGTATTACCACAAGCCTCTCTTAAGGTTACATTATCTCTTTCTAGTTCTGCCCATAACTCTGGAGTTCTGTTTAAATCTACATAATGAATTTGAATGTCTTGACGCGTTGTAATGTGTAATCTACCTCTAGAATATTCATCAGATACATCTGCAATTCTTTTTAATTGATGACTTTTAACTTTACCATAAGGCAATTTTATACGAATCATCTGAACTCCTTGCTGACGCTGACCATACACACCTCTAGCTAAACGTAAACTTCTAAATTTTTCTTCATCAATTTGTAGATTATTAAAAGCTGCAATTTTATCTGCTAACTCAATAATATCTTTTTCTACAACCGGATTTTCTATTTCTGTTCTAAAACTTTGCATGGCACTTTGTTTAAATTACGAAAGCATGAAAGTTGAAAAGTTGCATTTTTCAACTTTATGCTTTCTTAACTTCCTTTCTTCTTTTTCTTATTTTATAAAACCAACACCTACAGTATTGTTTGTTTTTGGGTTGATTAGAATAAAAGATCCATTAGATTTATTCTCTTTATAACTGTCTACCAACAAAGGTTTGCTTAGTTTTAATTGAATGTCTCCAATTTGATTTAATTCTAAAGCTGACGGATTTTCTTCAATTCCTGAAAAGTCTGTTTTTATAATACTTGACAAGTAGGTTACTTTAGCTTGCCCATCATTCACACCATGTTTGATGAAGTATTTCTGTGAGGCTTGCAGTGGATCTTTATCCATCCAACAAATAGTAGCATCTAATTGTTTGGTAATGGTTGGCTCTTGTGCAACCTTAACCAACATATCTCCTCTACTTACATTCACATTATCTTCTAGTGTAATCGTTACAGAACTGCCACTTTTAGCTTTGGTATATTCTTTATCAAAAAAATGAATGCTTTTAATTTTAGACCTTGTTTTTGATGGTAACACAGTAATTTCTTCTCCTATTTCTAAATCGCCTCCATACACTTTACCTGCATAACCTCTAAAATCATGATATTCGTTTGTTTTAGGTCTGATAACTGTCTGCACTGGAAAACGAGTTTGAGACTCATCATTTATATCTTGTGTTTCTAAATTCTCTAAGTGATGCATTAATGTTGACCCCTTGTACCAACTCATATTTTCTGAGTGATCTACAACATTATCACCCTTTAAAGCTGATAAAGGAATAAATGTTAAGTTCTGACCTTTATACTCGCTTTTACTGGCTAAATATTCAATTTCTCCCTTAATGATATTGTATTTCTCTTCAGAATAGTCTACTAAATCCATTTTATTTATGGCAATTACCACGTCTTTAATTCTCAATAAATTATTGATAAAAAAGTGTCTGTAAGTTTGCTCTACAACTCCATTTCTTGCATCAATTAATACTATTGAAGCTTGTGCTGTAGATGCACCTGTAACCATATTTCTGGTGTATTCTATATGACCTGGAGTATCTGCAATAATGAAACTTTTACTAGGTGTAGAAAAGTAAATATGAGCTACATCTATAGTAATACCTTGCTCACGTTCTGCAACCAAACCATCTGTAGCCAAAGAAAAATCTAAATAATCAAAACCTCTTTGTTTACTTTTTTCTTCTATAGCCTCTAATTTATCATCTGTAAGTGATTTTGTGTCGTATAAAATTCTACCTATTAAGGTACTTTTACCATCATCTACACTACCTGCTGTTGCTATTTTTAATACTTTCATTTTATAAGCTGTTCACTAAAAGATTTTGGCTTTTAGCTTAATTTGTAATCGATTTAATTTTCTACTAAAGGCTAAAAGCCAATAGCTAAAGGCTACTTTTTAAAAATATCCCTGTTGTTTTCTCTTTTCCATTGCAGCTTCTGAACGTTTGTCATCAATTCTTGCACCTCTTTCAGAAATGGAGGAATCTCTAATTTCTTCTACTACCTTCGAAATATCTACTGCTTCAGATAAAACTGCTGCAGTACAACTCATATCACCAACTGTTCTAAAACGCACCATTCTTTCTACTACCTCTTCTTCTTCATCTCTATACACTACCTCATCTGCAGCAGACCAAATCATGCCATCTCTTACAAAAGTTTTGCGTTTATGAGCAAAATAGATAGATGGAATTTCGATATTTTCTTGTTTGATGTAAGACCAAACATCTAACTCTGTCCAGTTAGAAATTGGAAAAACTCTTACGTTTTGGCCTAAATCAATTCTACCATTTAACATATCAAAAACCTCTGGCCTTTGATTTTTTTCATCCCATTGTCCGAAATCATCTCTAACAGAAAAAATTCTTTCTTTAGCTCTTGCTTTTTCTTCATCTCTTCTTGCACCACCAATACAAGCATCAAAACCAAATTCTTCTATAGCATCTAATAGCGTTTCTGTTTGCAACATATTTCTACTGGCATACCTACCTGATTCTTCTTTTACTCTTCCAGAATCGATATTGTCTTGCACATTTCTAACAATTAATTCTACTCCTAATTCTTTTGCCAATCGATCTCTAAATTCAATCGTTTCAGGAAAATTATGACCTGTGTCTATATGTAATAATGGAAAAGGAATTTTTGCTGGATAAAATGCTTTTTGCGCTAAACGCACTAAAGTGATGCTGTCTTTACCTCCGGAAAAAAGTAGTACTGGTTTTTCAAATTGTGCTTGTACTTCTCTAAATATATATATGGCTTCACTTTCTAAAGCATCTACTTGTATCGTATTTTGATTCATAATCATATCTTTTATATATGTAAACCACATTCTCTATTACTTTCTACTTTGGTTGGGTCGAAATAAGTGAATTCATTAGGTAAATTCTTTTCTACTAAATACGCATCTAATTCTTCATCTGACCAATGGTAAAATGGGCTCACTTTTACAATACCATCTTTGCTAACAGAAACAATATCAATGCTATCTCTAAAAGCAGTTTGTCCTTTTCTAAGGTTTGTAAACCAAACATCTGGCTGATGTTTGTTCATAGCTCTGGTAAAAGGTTCAAGTTTAACCTGCTGAGTAAATAAAGCATGTTTTGTATCGTCTATTGAAGGCACCCCTAAAACAACATTTCTATGAGCTGTTGTTTGTTTAGGCGTATACAACTGAATGTTTAAGTTCAATTTTTCTATAATTTCTTCAGCGTGTTTATAGGTTTGAACAGTATTGTAACCAGTGTCACACCAAATGACTTTTATATTTTTTTCTACTTCAGTTACAGCATTTAAAATAGCCACTTCATAAGGTCTAAAATTGGTGGTTATAACTGGTTTTTCTGCAATTGAAATAGCCCAAGCAATAATTTCAGTAGGACTTTTGTCTTGCAAATCTTTATTTATGTTATCTAAATCTAGGTTCATTATTTTCCCCATTTTATAGTGTTCCAAATTCTTTCATGAAAAAAATAGAGTATAAGTTTTGTTATAAAATCAATGGATGCTATTGAAGTTGCCAACGCAATTTTACCTGTAAGTATATAAGAAACTATTAACGTATCTAATGTACCAACCACTCTCCAACTCAAAGCTTTTATAACACTTCTTATAGGTTTTTCGGATATTTTATCTTCTTTAAAACCTTTATTTTCTGATTTCTTATTAAGTAAAACTTGGTCTAAAATCATGTATTATTTATTCTATTTTTCATTACCCTACTTATTTAGTAGAGTATGCAAACATACATCAATTAAATTCAAAACAGAGTGATTATCAACCTTATTTTAGATAAACCCTATAGATTTAGTAGATTAATAAAAATAATCAAACTTATTTAAGAATATATCAGTTGAAATTTTGTTTAGATTAAAATAATTAGAAGAAAAGTAGAAATAAACTAAAAAGTTTTACCCAATGTAAACTGAATAGGTACAGCAACACCTGCATTTCTAGTAAAAATGTTACCATTTGAATAATGCATAATTCTTAATTCGAAATTATAAGCTCTCTCTTTTCCAAAGAAAACTCCAAAACCCATGGTATCTTGATAGGTAATTTTGGGCCCTGTTTCAAAACCATCTATATCACTTTTAGATATAAAAGCTGGACCAATAATTGAGTAATTTGTATAAAAATCATAGTTTTTATTTCTATATAAATAAAAACGAAGTACAGGAAAAATAGAGAAAGCAAATACATCTGATTTGCCCTGCTGAGATTGAAAATAAGTTGCACTTACACCCCAATCTAATGAAAAAATCTTTTCAGATCTATATATCAATCTTTGATAAGTTAATGAAAAAGCATGTTGTGCTTTTACATCACCCAACCAAAAAACAGGAATTCCAAAACTCTCGAAATTACCAACTTTAACATTCATCGAAAAAAACTCGTTCATACCAAAGCCTAAAGCTCCTGTTCCATAACTGACCTGAAAGATATTTTTTGGAAAAAAATATTCGTTGTTCGCATATTCTTCTGCAGTTTTATCATCTACTTGCTGTAAATGGTATTCAAAGCCTAGCGATGCTTGTGATATAGAAGGTTGATTGTATTTATCTGACTTGGGCATAAATGTACCATTTGCAGACAATCGCCATCTGTTAGACAACCAATACTGCAAACCAAATCCGTAGAGAAAACTTGCAAAATGTGCATCTTCGTAAATCACCTGTTCATTAATAGAAAAACCAATTCTTGTAACATTTGCAATACCTGCCTCTGCATAAACAGACATTTTATCTGTTAAGTTAAAGTCTTTTTTTAAAGATAAACTCCAGGCATTAATCCAAACACTTCTATCATAACCAATATTGTTTACATTATCGTATTTGAACCAAGAAGCTGGTCTTATAACTCCAAATTGTGCAGATAAATCATTTTTTATTTTATAACCCAATAACATTCTACCTGAAAACCTGTTTTTACTAAAGGTTTCAGTTTCAAATCCGTCTATTAAATTGTCATTAGAAAAAGGATAAAAAATAGCTCCAAAATTGATGCTGTAATATGATTTGGCTAAGAACTCTGTAAATTTGGTTTTCTCTGTATTTTCTTCTTGAGAAAATCCTTGATTCATTGAAAAAATCAACAATGTAGTTAATACAATTTGTTGCCATTTAATATTCATCTATTCTTGATTAGATGCATTAATGGTTAAATCTGCTAAAGTTGTGTTTCTAAAAATTTGAAGGGTATTGTCTCTAACTTGAATCATTAACTTATGCACAGCACAGGCATTTTCATCTGGACAATCATCGCACTTTTCATAGAAATTTAAACTCACACAAGGCACCATAGAAATTGGCCCCTCTAAAATTCTCATAATCGTCGTCATTAGAATTTCGTCTGGTTTTTTAAGCAGGTAATATCCACCTCCCTTTCCTTTTTTAGAACCTAACAAACCGTTTTTACGAAGGGTAAGTAAAATACTTTCTAAAAACTTTAATGAAATATTTTCACTCTTAGAAATTGTAGCAATAGCAATAGGCATTTTATGCTCTTGTTTTGCTAAATAAGTAAGCGCTTTAATTCCGTATTTTGTTTTTTTAGAAAGCATGAATCTAAAGTAAACAAATTCTAGCTAACCTAGTTTATTGTATGCGATTTTTCTATTTGATAAAATGTAGCTTGAGCGTAATCTATTGCAGTACCTGAATTATTTACATGATATAAACCTGCCTTAAAATATTGGTATTGACCAGTTTGATCAAAACCACTATTAGACATATCTACAGTTTCTACAACATCTGGTTTTCCTTCTCTAGAAATGGTAACTGTAAGTGTATTATTAACAGTTTTAATTTGATAAGAAAATTTTTCATCTAAAGCGATACCATCTGTTGGGTTTGCTGCTGAATTGCTTCTAGAACCAATCATATCATACCATTGTTCGCTACCAAAACCATCTCTAGGTTCATGAGCAAAATAAATAGCGCCTAAACTGTTATTTGGTAATTTTCTGTAGTATAATCTTACAGGTTCATCATCATTGGCATGAATTTGTCCTATAATTACTCTACCTACATGACTTGAACTTCCTGTTGTTGTAACATGATTTACAGCTAAAGTTACATTCATTTCTCCATCAAAACCAGCTGCAGCATTTTTATCTGAAGTTGGTGATGAACCAAAAACCCAATTATTTTTATTTACGCCTTGAGTAGGAATGCTAGTGTCTGTACCTCTCAGCATTTCTCTCAATTCAACTCTAGTATAACTTGTATTAGCGGAAGTTTTAAAACCTTCTACTGGACATTTAAAAACCAGACCACCATCAGTACCTGTATAAAAATAATTATCATCTTCATAACCGCCATTAATTTCACTTACAGAAATAGTTTTAGAAAAACCACTTCCATTATTTTCTGGAGTATTCAACTTCCAAGTAGATAAATCGAAATTTTGAGCTGGAGTTTTGTTAGGATCTAAAACACCTCCATTATCCACCTTTGCTTCTTGAGTTATTGTAACATTTCTAGTTAAGTTACCACCAATAACTTTTATAGTTCCTGAACGTTCTTCGAAGTTTGGGTTGGATGCTGCTGTAATATTTACTGTACCATCATTTGTACCAAACCTAGGAGAGATTGTAAGCCAATTTAAATCACTTTCTGTGTACCAATATAAATTGGCAGTAATTTCTAATGATTGTGATTCTTGATCTGCAGAAAATGTATTTAAGGTAGAAACCGTTAGTTGATCTTGTGTAATAACTTCATCTATTGGTTCTGATGAACTACAAGATAAAAATGTAAAAAACACAATACTTAAAAGACTTATTTTGAATACATATTTCATAGAAATCAAGCTAAATTTTATTTTTTTATAAAAATACAAAATTGGTTAACCAATTTTAATAATTAAATCTTAAAATTTGAATTTCTACATAATTGAATTTTTAATCCTCTAAAGCTTGAGCTAAATCTTCTATGATATCAACCACATTTTCTAAACCAACAGAAACTCGAACTAATCCATTAGTAATACCAACTTCTAATCGATCTTCTTCTGACAAGCGCCCATGTGTTGTAGAAGATGGATGCGTAACAATGGTTCTAGTATCTCCTAAATTTGCAGATAACGAACACATTTTTATTTTGTCTAAGAATTTTCTACCAGCTTCAATTCCACCCTTAATTTCGAAAGCAACAATATTACCTCCTAATTTCATTTGTTGTTTAGCCACTTTAAACTGAGGATGAGATTCTAAAAAAGGATATTTTACCAAATCAACTTTAATATTATTCTCTAAAAACTTGGCCACCTTCAAAGCATTTTCAGAATGTTTCTCTACTCTAATAGCTAAAGTTTCTAAACTTTTTGACAAAACCCATGCATTAAATGGTGACATTGCTGGCCCAGTATTTCTGGCAAATAAATAGATTTCACGAATCAAATCTTCTTTACCTACTGTAACTCCACCCAAAACTCTTCCTTGACCATCAATTAATTTGGTAGCTGAATGTATAACCAAATCTGCACCGAATTTAATTGGTTGTTGTATATATGATGTAGCAAAACAATTATCAACAATAAAAATTAGATTGTGTTTTTTAGCGATGTTGCCTATCAATTCTAAATCTAAAATATCTACTGCAGGATTTGTAGGAGTTTCTACATATAAAATCTTAGTATTTTCTTGAATTAAACTCTCTACCAAGGCTACTTCATCAACCTTAAAGTAAGAGGTTTCAATATTCCATTTTGGCAAGTATTTGGTAAACATGCTATGTGTAGAGCCGAATACAGATCTGCAAGATACAATATGATCGCCAGCATTTAATAAGGCTGCAAATGTAGAGAAGATGGCAGACATACCAGTTGCAAAGGCATACCCACTTTCTGCACCTTCCATAGCCACAATTTTATTTACAAATTCACTTGTATTCGGATTTGTAAATCGGCTATATAAATTACGCTGTTTTTCTTCTGCAAACGAGGCACGCATTTCTTCTGCATCATCAAAAACAAAACTTGAAGTTAAATATAAGGGTGTAGAATGTTCAGAAAACTGACTTCTTTCTGTCTGACTTCTAATGGCTTCTGTTTCGAAATGTTTCTTATTACTCATGATTTATTTTATGATATTCTGAAACAAGTTCAGAATGACACATTGTGTTAATTATTATGTTTTGCCAGTCTTAAAATATCACCAAAAACACCTCTTGCAGTTACACTTGCTCCTGCTCCTGCTCCTTGAATTACTATGGGTTGCTCTCCATAAGATTCTGTATAAATTTCAAAAATGGCATCAGATCCTTTTAAAGAACCTAAAGGTGTACTTGTAGGCGTAGAAACTAATTTTACTTCTAAATTTCCTTTTTCTTTAGATAAATCTCCACTTAATTCTCCTATATATCTTAATACATGATGCTCTTCTTGATTGTCTTTTATAGCCTGATAATCTTCATTTAAAGCCTCTAATTGATTTAAGAATTCTTCAGACGAACCTTTTCTTAAGTTTTCTGGAATTAAATTTTTAATGATGACTTCGTCCAATTCGTTTTCTAAATCTAATTCTCTAGCTAAAATCAATAATTTTCTAGCAACATCATTACCTCCTAAATCTTCTCTAGGATCTGGTTCTGTAAAGCCTTTATCTATTGCTTCTTGTAAAACTTCTGAAAAAGGAACATCTTGCTCAGAAAAATTATTGAATAGGTAACTCAAACTACCAGAAAAAACTCCTCGAATTTTGGTGATATTTTCTCCAGATTCATGCAGTAAACGAATGGTATCTATTAAAGGTAAACCTGCACCAACATTGGTTTCGTATAAATATTGCTTTTTGTATTCTTTTAATTTTGCTCTTACCTCTTTGTAAAAATCAAAAGATAATGTGTTGGCAATTTTATTACAAGAAACCAAATCAAAACCTGCCTCTATTAAAGGTATATAATTACTAACAAAATTTTCACTTGCAGTATTATCAACAGCTATCAAATTTTCTAAATGATGTGTTTTTGCAAATTCTATTATATTTTTTACAGATGCATTTTCATCACCTTTTTCTAATAAATCTTGTTTCCAATTTTTAGAAGCTCCATTTTTAGTTAACAACACTTTTTTAGAGTTGGCAACAGCAAAAACATTCAATTGAATTTTACGTCTTTCTAAAACAGATTGTGTGTTTTCTATAATTTGATCTATTAAAGTACCACCAACCAAACCTTTACCAAAAATAGCAATGTTTATTTTTTTGGTAACTCCAAAAACTTGACCATGAATTACATTTACAGCTTTGTACAGTTCTTCTTTCTTTACAACTAAACTCACGTTTTTTCCAGAAACTGTATTATTAAATAAAAGTGGAATAATCTGGTTTTTAATTAAAGCATTATAAGGATGATGAAATTCGCTTAAATCTTGCCCAATAATAGAAATAACAGCAACATTATTGTTTACTGAAACTTGATTTACATCTTGTGAATTCAAATCATTCTCAAACTCTTTTTCTAAAGCTTCAACAGCCTCTTTGGCTTTGGCAGACTCTATAATTAAACCTATTCCTCTCTCTGATGAACCTTGAGCAATAATGCTAACATTGATGTTTTTATCGCTCAACGTTTTAAAAATTCGAGCATCTATACCTACTTTACCCAATAAACCTCTACCTTCAAAATTAATCAGTGAAACATGATCTATAGTTGATATAGATTTTATTCCTTTTACAGAAGATTCTGATGTGATTAAAGTACCTTGATCATCTTTATTAAATGTATTTAAAATACGTAGGTTGATATTCTTTTCAAGTAAAGGAATAATGGTTTTAGCATGTAAAATAGTAGCTCCAAAATTGGCCAATTCATTTGCTTCTGAATACGATAATTGTGCTATTTTCTTTGCATCAACAACAATATCTGGGTTTGCCGTAAAAATTCCATTTACATGAGTGTAATTCTGTAATTCATCCGCATCTAAAAAATTAGCTAACAAAGCTGCAGTATAATTGCTACCATTTCTGCCTAAAGTAGTTGTTTCTCCTTTTTGATTTGATGAAATAAAACCGGTAACAATATTTAAAGTAGCTTTATTATTCTTATAAAACTGAATCACGTTTTCTTTAGAAATAGCCTGAATAGGTTGTGCATTACCAAAGTTTTCATTAGTAATAATTAAAGCTCTTGCATCTACAGGATTAACAGAAACGCCTTCTTTTTCTAATAAACTTGCCAATAATTTTACCGACAATAATTCACCTTGAGCTAGCACCTCGTCTTTAATTTTCTGACTGAAATCTCCTAGTAAAAATACACCTTCAAAAATAGTTTCCAACTTTGTAAATTCCTTTGATAAATCGATTGAATTATTAGGTTCTTCTTGGTATTTTTTAAATTTTGAAAACTCAGTTTTATATTCTTTTTTATTTGCTGCTAAATCTAAAATAGATTCTAATTCATTGGTAGAATTGCCCCTTGCAGATGCAACAATTGTAAATTGCTCATTGTTCTTATACTTTTCTACAATAATATCAATCGCATTTTTTAAACCTTTTCCGTTTGCTAAAGATTTGCCTCCAAACTTTATAACTTTCATCTTCTTTTCTTTGTAATCTTTATTAAAAATTGGTTCAATAATTTTTTCTAATTGATTGTATTCTATTAAAAATGCATCATGCCCATGTACTGAGTTAATCTCATTATAAGTCACATTTTCTTTAGTTAAGGCCAATTTTTTATGGGTTTCTCTATTTTCTTCTGCTGTAAAAAACAAATCAGAATTAACACCAATGATGTGAATATTAGCCTCAATTTGATCTAAAATGGAAATATTTTTTTTACCACCAACAGTTACATCAATTGTTTTTAACAACTGATTCATTAATTTATAAGATGATAATTGATAACGTTCTTGCAGTTTTTTTCCATGATGCAACAACCAACTTTCTACATTAAAAATAGCGGAGTCTTCGTTTTTAGATCTGTGAAAACGTTCTTTAAAAGATTCTGGAGTTCTATAACATAACATTGCATGCATTCTTGCATCATGCACAGGATTGCTAGAATTTACCAAGAATTGTTCTTGAATTTGGCAATTTGCTATTAACCAGTCTGTAGATTTCCAGTCTGTAGCAATAGGTAAAAAATGTTGTGTTAAATTTTTCTTCAAAACAACCATTTCCCAAGCAATTCCACCTCCTAAAGAACCACCAATCAAAGCAAATAATTGCGTTATTTTTAAGGTAGATAAACCCAACAAAAATATTTTAGCAATATCTCTTGCAATAAAATCTTTATAATTATCTATTAAAAATTCATCAAAACCATTACCTGGAATATTAAAAGATAAAACAGTATAAACACCAGTGTCTATGGCTTTTTCTTTCCCTACAATATCTTGCCACCAACCATTTTTACCTGCAACTTCACTATTACCTGTTAATGCATGATTGATTAAAACCACAGGAGCTGTGCCTAATTCTTTACCAAAAACTTGATAGCTCAAATTTAATTCAGGAATTATTACACCAGCTTCTGTGGTAAAATCTTTTATTTTGATATGTGATAATGGATGTTTCAATTAATGACTTTTTTAATCTTTCAGAATTTAAATTTCTGAAAAAGCTGCTTTTAAATCTGCCTTTAAATCTTCTATATCTTCTATACCAACAGACAAACGAATTAAATCTTGAAAAACACCTGCTCCTTCTTGAGCAGCTTCATCTAATTGTTGATGCGTGGTACTTGCAGGATGAATAATTAAAGATTTAGTATCACCAATATTTGCTAATAAAGAGAACACTTTTGTTTTATCTGCAATAGTTTTTGCAGCTTCATAACCTCCTTTATGACCAAAAGTTACAATTCCACTTTGACCTTTTGGCAAATATTTCTTAGCCAATTCGTTGTACTTGTTACTTTCTAAACCAGGATAATTTACCCAAGCTACTTCCTCTTGTTCCTCTAGCCACTTGGCTAAAGCCAAGGCATTTTCTGAATGCTGTTTAATTCTAACTGGTAAAGTTTCTAATCCTTGAATAATATTAAATGCGTTTGTTGGACTTAAAGCTCCTCCAAAATCACGCAAACCTTCAAGAATTAATTTAAAAGTATAAGAGGCAGCACCTAAAACTTCGTGGTATTTTAAGCCATGATAACCTGCAGAAGGCTCTGTAAATTCTGGAAATTTACCATTTGCCCAGTTAAAAGTTCCTGCATCAATAATGGCACCACCTAAAGAGGTTCCTTGACCTCCAATATATTTTGTTAAAGAGTGAATTACAATATTTGCTCCGTGTTTAATAGGATTTAATAATGCTGGTGTAGCAACAGTATTGTCTACAATAAATGGCACTTCTGCAGCTTTAGAATGCTCAGCAATTGCTTCTAAATCTAAAACATCTAACTTTGGGTTACCTAAAGATTCTACAAAAAATGCTCTTGTATTTTCTTGCACAGCATTTGCAAAATTATCAGGATTATAAGCATCAACAAATGTTGTTGTAATTCCAAATCTTGGTAAGGTTACATTTAGCAAATTAAATGTTCCTCCATACAAACTACTAGAAGCTACAATATGATCTCCTGCTTTTAAAAGGGTCAACAATCCTGTTGATATGGCAGATGTTCCAGAAGCAAAAACTACAGCTCCTATTCCACCTTCTACAGCTGCTAAACGTTCTTGTAAAATTTGGTTTGTTGGGTTGTTTAATCTTGTGTAAATAAAACCTAATTCTGCTAAAGAGAATAAGTTTGCTGCATGATCTGAATCATTAAAAACATAAGATGATGTTTGATAGATAGGAACTGCTCTTGCTCCTCCATTAGATTTTACATCATGACCTGCGTGCAACGCATTTGTTGCTAATTTGTGAGTACTCATTTTTCTATTTTTTTGAGTTAATAAATAATTAAAACAAAAGTCAAATGCATCAATTTTAATTGATGTGTTTACCAGAAAAATGTTATTAAGAAAATAGAAAATTCAAGGAATTTGAAAATTCTCTTTTGTTATCTATCCTTTTAAATTAAACGATTTAAAAGAGTAGAATTTAGCACCTTCTTTATTTCTAAAGGGTTGCTAAGGCTTCAATGGGTCTAATCCCTCCACCTTTCTTGATAACATTTCAATAAGTTATTGAACTTTGTGAGTACA
This sequence comes from Polaribacter sp. P097, assembly GCF_036864555.1. Taxonomy (NCBI): domain Bacteria; kingdom Pseudomonadati; phylum Bacteroidota; class Flavobacteriia; order Flavobacteriales; family Flavobacteriaceae; genus Polaribacter; species Polaribacter sp. P097. The sequence goes on along the minus strand of NZ_JAZETJ010000001.1, from coordinate 1,509,942 downwards.
AATATTGCAACAGAAAAAGTTAACATCCAAATAAAAAACACTAAAATTTATAAAATGTATCATTTTCACAAAAAATGGATTGATTATTTTTTTTATCCTCAAAAACCAACTTAATATTCTGTTAAAAATGATTTATTGATGATGGCATTGCAAATAATTATAGTTCTAAATTGATTAAATATAAAATTATGACGTATTTTTGCATCATAATTAGAGGAAAAATTTGAACTGATTGCAACCTCATTAAAAAAATGCTAAAGCAGTAATTCTATACTCCTTTTAGCCTCCTGCAATCTTTCTCGAATTTTTTAAATCATATAAAAAAGAAGAGTATTATGTCATATTTATTTACCTCAGAAAGCGTTTCTGAAGGACATCCAGATAAAGTTGCAGACCAAATATCAGATGCTTTAATCGATAATTTTTTAGCATTTGATAAATCTAGTAAAGTAGCTTGTGAAACCCTAGTTACTACTGGGCAAGTTATATTAGCAGGTGAAGTAAAATCGAACACTTATTTAGATGTTCAACAAATTGCAAGAGATGTAATCAATAAAATTGGTTACACAAAAAGCGAGTATATGTTTGATGGAAATTCTTGTGGTGTTTTATCTGCAATTCATGAACAATCTCCAGATATTAATCAAGGTGTAGACAGATCTAAACCAGAAGAGCAAGGTGCAGGAGACCAAGGTATGATGTTTGGTTACGCTACTGATGAAACTGAAAACTACATGCCTCTAGCTCTAGAATTATCTCATAGACTGTTAACAGAATTGGCAGAAATTAGAAGAGAAAATTCAGACATTACCTATTTAAGACCAGATGCAAAAAGTCAGGTAACTATTGAATATTCAGATGACAATGTACCTCAAAGAATAGATGCTATTGTAATTTCTACGCAGCATGACGATTTTGATGCATCTGAAGAAGTAATGTTATCAAAAATTAAAAAAGATATTGTAGAAATTTTGATTCCGAGAGTAATTGCAAAATTACCAGAACATATTCAAAAATTATTTACAGATGATATTACCTATCACATAAATCCTACTGGAATATTTGTTATTGGTGGTCCTCATGGAGATACTGGTTTAACTGGTCGTAAAATTATAGTAGATACTTATGGAGGAAAAGGTGCTCATGGTGGAGGTGCTTTTTCAGGTAAAGACCCTAGTAAAGTAGATAGGTCTGGAGCTTATGCTACAAGACATATTGCTAAAAACTTAGTAGCTGCAGGTTTATGTAAAGAAGTTTTAGTACAGGTTTCTTACGCAATTGGAGTTGCAAAACCAACTAGTATTAATGTAGAAACGTATGGAACTTCTACAGTAGATTTATCTGATGGAGAAATCAGTAAAAAAGTAGAAGAAATTTTTGATATGCGTCCTTATTTTATTGAGCAACGTTTAAAGTTAAGAACTCCTATTTATTCTGATACTGCTGCATATGGACATATGGGTAGAAATCCTGAAGTAAAAACAGTAACTTTCTCAAATCCTATGGGAGAAACTGTATCTGAAGAAGTAGAAACTTTTACTTGGGAAAAATTAGATTATGTAGATAAAGTTAAAGAAGCATTTAATTTATAAATGTTAAATACATCAAGTTAAAAGGCTCTCAGTTTTATAAATTGAGAGCTTTTTTAGGTTAAAATTCACAAACTGTCTTTAACATTTATTTAAGAGTTCGTCCTTTATGGTTTGCGTAATTTCGAAAACAATTCAAATTAAACATAATCATGACAAAAAAAGTATTCTCGCAATTGGTTCTAATTGCACTTGTTTTTGGCTTTTCTGTAGATGCAAATGCACAGATTTGGAAAAGAAAAAAGAAGGAAGAACCTAAAAAAGTAGCTCCAAAGCCTAGGCCAAAACCTAAAAAAGGAGCCATTCAACCTTATTCTAAGGTAGTAACAAAAGACATGAAAACAGACGAAGGTTTATTTCATGTACATTCAAAAGACAACACTTTCTTATTCGAAATTCCAGATTCTTTAATGGAAAGAGAAATGCTAATGGTAACACGTATTGCGAAAACTGCTAGTGGCATTGGTTTTGGTGGTGGTAAAGCAAATACACAAGTTTTACGTTGGCAAAGAAAAGACAAAAAGGTTTTACTTAGAGTTGTATCTCACAATGTTGTTGCAGACACAATTTTACCTGTTCATGAAGCAGTTGTAAATTCTAACTTTGAGCCTATTTTATACACGTTTCCTATTAAAGCGTTTAATAAAGACACTACAGGTGTAGTTATTGATGCTACAAAATTGTTAACCGAAGATATTAAACCTTTAGGTTTTCCTCAATTTTACAGAACAAGATACAGAGTTACAAGATTAGATAAATCTCGTTCTTACACAGAAAGAGTAAGTAGTTATCCTCAAAACATAGAGTTTAGACATGTAAAAACTTATTTTGCATCTAGACCACCATCTAATGGTAGTGTAGGTTCTATTTCTTTAGAAATGAGCAACTCTATGATTTTATTACCAAAAGTACCTATGAAACGTAGATACTTTGATGAAAGAGTAGGTTGGTTTGCTAGAGGTCAAACAGATTATGGTTTGGCTGATCAAAAAAGTAAAACTGTACAATATTTAGACAGATGGAGATTAGAAGTTAAAGATGAAGATATTGAAAAGTTTAAAAGAGGTGAATTAGTAGAGCCTAAAAAACAAATTGTTTATTATGTAGATAGAGCTACACCAAAAGAATGGGTGCCATACATTAAGCAAGGTATTGAAGATTGGCAAGTTGCTTTTGAAGCAGCTGGATTTAAAAATGCAATTATTGCAAAAGACCCACCTAGTAAAGAAGAAGATCCAGATTGGAGCCCAGAAGATGTTCGTTATTCTGTTGTAAGATATTTAGCATCTCCTATTCCAAATGCAAATGGTCCTCACGTTAGTGACCCAAGATCTGGAGAAATTTTAGAATCTGATATTAACTGGTATCACAATGTAATGACCTTATTACATAACTGGTACTTTATTCAAACAGCGGCTATAAACGAAGAAGCTAGAAGTAATAGTTTCAAAACAGAAATTATGGGACGTTTGGTACAATTTGTATCTTCTCATGAAGTTGGTCATACATTAGGTTTACCACATAACATGGGTAGTTCTGTAGCATATCCTGTAGACTCTTTACGTTCATCTACGTTTACTGATAAATATGGTACAGCACCTTCTATTATGGATTATGCTCGTTTTAACTATGTTGCTCAACCAGAAGATAAAGGTGTTGCTTTAATGCCAAACATTGGTGTTTACGATAAGTACGCAATTTCTTGGGGTTATAGACCAATTTTAGATAAAGATGCAAAAGCTGAAAAAGAAACTTTAGATGCTTGGATTATGAAACATGCTGGAGACCCAATGTATAGATTTGGTCATCAACAAGCAGGTGGAGTTGTAGACCCTAGTTCTCAAACAGAAGATTTAGGAGATAATGCAATGAAAGCATCTATGTATGGTATTAAGAACTTAAAAAGAATTTTACCTAACTTAGAAAAATGGACATCTGAAAAAGGTGAAAATTATGATGAGTTATCTACAATGTATGGTCAGTTATTAGGTCAGTTTAACAGATATATGGGGCATGTTTCTGCAAATGTTGGTGGTGTTTATGAATACTACAAAACATCAGATCAAGAAGGAGCTGTTTATACACATGTAGATAAAGCAACTCAAAAAGAGGCTTTAGACTTTGTTATTGATAATCTTTTTGAAACACCAACTTGGATGTTAGATGAAAATATTTTTAGCAAAATAGAGTTTTCTGGAGCTGTTGAAAGAGTTCGTGGTTTACAAGCTAGAACTTTAAATAACATTTTAGATGCTGGTAGAATGGCGAGAATGATTGAAAATGAAACTTTAAATGGTAGCAAAGCTTATACACTTGTTAACATGATGAGTGATTTAAGAAAGGGAGTTTGGACAGAATTATATAATGGCGCTTCTATAGATACTTACAGAAGAAACTTGCAAAGAGCTCATTTAGATCGTTTAAATTTCTTATTAAATGAAGCTAAAAACCAAAGAGGTTTTAATAGTGGATACTTAAAAAGAAGTGGAATTAACATTAATCAATCTGATGTAAAATCAGTTGCGAGAGGAGAATTAAAGAGAATTCAAAGAGATGCAAGAGCTGCAGCTTCTAGAGGAAATACTTTAAGACGTTACCACTTACAAGATGTTGTTGATAGAATTGATATGATTTTAGATCCTAAATAATCTAAAAATTAGATAAAAGAAAACCTCGCAAATGCGAGGTTTTTTTATGCTTAAAAAATATTACTTCCATTTAATTCCACAACCCATACTTGGCTTCTGATTTGCCAAATTGTCTTTATGCTCTAAAAGATTGTGTAATGCTTTTCTAATATCCTTACCATTTAAAGGTGCTGAATTTCCTGGTCTTGAATCATCTAACTGACCATGATAAACAGTATTTAATTCTGCATCAAACACATAAAAATCTGGTGTACACGCTGCATCATAAGCTTTGGCTACTTGCTGAGTTTCATCAAACAAATAAGGAAAAGGATAGTTTAAGTTCTCAGCAACCTCTTTCATGTATTTAGGTGCATCTTGAGGATAATTCTCTATTTCATTAGAACTTATAGCAATAAATTTAATTCCTTTTTCTTGGAATTCGTTGGCCATTTTAACCAACTCAGTATTCACATGAATAACAAAAGGGCAATGATTGCAAATAAACATAATCACAGTTCCTTTTTCTCCCTTAAGCTGATTCAGAGAGTACTCTTTATCATCAACAGTATTAATTAACGTGAAATCTGGAGCCTTTGAGCCTAATTTAAATTCATTCGATTCTGTTAAAGCCATTTCTTTACATTTTTAATTATTTATTCAGCTAAAGCAATTGCACAAATATAGCCACCTGTCCAAGCATTCTGAAAATTAAATCCACCTGTTACAGCATCAATATTTAAAACTTCACCTACAAAAAATAAATTTTTATGCTGTTTACTTTCAAAACGTTTAAAATTTATTTCTTTTAAATCTACACCACCAGCAGTTACAAATTCATCTTTAAAAGTAGTTCTACCATTTGCATTGTACAAACCTTTTGTAAGCTCATTGGCCAATTGTTCTAATTGCGTGTTTTTTAAATCTGCCCAATTCTGATTTTTAGAAATACCAGAAAATAGCACAAAACGTTCCCAAAGTCTTTTTGAAATTTCTGTAAAAGGAGATTTTAAAATTACCGTTTTTCTTGGTTCTTTCTTCTTTAAATTTAAAAGTACGTTAAGAACTTTATCTGTAGACCTAGATAACCAATTTACTTCTACATTGTATTGGTAATTTTTATCAGCTAAAATTCGAGCCCCAAAAGCAGATAATTTTAAAACAGCTGGCCCACTCATTCCCCAATGTGTAATAAGCAAAGGGCCTGAAGCTTCTAGTTTTGTGCCCACGATATTTACAGTGGCATTTGGTACAGAAATACCCAATAAATCTACCAATCTTTTATCGTTAATGTTAAACGTAAATAAAGAAGGTACTGGTTCTACAATCTTATGATCTAAAGTTTTACAAAGCTCCCATACTTTTTTAGAACTACCAGCTGCTATAACTACCTTGTCCGCAATAAAATCTTTATTTTTTGTGTTGACAACCCACTGTTTTTCTTGTTGATAAACTGAATTAACACCAGTGTTTGTTAACACTTTAATTCCTAATTTATCAACAGAATTTTGAAAGCAATCAATGATTGCCTGACTTGTATTTGCTTCTGGAAAAACTCTATTATCACTTTCAATTTTTAAAGGCACTCCTTTGTTTTCAAACCACTCAAAAGTATCTCCTGTCATGAATTGATGAAAAGGGCCCAACAATTCTTTTTTTCCTCTAGGATAAAATTCAATCAACTCTTTAGGCGTAAAACAAGCATGTGTTACATTGCATCTACCTCCTCCAGAAATTTTTACTTTCTGCAATACATCTTTTCCTTTTTCTAAAATAATGATGTCTAATTCAGGATTGTTTTCTTTGGCATTTATGGCTGTAAAATAGCCAGCAGCTCCACCCCCAATAATTATTACTTTACTCATAAAATCATTTCTGAATAGGTAAGAATTGTTTCAAATCCTTTATTTTTAAAATATTTAGGTGTTTCTTGATTTCCTGTGGCTAATACAAAATCTCCACCCCAAGCTCCTAAACTTTTAATCTCTCCAAAATAATCTGGAAATAGCTTTTCTTTAACAGGCTGTAATTTTATGATTGAACTTATAATTTGTTCGTGTTCTACAAGAAGTGTGTCGAATTCATGAAGCGAGTTTACTTTTGGAAACGTCTCTGAAATTTCTGAAATTCGATTAATTTGTGCACTATAATCTATATTACTTTCTCTAAATTTTGCAATGCCTTCTTTAGAATCTTGCTTTTGATTTAAATACACAAAATATAAATTATCTTTAAACTCAGGTTTAAAAACCACTGAATCAACTAAAGGTTTCTGCTCTTTTATTTGATAATATATAGGTGTATCATTTTGCGCACATGCAATATCATATCCACTACCTTTAAAAGAGTTCCATAATAATTGAAAAGCATCAACTTTAGCCCAAGATGCAATAGAATTTATTAATGTAGATGAACTGCCTAAACCCCAATTTCTTGGAAAATTTAGTTCGGTTTTTACTACAAAACCATGATCTACATCTAGAAAATCTGGGTTTAATCTTTTTGCCTCTGCTAAAATATCTAATAAAGTTTCTGCTATAAATTCAGCACTTCCTTCTTTGTCTGAATTAAAAGTACAATTTACTAAACGTAATTTTGGTAAATCAAAAACTGCTTCAAACCAACAATTACCCGTATTTGTAAAACTAGCCCAAATTAAATTAGGTTCTTTAATTTTTTCTACACTTAAGTTTTGCCCGAATTTTGTAGGTAATGCTAGTGATTTTGCACCATCTAACACGAGATACTCACCTGTAAGCAACAATTTTCCATTAGAATAATAGTTCATTACAGTAAATCGAATTGTTTAAAATGATGGGTAAAATGTTTTACTTGAAACTTTTTCCAATAATCGAAATCCAATTCTCCAAAAAATGGGTGTACCACAGTTCTACCTTCCTCTTTATTGAAGATCATTACAAATTGTTGTACTTGATAATCTAAATCATCTATAGCTTCAGCCAAAGAATTAAACTTTAATGGCACTGGACCATCAGATAAGAAAGAGGCTCTAAAACCCATTTGCAATTCGTTTTCTGAATTTAGAAATGGTTTTCTTCTTGCACTTTTTTCATCAGAAACAAAAACATCAACGTTCCAGTTACCATTTGCAATTTGGGTTACTGAACTTAAATGCTCAATCATTTGTTGCGCATTCATTTGGCCAAATACAGGTTTTGTATCTTCTTTTAAGTTTAATAATTTACTTCTAACATCATCAAAATTTAAGAAATTTACCCAATTCACTTTTGGCTTTCTAAGTGCTTTTATTTTTTCGACTACTGCAGAGTGTGATACTGTTCTTTCTTCAAAATACTTTTCTACAGCCTTTTTCTCATCTTCTGTAGCATCAAATTGATTCAATATATTTTGCAAATGCATTTTCATATGACCATGTTGAATACCTTTGGTAGTTAACGCTCTTAAAGCTGCATAATTTTGTGCTAAACCTGCTGCAGCCATAATTTGCATTAAGACTCTTGCAGATGGTTTTTGCAACATTTCTAGTGATAATCTAGCCATTGGATGTAAGGCTGTTAAACCACCTACAGTACCTAAAGCCAATGGAATTTCTATCCAAAACTTAAAAATACCATCATCTATTGTGCAATGAGATAAGCTTGAATAAGAGCCTTTTCTAGAAGCATAGGCATGTGCACCAGCCTCTACAGCTCTAAAATCATTACCAGTTGCTAATACAACAGCATCTACTCCATTCATTATACCCTTGTTATGCGTAACTGCTCTGTAAGGTTCTATTTCTGCAATTTCTACTGCTTGTTTAAATTTTTCGGCAAATTTCTGAGGATTCTCTCCTCCTAAATCTTCAATTTTACAGCTTACTTCTGCCCTAACTAAACATTCAGGAACGTAATTAGACAGAATACTCATGACAATTTCTATATCCTCATTTTCAAATTTCTTAGCAATTGCCTCTAAACAAGAATTAATGAAGTTTGCACCCATTGAATCTTTAGTTTCGAAAGTAACATGCAATTGATAATAATTGGCTAGCTTGTCTGTTTTATCAACCAAAGAAATATCTAAAATACCTCCACCTCTTTTTTCCATATTCTTTGTTATGGAAGCTGTAGCAGCATATAGCTCTGTCTTGTTTTTGTTAAAATAATTATGAAGCTCCTCTTTTTTACCTGCATACATAAAGTGTACTTGGCCTATTTTAGTGGTTCCTAAAACCTTGGTTTTAAAACCTCCTCTTGTACTCCAAAATTTAGCAACTTTAGAGGCTGCAGCAACTACAGAACTCTCTTCTACCACCATTGGTATTACATAAGTTCTATCATTAATAACAAAATTTGGTGCAACTCCAAAAGGCATGTAAAAGTTAGAAATTGTATTTTCTATAAAATCATCATGTAATTCTTGAAGGTTTTTATTTGCATTCCAATATTGCTTAATAATTGCAATGGATTCAGATTGATTTTGAAAGTAATTTTCTGTTAACCAATCAATTTTTTCTTCTTTGGTTAGTTTGGAAAAACCAGATATAATTTTGCTCATTTATGCAGATATAAACTATGTTCAACAAATATAAATCAATCTTAGAAAACAATGTAGAATAATCAAGATTTCTGATTTTTTAGGATATTTTTTGCTGATTTTTCCGTAAACTTGGCAAACTTTTATCAAAAACAAAGTCTAAATGAAAAAATCTATCATTTTAGCAACCTTACTACTTTCTATAATAGGTTGTACAAATACTAGTTCTGAAACCTCAAATAACACTTCTACTGGCACTAAAGAAATTACTCTCGAAGAAATTTGGGATGGTACTTTTTCTACAGAAAGAATGAATGCACTTAATTCTATGAATGGTGATTTTTATTCTTTGCTAAACAGAGATGAAGAAGGTAATACAACTGTAGACAAATATAGTTACAGCACTTTAGAAAAGGTAGAAACTATTGTAAGTAGTGCAGATTTGAAAGATTTAGATGGTTTTTCATCTTATAAATTTAATGCTGATGAAACTAAATTAATACTAGGTACTCAGTTTAAAAAAATATACAGACGTTCTTATAGTGGTACATTTTATGCCTATGATGTAGCTTCTAAAAAACTTTCTTTAATAGGGAAAGACATTCAAGAGCCGTTGTTTTCTCCTGATAATAAAAAGGTAGCTTATGCTAAAGACAATAACATTTACATTAAAGATTTTTCTAGAAATGCGTTAATACAAGTTACGAAAGATGGCAAGAAAAATAGTGTTATAAACGGAATTACAGACTGGGTTTACGAAGAAGAATTTGGCTTTGTAAGAGCTTTTGAATGGAGTAAAAACAGTAGATATTTAGCTTTTTTAAGATTCGACGAATCTGATGTACCTACTTTTTCTATGGATATTGTTGGTGATGCTCTTTATCCAAATCAGCAAGTATTTAAATACCCTAAAGCAGGTGAGAAAAATGCAGATGTTACTTTACATATGTATACTCTAGCAAATAAGACTACAAAGAAAATTAGTCTAGGTGATTATGAATACATCCCAAGAATTAAATGGTCTAATAACGATGCTATTTTAGTGGCAACTACCTTAAATCGTTATCAAAATAATTTAAAATTACACAAGGTAAATGCTTTAAGAAGTTCATCTACAGTATTGTTAAATGAAACTGATAAAGCGTATATAGACATTACAGACAATCTTACGTTCTTAACAGATAATTCTTTTATCTGGACAAGCGAAAGAGATGGTTTTAATCATATTTATCATTATGATTTTAATGGTAATCTTATCAACCAAATTACAAAAGGAGATTGGGAAGTAACCAACTACTATGGCTTTAATCCAACTAAAAAAACAATTTATTACCAATCTGTAGAAAATGGTTCTATAAATAGAGGTGTATACTCTATTGGTTTAGATGGTAAAAACAAAAAGTTGCTTAGTAATAAGGATGGTCAAAACTCGGCTGCCTTTAGTACTAACTTAAACTATTTTATAAATACATTTTCTACATCAGAAATTCCACCTATTTACAGTTTGTATTATGCTGAAGGAGAAATGCTAAAAGTGGTAAAAGACAATGCTGAACTTAAAGAAGAATTGGCAGAATATAAAATGAGTCCTAAAGAATTTTCTACCATTAACATTAATGGTAATGACTTAAATATGTGGATGATAAAACCTGTTGATTTTGATGAGAACAAAGCATACCCAATGTTAATGTTTCAATACTCAGGTCCTGGTTCTCAGCAAGTAGGTAATAGATGGAATGGAACCAATGACTACTGGCACAATATGCTTGCTCAAAAAGGTATGATTGTAGTTTGTATTGATGGTAGAGGAACAGGTTTAAAAGGTGCAGACTTTAAGAAAGTAACACAAAAAGAATTGGGTAAATTTGAAGTTGAAGACCAAATAGCTGCTGCTAAAAAACTTGCAGAACGCTCTTATATTGATGAAGATAATATTGGTATTTGGGGATGGTCTTTTGGTGGCTTTATGAGTACAAATGCGCTGTTAAAAGGTAGTGATATTTTTTCTACAGCAATCGCAGTTGCACCAGTAACTTCTTGGCGTTTTTACGATACTGTTTATACAGAACGTTATATGCAAACACCTCAAGAAAATGCAAGTGGTTATGATGAAAACTCACCTATCAACTATGCAGATAAATTAGAAGGAAATTATTTATTAGTTCATGGAACAGGAGATGATAATGTACACGTACAAAATTCAATGAGAATGATTAACGCCCTTATTGAAGCCAATAAACAATTTGATATGTTTATTGTTCCAGATAGAACCCATGGAATTTATAAAGGCGCAAATACAAGATTGAATTTATACACAAAAATGACCAATTTTGTAGAAGAACATTTAATAGAAAAAGCAAACAAAACAACTAAAGTAAAAGGATAATTATGTTAGATAAAGGAGTTAGCACAACTACAGCAGAACCAGAAATGTTTGGACATCCAAAAGGATTGTTCTATTTATTCTTTGCAGAATTATGGGAGCGTTTTAGTTTCTATGGTATGAGAGCGTTATTAACGCTTTATATGGTAAATGAAATTTTTAAAGCCATTGCAGAAAGAGATACAGCAACTGCAATCGTATATGCATCTTATGGTTCTTTAGTATATGCATCAACTGTTATTGGAGGTCAAATTTCTGATAAAATTTTAGGAATGCGTTCTTCTATTTTTCTTGGAGGAATACTTATGGCTCTTGGTCATTTTGTATTGGCAGTTGAAAATGATACTGCTTTCTTTTTAGCACTAGCTTTAATTGTAGTAGGTAATGGTTTTTTTAAACCAAACATATCCACTTTTGTGGGTGCTCTTTATAAAGAGGGAGATGTTAGAAAAGACTCTGGATTTACCATTTTCTATATGGGTATTAATATTGGTGGCTTTGTGGCTCCATTACTGTGTGGTTGGTTAGCTTTAGAATATGGCTATCACTATGGTTTTGGTTTAGCTGGTATTGGAATGATGGCTGGTTTAATCTTCTTTTGGAGTGGAATAAAAAAGAATGTTTTTGGCGATAAAGGAATGCCACCAAGCCAAGAAATCTATGAGAAGAAAATAATTGGAGTTCCTCAAAAAACTTTAATCCCAATTATTGCCTTTTTATTTGTACCAGTAATAGCTTATTTACTTGCCTCTTGGCAACAAAATTATGTAAGTGGAATCTTTAAATTTATTGGTTTTGCGGTTTTAGCTTATTTAGTCTATATCATGGTTAAATTAGATTCAGACGCTCGTAAAAAACTTATCATGGCAGTTTTAATTACATTTTTTATGACTTTATTTTGGGGTTTCCATGAATTATCGGGGAGTGTAATTACGCTTTTTGCCTCTAGAAACGTAGATTTAGCAGGTATTATGAGTGCAGCACAAACAAACGCATTAAATTCAATGTTTATTATTGTTTTAGCAATTCCAATCTCTTTACTTTGGGGATATTTAGCAAAAAGAGGTTTAAACCCAAGAACACCTTATAAGTTTGGATTAGGGTTACTTTTTGCTGGTTTATGTTTTTACATACTTTCTATCTCTGGAGCAAGTGCAGATGAAAATGGTTTAGTACCATTTGTATATCTTTTAGTTATGTATTTTATATTATCTATTGGAGAGTTATTTATGTCTCCAGTTGGCTTATCTAAAATTACGGATTTATCTCCAAAAAATATAGTTGCGTTTATGATGGGAGTTTGGTTTTTATCATCTGCTTTTGCATTTCAAATTGTAGGATTTATTGGTGAGCAATTGGCCATAGAAAGTACAGACAAAAATGTTGGAGGCTTAGAGACCTTAACAATCTATACAGACGGATTTCATTTAATAGCTATGTATGCCTTAGGTGCAGGTGCAATTGTATTGCTATTCTCACCTTTAATGAAAAAATTATTAGGTAACGTTCACTAATTAAAAATTATATACAAACCTCATAAACTAAAAATTTATGAGTACAATATCAACCAAAGAGTTTTCTTTACTAAATCATAAACCAGCACTATTTGTGTTGTTCTTTACAGAAATGTGGGAACGTTTTTCATACTATGGAATGCGTGCCATTTTCGTTTTATTCTTAACAGATTCTTTTGCTGATGGTGGCTGGGAATGGTCTAGAGAAAGAGCATTAGGCCTTTTAGCAATCTATACCAGTTCAGTATATATTACTCCTTTAATTGGTGGTATTATTGCTGATAAATTATTGGGTTATCAAAAAGCGGTAGCTCTTGGTGCGTTAGTAATGACTCTGGGGCATGCTTCTATGGCTTTAGAAACAGAAACCACACTATATTTAGGTATTGCTTTTTTAATAATTGGTAATGGTCTTTTCAAACCGAATGTAACTTCTATGGTTAGTGGTTTGTATGACAAATATCCTGAAAGAAAAGATGGTGCATTTACTATATTTTATATGGGTGTTAATGCAGGTGGATTTTTAGGTGTGCTTCTATGTGGATTTTTAGCTAATAATTTAAGTTACTCTTGGGGATTTGGTTTGGCAGGAATCTTCATGTTTTTAGGAACTTTACAATTTTGGTTTGGTAGAAACATCTTTGAAAATGTTGGTAAAGCGCCTAATAAAAATACTAAGAAAGTAGATTTAACAAAAGAAGTAGATCCAAAAAATGCAATTTTAGTTGATGCTGAAGTTCAAGAAGCTACAACCAATAGAAAAATCCAAAATGATAGGTATATTGTAGTTGGGCTTTTGGCTTTTTTTACTGTATTTTTCTGGTGGGCATTTGAACAAGCAAGTGGTTCTATGAATATTTTTGCTAGAGATTATACCCAAAGAGCTTTAAGTGGTAATGCTGCTCTAACTTTTAAAATAGTAGATGTTTTAGTATCCACAGTTCCACTTTTAATAATTTCTTGGGTGTTACTAAAATTATTCGGACAAACCTTTAAACAAATATCACTTTCAAATATCGTTTTAGGAATAAGTTTTCTAAGTATTTGGGGGTTTGTTATATGGAAACTTTCCATCATATTTTCATCAGAAACAACAGAAATTGAAGCTTCTTGGTTTTTAATTTTAAACTCACTTTTTATTATATTTTTAGCTCCGTTATTTTCTAAATGGTGGGAAAGTAAATTCAACCCTTCTGCAGCCGTAAAATTCGGAATTGGTATGATTTTACTAGGTATTGGTTTTGGAGCTTTAGCTTATGGCTCTAGTGATATTCCACAAGGAGCAAAAACAGCATCTGTAAGTTTAATATGGCTTGTATTGGCTTATTTATTTCATACAATGGGTGAACTTTGTATTTCTCCTGTAGGTTTATCTTATGTATCAAAACTAGTGCCTGCTAAGAAAATAGGTATGATGTTTGGTATTTGGTATCTAGTAAATGCAGTTGGTAATTTCTTAGCTGCAAAAACTGGTAGCTATATAGACCCAATTGTAGAGAAATATTCTATGTCTTATTTCTTTCTTATTTTTACAATAATTCCTGCAGTAGTTGGTTTAATATTTTTAGTGTTAAATCCTTTAATTAAAAAATTGATGCATGGAATTCGCTAATGAATCTTTGGCACATCATTTGCAAATAAATAATTATGAAAAAATTACTTGTTTTAATCGTTTTTACATTTGTTAGTTTTACTAGCAATGCTCAAGAAAAAATTAATTGGTTGTCTTTTGAAAAGGCTATAGAATTAAACAAAGAAAATCCAAAACTAATTTTGATAGATATCTATACAGATTGGTGTAGTTACTGTAAAAAAATGGACAAAGAAACTTATGCCAATGCTACAATTGCAAACTACATTAATAAGAATTTCTACGCTATTAAGTTAGATGGTGAAGGTAAAGAGGATATTAATTACAAAGGATATACTTTTAAATTGAAAGGTAAAGGTAGATCTAAATTTCATGAATTATCTGCTGCTTTGACGGAAGGTCAACTATCTTACCCAACCACAATTTTCATGACAGAAAAAGAGCAAATGCTTCAAAAAATTCCTGGCTATTTAACTGTAGAAAGGTTTGAGAAAATATTAGCCTATTTTAATACTGAGGCATATAAAGATCAAGAATGGGCAGATTTCGAAAAGGACTTCAAGAGCAATTTAAAACGTTAATTTTTTAGAATAAAAGCGCCATTCCTAGAAGTATCATGAAAAGGGATCTTCAGTTCTTTTGAAGTAGTTTTCCATCTTTGCACAAAACTTTTATAATTAGAACCATCTGCCACAATTTGCTTTGGTTCTAACTTTTTTATAAGACGTTTTAAATTAATTTTAGGAGATTGTTTCAATAGTACAATTTGATTCTTAAAACCGTCTAAATCAAACACGCCTAAACTATCAATTACTAAAATTTTCTGATGTTTAAATTGATAAATATTTGAAATATCGTTTTGATATTTAACGTCTATATCCTCATTAATTTTATAAGATTTTATTGCATTTGCTAATTTTACTTTCACTGGATCTAAGTCATGATGAATTGTGAAGGCAGTGCCATTTCTTTCGCCAAAAATGGAATTTCTAGACTTATGAAAAATAATAAATTCTTCTTTGTTTTCTGTTTGATAATTTTCAAACAAAACCAATCCTTGTAATATTAAAACAGAAAATAAAAAGTACACTAATGATTTTGCTTTTCGATTTGTAAAGAAATAAATACCAAAAGCAATCACTAAATAAATAGAGAGCATCGCTTTAAATGAAAGTGATATTTCTGTGAATAGAAAATCTTCTTGCTTAGAAATCCAACTTACAAAGTTGTTCATCAACGAAATTATTAAACCATAAACATCTGCCAAGAATTGAGGTAAAATATTCAATAATGCCAGTAAAATAATAAGAATTCCGCCTATTAGAATCAAGCCCAAAAAAGGTACAATAATCAAATTTGATAAAATGAATAAACCTGGAAATTGATGAAAGTAAAATAAACTTAAAGGCAACACCCCTATTTGTGCGGCTAAAGAAACAGTGGTTAGTTGCCATAATTTATCAAATAAAATATTTTTAGGCTGCCATAATTTATAAAACTTGGGTTGTAGAATTACAATACCAAAAACAGCCAAATAACTCATTTGAAACCCGACATCAAACAAAAACATGGGTTTAAAAATCAATAAGAAAAACAGCGATGAAATTAAAGAGAATAAAACAATGTTTTTTCTATTAAAGAACATCCCTATTGCTAAAAAAGTAAACATAGTAACTGCTCTAACAACGCTAGCTGAAAGCCCTGCAATAAAAGCAAACATCCAAAGAAAAATTACAATTAAAACAGTTTTTAAAATTTTACCCTTTTTTAATTGTTCTAAAGGTTTTAAAAGAATACTTAGAATGAGTAGAATTATACCTACATGCAAACCAGAAACTGCTAAGATGTGAATTGCGCCTGCATTTGCATAATCTTCTAATAATTCTTTAGAAACATGAACTCTTTTACCTAAAAGTAGCGCATTAATTACAGCCAATTCATCAGGTTTAAAATTGTACTTTTTTAAAGCGACATCAACCCTATTTCTGAATTGATCTGAATAACCAATCAAGGTATTGTGTGTACCTTTTTGAACTAAATATTCATTTTCATTTAAATATACTTGTTGATAAATGCCTTGTTTAATAAGATACTTTTTGTAATTAAATTGATAAGGATTTGATGGCTTATAAACCTCTTGAAACTCTGGTTTCCCTATTAAAATATCATCAATTGAATGTTCTATTAAAGTATGGTTCTTTGCAATATTCAGTAGAACTTTGCCACAAGTTACACTCGTATCATTTTTAATAACCTTTGCTTCGTATTTATGATAATAATCGTTTGGTTTTAGAACTTTAGTTATTTTAAAAAAAGAAAGTTTTTGATAATTAACCTGTTTACTGTAATGATTGCTGTAGTTTAAATCATTGTTCAAATAAACTAATGACACACCAATAAAATAGAACAATAAAAAACTTACAAGCGTTCGCAAAACCTTTTGCTTCATTAATAATAAAAGCAAAAGCACAAGAAATAAAAATCCGATTTTTAGAAAACCAAATTGCCAAATACTAAAATAAAATTGGCAAAGGATTCCTAAAATAACTTGCATAGCAAAATGCAAGGGTAAATAGGTAAGTACCTTTTTCATAGCGATTTAAAGATACTAATTTTTAATAAAAAGTTTTAAAGTATTCTATTGATTTTTACGAATGCTTTTCTCCAATATTTTTGAGATAAAGAAGAAACAATTACACCTCTAGAAGACGTAGAATGTATAAATTGTATTTGACCCTTTTTTGCAGAAACAATAAGGCCAACATGATTAATATTTTTATAGTTTTTACGCGTTTTAAAGAAAATCAAATCACCTTTTTTGGCTTTCTTTAAAGCTACTTTTTTACCAGTTTTTGCCATGTTTTTAGAAACACGTGGTAATTTTATATTCTCTTTACCAAAAGCCACAAATACAATTCCTGAGCAATCCATACCTTTTTTAGTAGTACCCCCAAATTTATATTTAACCCCTTTATATTTTAAAGCGTTTGCTACAACTCTATCTGCCTTTTTTCCTTTATTCTTAGTTGCGCTAACTGTACTTTTCGAAGAAGAACAGCTGCTCAAAATTAGTAGTAATAAAAAAGAAAAAGTTAGCTTTTTAATCAAGATTTGGCTTTTATATTTTCTACAATTAATTTAGCGGTTTTGGCTGATGCACCTTTACCTCCTAATTTTTTTTCTAAGTCAAAATAATCTAGAAACATTTGTTCACGATGCTGCTCATCTAGAACCTTCGTTAATTCCTTTTTTAAATTAGATTTTGTTAAATCATTTTGAATTAGCTCTTTCACCACTTCTCTATCCATTATTAAATTAACTAAAGAAATGTATTTTAAAGTGATAATTCTTTTTGCAATTTGATAAGAAATAAAACCACCCTTATAACAAACTACTTGTGGCACTTTAAAAAGAGCTGTTTCTAAAGTTGCTGTACCAGAAGCTACCAATGCTGCATAAGAAACACTTAATAAATCATAGGTTTTATTATCTATAAAACGAACTTCTCTAGAACCAATAATATTTTTATAAAAGGAAAAATCTTGGCTAGGAGCACCTGCAATAACAAAAGTATATGCTTTAAAGTCATCTACTAAAGAAAGCATTACATTTAGTTTTTTAGTAATTTCTTGCTTTCTACTTCCAGGCAATAAGGCAATGATGGGTTTATCTCCTAAATTATGTTCTTTTCTAAATTCGGACTCACTTACTTGTTTTCTGCCTGCAATTGCATCAATTAGTGGGTGCCCAACAAAGATAACTTCATAATCAAATTTCTCATAAAAATCTTTTTCGAAAGGTAGTATAACAAACATATTGTCTACATCTCTCTTTATACTTTTTACTCTTGTTGCTCTACTAGCCCAAACTTGTGGAGAAATATAATAATTGGTTAAGAAACCTTTTTTCTTTGCCCATTTTGCAATTCTTAAATTAAAACCAGAATTGTCTATAAAAACAATTACATCTGGTTGAAATTTTTCAATGTCCTTTTTACAAAATTCTATAAATACTAATACCTTATTTAAATTCTTTAAAACCTCGAAAAAGCCCATAAAAGCTCTCTCTTTATAATGGCTTACTAAAAAACCTCCTGCTTTTTGCATTAAATCTCCACCCCAAAAACGAATATCTGCACCTGCATCTTCTTTGTAAATGGCTTTCATTAAATTAGAACCATGCAAATCTCCTGAAGCTTCACCTGCAATAATGTAGTATTTCATTATACGAACTTTAGAATTAGGGTAAATAATGCAATTAGAATACAAGTTAATAAAACACCTTTTGCTCTATTATCTTGATTTTTTTTTATGAAAATAAAGAAAACAAACAGATTAGGAATAGCAGCAATAGACAATATTTTACCATACAAATCACCTTCTTCTATTAACTGTAAAGTTTCTGAAAAACCCACTTTAGAAAAATATTCAATATATAAATAACATCCTGCAGCTGTAGCTGCTAAGGCAACTAAAACACCAATAAGAATTTCTTTTTTTACAGTTCCCAAGAGTTTAATTTTTGAATCATATGATGTGCAGTTAAATCGAACTGAACAGGCACAATAGATATGTAACCATTTTCTAAAGCATAAACATCTGTATCTTGACCTTTATCTCTATTGACAAACTCTCCAGAAAGCCAGTAATATTCTTTACCAAATGGGCTTTTTCGTTTATCAAAATCCTCTTTCCAAACACCCATAGCTTGCCTACAAATCTTGGTACCTTTTATTTCTTCCTTCTTTAAATTTGGAATGTTTACATTTAAAACTACACCTTCAGGCAAACCATTTAACAAAGTGTTTAAGGTAATGTTTTTAACAAAATCTTCTGCTGGCTTAAAATCTGCATGCCATTTAAAATCTAGCAAAGAAAAACCAATAGCTGGTACACCTTCTATACCTGCCTCAATTGCAGCACTCATAGTACCAGAATAAATAACGTTTATCGATGAATTTGCTCCATGGTTTATACCTGAAACACATAAATCTGGCTTTTTATTTAAAATTTCACTGATGGCCATTTTTACACAATCTGCTGGAGTTCCAGAACAAGTATATTCTAATTGAGGGCCATCATCAATTGTAATAGGATTACAAGTTAACACATTGTCTACAGTAATTGCGTGCCCCATACCACTTTGTGGACTATCAGGAGCCACAACAACTACCTCTCCAATTTTATTCATAATTTTAATTAAAGCTCTTATTCCAGGAGCCGTAATTCCATCATCATTTGTTACTAAAATTAAAGGTTTCTCTTGCATTCTTATCGTTTTTAATACAAATGTAATTTATTTTAAGTTATTTTCTTTTTAACATTTTGTAAAGAATAAAAATGGCCCAAAATTGGTAACATTGTATAGCTTTAGGTTGATTATCAATAAGTAAACCTACAGATAAAAAATTTGGCATTATTTTAGTAGATTAGCAAATAGTACCAAGTAATTATTAGAGACAAATAACGACAGAAGATTTATGAAGACGAAAATTAAAATTAGCACTACCCTTTTAGCATTTTTATTACTATTTAATACTTTCTCTACCAACTCAGCAGAGATCAATGCTACAAATGATCCTGAGAAAGATAAAGTTCTAGTATATGTTTTAAAGAATATTTTAACACGTGGCCATTTTGTAGTTAAAGAAATGAATGATGATTTTTCAGAGCATGTTTACAATAGCTTTTTAGAAGGATTAGACAGCAGCAAACGTTACTTTACGCAAAAAGACATCAAAGAATTTTCTAAATATAAATATCAAATAGACAATCAGCTTTTAAGAGATGATTTAACGTTTTACAAATTGGTATATGGTAGATTTTTAGAAAAAATTAAAAATGCAAAATCATATTATGAAGATTTATTGGCTCAGCCATTTAATTTTGATAAAAACGAAACCATAGATTTAGATTACAAGAATTTACCTTTTGCAAAAAATGATAATGAATTAATTGATTATTGGAGAAAGCAATTAAAGTTACAAACATTAAGCAGAATTCAAGAACAAACTGCAATTCAAAAAAACAAATTAGAAAAGGATAAAAACTTTCCTGTAAAATCTTTTAAAACTTTAGAAAAAGAAGCGAGAGCAGAAGTTCTAAAAAATATGGAAGAGCTTTACATAAGAATAGAAGAACTAGAAAACGATGATTGGTTTTCTACTTTCTTAAATTCTGTAGTTGGCGCTTTTGATCCTCATACAACTTACATGGATCCAGATATTAAAGAACGTTTTGACCAAAATATCTCTGGAAAACTAGAAGGTATAGGAGCTCGTTTACAGAAAAAAGGAATTTACACACATGTATCTGAATTGGTTGCAGGTGGCCCAGCATCTAAACAAGGAGATTTAGAGCCTGGAGATATTATTTTAAAAGTTGCACAAGGAGATGAAGAACCTTTAGATATAGTTGGTATGCGTTTAGACGATGCCATTAAATTTATAAAAGGTAAAAAAGGTACAGAAGTACAACTAACAGTAAAGAAAAAAATTGATGGTTCTATTCAAGTTATTTCTATAATTAGAGATGTTGTGCAATTAGACGAAACTTTTGTAAAATCTAGTATTGTAGAAAAAAATGGCAAGAAATATGCAATTATAGATTTACCAAGTTTTTACATCGACTTTTCTGATAATAACTATAGAGATTCTGCAAAAGACATGGAAAAAGAAATTGAGCGTTTAAAAGCCGAAGGTGTTTCTGGTTTAATTGTAGATTTAAGAAACAATGGTGGTGGTTCTTTAAAGACAGCCATAGAAATTTCTGGTTTATTCATTGATAAGGGACCTATTGTTCAAGTAAAATACAGAGGAGAAAATCCTATCGTTAAAGAAGATATAGACCCAACTGTTCAATGGGATGGAGCTGTAGTTGTTTTAGTAAACGAATTTTCTGCATCAGCCTCAGAAATTTTTGCAGCTGCAATGCAAGATTATAAAAGAGGTGTTATTTTAGGAGGTAACCAAACTTATGGAAAAGGTACTGTACAAAATATATTACCTATCAATCAGTTTTATCCTAAATACGAAAAAGATTTAGGGTACTTAAAAATGACCATTCAAAAATTTTATAGAGTTAATGGTGGATCTACACAGAAAGAAGGTGTTTATTCAGATATTGCTATGCCAAGTAGATTGAGCTACATGAAATATGGCGAACGTGATTTGGATGGCGCTTTAAATTGGGACAAAGTTCCACAAGCAAAGTATACTCAAACAAATACATATGCAAACTTCAATGATGTTGTATACAACAGTAAACAAAGAATTGCAAATAGCGAAAACTTTAAAATGGTTAATGAGTATGCAAAATGGTTAAAAGAAAATCAAGATGACACTTCTTTTTCTCTAAACTACAAACGCTTTTTTGCAGAGAATGAATTAAAGGAAAAAGAAGCTGATAAATTTAAATCGGTTTTTGATTATAAATCGAACTTAACCTTTACTTCTCCTAAATATGAAAAAGATCTTTTTAAGAATGATAAAGATTTAGCCGATAAAAGAATTGCTTGGCACAAAAATTTATCTAAAGACATGTATATTTCTGAAGCTTTAAATGTTTTAAGCGAGTTGAAACTTAGAGAGCAATCAGAAAGTATTAAAAATTAAGACTTTATATTATAAGAAATAAATAGGCCTGATGTGTTTTAAACACATCAGGTTTTTTAATTTTACAATTATGACATACAACGTAAACTTTGCCACAAAATGGTCGGATTTTGATCCAAACAGACATATGCGTCACACAGCTTATAATGAATATGCTGCAGAAGTAAGAATTAGGTATTTCTCTGCTCAAAACTTTTCGATAGAGGAATTTACCAAACATAATATTGGACCTATTCTTTTCGAAGAATACACTTCTTTTAGAAAAGAAATTCATTTAGGTGAAAATATAACTGTAAACATGAAACTTTCTGGCTTGTCAAAAAATAATGAACGTTGGAAAATTACTCATGAAGTTTTTAATGAAGCTGGTGAACTATCTGCTATAATAAAAGTATATGGAGCTTGGATAGATTTGCAAAAAAGAAAACTAACTATACCTCCAAAAGAAGCTGAACATTTATTTTTGAATACTGACAAAACTGATGATTTTGAAGAGATAGCACTTAAAAAGAAGTCTTAATTAGTTAAAAAACAGGTTTTTATAAATCAAAATTTTAATATCAAATAAATACTAAAACCACCAAATCCTTAACAAATCTTCTAAATATTGATAAAATATAACACAAAAATTGAAATCTTATAACAGATCTAAAAAATTGTGTAATGAAAAAACTTGAGTTCGGTTGTTACTTTGCAGTGTAATTAAGAAACACAATAACCTAACCTTAAAAATCAATATCACATGAAAACTATACATTTGAATTTAGCGGATAAAAAGTCAATCTTCGAAACTTTACAAACTGAATTCGGAGGAGATATTTCAAAAAGATATAGAGAAGTTGAATTTACCCTTAACAATAAAATTGGTTCTGGTATTATTAGAGGAATTGAGTTAGAAAACGGAATTACTTTCTTAGAGTTTGACTTAGCTTGTAATGAGGATATAAAAATTACATTACAAAATAAAACAGAACAATTTGTAACCTTTGCTTATTGTGGAGATGGTTCTATTTCTCATAATTTTGGAAACAAAAACGAAAATCATAAAATTGAAGCATATCAAACTTCTATTATTTCTAATATTAAATCTACAACAAACGAATTAACGTTTAAAAAAGACGAAAATGTAAAGTGTACATTAATTAATGTAAACACATTATTTGAGTCTAAAACGAACAATAAATTAAACACTTTATTTATTAAAGATAAAACATCTGACTTTTTCTATTGTGGATCACACAACTTAAAAATTGCAGAAACTATTAAACAAATAGATAGTGTAAAAAACAAAGGTATTGTAAGAACTTTACTAATTAATGGATTGGTAAACGTTGTATTGGCTTTAGAAATTGCACAACATAATAAAGACATTAGAAATACAGATTTAAGATCTGCTTCATTAACTAAAAATGAAATGGCTCAGGTAAAAGAGATATCAGATTACATTCAAAATTACTACGATACGAACTTACAAATTTCTGAACTAGAGAAGAAAGCTGGTTTAACAGCTGCTAAGTTACAAGAAGGTTTTAAACTATTACATGGTTTAACCATCTGTGATTATGTAAAATCTGTAAGATTAAAAAAATCTGAAGAGTTAATTTCAACAACAGACTTAAGTGTTTCTGAAATTGTTTACAGTTTAGGATTTAGTAGTAGAAGTTATTTTTCTAAAATATTTAAAGAAAAATATAACTGTACACCAAGTTCATATAAAAAGAAAAACAGATTAGTTGCAATTTCTGCCTAATTCATAAAAATAAAAAAATCCCCCTAAAAATAAATTCGCATAGAAAACCCCCAAATCGCGCTTTAGTTTCCCCCTGCTAAAAAGCAAATTTACAATACATTCTAAAATTTAGATATGTATTGTTTTTTTATTTTAGTCTTATACTCAATAGAGGCTGTTGTATAACCACCTTCTGTACCATCTACAAAATGTATATGCTTTCTATCTCTATCCTCTACATAACAAGATAAAATAGATGCATATGTTTTATGCAAGCCATAAATAATTTTACCACTTAATTCTAAGCTATCTAAAAATGTTTTAAGCTTTGCAAACTGTCTATCATCTCCAGAAATTACGGTATTTATAGAGCCATCTAACATAATAGTGTCAGACAATTGGGTAACCTTGTACAAGTAACTTTTACCCGAATTAAAAAACTTAAAATAATACTGCCCGAAAAAAGTAATTAACCAATTATTCATTAAATAACCAGATTTATACACTCCAATTCTGGTGTACATCTCTTTTTTAATTTTCTTTAAAGTTGGCTTTAACTTTAGTCTTTGAATGGTAATTGGGTTTCTTTGATGCAAGTCACCAAAAATATAATCGATCTCATTTATAATTTGATTAAAAATTTCTGCTTGCTTGGTTTCACTAGTAGCACTAATTAATAAACAGGCTATTCTTTTTGAGTTAGCTGACGGATAAATTTCATCCCATCTACATTCCATTCCTTTTAAATCAATCAATAACTTCTCTTGATCTGGTAGGTTATTCCCTTCAAATTGTTGTTTAATTTTAGATTCAGCAAATTTTAATCCATTACCTAGAATTACAGGTGTGGTTAAAAAATCATTCACTTTTAGTTTTGAAATTCTTAGTGTAAAATCATTTTTATAAACCTCTTCTACTTCTAGAGAACCCACTCTTAAATCTAGATCTAAGGTGTTTTTAATATGTATACAATAATCTGTTAATACTTTTAAAACTTCTAAAATAATAGATGGTGGTACAATAAAAGTAGCCCCATCACCACCAAAGAAATATGGAATTCTAACTTCAGCATCTAATTTCTTAAGTTTATTTAAAACTGTAATAATACTTCCTGTAGCTGTTAAATTTACATCATTGTGTTTACCATTAGCAACTGCTAATGTAGAGTTTTGAACATCTGTTACTACAATATGCCAATTTTTGGGCACACTACTAAACAAATTCTCATTCTGCAATAAGTCTTTTAACTCAATTCTATTCTTTTTTATGGTTTTGTAAAAAGTAGTGTTGTCTTTCATTTAAAAAAGGTATGGCTAAAATTTATATGTTATTTAACGATTGTTTGGAGTAACAAATATATTTATTAAATAAAGATAATTATATTGCAATAAAAACTAAAAAGATCTTAATTCAGCAAAATGAAGGTATTTGTAAAGTTCGATATCAATAAAGTTTGTACTACTGTTTTAGAAAATGTACTAAATGATATTAATATAGAGCACAAAATGGTTGGTTTTGGTGAAGTAGATTTGGCAAAACCACTTACTGAAGAAGTTGCTCAGCAGTTATCTAACAAATTAGATGAGTATGGAATAGAAGTGGTTCAAAACCAAAAAAGTATCTTAGTACAAAAAATTAAAGATACTATTGTAGACATGGTTTTTAATGAAGAAAATACAGTAAACGTAAAAAGCTCTGTATATCTTGCCGAAAAACTAGATCATAGCTATGGCTATTTAGCCAATTTATTTTCTGAAGTAACATACACTTCTATAGAAAATTTTATCATCCTCCAAAAAATAGAATATACAAAACAGCTTATTCTAAAAGGTAATTTAAGTTTAACCGAAATTGCCTTTAAACTAAATTATTCTAGTGTTGCTCATTTAAGCACACAATTCAAAAAAACAACAGGTATAACCCCTTCTTCTTTTCAAAGAATTATTAAGAAGAGGAAAGAATTGAACAGTTAATATTATGAATGATAATTACATTAAAGTTATTTTGGCAGATGATGATGAAGATGATAGATTATTTTTTACAGATGCCTTTGAAGAATTAAAAATTACAACCAAAGTAAATACATTTAATGATGGTGTTTATTTGATGGATCATTTAAATTCTGAAAATATAACACTACCCGAAATTCTGTTTTTAGATTTAAATATGCCCCGAAAATCGGGTATGGATTGCCTAAAAGAAATTAGAGCCAATGATCGATTTAAAGACATTGCAGTTGCTATTTATTCTACCTCATCTTCAGAAGAAGATGTTGAAAACACCTTTGTTTTAGGCGCTAATATTTATATAAAGAAGCCAAACGATTTTAAAAAATTAAAGAAAGTGCTATCAGAAATTGTAACCATAAATTGGCAATATCACACCAATGGTTTAAACAAGGATAACTTTTTATTAAGACTTTAAAAATGGAGGTAAATACTAAGAAAAAATCTGTTTTATTTGTACAAGCTTCATTTTTTGCTGCACTTCTTATTATAGCAATAGTCGGTGGTATTACTTATAAAACCACCAAAAATTTATCTGATGCTACAGACTTAGTAGTTCATACCTATAAGTTAAATGTAGAATTAGAGCAAATTTTGTCTTATTTAAAAGATGCAGAAACAGGCCAAAGAGGTTACATTTTAACCACAGATTCTTTGTACTTAGAACCTTTTTTTAGTGGTAGAGAAAAAATAAATAACACTTTTGCTGAGCTTAAAGAACTAACTAGAAACGACAAGGTTCAACAAGAAAATCTGGTTGCATTAAGCAAACTTATAGATAATAGAATGGCTAATTTCGATAAATCTGCTACATTCATACTTTTTGATAGCCTTAAAACTGAAGATTTTGCTGAAGTTTTTCTGGAAGGTAAACATATGATGGATGCCATTCGTGATAAAATTGCATCAATGATTGCCTTAGAAAGAGCGCAATTAAGTTACAGACAAAAAGCCTACAAAAGTAGTTTAAACCTAACACCAGTATTCTTATTCGCACTAATTCTACTCTCTTTAGCCTTGGTGTTAATAGCCTATTTTAAAACCGCAAAAGATGTTAAAGATTTAAAAAGAACCAACCAAGAATTAGAAATTTTTAAAGAGTCTACAAACCAAGCAGAAATTATAAGTAGGCATGGAAATTGGGTTTATCATATAGAAAAAGGCACCTATGATTATTCAGATAATCTTTATCGATTATTGGGTGAACAACCGCAATCTTTTGAGCCTACAACAGAAAATTTTATGTCTTTTGTGCATCCAGATGATTTGGAAAAACTGCAAGAAGATGTAGCAAAGATGTTAGAAAATGAACATCTACCCTTTATACATTATAGAATCATTCAGAAAAGTGGTAATATAAGATACCTTAAAGCTTATGGCCAAACTATAGAATTAGATGGTACTCGTAAACTTTTAGGAACCACCACAGATGTTACTGACGAGATTGAAGGTATAAAGTTGTTAGAGGAAAGAAATGCAGAGTTAGAAAGAAACAACAAAGAATTATCTGCATTTAATCATGTTGCTAGTCATGATTTACAAGAACCTTTGCGTAAAATTCAAACCTTTTTATCTAGATTAGTAGATACAGAAGAAAACAATCTATCAGAAAAAGGTACACTATACATTTCTAGAATACAAAATGCCGCAACAAGAATGCGTTTGTTAATAGATGATTTACTTCAATTTTCGAGAACAAATAAAATAGAAAAGAATTTTGTAAACTCTAATATTAACCTTCTTTTAGAAAATGCAAAACAAGATTTAGCTGAAGCAATTTCTGAATCTAATGCTGAAATTGTCGCAGATAATTTTCCTGTAATGGATGTAATTCCTTTTCAAATTCAGCAATTATTTTTAAATCTTATTGGTAATTCAATAAAATACCAAAGTAAAGGTACAGAGCCAAAAATTAAAATTACGTACGAACGCATTAATGCTTTAGAAGATGATAAACTAGTGAAGCCCAAAAAAGAGTTTTATCATAAGTTAGAGTTTACAGATAATGGAATTGGCTTTAGCAATGAATATGCAGAGCAAATTTTTGTACTCTTTAATAGATTGCATAACAAAAGTGATTATTCAGGAACAGGTATTGGTTTATCTATCTGTAAAAAAATTATTGAAAATCATGATGGCTATATTTTTGCTGATGGCGTTTCTTGTGAAGGAGCCACTTTTACAGTGTATTTACCTATTTCTTAAAATTGAATAACGATTTGTGGGAATTTTATAACTGATTCAGAAAATTTTGTAACACATTAAAATCAATAAATTTCAATCTTTGTATAAAGAATAGAATTATGCAAAGGATTAGTAGAAAGCAACATTTAATTTTAATAGTTATTACCATTTTAGTTATTTGTTCTTGTAACTTTATTGTGAACAAAGACGATGAACAAACCAAATCTGCTATAGAATCAAAAGAGCGAATAGCACTAGATAAAGAACAAGCAAACCTTTTAGTAACAACAAGCACAACAGCTATAGAAGTTATCGGCATTTGTAATGTTGTTGAAAATGCAGATGTAAATCAAACTAAAAAAGACGCTATAGCCAATTTAAAAGAACAGCAAAAAGAAATTTTATCAGAAATTAAAACTATTGCTCCTTCTTTAATGATTACTGTGCCTTCAAATGTTCAAGAAAGAATAGATAATTTAAATATCAATAAAGAAAAGGTAAATTTTGAATTCAATAGAATAGATACCAAAGTCAAAAAACAAAAAGAATTAGTTACCAAACTAAATAACAAATCTAAAAATGACAAGGTACTAGACTTAACTGAAGAGATTTTGCCAATTATAGATAATAACATTCAAATGATAGATCAAATTGCATCTTTAGACTAAAATCATGAAATACATAACCACTTTTATTGGCTCTTTACTATTGTTTATTGCTACTTCAAACCATTTAGAAACCTCTAAAATTGAATGTACTAATACAATCAAGTATGCCATTTTTGATGGTAATGAAGGTGACTTGTATTTTTTTACGGATACTGATGAAAAAGCAGTAACAATTAAAGATAAAGATACCCTATTATTCAAAAACTTTGATCACCAAGCCAATTATTATGTAGGCAAGAAATTTAAGTTTACTGTTAAAACCAATGAACTTATTAATAATGTTTGCGAATCTAATTCAATTACAGAAATTGGATTAAGTAGTAATTAATTTGTCATATCTATAACAATTTTACCCTTAGTTTCTCTGTTCATCATTGCTTCCAAAGCTTTTGGAGCGTTCTCTAAAGAATATACCTTATCTATATGTGGTTTTAATTTACCTTGAGCAAACCATTGTAGTAATTCACGAATATTTTCTAAGCTCTTTTTTGGTTCTTTTTGAGCAAAAGCACCCCAAAAAACACCTACAATACTGGCCCCTTTTAACAACGTTAAATTAATCGGAATTTTAGGAATTTCACCATTTGCAAAACCAATGACTAAATGTCTACCATTCCAAGCAATAGCTCTTAGAGCTTGTTCAGAAAAATTACCTCCAACAGGATCATAGATTACATCTACACCCTTACCATTGGTTAATTCCTTTACGCGCTCTTTTAAATTTTCTTTGTTATAATTAATAGTTTCATCTGCACCAAAATCTTTACATAAAGCAAGTTTTTCATCCGAACTTGCAGCTGCAATTACTTTGGCTCCCATTAATTTTGCCAACTCTAAAGAAGTTAAACCTACTCCACCAGAAGCTCCTAAAATAAGTACTGTTTCATTTTTCTGTAAGTTTGCTCTATCTTTTAATGCATGATAAGAAGTACCGTAAGCTAATAAAAATGCAGAAGCATTGACCATAGACATCCCTTTAGGTTTAGCAAAACAATCTTTAGCTTTTACAACCGCTTTTTCTGCAAAACCGCCAAAAGGAATAAATCCAACAACTTCATCACCTTTTTTTAAATGCTTTACATTATTACCTAATTGTGCTACAACTCCTGCAATATCACTTCCAGGCGAAAATGGAAAATCTGGTCTAAACTGATATTTTCCTTGTATAATTAACGTATCAGGAAAATTAACACTACACGCTTTTACCTGTACTAAAACTTCATCTTCTTTAGGCTGAGGATTTTCTTTTTCAATAAATTTAAGAGTATTTGGTAATCCGAATTTGGTACAAACTATCGCTTTCATATTGCTATTTTGCAACAAGATAATCCAAAACATTCAGAAATAAAAAAGCTTCTCACAAAGAGAAGCTTTTAAAGTACGAGCGGAGAGACTCGAACTCTCACACCTTTCGGCACTAGATCCTAAGTCTAGCGTGTCTACCAATTCCACCACGCTCGCATTTTGGTTTGCAAAGATAAACAAAGAACAGAAACTACAAAGCGTTCATTATAATTTTTCTATTTTTGAATAAGAATTATAAAAAAGTTACATGAATAGCGTAAATACATATATACAAGAGAACAAACAGCGATTTTTAGATGAACTTATTGCACTTTTAAAAATTCCATCAATTAGTGCAGATAAAGCCTACGAAAAACAAGTTTTACTCACTGCCGATTTTGTTATGGATAGCTTAAAAAAAGCAGGATGTGATAAAGTTGAATCTTGTGAAACGCCTGGTTATCCTATAATTTATGGTGAGAAAATAATAGATGATAAATTACCAACAGTGTTGGTCTATGGTCATTATGATGTGCAACCAGCAGACCCTATAGATTTATGGGATTCACCACCTTTTGAACCTGTTATTAAGAAAACCGAAATTCATCCTGAAGGTGCAATTTTTGCACGAGGTTCTTGTGATGATAAAGGGCAAATGTATATGCATGTAAAAGCTTTAGAATACATGACAAATACTGGCAACTTACCTTGTAATGTTAAATTTATGATTGAAGGTGAAGAAGAGGTTGGTTCAGAAAGTTTGTCTTGGTTTGTACCTAGAAATGTAGAAAAATTAAAAAACGATGTAATTTTAATTTCAGATACTGGTATGATTGCAAATGATATACCATCTATCACTACAGGTCTGCGTGGTTTGAGTTATGTAGAAGTAGAAGTTACAGGCCCAAACAGAGATTTACATTCTGGTTTATATGGTGGTGCAGTTGCAAATCCTATAAATATTTTAACAAAAATGATTGCTTCGTTGCATGATGATAACAATCACATTACAATTCCTGGGTTTTACGATAAAGTAGAAGATTTATCGCAAGAAGAAAGAGCAGAAATGGCGAAAGCTCCTTTTAATTTAGAGGAATATAAAGATGCAATTAAAATAGGTGATGTTTATGGTGAAGAAGGATATTCTACAAACGAACGTAATTCAATAAGACCTACTTTAGACGTTAACGGAATTTGGGGTGGTTACACAGGTGAAGGCGCAAAAACAGTAATTGCTTCTAAAGCTTATGCTAAAATTTCAATGCGATTAGTGCCAAATCAAGATTGGAAAGAAATTACAGAATTATTTGTAAAACACTTTGAAAGTATAGCTTCAAAAGCAGTTTCTGTAAAAGTTACACCACATCATGGAGGTCAAGGTTACGTAACTCCTATTAACAATATTGCCTATCAAGCAGCAAGTAAAGCTTATCAAACTACATTTGGTAAAACTCCTATTCCACAAAGAAGTGGAGGTAGCATACCAATTGTAGCCTTGTTTGAAGAGTATTTAAAAAGTAAAACCATTTTAATGGGGTTTGGTCTTAATTCAGATGCAATACACTCTCCAAATGAACATTTTGGCGTTTGGAATTATTTAAAAGGAATTGAAACTATTCCTTACTTTTATAAGTATTTTACTGAGTTGAATTAAAAAATATTACTAATTTTACATTGTAAATTAAGAAACATGAAGAAAACAATTACACAAATTTTATCTATAACATTATTATTGAGTTGCGTTTTTACGTTAAGTGCACAAAACTCTAAAGATAAATACGACCATTGGGCCATAGATTTAAGTGCTGGTATACATACAGTTGGTGCTAGTTTGAGCCCTGGTTACAACCCATCTTTATTTGGACAAGGAAGTTTAGGTATTAGATACATGCTTAACAATCGTTTTGGTGTACGTTTAGATTTAGGATATAGCAGTTTTCAAGATGAGGCAGCCTTACCATTTAAATCTAATTACTACAGAGCTTCTTTAGAAGGAGTAGTAAATATGGGTGATGTTTTAAAATTTCATACCTGGACAAATCGTTTTAACTTAATGATGCATGGTGGTGTTGGTGCAGCTTCTTTAAATATTACTGAACCTACAGATAATGGAGGTGACCCTATGATGGCTTTGAATTTTGGAATTACTCCTCAATTTAGAATCAATAATAGAATGTCTTTATTTTTAGATTTTTCTTCTTTAATTCACTTTTATCAAGATGACAATTTTGATGGTGGGCCAAATTTAAGTCCAAGAGAATCTAACATTAGTTTGTTTAATACTTCTTTAGGTTTAAGTTTTGCATTGGGCAAAAACAAGCAATTAGCAGATTCTTACTTTATGGAAGAAGTAGTTGTAAATGATGAATTAGAAGAAATTAAAAATAGACTAGCTGCTGCAGAGAAAGAAATAGAAGTTCTAAAGAACAAAGAATTAGCAGCTACACCTAACCAAGAATTAATTATGACTGAGTTAGATGAAAGGTATGTTAGAAAAGATGAAGCAGATAAATACGCAAATGTAGTTACTGGTTCTAACGTTGATTTCATTAGACAATTATTAAACAGTGGTTACATCAACGTTTATTTTGATGTTAACAAAACTAGAATTCAAGATGGTTCTTTAAATTCTGTAAATTACTTAAAGCAATTCTTAATCGATAATCCTACAGTTAATGCAGAATTAATTGGTTATGCAGATGAAACTGGTTCTGAAGAAAGAAATAAAACATTATCTCAAAATAGAGCTAAAAGAGTATTTGATGTTTTAGTTGCAGCAGGAATTAGCCCAGCTAGATTATCATATTATGGAGGAGGAGAAGATAAATCTGTAACAGAAGATGCAAGACAATTTGCAAGAAAAGTTACTTTTAAGCTTAAATAAAAATCCTAAACAGTATTAAAAAAGCAGCTACAAATTTGTAGCTGCTTTTTTAGTTTATAGAAATATACCAAGTTGCTCTAAACCAAAGATCATTTTCTCCACAATCATTTATAAAATTACTCAACCTATAATCTAGGCCAACTTCTAGCTTATTTTTCTTAGTCATTTGATATCCTATATATGGAGTTAATCGTATTTCAAGATCTGTAAAATCATACAAATATTCATTCGCTATTTTTACGTAAAATTCATTGACATCTAATTTTTCTCCATTTAATGCCTTTTGAAAACCTATTCTATATCTCGTTCTAAATTCAGGACTAAATCCTTCTTGATAAAACTGCTCAAAAGCAAATCTATGTGCTAACTTGTAGGTAAGTTGTTGCTGAATAATATTATAATGCTGAAAAGTTCTGTGTATTGTTTCTGAATTTTTCAAACGAAGTAGATACCCAAAATTAAAAGACTGGTTTAAACCTGTTTTGATTGATAAAATACTTGACATATCAACCAAATTATAGCTGATATTTTCATATTCTTCATCAATTACGAATCGTGATTCGATGGTATTGATGGACTTTGTTTTATCTGAAATATCTGCAGACAATACAATCTTTGGCAACAAACCACTATTAAGCGTATTCTGTGAAAAAGCTGAAAGAGAAACAAAAAAGCAAATTATAAAATAACGATTCTTAAAAGCCATTAAAACTCTAGGTTAATTGAATTTATAGCTTTGAATTCTAGCATTTTTAAAACATCACCTTTCGCATTTAGTAAAATCTCATAAAGCTTATAATTGTTCTCTATTTTGCCTTTTACCACAATTTCGTAAGAAGTTTTTAAATCTTGATTATTGTCTTCTAATTTTAAAAAATCAATCAATTGTTGCTCAGATCCTCTATATTGAATTTGTATTTTTTTAAACTTAAACTTCTTGAATTTCTCAGAAAGTTTATTATTTATATTTTGCTGAACTAAAGCTGGTAATTCTTTAAATTTTACCTTTTTTTCAACATCTAAAATATCACCTTTACTCGAAAATTCTAGACTATATAAGTGTTTTAAATAACATGTTTTAGCTTCATAGGTTTTACCCTCATTACTCTCTTCAACATACCATTTTATTTTCTTTTTAAAATGAAGAGCATCTATAAAACTCAAAGATTTTTGTGGTATAAGCGTTTTATTGACTCTATACTCTTTTTCGAACTTTTCTTGTGAGAAACTTTGCAGTGTAATTAAAAGCAATAAGCTTATAATGAAGGTTTTCATTCGCTATTTTTTTAGAATATATGCTTTCTTAATATAATCTACTTTAGGATATTTTTCTCTCAAAAATTTGTTCCCAAATTTTGCAACAGAATCTTGTTTATAGCCCAACTTATCTCCATAACCACCATAAAATTTTAAAACATTTTCTTGGCCATCAATCACTTTAGCAATTACAGGAAAACCGGTAACTCCAGAATATGCCAATTTATCTAACCTATAGTTATTTTTTAAATTGATAAATATCTGATTCGATCTTGTTTCTACTCCACCTCTAGCAAAAGCGATGGTCATAGAATCATTTTTTTGCAAGACAGGTTCATCCTTTATGCCTCTTTCACCCCATGCATTATTAATTAAAGTATCATTATGAATACCAAATTGAGCTACAAATTTTGGCACTACTCTAAAAATGGAAACATCTTCATAATAATTATTAGTAATTAGTTGATATAATCGATCTACACCAGCTGGAGACCATTCTCTAACAGCTTCAATATCAAAATTACCTTGGGTAGTTTCAAAACGAGCTTTAAAAGTTGCAGGTGCTTCTTTCTCTAACCATTTTTCTTTAAATTTTTTAGATGCACATGAAGCAAACAGCAGTACACTAAGTATAAATAAGACCTTTTTCATAATTAAGTTTTATAGTTTTTACTACAAATTTAGTGAAATAATAAAGAACCTTTAACTCTACATTTGTAGAATTCATTTTTTTATTCTATGTTTGTAGAGCAAAAAACAATTTACAATGCAACTATCTAAGACAGAAGAGCAATTAATGCAATATTTATGGAAACGTAAAAAGGCGTTCTTAAAAGAACTATTAGAAGATTTTCCTGAACCTAAACCAGCTACAACTACTGTAGCTACTCTTTTAAAAAGAATTTCAGATAAAGGATTTATTAGCTACAAATTATTTGGTAAGTCTAGACAGTATTACCCAATTATAAAAAAGACCGATTATTTTTCAAATCATGTAAATGGATTGATTAAAAACTTCTTTAATGATTCTGCTAGTCAGTTTGCTTCTTTCTTTACGAAAGAAACCAATTTATCTACAGATGAGTTAGAGGAATTAAAAAAAGTAATTGATAATCAAATTAAAAAGCAACAGCAATGATAATTTATCTTCTAAAATCGGCAACTTGCTTAGCTTTATTATTAGGTTTTTATCACCTAATTTTAGAGAAAGAGAAGATGCATAATTTTAACCGATTTTTTCTGTTAGGTAGTATTTTATTTTCTTTTTTAGCTCCTCTATACACAATTTATACAGAGGCTAAGCCAATTCTTGAAGACGAGTCGCCTATACTTTTAGATTCCATTCAAAACACTATAGATTTTGCACCAATAGAAATTGTTGCAGAAGAACCAATAAACTATACCAACTACATTTTAATTTGCTATTTATTTATTTCATTAACTCTGCTGATTCGTTTTGCAAGAAATTTATTTAAAATAATTTCAAAAATACATACCCATAAAAAAATAAAATATGGCAATGCAGTTTTGGTTTTGGTGAATGATGAAATTCTACCACACACATTCTGGAACTACATTTTCATCAACAAAAAACAGTATGAACATAATGAAATTGAAGACGAATTGTTTACACATGAGTTAACACATGCAACTCAAAAACACACTGCAGATGTGCTTGTTCTAGAGCTTTTTCAAATTGCATTTTGGATTAACCCATTATTCATTTTCCTAAAAAAAGCAATTCAAATAAATCATGAGTTCTTAGCAGACGAAAGTGTAATTACACAGCATAAAAATACATTTCAATACCAGCATTTATTATTGAATAAAGCCGCTTGGAAAAACGAATATTACTTGGCCAGTAATTTAAATTACTTAGTAACTAAAAAAAGATTAAAAATGATGACAACCACAAGTTCCCCAACAAAAATCTTACTAAAAAAATTAGTTATTGCACCACTTTTAGTAGCTTTTACTTTTCTTTTTGCTCAAAGAGTAGAAGCTCAAGAAGTGATAGAAATAGAAGAAGAACCTATAGAAACGATTGTAGAACAAGTACCATTTAAGAAAGATGATTTCTTTAAAAGTGAGCTATATAAAAAATACTTCTATAAGGATTTAACCATTCAAAGAAAAGATGAGAATGGTAACACTATTTCTAAAAAATATAGCGAATTAAATGATGAGGAAAAAGCGAGATTGATGCCTCCTCCACCTTTAAAATTTAAAAAAATAGTTCCTACAAAATCACAATTTGAAGCACTTAAAGACAGCAAAAAGTTTGCAGTTTGGATTGATGGAAAA
This sequence comes from Polaribacter sp. P097, assembly GCF_036864555.1. Taxonomy (NCBI): domain Bacteria; kingdom Pseudomonadati; phylum Bacteroidota; class Flavobacteriia; order Flavobacteriales; family Flavobacteriaceae; genus Polaribacter; species Polaribacter sp. P097. Next base: position 1,473,810 of record NZ_JAZETJ010000001.1, on the reverse strand, counting down.
GTAGTTAAAAATGAAGTTTTAAATAAATATAAAAGTATTGATTTTGCAAGATATTCTAACAGTCATGTTTATAAAAATGCAAGAAGCAAACGTTTTCCACAGGAAAATCAAGCTCACCTTGAAACTATAGCTTATTTTAATTTTCAAAATAAAAAGCGAATTGAAAATTTCATGAATTATTTGAAAGAAGAATATAATATTATTGAAATAGAAGACATTAAAGAGAAACCTAAAAAGAAGAAATATAATGTACCCAGCAGTAATGGATCTAAACAAAGCTTACTTAATAATTTAAAACTAATTAATAAAGTTCAAAAAGACCCAAAATTTAATAAAGGTTGGTTTATTACAATTGATAATCAAAAATATTACTACACGTTTGATAAAAACGAAAGAATTGCCAGATATTATAAAAACGGAAAATTTGTAAACCTTGATATTGTAAAAGAATATAAAAAGAAACAGCAAATTTTTAAAAAATTACAAGCTTCTGGTAAACATTATGTTTTTAAAAAAGGCAAAGAAAAAGAAACCATTGACAGAGAATTTTCCGATTTAGGTGGTATGTATTTTAGAATGTCTAGAGCTGATAAAAACAAAGTCTCTAGACCGATAAATCCAATAAGACCATACATCAGATTAATGAAGAACGATGTTGTATTTTACAAATTAAGAAAAGATTTAACTGCAGAAGACAAATTATTATTACAACCTCCACCACCTCCACATAATGCCTCTGATGAAGAAAAGCTAAGAGCTAAAATGGAACGTGAAGCTTGGAAAAAAAGAACGGGTAATACGTTAAATCAAATACCTCCTGCTCCTAAAAAAGCAAAGAAAAAACATAAGCAAAAAGTTGACCAAAATAATGTTGCTAAATCTTTAAAGGTAAAAGATACTATTCCAAAAAAGAAAAAGGAAACAAAAATTACACTAAAAAATATAGATACTTTAGAGGAAAAATCATTCATCCTAGCTCTGCAAAATTTAACAGAGGAGGAAAAGAAAAAAAACAGAGAAAAAGTTACTTACTATTTAAATGGTAAGGTCATCAACCAAAAAGATATTAATAAGATAAAACCTAACACCATAAAAAGTACTAGTGTAAATAGAGAAAAAGATGGTTCTAAATCGGTTAAAATTGTTACAAAGACAATTTAACTACTAAATCAAAACAATATTTATGTAAAAAAGCCTCGAAAAATCGAGGCTTTTTTATGTAACAAATTCAATTTTAAAACGTTGTATTTATACTAAAATACAATATTGTGCTTAAAAAATTCTTTCTTACCTGTTCTGGAGTTGATAAAAATTTGATTGACGAATGTTCTAATGGAGAACAAAATAAATATGCAGGTATTGGTGCTACCGTTTTTTTTACTGCAATAATGGCAACCATTGCTGGCTCTTATGCTTTGTATACTGTTTTTGACAACATGTATACTTCAATTTTCTTTGGCTTAATTTGGGGTCTTCTCATTTTTAATCTAGATAGATTTATAGTATCTACCATCAAAAAATCGGATTCTAAATGGAAAGAATTGGCACAAGCAGCTCCTAGAATTGTGTTGGCGCTTATTATCGCTGTTGTAATTTCTAAACCTCTAGAATTAAAATTATTTGAAAAAGAAATCAATCAAGTTTTGCTTACAGAGAAAAACCAAATGACTTTAGATAACAAAACTCAAATTGCCCAACAATTCACACCAGAAATTAATGCCATTAATACTGAAATAACAGCGTTAAAAACGGAAATTAGTACCAAAGAAAACGAAACCAACGCTTTATACAACACTTATATTTCTGAAGCAGAAGGTACATCAGGAACCAAAAAATTAGGTAAAGGGCCTGTTTACGAAGAAAAACGAGCAAAGCATGATGCTTCATTATTGGCTCTAAATCAGCTTAAAAAAAACAATCAAGAAAAAATTAAATTAAAAGAAAGTAAAATTGCTGCATTGCTAGAAAATCAAAAATTAGCTGAAGCTAATTCACAACCAATTATTTCTAATTTTGATGGATTAATGGCTAGAATTAATGCGCTAGGTGAACTTCCATTTTTTACATCATTCTTTATTTTTCTACTTTTTTTGGCCATAGAAACTTCGCCAATTATTGCAAAATTGCTAGCTCCAAAAGGTGAATATGATTTTAAACTAGAAGAAAAATTATCTGCGGTTAAAACATGGGCTACTCAACAAATGCAACAAAGAGAACAAATGTTGAATGCAGACATCTCTATAGACAATAAAGTGTATAAAGATATTACAGAAGATAATGAGTTGTATGACTATAAACAAAAAATGGCAAGAGAACTCATGAAACTTCAGGCAGATTCGTTTTATAAAAAACAGCAAAAAATGTTGTAAAACAAAAAGCTATAAAACAAAAAAAGCGTCCCACTTAAGGGAAGCTTTCCATTGGTTAACAAAACCAAGACACTTTTACGAAAGTGCCAAAACAACACAACTTTATCACTCTAACAAAAAGTGATGAGCAAATATAGTTAGATTTTAGAAATCATAAAATAAATATCCTTTTTTTTACTATTTTCTGAATGCTGTATTAATTGATAGATTGTATCTTTGCACCCATTATTAAACACTAGAAATTTACAAAGCAAATGCAATTATCAGAACAAGAAGTTGTACGTAGAGAAAAGCTCGCAAAATTAAGAGAAATGGGTATAAATCCTTACCCAGCAGATTTATTTCCAATAGATTCTAATTCTAAAGAAATAAAAAGTGATTTTGCAGAAGACAAAAAAGTTGTTATTGCTGGTAGATTAATGTCTAGAAGAATACAAGGTAAAGCGTCTTTTGCAGAGCTTCAAGATGGAGAAGGTAGAATACAAGTATATTTTAATCGTGATGAAATCTGTACAGGTGAAGACAAAACCCTATACAATGATGTTTATAAAAAATTACTAGATATTGGCGATTTTATTGGTATAGAAGGTACTTTGTTTACCACAAAAGTGGGTGAAAAAACAGTTATGGTTAAAGATTTCAAATTGTTATCTAAAGCCTTAAAACCATTGCCATTACCAAAAGTTGATGCAGAAGGTAATACTTATGACGCATTTAACGATCCTGAAATGCGTTACAGACAACGTTATGCAGATTTAGTGGTGAATCCGAATGTAAAAGAGGTATTTATTAAAAGAACTAAATTGTTTAATGCAATGCGTTCTTTCTTTAATGACGCTGGTTATTTTGAAGTAGAAACACCTGTTTTACAACCAATTCCTGGTGGTGCAGCTGCAAGACCTTTCATTACCCATCACAATTCGCTAGACATTCCATTATACATGAGAATTGCGAATGAATTATACCTAAAACGTTTAATTGTAGGTGGATTTGATGGTGTTTATGAGTTTTCTAAAAACTTCAGAAATGAAGGAATGGACAGAACTCACAATCCTGAATTTACAGCCATGGAAATCTATGTTTCTTACAAAGATTACAATTGGATGATGGATTTCTGTGAGCAATTATTAGAGCATTGTGCAATTGCAGTTAATGGAACATCAAAAGCAACTTTTGGTGAGCATAATATAGATTTTAAAGCACCTTATGCTAGAGTAACTATGGCAGACTCTATCAAACATTTTACTGGTTTTGATATTACTGGTAAAACAGAAGATGAAATTAGAGAGGCTGCTAAAGGCATGAATATTGAGGTTGATGAAACCATGGGTAAAGGAAAATTAATTGATGAAATTTTTGGTGAAAAATGTGAAGGAAACTACATTCAGCCAACCTTCATTACAGATTATCCAAAAGAAATGTCTCCACTTTGTAAAGAACACAGAGATAACCCAGAGTTAACAGAACGTTTTGAGTTAATGGTTTGTGGTAAAGAAATAGCGAATGCATATTCTGAGTTGAATGACCCTATTGACCAACGTGAGCGTTTTGAGCATCAATTAAAATTGGCTGCTAAAGGAGATGATGAAGCAACAGAGTTTATAGATCATGACTTCTTACGAGCATTAGAATATGGTATGCCACCAACTTCTGGAATGGGAATTGGAATGGACAGATTAATTATGTTTTTAACCAACAACCAATCTATACAAGAAGTGTTATTTTTTCCTCAGATGAGACCAGAAAAGAAAGCACCTTCTGTAGAATTGAATGATGAAGAAAAAGCTGTTTTAGCCATAATTACGAAAGCTGAAAAAATTGAGCTAGTTACTTTAAAAACCCAGTCTGGTTTATCTAATAAAAAATGGGATAAAACCATTAAAGGCTTAACTAAAAAAGAAGTTGCAAAAGTTTCAAAAACAGATGAAGGTCTGTTTGTTGAGGCTTTATAATTGCATAAAATTATATATTAAAAGAAAAGGAACTGTTTTTAAACAGTTCCTTTTTTTATGCCCTAGATATAATTGCTTATTCAAAATAATTCCGATAATTTTGAGAAAAACTAAATTGTAAATGAAGAACTGCCAAAATATTATTGAGCGAATTTATTCAGATTTAAAGGATATACAAGATGATGGTAAAGTAGCAAATTACATCCCTGAACTTGGCAATATTTCTCCAAATTATTTTGGTGCACACATTACAACAACAAATAAAGAAGGCTTTGGTATTGGAGATTTTAGTAAGAAATTTTCCATTCAAAGTATTTCTAAAATATTGTCTTTAACCTTAGCCTATCATTTAGAAGGTGAAGATCTTTGGAAAAGAGTTGATGTAGAACCATCAGGTAATGCCTTTAATTCTCTACAGCAATTAGATGATGATTGTGGAATACCTAGAAATCCATTTATTAATGCAGGAGCCATTGTTATTTGCGATGTTTTGGTTAGCCATTTAGAAAACCCCAAAGAAGATTTTTTAAAATTCTGTAGAGAAATAGCTAACAATCAAACTTTAGAGTACTGCAAAAAAGTAGCAGCTTCAGAAAGAGAAACTGGATATCGAAATTTTGCTTTATGCAACTTTATAAAATCATTTGGCAATATCAAAAATAATGTAGAAGCAGTTTTAGATTTCTATTTTCACATCTGTTCTCTAGAAATGAGTTGCAAAGAACTTTCAGAAATTTTTCTTTATCTAACAGAAGATGTAAAAATTAAATATAAAGACAAAGAAATCTTAACCAAAAACGAAGCAAAAAGAATAAATGCAATTATGCTTACTTGTGGTTTTTACGATGAAGCAGGTGAATTTGCTTTTAGAGTTGGTTTGCCAGGTAAAAGTGGCGTTGGTGGTGGTATAATAGCTGTACAACCTAATGAGTATTGTATTGCAGTTTGGAGTCCGAAACTTAATAAAAAAGGCAATTCTTATAAAGGAATGCTATTTCTAGAAGAATTTACAACAGCTACAAAATCATCCATATTTTAAATTGATAGAAAAAAACAACCTGTTAGATTTTATTTCCAGAAAATTAATTTTGCTCAGAATTGTTTATATCATTCTAAAAACAAACAACTTAAAGCGCATCAACATTATTTTATAAAATAATTTTAACTTATTTTTACTTTATGGATTGTAAAAATTGTGGGGAAACTTTAAAAGACAATGCAAATTTCTGCAACACTTGTGGAGGCTTAGTTGTAAAACAGAGAATACATTTTAAAAGATTGCTTGTAGAATTTTTCATCAATCTATTTGGTGTTGATAGTCGCTTCTTTTTAACCTTAAGAAAAATGGCTGTAAAGCCGGAAGAAGTGGTTTTAGAGTATTTAGATGGAGTAAGAAAACGTTATGTAAATCCGTTTGCATTTCTAGCAATTGGCGCTGGTTTATCCTTAATTATCTTTAATTATTTTGCTGATGATTTTATTGCCATACAAAATGCTGTAAATCAAGATCAAATTAGTCTAATTCAGAAACAGGCAAATCAAAAAATACCTTCAAAAGAAAATGCCACAGAAAAACAAATCGAAAAAATTAAGTTAGAAAAGAAAATAGCAAAAATGCAGCTAGATTCTATGCAGAAAATATCAGAATTTATGCTTCGTTATTTTAACTTACTTACTTTTGTGTTTTTACTGATTTATTCTGTGCTTAGTAAATGGACGTTTTGGAAACCTCATTATTTTGGTGAACATGTTATAATGAACGGATATATCTATGGATTTACAACCTTCTTTACTATCATTGCTTTCTTTTTTGCAATAACTATTCATCCATCAATTTATATGGGTAGTTTTATTTTTTCTATAATATACTATATGTATGCCATAGGTAGAATCTATAAATTATCTCCTGGAAAAAATATTCTTAAATTCTTTAGATTTTTATTAGGGCTAGTAATTCTATTTGTTTTCTTCAGTATCGTAATATTTCTAATAGGTATTGCTATTGCTGCTTTGGGTTTAATTGACCTTTAAAAATCTAATAATTACCCTTTAAACTTCATACCTAAATGCACTACTTTTTTTGTTTCAAAAAAAGGTTCATCAAAGTAATTTGGTAAATCATAGATTGTGGCAGAAGTATATTTTTGTAGCTCCTCAGTTAAATCTCCCCCTTTCAAATAGAGAATTCCGTTTTTTAAATCGTGATTTTGCTTTTTAGCAATTTTACCTTTGGTCCATCTTACAAAAGTTTCCATTTGCGCTACTGCCCTACTTACAATAAAATCATAAGTATCTTTTACTTCTTCTACTCTACCATGAGTTGTGGTAACATTTTCTAAACCTAAACCTTCTGCAACTTCATTTACTACTTTAATTTTTTTACCAATAGAATCTACCAAATGAAATTGAGTTTCTGGAAACAAAATAGCTAATGGTATACCAGGAAAACCACCACCAGTTCCAACATCCATAACTTTAGCTCCAGGTTTAAATGGCATTACTTTTGCAATACCCAAAGAGTGTAAAACGTGGCGCAAATACAATTCATCTATATCTTTTCTAGAAACCACATTTATTTTTAAATTCCAATCTTTATACAAATCTTGTAATTTAGAAAATTGTTCTTTTTGAGTTTCTGTTAAATCTGTAAAGTATTTTAGCAGTATGTCCATTTAAAAAATATTAGGGCACAAAAATAGTTATTTGGTCTTAACAATTATCAATAATAATGAACGTTTAACATAGTAATTGCATTAAAATCCATATTTTTACAATTTATTAGTAATACATGAACAACATCACATTTTCTAGGGTAAATAAAGCTAAGTTTTTTAGAACCTTAAACAAAAGAGTAAACACATATTTTAAAGAAAACAATATAAATAGAACTGGTAATTGGAAGTTATATTCTAAAGCCATTATTATGTTTTCTTTATTTTTAATTCCATTTATTTTAGTACTAACAGTTTCAATGCCTCAATGGGCCATGGTTTTACTTATGGTTTTAACGGGTGTTGGTATGGCTGGTGTTGGTATGAATGTTATGCACGATGCCAACCACGAATCTTTTTCTAAACGCAAGTGGGTGAATAAATTAATGGGTAGTAGTATTTATATTTTAGCTGGTAATGTTTATAATTGGAAGGTGCAACATAATGTTTTACACCATACATTTACCAATGTTAAAGATCATGATGAAGATATAGATGCTGGGAGAATTATCCGTTTTTCTTTGCACTCTAAATGGTTAAAAATACATAAAGTACAGAAATATTATTCGATCTTTTTATATGGTTTACTAACCATAAACTGGGCTATTACAACAGATGTAAAACAGATGCACAGGTATTTGAAAAGAAAATTATCTTATGGTAAGTTTCCTAACCCAAAAACAGAATGGACAAAATTGGTAATTTCTAAACTTGCTTATTATGCACTTTGGATTTTATTGCCAATGTTAGTTTTAAATGTTGCTTGGTGGAAAGTTCTTTTAGGATTTTTTGTAATGCACTATACTGCAGGTATGATTTTAAGCTTGGTTTTTCAATTGGCACACATTGTACCAAACACAGAAATGCCTATGCCAGATAAAAATGGAAATTTAGAACATACTTGGGCAGTCCATCAATTATACACCACAAGTAACTTTGCACCAAGCAATTGGCTTGTAAATTTTTATACTGGTGGTTTAAATCATCAAGTTGAACATCATATTTTTCCACACATTTCTCATGTGCATTATGGTAAATTAGCTAAAATTGTAAAAGAAACTGCTGCAGAGTTTAACTTGCCTTATAATGAGTATGCAACTACTAGAAAAGCACTTATTGAGCACTTTAGGCACTTAGGCGTTTTAGGACAAAAACCAGAATTAGTAGCATAACAAATTTTTTAAAAATGTCACATCCATTATCAGACAGAATTAACAGTTTACCTGTTTCTGCAACTTTAGCAATGGCAGCTAAAGCCAGAGAATTAAAAAGCCAAGGAAAAGATATTATTGGTTTAAGTTTAGGAGAGCCAGACTTTAATACACCCGATTTTATTAAAGATGCTGCAATAGAAGCAATAAACCAGAACTATAATTCTTATTCTCCTGTAGATGGCTATTTAGAGCTTAAAGAAGCTATCTGCGTAAAATTTAAGAGAGATAATGGTTTAGACTATAAACCTAACCAAATTGTAGTTTCTACAGGTGCAAAACAATCTATTGCAAATGTAGCTCAAGTATTATTAAATAAAGGTGATGAAGTTTTATTACCTGCACCTTATTGGGTTAGTTATTCTGCAATTGCCACTTTGAGTGAAGCTACATTTGTAGAAATACCTTCATCTATTGACACAGATTTTAAAATTACTCCAGCTCAGTTAGAGGCAGCAATTACGCCAAAAACTAAAATGATATTCTTTAACTCTCCAAATAACCCAAGTGGTACTATTTATAGTGAGGCAGAATATAGAGCTTTAGCTGCAGTTTTAGAAAAACATCCTCAGATATTTATTCTATCTGATGAAATATATGAACATGTAAATTACGATACAAAACCTTTTAGTTTTGCAGCTATAGAAAGCATGTTCGACAGAACAATAACCGTAAATGGTTTAGCAAAAGCATTTGCGATGACTGGTTGGAGAGTAGGTTACATTGGCGCTCCTGAATGGATTGCCAAAGCTTGTACAAAAATGCAAGGCCAAGTAACTTCAGGTACCAACTGTATTGCACAAAGAGCTGCAATTACTGCTGTATTGGCTCCTGTCGAAAAAATACAATACATGGTAGATGAGTTTAAAACTCGTAGAGATATTGTAATTAATTTACTTAGAGAAATTGATGGTTTTAAAGTAAATGTTCCTGAAGGTGCATTTTATGTTTTTCCAGATATTTCTGCATTTTTCGGAAAAACGATTAACGGTACTAAAATTGAAAATGCCAACGATTTTTCTTTATACATTTTAGAACATGCAAATGTAGCCACTGTAACTGGTGATGCTTTTGGAGCACCAAATTGTATTAGAATATCTTATGCAGCATCAGAATTACAAATTCGTGAAGCTATAAAAAGAATTAAAACAGCTTTAAGCTAAATAATTCTTTACATACACTATTTTAAAAATCTCATTGCGTAATTGCATTGAGATTTTTTTTTAAATCACAATTAATACTAACGCAATAGCAAATAAAGAAACTTGTAAAATTGTACCTGTTTGACTTTGGAATTTATTATGATGATTTTCTATAATCGTTTTCATTTTAGACAAAGTAGCTCTTTTAGTTTCAGAAATATTTTCTCTTATTTCTTGTTTATAAGCCGAAGTTAAAATTCCTCTTTCTGGTAATGTTGATGATATGGTTTTCATGATTATTATAAATTTGATTACATACTTAAGACGAAAACACATTTGTTTTGTTACAGCACAATCTTTAAGAGAAAACCCTTAAAACCGAAAATCTTTAGGGTTTATGGTTTACGACAATTAGAAAAAAACTTTAAAATAATTTAGAAATTTGCGTAAAATAAAAAAACCATCAACAATTAAGTTGATGGCTCTTTTAGCGAAAGTCGGGGATAATATAAAATTAGTTTAACACTAATTTTTTACTATTATATGTTCTATAATCGTTAGATATTTTAATAAAATATAAGCCTGCGCTTAAACCATTTCTATTAATATCTACACTATTATTACCTGTTGTTGTTTCTAAGGTTAACTTTTTAACTAGAATACCAGCCATATTATAAATCTCTATTGCAGTCTCTGCATTTACCTCTGAATAGAATCTTATTTGAGAAACTGTTTTCATAGGATTAGGGAATAATAAAGTCTCATTTTCATCAATGATTACATTTTCTGTGCTTAACGCATTCTGTGTAAATTGAATATCACTTAAATTCATTTGCTTATTCATAACCTCTACTCCATCAGAAGACATTGTGAATACAATATTTGTAGCATCTGTTAAATCGATGTTTTGATTTAAGTTTGACACAAAGTGTGCTAAAGGAATTGCGAAGTGCGTATTTTCATCTGTAAGCTTAATGGTAGTTCTAAATTGATCTTCCCATTGAGCAATACCTTCTTTTACAATTGTAATTTCTAAATCTCCTGTACCTTCTGCATTTAATTCTAACACATCAAACTCAGACAAATCAATCGATTTAAATCTTGGTGTAAATGCTCTGTAAGCTGCAACATAAGTACTTGTGTTAGCTTCTAAGGCAATATTTCTTTCTACTCTATATCCATTTCCAGAATAAACTTCATCATTTTGTGAAATATCAAAGCTCTCTATTGTTGTTCCTGTAGATGAATCATCTACTCCCCAAGGACCATCTGACATAAATAAATCATCTGGAGTTTCATTGGTATCGTTTTCAATTCTAAATCCAATATCAAATACGTTACCTGTGTTAATTACTAACGGATTTAGATAATCGCCACTTAAGGCTATAGTTTCATTCGAGTATTGTGTTGCCGAAGTTTCTGTTCTTTTAAAACCTGCATCGTATACAAAGCTTGAACTTTTATTAGCATTAACTATTTCTAATTCTAAGCTTCCATTTCTATACTTACCTTTCTTTACAAAAACTGGTGGTGGTGTAGAATTGTTGTACGTAGAAATGTTTCTTTTTACATTAAATAATTCTAAGGCCTCTTCACCTAAGGTTACTAAATCGTCTATTTGGTTTGTCCAAATCTGGAAGTTATAATACGTTTCATTTTCTGTATACTTATCTAAATTCCAGTGACTTTCAATTTCAAAATTAGTGGTATCTGAAGATAATTTACCAGAGAAACTTAGTACAAATTCTTTAGAACCATCGTTATTTTTAATAATCGATTTGATAAATTGTTGTTCTCTAATTTCTATAGTTGATACAGAAATTAATTCTGCTCCTAAAAGACGATCACAAATAAACTTGGTATGTTCATAAACACCATCTTCTGTTTTTGTAGCTAAAATTACAGCTATGGTTTTATCATCTCTAATATAATCTACAGAAAATAATTCTGTTGCATTAGTCATTTCAATTAAATCTGATGGCGATGATTCTACAGCATAAGTATCTGTTAAAACATCCATAGGAATTAAATCAATTAAATTAATGTCTGCATTTTTAGAAGCTGCTGTTTTGTACGATTTAGATTTTACTAATTTCTTAGCACTAAACTTATCGAACTTATAGTTGTTTTTACTTCTTAGGTAATTTCTTTTATTAATTAAGGTAGATAATCTATCGTTACTTTCTAAACCACCATTGTTACCAGAAGAAACTGGAGGTGTAATTACAGGGCATTCTGCAACACCTGAACAAGAAGGGTCATCACAGTCTGTTAAACCATCACCATCATCATCTAAACCGTTTTTACAATCTTCTTGTGGTACTGGAGCTGTAGGACATCTTGCACCATCATTTAAACTACTTGATGGCCCAAATGCGAATAAGTTAGAATCTAAAGTAGAACCAACTTCTAAATTTTGTACATCTTGAATAACATAAACTGTACCTGTTTGATTTGCAGAAACGTAAAACCTACCTTCAACATCAAAATATACAGCACCAAAAGTATAGTTTAAACCATCTAAAACTGGCACAGTACCCAAGTTTAAAGCATCTCCTGTATCAGGATCTATTCTGTATAAATTGTTTGTTTTCTTTTCAACAGTATACAATAAACCATCTACAGCATTAAAAGCCCAGTCATGTATATTTAAGTTTGAAGAAAGTGTAAATGTAGAAAGAAATTGACCATAAGTATCAGAATCTGGATTTAAATCTACTCTATAAGCTGTGCTTCCTCCTGGTTTTAAATGATAAATCCCTGTAGAACTAACATCACCAACATATCTATTAGCTGTTGGTAATTCAGGTATATAAAATGTTTCTGTTTGAAAGTTTTTACCAATTTTTACAATTGATTTTGCTGGCGAACTTAATGAACCCCAGATGTAACCATCTGCAGGGTTATAACCTACAGCATTTACGCTTCCAGGTGTTACGTCCTTTTTAACTAAGTAAGAACTACCTGAAGCTAAATCTATAGCATACACATCATTTGCTTGAAATAAATATGCATTGTAGTCACAATAAAAAGGTTCTTGTTGAGCATTTACCATTAAACCCATAAACAGGAATAAAAGTGTAAATTTTAATTTGGTCGAAAATTGTAATGTTGGGTTCATGGCTTGTTATTTGCTTCAAAAATAGGGATTTACCAAGTAATAACAAATCCACCAAAGGTTTATGGCAATTAAGTGTCGACGAACTGTAAATAAATTGAGTTTAACCGATTTTAATAAATGAATAAAACAAAAAAATCACACCTTTTAGAGATGTGATTTTATAATCTTAAACTTTATGTAATTCTTAGTCTACATTATCATGCAAAAAAGAATTGTTAGATTTAAAATCGATACCATCTGTATCTTTTTTTAATGCCGTTTTTACTTTGCTAATAGTAGCATTTCTATCTAAATCTACTCCTTGTCTTTTGTATGCTGGCTGACGCTCTATTTCATCTATATTTTTATTTAAGTTCTCATTAAAATTATAGTTGAATTTCTTCATGCTTTTGCGTCTTTCTTCTGCTCTTTTCTGTAACTCATTAATGGTTAAATCTAAAGGAGAAACTTCTTCGCTTAAAGTATCTATTTCATTAATTATAGACTGTGGAGTGGTTGTTTTTAATTCAAACTGAATTTCTTCTTCCTCCTCAACTTTACGCTCTATAATTTGAGAACTTTTACCAATGGTTGGTTCAGAATCAAAATCTTCTAAAACATATCTAGTTTCTTTTTTGGCAACAATTTCAGTAGCTCCAAAAACCTCAATTTCGTTTACATTAACCTCTTTTTCATTGGTTAAACTAAACTTAATTTCTTCGTCTTTTGTAATTTCTGTATAGTCGTTTAAAGGAATATCAAACAAAGAATTAGAAGTCATAGTAGGTGCTTGTTGTGCAACTGGCTCTTCTACTTTGGTTGTATCTGTTATAATAAAATCATCTTCAGAAATAGTATCTGGTTCTACACTTTCGTAAGAAACTGGCATGCTTGCAATAATTTCATTGGTTTTTACCAAATCCATTTTTGGCTGAGCATTATCTTCTTCTAAATCATCGCTTAATGTATGAACGATTTTAGTGTTAGATTCTTGCTGATTTGTAATTGGTGTTTCTAAACTTGGTTGTCTAGAAATTGTTTTCTCTTCGAAGTTATAGGTAGCCTTTTGTTCTTCTTCTAAAGTATGTATGATTTTTTTAACCTCTGTATTGGTAATATTACTTTGTTGATCTGCTGCAAAACCTGTTGCAACAATAGTAACAGAAATAGCTTCACCTAATTCTTCATCTTCTCCTATACCCATAATAATGTTAGCATCATAACCTGCTTCATCTTGAATATAATCGTTTATTTCACCTATTTCATCTAAAGTAACTTCGCTTGTTCCAGAAACAATTAACAACAATACATTTTTAGCTCCTGTAATTTTATTATCATTTAATAAAGGCGAATCTAAGGCTTTAATAATAGCATTTTTTGCTCTTGTTTGCCCTTCTTCTTTTGCAGAACCCATGATTGCAGTTCCACTATTAGAAAGAACGGTTTTAGCATCATGTAAATCAATATTTTGTTTATAGTGATGTGTAATTACTTCTGCAATACCTTTTGAAGCTGTAGACAATACCTCATCTGCTTTAGAGAAACCAGCTTTAAAACCTAAATTACCATAAACTTCTCTTAGTTTGTTATTATTGATAACAATTAAAGAGTCTACATTTTGACGTAGTTGATCTATACCTAATTGCGCTTGTTTTGTTCTTCTTTTACCTTCAAAAGCAAAAGGCATAGTAACAATACCTACAGTAAGTATGTCCATATCTTTTGCAATCTTAGCAATAATTGGTGCAGCTCCAGTTCCTGTTCCTCCACCCATTCCTGCAGTGATAAATACCATTTTAGTTTGGTTATTTAACATTTGCTGAATTTCTTGCATACTTTCTTTAGCTGCCTGCTCTCCAATTTCTGGATTCGCACCTGCTCCTAAACCAGAGGTAAGTGTAGCTCCTAACTGTATTTTATTTGGTATAGGACTATTTTCTAAAGCTTGTGCATCTGTGTTACAGATTACAAAATCTACCCCATTTATATGTTGCTGAAACATGTGGTTTACAGCATTGCTTCCACCACCACCAACACCAATTACTTTAATGGTGTTTGATTGTGTTTTAGGCATTACAAATTCAATGTTTTCAAAATCTAAGCTCATACTAACTTTATATTTTTGTGTTCTTGTGTATTGTTCTTTTTTGGTGTCTTTAATGCTAACTACTCAGCATTATCTAAAAAATCTTTCAGTCCTTCTGTAAATTTCTCGAAGAACGATTTCTTTTTTGGTGTTGGTTTTGGTGCTGGTTCAGGTTCATTGATTACTTCATCTTCTGTATTTTCTATAATTTCTTCTAGAACCTCTTCTACTTCTTCTACTTTAATATCTTTTTCTAAGCCTTCCATTAACAACCCAACTGCAGTTGCATAAGAAGGGCTAGATAATGCTTCATCAGATTCCCCAGCCAAATGTTCATTTGGATATCCGATTCTAGCATCCATACCAGTAATGTATTCTACCAATTGACGTAAATGTTTTAACTGAGAACCACCTCCTGTTAAAACAATACCTGCAATTAGTTTTCCTTTGGCAGTTTCATGCCCATAATTTTTAATTTCTAAATACACATGCTCAATAATTTCTTGCACTCTTGCATGTATAATTTTAGATAAGTTTTTAAGCGTAATTTCTTTAGGTTCTCTACCTCTTAAACCAGGAATCGAAACAATTTCAGTTTCTTTATTTTCACCTGGCCAAGCAGAACCAAATTTAATCTTCAACAATTCAGCTTGTTTTTCTATAATCGAGCATCCTTCTTTAATATCATCTGTAATTACGTTACCTCCAAAAGGAATTACTGCTGTGTGTCTAATGATTCCGTCTTTAAAAATGGCCAAATCAGTTGTTCCACCACCAATATCAATCAAAGCAACACCTGCCTCTTTCTCTTCTTGACTTAATACTGCTTGTGCAGAAGCTAATGGTTCTAAAGTAATTTCATTTAGGTCTAAACCAGCACTTTTTACACATCTACCAATATTTCTGATTGATGATACTTGCCCAACTACTACATGAAAATTGGCTTCAAGTCGCCCACCATACATTCCAATTGGCTCTTTAATATCCGCTTGAGAATCTACTTTAAATTCTTGTGGTAAAACATGAATTATTTCTTCTCCTGGCAACATTACCAATTTGTGAACTTGATTTACCAAATCTTCTATATCAGCCTCGTCAATAACTTCATCTGCATTGTTTCTAGTGATGTAATCACTATGATGTAAACTTCTAATATGTTGCCCAGCAATACCTACTACTACATCTTCTATTTTTACACCAGATACACTTTCTGCTTCATCTACAGCTTGCTGAATAGATTGTATTGTTTGTGTAATATTACTTACTACACCACGTTTTACACCTAAACTTTTTGCCTTACCAATACCAACTACCTCAATTTTACCATATTCGTTTTTACGACCAATCATGGCAACAATTTTGGTTGTACCAATATCTAAACCAACAGCTATTTTATTGTCTTCCATTTTAGTTTATTTAGTGCACACAACTTGGTTGTGATATTTTACATTAATTGTTTTATAATTTTGAATTGTTTTGTCTTCAAATGTTTTATTATAAAACGCTTTTAATTTTTTAAATTTTACATCCATTTCAGATAAATTTCCAAAATCGATTTTGTAATCTCCACTTCTAACAGAAAATTGATATTCATTTTCGGCAGATTTTACAATTCCAACGACTTCTTTATGCAAAAAATCATCGCCTTCAATTTTTAAAATTAAAGGTAAAATTTCTACAATTTCATCATCATTTTTAACTCCAGAAACTAGCAAAACTCTAGATGAATAATTAATTGACAAAGGCATTTTTACTCCTTGTTTATCAACATAATAAACCTCATCATCATTTAAAATTCTAGCTACAGGCTCTCGCTGTTTTACTACAGATTTTAGTCTACCATCTATGGTTAAAAAAACATCTGCTTTTTCAACATATGGATTTTTTGATAGATTATTTTCTAGAACATATAAATCTATCACAGATTTTGCTTGGTTTTGTATACTTTCTGTATTTTGTATTAACAATTTATTAACCATTGAATAGGTAAGAAAATTATTCTCGCCTTTATCAAATTCTATAATTGGCTCACCTATTTTTACAACATTATTTCTCTTACCAGAAAAGCTATACAAAAAAGCCAAACTAGCTGTAAGTACTACAAAAAAGAGGTATTTCAATACTCTTTTAAACTTCATTTTCCTGTAAATTTAAAAGTTGATCTGTAACCTCATTTATTAGAACACCAATATCACCTGCACCTAACATTGCAACTATTTTTGCTGATGATTGTTTAATATCTTTTATAATATTTTTCTTTTCTGCTATTTTTTTCTGCTTGCTACTAATTTTACTCAGCAACCATTCTGAAGTGACATTTGGAATTGGTTCTTCTCTTGCTGGATAGATATCTAGCAAAATAACCTCATCAAATTTAGAAAGTGCTAATGCAAAATCATCTACAAAATCTTTAGTTCTAGAAAACAAATGTGGCTGAAAAATGGCCAAAACTTTTTCGTTCGGATACATTTCTCTAATAGAACTTTCTACTGCATTAATTTCTGTTGGATGATGAGCATAATCATCTATTAGAACTAAATCTTTGGTTTTTACCTTATAAGAAAACCTACGTTTTACGCCCTTAAAACTAGCCAATTGAACCTTAATTTTTTCTAAAGAAACACCATAAACATCTGCCATTGCTAATGCTGCTAATGCATTCATTACATTATGTTTACCAGGCAAGTGCAGTTCTATATTTTGTATAGAACTAGTAGGAGTTTGCACATCAAAAACATAAGTACCCTCTTTAATCTTTAGATTGTATGCTTTATAATCTGCAGGTTCATCTACAGCATAAGTTAAGCCCTCTAAAGGCAAACCTTTTGCCACAATTAAGGTGTCTGATACTTTCTGAGAAAAGACTACAAAAGATTCCTCTAAAGAAGATGCCTCTCCATAAATATCTAAATGATCTGCATCCATAGAGGTAACACAAGCAATATTAGGACTTAGTTGTAAAAAAGACCTATCAAACTCATCTGCTTCAACTACTGTTATTTTATCTTCTCCTAGAATTAAATTTGAATTGTAGTTTTCTGCTACACCTCCTAAAAATGAAGTGGCTTTTTCAAGTTGCATTATATGCCCCAACATGCTAGATGTAGTTGTTTTACCATGTGTACCTGAAGCTGCTAAGCAAAAAGTAGACTTAGTAATTTCACCCAAAATTTCAGCTCTTTTAAGAAGGGTAAAATTATTATTCTTAAAATAATTTAATTCTTCAGAATTTTTTGGAATTGCAGGTGTGTATATGACTAATGTTGATTTTTTATCTAAATAAGCAATAGGAATATTTTGAATTTTGTCTTCAAAATGAATCGATATACCTGCTTGCTCTAAACCTGCAGTTATTTGAGAAGGTGTTTTATCATAACCTGCAACATTTTTATTTTGAGCAGTAAAATATCTTGCAATGGCACTCATGCCAATACCTCCAATACCCACAAAATAAACGTTATGTTTTTGTTCTAAATTCACCTCTTTAATAATTTTTCTACTTCATTAGCAATATTTCTTGTTGCACCTAGCAGGGCTAACTCGTTAATGTTTTCAGATAATTGCTGCTGCTTACCTTCATCTTTTAATAACGTTTCAAATACAATTTTAAATGTGTCTAATTCACTTTCTTTTAAAAGTATCGCTCCATGCCTGTCAACTATAAATTTGGCATTTTTGGTTTGATGATCTTCTGCCACATTTGGAGAAGGAATAAAAATAACTGGTTTACCTACAATACATAATTCAGATACAGAACTTGCACCAGCTCTAGAGATAATAATATCTGAAGCTGCATAAGCTAAATCCATTTTGTTTATAAATTGATGAACTTGAACGTGCTTCAATTCATTATGCTTTTTATACTCATCAAAATATAACTTTCCACATTGCCAAATAACTTGAACATTTTGTTCTTCTAAAAACGTTAAATTGGTTTCTACTAGTTGATTTATTTTACGTGCTCCTAAACTTCCTCCTAAAATCAAAATTGTTTTCTTCTTTTTATCTAATTGAAAAAAGTCTGTGGCTTCCTCTTTTTTAGTATGAATACTTAATAGATCTTGACGAACAGGATTACCTGTTTTTACAATTTTATTTGCCGGAAAAAATCGATTTAAATCATCGTAAGCAACACAAATTTTATTGGCACGTCTTCCTAACAACTTGTTTGTTATGCCAGGAAAAGAGTTCTGTTCTTGAATTAATGTTGGTATGTCTCTTCTGTTTGCCATTATTAAAGTTGGCCCACTAGCAAACCCACCTGTACCAATTGCAATATCTGGATTAAATTTTCTTATAATTCTTCTTGCCTTCCATAAACTATCTAACATTTTAAAAGGGAAACCAAGGTTTTTAGCCAGCTGTTTTCTTTGTATTCCAGAAATCCATAAGCCCTCTATTTTGTAGCCTGCTTGAGGCACTTTTTCCATCTCCATCTTATCTTTTGCACCAACAAATAGAAAATTAGCATCTGGAAAACGCCATTTTAATTCATTTGCAATTGCAATTGCAGGATAGATATGACCACCTGTTCCTCCTCCAGAAATAAGTATGTTATATGGTTTCATGCAAAATATCTAAAGGGTTATCATCTAATATATCTTCTTCTGTTTCTTGTTTAGATGCACTTACACTAAGTATCATACCTAGCGCAAAACATGTCATCCAAATAGATGTACCTCCACTACTTATTAAGGGCAGGGTTTGACCTGTTACTGGGAATAAATTTGTGGCAACTGCCATATTAATAATCGCCTGAAAAATGATGGGACAACCCACACCAATTACTAGCAAAGTACCAAATATGGTTGTTGTTTTTCTTATGACTACAAAAATTCTAAAAAGCAATAAAAAATAGATCAAAGCTATAATTACACCACCTACCAAACCATATTCTTCAATAATTATTGCAAAAATAAAATCGGAAGAAGATTGAGGTAAAAAGTTTTTTTGAACACTTTTACCAGGGCCAACTCCTATTGGACCTCCTGTTGCAATTGCAATCTTTGCTTTTTCTACTTGATAAGCTTCCTTATTATCACCATCAGAAAAATTTTCTATTCTACTTTGCCAAGTTTGCACTCTATTTGGCATTGCATCTGGAAAAGCTTTCGCTACCAAAACAAAAAAAGCCAGCATAAAAATACCCACACCAACTATTAAACCTAAATATTTTAAAGGATAACCTCCAATAAATGTGACCATTAAAATCATCACAAAAATAATAGCTGTAGTCGAAAAGTTTGCTGGTAAAATGAGCATTAAAATAGCGCCAACAGGCAACCATAATTGCAATAAACTTTCTTTAAAATTAATTGGCCTTTCCTTATTTTTAGCTAGATATCTTGCTACATAAACCATTAGCACTAAACCTGCCAATGTTGATGTTTGAAAACCTATACCCACAAAAGGAATACGTATCCATCTACTAGCATTGGCACCACCAATTGTTGTGCCTTGCATCATTGTGAAAATTAGTAAAACAAAAACTATAGGCAACATTAAAACTGAGCCCCCTGAAAAATATCGATATGGGATTTTATGAACTCCGTAAATAATACCAAAGCCCATAATTAATAAAACCATATGTTTTACCAAATATCCTAAAGTAGAACCAGAACCAACCACATAAACCAGGTTTGTGCTTGCGCTATAAACTGGCATAAATGAGAATATTGCCAAAATAGCCACTATAGCCCAAATGGTTTTATCTCCTTTTATATGATTAAAAACTGTTTTCAAACTTTACGATTTCTATAGATTTCTAACTGCTTTTTTAAATTGACGACCTCTATCTTCATAATTTTGAAAAAGGTCGAAACTTGCACATGCAGGAGATAACAAAACTGCATCTCCTCTTTCTGCCAATTTATGTGAAACCTTAACTGCTTCTTCTGCACCTGCAGTTTCTACAATAGTTTCAATTACGTTACCAAAAGTGTTTTTTATTTTTTCATTATCAATACCCAAACAAACTATAGCCTTCACTTTTTCTCTAACTAAAGGCAATAAATCTGTGTAATCATTTCCTTTATCTACACCACCAACAATCCAAATTGTTTGCTGATCCATGCATTCTAACGCATAAAAAGTAGCGTTTACATTTGTTGCTTTAGAATCGTTTATGTAATGAACATCTTTAATTTTTGCTACATTTTCTAAACGATGTTCTGCGCCTTCAAAGTTGGATAAACTTTCTTTAATAGCGTCTTTTCTAACCTTAAGCAATTGCGCTGCCATTGTTGCTGCCATTGCATTTTTAGTATTGTGTTTCCCCTTTATTGATAATGATGATATTGGCATATAAAATTTATCTTTTTGTATGTTGATTGTTATGTTATTGTCTTTTATAAATGCGCCATATTTCAATTCTTTCTCGATTGAAAATGGCAGTAATTTTGCTTTTGTTTTATTCTCTTTTAACCAACCTGTAATTACGTCATCATCTGCATCGTAAATTAAAAAATCGGTTTCTTCTTGGTTCTTTGTTATCCTAAATTTTGAGTTGATATAATTTTGAAAATCATAATCATATCTATCTAAATGATCTGGAGTAATATTGGTTAAAATGGCAATATGTGGTCTAAAATTTGTAATGCCATCTAATTGAAAACTACTTATTTCTAACACATAATTTTTATAGTTTTTCTCTGCTACTTGTAGTGCAAAACTATCGCCAATATTACCAGCAGCACCCACATCTAAATTTGCATTTTTTAAAATATGATGCGTTAATAATGTTGTGGTTGTTTTACCATTAGAACCTGTTATACCCACAATAGTTGCCTTGGTAAAATTTGCTGCAAATTCTATTTCAGAAATTACTGGAATATTATTATCAACTAACTTCTTTACCAAAGGAACTGAATCTGGAATTCCAGGACTTTTCATTACAACATTTGCCTGTAAAATCTTAGACACTGTATGTTGATTTTCCTCAAAATCTATTTGATGATGTAAAAGAACTTTTTTGTAAGCTTTGGTAATTGCACCTTTATCAGAAACAAAAACTTTATAGCCTTTTTGCTTTGCTAAAATTGCAGTACCAACTCCACTCTCTCCCCCTCCAAGAATCACTAAAAACCCATTATCTCCTAAATAACTTAAGATTGATTTTTCTGTATTTTCTTGCTTTTTCATATTTATTTAAAAGTTGCTCATCCCTTCCCAAGGGAAAGTAAGGACAAGCACTTTTTTATCTTAATTTTAATGTTACGATTGTAAATACGGCTAATAGAATTCCTACAATCCAAAAACGTACTACAATTTTACTTTCGTGATAACTTAACTTTTGATAATGGTGATGTAAAGGAGACATTTTGAAAATTCGTCGTCCAACACCAAACTTTTTTCTAGTATACTTAAACCAAGAAACCTGCAGGATTACTGATAAATTCTCTACCACAAAAATTCCTGCTAAAATTGGCAACAGCAATTCTTTACGAATAGAAATAGCAATAACCGCAATAATTCCACCAATAGTTAAACTACCTGTATCTCCCATAAACACTTGAGCTGGATATGTATTGTACCATAAAAAACCAATTAAGGCTCCTGCAAAGGCTAGGATAAAAACAGTCATTTCACCTGAATTCGGAATGTACATGACATCTAAATAATCTGCGAAAATGATGTTACCAGAAACCCATGCAAAAACAGCAAGTGTGATTACAATTATTGCTGATGAACCTGCTGCTAAACCATCTATACCATCTGTTAAATTTGCACCATTAGAAATACCTGTTACAATAAAAACGGTAATAAAGATGAATACAATCCAACCATATTTTTCATAACCATCACCTAAAAAACTTAATGCTTTGGAGTATTCTAATTCGTTATCTTTAAAAAACGGCACTGTTGTTTTAGTAGATTTATGCGCTTCTCCAAAAACTTGCTTTTTACCATTTTCTTGAATGGTTTGCTGTGCAACTGGTAGTTGTTCTTTGATAGTTACACCCTCATTGAAGTACAACATGGAACCAACAATAAGCCCCAAACCAACCTGACCTAATACTTTAAACTTACCACTTAAACCAGCTTTGTCTTTTTTGAAAACTTTTATGTAATCGTCTAAAAAACCTATAAAGCCCATCCAAACTGTAGTAATAAGAAGAATGATGATGTAAATATTATCTAATTTGGCCAGTAAAATTGCAGGAATTAATGTGGCCAGAATTATAATAATTCCTCCCATTGTTGGTGTTCCTGATTTTTGCTTTTGCCCTTCTAAACCTAAATCTCTAACTGTTTCACCTACTTGTTGCTTACGTAGAAAATTTATAATACGCTTACCATAAATAGCAGAAATTAAAAGCGATAAAATAAATGCTGCAGCTGCTCTAAAGGTGATAAACTGAAATACACCTGCACCTGGAATGCTAAATTGAGTCTCTAAATATTGAAAAAAATAATACAGCATTCTATTTCTTTTTTAGTTGATTAAAACAGTTTGTAACTTCTTCTAAATCGTTAAAATGAGAACGAACCCCATTTATTTCTTGATAACTTTCATGACCTTTACCTGCAATCAAAATAATATCTCCAGCATCAGACAATTTACACGCTGTTTTAATTGCTTGCCTTCTATTTACTACAGTTAAAGTTTTATTGTAATGTTCAGGTGATATACCAGCCTCCATTTCATCTAAGATTTCTTGAGGATCTTCTGTTCTTGGATTATCTGAAGTAAAAATGGCTTGGTTACTCAAATGAGCAGCAATATGCGCCATTTTTGGTCTTTTTGACTTATCTCTATCACCTCCACAACCAACAACTGTAATCACTTTCTCGTTATTGGTTCTTATATCATTTATAGTTTCTAACACATTTTTTAATGCATCTGGTGTATGTGCGTAATCTACAATAGCTGTAACTCCGTCTTCAGAAATCACATATTCAAAACGCCCATTTACACTTTCTAACTGACTAACTATGGTTAAAATATCTAATTTTTCTAAACCTAATAATTCAGCTGTTGCAATAATTGCAGTAAGATTATAGATATTAAAAACTCCAATTAATTTTGTCCAAACCTCAGTATTATCAATAGAAATTAAAGTTCCTGATAATTGTTTTTCTAAAATTTTAGCTTTAAAATCGGCTAAAGTTTTTAAGGCATAACTATATTTTTTAGCTTTGGTATTCTGCAACATATAGTTGCCATTTTTATCATCTATATTGGTTAATGCAAAAGCAGATTTTGGTAAATCATCAAAAAACTTCTTTTTTACATTTCTATACTCTGCAAAGTCTTTATGATAATCTAAATGATCATGAGATAAATTGGTGAAAATTCCTCCTGAAAATTGCAAACCTTCTGTTCTTTTTTGATGAATTCCATGAGAGCTAACTTCCATAAAGCAATATTCTACACCAGCATCTAACATCATATCTAAATACCTGTTTATGGTAACAGAATCTGGTGTTGTATGTGTTGCTTTATATTCTTTATCACCTACTAAAATTTTTACTGTAGACAGCAAACCAACTTTGTACCCTGCTTTGGTAAATAATTGATAGAGTAATGAAGCAATAGTAGTTTTACCATTAGTACCTGTTACTCCAACAACTGGAAATTTAGTAGACGGATTTTCATAAAAATTAGATGCCATTATTGCTAAAGCCTCATTTGCATCTGCAACCCTTATATAAGTTATACCCTCTTTTCTGTCAAATGAAAAACCTTCGCATATTATAGCTTTTGCACCTAGAGCAATGGCTTTATCTACATATAAATGACCATCTACATTTACTCCTTTTTGAGCAATAAACACATCTCCTTCGCCTACTCTTCTTGAGTCGAAAATAAGCTGATTCACCTCAATATTTGTATTACCAAATACTTGTTTTATGGCTACTTTATACAATATGTCTTGTAAATTTTTCAGACTATGATAATTTTAAAATAATGGTTGCACCTTTTTCTAATGCTTCTCCTTTTTTAATAGATTGATTTTGCACTTTTCCTACTCCTGAAATTTGCACTTTTAAACCAATATTTTCTAAAAGAGATATAGCATCCATACCATCCATACCCTTAACATTAGGCACTTTAGTATGTTCTTTTGTAATTATTGTATTGTATTTATTAAACTGTTTTTCTAATACTGCAAACTCTACATTGTCATTTACAGATTGATTATCTATAGGAGTTGTTGTGTAAATTTTTTGAGCTATTTCTTTAAAAACTGGTGCAGCAACTGTAGCCCCATAGTAACCTTTCTTTTTATCAGGATCATGAACTACAACAATGCAAGAATACTTTGGTTCATCTGCTGGAAAAAAACCTGCGAACGACGCTACATAATGTTGTGTAGAATAGTAACCTCCTTCCCATTCACCTTCTTTATTTTTAATTCTTGGCATAAACTTTTTGGCAGTTCCTGTTTTACCAGCCATAGAGAAATTAGAAGAATAGATATTATCTGCAGTTCCTTTTATTACTACATTTTCCATAACTTTTCTAACCTTTTTTAAGGTTTCTTCGGATGCTATTTTAGGATGAATAATTTCTGTTTCAAATACAGTTTCTGCTTTATTCTCTCTTCTTAACTCTTTTACAAATCTTGGTTTAACCATTACACCATTATTAGCAACAGCATTGTAAAACATTAAAGTTTGCATTGGTGTAACAGAAACTCCATAACCCCAAGACATCCATTCTAAAGAAATTTTACTCCAAGTTTTATCACCTGGTTTTGGAATGGTTGGTCTACCTTCTCCTTTAATAGGAAAACCAATAGGTTCTGTAAATCCGTATTTTTCTAATTTTGCAATGAATTTTTCTGGCTCTTCATCATAATGTTCTTTAATTAACTTTACAATGCCAACATTTGAAGAAACCTCAAAAACTCTAGCTGCGGATATTTTACCATAACCACCTCTTCTTGAATCTTCGACTTTTTTATTGTGAATGAAAATTTTTCCTTTTTCAGTATCAACTACAGTAGAAGTGTCAATCTTTTTATCATCTAAAGCCGCCATTAAACTTGCTAACTTGAATGTTGAACCTGGCTCATGACTTTCCCAAACAGCGTAGTTTCTTTTCTCAAAGTACTTTCCTTTAGAAGTTCTTCCTAAATTAGAAATTGCTTTAATTTCACCTGTTGCAGTTTCCATAACCACTGCACAACCATGATCTGCTTCAAAAAGTTCTAGTTGTTTTAATAATGCATGATGTGTAATATCCTGTATGTTAACATCTATAGTTGTAATAACATCATGCCCATCTATTGGCTCTTTTTCATTTACATCAGAAATAGGTTTCCACTGGTTTTTTGCAATCTTCTGTTTCCAACGTAAACCATTTTCACCCTGCATAAAATCGGCAAAAGCACCTTCTATGCCTGCTTCTCCTCTAAAATCATCATAACCAATAGTTCTCTCTGCAATTTTACCAATTGGATGTGCCCTAACTGTTTTATGTTCTGCTATGAAACCACCCTTATAGACACCCAATTTAAAAATCGGGAATTGTTTCATTCGCAAATAATCATTGTAACCTACATTTCTTGCCAGTAACAAATACCTATTTTTTCTTTTTCTGGCAGATCTTAGTTTCGTCTCATAATACCTTTGACTTTTACCCAACATGGCACTTAGTTCTTTTGCTAAAGCTGCAACGTTTTTCTCAAAAACATTACCATCTATAGCAACTGCATCTATTCTAATGGTATATTTTGACATGGATGTAGCCAACAAATTACCATCTGCAGCGTAGACGTTTCCTTTATTCGCGTAAATTGTATCTTGTTTGATGGTTAATTCTGTAGAGAGCTTTTTGTATTTTTCTCCTTGAAAATACTGTATGTTAATTACGCGAAAAACCACTGCAAACAAAAAAAGCGTCATAAAAGAAGCTACTATGTAGAATTTGGTAAGTATGCTTTTTTTGTGGGTTGCCAATTTACTTTAATCTTTATAGGTTACTTTAATTTTTTTTGGTGGTGTTTCTGAAGGTTTTAAACCTCTTTCTATTGCTTTCTCTCTTATACTAGATTCCATTTTCATTCGCATTAAAATAGTTCCAGTATCTACATATTCTGCTCTTAACTCTCTCTTCTGTTTATTTAATTCTGATATTCGAATTACTTTTTTATCGGCATTATGTGCACTTGTAATCATTACCAATAGTAAAACCACTACAAACAAAATGATGCCCCAGTTTTTAAAGGAAGATTCATCTGTTAAGAAGCTTCCTCGTAAAATATCGTATATGTTTCTTTTAACTTTAGACATGTTATTTTGGAGTGGCTAATCTTAGTTTTGCACTTCTTGCTCTATTATTTATTTTAATTTCCTCTTTTGGAGGCACAATTAATTTTCCTATTTTTTTTAGCGGCTCGTTAGAATTACCAAAAACATCTTTTTCTGGTTCCCCTTCAAACAAACCAGTTCTAATAAATCTTTTCACTAATCTATCTTCTAGCGAGTGATAAGAAATTACACTTAACCTACCTTCATCATTCAATAAGTTTGGCACTTGCTGTAAGAATTCTTTTAACACTTCTAACTCTTCATTTACTTCTATTCGAATTGCTTGAAAAATTTGCGCTAAAATTTTATGTTCTCTTGCATTTGGTAAAAATGCTTTTAGCACTTCTTTTAATTGAAAGCTAGTTTCTATTGGACTATTTTTTCTTTCATGCACAATAGTTCTTGCTAGTTTTCTAGAATTTCTTAACTCACCATATAAGAATAAGATTTCAGCTAATTTTTCTTCAGAATAATTATTGATGATTTCTTTTGCAGAAATTTTAGACTTCTGATTCATCCTCATATCTAAATCACCATCAAAACGAATAGAAAAACCTCTTTCAGCTTCATCAAATTGATGCGAAGAAACTCCCAAATCTGCTAAAATGCCATCTACTTTCTTAACTCTATGAAATCTTAAAAAACGTGAGATGTATCTAAAATTTTCTGGTATTAAAACAAATCGTTCATCATCTATAGCATTGTTAATTGCATCAGGATCTTGATCAAAAGCAAACAAGCGTCCGTTTTTACCTAATCTTTTTAAGATTTCTTTAGAATGACCACCTCCACCAAAAGTAACATCGACATAAACACCATCTTCTTTGATATTTAAGCCATCTACACTCTCTTGTAATAAAACTGCATTATGATAACTCATCTCCATCTGTATTACCCATCACCTCTTCTGCTAAATCTGAAAAATTTTCAGCAGCATTCTCAATTGCGTTTTCGTACTTTTCTTTATCCCAAATCTCAATGATATTTACAGATGAAGACATAACTACCTGCTTTTTAATTCCTGCAAATTCAGATAAATTTTTTGGGATTAAAATTCGGCCTGTAGCATCCAATTCTACTAACTTTACACCAGCAGTAAACCTTCTAATAAAATCATTGTTTTTTTTCTTGAACTTGTTTAGTTTATTAATTTCTGCCATAGTTGCATTCCACTCTTTCATAGGATACAATTCTAGACACTGCTCAAAAACCGACTTTTTCAGCACAAAACCTTCTTGTAATATAGGCGCAACTTGCTTTTTAAAAGCAGAAGGAAACATGACCCTACCTTTAGCGTCAGCTTTACATTCATATGTACCTATTAGATTTATCACTTAAAAAAGAATTAATGATCAAAAATATATAAAAATTACCACTTTTTACCACTTTTTACCACATTGTTAATAAAAACAACGCTTTCTTAATGTTAATAGTATATGCACTGTTGTTAATAACCTTAAATGAGGTAGTGTTTAATTGATTTTTATATCATAAAAAAGAACTACATTTGCTTTTTAGTGAACTAAACAAAAATCAATGACTGACAAGTTAAAAACTGAAGATAAGTTTACATATGCAGAAGCTGGTGAAGGACCTGCAATCATTGTTTTACATGGATTAATGGGGGCTTTAAGTAACTTTGGGTCTACATTTGAACATTTTTCGAACAACGGTTATAAGGTATTAATACCTGAATTGCCTTTATATACTTTACCACTTGTAAAAACCAACGTTAAAAACTTAGCAAGTTATTTGCACGAATTTTTAGCTTTTAAAAAAATTGACAGTGCTTTACTCTTAGGAAACTCTTTAGGTGGGCACATTTCTTTATACTTTACAAAACACTATCCAGAAAAAGTAAGTGCGCTTGTTTTAACAGGAAGTTCTGGTTTGTATGAAAATGCAATGGGTGGTAGTTTTCCTAAAAGAGGAAACTATGAATATATTGAGCAAAAAGCAAGAGATGTTTTTTACGACCCAGAAATAGCTACAAAAGAATTAGTTGATGATGTTTATGCCACTGTAAATGATAGAATGAAGGCTTTAAAAACCCTTTCTATTGCAAAAAGTGCCATAAGACATAATATGGCTAATGATTTACCAGAAATGAAACTACCTGTTTGTTTAATTTGGGGAAAACAAGATGGAGTAACGCCTCCAGAAGTAGCCAATGATTTTCATAAACTATTGCCAAATTCTGAATTATTTTGGATTGATAAATGTGGGCATGCTGCAATGATGGAAAGACCTGAAGAATTCAATCAAATTCTTGAAGGTTGGTTGAAGTCTAAAAATATCTAAAACACTTTTTATTGTGAAAATTAAGTCTGCTGAATTTGTAATGAGTAACAGTAATGTTATTAATGCACCTAAAGATAGAATACCAGAATATGCTTTTATAGGTCGTTCTAATGTTGGTAAATCTTCATTAATTAATATGTTAATGGAGCGTAAAGATTTGGCGAAAATATCTGGAAAACCAGGTAAAACACAGTTAATTAATCACTTTAAAATTAATGACAACTGGTTCTTAGTTGATTTACCAGGTTATGGTTATGCTCAGGTTTCTAAAAAGAAAAGAGTAATTTTTCAATATTTTATTGAAAATTATTTTAAAGAAAGAGAGCAATTGGTTTGCACTTTTGTTTTAATAGATTCTAGACACGATCCTCAAAAAATAGATTTAGATTTTATGCGCTTTTTAGGCGAGAACCAAATTCCTTTTTGTTTGGTTTTTACAAAAGCAGATAAATTAGGGAGCTCTAAATTGAACAAGCAAATTACTTCTTATAAAAAGAAATTACTGCAACACTGGGAAACACTGCCTATGACTTTTTTAACCTCTTCTTCAACAGGATTAGGTAGAAAAGAGTTTTTAGACTTTATTGACGGTGTTAATGATGATGTTGCTAAAGATTTTAAATAACATTTAGGTTACTCTTAATGCATTCTAACAAACAAAACCTGCAAGTACTTTTTGAAGACAATCATATTATTATTGTCAATAAAAGATCTGGAGATATTACTCAAGGTGATAAAACTGGAGACAAGCCTTTAAGTGATGTTGTTAAGGAATACATTAAAGAGAAATACAATAAAGCAGGTAATGTATTTTTAGGTGTTGTACACAGATTAGACAGGCCTACTTCTGGCGTTATTATTTTTGCAAGAACATCTAAGGCTCTTGAACGATTGAATAAAATGTTGCGTGATAAAGAAATACACAAAACGTATTGGGCAGTTGTAAAAAATCATCCTAAGAAAGAAAAAGCTACTTTAATAAATTACCTTAAAAAAAATCCTAAGAACAATAAATCTAGTGTATTTCAAAAAGAAATTGATGGTTCTAAAAAAGCTATTTTACATTATACTATTCTTAAAAAACTAGATAATTACTCACTTTTAGAAATAGATTTAGAAACAGGTAGACATCATCAAATTAGAGCACAATTATCTAATATTGGCTTCCCTATTAAAGGTGATTTAAAGTACGGTTTTAATAGAAGCAACAAAGATGGCAGTATTCATTTACATGCAAGAAAAATAGATTTTATACATCCTGTTGCTAAAGAAAAAATTACAGTTACTGCACCAACACCTAATGAAGTAATTTGGAACGCGTGCAAGTAATTGCTATATTTAGAAAATAAATTTCTAAATGAAAGCCCTAAAATACTTTACTATTTTAATTCTACCTTTAGTAGTCTTTATTTCTTTTACAAACAAAGGTTGGTTAACCTATTTACCAGCGCTTGTTTTCTTTGGCTTGGTTCCTTTACTAGAATTTTTTATTAGACCAAATACCTACAATTTTACCAAGGAAGAAGAAAAAATCGAGAAAGAGAACAAACTTTACACTTACCTATTGTATGCGACTTTACCAATACAAATTGGGTATTTAGTATTCTTTTTTTATGCTATCCAAGAACCAAATCTTACCAACTCAGAAATATTTGGCCGAATATTTGGAATGGGAATTATGTGTGGAGTAATTGGCATTAATGTAGGGCATGAACTAGGTCATAGAAATGAAAGAGTTGGAGAGTTTATTGGAGAAATCTTATTGCTTACCTCATTAAACACTCACTTTTTACCCTATCATAATGGAGGTCATCATTATAATGTGGCAACACCAAAAGATGCTGCCACTGCTAGAAAAAATGAAATTTTATTTTTTTTCTGGATTCGCTCTCATTTTACAAGTTATTTTCAAGCTTGGCAATTAGAAAATAAAAGAATGAAAAGTTTAAATAGATCTTGGTTTCATCATCAGAACAGAATGGTTGTCTATACATTTTGCAACATAATTCTTTTAGCACTTATCTATTTTATTTTTGGCCTCTTTGTGCTATTTGCATTTATAGCAGCAGCTGTAGTTGGTATTCTTTTATTAGAAACTGTAAATTACATAGAGCATTATGGCTTATTACGTAAAAAGAATAATCATGGCAGATATGAGCGTGTGAAAAGAAATCACTCTTGGAACAGCAACCATCAAGTGGGTCAAGTATTACTTTTTAATCTATCCAGACATTCAGACCATCATTATAATGGCTCCAAGCATTACCAATTGTTAAAATCATTACCAGAAAGTCCGCAAATGCCAACAGGTTATCCAGGTATGATGTTACTTTCATTTTTACCTCCAATTTGGTTTTGGGTAATGAATAAAAAATTAAACAACTTATCATAAACACTTTATGAATCAAGAAAAAACAGTGTCTGAAGCTATAAGCTACAGAAGATCAGTACGAATTTATGATGCTAATAAACCCATACAAACTGTAATTGTAAAGAAATGTTTAGAGCAAGCTGCTTTAGCACCTAACAGTAGTAATATGCAACTGTGGGAATTTTACCACATTACTTCTAAAGATATTATCGCTAAAATTGCTCCCTTTTGTTTTAATCAAAATGCAGCAAAAACGGCACAGCAATTAGTCATTTTTGTTACGCGAAAAGACTTATGGAAAGAAAGAGCAAAAGCCAATTTAAAGTTTATTGATAAAAATTTTGGAGCAAATAATCCAAAAGAAAAACAAACAAGTAGAGAAAAAACAGCTAGAAATTACTATGGTAAAATAATCCCTTTTGCTTATGCAGATTTTCTAGGAATTTTAGGATTTCTAAAGTTTATTATGGTTACTATAATTGGTTTTTTTAAGCCTATTTATAGACAAGTTCGTAAAAGTGACATGAGAATTGTAGCTCATAAAACTTGTGGATTAGCTGCAGAAAATTTCATGATTTCTATGGCTGCAGAAGGTTATGACACCTGCCCTATGGAAGGGTCAGACACTTTACGAGTTAAAAATTTATTAGGTTTGCCTTCTGGAGCTGAAATTAACATGATCGTGTCATGTGGAATTAGAGATCCAAAAGGGGTTTATGGAGAACGATTTAGAATTCCTTTTCAAGAAATTTATAAAGAGGTTTAGCAAGTAAATTACTGCTTTGGTTTTAAAACCAAAACATTAACGCTTTTCTTTATTTCTGCTTCATTCAAACTCATTTTTACAAACTCACCATCTACAAATTTCTGAGCTTGATCTTTATAATGATCACTAAACACATTACCTGATTGACCTGTTGGTAAAATTGCAGCACTGTTTTCTATATCAGAAAAATCAATAACTCTTCTTGTTGATGGGCCAGCAGTAATTTTGTACACACCTGTGCTATCTAATTGAAAAATTTGATTGTTAATTACTTCATTACCTCCAATAGTTTCAAAAGGCCCAACATTAAAGATTGACCTTAAAACACCTCCAGCTTTACCAATGGCATGTTCATGTTCTAAAGAAATTACTCTTTTCCACATCCAATTATCTACATTTTCTCCTAACTGAGTTTCTAAGAACGAATAAGCACTTAAAAACGAATTGGTAATAATTTCGTTTCTAGTTTCTGTAGTGTTTTTAGTCGTTACATTATCCCACCAAATAGAATTTTCTCTATTAACTTGAATTGGCAAGGCCTGATCTTGTAATTGAGAATTAATAAATAAAGTAAAACTATCTCCTAATTCATCTTTATAAGTGGCTGCTAAAACTTCATATAAAAATCGATTGTAAATGGTTGGTGCTATTGCCGTTTTTTGATAATTTCCATTCCAACTTTCCAAAATGGAAATCGCCTTTTTTTGTGATGCAGATAAATCTTCTCTATTTACGTTTTGTAATAAATCTTTAGCAATATCAGAAACAGTTGCAGATTGTACATCATATATCATTTGCTCAACATCCTGCTTTGTAAAATCGTTTTTTTGATTTAATAACGTTGTTATTCTTTTAGCTCTGTCTTGAGGCTGATAATAACCTGGGTACAATTTACCTCTCACTGAATCTGGCTGATTATTTGCAGAATATACATAGTTCCAGGAAGGATTTATAGCCTGAGGGTTTTCATCAAATGGTAAAAATTCAGTGATCTCATCATTACCAGAAGCACCATCTAAATACAATTTAGAAGATAAACTATCTCTAAGTTGATATAATTTTGCAGAAGCAAACCATGCTATATTTCCTTTGGCATCTCCATACATTACGTTTAAACCAGGAGCATGAATTTTTGAAACAGCATTTCTAAAACTATTTAAAGAGTTTGCATGAGACATTTCGAAAGAAACATCTAATTGCTCATTGTCTAATTGAGTGTATAACCAATGCATAGCAATTGGTCTATCATCGTTCATATGAGATATAATGCCGTTCATAATTGGCCCATGTTTAGAAACTTTTACACTAAAAGTAGTATCAGCCTCATCTTTAATTTTTATTGTTTTAGAACGTAATGCATAAGATTTGTAACCATCTGATGTTTTGTATTGATTCTCATCATCAACTTTATTCTCTTCTATATAAAAGTTTAAATCATCATTAGCCAACATAGTTAAACCATAGGCATATTCTCTATTATGCCCTAAAAGCGGAAATGGCATTAGTGCTATGTTAAAACCATAAATTTCAAAATCTGGAGTTTTTATGTGATTTTCATACCAAACTGAAGGTTGTGAAAATCCTATGTGAGGATCATTAGCAAACAAAACTTTACCATTTTTAGTTTTTTCTGGTGCTATTACCCAAGAATTGCTACCTATAAAAGTAGAAACAGGTAATTTATCCATCAACTTACTTACAGCTGCAGAAAGTTCGCCTTTAATTTCTTTGGTTTCATACTTGTTGATGGTAAGTTCATTTAAATCGGTTGTCATTATTTCATTGAAATAAGCATCACCTAATTTCTCTTTAATTTCGGTTAACAACGGATCTGTTTTATGTGCAACTGCAAAACTAAAAGCCATATAACCAAACACATTATATACATCTTTAATGGTGTAATTTTCTTTTTCTACACCTACTAATGAAAACTCTAAAGGCGTTTTACCTTCATTAATAAATTGATTAATACCATTTAAATAAGCCTGAGTTAATCTATAAGGTTCACTGTTCTTATCTAAAGCTGCAATAGATTTTTCAGCAGCCTCTTCTATACCTAAACCAGCAAAAAACACATCAGTCTTCAGTAAATCTTTTCCAAAAATTTCAGACAATCTACCAGCAGCAATTCTTCTTATAAGCTCCATTTGCCATAATCTATCTTGCGCATGCACATAGCCTAAAGCTGTGTAAGCATCTTGCTGATTTTGAGCCTCAATATGTGGCACACCAACTTCATCAAAATAAACAGTTACTTCGTCTGATAAATTTTCTAATTCTAATTCTCCTGAATAATCTGGATAATAAGTTCTAGAATACAACCATGCACCAACTACAATTAGCACAATTAATAGAAGAATAATTTTTAGGCTCTTTTTAATAAAATTCATTTGAAAATTTTTGATGTAGCCAAAGATAAAATAATTATGTTGTATTTTTGATACACTAACAATTTGATGATTTATGAATAAAATTCAAATGGTTGATTTGCAAAAGCAATATCAACAAATAAAAGATACTGTAGACAACTCTATTCAAGATGTTTTAAACTCATCTTCATATATAAATGGCCCATTAGTTAAAGAATTTCAAAAAGATTTAGAAGCCTACTTAAATGTAAAACATGTAATTCCTTGTGCAAACGGAACAGATGCTTTGCAAATAGGGATGATGGGTTTAGGTTTAGAGCAAGGTGATGAAGTAATTACTGTAGATTTTACATTTGCAGCTACTGTAGAAGTTATTGCACTTTTAAAGTTAACTCCTGTTTTGGTAGATGTTGATAAAGAGACTTTTAATATTGATATTGAAGCGTTAAAAAAAGCTATTACACCAAAAACAAAGGCGATTGTACCTGTACATTTATTTGGACAAGTTGCAAATATGGATGCTATTTTAGAAATCGCTAAAGAGCATAATCTTTTTATTATTGAAGATAATGCACAAGCAATTGGTGCTAATTATACTTTTAAAGATGGCTCGCAGCAAAAAGCAGGAACTATTGGAGATGTAGGTACAACATCATTTTTTCCATCTAAAAACTTAGGTTGTTATGGAGATGGAGGTGCAATTTTTACCAATAATGATGATTTAGCACATACCATTCGTGGAATTGTAAATCATGGAATGTATGAACGTTATTATCATGATGTTGTTGGTGTTAACTCAAGATTAGACTCAATACAAGCTGGAGTTTTAAAAGCAAAACTGCCTCATTTAGATACGTATTGTAATGCTAGAAGAAATGCAGCTCGTTTTTACAATAAAGCTTTTGCAAATCATTCAGCAATAATTACACCTACTGCACAATCAAACAAAACAGCTAATTGTGGACAAATTTGTGACGTTTGTGATTGTCATGTTTTTCATCAATATACTTTGCAAATTACAAATGGACAAAGAGATGCTTTGCACAAACATTTATTGAGCAAAGAAATACCAAATGCTATTTATTATCCTGTTGCTTTACATGCGCAAAAAGCATATAAAGACGACAGATATAATGAAGAAGATTTTCCTGTAACCAATGAATTGATAAAAACAGTAATTTCATTACCTATGCACACAGAGCTAGAGGAAGATCAATTACAATTTATAACAAACACAATTTTAGATTTTTTAAACTAAATTCAAAAGATGTCAAAATATAAAGACCAACTTGAATATAGCAAAAAGTCTTTAAATAAAATTTATTACATAAATATTCCAATAAGTATTATTGTAGGGATTTTATATTCTATTTATTCACCTTATTTACCAGGAAGAAAAGGAAGACCTCCAATGATAGAGAGAATGGAATACTCAGATGCTGTTTTACAGTCTGCTTTTATGTTTTTCTCAATACTTTTAATAAGCTTCTATTTGATAATTTCTAGGAAAAGGAATAAGCTAAATGAATTAGATAGAAAATATAAAAATGACATTAAGAATATAAAAGAATACAAATCCGTTTCAAACTTTAAAAACTAATTAACCAATGAAAAAAATTTTAGTAACAGGAGGTCTAGGTTTTATAGGTTCTCATACAGTAGTTGAGCTACAAAACGAAGGTTTTGAAGTTGTAATTATTGATGATTTATCTAACACAACCTTATCCGTTTTAGATAGCATTACAGACATTACAGGTGTAAAACCAACCTTTCACAAGGCAGATGTTCGTATTAAAAGTGATATTAAGGCTGTTTTTGATGCTCATGATATTGATGGAGTAATTCATTTTGCTGCCTTTAAAGCAGTTGGTGAAAGTATTGCAAAACCATTAGATTATTACGAAAACAACTTAAGTTCTTTAATTTATATGTTGCAAGAACTTAGAGATCGTAAATTAGATAATTTTATATTCTCTTCTTCTGCAACTGTTTATGGTGAGCCAAATCATTTGCCAATTACAGAAAATGCACCTGTTAAAAAAGCTGAATCTGTATATGGTAATACCAAAAAAATTGGTGAAGAAATTATAAGAGATTCAAGCAAAGCTTATGGAATAAATGCAATTGCTCTGCGTTATTTTAATCCTATAGGTGCACACGAATCTGCTAAAATTGGTGAATTACCTTTAGGTGTACCTCAGAATTTGATTCCTTTTGTTACTCAAACTGCTGCTGGTATTCGTGAACAGTTATCTGTTTTTGGAGATGATTATCCTACAGAAGATGGTACTGCCATTCGTGATTATATTCATGTTGTAGATTTAGCAAAAGCACATATTGCAGCTTTAAAAAGATTAATTAATAAAAATAATAAAGAGTCTTTTGAGTTTTTTAATATTGGTACAGGTAAAGGTACTTCTGTATTAGAAGTAATCAATACTTTCGAAAAGGTAAACGACTTAAAATTAAATTACAAAATTGTAGGTAGAAGAGATGGAGATGTAATGTCTTGTTACGCAGATACTACAATTGCAAACAAAGAACTAAACTGGAAAACAGAAATTGGGCTAGATGAAGCTTTACGCTCTGCTTGGAAATGGCAGCAAAAACAATCTGTTTAAAAAGCATAAAAAAAACCTCAAAAGCAATAATTACTTTTGAGGTTTTATTTTTAAAATAAGATTTTATTATCCTTTTACAGGAACAGAAACTCTTGTTTTTCCCCAACCTAAATGCATCACAGCATTATCATCTTCACCATTAAAAACAATAGAAAAAGCTTCTAAACTTTTTTTACCTTGAGAAACTTGTGCTTCTACTCTAACAACATCTTCTTTCTGATCGTAGAAATAAGAACCCCATACATTTTTTTGATTACTTAAAATAACAGTCCAATCTCCATCTGTTGGTATTGTAAATAAAGTATACGTTCCTGCTTTTACCTTTTTATCTCCAAAAACAACATCTTTATAAAAAGTAATTTCTGCTGCTTCGTTTGCTCCAGTTCTCCAAACTTTTCCTTGAGGAGCTAATTTATCTAAAGATCTGCCTTTTAACTGAGGTCTACTGTAAATCACTTTTACTAATTTGTCTGCTTCTCTCCAGTTAGAAGGATAGGATGCTGCATCCATAGGACTTACATCCATCTTTGGAAAATCTTGTGCAGTAACTTCTGTAGATGAAATTAAGGCGATTGTAAAAATTGCGATTGATAAAATTGCTTTTTTCATGTTTCTATATTTTAATTATTGTTTTACTTCTGTCAATCAAAGTTAAGAATCCTTGCAAAAAAAACTTGCGTTTTTTAATGACAATTACAGTCTGAACTGCATCCTTTAGATTGTTTTGTTGGTAATATGTATTTTTTCACTAAAAATAATAGTGCAAAAGCCAGTAAAATGTATACTATAATTTCTTGCATTAACTTAATATTTGATAGGTTAATAAAGAGGAAACATAGGCTAGAACCGCCATTCCAAATAATTGAATTAATGGCCATTTCCAAGTTTTAGTTTCACGTTTAACAATGGCTAATGTTGCCATACACTGCATAGCAAACGCATAAAAAACCATTAATGACATACCTACTGGAAAATTAAATCGTTTCTTACCTGTATCAGGATTTATTTCTGAAGCCATTTTTTGTTTAATGGTAGTAGTGTCTTCATCATCTGCTCCAACACTATAAATGGTAGCTAAAGTTCCTACAAAAACTTCACGAGCTGCAAAAGAGGTAATTAAAGCAATACCAATTTTCCAATCATATCCTAAAGGTTTAATTGCTGGTTCTATAGATTTACCCAACATACCTATATATGATTTCTCTAATTTTGTTGATGCTATTTTTTGTTGAATTTCTTCTGTACTTAAATTCTGATTTTCAACTTTAGCAAATACAGTTTGTTCTGCGTTTTTAAATTCGTCTCCTCCATTTGATGCCAAAAACCAAAGTATTACAGATAATGCTAAAATAATTTTACCTGCACCTAACACAAAGGCTTTCGTTTTTTCTACCACTTCATAAAATACGTTTTTAAATGAGGGTAGTTTGTAATTTGGCATTTCTACTACAAAAAATGATCTTGATTTTATTTTTAGCGTTTTGTTTAAAATGTAAGCCCCTAATATTGCAGAAGCAAAACCCAGCGCATACAACAGCAACAATACCAAACCTTGTAAGTTTAAAAAACCTAGAATTTTAGTATCAGGAATTATAAGTGCTATTAAAATTGCATAAACTGGCAAACGTGCTGAACATGTTGTAAAAGGTGTTACTAAAATGGTAATTAAACGTTCTTTCCAATTAGAAATAGTTCTTGTGGCCATAATTGCAGGTATAGCACAAGCTGTTCCTGAAATTAACGGAATTACACTTTTTCCATTCATTCCAAATCGTCTCATAATTTTATCCATTAAAAAAACAACACGACTCATGTATCCAGTTTCTTCTAAAATGGCTACAAACAAAAATAAAATTGCGATTTGAGGTATAAAAATCACAACACCGCCAATTCCTGGTATAATACCTTCTACTAATAAATCTGTTAAAACACCAACTGGTAATCTATTTCTAATAAAGTTTGCCAACTCTGCAAAAACACCATCAATAAAATCCATTGGCACAGATGCAATGTCAAATATCGATTGAAAAATTATCAATAAAATCAGAAAGAAAATGGCATACCCAAATATTTTATGTGTAAAAATTTTATCTAGTTTACTTCGTAAATCTTTAGCCTTAGATTTATCTACAATATAGGTTTTCTTTAAAATTTTATTAATTTCTTGATACCTATAAATAGTTTCTTTGTGTTGGTATTTCTTTAATTTAGGCACATCTTGCTTAAAAGCTAAAAGCTTTTCTTTTTCTTCTTTTGTAATGGTATCTGGGTAGTTATTTTGAGTTACCATTAACCACAACTCATATAAAGAATAATTTGGACTAATCTTTTTGAGATTTTCAAAATAATCTGGATCTATCTTAGAATTTATTCCACAAAGAGGAGATGCTTTAGCTGCCACATGACAACGAATAATGGCTTCTTTAACTTCTTGAATTCCTTCGTTCTTTCTTGCACTAATTAATACAACTTCTGTATTTAATTCTTTTTTTAAGAGTGATAAATCAATAGAAATACCTTTTCTATTCATTTGATCTACCATATTAATGGCTAATACAGTAGGTATTTCTAAATCTTTAATTTGTGAAAAAAGTAATAGATTACGCTTTAAATTTTCTACATCTGCAACCACTAAAATAACATCTGGAGATTCTTTTATATCTTTCTTGAGCAATGTTTTTAAAACAATACTTTCATCTAAAGAAGTAGGATTAATGCTGTATGTACCAGGTAAATCTGTAATTATGGCATTTTGTGTAGCAGACAATTTACTTTTACCTAGTTTTTTATCTACAGTAACTCCAGGGTAATTACCTACCTTTTGATTTAAACCTGTAAGTTGGTTAAAAAGCGAAGTTTTACCAGTATTAGGATTACCAATTAAAGCAATTTTTATATCGTTTTTAGACATTAAATTTCGCTTTTAAGAATTTGAATAATTGCTGCAGTTTCTTTTCTAATGGCCAAATGACTACCATTTACACAGATATAAATTGGGTCTTTTAAAGGAGCTTGCTGTATTAGCTCTACTTCTGCCCCAGGCAAGCAACCCATTTCTAACAATTTTAATGGAATTATCTCTAAAGACTCTTCAGATATATAACCAATTTCTCCAACATTTAAAGATGCAATTGTATTCAAAAGTATATTTTTATTTGGTTAACAAAGATAATACTTTAGAATGAGTCTAAACAACTTGTTTGAATCATTTTTAGAATAAATTAATATAACTTTAAAAACCCAAAAATACCTATATGAAAAAAATTCTTTTCTTCTTTTTATTAGGTTTTATGCAAATAAATTCCCAAAACAACAATCTTATAAAATTAGAATTAAAAGATAGTATTTTAAAAAAAACTATTGCTGATTATATAATTCTTAAAAAAAATGATTCATCAGAGTTTGAGAGAATTGGCTACATAGCTTTAAGGCAAATTTATTTAAATGAAGAAGCCATAAACAATGATTTAAAATCAAAATTTGATATAACAGATCAATACTATAGACCTACAAATGATTTACCTAGTTTTTATACTTATATTGAAGAAAGACTAGTGCTGATTTATGATCATTCTGTAATTTCTAAAAACACACCATATTCAAAAAAAAAGCAACGCAAAATAATAAGGCTTGTAAAACCCTATTTAAATAAAACAATTCGTTTAAAAATTAGAGATGACAATGGTAAATTAATTGTTAAAGACAGGCATTTTAGAGATGAAAAAATTACTCTTCATGGTGGCATTCTCCTCTCTATCTATGAGAATGGAAAAGTAATTATTGATAGTGGTTATCGTTAATACTTCAATACAATAGGCTATATATTTTTAAAAAAGGTAGCAAATTAAAATTACTCCCTTTTTTCATACTCTTCTTTTAGCAAAACCATATCGTCTTTCAACTTTTGCATATCCTCTTTATTAGTGCCATCATAATAACCTCTAATTCTTCTTTCTTTATCAATGAGTACAAATTGTTCTGTATGAATAAAGTCATCTTCACCTCCATCACCATCTTCAATTACAGCAAAATAACTTTTTCTTGCTAAATCGTAAATGTGTTTTTTAGCACCTGTAGTTACATTCCATTTACCATCAATAACCCCTTTATTTATAGCATACTCTTTTAAAACAGGTACACTATCCATCACTGGAGTTACAGAATGACTTAGAAACATAATATCATTATCATTCTTATAATATTCTTGTAGCTCATTCATATTGTAAGCCATAGCCACACAAATATTTGTGCATCTTGTAAAGAAAAAATCTGCGATATAGATTTTGCCTTTATAATCTTTTTGAGTAATAATTTTGCCATTTTGATTTATCAACTCAAAATCAGCAATGGTATGATCTTTTGTTATGTGCTTAATAGATTCATGCACCAAACTAGGATTTACATCTGAAGGGCTGTATACTTTTAATTTCTTATCTACCTTTAACAAATGATAAAAAACGGGCACTGTAACTGCAGAAAAAACAACCAAGAAAATTAGAGTGGCTTTACTTTTTTTAAAAAATTTTAAATCCATAAAAAGTGTATCTTTTGCAAATTTACGGCTTAAAAAAATGCAAAAAAAGTACTCTTTAAGTTATTAGGCTTAAAAGTCTGTTAATTTGCAATATCAACTTTTAAGATTACTTTTTAAACTCTCTTTAATAATGTACCTTTGTCAGTTATACAATTAAGCGTTATTACTGAATGGAAATATTAATAAAAGCATCACAATTTATATTAAGCTTATCTTTATTGATTGTTTTGCACGAATTGGGGCACTTTATCCCTGCAAAATTATTTAAAACACGAGTAGAAAAATTCTATTTATTCTTCGATTATAAATTTTCTTTATTTAAGAAAAAAGTTGGTGAAACTGTTTATGGTATTGGCTGGATTCCTTTAGGAGGTTATGTTAAAATCTCTGGAATGATAGATGAAAGCATGGATACTGAGCAAATGAAACAACCAGCTCAACCTTGGGAGTTTAGATCAAAACCAGCTTGGCAACGTTTAATTATTATGTTGGGTGGTGTTTTTGTAAACTTTGTACTTGGTATTTTTATATACATTATGTTAATGTATGCTTATGGAGAGCAATATTTACCTAATGATAATTTAAAAGATGGTGTTTGGGTACAAGATTCTTTGGCCATGAATTTAGGTTTAAAAACAGGTGATAAAATACTATCTGTAGATGGTCAAAAAGTTAAGAAATTTTCTGGCTTATCTTTAGAGTTTATTAATGGTAATAACTTCGAAATTGAAAGAGAAGGACAGGTTATTGACAAAAAAATCCCTACTGATTTTATTTCTCAATTGATGGATAGAGGAAAAGATGCTGGCCCATTTTTATACCCACGTTTTCCTTTTGTAATTGGTAAAATCTCAGATGATTCACCAAATGTGAGTTCGGAATTACAAGAAAAAGACATAGTTACAAGTGTAAATGGTACCCCTTTAAAATATTATGATGAAGCTAAGGCTGTATTATCTAACTACAAAGGACAAGAAGTTACAGCAACTGTGATTAGAGAAAAAGTTGAAAAGGAAATAACACTACAAGTAACCAATGATGGTAAACTTGGTGTAGTTTTTACAACTTTACCTTTGTCTGATTTAGAAAAATTAGGGTATTATGATTTAGCAAATATAGAATACTCTTTTTCAGAGGCTATACCTGCTGGTTTTAACAAATCTTGGAAAACCTTAACAGATTACGTAAAACAATTAAAAAAGATATTTAACCCAAGTACAGGAGCTTATAAAGGCTTAGGAGGATTCATTTCTATAGGAAGTATTTTTCCTGATGAATGGAGTGCAGAATCTTTTTGGAATATAACTGCATTTTTATCTATTATGTTAGGTTTTATGAATCTTTTACCAATACCAGCTTTAGATGGTGGTCATGTTGTATTTACGCTTTGGGAAATGATTACTGGTAAAAAACCTGGAGATAAATTCTTAGAGTATGCACAATTAGTAGGTTTTGTATTACTTATTGCACTGCTACTATTTGCTAATGGTAATGATATTTTTAGGCTACTCAAATAAACTAGGTAGTAAAAATTAAAAAAGCCTCGCAAATTGCGAGGCTTTTTTTTTAAACTCTTAGAGACCTATTAATTACAGAAAAGTATGTGTAATTTGTATTGCACTTATCACAAGCATAGCTTTTTGTACCTGGTATTAATTTAACCATGGGCTTACGTCTCATTCTGTGCCTAGACACAGATTTACATCTTGGACAGGCTTTCATTGATTAGGTAATTTTTTGATTAGCGAAAATCAAATGTACTTAAAATCAATGGTATATGTAGAATTATTTATTAAATTAATCTTTATTTAATGATGGCTTGCTCATTTTTCCAATCTATCCATTTTTGGCCTTTTACTTTTCTCATGATATTATCTATGGTTCTCATCACAAAAATATTGTAAATGGCTTTACCCAAATTTTTAGGGTTTCTGGCAATTGCTCTTAGACTCATTGAAAAACCAGGTGTAATGTATTTCATATAATGCCAATATCCTTCAGGCATGTATAATACTTGTCCATGCTTTAAATGAGTAGTATACCCTTTAGCATTTTTAAGATTTGGCCACTTCTCAAAATCTGGATTAGAAAAATTAATATCTTCCCTTGTAATTAACGAATATGGTATTTTGTAGAGATGTTTGTTTTGCTTCTGATCAAATAGAATAACCTCTTTTTTACCTTCAAAATGAAAATGAAAAATATTAGCTAAATCAATATCATAATGCATAAACGTATAAGAATCTGTACCTCCAAAAAATAACATTGGTAAGCCTTTCATTAGGCGTAAACCAAAGTCAGGAAACTTATAATCTTTTTGCAATACAGGCACTTCTTTTAAAACATTCCATAAAAAAATTCTAAATTTTGTAGGTTCTCTTTTTAATAAATCTACATATTCAGACATTTTCATTTTTGCATGTGGCTCGTTAAAACCGTCTTTAAAATCTACTGGTCTAT
Source organism: Polaribacter sp. P097 (assembly GCF_036864555.1). NCBI lineage: Bacteria > Pseudomonadati > Bacteroidota > Flavobacteriia > Flavobacteriales > Flavobacteriaceae > Polaribacter > Polaribacter sp. P097. The sequence continues at coordinate 1,429,559 of NZ_JAZETJ010000001.1, read as the reverse complement.
CATCATATAAAGGTACAGTTTTATCGCCTGCAACTTCTTTCATATAGTCTAAAGACCATTTAGAAAATGCTGGCCAATCTTCTATAAACTTTTCAATAACCACAGGTTTTTGTGGTTTAAAATAATTTTTAAGAAAGTCTTCTTTTGTGATTGTCTGTACTCTATCTATTTGAGATAAGTTTAAACTCATACTGCATCTAATTGAACTGCAAAGTTAAGAAAAGGTAAAGGAAATATTAAACAAAAATAAACCATCAACTTTATAATAAAGCTGATGGTTTAAACAATGAAGTTTATAAAACCTTAGTTATAGGTTATAGCGTAAACCAAAAAGTATATTGCTTGGTGGCATAGGTACAAAACCACTTTCTATGTATTCAGCATCGAAAATATTATTAGCTGTAATTGTAAAACTAAATTTATTTACGTCTAAAATAATAGAAGCATCCCATACATTGTAACTCTGACCTGTAGTTCTTTCTGCATGTTTATACATTATATTTTGTCTTAAGTTCTTAAAGAAAGAGGTAGACAATTGTGTAATAAATTGATGTCTTAAAGTATTTAAAGAATAACGAGATAAGTCTGAGTTTTGATCTATAATATCATCTTCTAAATAAGAGTAACCTACTTTTAAACTTTGATTAAAATCATTTAGTTTAAATAAATAAGTAGCATCAAACTCTAAACCTTTGGTGTTTACCTCTGCAATATTGGTTGCTGTAAATACACCTGTTGCAGTATCTGGTCTAATATAATCTATTAAATTATCTGAATCTCTATTGAAAATAGCAAACGATGCAAAAAAGTTGTTCCCATTAAATTTTACTCCTAATTCTTGTGCGAATGCACTTTCTGGTTCTAAATCAGGGTTACCAGAAGTTGCAGGGTCTGAATAATACAAATCTGTATATGTTGGCACTCTATAAGTATAACCAACATTACCATAAGCTTTAAAGTTATCAGAAATCTGAATTCCTAAATCTAAACCAGGAAAAGCATTAAAATCGAAGTCAGAAAAATAAGTTACAGCCACACCTGGTGTAAGATCTATATTATCTCCTATTTTAAATCTGTGCTCTAAAAAGAAATTAGCTAAAGTTCTGTTTCTATCTCCTAAGTTATTACTGCTAATTGAAAAACGAGAAACATCAATACCAAAACCTGTAATACCTAAACTAGATGTATATGATACATTAGTTTCAACTCCAATTTTATTGGTAATGTGCAAATTTCTAAAAAAACTAGGGTCATCTCTTTTTAACAAGAAAATATCTTGACCTCTTCTCCAATAGATTCTTGGTTTTATTTTAAAATTACCTGTATTAAACGTAGTAGAAAAACCAACTAAACTATTCTGAGTTTCTTCATACTCGTTCCAATCAGGGTTTGTGGTATAGAAGTTTTCTGCACCAAATTTCTTATCAAAAAAAGTAGCAATCATTTCTATAGGTTGTTTGTTCTTATTAAAAACACCTTTAAGAAAATAATTATAATTGTTATAATCTGAATTGTTTCTATATCCATCAGAAGTTAAAGCACCTACGTGTGCAATGAAAGATGAATTTGCAAACTCTTTACCCACAGTTACTGATCCATTTAACTGCCCAAAAGAACCTGCTTCTACATTTGCAGAAACTGTATTTTCTAAATTCTTCTTAGTAACAATATTAATTGCTCCTGTAAATGCATTTTGGCCAAAAACTCTTGCTGCTGGCCCTTTTATAATTTCTATTCTCTCAATTACTTCTATTGGTAAAGCTGCATTCATTGTATGGTGCCCTGTTTGTGCATCATCCATTTTAATACCATCTATTAAAAGTAACGTTTGATCAAAACCACCACCTCTAATGTATAAATCTGCTTGGCTACCTGCAGTACCTCTTCTTCTAATATCTACACCTGCTACCAATTGTAAAAGGTCTGCAACATTGGTTGCTGCACTGTTTGCAATGTCTTTACTAGTAACAATATTTATTGTTCTAGAGTTTTCTTTAAAAGGTAAATCTATTCTTGTTGATGTAATTACAACTTCTTTTAAAGTATCATTTTGTACAATATACGATTGCGCATTTCCAGTTGAAACACCCAACAAAACTGCCAGTAATAAGGTTATTCTAAATTTCATAAATCGTTATTTAAATCGACTGCAAAAGTCGTAACTTTACTAGCGCTTAAAATAGTCCGGTTTTTAAATGACAGATAGTCCACTTTTATCAATAATTGAAAAGAATATCAAATTTGATAAATCTAAAACGCAAGCCATTTATATTCAGGCTGCCCATGATTTTATTGGTTTGTTTCAAAGAAATATCATTTTAGCAAAAACCAAATTACCAGGTACAAGAGCTCTTGCCAAAACTTTACACATTCATAGAAATACTGCTGTAGCTATCTACGATGAATTGGCCTCTCAAGGCTGGGTAGACATTAAGCCTAACAAAGGCACTTTTGTTACCTCGAAAAAAATAGGTGTCTCCAATAAAAAAAGAAATACTGAATTTGTAGGCAGTTCTAATTTATCAAAAACTACGGGTTTTAACTTTCAAAAATCTTTTCATTTAGCATCAACAGTGCAATTAACAGAAGCTAAATACTCTATAAATGAAGGCAAACCAGATTTACGCTTGCATCCTGTAAATCAATTTACGAGATGGTATAGTGCAGCTATGAAGCGTAAAACATTAATTCAAAAATGGAACAGACCACAAGAAGCCTCTACTTCTATGTTTCAAACTCAGTTATGCAATTATTTAAATGCAACAAGAGGTTTACATGTTAGCCCTAAGAATTTAATTAGTACAAGAAGTACAGAAATGAGCTTATACATTGTTTCTCAACTTTTAATACAGAAAGGTGATGTTGTTATAGTGGGCGATTTAAGTAACTACGCTTCTAACATGATTTTTCAGCAAGTAGGTGCTCAATTAATTACAATACCTGTAGATGAAGATGGTCTAAATGTAGATTTTATCAGAAAAAATTTTATTAAAAACAGTATTAGATGTGTTTATGTTTGTGCTCATAGAGATTACCCAACAACGAATACATTGAGCGAAAAACGAAGAACAGATCTATTAATGTTAGCAAAAGAATTTGGTTTTGCCATTATTGAAGATGATTTTGATTTCGACTTTCAGTTTGATGGATCGCCTGTTTTACCAATGATAAATTCAGACGAAAACGGATTGGTAATTTATTTGGGAAAACTAGGCCAGTCTTTGTTTCCAAGTTTCCAAACAGGTTTTGTAATTGCACCAGAAAATTTAATACAAGAAGCTAAAAATTACTTGTATTTATTAGATGAGCAAGGAGATTTAATTCAGCAACAAATGCTTTCGGAATTAATTACTGAAGGTGAAATTTATAGGTTGATGCAAAAAAATATCGTCATTTATAAAGAACGAAGAAATTACCTGAATCAACTTTTATCAAAATACTTTCATAAAATTGCAAAGTGGAGCATTCCTGAAGGTGGTTTAGCTCTTTGGCTCACTTTTATAAAACCTATCTCTTTAGTGCAGTTGGCTACAGAAGCTGAAAACAACAATTTATTTTTACCAAAAACCATTCTTTATCAAAATCAAACTACATGTGCAATTCGTTTTGGTTTTGGGCATTTAAATAAAGATGAGTTAAAAATTGTTATTTTAAAACTAAAAGAAGCTTATGTAAATGTGAGTGCCACTATTTTAGTAGAATAAACACCTCAAAATTCAAAGAAAAGTTATAATTTGCATTTATGGAGGCTTTACAACATCTTACTTTTTTTGAACCAGAACAATCGTTGCACGAAGGGGCTGTTTTTATTGACACAGGAATATCTGCTGGTTTCCCTTTAACCACAGAAGATATTGTAGGTGAAAAAATTTCTTTAGACGATACACTCGTAAGAAATAAAGACACTACATTTTATGCTAAAGTAAGAGGCCAATCTATGATAAATGCTGGCTTAAACCATGATGATTTATTAGTAATTGACAGAAGTTTAGAACCTGCAGATAAGAAAATTGCAGTTTGTTATATTGATGGAGAGTTTACAGTAAAACGTTTACGCGTTCAGAAAAACGAAATTTGGTTGCAACCAGAAAATCCAGATTATCCTATTATAAATATTACAGAAGATAACGATTTTATGATTTGGGGCATTGTAACCAACGTAATTAAAAAGGTATAAAATTATAGTATGAAACGTTTTGTATGCCTAATTTTAATACTACTAGCAGTAAAAACAAGCAATACTCAAACCTTTCATGACACCATTCCTTTTAGAACTAATTTAGGCCTAATTGTAATTCCTATAAATTTTGACAATCATATAAAACATTTTGCCTTTGATACAGGAGCTCAATATTCTGTTGCCTATAGCTGGGCAAAAGAAACTCTAGAAAAAACCAGCAAAACCATTACTATTAGATCTTCTAGTAATTTAAGAAGTAAATTACGATTTTATAAAAGTGGCAAATTTAAGATTGGTAGTAAAACTGTTTCTAATCATCAAATTTTGAATGCACCAAGAAACGAAATCTTTTCTTGTCATAAAATTGACGGGATTTTAGGTGTAGATGTTATTGAACTATTAAACTGGACTATAGATTACAAAAATAAAGTTTTGGTGATGCATCCTAAAAACTATGTACCCAACATAAAAGAAGAGTTTTATCCTTTGGATTTTAAATTCACTAAAAATAGACCTTACGTTTTCTTAAATCATAAGCAGAAATATAAACTTAAATTTCTCTTAGATACTGGTGCAGGAAGTTTATCTAATATTTCTAACAATAATTATAACTTAACCAGTTTAGAAGATTTACCAACAAAACAATTTTACTCTGGTAGTTTTGATGTTAATGGAATTTTAACAACCACAAAACCCACCATCTTTAAATTAAAAAATACGACTTCTAAAAACACAGTGCTCTCTCCAGTAATTAGTTATAACAATCAAAAATCTAGTAAAATAGCAAATTCTTTATGGAAAAATAAAAAGCTATTCTTAAGCTTACAAAAAAACCTGCTACTTGTATCTCAAAATAATATTAATCAGAACTACCTAGCTTATTCGTGTTCTATTATGGTTAGAAATGGTAAAATGATAGTTGTAAAATTACAGAAAGATAGCGAACTATGGAAAATGGGTGTAAGGCAAGGTGATGAAATTTTAAAGTTTAATGGTAAATCTTTTACTGATTTCTGTGAGTTAGACACCTATCAAAGGAGCATAGCAAAAACAGGAAAAAGTTTTGAAATTACGCTGTTGAACAACCAAAAAGTTGTCATCTCAAAAAATGTAGTTTTAGAAGAATAATTTTTCTATTTCGATATTTTATTATTGTTTTTCAATAATTTTAATATATTTGAAAATATATTAAAACATTTCATATGCTCTTTCTTTATCCTATATTAATCATTTTAGGCATTTTTATTTTAGGGACTATTTTTATACTATTCTCTCAGAAAAATATTTCACGATTTCTAAGTATTGTGATTACTATTGCCTTTTGGGTATTGCTCATATTTTCAATTTTTTCCATTTCTATGCAATTATTTGTTAAAGATAGCACTATCAAAACCTCAGAAACATCTTCGTTTACATTAGGCACAAATTTCAAAAAAGGCTATAATATTCCTGTAGAATATTCTATTACTTTCCCAAGTAAAAAAGTTTATAGCACAAAGAATAGTTCTTTTACAAAATATGATGATGAAACAAAAAACTTTTATGATGATGATTTCTTAAGAAGAGCTGGTACAAGTAAAAAGGAACTTGATAGTATTTTTAAATTCTCACCAGAAGTTAAAAAAATTGGCAAAGAATTAATTGTAGACAACCACTTAAACTCAAATAATGGTATGACCATAACAAGTTCATCCTTTGTAAATAAGGAAGGATATATTACAGTCAAATCTTCTAAGTGGTATTTTACAGCAATTCAAATTCTTCAAGAATATTTAAGGATACTTTTTACTTTAATAATTTTGTATCAACTAAAAACGCTGTTCAAACTCTTAAAGCAAAAGATTAATTTTAGTTTAATACTTGCTCAAAAAGTAAAAGTTATTGGTTTGCTAATAATTGTATATCAACTTATACAGCTTACATTTAGTATATTTTATATGACAAATTATAGTTACGCAAGCTTTAAAGATATAACCATGACAGACATTGTTACAATAAACATAACTCCTAGATTAGAATTTGAATATAGCTATATTATAATAGGTTTAAGTTTGTTAGTATTGCATAAACTGTTATCAAAGGGAGATGTTATTCAACAAGAAAACGATTTAACAATCTAATATGGCAATTGTAGTAAATTTAGATGTAATGCTTGCCAAACGCAAAATGCGGAGTAAAGAATTGGCAGAAATAATAGGCATAACAACTGCTAACTTATCCATTCTAAAATCTGGTAAGGCAAAAGCAATTCGTTTTTCTACTTTAGAAGCCATTTGCAAGGCTTTAGATTGCCAACCAGCAGATATTTTAGAATATCAACAAGATTAAACTAAAAAACTCCGAATTTTCATTCGGAGTTTTTTAATTATATAATTTATAAATTACTATCTATTTTTAGGTTCATCCATATTCATAAACATAAAATCTACATCCATGTTTTCTTCACCTAACAAATATTTACTAAAATGATCTGCTCTTAACCAAAAAGAATATTCTGTCATTCTACCAAAACCATGTCTTTGTCCTGGCATAATCATAAATTTAAAACGTTTCTTAGCTTTAATTAATTCATTTGCCATTCTTATAGTTCCTGCAGGATGCACATTGTTATCCATATCTCCATGAATTAACATTAAATGTCCTTTTAAGTTTTTAGCTAAAGATTGATTGTCATCGATTTTGTATTTATGAGAAATTTTACCCTTCTCATCGATTTCTTCTTTAACTCCATGATGCGTTTCACTCCACCAAGAATTGTAAACATTATTATCATGATTTCCTGCAGATGAAACAGCTGCCTTAAAGAAATCTGGATATACCAACATTGCTGCTGTAGACATAAAACCACCTCCTGAATGGCCATAAATTCCTACTTTTTCAATATCGATAAACTTATGTTTGTTTGCCAATTGCTGTGCAACGTATTTTTTATCTGCCAAACCATAATCACGTAAATTACCATAACCATAATTATGATACCATTTAGATCTGTCTGGATGACCACCTCTATTTCCTAAAGTAATAACCACAAAACCAACTTGAGCCATTCTGTCTAACCTATCCATTCTATAAGAAAAAGATTTGTTTACAGCCTCTGTTTGTGGCCCTGGATAAACATATTCTAATAACGGATATACCTTTGTAGTATCCATATCAAAAGGTTTATACATTACTCCATAAATATCAGTAATTCCATCATCAGCTTTTACTTTAAAAGGCTCAGGAAATTTATATCCTGATGCAAACAATTGAGATAAATCTGCAGTTTCTAAATCCATTACTTTACGTCCATTAGCATCTCTCACTTCTGATTTTGGCACTGTATTTACCCTAGAGTAATTACTAACAAAGTATTGATTAGAGTCTGACATACTTGTACGTTTTGTAAAATTACCAGGATCTAAAGTTCGCATTCCAGAACCATTTAGGTTGATTTTATACGTGTGTAAGTAATAAGGATCTTGTTCTTTATTTACACCATTAGCTGTAAAATATAAGGTTCTACTTTTTTCATCTAACCCTTCAAAACTATCTACATGATAATCACCTTCTGTAACTTGGTTTTTTAAATTACCATCTGCATCATATAAATAGAAATGTGCCCAACCATCTCTTTCTGCCCAATGCAACATTTCTGTTTCATTGTTAAACAATACCAATGGTCTAGACTCTATATATGTATTAAAACGTTCTTCAATTAAGGTTTTATACTCACCTGTTTCTAGGTCTGCAACATTAATATCATACTTTTTACGATCTCTAGAAATTACACTAAAGTATAATTTACCTTTTTTAGATAATAGTAAAGATGGTGTAAACTCATCATCTCTTTGAGACTGCTTTCTTGGTGCTCTAAACACATTTATACTTTGCTGACGAACTGTATCTAAAGGAACTGTAACATGCGTTTTTGTTGGAATATCAAAAATCATTAATTCTGATTTGTAATATTCTTGTTCTCCTGGCATGTGGTATTTATATGTTTCTAAAGTTGGTCTTTTCTTACCTGTAGAATTAATTACCCATAAATCTTTAATATGTCTAGAATCCGATTTTTCGAATACAAACTTTTTAGAATCATGAGACCATGTACCCCAAACTCCTTTTCTTTTGTCTTTATTTTTTTCTACATCTTCATTATCTTGTCCTCTACCACCCCAAGTATAGCCATAGTTTTCTTCACCATCTGTGGTCCATTGGTTTTCTACAACAGTAGTATCTTTTTCATCTTTGATAAACTTTTTAAAGTTTACTTTGTCCATCCAATAGATGTTATGATTTTTACCATACAAAACAATAGAACTATCTGGAGCAATATTTGCCCAACGTTGCCAAGGCTTTTTTTCTGGCTTTTTGGTATCTAAAATGGTTAAACGATTGCTACCTAATCTATACTCAAGGTGATACGTTTTCTTCTCCATTTTTGGCTTTTTCTTTTTAGCCTTCTTGGTAGAAGTAGAGTCTTTTTTCTGTTGTTTTTTATCCTCATCTACAACCTCTACTTCTTCTGTAGAAGTTACTCTAAAACGAATAGCATTTTCTGCCTCATTAAATTTGATATTGAATCTTGGCAGATGCTTAGCATCATAAGGATCTTTAGTAATTTCAGTCAACCACTTTGCCATTTTTACATTGTCAAATAGTGGTTTTTTTGTTTTTCTATCTACATCTACTATGTAGTGATTAGAACCTTCTGATGTTTTATAGGCATACCAAAAACGGTTTCCTTTTTTTAACCAATGAGGGCTCACTGAAGTAGAGTGTACCATTTTAGCCAGATTCTTAGGCGAATATTTGGCTGCCTGCCTATAATTAGGTTTTGGAGTTTCTTGCGCAAACACAATAGAAATAGCAAAAAGAAACACAAAAAATAGAGTATTTTTTTTCATTTAAAATGTAAGATTAGTTTGAATTATCTATAAAGTTGACCAAAACAATTAACACTGCAAATTTTTTAAGAAATGTTTGTTAAAATTTTAACAGTTTACTGTTAGTTCAGGTTTCTTTTCTCAATAAAAAATCGTTTTAACAGCAGAGAACAATCATTCTCTAAAATACCTGATGTTACTTTTGTTTTTGGATGCAATTGTGTACCAAGATTCACAAAACCTCTTTTTGGTTCTGAAGCTCCATACACAATTTTTTGAATTTGAGACCAATAGCTTGCACCTGCACACATTTGGCAAGGCTCTAGAGTTACATATAAAATGCAATCTTTTAAATATTTACCACCCAAAAAGTTAGCAGCTGCTGTAAATGCTTGCATTTCTGCATGTGCAGTTACATCATTTAAGGTTTCTGTTAAATTATGCGCTCTTGCAATTATTTGGTTGTTTAACACAATTACAGCACCAACAGGAATTTCACCTTTATCAAAAGCAATTTCTGCTTCTTGATAGGCTTTTTTCATGAAATAGGTATCATCAAAAGGTTCAATCATGTTTTTGAATCTAAAAAACCAATATTACAAAATTTGATATTGTATTTTTGTAATCTAATGAAAAACTTATTAGCCAACATATCAAACCCTTCAGATTTAAGAAAACTGAATGCAGATCAATTGCCTGAATTGGCAAAAGATTTAAGAGCTTTTATTATAGATATTGTGGCTACAAAAGAAGGTCATTTAGGAGCGAGCTTAGGTGTTGTGGAATTAACTATTGCACTTCATTATTTATTTGACACCCCTAATGATTTATTAGTTTGGGATGTAGGTCATCAAGCTTATGGCCATAAAATTTTAACCGATAGAAAAGCAGTTTTTCATACCAATAGACAATTTAAAGGCATTGCTGGTTTTCCTTCTAGACAAGAAAGCAACTTTGATACTTTTGGAGTTGGCCACTCCTCTACATCTATTTCTGCAGCTTTAGGCATGGCTATAGCATCAAATTTAAAAGGTGAAACAAATAAACATCATATTGCTGTTATTGGAGATGCTTCTATTGCAAGTGGAATGGCTTTTGAAGCCTTAAATCATGCAGGAGTTTCTAAAGCAAACATCCTGATTATTTTAAATGATAATGCGATAGGTATAGACCCTTCAGTAGGTGCTTTAAAAGAATATTTAACGCGAGTTAAGACTGATAAAAAATTAGCAGCACAGAACAACATTATCAAAGCCTTAAATTTTGATTATTCAGGTCCTGTAGATGGCCATGATCTACCTAAATTACTCAAGGAATTAGATCGATTAAAACAGGTTAAAGGCCCTAAATTTTTGCACGTTATTACTACTAAAGGTAAAGGTTTACAAAAGGCAGAGGAAGATCAAATTACCTATCATGCACCAGGAAAATTTGATAAAATTTCTGGTGAACGATTGCCTAAAGAGGCTAATTCATTCACCAAATATCAAGACGTATTTGGTAAAACTGTTTTAGAATTGGCTAAAAAGAACTCTAAAGTTGTGGCAATTACGCCAGCAATGTTAACTGGTAGTTCTCTTAAGTTAATGATGCAAGAATTACCAAATAGAACTTTTGATGTTGGTATTGCAGAACAACATGCAGTTACGCTTGCAGCAGGAATGGCTACTCAGGGTTTAGTGCCCTTTTGTAATATCTATTCTACATTTTTACAGCGAGCTTATGATCAGGTTATACATGATGTTGCCCTGCAAAATTTACCTGTAATTTTTTGCTTAGATAGAGCTGGTTTGGTTGGTGAAGATGGTGCCACGCATCATGGTGTATTTGATATTGCTTACTTAAGATGTATTCCTAACTTAATTGTTTTTGCTCCTAGAAATGAAATTGAATTGCGCAATATTTTGTACACAGCTCAGCTTAGTTTAGAAAATCCGATTGCAATTAGATATCCTAGAGGATATGGAAAAATTAAAAATTGGGAAGTAGGGTATTCTAAAATTGAAATAGGTAAAGGGCTTTGCCTAAAAGAAGGATCTGAAATAGCTGTACTTTCTGTTGGTACAATTAGTGAAAATATTATAGAAGCCATTGCAAACTCAAATAATAAAGAGATCATTGCTCATTATGATATGCGGTTCGTAAAACCATTAGATGAAAAGTTATTAGAAACCATATTTCGCAAATTTTCTAAAATTATTACTATTGAAGATGGTACAGTAAAAGGTGGCTTTGGTTCAGCTATTGTAGAATTTACTGCCAAAAATAGTTTTAAAAACGATATTAAAATAATTGGTGTTCCTGATAATTTTATAACGCATGGAAGCATTTTAGAGTTACAAAAAGAAATAGGTTTAGATGTTAAATCTTTAACTAAATTATTTTCTAAAACATAAAAAAAAGGCACTTTAAAAGTGCCTTTTTTTTGTGGTAATCAACAGTTATTTATTGAATAATTATTTTCTTAGAAGTCCTTACTCCTTTATCATCAATTAAATTCAGAATGTACATCCCTGCATTTAAATTAATGCTCATCTGTTTTTCTTTCTGTGAGCTAAAATCTACAGTAGAATTATAAGCTTCTCTTCCAGAAACATCATATATTTTAATTTTTGTTTTTGCAAAACTATCACCTGCATAAATAGTAAAATTACCATTTGAAACTGTAGGATATACTGCAAACAACTCTTTATTATCAATAACATCTTGTACAGAAGCTGTTGCTGCATTTATAGATTTTATGGCCCAACCATATGAATTTACACCTGCATCTGTAACCAATCTAAATCTAAAAACTACAGTTTGCCCAGCAACTAAACCTTTATCAATTAAATTGATGGTTTGCGTTTTAAAAAGATTGTCTGTATAAACTGCAAAAGGATCATTATAAGTACTTAACCAATCAGAATATCTTCTAGCATCATACTTATCTAAAGTTACCCAGTTTTGTAAATCTGTAGAAGCTTCTATTGTTACATAATCGTAGAAAGAAGTCAAATCAGCCAAATTATCTGTATACGGTTCTACAATTGCAACATCTGTATAGGTTAAGGTATTACTACCTTGAGAAATAACTAAAGGTTGCTTTAAAATGGTAGTATACGTTTTATTGGCAACATAAGGATGTTCTGCTGAATTTAAAACATCTTCAGTAAAATAAAGTGCGTTATCAATTTTGAAACCACCATCTAAAGTATACACATCAGATTCTTCGAACTGTGCAATATTTACATTTGAAGCTGGCGCATTAAAATTAATAATATTTACAAACTCTTCAGCAATACCAGTTTCTAAACCAACATTATCATCAAAAAGTTGCACTCCAATTTTATGAGTTCCTTCAGATAATGCTGCTGTTTCAAACGTATAAGTTACACCTGTAGTATAATCTTGAATTACTTGATCTACTTCTACATCATCTACAAAAAACTTAGCTCTTGTTACATCTTCTACAGTTGCATTGTATTCTACAATTGTACTTGAATCATCAATACCTTTTTGTCTTAAAGCAACATCTGGCGCTACTAAATATGCAGGCAAAGTATAACTTGCTAATTCTGTTACTGTAGCAGACCAAACTCCTCTACCATAAGTTGAAATCACAACTTGATCGTTTACGATTCTAAGATCGTAAGTAGCCACAGGTATAAAGCCATTAACCATATTCCAAGTTGTACCACCATCTAACGTTTCTACAATACCAATATCTGTACCTGCCCAAATTACATTTTCGTCAAAAGGCATCTCTAAAACACAGTGAACTGCTACATCTGGAAAACCTCTTAACTCTCTATTTGCAAAGCCAGAAATATCTGTCCAAGTCTGACCTAAATCTTCTGTTTTTAAAATTTTTGCTGCACCTTGAGAAGCGAATGAAACGTAAGCTCTGTTTGCTTCTGTGTAAGAAGGAGCAATTCCTGTAATGAACAAGTTTTGATCTCCATTTGGATTGTCATATACGCCTGTTGCACTAAATGTTTGACCATTGTCTTGTGATACATGCATTACATAAGAACCACTTTCTGTCATTGCTGCACCTGCCCAAACTATATTTGGGTTTGCAGTAGATGATTCTACATTTAAAGCACTAGAAGCACTTGGTGCAAAATTATTAGAAATACTACTTAATCTCCAAAAACCACCAAAATCTGTAGATCTCCAAACTCCGTTTGTTGAAATCGCAAATACTACATTTGGATTGTTATCTACGTTAGATAATTTAGAGTAAAAAGGAGATAAACTTCCATTTCCTGAATCATCAAAACTAGTTAACGCTCCATTATAATCTATATATCTACCAATATTACCGTAGTTTTGAGATGCTACTATAAAATTACCTGGTTTGTTGTAATGCCAAACAGCTTCAAAACCATCTCCTCCTAATATTTTTTGATACGATTTAGTAATGCTTGAATTGTCTCCAGAAGAAATCCAAGAACCATTATCTTGAGCACCTGCTATATAATTGTCTTCTCCATTTTGTTTTGTAGCTGCATAAAATTGAGTACTATTTTTACCTGCTACAGTTGCAGACCAAGAACCATCTATGGCCCCTGGATTTACACTAAAATCTGTACTATAAACTCCACCATCATTTGCCAACAAAATTCTAAATTCTTGATTGCTTCCAAGAATGTAACTCATTCCATGCTGATCTACATGAACTTCATCATTTATTTGAGTGCTATCATAACCAGATGCTATGGATTGAAAACTAAAAGTAGTACCAGTTACAGTTACTTTAAATACAGCTACACCACCAACATAAAACGTATTTACATCATAAGGATGTGCCATAATAATATTATCATACCAACCTTGACCTGTAACTAAATTTGCATTAGGACTTGTGGTTGTTAACTTTGTATATGACTCCCCTTTATCTGAAGAAACATAAAAATCTGTATTGGTATAAGTACCACCACTTGCAGAATAAACACTTAAATAAATGTAATTGCTATCTGCAGCAGATACTGCCAATTCAAAACGACCATGACTTGGATTAAAATTGGCTCTATCAAAAGAAGTAGACCAAGTTAAACCACCATCTGTACTTTTTACGATTCCGAAATTACCCACTGAACCATACTGAATATTAAAATCTGTAGGATCTGCATCTAAATCTTCTACAGTATCAGAAGAAACATAAGTTTGAGACCAAGTAGCACCACCATCTGTAGTTCTATAAATTCCGCTAGTTGTACCCACAAGTACATTGTTTTTATCTGTTGGATTAAGTATAATTCTACCTACATCTCCAAAATTAGCGGTGTTTGGCAAATTAGTCCAAGTAGCACCACCATCTGTAGTTTTATAAACACCTGAGCCACCAATAGCACCCAAGTTACCATAAGGTTCTCCTGTACCTACATATAGTGTATTTTTGTCTTGAGGACTAATAACAATGGTTGAAGTTGCCAAGTTAGGAATTGTACTATCTGTTATATTAGTAAACGTAGTTCCTGCATCTTCTGTAAGCCAAACTCCACCACCTACTGTACCAAAAAACCATCTGTTTGCATCTGTAGGATCTACTGCTATACCTCTAGTTCTTCCTGGTACGTTTGCAGGCCCTCGTTCTGTAAAAACTGCTGTAATTTCTTTGGCGCTTTTGCTAGGTGTTCTTCGTTTTCTAGCCTTTTTAAATTCTTCTATTAAATAGCCATTTTTATAAGTAGATTTTTCAGCATCAATAGGTTTTCTAATTTCCTTTTGATAATCTGCCATGTGTTCAATACCCTTTTTAAGGCTTGTATTTGGACTTTTCTTCGTCTTCTTTTCATTAATGACTTTAATTTTAGTTTCAGAAGAAGTTTTAGTTTCTTTCTTGTTTTCTATATTACAAGAAATAGAGATTACACTTAAAAGTGCGATTAAAAGGTAGTTAACTTTTTTCATTTATTTTATTTCTATTATTATACTATTCTCTTTATTCTTTGAATCATTTTCTAACAAAACACCATCACTATCCTGTTTAATCATTCCAACATGTGGGTATCCTATTAACTGCGTATTTGAATGCCAAATCAATTTTGTGCCTTCGAACTTGCCTGTTTTTAGAACTTTTTTATCAGCTGCATTTAAAACTTTATAATCGATAATTTTTCTTGCAGTTAAATCGTTTTTATAACTTGTAATTAAAATATAGGTTTTGTTATTGTTGTAATTCTGCTCTACAATCATGTCTTTGCTAGTAGTTTCTTTAATTTGCTCTGAATCAGTAGATAATTTATTGCATTTGCATGAAGTAAGAAAGCAAAATAATAGTAGCAATTTTAAGGGTAAACTTACTCTTTTTAGCATATTTTATTGAGTATTTGATATTTCTAGTAAAAATAAAGCTAAAAACTTAAAACTAAATCAAGATAATTGTTAATTTTTTAGCTTTTCCTAATTTTTAGCTTAAACAAAAAGTCAAATTATAGTAAACAAAAAAAGGAGGCTATTATGCCTCCTTTTTTTGTTTTTAAATTAACTATTATCTAGGTATATCATCCATAGAAATTTTTCTATCAATAGTATATTTAGCATATTTAATTTTATTATTTTTCTTATAAGATAAAACAACTTCGTTCGGTTGTAATTCAAAAGGAAAATCTTCGTTTGCTTTTAACGTAAGTTCTTTATTGATACTACCTGAAATACTAAACTTTTCTGTATTCTTTTTAGAAGGTACAATTTGGTTTTTAAAATAGATAGCCATCAACTCATAAGTATTTGTATCAAACTTATTAAAGTTTAGATTTACTTGAATGTAGGCATCCTCATCTGCAATTGCAGGTGGAATTTCTTTATAAATCCCTTCTTTTAATTGCAAATCGTAATCTTTTACCAAAGTATAGTCTTGCGATTTACAACCAAACATTAAAACCACTAAAAAGAATGAAAATAGAATTCTCATAGGTTTAGTTTTTTACAAATTTTCTAGAAATTGCTCTATTATTTTCATTCAACTTTACAATGTAAACACCTTTGGTTAAACTAGATACATCTATAGATTTTTCATTTAAAAGACCTTTTAAAACCTCTTTACCTCTAATATCATAAACAGCGAACTTTGTATCGTTAGATAATTCAATATCATTAGAGCCAAACTGTAATTTAAATTGAGTTGGATTTGGATACATTGCCAATGTTACATCGTCTATCGTATTTGAACTTATTGATAAAGGACTATTTAAATCGGCTTGATAAATTCCATTTCCATGTGTACCCATTAATAAAATATTGTCTGATGGTCTATAGACTAAACCACTTACAACTGGAATACCCATTGTATTTGCACCTTGTAATTCCCAATCTTCAGTTGTAGGATCATCTGAACTATATAAACCTCTAGCAGTACCTACAAAGTAAGTAGTTACTCCATTTACTGAAGCTATTGCTCCAGCTCTAACTGAAAATGCCTCTAAGTTACGTTCAACCTCTGTCCAAGTTGGAGTTGCAGCAGTTGCATTGTTGGTAATGAAAATGTTTCTAATATCATCTCCATAACTTGCGTAAGTAACCATCACAATATCTGGGTTTGTTGGATGCACAGCAATATCTGATGTATATTGGCCATTATTGGTTTCAACAGGATCAATAACCACTTCATCAGGAGTAATTTTTACTAAAGTTGATAAATCAGTAGCATTAATTGGATCTTGTAAACGAAATATATTACCACCTCTACCACCAATAAATAGGTAACTATTTGCTGGATCATAAGTTCCTCTAGTTGTTTCAAAAGTTGTAATTCTTTCTGAGAACTGAGTACTACCTACTAAGGTCCATTCTGTACTAGTCACATTTGGAGCATCGTTTGTTCTTACCAAACTTCCATTACTTGCATAATAGATGGTTGATGGATTATCTGGATCCATATGAAAGTAAGTCACAAACTGACTAGGATATGCTTCTCCACCAGTAGTTGGAGTTATAGTTGCTGTAATATTAGTTCCTGTTCCTCTGTACATAGAACCATTTTGAGTTGTTACATACGTAGTATAGCCTTCTGCCAATAAACCTGTTTGTGGTGTTACTGCAACTGCAGCACCATCACCACCAAATAAATCAATCATGGTAGCAGCATCTGCACTACCAGCTTCTAAACCACCAATTGTAGTACCATTATCTTGTGCTCCACCAATTATAAAATCGTTTCCAGCCTCATTTACCATATTAACATGGTAATATTGATAGGTTAAATAGTTATTATTTAAATTCTCCCACTGAACAAAATTAGAATTGATATTATTTGTTTTGTGCACACCACCATCTGTACCTGTAAAGAATACATTACTATCTGTTATGCTCCATGTTAATGCATGAATATCTGGATGATGATCTACACCTCCTTCATTATATGTTGCATATGTTGCTGCTCCTCTATAACCACCAATTCTTTTAAAAGTGTCATCTGTAGTGATGTCTGCAATTTTATACACGTTTGTACCACCAATAGTTACAAAGTTTTCATCATCTGGCTTAACAGAAATTACTAAATCATAAGCACCTTGAATTGAAAATGGATCATTACCATCACTATCTCCACTAGGATCATCTGGTAATTTACTGCTGTAATCTGTCCATGTAGTTGTAGCAGCATTGTATTGCCATAAATCTGCTTCAGGAACTCTGTTTCCTTCTCTATTACTTTCACCATTGTTATACAAAATGTATAAAATATCTTCATTAGATGGCGCTAAAGCCATTGTAATTCTATTTGAAGGTGTAAAGTCTGCTGAAGTAGGATTTATTTGTAGCCAATTTCCATTTCCTGTAGCTGATGTGTAAACACCTCTGCTAATAGAACCACTACCATCTAAAGATGCATAAACTCTACCTGTACTAGCAATAACTATATCTGTCCAACCTGTATCATTATCTGTTAATTCTAATTCTACAACTGGGCCACCTTCTGCCATTCTATAAATTTTACCTGCTGTACCTACAAATAATTCACCTGTTGTAGGGTGTACCTCTAAATCAATTACAAAATCAAAAAAGTTATCAAAAACTTGAAAAGTACCATTAGCTGTTGCTGGTAATTGTTGCCAAGTTACACCACTATCTGTAGATTTCCAGATTCCATTTCCTAAATAGCTTTCTTGTATTCCTGCACTGTTTCCTCTTAACTCACCTGTTCCATAGTACCAAATATTTTGGAAACCAGCTCTAGGATCTTGAGCAATTGCTGTAACATTATGTATGTCGTTTAAACCAGAAACTTTGGTCCAAGTTGCACCACCATTTGTTGTTCTGAAAACACCACTACTCACACCACCAGCTATCATTGTGTTACCTGTAGCATCAGACAAATCTATTTTTAAGGCTCTTGTTCTACCTCCTAAATTAGAAGGCCCTCTACTTACAAAATCATAAGCTGCAGATTTTTTAGCTACATTTTTTTGTTTTTCAATAAAAGCAGTTTCTAATTCTTTATTCTTTTCCGTTTCTGGAATCAACCCTGTTTTAGGGTTCTTTTGCATGTCAAATTCATGCAACCATCTAGCCTCTGTATCCTCTGCTTTTTCGGCTAAGGTTTTCTTTTTCTTTTTAGGCAATTTTGCATCATCATTGTTACTAACGTTACAAGACAAAACCAAACTCATTGTAAAAACAACAAGCATTACATTGTAGATTTTTTTCATTTGTTTATTTTAAAATATATTTCCAAAAATTTTTCTTCTTAGTCTAATTGCATAGCTATCAGACATCCTCGAAACGTAAGTACAAATAGCCATGATTCTATCATATTGACTATCAGATTCACTAACGAATTCTTGAGGCATTAAATTTACTAATAAGTTGTCATAATTACTATTATTGTTATTATAATTATTATTAATGGCAGTTATAAAAACATCTAATAAATCGCCAATAATTCGATAACCTGCAACTTCTTTCTCTAGCACCTCTTTACTCTTGTAAATTTTATCGATACTTATTTTTATAATGTCATTAATTTGTGCCTCATACTTACACTTGTCTAGTAAAGAATTTTTAAAATCACCATTTAAAATGGACAGTTCATTATCTAAAAAGATAGTTACAGCCTCATCAATTAAAGCATTAATTGCTATTGCTCTTAAATAAGCTGTTCTATCTTTGGTGTGTTGTAAAGCATAATATTTGTCTCTATTGATGCCATGAATTAATTTAGACATGTATTCTAATGCATAATCTTCTTCGATTAAACCTAAGTTTATACCATCTTCAAAATCAATAATCGTGTAACAAATATCATCTGCAGCTTCTACCAAATATGCTAAAGGATGTCTGTAAAATGAATTGGCTTCTAAATTTTTAGGCTTCATACCTAATTCTGCAACAACATCTATAAAAGCTTCTTTATCCGATTGAAAAAAACCGTACTTTTTATCCACAATATGAGAGGTTGGTTTTTTAGGTAAACTCTCTTTAGGATACTTTAAAAACGCACCCAAAGTTGCATAACAAAGACGCAGACCTCCAGAGATACCTTCTCTAGATTCGGTTAAGATCTTAAATCCGTTTGCATTACCTTCAAAATCTACTAAATCTTGATATTCTTTTGCTGAAAGATACTCTTTGTACTGTAACCCTTTTCCTGTTTTAAAATACTCGCCAATGGCTTTTTCTCCTGAATGACCAAAAGGAGGATTCCCAATATCGTGAGTTACAGAGGCTGCTGCAACTATAGCTCCAAAATCGTTAAATGTATAGCCTAATTCAACTAAGTTTGGATGACGTTCTAGCAATACTTTACCTACTCTTCTACCTAAAGTTCTACCTACAACAGAAACTTCTAAACTGTGTGTTAAACGTGTATGAACAAAATCGGTTTCTGATAATGGTATTACTTGTGTTTTGTCTTGTAGACTTCTAAATGCTGATGAAAATATGATTCTATCAAAATCTACTTCAAAACCTAAACGTGTTTCATCTTGTGCAATTCTTGGTCTTTTTTGAGTATCACCAAAACGTTTTAGAGAGAGTAATTGTTCCCAGTTCATTTTTAAAATTTAAGATTACCGAAAATACAAAAAGAGAGGCATTTCTACCTCTCTTTTTATCAACTTTTAATTTATTTAAAGTTTGGTTTAAGATCCACACATTAAACAATCATCATCTGGCCCTGCTCCTTTAGAAGCATCTACCATTGCTTTAAATTCTGCAGGCGTCATTGGTTTCTCTTCTTCAATAACCTCTGCCTTTTTCTCTTTAGAAACCGTAAACTGAATTGCATTTACTGCAGATTTAGTTCTTAAGTAATACATTCCTGTTTTTAATCCAGATTTCCAAGCATAGAAATGCATTGATGTTAATTTACCATAATCTGGATCTTTTAAGAATAAGTTTAAAGATTGAGATTGATCGATAAAGTATCCTCTATGACGTGCCATATCAATAATATCTTTCATACTCATTTCCCAAACAGTTTTATACAATTCTCTTAATTCTGCAGGAATTTCTTCTATGTGTTGTATAGAACCATTTGCACGCATAATGCTTTCTTTCATATCATTATCCCACAGACCTAATTCTACCAAGTCTTCTAATAAGTGTTTGTTTACCACAATAAACTCACCAGATAAAACTCTTCTTGTATAAATATTAGAAGTATAAGGCTCAAACGCTTCATTGTTTCCTAATATTTGTGATGTTGATGCAGTTGGCATTGGTGCAACTAATAAAGAGTTTCTAACTCCATATTTCATTACGTTTTTACGCAATTTATCCCAATCCCAGTTTCCACTTAATTCATTGTCATTTACCCCCCACATGTTAAATTGGAATTCACCTTCAGACATTGGAGACCCTTTAAATGTAGAATATGGTTCTTTTGCTTTTGCAATTTCCATAGAAGAAGTTACAGCAGCATAATACATTGTTTCAAAAATATCTTGATTCAATTTTTTAGCCTCATCACTTGTAAAAGGCAAACGTAAATTGATAAATGTATCTGCTAAACCTTGAATACCTAAACCAACTGGTCTGTGTCTGAAGTTTGAATTTTCTGCTTCTTTTACTGGGTAAAAGTTTGCATCGATAACTGTATCTAAATTACGAGTAACTTTCTTAGTTACATCAAATAATTTTTTGTGATTGAAGTATTTTTCTCCATTTTCTCTTTCAGAAACAAACATTGGCAATGCTATAGAAGCTAAGTTACATACAGCAACTTCGTCTTTTGCAGTGTACTCCATAATTTCTGTACATAAGTTAGAAGAACGAATTGTACCTAAATTTTTCTGGTTTGTTTTTCTGTTTACTGCATCTTTATATAACATATAAGGAGTTCCTGTCTCAATTTGAGATTCTAGAATTTTCTCCCATAATTCACGTGCTTTAATGGTTTTTCTTCCTTTACCAGCAGCTTCGTAACTTGTATACAAACGTTCAAACTCTTCACCATAAGTATCATATAAATGAGGACACTCATGAGGACACATTAATGTCCATTCTCCATCTTCTTGAACACGTTTCATAAATAAATCTGAAATCCACATTGCATAGAATAAATCTCTTGCACGCATTTCTTCTTTACCATGGTTTTTCTTTAAATCTAAAAAGTCGAAAATATCTGCATGCCAAGGCTCTAAATACATTGCAAAAGAACCTTTACGCTTACCTCCACCTTGATCTACATAACGTGCTGTATCATTAAAAACACGTAACATTGGTACAATACCATTACTTGTACCATTTGTACCTGCAATGTAAGAACCTGTAGCTCTAATATTATGTAAAGATAAACCTATACCTCCTGCTGACTGAGAAATTTTAGCTGTTTGTTTTAATGTATCGTAAATACCCTCTATACTATCATCTTGCATTTGTAATAAGAAACAAGAAGACATTTGTGGCTTTGGTGTACCTGAGTTAAAAAGAGTAGGAGTTGCATGTGTAAAATATTTTTTACTCATTAACTCGTAAGTTGCAATTGCTTCATCAATATCATTTTTATGAATACCAATAGAAACACGCATTAACATGTGCTGTGGACGTTCTGCAATTTGACCATTCAACTTTAATAAGTATGAACGTTCTAATGTTTTAAAACCAAAATAATCGTAGTTAAAATCTCTATTATAAATGATGGTAGAATCTAGCTTTTCTGCATTTGCTTTGATAATTTCATACACATCATCTGCTAATAAAGGTGCCTTTTTTTCTGTACGTGGATTTACATAAAAATACAAATCATCCATAGTTTCTGAGAATGACTTCTTAGTATTTTTATGCAAGTTAGAAACTGCAATTCTTGCAGCTAATTTTGCATAATCTGGATGAGCAGTTGTCATGGTTGCAGCTGTTTCTGCAGCTAAATTATCTAGCTCTGAAGTAGTTACACCATCATACAAACCTTCTATAACACGCATGGCCACTTTTACAGGATCAACAATTTTATTTAATCCATAACACATTTTTTTTACTCTAGCAGTGATCTTGTCGAACATCACTGGCTCTTTTTTGCCATCTCTTTTAACTACGTACATAGGTTTGTTTGTTTAATTTATTACTAATTTATTTAGCCGACAAAACATCCACATTTGGCGGCTTTTTATTTTTTTCTGACAAGAAATCATCAGAAGGAATTTATTTTTTGAAGATTTAGTTACTTAAATCTAGAAATCTGAATCGAAACTAATACTACCTGTTCCACCAGATTTTACTCCAGCTTTTTGGTATTCTGATACTCTTTTTTCGAAGAAGTTTGTTTTACCTTCTAAAGAAATCATTTCCATAAAATCGAATGGATTGGTAACATCGTATACTTTTTCACAACCGAATTCTAACAATAACCTGTCTGTTACAAATTCTAAGTATTGTGTCATAAGTTTTGCATTCATACCAATTAAACTTACTGGTAATGACTCTGTTACAAACTCTCTTTCAATGTCTAAGGCATCTACAATGATTTCTTTAATTCTGTCTTTTGGCACTCTATTTACAATGTGATTGTTGTGTAAGTGCACAGCAAAATCACAGTGCATACCCTCGTCTCTAGAAATCAATTCATTAGAAAAAGTTAAACCAGGTAATAAACCTCTTTTCTTTAACCAGAAGATAGAACAGAACGCTCCTGAAAAAAAGATACCTTCTACTGCTGCAAAAGCAATTAAACGCTCTGCAAAAGATTCTGATTCAATCCACTTTAAAGCCCAATCTGCCTTTTTCTTAATTGCAGGAAAAACTTCAATTGCTCTAAATAACCTGTCTTTTTCTACTTCATCTTTTACATAAGTATCAATTAGTAAAGAGTAGGTTTCTGAATGGATATTCTCCATCATGATTTGAAAACCATAGAAAAATTTAGCTTCTGAATATTGCACTTCGTTTACAAAATTTTCTGCTAAGTTTTCATTTACAATACCATCTGATGCTGCAAAAAATGCCAAGATGTGTTTAATGAAATAACGCTCATCATCTGTTAATTTGGTTGTCCAGTCTACTAAATCTGAATGCAAATCAATTTCTTCAGCTGTCCAAAAACAAGCCTGCTGTTTTTTATACCATTCCCATAAATCGTTATGTTGAATAGGGAAAATTACAAAGCGGTTATCATTTGGTTGTAAAATTGGTTCTTGTTTAGACATTGTGTTGTGTAATTTGAGCGTTATTGAATGTTATTTAATCGTTAAGAACGACCTCTACAAATATTGAAAATTTTGTTCCAAAAAGAAAGTCTTACTTATTCACAAATCCCTTGAAGTTTTTAACAAAATGAAAAAAAGTAGAAAAAATAGCCATTTTTAAAATTTATATAAATATCTCATTATCAGTTTTTTAAAATGTTAAAAAATCCTTAAAGCCTAATTCTATTGACATTCTTAAAAACGCGCTTCAGAATTTTATTTTTTAAATTTTGAAACGAATTAAAATTCAGAAAATTAAATTTTAACGTTAAACAAAATGATTAATTTTTAGAAAATGCAAAACATAGACCTTTATATAGTATCTTTGTTTCATTATTAACATTTATTTATAACAAAGTGAAAAACGGAACAGTAAAATTCTTCAACGAATCTAAAGGATTTGGATTTGTAATTGAAGACGGTTCAAAAACAGAGTATTTTGTACACGTATCAGGTTTAATTGACGAGATTAGAGAAGGTGATGCAGTAGAATTTGACCTGAAAGAAGGTAGAAAAGGTTTAAACGCAGTAGACGTTAGAGTTATCTAATTATATTATTTAGAATTTTTTTACATAAGAACAAGTCGCTTAATTTTTTTTAAGCGACTTTTTTTTGCCTTATTTTTGTATAAATATTTTATTAGGCATGAAAAAAAGGTTTCCACAAATTGTACAAATTGCTATTATTTCTCTGTACCTTATTTTTCTAGCAGGCTCTATTGTTAGAATGACTGGTTCTGGAATGGGTTGCCCAGATTGGCCTAAATGTTTTGGTTATTATATACCACCAACATCTGAAGAGCAAATAACTTGGAAACCAAATACCGAGTTTAAAGAAGGCTTTATCATAATAAAAGACGAAGTTTTATTCGTAGCTGAAAAAGACCTTACGACATCTAATGAATTTGATGCTAATAATTGGTCTGAATACACAAAACATGATTACAACATTTTTAATGTATATCATACTTGGACAGAGTACATCAATAGGCTAGTATCGGTATTAGCAGGCTTTGTATTTCTGTTTCTAATTTATGGTTCTACTAAATATTGGAAAGAGAATAAAACCATCACCTTTTTATCTTTTGGTGCCTTTTTCTTGATGCTGTTTGAAGCTTGGCTTGGTAAAACAGTTATAGAGAGCAACTTAACACCTACTATTATAACCATACACATGGTTGTTGGCTTGATAATTATTGCTCTTCTTTTGAACTTAAAATACATTATTTCAGATCAAAAAACCTATCCTTATAACTCACTATTTAATAAATTACTTATAGTTTCTGTGATATTTTCTTTGATACAAATTGCAATGGGTACTCAAGTAAGACAATTTATAGACGAGCAAGTAAAACTATTTGGTTTCGAAAATAAGAACCATAGTTTAATGAACCCAAGTTTTAAATTTTACTTTCACAGATCGTTTACAATTGCAATTGTTTTGGTAAACTTTGGCTTATTTTACATCAATCAAATAAAAAAATTAGGCTACAAATTAATTAATTGGATTGTATTTCTAATTTTCCTAGAAGCAATTACAGGTATTTTAATGTATTATGCAGAAATTCCTATTGGTACTCAAGCTATACATTTAATGGCAGGTGCTTTATTATTTGGGATGCAGTTTTATTTATGGCTACAGAGCAGAAAAACGATTAAGCGTTAGCAGTTAGCAGTTAGCAAGTTAGCAGTTAGCAGTTAGCAGTTAGCAGTTAGCAGTTAGCAGTTAGCAGTTAGCAGTTAGCAGTTAGCAGTTAGCAAAAATAAATTTAAAGCAAAAAATCAAAAAAAAGCGCTATTTTCACTCCAAAACACTGAATACTGAATACTGAATACTGAATACTAAGGATGTGCATTTACCCAAACTTCACCATCAGAAAAGTATTCTTTTTTCCAAATAGGCACAGTTTCTTTTAAGGTATCTATTGCAAATTCACAGGCCAAAAACGCCGCTTTTCTATGCTTAGCTGATGCTGTAATAATTACTGGAATTTCACCTATTTGCAACATACCTTCTGCATGATGTATGGCGATTTTATGGATTTCAAATTTAGCTAAAGCTGCATCTGCAATTTTCTGCATTTCTTTTACAGCCATGGGTTTGTATGTAGAAAAATCTAGCTGTTTTACTTCTTTACCTTCTGTATCATTTCTAACAGTTCCTATAAATGCAGTTATTCCTCCACAAACATCATCTTCTACAAAAGCATAACATTCTTGTAGATTTAATTTATCTGCAGTAATTTTAATTGAAGTTCTTTGCATACATCAACAAAAATAATAATTCGCAATGTATCTTTGTCATGAAATGAGAAATAGTTAAAAAATGAAAACAGCATTTAGAATTATAAGCTTTTTAGAAGGAGTATCTTATTTATTGTTACTCTTTGTTGCTACACCTATTAAATATTTACAAGGTGATGCTTCTTACGTGAAACTTTTAGGTATGCCTCACGGAATTTTATTTATGCTCTACATTGTGCTAGCTATTGTAATTCAGAAACAAATGAATTGGAATACAAAAACTTTAGGCATTGTATTGTTGTGCTCAATAATTCCTTTCGGAACCTTTTATGTAGATAAAAAATATTTGCGATAATTAACCTCCACTAACAGGTGGAATTACAGCAACAACATCATTAGATTTTAAAAGAACTTCGTCTGTTGCGTAAGCTTCATTCACGGCTAATGCATAGGTTTTAATATTCTCTAAAGCTGGATAAACTTCTTGTAAATGCGTTCTAAATTCAGCTATTGAAATTGTTTTATCTAAAGTTAAATCTACTTTATTTTCTGTTACTAAATCAGATGAAATTCCAAAAAATAGCACTGTTATATTCATACAGTAAAGATATTAAAACAAACTAATTCTAAAGACCAAACCACTTTCTTTTACATCTCCATATTGGGCATTTACATAGGCTACTCTTAAAAATCTGTATTTACCAAAACCTAAATTATCTAAACCTACTGAGTATTCTGTGTACGGTTTTTTATCTGCCATAAATAAAGCTTTACCTCCAGCAACCAAATGAAAATTAAGTTTATTAAATAACGGAATTTTACCCAAAACAGAACCTTTAAAATTATGTTCTACATGCATTTCTGCATATTTATCATTGGTATAATATTGGTAATAATCTAGTAAATTAAAACTGTTTAACTCTCTATCTATAGGAAAAATCAATTGATTTCCATTCGCCTGTAAATTATCCATAAAGGCTATATCTTTTGGTTTTACAAAAGCAGCTGCTCTTAAATTATAGGCAAACTTACCAAAGTTACCAGCATTAATATTTTGCCTAACATTTGCTATAAATAAATCTGAATTTAAAGCATCATTATCTGCGCCAAAACGCTTAATATAATTTAATGACACTGTTGGATATTTATTATTACCCTGATTTACTTTACGATCTGGGTAGCTCAAATATTTCTGACCGAATACAAAAGTTGTTCCTAAGTTTAAGGTAGCAATATTATGTTCTGTAAATGCTGGATTTACAAAATCTGTTGGGTCTAAAGGATTGTTAGAAGTATATCCATTTGTTTCTGGCTTTGCAAAAGAATAATCTGTAGTATTAAACAATGGAGTTCTTTTGGCATATTCTAAAGATCCTGAAAAATACAAACCATTTTTTACTTCTTCAGAGTACTGAACTTTAGCAAAAGTTTTCTCGTATATTTTCATATAATTTTGCCTGTAAAACAAGGAAGCTATTGTATTATTTAATCTAAAAATAGGGTTTCTACCATTAAATTGCGGAGTAACAATTCCTCCAGTAACAGAAAGTCTTGGTCTAGATAGGTTGTTCCATTTTTTTGTAAATGAAAATGTAGGTCTTAATTTTTGATCTGAAAAACCATAATTTAAATTGGCTGAAGCATTCCACCATTTGCCTTGCTCATTAATTTGCTCAAAATAACTTACGCCAGCAGAAGTATAAACCCCTTGAACTGTATTAAAACCTGTTCTAAGCAAAGGACCATTAAAAGAAAAAGTACGGTTTTTATAAGAGTTTCTATACGAATAACCTAATAAAGGATCTGACCAATTGAACTTATTACCTTTAGCATCAATAGAATCTAAATACTTTTTAGACTTTCGAATAACTTTAATACTGTCTTTAATTTTATAATCCTTAACCTCTTCTAGCGTTAAAGAAACTGGTCTTAATTCATTCCAAAAAACACTGTCTTTTTTAGTTGCATTTTCTTCAAATGAAAGCACCTCATTTGTAAAAGTAGTTTCAGTAAAATTAGGATTAAAATCATAGTCTGAATACACGTAAGAAAACTTTCCTCTAGGTTTAAATCCGAAAATGGAAATATCAAAATCTATAGATTGACTAATTAACACCCATGCATCTATTTTTTCTGAATAGGCATATCCTTGTTTTAAACCCAAAGAATTTACAAACGGTAAATTCACTTGTACACCAGAAGTAACTAAATCACAACCATAAATTGCCCAGTCATTCTCCACAATATAAATAGACCCTTCAAAAACACGATCATTATTTCTTCTCGGAATTAATTTAATTTTATTGATTAAAATTCCGTTTGCATCATAAAAAGTACCTTCTAATTTGTATTTGTAATAACTAAAAGCATTTGAAGAAATAGGTGACACCAAATCATTAAAAACCTCAATACTATTGTCATACAAATTAATATTTGAATCTTCTGCCCTATTAAAACTCACTCCATTATCTTCTCCAGAAACTTTACTTGCTACAATTTTTTCTTTAAATTTTTTCGGTTTCTTCTGAAACGAAATTTTAGAAAATGTTTCCGATAAATATATAATACCACTCCTTGTAGAATCTAAACCACCCCCAAAATCTCCTGTGCTTTGTCCGAAAAATTTTTCTGGAGCGTCTTTAATTCTGGTTAATCCTCTTGAATAAAATTGTGCAGTATAATTGGCATACTTATCAGTATTTTTACTTTTGGCTGCAATTGCATTTCGTATAATAACATTAGCAGGATTTTCATCTGTAGAAATCGAAATCTCACTTAATTGCACACTTTCTTCTTCTAAAGAAACATCTAGAGTGTAAGGAAATTCAGTAACAACTATATTTTTTTTAAGAGTTTTGTATCCTAAAAATTGAAAAACGATAGTATGCTTTCCTTTAGACGTTATGTCTAAAATATAAACCCCATTATCATTAGATGTTGTACCATTTACAGTTTTATCTAAATAAATACTAACAAAAGAAAGTGGCTCTCCTTTAGTATCTGTGACAATACCTTTTACCTGTGCAAATTGAATGGATGCACACAAAAAGATTAAAAACGTAATTTTTTTCATGGGTTGGTTTTGTTGTATAGACGCAAACATATAGTTTCTGTTACAGGAAAGTCTTTAAAAATTGTTAAACATATCACCTCTAACTTGGTTTAATTGTTAATTATTTTAAAATTTAAGCAATTAATTTCAAGAATTTATACGTTAAAAAACCATTTGGAATATCACTTTTAAACAAGTCCTAATTTTAATTGTTAACCCATCATTTAGAAAGAGTTTTAATAACGTAAAAGAATAGAAAACATTTTATTACTCTTACATTGAAAAGTATATATTTGTAGGTCTAAATAAAGGAAACAAGTATTTATGAGTAATTCAAGAAAAAGACACGAAGCATTACTTTATCATGCCAAACCAAAGCCTGGTAAAATTGCAGTTGTACCCACAAAGAAATACGCAACTCAACATGATTTAGCACTAGCCTACTCACCAGGAGTTGCAGAGCCTTGTTTAGAAATTGCCAAAGACAAAAACAACATTTACAAATACACTTCTAAAGGTAATTTGGTAGCAGTAATTTCTAATGGAACTGCTGTTTTAGGTTTGGGTGATATTGGGCCTGAAGCCTCAAAACCTGTAATGGAAGGTAAAGGTTTGTTATTTAAAATATTTGCAGACATTGATGTTTTTGATATTGAAGTTGATGCTACAGATGTTGATAAATTTATAGAAACTGTAAAAGCAATAGCACCAACTTTTGGTGGTATTAATTTAGAAGATATAAAAGCACCAGAAGCTTTTGAAATTGAAACGCGTTTAAAAGAAGAGTTAGATATTCCTGTAATGCATGATGATCAGCATGGAACTGCAATAATTTCTGCTGCAGCATTAAAAAATGCGATAGAAATTACTGGTAAAGATATTTCTAAACTAAAAATAATAGTAAATGGTGCAGGTGCTGCTGCCATTTCATGCACGCGATTGTATTTAAAACTTGGTGCAGTTAGAGAAAATATTATCATGTGTGATAGTAAAGGGGTCATCCGAAAAGACAGAGACAACTTAACTACACAAAAAGCAGAATTTGCAACATACCAAGATGTAAACACCTTAGAAGAAGCAATGCAAAATGCCGATGTTTTTATAGGGCTTTCTATGGGGAATATTGTTACCCCAGAAATGTTGCTTTCTATGGCTAAAAATCCTATTGTTTTTGCCATGGCAAATCCTGTACCCGAAATTGAGTACGATTTAGCTATAGCTACAAGAGATGATATTATTATGGCTACAGGTAGATCTGATCATCCTAACCAAGTAAATAATGTATTAGGTTTCCCTTTTATTTTTAGAGGAGCATTAGATGTTAGAGCTACAAAAATTAATGAAGCTATGAAATTAGCTGCTGTGCATGCTTTAGCTGATTTAGCCAAAAAATCTGTACCAGAACAAGTAAACATTGTTTATGATGAAGTAAGCTTAAACTTTGGTAAAGAATATATTATTCCAAAACCTTTTGATCCTCGATTAATTTACGAAATTCCACCAGCAGTTGCCAAAGCTGCAATGGAATCTGGAGTAGCCTTAGAACCAATTTCTGATTGGGATGCTTATAGAGAAGAATTAATGGAGCGTTCTGGTTCTGGAAGTAAAGAAATTAGACAAATTCATAATAGAGCTAAAAGAAATAAAAAACGAATTGTTTTTGCAGAAGCAGATCATTTAGACGTTTTAAAAGCTGCTCAAAGAGTACAAGAAGAAAAACTAGGGCTACCAATTCTTTTAGGAAGAAAAGAGGTAATTTTAGAATTGAAAGAAGAAATTGGTTTTACTGAAGATGTACCAATTTTTGATCCAAAAACAGACGAGGAAAAAGAAAGAAGAGATCGTTTTGGAGTTGCTTATTGGGAGTCTAGACAACGTAAAGGAAGAACATTAACAGAAGCAAAAAAATTAATGCGAGAGCGTAATTATTTTGCAGCAATGATGGTAAATGTTGGTGAGGCTGATGCTTTAATCACAGGTTATTCAAGACCTTACCCAACTGTTATTAGACCAATTTTAGAGTCAATACAAAAAGATAGTGGTATTTCTAAAGTGGCTGCTTGTAACTTAATGCTTACAAAGCAAGGCCCAATGTTTTTGGCAGATACTACCATAAACCTGAATCCTACTGCTAAAGATTTGGTTAAAATTTCGCAAATGACATCTAACTTGGTTAAAATGTTTGGTATGAAACCAAATGTGGCCATGTTGTCTTTTTCAAATTTTGGTTCTACTAAGAATGAATCTTCTCAAAAAATTAGAGAAGCTGTTTCTTATATTCATCGTAATTTTCCGAATGCAGTTGTAGATGGAGAAATTCAAGCAGATTTTGCATTGAATCCAGAAATGTTAGCCAAAGAGTTTCCATTCTCTAAATTGAATGGTAAAAAAGTGAATGTACTTATTTTTCCAAACTTAGAATCTGCAAACATTACCTACAAATTATTAAAAGAAATGCAAGGTGCAGAATCTATTGGACCTGTAATTTTAGGGCTAAGCAAAGCTGTACATATTGTGCAATTAGGGGCAAGTGTAGATGAGATGGTTAATATGGCTGCTTTAGCTTGTGTTGATGCTCAGCAAAGAGAGAAAAAATAAAAACAGTACATTAGAGCCAAGAAATAGCCATGATTACACAAGTTAGAGGAAGATTAGTTGAAAAAAGTCCAACAGAAGTTGTAGTAGACTGCAATGGAGTTGGGTATTTATTGCACATTTCTTTAAATACATTTTCGGGTTTACCTGAAGATGAAAATGTAGTTTTATACACCCATTTATCTATTAGAGAAGATGCTCACACCTTGTTTGGTTTTATCAACAAAACAGAAAGAGAAGTTTTTAAATTATTAATATCTGTTTCTGGAGTTGGGCCAAGCATTGCAAGAACCATGTGTTCTTCTATGACATCAGACGAAATACAGCAAGCAATTGCATCAGAAAATGTGGCAGTAATTCAGTCTGTAAAAGGCATAGGAGCTAAAACTGCACAAAGAGTAATTGTAGATCTAAAAGATAAGATTTTAAAAACCTTTAATATTGATGAAGTTTCTGTTTCTGCAAGCAATACAAACAAAGATGAAGCGTTATCTGCTTTAGAAGTTTTAGGTTTTAATAGAAAACAATCTGACAAAGTTGTAAATACAGTTCTAAAAGCAAACCCTAATGCTTCTGTAGAAAACATTATAAAACTCGCTTTAAAAAATTTATAATCAATTGACTAGGGTATTAAAACACATAATTTTATTAGTCCTATTTACTTTTACAGTAAGTTTCTCTTTACAGGCACAAACCAAAACTACTAAAGATTCTTTAGCTGTTAAAAAAGACACCTTAAACTTAAAATACGATTTTAAATACACCCAAAAAGGTGGTCTTTTTCTAGATGATTTGGCTAAGAAAGAAGTCATTTTTGATAAAGAACTCAACAAATACGTAATTCTAGAAAAAATTGGAGATTACTACACCAAAACTCCAATTTATTTAACACAAAGAGAATACCAAGAATACCGTCTTAAAAGAGACATGTTGCAATACTTTAAAGATAAAGTAAGTGCTACAAATAGTAAGAAAAAAGGAAGTGCAGCCGCTCAAAAAGATTTATTACCAAGTTATTATGTAAACTCTAAATTCTTTGAAACTGTTTTTGGTGGCAACAAAATAGAATTTACACCAACAGGAAACCTAAACCTTAAACTTGGCTTCATTTATCAAAATACAGAAAACCCACAAATTTCTGAAGAAAACAGAAGTAGTTTTACCTTTGATTTCGATCAGCAAATTAATGCTAGTATTCGCGCAAAAGTTGGTGAGCGTCTCGAATTTACTGCAAACTACGATACACAAGCAAGTTTCGATTTTCAAAATTTAGTAAAGGTAGATTACACGCCTACAGAAGATGACATTTTACAAGGTATTGAGGCAGGTAACGTTTCTATGCCAATTAAAAACTCGCTTATTAATGGTGCACAAAGCTTATTTGGTGTAAAAACAAAATTGCAATTTGGTAAAACAAGTGTTACAGCAGTTTTTTCGCAGCAAAACTCAGAAAGTAAAACAGTAGTTGCAGAAGCTGGTGCATCTATTCAAGAGTTTGAGTTAAGAACAACAGATTATGATAATGATCGTCACTTTTTCTTATCTCAATTTTTTATAGACAATTATGCCAATTCTTTAAAACAATATCCACTGGTAAGTAGCCAAGTAAACATCACCAGAATCGAAGTTTGGATTACCAATAGAAATGCAACCACAGAAGATTTTAGAAGTATTGTAGCACTTGCAGATATTGGAGAATTAAACAATCCTGGTTCTAATTATCAAAATTTAGCTGATGACAATAACACAGTACAACCTGTAACACCTGTTAGCGTTAATACAAATGGCAATGTATTTTTCTTACCTCAAAATGACGCCAATAATATTTACGATCCAACTGTTTTAGCAGGTATAAGAGATATTTCTGATGTAGACAATACCCTGCAAGGCCGTTTTCAAATGGAGCAAGGTACTGACTATTCCATTTTAGAAAATGCCCGAAAATTAACTACCAACGAATATATTTTAAATTCAAAATTAGGTTACATTTCTTTAAACAGACGTTTAAACGATGGTGAAGTTTTAGCAGTAGCTTATGAATATACAGTAGCTGGTTCTGTAAATGGTAGTACTAAAAAATCATTTAAAGTTGGTGAGTTTTCAAATGATGGTATACAAGCTCCACAAAATTTAGCCGTAAAATTATTACGTTCAGAAATTTTACAAACAGTTAGGCAAAACCCTAACACAAATGAGGCAGAAGCGTTTCCTACTTGGAGGTTAATGATGAAAAACATCTATGCCTTAGGTGCTTACCCACTTTCGCAAGATGGTTTTCGTTTTGAAATTCAATATAGAGATGATGAAACAGGTATTGCCTCTAACATTTTACAAAATGCTAGCACACCAAACATACCTACTACTCCATTAATTCAAGTTTTAAACTTAGACCAATTAGACCAAAGCCAGTTTAGAACTCCAGATGGCTTTTTTGATTATGTAGAAGGTATTACTGTAAATTCACCTAATGGATACATTATTTTTCCAGAACCTGAACCTTTTGGTAACGATTTGGTTTTAGACCCTTCAGACCCAAATGATATTGGTTTAGATGAAACTTTAGATGCTCAATATCTTTTTAAAGAATTGTATTTAAACACCAAAATTAATATTCAAAATAACTTTCAAGCAAAAGACAAATACTTTTTAAAAGGATATTTCAAATCAGAAACTGCAGGTGGTATTCCTATTGGAGCGTTTAACGTACCTCAAGGATCTGTAACAGTTACTGCAGGTGGAAGACAATTGGTAGAAGGTGTAGATTTTGTGGTAGACTATTTACAAGGTCGTGTACAAATTATAGATCCAGGATTACAAGCAAGTGGAACACCAATTAGTGTTTCTACAGAAAATAATGCTGTATTTAATCAACAAAGAAAAACATTTATGGGTGTTGATGTAGAACATCAATTCTCAGAAAACTTTGTAGTAGGTGCAACTGTTTTAAATGTAATGGAAAGGCCACTTACACCAAAAATCAACTTTGGCTCTGAACCAATAGACAACACTATGTTTGGTTTAAATGTAGATTTCTCTACAGAAGTACCTTACTTTACAAAACTAGCAAATAAATTGCCTTTTGTAGATACAGATGTACCTTCAAATTTATCTGTAAGAGCAGACATGGCTTATTTGTTACCAGGAACGCCAAGTGGAATTGATGTAACAGGAGCTGCAACTTCGTATATAGATGATTTTGAAGCCTCACAAATACCAATTAGTTTACTATCTGCCTTAGATTGGTATGAAGCAAGTACACCAAGAAACCAATCTAATGATCGTTTTAATGGTGGTAATAGCGATTTATCTTACAATTATAAAAGAGCAAAATTAGCATGGTACAGCATAGATCAAATCTTTTATGGCTTTGGAGAAACACCTCCAAGTATAGATGCAGACGAACTGTCTAGAGCTGAAACCAGGCAAATTAATTTTAATGAGTTGTTTCCAAATCAGCAGTTTGATATTACTCAGAATACACAAATAAGAACCTTAGATTTAGCGTATTTTCCAGAAGAAAGAGGTTCTTACAACTACAACCCAAATGCTACAATAGTTGGTGATAAAGCTGTTTTACCAAGTCCTGAAACAAATTGGGGTGGAATTATGCGTCCTTTAAACACCAACAATTTTGATCAAGCCAATGTAGAATACATTCAGTTTTGGGTAATGGATCCTTATCAAAATTACTCAATCACACAAGAAGAAGGCTTACCTCAAGGCGTAAATCCAGATGATATTTCTAATCAAGTTGGAGATTTATACATCAACCTTGGTAATATCTCTGAAGATATCACCAAAGACAATCGTAAAATGTTCGAAAATGGGTTACCTGAAGATGGAGCTAAAGTTGATGGTGTAAACGTAAACAGAACAATTTGGGGAGATGTACCTAGAAATCCATCAATCATTTATGCTTTTAGTGAAGAAGATGCAGCAAGAACTAATCAAGATTTAGGTTTTGATGGTTTAACCAATGATGGTGAACGTAATTTGGCCAATGTAGATCCAAAATTTGCAGCGTTAACAGATCCTGCAGCAGATGATTTTCAGTTTTTTAGAGGATCGCAATTAGATGGTTTAAATGCATCTATACTAAGAAGGTATAAAGACTTTAACAATACACAAGGTAACTCACCAACGTTAAATCAATCTCCAGAACCTTATCCAACATCATCAACAACATATCCAGATGTAGAAGACATCAATAGGGATCAAACAATGAATACTGTGGAGAGTTATTTTGAATATCGAATTTCGATGAACAGAAACGATTTACAGAAAGGAACCAATTTTATTGTTGATGAAAAAACCACAACTGTAACCTTAGAAAATGGGAATACTCAAGATACAAAATGGTATCAATTTAGAGTACCTGTAAGAAATGGAACGCCTGTAAATGGTATTACCGATTTTAACAGCATACGTTTTGTTAGAATGTTCTTAACCAACTTTAAAATGCCAGTTGTAATTCGTTTTGGAGAATTAGATTTGGTAAGAGGAGATTATAGAAGATACACTAGAACTATAGACCCTGCAATAGATCCTGATAGAGAATTAACACAAGCAGAACTAGAAGGTTTTGAAGTTGGGGTAGTAAGTATAGAACAAAATAATGGTAGCTACATTCAGCCACCAGGAATTGAGCGTGAGCGTTTACAAGGAAGTACAACTGTACAATTACAAAATGAGCAATCTGTAACTTTAAAAGTAACCAACTTAGAACCAAATAAAACCAGAGCCATTTATAAAAACTTAAGTGTAGATTTAAGACGTTTTAAGAATCTAAAAATGTTTATGCATTTAGAAGGTGATGATGGTTTTGCAGGTGTAATTCGTTTAGGAACAGATTTGAACGATAACTATTATGAGGTGCAATTGCCTTTAACAGTAAGTTCAGGAGGAAATAGCCAATTAGATATTTGGCCAGAAATTAATAACCTAGATGCACTTCTAGAAACTTTTGGTAAAGTAAAATTAGAAAGAGATGCAATAGGCGCTCCAATAAACGAATTGTATA
The DNA here is from genome assembly GCF_036864555.1 of Polaribacter sp. P097. Classification (NCBI taxonomy): domain Bacteria; kingdom Pseudomonadati; phylum Bacteroidota; class Flavobacteriia; order Flavobacteriales; family Flavobacteriaceae; genus Polaribacter; species Polaribacter sp. P097. The sequence continues at coordinate 1,392,994 of NZ_JAZETJ010000001.1, read as the reverse complement.
CCTCAATTGAGCAAAGTTCTAATGTACCTTATACATTAAGCGTAAAAGGTAACCCTACTTTGGCTCAAATTAGAACAGTAGTTTTAGGATTAAAAAATACAAGTAACGTAAATAGAACTGGTGAGGTTTGGTTTAACGAATTAAGAGCTGCTGGTTTTGATAATGATGCTGGTTGGGCAGCCGTTTTAAATGCTGATGCAAACTTTGCAGATGTTGCTAACGTTTCTTTATCTGGTAGTATGCAAACCATAGGTTTTGGTAATGTAGAAGACAGAGTAAACCAACGATCTTTAGATGAAACAAAACAATATGATGTTTCTACCACAATTAATTTAGGTAAAGTAATTACACCCAAAGATTGGGGAATTCAAGTACCTATGTCTTATAGTATTGGAGAAAAATTTATAGACCCTAAATTTGATCCTCAATACCAAGATGTATTGCTAGAAGATGCCATAGATCAAAACCCTAATAGCGAATTCTCTAGAGATTATACCAAAAGAACCAGCATTAGTTTTGTAAATGTAAAGAAGAATAGAAACCCTAATTCAAGTAAAAAACCAAGATTTTACGATATAGAAAACATTGCAGTTTCTTACGCACACAACAAAGAGTTTCATAGAGATTATAATATAGAAAAATACATTAACGAAAATGTTACAGCATCTGCTGCCTACAACTACAATTTTAATAGTAAACCAATAGAATTATTTAAAAATTCTGAGAAATTTAAGAGTAAATATTGGCGATTTATAAAGGATTTAAACATAAATCCTGTACCAAGTTTATTGGCAATCAACTCTAGAATTAACAGAAGTTATAATGAGCAACAATCTCGTAATTTAGTGCCAGGTTTATCTCCTCAACCAGAATTAATTCAAAGAAGATTTTTATTTGATTGGGATTACACTGTAGGTTTCGATTTAACAAAATCGCTTCAGCTAAATTTTAATGCTACCAATAACTACATTTATGATGCTTTTGGTAGTGGAGAAGAATTGCAAATTTTTGATAACTTCTTCAATACAGGTAGAGCAAATCAATACCATCAAAAGTTAAATGCAACTTACCAATTGCCATTAGATAAATTTCCTTTCTTAAAATTCATTAAGGCAGATTATGCATATACTGCAGATTTTGATTGGCAAGTACAATCTCAAGATGAATCTATTGCAGAGCAAATTGGTAATGTAATTCAGAATGCAAATACGCACAATTTAAATACTACTTTCTCTTTTGATAAGATTTACAAAAGTGTTGGCTTCGAAAAATTACTCTTAACGAAACAACAAAGAAAATTAGCTAAAGAGAATAAAAATGCTAGAATTCAACCTAAAAAGAATTTACCAACAGGAAAGAAAATTTTAAAACTTTCTTGGGATATTTTAACCTCGGTTAAACAAGCAAAAATTAGCTATTCAGAAAATAATGGGCAATACTTACAAGGGTATGATGAAGGTATTGGTTTCTTAGGTGGTGCACCAACTTCATTTGCTTTTGGTAGTCAAGTAGATATTAGAAACAAAGCCTTAACCAATGGTTGGTTAGTTTCTCCACGAGCTTTAGTAGATGACCCTAACACACCAATAGATGAAAGCGCCTTTTACAACAAAACTTATAGCAGAACACATTATAACAAATTAGATTACACCTTTACTTTAAAACCAATAAAGGATTTAAATATAGATGTTAGAGGTAATAAAATTAAAACAACAGACTTGTCACAGCAATTAGATATTATTGCAGATGGTACAGAAAACGGAACAATTGATTTTGGAATCGATGCTTTCGAAACTGGTAACTTTAGTACAAGTCATTCTATGTTCGGAACCGCATTTACAGATGGTGATGCACTTTTTCAAAGAATGAAAGATTACAGAACAACTGTAGCTAACAGGTTTGCGAGTGAAAACCCAAGTGCAGATCCTGCTGGATTTGGAGAAAATAGCCAGCAAGTATTATTACCTGCTTTTATAGCAGCTTATTCTGGTAAAGATCCTAATACAGTAAAAACAGGTTTGTTTAGAAATATTCCTATACCTAACTGGACTTTACGTTACAATGGATTAATGAAGTTAAAATGGTTTAAGAAAAACTTTTCTACGTTTATCATATCTCATGGATATAGATCATCATATACCATTTCTAGTTTTACTAACAATTTACAATATGATGAAGCAACAAAATTCACCACAGTAAATGCAGCTGGTAATTATGAGGCACCTAAATTAGTAGCAGCTGCTACTTTAGTAGATGAGTTTTCACCTTTAATTAAGGTAGATATGAAAATGAAAAACTCTTTTTCTTTAAGAGGAGAAGTAAAAAGAGATAGAACTTTAACCATGAACTTTAACAATAGTACTTTAACAGATATTGCAGGTACAGAATATATTTTTGGTTTAGGTTATGTATTTAAAGATGTTAAAATGAATACTCGTTTTACGGGTAAGAAAACAACCTTAAAAGGCGATATTAATTTAAGAGCAGATGTGTCTTTAAGAGATAATTTAACACAAATTAGATATATAGATGAAGATAATAACCAAATTAGTGGTGGTCAACGATTATTTTCTATTAAATTTGTGGCAGATTATAGGTTAAGTAGTAGTTTAACAGCATCATTTTATTACAATCATCAAACATCTAAATATGCCATTTCTACCACTTTTCCAAGACAAGCAATTAATGGTGGTATTAACATCATATACAACTTAGGAGGAAATTAAAACTTAAATAAATATATTATACAATGAATATTCCAGCTACTTTAAAATATACAAAAGATCACGAGTGGGTTAAAATTGAAGGCAATATTGCAACAGTAGGAATTACAGATTTTGCACAAGGTGAATTAGGAGACATCGTTTATGTAGATGTAGATACTTTAGATGATACTGTAGAAGAAGGTGAAGTGTTTGGCTCAGTAGAAGCAGTAAAAACAGTTTCTGATTTATTTATGCCTTTAACAGGTGAAGTTATTGAATTCAATGACGAGTTAGAAGACGATCCAGAATTGGTAAATTCAGATCCTTATGAAAAAGGATGGATGATAAAATTAGAAATTTCTGATGAAGCTCAGATTCAAGACTTACTAAATGCTGAAGCGTATAAAAGTCTTATTGCTGGATAATTTTATTTTTATAGCCATAACTTTTACAATAACAATTGTAGGGTTAAGCTTATTTAAATTACCAAGTAAAGATATAGGTGTTAAGAATGTAGATAAAATTTATCATCTTATCGCCTATTTTAGTTTAGCTTTTGCTTGGTTGGTTAGTTTTTACCAACAAAAAAGCAAAAAAATGCTAATAGTTTTAGCTTGTGTGGTATTTGGCATAATAATTGAAGTATTACAAAGTGCCTTAACAAATTACAGAACAGGCGATTACCTAGATGTTTTTGCAAACACTTTAGGTGTTTTATTAGCTTTACTCTTTTTTAATGCTATTTTTAAAAAAAAGCAGATTAATTAATAGTAGAATTGTAAATAAAACAATTTTTTATTTAAATTAGCAATCTATTAAAAACTCTTTATAATGCAAATTAAGAAAAATCCAAAATCGAATTTAGAAAATTTTAGTAAGATTTTCATGCAGATAGGGCTTGTATTAGCTTTATTTGTTACATATGTTGCAATCGAACAAAAGACTTACGATAAGACTTATGGTGATTTAGCTGTAGTAAGTATGGATGCTGAAATGGAAGAAGAAGTTCCAATTACAGAAAGAATAGAACCAGTAAAACCTAAAACTCCACCACCACCAACTCCAGAAAAAATTGAAGTTGTTGAAGATGAAAAGGAAATAGAAGAAACTGTAATAGAATCTACAGAAACTGATGAATCAGAAGCTGTAGAAGTAGAAGAAATTGTAGAGGTTGAAGAAGCTGAAGAAGTTGTAGAAGATGTAAGTTTCATGATTATTGAAGATGTACCAGTTTTTCCTGGGTGTAAAGGAAATAAAGCTGAGTTAAAAGCATGTTTCAGTAAAATGGTACAAAAACATTTCTCTAGAAAATTTGATGCAGAGTTACCAAATGAATTAGGTTTATCACCAGGAAAAAAGAGAGTTTTTATTGGATTTAAAATTGATAAACAAGGTAACATTGTTAATATTCAAGCAAGAGGTCCTCACCCAAAAATCGAAAGTGAAGTTATTAGTGTAATGAATAAATTACCAAAAATGACTCCTGGAAGACAAAGAGGTAAACCAGTAGGTGTAAAATATAGTATTCCTTTCTCTCTTATTGTAGAGTAATTAGAATCTTATATCAATATAATAAAAACGTTTAGAATTTTTCTAGACGTTTTTTTTGCTTTACATTGAAATGCAAATTCAGTTTTAAAAGCTTAACACCAAATACAGAATCAACATGAAAATAATATCTACAAATATTGGTAAGCCAACCGAATTTATTTGGAATGGTAAAAAAGAAACCACTGGTATATTTAAAACACCAACTACAGAACCAATTTATTTAACCAAAAATGATGTATTAAAAGATGAAGTTTCTAATAGATTAAATCATGGAGGATACTATAAAGCTTGTTATATATTTTCTGCAGATCACTATCCTTATTGGAAAGAATTATATCCTAATTTAGATTGGACTTGGGGTATGTTTGGCGAAAATTTAACCCTTACCAACTTTAATGAAAAAGAGGTTTATTTGGGTGATGTTTATAAGGTTGGTGAAGCTATTGTACAGGTTTCTCAATACAGAGAACCTTGCTATAAATTTGGTTATAAATTCGGAACTCAAAATGTTCTAAAACAATTTATACAATATGGTTTTGGCGGCACTTATTTAAGCATTTTAAAAGAAGGATTTGTAAAAGTAAACGATGAATTTGAACTCATTGAGCGTTCTGAAAAGAGAGTCTCTGTTTACGACTTGTTTAAACTAGTGTTTGATAAAGATAAAAACCAAGAGTTGTTAAAGATTGCAGCAGAGAGCACCGCAATTCCTGCCAAGAAGAGAATGATGTTAAGTAAATTTCTTAAAGAATAAAAAAAGCTCAATAAAATCGTTAGATTTTATTGAGCTTTTTAAAATAGTGTAAATAGAACCTTAATCGTTATTTACAGCTACTTTAGATTCTGGCTTCCATACATTCACAGAAGCAATTGCATTACTTTCGTAATTAATTTCTTTTAAAGAGTCTGCTGTCCAAACAAACCACTTACCTACTTTCTTACCATTGTCATAATAAGCCAGCTGAACTTTGTTACCTTCTTTATCAAAACGTACCCATTCACCAGTTAATTTTTTATCCTTAAAAAATCCTTGTGTTTTAATTGATCCATCTTCATGATAATAAGTTGCTTTAACTAAATCTCCTTCAGCCTTAAAAGTAGGTTTTTGTTCCTGTGCATATCCACTCATAGTAAGACTGAATATTACAATTGCTAAAAATTTTTTCATAATTCTATGTTTTAAGGTTTACATTTCCTTTACAAATATACAATTTAAATTACATAAAATAAACATTTTGGTAACATTAATTTAACATTGGAGTTAATTTTAACATTTTTAAAATCATAATTCACATAAAATCAGTAATTTAGATTGTTAACATTACTCAGTGTTTTGGTAACATTGAAATTAACTTTATACCTTTTTTATGAATATTTTACAAATTTTACTGATAGCTCAAGTAATCTTAATCCATATTTACATCGTTTTATTAGAAATGGTTTGGTGGACTAGCAAAAGAGGTATGAAAGCTTTTGGTCTTAAAGATCTACACTTTGCTAACGAAACCAAAGTGATGGCTGCCAATCAAGGTTTGTATAATGGTTTCTTAGCAGCTGGGTTGTTTTGGTCTGTTTTAACAGCAAAAACAGACGTTGCCTTATTCTTTTTAGCCTGTGTAGCTGTTGCTGGTATTTATGGTGCTTATTCTACCCAAAAAATTAAAATTCTTTACATACAAACCATACCAGCATTGTTAGCTGTTATTTCATTATTATTCTTATAGAATTTATCGCTTCGTTTTCTTAGATATCTTTATTTTAGCTATTTAAAAAGATATAAAAACAAAAAAAATGGAAGAATACATTGAAAAGTTTCAAGACATATTCGTTGAATATGCACCAAAAGTACTTACAGCGTTAGTAATATTAATAGTAGGTTTATTTGCGATTAAGATTGTTGTTCGTTCTGCAAGAAAATTAATGGGTAAGGGTGGTGTGGATGTTACACTTCAAAAATTCTTAGGAAATTTAGCAGGTTGGGCATTAAAAATTTTACTATTTATTGTTGTTATCTCTAAATTAGGAGTAGAAACTACTTCATTTGCAGCTATAATTGCAGCTGCTGGTTTAGCTGTTGGTTTAGCCTTGCAAGGTTCTTTAGCTAATTTTGCTGGTGGAGTATTAATTATGATTTTTAAACCTTTTAAAATTGGAGATTTAGTAGAAACTCAAGGAGAAATTGGTGTAGTTAAAGAAATCGAAATCTTTACAACCAAGTTAAAAGGTCTTTCTAATAAAGAAATTATAATACCTAATGGAGCCTTATCTAATGGTAATATTGTAAACTATACTACAGAAGGTACAAGACGTGTAGATTTAGTTATAGGCGTTTCTTATGATGCTGATATTAAAAAAACCAAAGAAGTTTTAATGAATGTTTTAACATCTCATTCTAAAGTATTAAAAGAACCAGCACCAACTGTAAATGTTTCTGAGTTAGCTGATAGTTCTGTAAACTTTGCTGTAAGACCTTGGTCTACTGCTGATGATTATTGGGATGTTTATTTTGATATTACAGAAAACTCAAAAATAGCATTAGACAACGCAGGTATAGAAATTCCTTATCCACATAGAGTAAACATTAATAAAACAGAAGATTAATAATTAAAAAGTAGGTTTCTTTTTCTTTTCAGGAATTACTACAAAATCTTTCAAGTAAAAAGGTTCAAAATAAGCGACATCTTCGATGTCGTTTTTTTTGTACTTCTCATATGATAAAACCGCCATTTCTTTTGACGAAGGAAAATAATCTGCCAAAAATACAGCATTCTCATGAGTGATTACTTCTTTGCATTTCAAAGCACCATCACCTAAAAAAGTTACTTTACTAGTCTCTAAATAAGATAAAAATGAATTTTCTGTGATAACTTCTGCCTTTATTGCTCTAACCTCATTGTAATTAGCATCAAATACAGAAGCATAAACCTCCATTCTTCTAGCATCAATCATGGGTACAATAAAACCTTCAGATACTTTAGTGGCATATGCTAGTGATTGTAAGGTATCAATTGAAATTAAAGGTTTGTCAAAAGCAAAACATAAGCCCTTGGCAGCAGACACTCCAATTCTTAAGCCTGTATAAGAACCAGGACCTTTACTTACAGCAACAGCATCTATATCTTTAGAACTTAAGTTGGCTTCTTTTAAAACATCAGCTATAAATGGGTGCAATACTTCTGCATGTGAATAATTGCCATTATTTAGTTCTTTAATAGCCAAAATAACACCTTTGTCTGCTATGCTTACAGAGCAGTTTTTTGTAGCTGTTTCTATGTTTAAAATAATACTCAAATTCTTTTTTTTACAAAGATAAATATAAAAGAAAACCTCACTAAAAAAGTGAGGTTTATTGATGAAATATTTTTTTGATTACTCTAACACTAACTCACCCGCATAAAATTGCAATACTTTAGTTTTAAAAACATAATCATATTTAGAACGTATTAATGTAGTTTGAGCATTCACCAAACGATTTCTTACTTGATCAAAATCAAATTGAGTCATTGCTCCAAAATTATAACGTTCTTGTGCATTCTTAAACGATTCTTCCTGTGCTTCTAAAGAAATTTTAGCAGCCTCATAACTCTTTAATGCTGTTTTTACATCTAAGAAAGATTGCTCTATAGTTTGTTGTAAATTTAATTTTTCGCTCTCTAATCTTGTTTCAAAAATATCTTTATTTATCTCTGCTTGAGAAACTCTGTTTCTTGTTTGAAAACGATTAAAAATAGGTATACGTACATTAAAGCCTAAACCATAACCAAGGTTGTCGTTAATTTGATCAAAGAAATCTGTGTTAGAAAAACCTGGAGGTAAATTTAAGTTATAACCGTAATTAGTAGAAACACCTGCAGATGCAGTGATTGATGGTAAAAAATCTGCTTTAGAAATTTCGATACCCAATGCTGCATTATCTATGGCTAATTTTGCTCTTTCAATCTCTGGTAAATTATTTAAAGACTTTTCGTAAACATTACTTGAGTTTGTATAAAACAAGTTTTCTGATGGCGTACCAACATCTACAGGTGCTACATCAAAGCCTTCTGCAGGTACTTGTAACAACTGAGCTAAGTTTAATAAAGCTAAATCTAATGCATTTTCGTTACTAATTACAGTTTGTAAATTAGACGCAGCTGTAGATTGGGTATTTAATAAATCTCCTTTAGGTATTACCCCAGATTTGAACCTACTTTCTGCAGCTTCAATTTGCTTTTCACTGATTTCGTACTGAACTCTAGCAGCATTTAAATTTTCTTTTGCAAACAAGACATTTAAATATCCGTTAACTACAAATAAAGAAATATCATTTTCTATTTTCTTTAAATCTAATTTACTGGATTCTACACCTAATTGTGCCTGCTTATAAATATTGGTATTTCTAAAACCGTTAAAAACAGTTATACCTGAACTTAAATTGATAGATCCACCAAAGAAACTTGTATTTACCCTGTCTTGAGATACAGGATCGAAACCAGTACCAAAGTTTAAGTTACCACCTGTGTTACCAGATAAGTTTGGTAGAAAGTTACCTTTAGCTATTTCTACATCAATTTCTGATGATGCTAAATTTAATTTATTCTGCTGTATAGAGATGTTCTTAGCCAAGGCTTCATCTACACATTCTCTTAAAGTCCATTGTTTTTGTGAAAAAGTAGCAATAGAAGTAAATAAAGCTACAAGTACTATTAGTTGATTTCTCAAAACTTAAATATTTTTTGGTTGGTTAACACTTTCTTATCAATCGAAAGAAATGCGTTTATTTCAATTTGCTAATAAGACGATTAAAAGTAAAATTTGTTACAGTATTTTACTCTTATTGAAATGTTAATTTTTAATTCTCTTTCTATATCTGTATAAAGTGAAGAATAATACACCAATTAATAAGTAAGGAAAAACCATTAAATAAGTAATTCCGTTATTTACGCCTTCAGCCATAGAAATATCTCCATTTTCTACTACAGCCTTACACATGGCACATTGAGCGTAACCAAATTTCGATAGTAATAAAAAAGCTGCAATAAAAAAGTGTTTATATCTAAGCATAATAAGGAGCTATCATTAAATATACAATAACACCTGTTACTGCTACGTATAACCAAATAGGAAACGTTTTTCTCGCTATTTTTTTATGCGCTGCAAAATTACCCAACTTTGCTCTCATATAAGTTAATAGCACAAAAGGTATTACTATTACAGATAGTACAATGTGCGTTATTAAAATAAAATAATACACGTAAGCAATAACACCTTCTCCACCAAAAGTAGTAGAATCAGAGGTCATGTGATAAGCGATATACATTACCAAAAATACCAATGATAAAAGAATTGCAAACGTATTCAATTTTTCATGTAACTTTTGATTTCCATTTTTAATAGCAACTACAGCTGCAATTAAAACAACTGCTGTTAACCCATTAATAGTTGCATATATAGGTGGTAAAAAAGTTAAAGGCTCTACATCAAAACCTAATTCTCTTAAGTTAATTCCAAACAATGCTGCTACAGCTAAAGGAATAATAATAGTTAAAGCCGTAATAATTTTCTTGTACTTCTTTTCTTGTGCTAGGCTACTCATTTAATAATAATTTTATGTCTTCTTTTAATTCTTTCATTTGATCTGGAAAATCTTCATCACCCAAAGCACTATAATACATTAAAGGGTTACCTAGTTCGTCTTTTCTAGATCTTATGTAACCATCTTTATCTACTAATGCAAATAAACCTGAGTGTTCAAAACCTCCATGCTCTTCTTCTCCTTTTCCAACATACAATTTAAAACCTTTGGTAGATAAATTATAAACTACCTCTTCTGACTTTCCTGAAAGCAAATGCCAATTTTTATGAGTTATACCATTATTCTTAGCATATTCTTTTAATACTTCTGGAGTATCAATTTCTGGTGTTATTGATATAGATGCAATACCAAATTCTGGATTTCCAAAAAACGAGTTTTGTAAAACCAGCATTTTTTGATTCATAATAGGACAAATACTAGGGCATGTAGAAAAGAAAAACTCTACTACATATACTTTGTCTTTATAATTTTCATTGGTAATAGTTTCACCCTCTTGATTTATAAATTCGAAATCTGGTACTTTACCGAATTTCATTAAACCAGAGTCTTCGAATCTGCCTACTATTTTAGGAATAGCATAAATACCAAATAACAATATAATAAAAGCAATACCTACGTATGAATACTTCTTTTTCATAATCCTACTTCCTTTCTGTTGGCTTTATTCTTATTTTTATCTTTAAAGGCTGCATAATATTCATAGTACAAAACCTTAACATCATCCTTTAGTTTACTATTTAATACAGAAACCGAATTTATATTGTACCCATAAAGTTTTCCATCTGAAGTATCATCATCATTTGTTCTACCTCTTAAGTTACCTTCTCTATCTATTAAAAAAACATTATTAGTAGTCAAATCTACCAATGGTTCATTAATAGACATAGTATCGTACAAACCTTCTATTTCGCCTTCTGAGCTCTCTACAAAAATCCAATTTTGCATATCTGTAAAAGCAGATAGCTTTTCTTTTAAACGATCAACTGCTGCATCACTCCCTTTAGGATAAATAGCGATAATTTGAAATTGCTTATAGTCTAAGAAAGTTTTGTAAATCTTTTCATTTAAGGCTAAAATTCCAGGTCTCATATTTTCGGTATTGTTTCCAAGAAAACTAACAATTGAAATATGGCCTTTAAATGAAGTTTGATTTTTACTATCTATTTCAGAAATATCTGCAACGTTCTTAGTTAACACAGGTAACTTTGTAAAGTTATTAGTACCTGTAGATAAAATTAAAAACAGTATTAATGGAAAGATAAAAAGTAGAAATAATACAATTCTTTTCTTGGTAAAAAACTTCATAAGGGAATAAATTATAATTGAACTAAAACTAGTTTTGTACTTATTAAGTATAGAAAAAGGTGGTTAAAACCACCTTTTTTATTTTTTTACCAACGTACAAGTGGTGCTAAAGTATCGAACAAATAATTACCTTCTATAAGTAATAAAGTTACTAAGTAACAGATTAGGAAAATTCCTGTCCAAACAATAGATCTTCTAAACCATTTTTTTTCACCTTCTAAGTGCATAAAAGACCATGCAATGTAGTAAGCTTTAAACAAGGTTAAAATTATAAAAATCCAGTTTAAAGGGCTTGTACCTAAAAAACTTGTTAAATGTAAAATGTCTGGTTTTATGATACCTAATGCTACTTCAACAATAGTAACTATAGATAGTAAACCAAATACCATCCATATTTTCTTAACGTTAGATTCGTGTGCGTGTGCCATTTGTTGCTCTTATTTTTTAATTATACTAAGTAGAAGAATGTAAATACGAATACCCAAACTAAATCTACAAAGTGCCAATATAATCCTACCTTTTCTACCATTTCATAATGTCCTCTTTTTTCATAAGTACCAAGAATTACATTAAAAAATATAATGATGTTAATTACTATTCCAGAGAATACGTGAAAACCGTGGAAACCTGTAATAAAGAAAAAGAAATCTGCAAATATGGTGTTACCATATTCGTTTACTTTTAAGTTAGCGCCTTCAACAACCATGTTTGCTTTAGCCAACTCTTCTAAACCTTTTTCTCTAGAAAAGATGATTTTTTGTTTCTTATCCATATCTATTTGCTCACTTCTAATTAAAATAGAAGGGTTTGCCTCATAAGAAGCCATAACTTGAGCTACAGAATATTCAGGTACTGTTTTTTCACCTTCAAACCACAAACCATTCTTTTTGGTATGTGTTATTCTACCATCTGTTCTTTCTCCAACAACAAAATCAGAAAGTGCTATTTGATGCCCATCTTTTACAAACTGTAATACTTTACCATCTGTAGTTTTAACTGCACCATAAGAACCTTTAATAAACGTATTCCATTCCCAAGCTTGAGAACCAACGAAAATTAAACCTCCAATAATGGTAGCAAACATATACCAAGCTACTTTATTCTTTTGCATTTTATGACCAGCATCTACAGCCAACACCATAGTTACCGAAGAAAATATTAATACAAACGTCATAAATGCAACATAATACATAGGGAATTCTCCATGTATAAAAGGGATGTGCGTAAATACCTCATCTGCAATTGGCCAAGAATCGATAAATTTAAAACGCGTTAAACCATAAGCTGCTAAAAATCCTGAGAATGTTAGTGCATCAGATAGAATGAAGAACCACATCATCATTTTACCATAGCTTGCACCAAATGGTCTTACTCCACCACCACTCCAAGTGTTTTTTCCGTCTGAAGGTATAGCAATATTTGCTTCCATAAATAATATTTAATTAAAATCTTAAATGTTTGTCAAAATTAATCAATTTTCATCACCTAATAAAATAGAAAAAGAAAAATAGATAAATCCATAATAAATCTACAAAATGCCAGAAAATAGCTCCTAATTCGAACCCTAGCAAATCATTTGGCTTGTATTTATATTTAAAATGATTATAAATTACAACAAATAGTACAATAACCCCTGCAAAGATGTGCAAGATGTGCATAAATGTAATACCAATTATAAAAGATGTAGATACTGTGCTTTCTGGCCCAGTAAAAAATAAACCTACACTTTTTAACTGATTAAAACCTACATATTGTTGCCAAATAAAACCTAATCCTAAAGCCAAGGTAAGTACCAAGAAAATTAGTGACATTTGTCTTTTATCTTTCTTTAAAAAACTTTGCGATAAAAATAAAGTAATACTACTTAATACAATTAAGCCAGTACTAATAAAAAAGGCCTGTGGCAAATCAAAATCTACCCAATCATCACGCTTCATACTTATTACATAAGCACTGGTTAGCCCTGCAAAAAACATAACCATACTAATCATGGCTACCCATAACATAGGCTTGGCTGATTTACTTTGAGCTGCCTTATACTCTTGTTCTAATGCTTGTTCTTCTATCATCTTAATGTAAAAATTTATCAACTACATATATAACTTGTACAATGGTTATGTACAAAACGCTGGCTAGCATTAATTTTCGGGCATCTGTATTTTGTTCAGATTTGTGCAATTTTACACCATAATACAACATTACCAATCCTAGTAATGCTACTATTACAGCTGTTAGTGGATAGATATAAAAATCTCCAGAAACTTTTAACACAGGTGCTATAGAAACCAAAATCATAATAACTGTGTAAAAAATAATTTGTTTTACAGCACTTTTATCTTTGGTATTCATTGGCAGCATATTAAAACCTGCCTTTTTATATTCTTCGAACTGCAACCAACCTATGGCCCAGAAGTGTGGAAACTGCCAAAAAAACTGAATCATAAATAGCATACCAGCTTCTATACCAAACTGATTTGTTGCAGCTACCCAACCTAACATAAATGGTATAGCTCCAGGTATTGCACCTACAAAAACAGTTAAAGGTGTAACAGATTTTAATGGTGTATAAACAGAGGTATATAAAAATATAGAAATAGCCCCAAACAATGCTGTTTTTGGGTTAATGCTATACAAGATACCTAAACCCAAAAGTGTAAATAAAACTGCAACAAACATGGCAAAATTAACAGACATTCTACCTGTTGGTAATGGCCTATTCATTGTACGCAGCATAAGAGCATCAGTATCTTTTTCTATAACTTGATTAAATGCGTTAGAAGCACCAACCATAAAAAAACCACCTAAACCTAATAAAATTAATGTTGAAAAATTCACGACATCAACTGCTAACAAATAGCCAGCAACAGACGAAAAAACTACGCTTAAAGATAAGCCAACTTTAGTAAGCTGTTTTAAGTCTGATAAAAGCGTATCCATTGCTATTTTTGTCTCTGAAATTACAGTTGAATTCATATTGCCACGAATGTTTTGCAAAGATATTTGATAATTATGAATTTACCATACAAATCGATGGTTTTGTGATTTAAAACACATAAAAAAACCCACTCATAATATGAGTGGGAAAATTGCTATGAAAAAGAAAAAGTGTGGTTTAATAAAAAACCACGTGCAAATATAAATATAATTATTTAGAAAAATATTTATATTCCTCTTTTTTTGATAAATCAGTCACTTGATACAAAATTGTATTATTTATAGTAGTAGCTTGTAATACACCTCTAATTCTATTATAATAATACACAGAATCAATATCAATATTCTGACTATATCTATTGTTAAATTTTAAATAAATAGAATCATTTTGCATGGTAAATGTTCCTTTATTTATGCACCTGTATGTTTTGTATAAGGTTTTTAATTCGAAATCTTTATCGGTAAAAAGTGTAAGCTTTACATTGGTTTTTGCTGTAGCTGGAGATTTAAAAGCCAACTTTGTAGTTTTGAATAAATTATCATCATGAAAGCATAATAAAAACAACAGCACAATTGTATACACGACTGCAATAAGTACAGGTCTGTAATTAAAAAGTTCTTTCTTTAGTGCAATGCCATATAAATTATTGAATAGCACCACCAAAAACACAATAACAAAGAGTAACGCAAACGCACCAATTACAATAATTTCTGTAACACCATAACAAAAATCTCCTGGATGAACTAGGTGGATTAATGGCAATAGTGCTATTAAAATGAGCAGGATGTATCTCTTTCTTATTTTCATTAGGGGTCTTTGAATAAAGTAATATAGTGTATTATTTTTTAGAAAACTTAGCCAATGCCTTTTTAGTGGCTTCAGATAGGACTAATTCTCCAGAAACTTTAGCTCTTTCTATCAGTAAATTTCCCCAATGATCTGTGTTTTCCCAAAGCACTTTTTTCATTTCTGCTAAGGCTTGTGAATTGTACGAAGCTAGTTTCTGCGTAAAATACTCAAGTTCTGTATCTAATTCCTTTGTATTTTCTAAAACCTTTGAATACAAACCTTTTTCTTTTGCCCAATAAGCATTTTTCCAATTGGTTGCATCTAAAGTTAATTCGCTCAAAGCAGCCAAACCAATTTTACGTTTTACTGCTGGCTCTATAACAAAAGGCCCAATACCTATAGTTAGTTCAGATAGTTTTATAGACGCTGCTTCTGTTGCCAATACATAATCGCAAGCTGCAGCCAAACCTACACCTCCACCAACAGTTTTACCTTGCACTCTACCTACAATTAATTTGCTGCAGGTTCTCATGGCATTAATCACATTTGCAAATCCAGAGAAGAATTGTTTTCCTTGTTCTAAATTTTCGATAGCAACTAACTCATCAAAAGAAGCACCAGCACAAAAAGCTTTTTCTCCTTCAGATTTTAAGACAATTACAGCTACTGCATCATTAGTAGAAATAGCAGTAAATTCTTTTGCCAATCGATCTAATAATTCACTAGGAAATGAGTTACTGGCAGGATGTCCAAATTCTATAGTAGCAATATTTCCTTGAATATTGGTATATAAACTTCCATTTTGTCTTGTAGTAGTCATATCTAAAGTTTTATCAAAAGTATGTTATTATAAATGAAAAATCAAAGTAAAAAGAAAGTCATTATGCGAACATAATGACTTTAACTTCTTAAACAATTGAAATTGTAAATTACAATAATTAACCTACAATATTTACAATTTTACCTGGTACAATTATTACTTTTTTAGGTGTTCTACCTTGTAATTGTGCCTGAGTTTTTTCGTGAGCCATTACCGTTTTTTCTATTTCTTCTTTAGATAAATCTAAAGACAATTCTAATGTAAAACGCATTTTACCATTAAATGAAATAGGATAGTTCTTTGTACTTTCTACCAAATGTTTTGGTTCAAAAACAGGAAAAGGAGCTGTTGAAATTGAACTTGAATGCCCTAACTTATTCCACAACTCTTCTGTAATATGTGGTGCATATGGTGATAATAAAATCAATAATGGCTCTAAGATTTCTCTTTTATTGCATTTTAGAGCTGTCAATTCATTTACGGCAATCATAAAAGTAGATACTGATGTATTGAAAGAAAAATTTTCGATATCATCTTCTACCTTCTTAATGGTTTTATGTAATGTTTTTAATTCGTCTTTAGTAGCAGCTTCCTCAGAAACTTCAAATTGTTCTCCATTAAAATATAGTTTCCATAATTTTTTCAAGAATGATGAAACTCCAGAAATACCAGAAGTTTTCCAAGGTTTGGTTTGTTCTAAAGGCCCTAAAAACATCTCGAATAAACGTAAGGCATCTGCACCATATTCTGCAACAATATCATCAGGATTTACAACATTGTATTTTGATTTAGACATTTTTTCTACTTCACGCCCTACTTTATATGTACCATCATTTAAAATGAATTGAGCATTTTTAAACTCTGCTCTCCAATTTTTAAAAGCTTCAGTATCTAATTCATCAGAAGCATTTACAAACGAGACATCTGAATGTATTCCACTTTTTATAATCGTTAATAATTCTGATTCTTGCTGATTTATAATTTTCTTATCCAATAAATATTCCAATACTATATTTTCGAACTCATCTGCATTTGAAAACAATTCTTTAGAAACAAATATCAACGGAATTTTAGCTTTTATATCATCAAAAGAACTGCTTACGGAACAACCCGATTTTACAAAAACATCTGCTTTGTAAACAAAAGCACTTGTTCCCAAAATCATTCCTTGATTAATTAACTTTTTCGCAAATTCATTTACAGGCAACACACCTCTATCAAATAAAAACTTTTGCCAAAAACGTGCGTATAATAAATGACCTGTTGCATGTTCTGAACCTCCTATATATAAATCGATATTCTGCCAATAGGCTAAATTTGCCTTAGATGCAATTTCGCTATCATTATTCGGATCCATATATCTATTAAAGTAATACGAACTACCAGCCCAACCAGGCATTGTGTTCAACTCTAATGGAAAAACAGTTTCATTATCAATCAACTCGTTAGCAACAACTTCATTCGTTTTTGTATTCCAAGCCCAAACTTCTGCATTTCCTAAAGGTGGTTTTCCATCTTCAGTAGGTAAATATTTTTCTACTTCTGGTAACACAATTGGCAAGTGCTTTGCATCAATCATTTGCGGCATTCCGTCTTTGTAATATACAGGAAATGGCTCACCCCAATAACGTTGTCTGCTAAACACAGCATCACGTAATCTGTAATTTATTTTACCATAACCAAAGCCTCTTTTTTCCATTTCGTAAATGGCTAATTTTAAGGCTTTCTTATATTTTAAGCCTGATAAAAAGTCTGAATTTGCAATTACAGTTCCTTCTTTATCTGCGTGAGCAGCTTCAGAAATATCTACGCCTTCAAAAATATTAGGAATAGGAATATCAAAATGCTTTGCAAAATCATAATCACGTTGATCTCCACAAGGTACAGCCATTACAGCTCCTGTACCATAAGATGCTAACACGTAATCACCAATCCAAATTTGAACCTTTTCACCAGAAAAAGGATGAATTGCATAAGCTCCCGTAAACGCACCTGAAATTGTTTTTACATCAGCCATTCTATCACGTTCAGAACGTTTGGCTGTTGCTTCTACATAAGATGCAACTGCTTCTTTTTGAGCATCAGTTGTAATTTTAGACACCAACTCATGTTCTGGAGCTAAAGTCATAAAACTAACTCCAAAAATAGTGTCAGGACGTGTTGTAAAAACGGAAATACTATCTTCAAAACCATCAATTTTGAATGAAACCATTGCTCCTTGAGAACGTCCAATCCAATTGGTTTGCGAATCTTTTAAAGGTTGTGGCCAATCAATAGTGTTTAAACCATCCAACAAACGTTGTGCGTATGCAGAAATTCGCATAGACCATTGTGTCATTTTTTTACGAACCACAGCATGACCTCCACGTTCTGAAACTCCGTTTACAATTTCGTCATTGGCTAAAACAGTTCCTAAAGCAGGACACCAATTTACTTCTGTATCCGACAAAAAAGTTAAACGATATTGCAATAATATTTCTTCTTTTTTGGTTACTGAAAAAGCGCTCCATTCTTCTGCTGAAAAAGAAATAACCTCATCATCACAAACTGCGTTTACAGTTGTATTACCTTCTTTTTCGAAAATTGAAATCAAGGCAGAAATATCTTCTGCTTTATCTGATTCTTTGTTGTACCAAGAATTAAATAGCTGAATAAAAATCCACTGTGTCCATTTGTAATATTCAGGATTTGAAGTACGTACTTCTCTACTCCAATCAAAAGAAAAACCAATTTGATCTAATTGTCTTCTATATGTTTTAATATTCTCTTCTGTAGTTTTTGCAGGATGTTGCCCAGTTTGAATTGCATACTGTTCTGCAGGCAAACCAAAAGAATCATAACCTTGTGGATGCAATACATTAAACCCTTTATGACGTTTGTAACGTGCATAAATATCACTAGCAATATACCCTAAAGGATGCCCAACATGTAACCCTGCTCCTGAAGGATAAGGAAACATATCTAACACATAATACTTAGGTAAATCTGAAGTATTAGAAGCTTTAAAGGTTTGGTTTTCTGCCCAATATTTTTGCCAATTCTTCTCTATTTCTTGATGATTGTATTGCATCTATTCTCTATTTAAGGGTGCAAATTTACGTTTATTCTATGAAAGAATAAATTCGAATTTTAACAATTCTACTCTTACAATCATTTTGTAAATTAGCCAGATAAATCCATCCAAAATGAAAAAAATTTTTATTGCTTTATTAGTAACTGTTGGTTTAGTTGGCTGTAAAACGCCTTCTGAAGAAAAAACAAAAGAGTTAAGTGTAAATTATAAAAAAATTGAACTAGACAATGGCTTAGACGTTGTTTTTCATATCGACAAATCAGACCCTGTTGTGGCTGTAGAGTTGATGGTTCATGTAGGTTCTGCCAGAGAAATTGAAGGCAGAACAGGTTTTGCACACTTGTTTGAACACTTACTTTTTTTAGAATCAGAAAATTTAGGAAAAGGTGGTTTAGATAAAATGAGTGCAAGAATTGGTGGTTCAGGTGCTAACGGTTCTACCTCTAGAGATAGAACAAATTACCTACAAACCGTGCCAAAAGATGCTCTAGAAAAAATGATTTGGGCTGAGGCTGATAAATTAGGGTATTTTATTAATACTGTAACAGATCCTGTTTTAGCGAAAGAAAAGCAAGTGGTTAAAAATGAAAAAAGACAAAGCATAGACAACAGACCTTATGGACATAATCAATATGTGATTGATAAAAACCTATATCCAAAAGATCATCCTTACAACTGGCAAGTTATTGGCTCTTTAGAAGATTTGCAAAATGCGACTTTAGAAGATGTAAAAACATTTTTTAGAAAGTGGTACGTACCCAACAATTCTACCTTAGTTTTATCTGGTGATATCGACATTGAGCAAGCTACAAAATGGGTAAAGAAATATTTTGATGAAATTCCTAGAGGTGAAGAAATTGAACCACTAGCTAAAAGACCAGGTAAAGTAGCCGAAACTAAATTGTTGTATTATGAAGATAATTTTGCGAGAGTACCTCAACTTACTATGGCTTGGCCTAGTGTTGCTCAATACCACAAAGATTCTTATGCTTTAGAGGTATTAACACAATATTTAACCAATGGTAAAAATGCACCTTTCAATCAGGTTTTAATTGATGATTTAAAATTAACATCAAACACAACCATGTACAATTACACTTCTGAATTAGCAGGTCAAACACAACTAATTGTAAGGGCTTTTAACGGAGTAAAGTTAGATGAAGTAAAAGAAGGAATTGAAAAAGCTTTTGCAAAATTTGAAGAAGAAGGGATTTCTGAAAAAGATTTAAATAGAATTAAAGCAGGACAAGAAACTCGTTTTTATGGCAGTTTATCTAGTGTTTTAGGTAAAGGTACTGGCTTAGCTTCCTACAACACCTATACTGGTAATCCTGGTTTTGTAACTCAAGACATCAACAGCACTTTAGCTGTTACTGCAGAAGATGTAATGGATGTGTATAACAAGTATATTAAAGAACAAAATTTTATTGCAACTAGCTTTGTACCAAGAAATCAAGCAGATTTAGCATTATCAGGGTCTGATTTGGCAGATGTAGTTGAAGAGAAAATTGTTATTGGTGCAGAAGAAAAATTCGACCCTAAAATTGCTGCAAATTATGAAAAAACACCTTCTTCTTTTGACAGAAGTATAGAACCAGATTATGGAGAAACGCCTTCTTTGGCAGTGCCTGATGTATACAAAGCTAACTTAGAAAATGGCTTAAAAATATACGGAATAGAAAATGATGAAGTGCCTTTAGTGCGTTTTAATTTATCTATTAAAGGAGGTCAGTTATTAGAATCTATGGATAAATTAGGTTTGGCCAATTTAACTGCAAGTTTGTTAGAAAAAGGTACAGCCAATAAAACAGTAACAGAATTGGAAGAGGCTATTCAAGAGTTGGGTGCCTCTATCAACGTATATTCAGGCACAGAAAACATTACAATAAGTGCAACTACTCTAGCTAAAAATTACGATAAAACATTAGCTCTAGTAAAAGAAATGCTATTAGAACCAAGGTTTGATAGTAATGAATTCGATTTATTAAAGAAGGCCACAATAGCTCGTTTACGTCAGCAAGAAGCTAGCCCAAATGCAGTAGCTAGAAATACGTATAATGAGTTGATTTATGGTAAAGACAACATGCGTGCAAAAAATAATTTAGGAAGCACAGCCTCTGTAAGCAATATTACCCTAGAAGATGTAAAGAATTTTTATAATACCAACATTTCTCCTTCTGTAGCTAAAATGTTGGTAGTTGGTGATATTTCAGAAGCACAAGTAACTTCATCTTTACAAGATTTAAATGATAATTGGCTGGCAAAAGAGGTAACTATACCTGAATACAAAACACCAGATGCACCTACTGAACCAACTGTATATTTTTATGATATTCCAAATGCAAAACAATCAGTTTTACAATTTGGTGCTCCTGCTTTGGCTGCAACAGATGAAGATTTTTATCCTGCAACTGTTATGAATTACATTTTAGGTGGTGGTGGTTTTGCTTCTAGATTAACCCAAGAATTAAGAGAAGGTAAAGGATATACATATGGAATTAGATCTGGTTTTTCTGGTTCTAATGCAAAAGGTGCTTTTACTATTTCTAGTGGAGTTAGAAGTAATGTAACTTTAGAATCTGCGCAAGCTGTAAAACAAATATTAGAAGACTATCCAGAAACATTTTCTGATAAAGATTTAGAAACTACAAAAAGCTTTTTAATTAAAAGTAATGCAAGGGC
This sequence comes from Polaribacter sp. P097, assembly GCF_036864555.1. Classification (NCBI taxonomy): domain Bacteria; kingdom Pseudomonadati; phylum Bacteroidota; class Flavobacteriia; order Flavobacteriales; family Flavobacteriaceae; genus Polaribacter; species Polaribacter sp. P097. The sequence continues at coordinate 1,371,559 of NZ_JAZETJ010000001.1, read as the reverse complement.
TTTTGAAACTTCTAGAGCAAAATTAAACATGTTATCGAACATGAGTGAATATGGCTGGGAATCTGATTATGTAAAAGACAGAGAGGCTGTTGTAAACAACATGACTAAAGAGCAAATCAAAGCTTTAGCCAACAAATATGTGAATCCAAATAAAATGATTTGGTTGGTTGTTGGTGATGCAGAAACTCAATTAGATAGAATGAAGGAGTTGGGTTATGGAGAACCTGTTCTTTTAAACAAGCGTCAAGAAAAAATAAAGAAATAAAACGTTTTCTCTTATATTAAAAAAGGCTTTCAATTAATTTTGAAAGCCTTTTTTAATAATCAATATTTTATGTTTAAATACAATTTAGGTAGTCTGAACCTCTTTCATATAAGGTTAGTTGTATAATTCCATCAGCATAAAAATTAACAATGCTATTGTTACAGGTAAATTCAACTTCATACGTTTTTACATTTCCAAAATGGAAATCCATGGTTAAAAGATCACCTGAAATGGTATAATCTACAGTACCTGGAATCGCTTCACTTGTAAACTCATTATCTACAGCATAGTAAGTAAATCTTTCTCCGTTTGAAAACGTATACATTACCCTATCCTCAAAATCTTTAAGCAACCATTCTTGCTTTTCTAAAACAGCTACTTTTTCATCTATAGTTAATGGTGCTCCATAATCATTTGAATCATCATTACAACTTGTAAAAAGAATTACAAATGTTACTATAAAAAAGCCTACTACTTTGTTCATTTTGTTTTTCATCTTGTTTGGTTTTAATTGGTTGCTGTAAATAAAAGAACAACCCACGTTTTGAGCAACTTAAACTACATCAAAAGGAAAATTATACGTTAAAAAGGAAAAACAAGGGTTTAAATTTCTACAAAGAAGCACCACTTGCAGTAACACTTCTATCTATTTTACGCATTAATCCTTGTAAAACTTTTCCTGGTCCAACTTCTATAAATTCAGTTCCTCCATCAGCAACCATAGCTTGTATACATTGTGTCCATTTCACAGGCGCCGTTAATTGTGCAATTAAATTACTTTTAATTGTAGCTGCATCTGTTATAGCCATTGCTGCCACATTTTGATACACAGGACAAACAGGTTTATTGAATGTTGTATTTTCTATTGCAGCTGCTAACTCTTCTCTAGCTGGCTCCATTAAAGGCGAATGAAATGCACCACCAACAGGCAACAATAATGCTCTTCTTGCGCCTTTCTCAGTTAATACTTCACATGCTTTTTTAACAGCTTCAATATCTCCAGAAATCACCAATTGACCTGGGCAGTTGTAATTTGCTGCAACTACCACTCCTTCTTCAATAGCAGCACAGGTTTCTTCTACAACAGCATCTTCTAAACCTAAAACTGCAGCCATAGTAGATGGTACATCTTCACAAGCTTTTTGCATAGCCAAAGCTCTTTTAGATACTAAGCGCAAACCATCCTCAAAAGAAAGTACACCATTTGCAACCAATGCAGATAATTCTCCTAAAGAATGCCCAGCAACCATTTCTGGCTGAAAATCATCACCCAACACTTTTGCTAAAATAACCGAATGTAAAAATATGGCAGGCTGTGTTACTTTAGTTTCTTTTAATTCTTCTGGTGTTCCAGTAAACATAACATCCGTTATCGAAAACCCTAAAATATCATTGGCTTTCTCAAACATTTCTTTAGCCAAGCCTGAGTTTTCGTATAAGTCTAAACCCATTCCTGGAAATTGTGCTCCTTGTCCTGGAAAAATATATGCTTTCATTGTAAGTTTTTTATAAGTTGAATTCTTTTCTAAATTTTAAAGCGACAAAAATAATGAAATTTAGTTGAAGCTTCATCTTTGTTCTTCTCTGTACATTTTGCCTCTTGAACTTCAAACAAAATTTGTAACTTCGTTTGTATGAATAAAAAAGACAAACAGGCTGCAGACCGAATTTACCTCATTCTAGCAGCACTTTTTATAGCTTCTTTGGTGACCTCTAACTTAATTTTTCAAAAATTTTTTTACTGGTATCCTTTTCAACTAGAAGTCTTTGATGTAAAATTATTTGAAGTTTCTGTAGGCCTTTTGCCCTACCCAATCACCTTTTTAATCACAGATATTTTATCGGAAATTTATGGTAAACGTAAAGCAAATGAAGTTGTTATTGCTGGTATTTTTGCTTCTTTCTTTTCATTACTCATTATATATGTATCTAAAGAAGTACCTGCAACTTCTTGGTCTAAGGTAGATGACACCACGTTTGTAGAAGTTTTTGGTGCAGCACCTTTAGCTGTATTGGCTTCTATGCTGGCCTATTTATTTGCACAGTTTATAGATATTAGAGTGTATCATTTTTGGAAAAAACTTACAAATGGGAAACACCTTTGGCTGAGAAATAATTTCTCTACATTTTCTTCTCAGTTTATAGATACCATGACTGTTCTTTTATTGCTTTGTTCTTTTGAAATTATTGAATGGAATAAATTCTGGGGATTATTATTAAGTGGTGTGCTTTTTAAAATAATCATTGCAGCTTTAGATACTCCGTTTTTATACTTGGCTGTTTATGCATTTAGAAAACGATTCCGATTAAAAATAAACGAGGAAATTTTAGACTAATCTTTTTGTAAAGTTCTAAAAAATTGCTCGTCTAAAAGAGAAACCAATCTATCATGAAACAATTATCTTTTCTATTTTTTGCCCTTGTTTTTAGTACTCAGGTAAATGCACAAACATCAATATTTTCAAACTTACTAGAAAAACATGTTAGCACAGAAGGGTTTGTAAACTATGATGCCTTTAAAGCAGATGAGGCACAGTTAGACAACTATTTATCACATTTAGAAAGTACTATTCCAGATAATTCGTGGTCAGAAAATCAATTAAAAGCCTTTTGGATTAATGCTTACAATGCTTATACCATAAAACTTATTTTAAAAAATTATCCTTTAAAATCGATAATGGATATTAAGAAGGATGGCAAAACTGCATGGAAAATTCCGTTTGCAAAAGTTGGTGGAGAAACCTATACTCTAGATGAGATAGAGCATACTATTTTAAGAAAAAAATACTTTGACCCAAGAATTCATGTTGGTGTAAACTGTGCATCTATTTCTTGTCCAAAAATCTTAAATAAAGCCTTTACTGCTGTAAATATTGATAGTGAATTAGAAGAACTAATGAAAGAATTTGTGAACGATTCATCTCGAAACAAATTAGGAAAAAAGAAAGTTCAAATTTCTTCTATTTTTGATTGGTTTAAAGACGATTTTACAAAAAATGGTAGTGTAATCGATTACTTAAATAAATATGCCAACACAGCAATTAATCCAAAAGCAAAAATCTCTTATTTGAAATACGATTGGAGATTGAACAGTAAATAATTACTATCTTTCATATTTTTTTATAAAACAAATTCAATTTATGTCTAAAACATATTACGATGCTGCTGATTTGAGAAAATTTGGCAAAATAACAGAATGGAGTGAAGAACTAGGAAATAAGTTTTTTGATTATTATGGAAAAGTTTTTGAAGAAGGTGCCTTAACTGCTCGTGAAAAATCGCTAATAGCCTTGGCTGTTGCACATACAGAGCAATGCCCTTATTGCATAGATGCCTATACTAAAGATGGTTTACAACGAGGCATTACCAAACCAGAAATGATGGAAGCCATTCATGTAGGTGCTGCTATTAAAAGTGGAGCAACTTTGGTGCATGGTGTTCAAATGATGAACAAGGTGAATAAACTAGAAATGTAAGTGATTCACTAAAAAGTGATGGGGCTTAAAAAACCACAAAACCATTTTCTGCGTACATAAAGTAAATAACCTAAAAAAGATTCTGAGATAACTTCAGCATACATATGGCTACAAAATCATTAAAAGCAAGAAATAACGACATCGCAAATACCTCTCGTCAAATGGAAATTCTTTCAAACGGAATTTTCGCAGATGGTGAGTTGCCAACCTTTGCAAAAAAAATAAAAGAAACCAATCAATTTCCTTTACGTCCAAAAAAATTAGAAATTCTTCAAATTAACTTAGGCTACATGTGTAACCAAGTTTGTGAGCACTGTCATGTAGATGCAGGGCCAGACAGAAAGGAAATTATGACTGTAGAAACCATGCAGCAATGTTTGGATATTATTAAAAAAACAGAAGCCCATACTTTAGATTTAACTGGTGGTGCCCCTGAAATGAATCCTAATTTTAGATGGTTTGTAGAAGAGGCATCTAAAGCCGGAATTAAAGATTTCATTGTGCGTTCTAATTTAACCATTATTAGAGCCAATAAAAAATATTACGATTTACCTGAATTCTTTAAAAAACATAATGTACATGTGGTTTCTTCAATGCCTCATTGGACTCGTGGAAAAACTGACAAACAAAGAGGTGATGGTGTTTTTGATAAATCAATCAAAGCATTGCAAGAACTAAATGCTGTTGGTTATGGTATGCCTGGTTCTGATTTAAAATTAGACTTGGTTTACAATCCTTCAGGAGCATTTTTACCTGGAGATCAACAAGCTTTAGAAAACGATTTTAAGAAAGCCTTAAAAGAGGAATTCAATATCGATTTTCATAGTTTGTTTGCCATCACAAATTTACCAATCAGTAGATTTTTAGATTATTTAATTGCTTCAGACAATTATGAAGATTATATGTATGCTTTAGTAGACGCCTATAATCCTGCAGCTGTAGAGAATGTAATGTGTACAAATACATTATCTATTAGTTGGGATGGTTGGTTGTATGACTGTGATTTTAACCAGATGCTAAATTTAAAAGTAGCCAATAAAGTAAAGCACGTTTCTGAATATAATGAAGAATTGTTACAAGACAGAAACATTATTATAAACCAACATTGCTATGGTTGTACTGCAGGTGCAGGTAGTAGTTGTCAAGGTGTAGTTGCATAATTTAAGATTCTAATTTCTCCCCCAAAAGAGAAAATAAAACTATTTGATTCAAAATACTGCCATATTAATTTTTGCAAATTCAGCTGAAAAAGATGCTGAAAGAAAATCGTTTCTTTCTGCTGATGCTATTGCTGCATTAAATAAAGACACTTTAAAGAAGGTTAAAAAATCTGGAATTACCTATTTCCATTTTTCTGAAAAAAATCAAGTTGGCGCTAATTTTGGTGAGCGTTTTTCTAATGCAATAGCTTCAGTTTTTAAGAAAGGATATCAGAATGTAATTACCATTGGTAATGATACTCCTCATTTAAAAACAAGCCATATTCTTAAAGCTGCTCATCAGCTAGAACATAACAATTTAGTTTTAGGGCCTTCTAAAGATGGTGGTTTTTACTTAATGGGAATCAAAAAAGCACATTTCAATAAAAAAGCTTTTGTAAAATTACCTTGGCAAACGAAGTTGTTAAACGCTTACATTTCTAAACTTTCTGCTAGCAGTAATAGTTCTATTGCTTATTTAGAGCTTTTGAACGATTTAGATGCACAAGAAGATATTGCCACAATTTTAGAGAGTCGTTTTTATATTAATAAAGATGTACTTCTAATTTTAAAAAAGCTTTTCATTTTTAAAAAAGTTACTTTTTATCATCTAGAAAAAAGTATTGACTCTTTTCTGCAACCTTTATACTATAATAAAGGTTCTCCTAACCTTGCTGTTTAGTTCGTTTTTGTTGCCTTAGCAACACCTCAATCAAAATTCTTTTACACAAAATTACTACGTAATGAAACACATTTTTATGTGGATTTTACTGTTGGCATCTAGCATCAGTTTTTCACAAATTAAAATATCGGGTACAGTTACCGATAAAATTTCTGGAATGGGTATTCCTTCTGTGGCCATAGCTACCTCATCAGAAAACGGAACAACTTCAGACATAAATGGATCGTATACCATTTTTGTAACTGATAACAATCAAGTATTAACCTTTTCCTATTTAGGATACAAAACACAAAAAATAACTATAGGTACTCAAAGAATCATCAATGTTCAATTAGAAGAAATTGAAACCAATTTAGATGAAATTGTGGTAACAGCCTTAGGTTTAAATAGAAAAACAAAAGAACTGGGTTATGTAGTTCAAGAACTAAAATCAAAAGAAGTTACCAGCGTAAAAACTGTAAACTTTCTAGATAACTTAGCTGGTAAATTGGCAGGTGTTACTATTTCACAAGGAGCTACAGGTGTAGGTTCTTCTTCTAAAATTACCATTCGTGGAGAAGCTTCTTTCTCAAATAATAATCCGCTTTTTGTGGTAGATGGTACACCAATTAACAACAACTCTGTTTTTAATTTTACCAACGAAGCAGCTGCTGGTTTTCAAGAAATTGATTTTGGTAATGGAGCTATGGAAGTAAATCCTGATGATATTGAATCTGTTACAGTTTTAAAAGGGCCAAGTGCTGCAGCTTTGTATGGTACTCGTGCTTCTAATGGTGTAATTGTAATTAACACAAAAGATGGTAGTAAAAAACAAGGTTTAGGGGTAAGCATTAATTCTTCTATTACATTTGATTCTGCCTTTCGTTTACCAGATTTTCAAAACGAATTTGGCCAAGGAAATTCAGGAAATTTTGAATATGTAGATGGTTTAGGAGGTGGAGTTAATGATAACATTACCTATTCTTGGGGGCCAAGATTAGATGCAGGCAACTTAATTGCACAATTCGATTCGCCTGTAACGTTAGCTGATGGCACTGTTGTAAGAGGTGGAGATACCTCTTTATATTCAGGCAACACTATCACTCCTACTCTTTTTCAATCAAACCCAGATAATTTAAAAGACTTTTATCAAACAGGAGTAACCACCATTAATAATATCGCTATTAACGATAGTTTTGAAAGAGGTTCTTACAGATTATCTATCACAGATTTGGATAGCGAATCTATTATTCCTGGTGTGAACTTAGAGCGAAAAACGGCTGCTTTAAAGTTGAATTTCAATCCTTCAGAAAAAACAAGAATTACAAGTTCTGTAAACTATATAAATTCAAGTTCAGACAACAGACCTGCAAATGGTTATGGTAGCGAAAATGCAAACTATTCATTAGTTGCTTGGGGGCCAAGATCTTTAAATATTGATAGTTTACGCGATTATTGGCAACCTGGTTTAGAAGGAGTGCAGCAATACTCTTTCAATTACACATTTTTTGATAATCCGTTTTTTATTTTAAAAGAAAATACGAATGCTTTCAATAGAGATCGTGTTTTTGGAAAGATTGCTGTAAAACATCAATTTACAGATAATTTAAGTGTTTCTCTTCGATCAGGAATGGATTATTCATCAGAAAAGAGAGAACTAAAACGAAACTTTAGTAGCAATCGTTTTAAAAATGGTGCCTATGCAGAACACGATGTTTTTTACAGAGAGGTTAATACCGATTTTTTAGTAAATTACAACAATACCTTTGGTGATGTTTCTTTTGATGTTTCTTTTGGTGGTAATCGATTAGACCAAAATGCAAGTACAAAACAAACACAAACTACCAATTTGGCTCAGCCTGGTATTTTTAGCTTAAACAATGCAGCATCTCCTTTAGAGGTTTTTGAATTTACGTCTAAAAAGAGAATCAACTCTTTATATGGTATCGCTAAATTTGGTTACAAAGACTTTTTGTTCGTAGACATTACAGGCAGAAACGATTGGTCTAGTGCATTAGCCACACCTTTTTCTATAGATGGTACATCCTTCTTTTACCCTTCTGTATCTTCTAGTTTCATTCTTTCTAATTATACAGAATTGCCTTCGGCTATTTCCTTTGCAAAGCTAAGAGCAAGTATTGCTCAAGTGGGTAATGATACCAATCCTTACCAAACTTCTGGTGCATTCGTGTCACAAACGCCTTTTAATGGGCAACCCACCTTTAGCAATCAAGACTTTATTCCAAATTCAAATCTAAGGCCAGAAATTACCACTTCTTATGAATTGGGTGCAGATTTGCGTTTCTTTAAAGATCGACTAAATATTGACTTTACCTATTACAATGCCACCACAAAAGATCAAATTATTTCTTTGCCAATTCCTATTTCTTCAGGATACAATCAACAAGTTATTAATGGCGGAAAAGTAAATACCACTGGTGTAGAAATTATTTTAGGAGGTACACCAATACAAACCGAAAACTTTACTTGGAACACCACTTTTAACTTTGCAAGTAACAAATCTGTAATTAAAGATTTACCTCAAAATGATGGACGTTTAACCCTAGCCTATAGCAGAATTTACAACAGTGCCAATCAAACAGTTTGGTTTCAAGTAGAAGAAGGTGGTCAAATAGGTGACATGTATGGTACAGGTTATGAAAAAAATGCAGAGGGTGAATTTCTCTTAGATGATAATGGTAGATATATAGCCAATAACGATTTAATAAAAATTGGAAACTACAATCCAGATTTTACCTTAGGTTGGAACAACTCGTTTCGTTATAAAAACTGGAACGCAAGTTTCTTGTTCGATTGGAGACAAGGAGGAGAAATTGTATCGAGAACAAGAGCTTTAGGTAATGTAGGTGGTCAATTAGCAGAAACCGCTTTTAGACCAGATGCAGGTATTGTTGCTCAAGGTGTAAATGTAAATACAGGTCTGCCCAACACAGTTGCTGTAACTGCAGAAAGCTATTACAGACAATTTTACGATAGAAACCATGAAGAAAACAATGTGTATGATGCATCTTTCTTAAAACTTCGTCAAGTTTCTATAGGCTATGTTTTAAATTTAGAAGAAGGTTTTTTAGGCTTAAAAGATACCTCTAGCATGAGTTTTTCATTTATAGGCAACAACCTTTTTGTGCTTACAGAAAACCCACATTTCGATCCAGAACAATTGGCTGTACAAGGCAATGGTTTTGTAAGTGGTGTAGAAGATATGAGTTATGCCAATAGCAGAAGTTTAGGGTTTAAATTAGGGTTTAATTTCTAGTTCTTACTAGCGTAAGAATTCTTAAAATAAGAAAACATGAAAAAATATATAGTCATCATTACAATATTCATTGCAGCTATTACAGGCTGTACCAAAGATTTTGAAGAAATCAATACCAATCCTAATGCACCTGTGGCTGTGCAACCTAGTTTGTTATTAAGACAGGTTATTTATGATTTTGGTGAACAAATGAGTTACGAAGGTTTTGTTGCAGGCGATTTGTTAGGGCAGCACAGAACTGCCTTAGATTTTAATTTATTTGACAGACACGATTTAAAAAGTCCGCAATTGGGTGGTAATCCTTGGTCTATTTTTTACACCAATTTACGTGATAATGAAATTATACTAAACCAAAGTAGAACTACAGATGCTTTTGCTGTGTATGAGGGTCCTACCTTAATTTTAAAAGCTTATATGGCTGCTGGTTTAACAGATTTATTTGGAGATGTTCCTTACTTTGAAGCCTTTAATGGTGTAGAAGGTACTGTAACCCCTAAGTATGATTTGCAAGAAGACATCTATCAAAATGAAAACGGAATTTTAGACAATTTAGATAAAGGTATTGCAGCCATAAACGCCTACAATGGTTCTATTGGTTTAGAGGGTGATATCTTATTTGACGGAAACTTGCAATCTTGGATTCAGTTTGCCAACTCCTTAAAAATCAAATACCTCATTCGTATTTCTAAAAAAGTAGATGTTGCTGCTCAGCTGCAAAGCATCTATACTCAAGGCAATTATATTACCAATAATAATGATAATGCTGTATTCGATTTTACAAATTCAGAACCAAACAGTTTTAGATTGGCGCAATTAAGAGTTGGAGATTTCAACAACTTTGTGCTTTCTGAAACCATGGAAGAAATTCTGCTAGATTTAGATGATGCTAGAATAGCCACCTTTTTTAGACCTTTTGCAAACGCAACTTCCAACGAATTTAACGGTTTAATAAACGGAATTAACTCTTCTACAACCTCAATTGCTTTAGCAGATTATTCGCTATCAGGCACTACATTTAGAGAAGACACCTCTACTTTAGATGCCAATCTTATGACTGCTTGGGAAACTAGTTTCTTATTGGCAGAAGCTGCAGAAAAAGGATTGATTACTGCCAATGCAGAAACTCTTTACAATGAGGGTGTAGCACAAGCTTTTGATTACTGGAATACTGCTTTGCCAAGCAATTATTTAGTAGGTAATGCCAATTATAATGCTGCAGGTACAACTCCTTTAGCGCAAATTATAACCCAAAAATGGATAGCTTCTATCATTCAAGGTTATGAAGGTTGGATAGAATATAGAAGAACAGGTTTTCCTGCACTTAAGGCTGTTTCTGCAAGTTTAAATAATGGATTAATTCCTGTTAGAATGCCTTATCCTGCTGAAGCTGCAACTTTAAATCAAGAAAATTACAGTGTAGCTGAAGCTGCAACAAATGGCAATAGTTTAGATGTAAACGTTTGGTGGAACGAATAATATGGATGTAATTAATTGGCAATGGGCGTTGGTAATTTGTTCAAGTATCATCTTGTTCTTTCTATCACCACTCGCAAAAACTACAGATGAATTCTTTAAAGCAGTTCATAAAAAGAAAGCACCTAGCACCTTAGTGTTAACAGGTAGCTTAATCATTTCATGGATTTTTGCAAAAAGCATAACCAATGCAGCCAATTTAGGCTTGGCATTTGGTTTAGTGGGTGGTGTTGCTTATGCTGGGTATTACCTATCTTTTGCTGTAGCAGGCGTTATCATTTATCAATTAAGAACACAAGGTAATTTTACAAGCATTCATCATTTTCTAAATTCTAAATTTGGGAAACAAGCTGTAGCCATTTTCTCATTGCTTATCGCATTTCGATTGTTTAACGAAGTTTGGAGCAATACCATGGTTATTGGTAACTATTTTGGTGATGTTGGCAGTGCCTCATACTATTGGTCTATATTAATTTTTACAGGTTTAACCTTAAGCTATGCCTTAAAAGGTGGCTTAAGTAGTTCTATTTTTACTGATGTTCTTCAAATGGTATTGTTCGCAGTTTTACTCATTGTAATATTAGCTATGTTATTTCATACCGAAGATTTTTCCTCAAAAGAAATTCTAAATTCAGGAACTTGGAGTTTTGAATTGGGGCTCAATTTGTTTTTTGCAGCACTTTTACAATCCTTTAGTTATCCTTTTCACGACCCTGTTCTTACAGATCGCGGATTTATAAGCAGCCCAAAAGTAACGCGTAAAAGTTTTCTTTGGGCAAGTATTTTAGGTGCTTTCTGTATCATCTTTTTTAGTTTTATTGGTATTTATGCACAAACGCAAGGTTTAGATGGACAAGCTGCAGTTGCTGTAGGTAAAGCTTTTGGTGTAGTGTTGTTATTAGTAATTAATTTTATAATGATTACCTCTGCAGCCTCTACCTTAGACTCAACATTTTCATCATTTTCTAAATTATTGACAGTAGATTTAAACTTAGGGAAATCCGTTTCTTTTGGACGATTGGCCATGGTTGCAGTAGCCATTTTAGGTACAATTCCTGTTTTTTTAAATGCAGAAATTTTATCAGCAACCACCATATCAGGAACCATGGTAATTGGGTTAACACCTATCTTTATTTTCTGGAAACAGAACGTTCCTAAAATTAGTTTTTACCTATCTGTAGGTGCTGGCTTGGTTTTTGGCATCCTTTTAGTGTTTGATGTTTTTCCTGAATCACTCATTTTTACTGAAGGCAAGTATGCCAGTTTATTGTGGGTTAATCTTTGGGGCATTAGCAGTTGTATCATTTTATATTTTATTCCAAAATGGATCAGATAACAGAAAAATTAGGTCAGAAATCAGGAAAACTACTTGTTTTTGGTGGTGTGTATAGCAATTTACAAGCCCTAGAGGCCTTAAAGCAAGTTGCAGAACAAGAAGGTATTGCACCAGAAAACTGCATTTGTACAGGAGATATTGTAGGCTATTGTGCTCAACCAGAAGAAACAGTACAACTCTTTAAATTATGGGGCGCAAAAAGTATTGTGGGAAACGTAGAAATACAATTACGAGAAAATGCTGCAGATTGTGGTTGCGATTTTAGAGAAGGCTCAAGATGCGATGGATTTTCGCAATTGTGGTATCCTTATGCACAAAGCAAACTTTCTGAAAACTCGTTAGCTTTTCTAAAAACATTACCCAATTACATCAACTTTAAGTATGCCAATCAAAAAGTTAGTGTGGTGCATGGTTCGTATTTTAATGTGTCAGAATTTATATTTAAATCTACACCTTGGGCAACAAAACAACCAAATTTTAAGGCCACAGAAAGTGATGTAATTATTGCTGGTCATTGTGGTTTACCCTTTTATCATCAAAAAGAAAATAACTTATGGTTAAATCCTGGTGTTATTGGTATGCCAGCAAATGATGGTAATCCTTCTGTTTGGTATGCCATTTTAGATGATACACAGAATACTTTGTCTTTTACACATAAAACCTTAAATTACAATTATAAATTAACCAGTAAATTAATGCAAAATGGTTTGTTACCAGAAGAGTATTCAAGAACCATAGTTACTGGCATTTGGGACAATACAGAAATTTTGCCTGCCATAGAAAGTGGCTTGCAAGGTTTTGGAATACAATTATAATCATCATGAAAAGAATTGCTTTTTTACTACTATTTATTAGTACAGCTACTTTTGGGCAACATAAATTAGACAAGTTACTAGAAAAATGGAACAAGAGAAATGTGCCCTACATGTCTGTAGAAACTTTGGCCTTGCCACAAACTGATGCTATTTTATTAGATGCAAGAGATCAAAAAGAATACAATGTAAGTCATTTAAAAAACGCCATTCGAGTGGGATATGATGATTTTAAAATCAACGAAACCCTACCCAAATTACCCAAAGATAAAAATGCAAAAATAGTGGTATACTGCTCTTTAGGCATTCGCTCTGAAACTGTAGCGTACAAATTAATGCAAGAGGGCTATACCAACGTTTACAATTTATATGGTGGCATTTTTGAATGGAAAAACGCCAATTTTAAAGTTGTGGACACTTTGGGCAATGACACAGAAAAAGTACACACGTTTAACAAGACTTGGAGCAAATGGCTTCAGAAGGGAAAAAAAGTGTATTAAGTTCTACCCTCTAAAAGCACAAAAAATTCATGAATAAAAACCTACTACTCATTTTTACAAGAAATCCAGAATTGGGTAAAGCTAAAACACGTTTAGCCAAAACAGTGGGCGATGAAACTGCACTTGATATTTATAAGTTCTTATTAGAAAGAACAAGAGATGAAGCCATTCAAGTAGCAGCAGATAAAGCAGTTTACTATTCAGTTAAAGTTAGAGAAAATGACATTTGGGATGCTGCTCTATTTCAAAAACACCAACAAAAAGGAGCAGATTTAGGCCATAGAATGCAACATGCTTTTGAGCAAGGATTTAAAGCCGGTTATGAAAAAGTACTTATTGTAGGTAGTGATTTGTATGATTTATCTTCTAAAAACATCGATTATGCTTTCGAAACATTAGACCAACATGATGTAGTACTTGGTCCTGCAGAAGATGGTGGGTATTATTTATTGGGCATGAAAACTTTACATACGTCTGTATTTCACAACAAAGAATGGGGTACTTCCACTGTTAGAGCAGATACTTTAGCAGATTTAAAATCACAAAACGTTAAACTATTAGCAATAAAAAACGATATTGATTTGTATGAGGATATAGAATCTATACCAGAAATTATGAATCGTTTTATTCTAAATAAAAATTAAAAAACAAACAATTCGATAGCTATTATGAAAGCAGCACAGTTACAAGAAACCATACAATTTTTAAAAGCAAAAGGCATTGACAACCCAGAAGTTGGTATTGTTTTAGGTACAGGCTTAGGTAAATTGGTAGACGAGATTGAAATTAGTATTGAAGTCGCTTATTCAGATATCCCTAATTTCCCATTAGCTACTGTAGAATTTCATTCAGGTAGAATTATATACGGAACCTTATCAGGTAAAAAAGTTGTGGTGATGTCTGGTCGTTTTCATTTGTATGAAGGCTACACACCTTGGGAGGTTACTTATGGCATTCGTACACTACATGGATTGGGCATTCAAAATTTATTGATTTCTAATGCAGCAGGTGCTATAAATCTAGACTATAACAAAGGCGATTTAATGCTAATTGAAGACCATATCAATTTACAAGGTAGTTCTCCACTAGCCTTTAAAGGTGCTAATGAGTTTGGAAACATTTTTGCTGATATGTTAGAACCTTATTCAAAAGCCATTAACACCCAAATAAATTTAATTGCCACAGAACAAAATATTCAGTTACATAATGGAACCTATGCCAGTGTTTTAGGCCCTCAATTAGAAACAAGAGCAGAATACAGAATGCTTCAAATTTTAGAGGTAGATGCAGTAGGTATGAGTACTGTGCCAGAAGTAATTGTTGCCAAGCAATTAAACCTACCTTGTGCAGCCATTTCTGTATTAACAGATGAATGTGATCCTAAAAACCTACAACCTGTAGATATTGCTGAAATCATCGCCATTGCTGGTGAAGCAGAACCAAAAATGATTGCATTATTTAAAGGAATTATAGGAAAATTATAAAAAGCGCTAAAACCCTTTAGTGCTACTTTTTTATGAACCATCACTTCCAATCTTTTATCCTACAACAAACAAAGGCAACCTCTCTACAAGAAAAAGAGGTCATCCAATCGCTTTGGAGTGGCTATGGCCAAATTAAACGCATTGCTTTGCAAGGTTCTGATATTAAAAGTGTGGTGGTTAAAAACATACAATTGCCTCAGCAGGATCGTCATCCTAGAGGTTGGAATAGCGAAATAGGCCATCAGCGTAAGCTAAAATCGTATCAAGTAGAAACACATTGGTATAGAAAGTATGCCTCAAATGCCTATGCTAGATTGCCTAAGTGTTATGGCATCACTACTCAAAAAGATGAAGTTTGTATCCTTTTAGAAGATTTAGATTCAGCTGGCTATAACCATAGAAAGCAAAGCCTTTCTTGGCAAGGTATTGCCAATTGTTTAGCATGGCTAGCCAAGTTTCATGCCTCTTATTTAGGCAAAGACCCTCAAGGTTTATGGGATACAGGCACCTATTGGCATTTGGCAACAAGACCCCAAGAATTAGCGGCCTTACAAGATGAAAATTTAAAAACAGCCGCTCATAAAATTGATGAAAAATTAAACCAATGTACCTTTAAAACTTTTGTGCATGGTGATGCTAAATTGGCCAATTTTTGTTTTTCTGATTTTGATGAAGTGGCTGGTGTCGATTTTCAATATGTAGGTGCTGGTTGTGGTATGAAAGACATTGCTTATTTTATAGGAAGTTGTTTGTCTGAAAAAGAATGCGAGCGTTTAGAATCACAAATTTTAGATACCTATTTTAAACATTTACACAAAACTTTAGGCAAAGAACACAAAGCCTTAGAAAAAGAATGGCGTGCTTTGTACCCTGTAGCTTGGGCAGATTTTCATCGTTTTTTAAAAGGATGGAGTCCTGGTCATTGGAAAATAAATTCTTACAGTGAGCGCGTTACGCAAGAAGTAATCAAACAACTGAATTATGGATCTTAAAGCACTTGCAGATATTGCCACAAAAGCGGCTTTAAAAGCTGGTGAGGCCATCCAAAAGTTCGATAGAACTAGCTTAAAAGTTCAGCAAAAAGAAGGAGGCAATACCTTAGCCTCTCAAGTAGCCACAGCTTTAGATTTGGAGTGCGAAAAGATAATTCGTACTTATTTAGAACCAACATGCAACCAATTTCAATTGGGCATTTTGAGTGAAGAAACCGAAGATGATCAAAGTAGATTTACCAACGACTATTTTTGGTGCGTAGATCCTTTAGATGGCACCTTAGCATTTATAAACAATCATCCTGGTTTTTCAGTGTCTATTGCTTTAGTTTCAAAAGAGGGTAAACCTGTAATCGGAATTGTGTTCGACCCAAGTACTAACAACCTTTATGCAGGTATTCATGGCATTGGCACTTTTAAAAACAGAAAGCCTTGGTTACTAAACAAACCCAATAACAAACTAACCTATATTACCGATAAAACTTTAGCGGATACTCCACAAAAGGAGGTCATCAAAAAGCACATTCAAACCAAGGTGCAAGCTTTAGCATTAAAAGAGTATCAAACAATATCAGGAGGTGGTGCAGTGCTAAATGCCATCTTAGTTGCCGAAAACAGCCCTGCACTTTTACTTAAACCTACGAAACTAGAAAAAGGTGGTGGTAGCCTTTGGGATTTTGCAGCTACCGTTTGCATATTTCAAGAATTAGGCCTTACTGCAACTACTTACAATGGCACAGCCCTAAACTTAAACCCTAAAAACACTACTTTTTTAAATACACAAGGGGTTTATTTTTGTTCATAACAACTATATAATTTTCAGACATAAAACATCATGGAATTTCAATAGCAATGCAAAAATCATTTTATATTTATTTTTAAAATGAAAAATGTATCACCATAAATTTTGAAATAACAGACCTCAATCTTACTTACTACAAAATACAATGATATTGATTTACAACGAATTTCATCTTCAGATAATGGTCATAAAAAAGTAACGTTATCCCATAAAATTTAATGAAAAAAGAGTACTTTTATGAAGATATAATATGTTGTAGCACATTTGAGAAACGAATTAAATGATAGAATTAATACTTTCGACTTTAGCTGAATTTGGATTAATTCGTGAAGATTATAAACATCAAAAACGAATAACTAAAAAGGAAAAAGAAGACGGAATTAAAAGACCAATTCAAAAATATTTTATACAACCAAGTGCATTGATGTTTATTTCTGTTTTAGTCATTGGAAGTTTAAGTGCTATTCTGCTTTTTACTTATCAAAGAAAATCTGTATTTCCTGAAAAAACGAAAAAAGAAATATCGGAAATGAGCGACAGAATGGAAAATTGGAATAAAAATTTAGGAAAATATCCAACGGAACTAAATGAATTAATCGGAAACAGCCCTTTAAGACAAGATTGGAAAAAAGACGCTTGGAATCGAGAATATGAATTTAAGACTATCGAAAATGGAAACGGATTTTTAATCACATCTGCTGGTTCTGACGGAAAATTTGGAACTGAAGATGATATTAAGTCTGTTAAATGAAAAAAAAGGTTAATGTAGTTTTAGGTTTAATTCAAATAATTTTATCTGTTTACTGGATTTATAAAATGATATTGCTTTATTACAGATATCATTATACAGATATACTTTTTGCTTTTATATATCCAAATTGGGTAATATTCATAAATATTATCTTAAGTATTACAAACATATACTTTGGAATAAAATTAATGAACGGGAAAATATCCAACAAACGAATTTATTTGACAATGGTAATTTTAATAATCATTGGAGGAATGATAAATATATTAAGTGTAGCATAAATAAAAACGTGCTACAACAACGTGTATATTTTATTGCTTTCTTTTAGCCAACTTACGAAAATCCTCGCGGATTTTCTATTCAGTTTTTATTTGCTAAATTTACACTAAACCAAAGCAACAAAGCATACACAAACACGTTCCAACTATTTTTTTGATTATACTGTAACCTTTATTTTTTAATTACATGAATAAGTTTTACGTTTTACTTTTTTTATGTTTTGGCATTCAATGCATGACTTTTGGCCAAAACGATATCTTAAAATTAAAAAACAATGATATCATTGTAGGAGACTTAAAAAATATGGACAGAGGTATTGTAACAATAGAACCTCCCTACTCAGATGTTGACTTTAAAATTAAATGGGAAGAAATACTAGAAGTTACCACATTTCAGCGCTATTTAATTACACTAACCAATGGAAGTAGAATTAACGGTAGTTTCAAAAGTGAGGCACCTGGAAAGATATTTATAGACAATGAAGAGGGTGAAGACCTTACCGTTAATCAAGATGACATTGTAAACATTAATAGTGTAGACAGAGGGTTTTTAAGCCGTTTATCAGCAAATATAGATTTTGGTTTTTCACTTACCAAAGCCAATAATCAGAGGCAATTGAATAGTAATTTGAGAATAGACTATTTAGCAGACAGGTGGTCCACAAACCTATATTACAATACCTTAGTTACAAATCAGGATGATGTTGATCGAATACGAAGAATTGATGGAGGCCTTGGCTATAGGTATTTCCTTCCTAAAGATTGGAATCTAGGAGTAGATTTAACCTTTCTTTCCAACACAGAACAGTCTTTAGATTTAAGGACCTCAGCAAAACTAGGTTTAGGTAAATTTGTAAAAAGAAGCAATGCTTTGTACTGGCTTATTGCAGTTGGTGCAGCATACACTAGTGAAACTCATTCATCAGTTCTAAATTCTAATAACGATTTATCTTCACAGATCCCAGATCGAAATTCTATGGAAGGCTATTTAGGAACATCGTTAAACCTATATGATATTGGCGATATAAATTTGATCGCTAATCTCAATTTATATCCAACTATTATTGCTGATGATTCTGTTGAATCTGGTCGTTTTAGAACCGACTTTAGGTTCGATGCAAAATACGATGATTTCGTTTTAAAAGATTTTTATATTAGAGCTGGCTTTACCTTAAACTACGACAACAAACCTGTTGAAGCTGGTAAAGAAGTAGATTACATTTTTACCACTGGTTTTGGATGGAGTTGGTAAGAAAACAAAAGTACTGTAAGACTTTCTGTCTGCGATTTATTTGCTAACTTTAGTATTTAAATCACGTAACTAATCTCACCCAAACGCTTTGACTGCAATTAAATTAAAACTAAAAATGAAAGAAATATTCAAACTATCTTATCTAATCGCAATTGTTCTTTTTTTGACTATCAGCTGTAAAGATGAAAGAAAAAAGACAGAAAAAGTTTTAACCCAAGAGGCTACTGAAGAATTTAATGTAATAGGTAATTACGTTTCTGAAGATTATTCAAAAAGAAGCGAAGGGTATGATTGGGTGTCTGTTGCGATTACGGAAGTAAATAATAATCAATTGAATATTTCAGTACGCTCTCGAGCAGACAAGAAAAAACCCACTTGTACATTCGATGCAGTTGCTAAAAAAGTAGATGACAAAGTTTACCAAACTCAAATTAATGGGAAATCCATTCTGTTTGAATTTACTAATGCACAAATCAGTATATCTGCAGAAAAAGAAGAACACGAAAGTATACTTTATTTTTATTGCTCTGGTGGAGCAAGTATTGCCGGAACTTACGAGAAAATAAATGAACAAATGGATCAAAATCAAATTGACAAAACAAAATTCAATAGCGTACTTAATTTACAAGACGTTGGCTTTAGTGTTTCTTCAATAGAAAAAGATGGCAAAAACACCCTCACAATTTCCACATTTGGCTTACAAGAAAGTGAATACAACGAAACATTTATTATTGACGGTGAAGAAGTTACCAATGCAGAAGTTGAAGACCTTAATTCTGATGGCTCACCAGAACTTTTTGTTTTTACCCGATCTGTTGGAAGTGGAAGTTACGGAAAGGTATACGCATTTTCCGTTAACAATAAGAAATCAATGAGTGAGATCTATTTTCAGCCAACATCAGAAAACAGCGTGATAAATAAAGGTTATATGGGCCATGATGAATTTTCTCTCGTTGAAAATACTTTAGGTCAACGATTTCCAATCTATAAAGAAGGTGATACAAACGCTGCACCAACTGGAGGAACAAGACAAGTTTCTTACAAACTAGTTGATGGAGAAGCCATGAGAAAACTTAAAGTTGATAAAATCACCGAATATTAAAAACTACCGCCAACAATGGCTAAAAGTAATTACTAGTTCTAGCCTTCTTACAAAAGTCTTGGCAGACTTTCTATCTGTGATTTATTTGCTAACTTTAATTCTTAAATAAGGCAGCTTTCTTTATCACAATTACACAGCTAAAACGTTAAGAATGACACGTAACTTTATAGTAATTTTTGCATTTATTGCACTTTTGGCCTCATGCAATGAAAAACCTAGCTTTTCTGAGTTCACATATCCTGATGGTAAAACAAAGGCATTAATATTGAGTTATGATGATGGAACTATTCAAGATATGGAACTCGCTAATTTGTTTGATAAATACAACCTTGTTGGAACATTCAATTTAAATTCAAAATACTTAGGAGTAACGAGAGGATGGCCACAAGAAAATGGCGATACTATTTATCAACGCTATGTTCCAAAAGATTCTTTACTCATTATTTATAAAAACCATGAAATTGCAGCACACGGAGCATTACATAAAAATTTTACGGCAATTTCAAAAGAAGAAGTTCTTGAAGAAATTAATACAGATTTAGCTATTTTAGAAAAGCTTACCAATAGAAAAATTATCAGTATGGCCTATCCATTTGGTAGCACAAATGATAGCATTGCCAATTTAATAACTTCTACTGGAATTAAAAACGGACGAACTGTAAATGATACGTATACATTTGATTTTCCAAAAAACTACATGACATGGCATCCAACTTGTCATGATAGTAAGGCGCTCAATTATCTGGATTCTTATTTGGCATTAAATCAGCAACAATTATCAATATTCTATGTTTGGGGCCACTCGTGGGAATTCGGAAACAAGAAAAGATGGGACAACATGGTTGCTTTTTGCGAGAAAATATCAAAATCTAAGGATATCTGGTCTGTAGGCCATGGAGAACTTACCAATTATTTACTGGCAATACAAGATGTTGAAATAACCAATAATCAAATTCTAAATCCTATAGGTAATCAACCTGTCTGGATAAAACTTTCGAGCGGCATTCAGAAACTCAATGCTGGAGAATCTATTAAAATTAAACAATAACTCACAAGTTAGATAACAAACTACTTATTTCAAGCTACTTATTAAAGTCTTTTCCGGCTTTTCATTCGATTTTTATTCATTAAATTAGGTGATTGAAACTCGTAACCAAGCGTAAATAGATAGGTTAGCCCTAAAAAAAATCAAATTAAAATATAGTAATTTCTTATGCAGTGGCTCAACTCACCCTATCCTTTATTACAAAATACTAGATACAAGTGGTTATTTGCCTTATTCTCTGGCATTTTTGTATTTACATTTTTGATTGTTTTTGAACCTTATGGCTCAAGCCGTTTAACAATTGATAAATATTTGTTCTTAGCTGGTTTCGGAGTTGCTGTCTTTTTAGGGGTTTGTGTAACTTATTTTATACTTCCTAAATTATTGCCATGGTTCTTTCGTTCAGAAAGATGGACCATAGGAAGAGAAATACTGTTACAATCCTCTTGTATCTTAATCATAAGTGCTTTTAACGCACTGCATAATTTCTTTTGGTGGGATGATTTAATTCTATTTAACACCTTTCTTAATTTTTTAAAAATAACAATTTCTATAGGGATTTTTCCAATTATAGGTTTAATCTTTTTTACTGAGCGTGCGCTTTCTAAACGTAATATCGAAAAAGCACAATTACTTTCTAATCAACTAACTCCGTCAACTGTAGAAAAAACGTCTGCCGTAAAAATACAAGAAGAAAGTGTAAAAGCACCGCCAATTGTTATGCCAATAACCGAGTTTCTATATGCCCAATCAGAGGGGAATTATGTAACAATATTTCATTTAAAAGATGATGAACTTAAGCATAAACTCATTCGATTATCTTTAAAACAGCTTGAAATACAATTGGGAGATTTTTCTCAAATAAAACGTTGCCATCGTTCCTACCTCATCAATAGGCAGCATATAAAATCTGTTGATGGCAATGCAAGGTCACTTACCATACAACTAGATCATATTGCTACGAATATTCCAGTTTCTAGGGCTTTTTCAAAAGCAGACTTTCACTAGCTTTCCCATTCATCACAAAAGCGACACAGCCATACCAATTCTTTCTAGCACACCGCTTATAAACCTATTTTTGAAGCGTAAAATTTAAAAACAAACTCATGAAAAATCGTATTCACATCATTTTAATCTTAATAGTAGGTACCTTATTATTAAGCAGCGCTGCAAGTTTAAAATCAGACGAAAGAAATTCTACGCTCACATTAAAACTTAATGAAGTAGCATCCTACAGTAATGTTCGAGATACAATAAATGGAAAAGTGTCAGAAGCTTCTGTTGCTTGGCATATGGACCACATTTATTTAATGGTAAATCAGTTGCATAAAGCCCTAAAGTATTCTGATGAAACTAATTATATAGCGGAATCGAATACAACACGTGACTATGTCTTTAATTCTAATACGCTGCCTAGAGGAAGAGTTACTGCACCAGAAGTTGTAAGTCCACCAAAAAATGTAACTCTCAATACCTTACAGAAGCATTATAATGAAGCCCTTGCTACAGCCGAAAAAATGCCTTTGCTTGCAGAAAAGAAGCACTTTAAACATCCCATTCTGGGCACTATGAATAGGGACGAAACTATTCAGTTTCTTAATATTCATACCGAACATCATTTAAAAATTATCCGTGATATTTTAGAGGAGAAATAACATCGTGCAGCATGAATTTACAATCTGAACCAGTTGCATTTATTAAGAAAACCATAGAGTAGAAATCACTAGTACTATCAAATATACCTAATGGATAGTTCTCTACTATTTCCCAAAATACGCACTGGTTTTCTTAATCTGTAAATATTTAGTAAATTGTTTACTTAAACTAGGCAATTAAACGTGCAGAAATATGCTACAGGTAATTTAAGATTGATATGAAAATTGACCTTCTAAAAAAAGCTGACATAAATCCATCGATACAAAATCAAATATCAGATTTGTTCAAACAATTGGGTGGAAACAAAAAACAAGTTCCTTTGAATGAATTGCTTGACGCAAATAACCCTATCACAATTTCCTATTGTAGTACAGACAACAAAATAATAGGCATTGCTCTAATGTGTACCTACAAAGTAATATCAGGAAAAAAAGGGTGGATTGAGGACGTTGTTGTAGATTCAACACATAGAGGCAAAGGCATTGGAAGAAAAATGATGAATAAATTACTTGAAGTCGGAAAAGAAAAAGGGCTATCAGAAATACTTCTTTTCACAGAAGACCATAGAACACCTGCCATAAAACTTTATTCCGACTTGGGTTTTACCCTCAAAAACAGTAAGATTTACACTAAAAAATCATAATAAAACTGAGCAACAACATAAAGTTTATGACTCACTTTTGTACTTAAACATACCCATTCATCCAAAGTATTGGTTATCAACCTTACCTCTAATTCAATATTGATTTCATAATTATTCTTAGATTTTTTTAATCAGTGTAATTTTTTTTACTATTTTAGAATTTTAAAGTTGTAAATAAATATAAATCAGACTATTAAAAACAGAATTTGGACTAAAAATCTATATGATTAGATAATGAATAGAAAATGTCTTTTTGGATTGGTCTTTTTTATAGTAACCTCCACCAGTCTTTATGCTCAAAAATCAGAAAAAGATACGTCAACGAGCAACTTCAAAGGCTTTAGAGACAGAATGTCTAGTAATGGAATATCATTCCAACCTAGATTAACCCTGTTTCAGCAAAATTTTGTTAAAGGTACTAACTCAAATAATTCGGTATTTGCTGGTAAAGCAGATTTAAAAATATTTTTTAATGGTGCTAAAATTGGCCTAAAACGCTTAACACTAGTAACGCAATTAGAACAAAACTTTGGACAATCTTTGAATGGTTCTGGAGGTGTGGCCATTCCTTTAAATACGGCAACTACTTTTCCTGGAATTAGTGGCGCTAATGCATTTGATATTACAAGTTTGTATTTTATATATCAATTTGGTCAAAAGAATACGTTGCTTTTTGGTAAAATTAACGTAATCGACTTAGCTGCATCTTCTCTTTATTCAGGAGGAGCAGGCATAACATCTTTTTGGAACATGAATTTTGCAGCACCTGTATCTGGTATAACACCAGCCTATATTTTTGGAACGGTAGCTTCTATTCACACCAAAGCATTCAAATATACTTTTATGGTATATGACCCTGTAAGTGCTGTAAACACGTCAGGTTTAGAAAGTCCTTTTTCTCAAGGCATTACTTTTTCTGCAGCTATTGAGAAAAAAGTTCAAATTGGTGGCTTGCCAGGATCGCATGCTTTAAAAGCATCTTACAGTACACAAGACGGAACAGATCTCTATGATTTAGGTGATATTTTTTTTCCAACTCCTGGAAGCACTGCAAACTTAGAAGACAGTCGCTATTATTTCAGCTATAGATTTACACAACAACTAGGCAAAATTTCCAATTCAGATAAAGGTTGGGGTTTATTCGGTCAAATAGGTGTTTCAGACGGTAATCCTAATCCTGTCGATTTTGGTGCCCTAATGGGTATAGGAGGTAACAGTTTTTTTAAATCTCGCTCTGAAGATAAATGGGGCCTAGGTATTTATTATTATTCCTTTAGTAGGCCAGTCGATGAATTTTCGGCAGCAAACGGCATACCGCTAAGGAATGAAACTGGTATTGAAATGTTCTATGAATTTCAAATCAATAAATGGCTTTCTCTAGGTGGAAATACACAATATATTGTTCCTTTAGTAAAAAATAATGAAAACGCGATATTCCTTGGTTTAAGAAGTAGTATAGCATTATAACTCAATTTGTATAAATAAAAGATGAAAAAATGAAAAAACAAATAATAACCCTAGGTCTTCTGCTAGTTGCACTTTTTATTGGCTGTGATAGTAAGAAAAACAACTCCGTTACAAATAATACTACTGCAACTATTTATCACAATGGAGATATCATTACCATGGATGGTGAAAAACCAGTATATGTAGATGCTTTGGTGGAAAATGAAGGTAAAATTGCTTTTATTGGTAGTTACGAAGATGCTTTGGAAAACTATGGAAGTGATGCTCAAAAAAATGACTTGAATGGTAAAACGCTTTTACCTGGGTTTATTGATGGTCATGGCCATATTTACAATACGGGTATGCTAGGTATGACAGCCAATATATTACCTGCACCAGATGGGCCTGGTACTGATTTTGATAGCCTTGTTGAGGCCGTGAAAGAATGGACCGAAACAGAGAACGGAAAGTTTATGAGTACTAAAATTGGTTGGATTATGGGTAATGGCTATGATGACTCCCAACTAAAAGAAAAAACGCATCCTACTAGAGAAGTATTAGACAAGATTTCAACTACAGAGCCTGTCATAGTTATCCATCAATCAGGGCATCTTGCTTGCGTAAATACCAAAGCACTAGAGGTTATAGGTTACACCAAAGATTCAAAAGAAATAGAAGGAGGAGTTATTCGAAGAGATAAAAACGGAATGCCTAATGGTGTTTTAGAGGAAGCCGCATTTTTTAATGCACTTCTTCCAATTATTGGAGCGAATTCAGATCAAGAATTGCAATTAAAATCTGTTGAAAAAGGCCAAGAGGCTTATGCCAAATACGGCTATACCACTGCTCAAGATGGTAGAAGTACTCCAGATGTTACAGCAGCATTTAAAGAGGCTGTAGCTCAAAACAAATTTTTTATAGATGTTGTTGCCTACCCAGATATTATTTGGAACAAGGAAGCAGTTACACCAGAATTTTACAAGGAAGACAGAAGCTACACCAATCATTATCGTATTGGAGGTGTAAAACTTACCTTAGATGGTTCACCTCAAGGTAAAACCGCTTGGCTTTCTAAATGCTACCATGTAAATCCAGAAGGTCAAGAAGGATGCTATACAGGTTATCCAATAATGCCAGATGAAAAAGCCATAGAATATGTAACAACTGCCTTTGAAAACAAATGGCAAATTATGGCTCATACAAACGGAGATGCAGCCATCGATCAATTTATCAAAGCCATAGATGCAGCCATTAAGACAAACGGTTACGAAGATCATAGAAGTGTTATGATACATGGACAAACACTTCAAAAAGAACAAATACCAGAATTGACTCGTTTAGATATATATCCTTCGCTCTTTCCTATGCATACCTTTTATTGGGGAGATTGGCATAGAGAATCTGTTTTAGGAGAAGAACGAGCTGCCTATATTTCACCAACTCGAGATGTAGTAGATGCAGGAATGACTATTACATCTCATCATGATGCACCAGTAACATTCCCAAATTCATTGCGCGTTTTAGATGCTACCGTAAACCGCGTTACACGTAGTGGATTTATACTAGGTCCAGATCAAAGATTAACTGCTTACGAAGGACTAAAAACATTAACAGAGTGGGCTGCCATTCAACATTTTGAGGAAGATTATAAGGGAACCTTGGCCGTTGGAAAATTAGCAGATTTCGTGATATTGGATAAGAATCCTTTAAAAATAGATCCACTCACCATTAATACAATTCAAGTTCTAGAAACAATCAAAGAAGGTAAAATAGTATATCAAAAAGAAAATAGGTCTGGTAATTGGAATGAAACTGCGGTTGAAGATGATGTGCAAGATGCATTAGATTATGCAATCCAAAACGTTAGTACTAATGCAAAGTTAAAGCAAGTAATTAGTGCCAAAAAGCAAGTGGTTAAAGGTTTGAATTACGACCTTAAATTCATGCTAAACAATGGAGAAATTTGGTCGGTACTTGTTTACAGAGATCTTGATGGAAATTTAAGCATCACAGAAAAAGCAAAAACAACTATGCCTGGAGGATGGTCTGATACAGAAATTACAGACGATGTAAAAGCAGCTACAAATTACGTACTTTCTAAAATGAACAATGCTTCTAATCTTAAAGAAATAGTATCAGCTAAAAGCCAAGTGGTAAAAGGCATTAATTATCAAGTAACTTTTAGCCTGGAAAACAACACGGTTTGGACGGCTACTGTAAATCGTGATCTTGATGGAAAATATGCAATTATTCAAGAAGCAAAAAAGCAATAAAATAATTAAAACATACAACCAATGCTTAAGAAAATAATACTATTCGTATGTTTAATAGGTGCTTCTGTCTCATTTGCACAGACAGAAGATACTGTAGAAATTGATCCATCAAAACCTACCAACTTATATACACAAATTAATACGTTAGGTGAGTTAAATGCTTATGATGGGTTTAACACCTATGGTACAAGAATCAATTTTCAATATGCGTTCAATCCCGATCATCTTGTTTTGGCTGAAGTTCCGTTATTGTATAATGATGCTACCAGCAAATTTGGTCTTTCAGACATTAGAGTAAGGTATTTTAGGGCAGTTAAAAGAAATATTTCAAAATCAATTATCGCTATTGCACCTTTTGCAGATATAACGATACCAACAGGTTCAGCACAAAATGGTCTTGGTTCTGATACTTGGTCTATAGCTGCAGGTGCTGTAGTTGGAATTGTATTAAATGAAAAACTTTCTCTTTTTCCAGGGGCTAACTACGTGTATTTGACAGCGTCTAAAGAAAGTGGATTGGGCTTACAAACCAATATGAGTTTAAAATTTAACAAACGAACATTTATGTTTGTAAATCCTATGGTTACTTTTTTTGATTTTGAAACCGTTTGGCAAGGTGAATTAAACTTAAATTATATTGTTACACCTAGCAAATTTAAAGTCAATTTAGGTTGGGTTCCAAATTTTACCTATGACATAAATACCATAAGGCTTGGTGCTACATTTTTTATATAATTGTTTCCTTGTGGTTTAAATTAAACCTCAAGGAAGGATAGATAACAAATTCATCGAGAAAAAAACAGAATAAACTACTGGCAAATTCAGAAAATACTGAATAGGTAGTTCTCGTCTACTTAAAATACCTTACCAACTTTATATCTGTGATTTATTTGCTAACTTTAGTACGATAAATATTCAGTACAATCCTAAAATAAACTTTTGGTTGTAGTTAAATTAATAGGAATGAAAAAAATAGTTCTTGCAATAATTCTAAGTTGTTTTATAATAGGCCAAGTTAAAGCGCAATTTGGAAGTAGAGTTTTAAATGATGAGCAATCCAAAGCATCTTTTGTCAAACTTACTTATCATTCAATGAACGACAGTGTTGTAAATGGTTATGGTTTTCCTAACCCCACATCAATTAAACATATTGTTTTTTCAAAAGAACGACCAACCGAAAAGAAGACCAAAGATTGGCAAAGCATTAAAGTAAAATATGCCGAATTTTATTATAATAAACTTGCCATGCAAACCAGATCTGTTTATAACATAAAGTACTCTGAAAAAAAGTTATTTTTAACAGACACATTAAGAGTATATTACATTAAAGGCAAAGGTAGTGGGATCTCAAATGGTTTAGAGGCTTTAAGTTATGAGAACAACAATGTGCGTCTTTATGAACCCATTCGATGGGAAGGGTTCAACGTTTACGCCAAACTGGTTTACATGCAAACAAAAAACGAGGAACCCATAAATAGTAAAACACATTTTTTAAATTACAATAATCAAAAGGCATTTATGCGCTCTAGTAAACGTGTCTTCAAAGGCTGCTCAAAACTTGTTCAAAAAATCAAGAAAGGGGCCTATTTTCCTAAATCCAGAAAAAACTTAAAGCAACTAGCAGATGATTATGAATCTTTATGCATGCTAAACTGATAATCTATCCTGGGATTAAAACTTGGAGCTTATACCACAAAAAAAGCATTGCTAGTTATCGCTTACCTACAAAAGCACTGACCGACTTTCTATCTGTAATTTATTTGCTAACTTAGTACTTGAACATACTATGAACCTTTCAGCAACACGTTAGCGATAATTGAAGCAACGTACTAAAAACTAAAAATTGAGCATACCTAAATTAGAATACAAACAGAGAATAAACGCGGTTAAAGAAAGGATAAAGAAGGAAAACCTGGATACCTTAATCATTTCAGAAGAAGAAGATATTTATTATTTAACCGGTTTAACTTACAAAAGCCTTGAACGATTATTTTTACTGATAATTACAGAAAGTACAGTCAGTTTTATTGTACCAAAAATGGAACTTGCGCATTTAAAAAAGGTTGATCATGTAGATGCTATAAAAAGTTATTGGGAATATCCTGCTCAAAAACCAGAACGTTGGAAAGATGTACTTCTAGACGCCCTAAAAAACAGTACACTTATTGGTATTGGCGCTAAAACACCTTTCGAAATTTCCGCTTTTTTACATTCGGTTCAACTTGATGTTATAGAAAGTCCAATTTTAGAAGAACTACGTTGGGTAAAAAGTAACACTGAAATTGAGCTCATCAAACAAGCATCTAAATATTGTGATCTTAGTATTGAAAACTTAAATAAAAATGCTTATTTCGGAATGTCTGAACTTGAAGTTTTTTCAATAGGACGTGCTATTCAACAAAAAGTAATTAAAGAAACAGTATTTGACTATTTAGCCACAAATATCTTAGTTGCAGCCTGGCCTAGTAGAATTTCTTATCAGCCTCATGGAATACCAAAAGTATCGGATGTATTAGTAGAAGGTTCACATATTAGCCTAGCTTTTTTAAGAGTAAATGGCTATTCTGCAGAATTAGAAAGAACATTTTTTACTAGTAAACCAACCAAAGAACAAGAAGAGGCATTTGAATTAATGATGGAGGCTAGAAGAAGAAGTTATGACGCATTAAAAGCTGGTGTTATTGCAGAAGATGTAGATTTAGCAGCCAAACAATTTTTAATTGACCAAGGATTAAAAGAAAACTTAATGCATAGAACAGGGCATGGAATAGGTTTAGGAAATCATGAAGGTCCTTACTTGGCAGAAGGAGACAAAACAGTGCTAAAAGAAAATATGGTGGTTAGTATTGAACCCGGAATTTATATTGAAGGTGTTGGCGGTTTTAGGCACTCAGATACTGTATTAATAACTAAAAATGGTTATGAAATACTAACCAACTGTCCTGATGATATAAAAAGTTTAACTTTTACAAACCAAAAACCTCTTCAAAAATTAAAAGGTACTATTATTAAAAAAATGTATGGGATATAAGTAACTACGAGTAAAATCAAATATCATTTATTCTTAGTTTTGAACTATTTACCAAAATTAATACAGACGTTAAATGTAGTTTTTATTTGCTAAATTACGTTTTAAAGTATCGCACAAAACTTATAAGAATATGTTATTCTTCATTTCAACTAACCAGTAACCAATGATTAAATTCTTTAGAAAAATTAGACAAAAATTACTTGCAGAAGGTAAAACTGGAAAGTATTTTAAATACGCTATTGGTGAAATTTTTCTCGTTGTTATTGGTATTTTAATTGCCTTATCCATTAATAATTGGAATCAACAAATAGAAGATGAAGCAAAAATTACAAGTATTCTAAAAGAAATTCAAAATGACATCTTAATTGATTTAGAGACGTCTAATATGATTTTTGATTATCATGTATTCACAGATTCGGTTGCAAAAAATATTTTAAACAATAAATACACAGCAGAAGATATTAAAGATATAGATTTTATACCAATAGGATACAATTATCGAGACTTTAAAACAACAACAAACGGTTTTGATAATTTATCAAACAACCTTGATAAAATCCCTGAAAAATACAAACACTTACTTCCAGAGGTTAAAAATTTATATATCAGTCTTAAGACTACTATAGATGTATATAATGTAAAAATAAGAAGCACAGTTTATACCAATGTTGATGATTTAGCTGGTTTTAATTGGTATCAAGATTATTTAAAAAATGAGTTAAATAATGAAGCGATTGACTATTTTTTAAATGACGTAAAATACAAAAACTTGGTTGGCGCATACATGGGATATAGAAGTAATATATTTCAAATTAGTAATGAATATAGAGTAAAAGCTATCGACTTATATTTAGAAATACATAAAGCAATTAATAGTACAACTAAAATTCCAGAAATTGTAAATTACAAAAGCAAATCTTCAAATAATTATATTGGATCTTACAGATTAAAAGAAACTGTAAATCCCGATGGTATCTGGGATGCAAATTTGAAAATTGTAGCCCGAAACGAAGAGTTAGTAATTGTATTTCCTGAGAATAATTTTGAATTAAAATTATTAGCTTATGCCAACAAAACTTTTTTTCCCGATGAACTTTTTTATTCAATAATAACTTTTGACAGCCCAGAGAAAGGGAATTTATATATATCCCAAGGTGTTAATACTTATGCAATTTATGAAAGAATAAAACCTGACTTGGCCAGGCCAAAATAACGAAAGCAAAAAAAAAGATATACCTAATAACTATTATATATTACTAAATCGAAAATATTGGTTTTGTATAAAATACAAGTCAAATAGAAGACTGTTATTTTTAATACTCCTTGCCATCTTATTGAATTCCTTTTTAAACACATAATATACTGCCAAATATTATAGCTACTTATAGTATCATGGAAAAAGCGCATCGCCTAAATTCAATTGTTGCGCATAAGGCACCTTGTCTAAAATAGAAGGTCTATCGCTTATTTTTTTAGAAGAAAACACATCTGTAGATACAGCATAACTCACCAATTCTTGTTGGGTAAAACTGTCTAATACCGTTTTTACCTCAGCTGTGGTGGTTGCCATCAACCAGGTTTCGTAAGTACTAGGATCTAAAATTAACGGCATTCTATAACTGCCTAGAGCATTGGGTTTGTTGTGTATGGCCTTAAAAAAGTCATTGGCCTCAGTAGTAATAATAGAGGCAGCATAGGTAGTGCTATTATTTTCAATAACTTTTGAGTAAATACCTGCAAACGCAAACAACTCATGGTTTTTTTCTTTAAAAAAATAGGGTATTTTCTTTTGAACACCTGCTGCTTCATGAGGTTCAAAAAAGCCATCTGCATAAATAATACAACGTTGCCCTTCTATAAACTGACTGTACAAATCACTTTCAAACAAGCGTTCTCTAGTGGCATTTAACGTATTGGTTTTAGCTAAGAAATCGGTTCTATAGCTTACATCATAGTGGGTAGGCAATACACCCCATTTGGCAAGGGCTATTTGGGTAGATGCCTCTTGTGTGGTAATGGCCAAGTTTTTAGACTCCCAACCATTAAAGTGAAAATAAGGCTGAAACAACTGCGGAGTTGTAAACTCTTTTTTAGTCTTTTTTTCAATGGCCTTGGCCGATTTTGTTAAGGAAGTGTGTACGCACATAGTATATAAAGATATAAAAGTTTGCTGTTTTTTAAAAAAGATGCAAAGGTTTGTAGCTAATGCTTACTAACTTTCTAAAAAACCTTAGCACCTTTTTGTATAAAGCTTACTAGGTTTTTTAATTTCCTTACTAGCTTTTTATGCTAAGTATAGGGCAAAAAAAAACCTCAATAGCAAAAGCTATTGAGGTTTGTACAAAAAAACTACTAAAAATTATGCGCTCTGCACAATTGTAAAATCTACAGTTTTAATATTCAAAGAATTTTTCATTCTTTTATCGGGTCTAAATTTAATACGTACGTTATTTACCAAATTTGCAGACACCTCTTCTGGTGTATCTACGGCTTCAGAATTAATACCTATTTGAAAAGAACCCAGCTTATCTAACTTTACGATTCTACCTTGCTTTAACTCGTCTACTACGTTATGTAGTAAAGATAATATTACAGCATAGCAATCGGCCTCTCTTACCGTACTTTGGTTCGAAACCAAATAGGCTAATCTTTCAAGATCTGTTTTACCTGTTGCTACTACTTGAGCATAATATTTATTATCCGCAGCTCTATCCTGAGGATTTGATTTACTAATTGGCTTTATATTAACCATAAGATTTATAATTTTAAATTACATATCGCATTTGATAATAGGTTGCGATATAGACACCTTCTAAACACGCTTTAAAAACTCTGCACAAATAGGCCCAACCTTATACGTTTTTATAAAGTTTAACTGATAGTATATGAAATACTTACAGGAGTTTTAACTAGAAAAATTAAGTCATAAGTTTACCAATGCAGTATGTGGACTGCTTTTAAAAATTACTATTTAAAATTTGGTAAACGATAAGAAGAATTGTAATTTTATGGTTCGAAAATGAAACTACGCACTTCTTAAAGTGTTACCGGTTTAAAAAAGTCTTAAAGCACATCTTTAAGGCTTTTTTGTTTTTGTAAATATAAAAGGTTGGTTTTGTAAAATAGTTAACAATTGTTAACTCGTTGCCATTATTTTATAAACCGTTTCTCATAACCTATTTGGATATGCCCTTTTTTTTACAAGGGTAAAACTATAAATCATTTTGAATCTTTTGGGGGTAAATTCTTAAAATGTTTAGCAAACTTATCAACAAATTATTGCATTTTTTAAGGGTTTTAACCACTTAAAACACTATAAATCATAAAGTTAAGTCGTAATTTCACCAAAAGCGAATGCGAACGTAGGTATTTCTGCTTATTTTAATATCAAAATACAGAACGTCAAAACCTAGTGCATGTATTTTGTAAAGTAATTGCTGCCACATATAGACTTTTTTTTTGTAAGATGTTTAATCTAAAATAGACTATAATCTAGTAAATGATAAATATCCATTCACACTACAAGATAATTAAAAATACCGACTTTATCAATTGGTGAACTCTTTGTAAATTTGCAATCTGTGGAGAAATATATAGACATTATAAAAAATTCATATTCCAGCTACTGGAACTACCTGAAAAACTCAGTTTTGTTTGAGTTAAATTGGGAGAATTATTTCTATGGCCTAATTATAATTTCTTTAGTGGTTTGGGGTTTAGAAGCCTTGTTTCCTTGGCGTAAAAATCAATCTTTGTTTCGTAAAGATTTTTGGTTAGATACCTTTTACATGTTCTTCAATTTTTTTCTATTGAATTTAATTGTACTTATTGCCCTTTCAAATACAGCCGCTGAATTATTTAATGATGTATTAGGGGTGGTTGGTTTAACTCTAAGTAATTTTCAGTTGTTAGATTTAAATAGCTTGCCTTTTGCCTTGCGTATTTTCATCTTTTTTATTGTGGTTGACTTCACCCAATGGTGGACACACAGACTATTGCATAGAGTGGAGTTTCTATGGAACTTTCACAAAGTACATCACTCTGTAAAAGAAATGGGATTTGCTGCTCACTTACGTTATCATTGGATGGAGCCTGTAGTTTACAATTCGTTACGATATATACCTCTTGCTATTATTGGTGGCTTTTCTGCACAAGATGTGGCTGTTGTTCATTTTTTTAATATCACGATTGGTCATTTAAATCATGCCAATATTAATTGGGATTATGGTTGGTTGAAATACATTTTTAACAATCCTAAAATGCACATCTGGCATCACTCTAAAGAATTGCCAGTAGAACGCAAGTATGGCGTAAATTTCGGATTAACCTTAAGCGTTTGGGATTACCTTTTTAAAACGAATTACATTCCGTATTCTGGAAGAGATATTGAGTTAGGCTTTGAAGGTGATGAACGTTTTCCAAAAAGTTTTGTACAACAAGAATTGTATCCTTTAGGCAAAAAAGACTGATTTTACTATTCTTCATTGCTACTCTGTAGTCACCAATGTTTGTGAATATCCCAAGAAATAGGGAATGAAAGATTGGAAGTGCTGTGCGAAAGCACTAAGCATGGAAATCTAAAAATGAACGTTGTGAAGCAATTTCATAGGGATATTCTTGTTCTTTTGTCTCTTTTGTAACAAGACAAAAGAGAAGTGTAAAATATTTATGCACTTTAAATTATTACATTTTTTTTTCCATTGATAAAAAATGAAACAAAAAAATCTAAACGTATTTTACTATTCTCAAATTCTACTTTTTAATCCATTCAAGTGTCCAGACCGTAAAACTTTTTGGACACTTACCATTCCTTAAAAATTGAATTTTAGCGAATACTAAAAGTATGTCGATTTCCAAGTAATTAAATTAGCTACTTTAAGTAACAAGTTTAAATTTTGAAAATAAAAAGTAAATATAATTTAAGAAATGAAAGAACTATTTATTCCTCCCTTTTTCGTTAGGATACAAAGTAGGTAAAGCATCACTTTGATAAAATGCTTTTGTTTCAATATTTAGTGCAGTTACTTTCCCTTTAAAAGCAGCGCCTGTATCTACATTCCAAATATTGGCAGCATTCATTGGATACTCCTCATTATAGTTTGTAGTTGGTGTGTGCCCAATGTAAATTTCGTGATAATGTTGTAATCTTTTTGGGTAATTATTCGCAGTTACCTCAATCTTTTTATCTAAGGCCAACGCCATTTCCCATAACGTTCTATCTGTACAAAATTTATGTGGGTAAGTTTCTTTTTCAACACCATGCATAGAGGTAAAACCTGCATGTAAAAACAAACGGTTTTCATCATCTAGGTGATACATCTGTAACGCCTGGAAAAACGCCAAATGTTCTTGTTTCTCTTCCTTAGAAAAGCCTGCATAACTATCTATGGTTTCTTTTCCTCCATGCATAAACCAAGAAGGATTTACATCATTTTCATCTTTTAGCCAATTTTCGCACCAAACATCATGATTTCCTTTAATAAAGATACAGTTAAACTTTTTTGAAAAATCGATAAGAAAATCGATTACCTGAGCCGCTTCACTCCATCCATCTACATAATCACCCATAAAAATTAGGTGATCTTCTTCTGTAAGTTCAAGTTGATTTAAAACTTGAATTAGTGCTTTAAAACCTCCATGTATATCACCAATAGCAAACGTTCTCATTTCTAGTATTCTTTTTTACAAAGCTAACAATTCTCTTAACTTTAAATGCAAGTTAAAGTTATTATAAAATTAATATTTGTAAACTTCTACAACTTATGTATCTTTCAAAAATATGAAACCTGTAGATAGTTTTTTACTCATTTTATTGGCAGCTGGGGCTATTCAAGGTCTCATTTATGGTTTTATATTACTCAAAAAAAACGCAAAAAATAAAAGTGCAAATCTCTTTTTAGCTACTATTTTATTTTTCTTTTCTTATCGACTAATAGTTGAAATTTGCAAACTTTTTGGATATGGTTTTTACGATTTTTGGTATCACGTTTTCATTGAATTCAATTGGATTTATGGTGCGTTAATTTACTTTTTTGTTAAAGCGAGCGTTACACCAAAATTTAAAATTAATTTTAAAAAAGATTGGATACACTTTCTCCCGGTTTTCATCGAATTTCTTTGGAGTAACTTCATAAAATCTCAAAACTTTTATTGGGATGGTACACAAGAAAGCCTTTCTTGGTTGGGCTATTATGGATACATTGTTTGGATGCACTATCCTACAATGTTTATCATTTCTGGCCTTTTAATTATATTTTATGCGTATAAATCTTCTCAAATTTTGAAACAAAAAAGAGATGAACATCTTATTTATATTGATAAAGTACAATGGATTAAAAGAGTGCTTTTTGTATTGAAATATTATGCTATTTTCTTAATTGTAGTGGTTTTAGTTGATGTGCTGTTTTTTGATTATGCCTTCAGAAAATATTATAGTTATCCTTTATTTATTGGTATGGCCATAGTTACCTATTGGTTAGGATTAGAGGGTTTTAACAGAAGAAATAATGACGTGATTAAAACGCAAAATATCTTACCAGACAAAGAAAAACAACAACTAGAACAAATTGCTAAAGCTTTAAAAAAATTGATGGAAGAAGATGAGATTTATACAAACTCGGATTTGAATTTGGCCATATTATCAGAAAAATTAAATGTAAAACCGTATCAAACAACAAAATGTTTGAATGTTATTTTTGGGAAAAAGTTCAATGATTTTGTAAACGAATATAGAATTAAAGCGCTTAAAGACATTCTGAAAAATCCGAAAAATGAAAAATTTACATTATTAAGTTTGGCTTTTGATGTAGGCTTTAACTCAAAATCTTCTTTTAATAGAGCAGTGAAAAAAATCACAGGGAAATCTCCTAAAGACTTAAAATCAAGTAACTAAACGTTTCATTTTTTTAATTGATACTTTTTTCAAATTTTAAATTCGTCTCAATTCTAAAATAGAGACGACCAACATCCTTATAAATTTCATATTTGCAGTGTTATTCATTTAAAACTAAAAATTATGAAATTTATAATCTCTTCTTTGTTAATTTTCTTTCTAAGTGTTTCGTGCCATTCACAAATTAAATATGGCACGCCTACTGAAAAAGATATTCCTGAGAAATTGCAAAACATCCCTAAAAAAATAATCGTTAAGAATTTTCCAGTAGTGGTAGATCCTATAAAAATTAATGATAGATATTACTGGAAACACAATACTTTAATTTTCTGTAAAGAAAGCAAGATAACCATAACAGAATATGGTGCGTACTTGTTTTACAATGGAAAATGGAATTTAAGAAAATCATATCCGTTAAAAGACCTCAACAAAAAATTTGGCACTAAAAAACAAGTGTTACAACAAGCCCAACCTTACACTTGGAATAACAATTGGAGAAGCGACAATCGTTTATTTGGTGGTTGGGCAATGTGGTATTTTATTGGCACTACTGACGCTGGTGAAACTGTTTGCGGCTATGAAATGATACACACAACTAATAATTTAATACACTAAATACAATGAAAAAATTACAACTTTTTACAGCAATTTCACTTTTTATATCGATGAGTATTTCTGCACAGAAATTCAATCTAGAAAGCAAAAACTCAAACATTTCTTGGACTGGAAAAGCTGCTTTTAATGCCTATGCTTTAACTGGAAGTTTGAAAGCAAAATCAGGAGAAATCTTGATTGAGAATGATTCAATTAAAAAATTGGAAGTGATTATAGATATGAAATCGCTCGATCATTCAAATAAAGATTTAAAAAAACATTTACGAAATAAAGATTTTTTTGAAGTAAAAAAATATCAAACTGCCACTTTTAAACTATTAAATTCTGTAAAATTGGTTAAAGGAAAAATTCTTTTAGTTGGAAATATGACTATTAAAAACATTACTAAAAAAGAAGAGATAGAAGTTGAAATTCATAAAAATGAAAACATCAATCTACAATTTACTACCAATTTAGACAGAACTAAATATGGCGTAAAATTCAACTCACCAAGTTTTTTTAAAAAAATGAAAGAAAATGCAATTGCGGATGAATTTGTGTTAAAAAGCGAATTGACTTTTAACTAAAAATACTGGCCAATACCAAATACGAGTCCGCCTTTAGACGTGTTAGACTGCCCTACAATTCGAAATCCGTAATCGATTCGAAACGTAGCATTGTATACTTTTTTGCTGATAAAACGCAAACCTATACCAGAATAAACACGAAGGTTTTCTTCCTGAAAAAAGTCATTCAGTTCACCTCCAGGATTTCTCCAAGATCCAAAATCGGTAAAGACGTTGGTTTGTATGGCTAGCCATTTTTTATCGTAAATAGTATGCCTGTATTCTGTATTGAGTACAAAACTACCTGTACCCCTATCTACCAAAATACCTACCCCTCTTAAATTTACATTATTATCTAAAGCAAAAGGTGCAAAGGGTGTGTTTTCATTAGAAGACAAACCAAATCGTAATCTGTTGGCCCAATTGCCTTTTTCACCTATTCTTTTGTAATAGAAAAAGTCGTTCCAAAAAATGTAAAAATCATTCTGATAATCATTTTCTGTAAGCACGTATTGTGCATAAAGCACACTCTTAAATCCGCTTACATATTGGTAATAATAATCTAAATTGGTATAACCATAAACCAGCTTAAACAATGCCTTTTGTAAATCGAGCTGTTGTGGAATCTCTGGTGCAATTATTCCAGACAAATATTGATATTTCTCTGTAAAGAAATTTACACCAAAATTTACTTCATTGTTTACATCAATTTGATAGAGTGCCAAAGCCTCAAAAGAAATATTATTGTATAAATAATTGGCAGATTGATTATTAAAATACAAAGGCTCTTCACTTTTCCAATTTTGATGATTTAAGGCCACTCCCCATTTTCTAGAAAACAGGTTGGGTGCCCTAAAATTCAGAGCATAAGTATGAAACCCATTGTATTGATAAAAGCCGCCAAAAGTGATGTTTCTACCTAGTAAATTGTAATCGTACAAACCCAATTTATACGAAAATACATTGTTGGTGGTTGTCCAAAAATTAATATCGGGCAATAACGTATAATTCTCTTCAATTGTGATGTCAATTGCGCATTCTTGAGCGCTAATTTCTTTTACGGTATAATAGGCATAGCTAATGGCTGGTAAGCGTTTTAAACGTAAAATATCTTGATGCAATACACTAGAATCTAGAGATTTCCCCACTTGCGTTTCTAGAATTTTAGCAATAAAAGAAGGCTTTGTTTTTTGTGCACCTTTAATTGTAATAGATGCAATTTTGGTAGTTTGCGCTTGCCCTAAGAAAACACTGCACAAACATAAAACTAAGACTATTTTTAATTTAGAAATCATTGTTGCAGTAAATATAAAACTTCTTATTGAGCATATAGCTTTATAATAAGTTCTTCTGCTGGTTTATTTTGAGGGGTAAATCTGTTGTTGTTTTCTCCACCAACTTTGTCATGCCTGTGAAACCATTTCCAAAGAAATCCGCCAGCAAACCAATCTTCTCCCCAAAATTGATTGTGTATGGCTTGCAAACCATTGGCTTGAGCTTGTAGATTTACACTGCCTTGAAGTCTATGAAACTCCCATGGTTTTTTAGCATTATAGTCTACACTTCTATACCCAAATTCTGTAAAAAGAATAGGCTTGTTAAACTTTTGCTGAATGCCTATAATTTCTTTTTTGTGTTTTGCCCAACCTTCTTCTAAATGCGCCACTGTTGGTGTTTTTACATCACTTAAAGGAAAATAGGCATCTATTCCAATAAAGTCGAGCTCGCTCCAAAAAGACAAACGTTTGTACTCATCCCAATTGGCTGCATAGGTTAACTTACCTTTATAAATAGTTCTAATTTCTTTGATGAGTTGCACCCAATATTCTGGCCTATTCATCACAAATTCTTTTAATTCTGTACCAATGCAAAGTACCTCTGCATCTAAAGCTTCAGCAGCTCTTGCATAGGTAAGAATGTAGGCTTTGTAAGAATTTTCTAAAAGTTGCCAGTGCTCTTCTGTGGTTGGTTTTAAATCACCTGTAAACCCACCTCTTCTTAACCATAAATGAGGTTTTACCATTATTTTAATACTCACTTTTTTAAACTCTTTGGCATATTGTAGTAACCCATTTTCGGTTTCGCCAAACCATTCTCTATTGGTATTAAATTCTATTTTTGGGTACTCCAAATTGCGAATAAAACTATAAGGCATTAAAGCCACATAGTTACTTTTAGAATTTAAAACGGGTGTAATATGTTCTTGGCTAATAGAATCTCTAGAAGCCACAAAGCTTAATCCGTTAATTTTTTGGGGTTGACTTTTACAAGCGGTTTGTAAAAAAAGTACAGCAATTAAAAAGAGATATCTTGTTTTCATAAATCTCTTAAAAATACTTCTTTTTCTTAAAACAAGGCTCTTAAACCTAAGTTAAAACTTTGCCCTAAACCAGTATCACTACCTCTTACAAACTTGCTGTATAAAACCTCTAAATTTAAGACAGGTGTAATTTGATATTTACCCCCAAAACCTAAACTGGTAAAGTCTTGCGCAAAATCTCCTATTCTTTGGTAATGCTGTACAAAACCTAAAATAGTGGTTGCATCATTAGGAAAATAACTCATGAACAAACCTGGAGCTAATACAAAAGTATTGTTTGCAAAGCTATCTTCATCACCAAAATTATATTCGGTACTTAACTCTGTAAATAATTGCCAATCTCCACTTGGAAAGGTATAATCATAGAAAAATCGGTTTTGAAACATGTAAGCAGTTTGATCTAAAAACACCCCATTCGCATCTGATTCTTCATCGATCAAAGGAATATGAAAAGCACT
This sequence comes from Polaribacter sp. P097, assembly GCF_036864555.1. Lineage (NCBI taxonomy): Bacteria > Pseudomonadati > Bacteroidota > Flavobacteriia > Flavobacteriales > Flavobacteriaceae > Polaribacter > Polaribacter sp. P097. Next base: position 1,330,975 of record NZ_JAZETJ010000001.1, on the reverse strand, counting down.
TTGAACAGAAAAATTACCTACATTGGATATTGGCTGCCATTTTAAGGCAGGTGCTAAAGAAGACAAACCATTTCTTGAGCTATTGTCTGAAGGAAAACCCAAAACAGACGTAGCACTCTTACCATTAATTGCATTAGATCTGTACTCTAACAATAACCCTACATTTAAACGATTGTTTTCTGAAACTCCTGTAAAAATATCTAATGTAGAAGTAAAGTACGTTTCTCTTGCTTTATCTGCTTTTACCCCATTAAAAGTGGCTTCTGTTTCTGTATATAGGTTGTTGAAAAATTTAATATCCCACTGCCCTTTGTTTAATAGTTTAGAAGGTGTGTAGGTTTGAATATTACTTTTTGTTGTAGTATCTGCATCTTGTGCAAAACTGCTTTCTACAAGAATGATGATAAGTAGTATTGCTAGATTTCTTAGGCTAATTTTATTCATTTGGTTGGTTTATTTGGATGAATTTAGAGGATAGTCTTAGAAGTTTTAAAATACTTACAGCCTCTAGAAAGTTTTTTATTTATACTTAATCTAAATTATAGGTATCTGTTAAGTTCTTAACTTTAGCTTCGACAGAAAGTCAAGAATCAATCAATACATTATGGAACACATTGTAATTATCGGAAATGGAATTTCTGGGGTTACAGCTGCAAGACATATCAGAAAAAACTCTGATAAACAAATTACCATAGTCTCTGCTGAAACCAAATACTTTTTTTCTAGAACTGCACTCATGTATATTTATATGGGGCACATGAAGTTTGAACATACGCAGCCTTATGAAAATTGGTTTTGGGATAAAAATAACATCAACCTAAAAGAAGGCTACGTTTCTAAAATAAATACAGCTACTAAAGAATTATCGTTTAAAGATGGTTCTGCCTTAACTTACGATAAGTTAATCATTGCAACTGGTTCTAAACCCAATAAATTTGGTTGGCCAGGTCAAGATTTAAAAGGTGCTTTGGGCATGTACCATAAGCAAGATCTAGAAAATTTAGAACAGTTTGCGCCTAATAATGACGTGTGCAAACGCGCTGTAATTGTAGGTGGTGGATTAATAGGAATTGAATTGGCAGAAATGCTTAGAAGTAGAGACATACCTGTTACTTTTTTGGTTCGTGAAAGTAGTTTTTGGAATGGCGTTTTGCCTGCACAAGAATCTGAAATGATTAACAAACACATCAAAGAACATCACATAGATTTGCGTTTAAGCACCAACTTAAAGGAGATAAAATCCGATGAAAATGGCCGTGTAAAATCGATTATTATTGAAGAAACAGGTGAAGAAATTGCCTGTAATGTTGTGGGTTTAACTGCTGGAGTTACACCTAATATTGACTTTTTAGAAGGTTCAGGCATAGCAACCAAAAAAGGAGTTTTGGTAAATAGAATGTTAGAAACCAATACAAAAGATGTGTATGCCATAGGTGATTGTGCAGAACAACATGAAGCCATTGGTTTACGTAGAAATATTGAAGCAGTTTGGTATACAGGAAGAATGATGGGCGAAGCGTTAGCGCAAACCATTTGTGGCAATCCAACTGAATACAAGCCTGGGCATTGGTTTAATTCAGCCAAGTTCTTAGACATTGAATACCAAACGTATGGTTGGGTATTTAGTGAGCGTAATAAGAAGGATTATGAAAGCTATTTTCAGTGGAAACACCCTTCAAAAGATATTTGTATCACCATTTCTTACCATAAAAAAACACAACAATTTTTAGGAATAAATACCTTCGGAATTCGAATGCGTCATGAAAAATTTGACCAATGGTTAACCGAAAAACAATCCATACAACACGTCTTAAAGTATTTAAAGGATGCCAATTTTGACCCTGAATTTTACAGTTTGTATGAAAAAGATATTGTTGCAAAATTCAATAGCGAACACAACACCCAACTAAAATTACAGGCTAAAAGCTGGAAACGCATATTCTCTAAAGCATAAAAGCTTTGTAAGAGAAAAAATAAGGTAAATAAAATAGCAATCACACATCTAACAGCACCATTTTGAAAGCAATAAAAAATATAGGACTCGTCATTTTTTTAACAGGCTTAACACTATTTACAGCCACCATTTTTACAGGTAATTTTACATTTACCCAACAAGAATTTGATTCTTTTGTAGCAGAAAAAGGCTATAAAAGTGAGCTATTTGTGGAGGAACTCCAAAAAGCCTTGGTTACCGATGAAAACGTAAACATCTTTGAATTTTCTAAACGAGTTAGAAATGCAGTAGATGTAAACAACAAGTATTACAATGAGCTAATTGCGAAATACAATGCAGAGAAAAATTGGAAGAAAAAAGGAGCTAAATACCAATATAAAATCAACGGAAAACCACATACCATTAGTTTTAATATCGCTAAAAAAGCAGGTAGTGGTTTTGTAAAAGAGAATGCAGGCTTGGTGTGGTTTTTAACTTTTGGTTTAGGCATAATTGGGGCACTCCTTTTTATTTTACCAAACCTAATTTTATTAGGAAAACCAGGTATTAAAAACGATCACATTTATCAGCAATCTGCTACCAATAGAGGCTTTATAGCTTGGTTAGTTTTGGTGTATTTGGTTGCCTTTTATTTGGTGCTTTATTTTATGGCAGACTATGTTGTAAACTGGACGTTTATTCTAGACCCAATTAGTAAAGTATTAAATGGTGGTGATGCTTCACAGTGGTTTGTGTACGGTTTTCTATACTGTACAATTATGCTAACCATGGGTGTTCGAATGTATATAAAGTACAGACATAACAAATATCAAATTATAAGAACTACATCTGTTTTATTTTTTCAAATTGTATTTGCCTTTTTAATTCCGGAGATTATGACCAGCTTAAATATGCCTGGTTACGATTTTAAAAATGCCTTTCCTTTAGATTATGATTTCTTTTTTGAATGGAATTTAAAAAGCTTAACCGAAAGTGGTGGTATTGGTATTTTTATATTGGTTTGGGGTATTGTTTTAACCCTAATTATTGTACCTGTAATGGTTTACTTCTTTGGAAAAAGATGGTATTGTTCTTGGGTTTGTGGTTGTGGTGGCTTGGCTGAAACTCTTGGTGACCCTTACAGACAACACTCTAATAAAAGTTTGAATGCATGGAAATTAGAAAGATGGCTAATACATTCGGTTCTAGTTTTTTCTTTAGTGATGACACTAGTTACCTTATATTGCTATTTTTCTGGCACTTCATCATTCTTAGGTATAAAATCACAATGGATTAAAGATACCTACAGCTTTTTAATCGGAGCTTGGTTTGCTGGTGTAATTGGTACTGGTTTCTACCCAATTTTTGGAAATAGAGTTTGGTGTAGATTTGGTTGCCCATTGGCTGCTTACTTAGGTTTAGTGCAACGTTTTAAATCGCGTTTTAGAATTACCACAAATGGTGGGCAATGTATTTCTTGTGGAAACTGTTCTACGTATTGTGAGCAAGGAATTGATGTAAGAGCTTATGCACAAAAAGGAGAAAACATAGTTAGATCTAGTTGTGTAGGGTGTGGAATTTGTTCTGCTGTGTGTCCTAGAGGAGTTTTAAAATTAGAAAACGGTCCTGAAGAAGGCAGAATAAATCCTACTGAAATTTTGTTAGGTAACGATGTTGATTTAATGCAACTGGTAAATAAGAAATAATGATTCATAAAGCACTGCTTGTATTTTTTCTTTACGTTGGTCTGTTCATCAATGAAAAAACCTACACCAAAATCTATCATACCAATGGAAACTTAAAAGCAGAAGGCTGGCTTTTTAAGGGCGAAAAGGTAGATTATTGGAAAACGTATTACAAAAACGGCGTTTTAAAAGAAGAAGGTAGGTATAAAGAAGGGCAAAAAGTAAAATATTGGTACTTTTACACCAACAAAGCAACACTACTACAAGAAGGGCATTATAACAATGGTGTTAAAGAAAATTGGTGGCTTTTTTACAATTCAAAAGGCGAGTTAATTCACAAATGTCAGTTGAAGAATAATAAAAAGAATGGGTATTGCTTAATTTATACAAATAAGAAATTGGTAAAAGCTTCTAAATTTGCAGCTGGAAAAAAAATAAAAGAATGGACAGATTTTTCTTCTTTTAAAAGAGAGAACAATCTAAATGATTTAAGATAAATGAACCCAGTAATTAAAGTGATCATCCCTGCATATAATGAGCAAGATTCTATTGCACATGTTATAAAAGATATTCCTAAAATAGTGGATGAAGTTATTGTTATTAGTAACAATTCTACAGACAGTACAGAAATTAATGCTCAAAAAGCAGGTGCAACTGTATTGAAAGAAACCCAAAAAGGCTATGGTTATGCTTGCTTAAAAGGCATGGATTATATTAAACAGCAAACTACAAAACCAGATATTGTTGTTTTTATAGATGGCGATTATTCTGATTACCCTGAGCAATTGACTGAAATTATAGCACCAATAATCGAAGAGAATATTGATTTTGTGGTAGGTGCAAGAGTAGATGAATTTAGAGAATCAGGTGCAATGACACCCCAACAAGTATTTGGCAATTGGCTAGCTACTTTTTTAATGAAGCTCTTTTTTAAAGCACGATTTACAGACTTAGGCCCTTTTAGAGGTATTAAATATGATAAACTACTGGCACTGAACATGGAAGACAAAACCTATGGTTGGACAGTAGAGATGCAATTAAAGGTATTAAAGCAAAAAATGAGTTACAGAGAAATACCCGTGAAATATAGAAATAGAATAGGTGTCTCAAAAGTTTCAGGAACTGTAAAAGGTACTATATTTGCAGGAGTTAAAATTCTTGGTTGGATTTTTAAATATAGTTTTAAGTAATGATTTTAGAGTACATAATCATATTCATATATACCATTTGTCTGTTGCTAATTTTTTTATATTCATTAGCACAATTAAATCTTCTTGTCAATTATCTAAAATATAGAAATAGAGAAGATAATGCTCCTAAATTCGACTTTACCCATCCAGAAGAAATTCCGTTTGTAACCATACAATTACCTGTGTATAACGAGTTGTATGTAATGAAGCGTTTGCTTAAAAACATTGCAAAAATAGATTACCCAATAGCTAAATTAGAAATTCAAGTTTTAGATGATTCTACAGATGAATCTGTAGCCATGACAGCTAAACATATAAAGAAAATTCAAGATTTAGGAATCGATATTCAACACATTCGTAGAACCAACAGACAAGGTTTTAAAGCAGGAGCTTTAAAAGAAGGTTTAAAAACAGCGAAAGGCGAGTTTATTGCCATTTTTGATGCCGATTTTTTACCCAAAAAAGATTGGTTGTATAAAACCGTGCCTTATTTTAAAGACAAAAACATAGGTGTAGTTCAAACCAGATGGAGCCATATCAATAGAAACTACTCTACGTTAACACGAATACAAGCTTTTATGTTAGATGCACATTTTACCCTAGAACAAGTGGGTAGAAATAGCAAAGGACATTTTATTAACTTTAATGGTACTGCTGGTATTTGGAGAAAAGAGTGTATTTATGATGCAGGCAATTGGCAAGGAGACACCCTTACAGAAGACATAGATTTAAGTTACAGAGCACAGCTAAATAATTGGAAATTTAAGTATTTAGAAAATGTAGAAACACCTGCAGAATTACCTGTAATTATTAGTGCTGCAAGATCTCAACAATTTAGATGGAATAAAGGTGGAGCTGAGAACTTTCAGAAAATGATTAAAAGAATCATCACCAACAAAAATGTTTCTTTTAAAACCAAAGTACATGGCTTATTGCATTTATTAAATAGCTCTATGTTTACATGTATCTTTTTGGTGGCAATTTTAAGCATACCTATGTTGTACATCAAAAATGAGTATGCACACTTAAAAAATTACTTTTATGTAATGAGCTTTTTTGTAATTAGCTCACTAATTTTCTTTGTTTGTTATTGGCACATGTATAGGAATATATATGGAGGTGGTTTTGTAAAATTCTTTAAATATATTGGCGCTTTTTTCACATTCTTTTCTGTAGCTATGGGCTTTTCATTACACAATACCATTGCTGTCTTAGAAGGGCATTTGGGCAAAAAAAGTGAATTTGTAAGAACTCCGAAATTTAATATTAAAACGATTAAAGACGGTTGGAAAAATAACAAATACATTAAGAAAAAACCATCAGTACATGTAATTCTAGAAGGCTTATTAGCCATTTATTTTGTTTTTGGTATGTATAGCGCATTTGTAGTAGGTGATCAAGGAGGAGATTTTGGATTATTCCCTTTTCATTTGATGCTTTTTATAGGATTTAGCTATGTGTTTTTTAAATCGATATTCTCTAAAGCCTAATGTCTGTATTATCAAAATACAAAGACATTGTACTTATCTTTATTAGTGCCTTACTTTATTTCTATATCGCTTACGCTTTAGACAGAACCAACTTTACAGTTTTGGCTTCTCTTTGGTTTGGCTTGTTTGCCTGCTTTTATTTTTTAGTTCAAAAGCCCAAATTATCGTTTAATAATTTAGTAGGCATTGCCTTTTTATTTCGACTGATTTTCCTTTTTTCAACACCAAATTTATCACAAGATTTTTATCGTTTTATTTGGGATGGACGCATGATTTTAGAAGGATTAAATCCGTATTTATCTTTACCAGAAACCTTTATTCAGCATATCAATTACCCTATTGCTGAAGCCAGAGAACTGTATGCAGGAATGGGTGAATTGAATGGAAGTCATTTTACAAATTATCCGCCTTTAAATCAGTTGTGTTTTTTAGTTGCAGCTCTTTTTGCTAGTAAAAGTATTTTTGGGAGTGTACTTGTTTTAAGAGTGATTATCATTCTGGCTGAATTTGGAATTTTCTATTTTGGTAAGAAATTACTTCAAGCATTGCATTTGCCAAAACACAATATATTTTGGTATGTATTGAATCCGTTTATCATTATAGAACTTACAGGAAACCTTCATTTTGAATCTGTAATGCTCTTCTTTTTTATTTGGGGAATGTATGCATTGCAAAAACGCAATTGGATTTTAGCTGCTGTTTTAATAGGCTGCTCAATATCGGTTAAACTATTGCCTTTTTTCTTTTTACCTTTATTCTTTAAGGTTTTTGTACATAAAAAATCAAACTTATCATTAGGTAAACAATGGCTGCAACTCATTTTGTTTAACTTTATCATTTTAGGTACAGTTGTTTTATTATTTCTACCTTTTTTATCAAGTACTTTAATAGCCAATTATGCTAACTCTGTGGGCTTGTGGTTTGGTAAATTCGAATTTAACGCAAGTTTTTACTATTTGTTCAGAGAAATAGGTTACTTGTTTAGAGGTTATAATGAAATAGGAATCATTACCAAGATAACACCTATTTTAACCATACTTTACCTCATCTACCTAACATTTTTTAGAAAAAACAATCATCAGGTCATCCTACTGTCAAGCATGCTTTTTGGTTTGTTTTTTTATTATTTTACATCAACCACCATACATCCTTGGTATTTGGCAACCCCATTGTTAATTAGCGTATTTACCAAATATCGTTTTCCAGTTTTTTGGACCTTAGTCATTATTTTAAGTTATCAAGCCTATGCCAATACTCCTTGGCAAGAGAATTTATGGTTTGTTGCTGCAGAATATGTATTGCTATTTGCATTTATGATTATCGAATTTAAATCTCATAGGAGAAAAGACTCGATAATTTCTGCTTAATTTTTACACCATCGTTTATATTTTTATATCTTCGTAACTAAACGTTTTTAGATGAAAAAGCTAACCATAAAAGATATTGCCAAAGAATTTAAAGTTTCTATTTCTACAGTATCAAAAGCTTTGAATGATAGTTACGAAATTAGCCAAAGCACCAAAGAAAAAATTCAGAAATACGCAAAAGAAAACAACTACAAGCCTAACTTTAATGCGTTAAGTTTAAAAAATAGAAGTACAAAAACCATAGGGGTAATTATACCAACTATGTTAAACTATTTCTTTGCTCAGGTATTTAAAGGTATCGAAAAAACAGCCTTAGAAAAAGGGTATAAAGTAATTACCTGTATCTCTAATCAATCTTATGACAAAGAAGTAGAAATTATAGAAATGCTTTCTAATGGAAGTATCGATGGCTTTTTACTTTCTATGGCTAAAGAAACTGAACTCAGTAATAAATTTGATCATTTTAAAGAATCTATAGAAAACGGAACTCCGATTGTTATGTTTGATAGAGTTGCGCAATCGATTTCTTGTGATAAAGTGATTACTGATGATTTAGAAGGGGCCACAAAAACAGTTGAGTTTTTATACAAAAAAGGACATAAAAATATTGCTTTTGTTTCTACCATGAGCGACTTGCATATTGGTAAACAACGATTTGAAGGTTATAAGCAAGGTCTAAAAAATGTAGGTTTATCTTTAGACGAAAATCTAGTACTTAATATTGTTGAAAGAGATTATAAGAAGTACAAAAACATTGTTAGGCCATTTATTAAGGCCAATAAAATAGATGCAGTAATTACTACAGGCGAATCTGTTGCTGTTTCTGTGATGAAAGCTGTAAAAAAGAACGATCAAAAAATACCAAAAGACGTTGCTGTAATTGCATTTTCTAACGGAATTTTATCAAGACACTCTAGCCCAAAAATGACAACAATTAGTCAGCATGGTGAAAAAATGGGTTCTGCTGCTGCAGCCATTTTAATTGATAAGTTAGAAAACAAAACCAAAGAAATTACTACAAAAGTGATTCAAACAGACTTGGTAATTAGAGATTCTACTCGTAAATAATGAAAGACTTTACTCAAGTAAAACTGGTAGTTTCTGATATGGATGGTACACTCTTAAGCTCTAAAGGAGAAGTGAGTGATGAGTTCTTTACCCTATTTGAACAACTAAAACAAAAGAATATCACTTTTTGTGCAGCAAGTGGCAGACAGCACAATAGTATTGTATCTAAGCTCGATGCTATAAAAGATGAAATTTATGTTATTGCAGAAAATGGTGGCGTTGCAAAAAAGGGCACAGAAGTTTTACTCTCTAACTTTTTAGCTACTGATAAAATTTTGCAGCTAATTCCAATTCTAAGAACTATTGCAGGTGCAAATATGATATTATGTTGTGATGGTGAAGCGTTTATAGAAAGCAAAGATCCACGTTTTATTAAGCATTTTCAAGAATACTATCATAGCTTTCAGCAAGTAGAAGACCTAATAGCTATAGCAAAAAACAAACCTGCTTACAAAATAGCTGTGTACCATTTTGATTCTTCTGAAGAATTTATTTACCCAGTAATTGAACACTTAAAAGAAGAAGTACTACTTAAGGTTTCCGGAAAAAACTGGCTAGACATTTCTGACGAGAAAGCCAATAAAGGGCGTGCTTTAAAGCATTTACAAAAAGTACTTGATGTAAGTAAAGAAGAAACTCTTGTTTTTGGTGATTATCATAATGACATAGAAATGATGCAAGAAGCCAAGTATAGTTTTGCAATGGCAAATGCGCATGAAGATATTAAAGAGCTTGCTAAATATGGTACAGCAAGTAATGATAATAATGGTGTAGAAAAAGTAATTAAAGAGTTACTAGAAGTACTTTAATTTTTAAACTCAACAGTACTTTGTCTCTCTCTGTTTACCTGTAACTTGGTAACATCTGGTCTTGAATAATGTCCAACTACATCAAAGTTTTGACGCTCTTCTAAAACACGATTAAAATCTAAAGTTTCTATAATTAAACCTTCTTTTTCCAAGACTGGTTCTATAATCCATTCACCATCAGGCCCTGCAATACAAGAACCACCATTTGCCAATATTTCTGGGGCGTCTTTTACTATTTTATCATAATGAGGTACATCTTTAGGAAAATCTGTTTTTGCCATTAAACTAGAGACAGAAATTACAAAAGAGCGTGATTCTCTTGCTATAAAACGTGTAATATCTTTGGTATTATGATCAGAACCGGGCCAAACTGCTATGTGTAAATTTTCGCCCAAACCATACAAGGCCGTTCTTGGTAAAGGCATCCAGTTTTCCCAACAATTTAAGCCTCCTACAGTAAAGTCTTTTAAAGGATGTACCTGTAAACCATTACCATCTCCAGGTGCCCAAGTTAAGCGCTCATCGAAAGTAGGTTGTAATTTACGATGCACAGATTTAATTTCTCCAGTTTCATTTATATACACCAAACTTGCATAAATGCTATGCCCTCCTCTATTTGCTGCTCGTTCCATAATACCCAAATAGATTGCTATTTTATGCTTTTTGGCTAATGAACAAACTGCATTTAATTCGCCTTTTTCAATAGTAATGGAATTGCGAATGTAATGTGCATGAATTTCTTTTTGCGTAGTTGAGTTCCATGCAGCACCATTGGTTAAGGCAATCCAAAAAGGGTAGCCAGGTAATAATGCTTCACCAAAAACAATTAGCTCACAATTTTCTTGAGCTGCGTTTAAAATTGATTGTTCTATTTTCTCCAGCGTCTTTTCTTTGTTTAACCAAACAGGCGCTATTTGAGCTAAGGCAACTTTTAATAGATTGTTGTTCATCATTTAAATTTCGATATTCACTACTAAACCTTCATTAGATCTTACATTAAAAACAGTCTCGTCTTCAAAAATTAAATACTGACCTTTTATACCCACTAATTTACCTGTATAAGTGGGTGTTTTAATTAGGTTTAAACTTTTAGGTTTTGCTGGGTATTGCCTAACTGGAAAGTTAATATTGGTTTCTGTATTGCTTTCAATAAAATAAGCACTGGCTTCCTCTGGAATGTATTGTTTTAGCTTTTCTCTCCATTCTACTAAGTCTACATCTTCAATATCATTTTTTAGCATTTTACGCCAATTGGTTTTATCTGCTACATGTTCTTTTAACGCTACCTCTGTAATTCCTGCTAAATATCTGTTGGGTACTTCTACAATTTCTATGGCTTCATGTGCACCTTGATCAATCCATCTTGTAGGCACTTGCTGCTTTCTTGTAACTCCTACTTTTACGTTACTTGAATTCGCCAAATAAACAATATGAGGTTGTAATTGCACACGCTTTTCATAGGCTAAATCTCTGTCCTCTTCATCTAAATGTGCCTTACTAAGTTCGGGCCTCATAATCCAATCTGCAGCTTGTGGAATATCAAAAAAACAAGATTGGCAATACCCTTGTCTGTATATTTTTTTTTCTAGATGACAGTTTAAACATTCGTAGGTAACAAAAGATAGTTTTATTTCTTTAGCTATCAGCTGATTCATGTTTAGAAAATCGGTTTTCATATCTAAATAATATTGCACCTCATCTCCAATTTCGGTCATCATTTTTCTTAATACTCCTTGATACTGCATAAATAAATTTTGTTATTTTTAGCTTATCAACAAACTTACAAAAAAAACGAATTTCATTTATGCCTTATCCTATTGTTAATTCAATTATTTCTTGGTTTTTAAAGAAAAGAATTCATCAAATAGAATTGTTTTTAAAATACCCAACAGATGTGCAAAATGAACTTTTATTGAAGTTAACAAGTGCTTCAAAACGCACAGAATTTGGTAAAAAACACAATTTTACATCGATTAAAAATTACGCTGATTTTACAAAGCAAGTGCCTATTCAGAAATACGAAAGTATAGAGCCACTGATAGAGCGTTGTAGAAAGGGCGAACAAAATTTATTTTGGCCTACGCCTATTAAGTGGTTTGCGAAAAGTAGTGGTACTACCAATGCAAAAAGTAAGTTTATACCTGTTAGTGATGAGGCTTTAGAATATTGCCACATGAAAGCTGGTAAGGATATGTTGTGCTTGTACATACACAATAATGAAGAGACCAAATTATTTACAGGTAAGGGTTTAAAATTAGGTGGAAGCTCAGATATTTACGAAGACAATAACTCGTATTTTGGAGATTTATCTGCTATCATTACTGAAAACTTACCTTTTTGGGCAGATTACAGTTCTGCACCAAGTCAAGAAGTTTCGATGATGTCTGAATGGGAAACGAAGATGGAAGCCATTATTGATGAAACCATCAATGAAAATATTACGAGTTTGGTGGGTGTACCTAGTTGGATGCTGGTTTTATTGAATCGTGTTTTAGAACGTACAGGAAAAAATCACATTTTAGAAGTTTGGCCTAATTTGGAAGTATACTTTCATGGAGGAGTAAACTTTAATCCCTACAGAGAGCAATACAAAAAGCTTATTCCTAAGCAAGATTTTCAATATTATGAAACCTATAATGCGTCTGAGGGCTTTTTTGCAATTCAGGATGAAAATGGTTCTAAGGAATTATTGCTTATGCTAGACTACGGAATTTTTTATGAGTTTATAGACATGAAAAATTACAAAGGTGAAAGCTCAGAAACCATTCCGCTTTCTGAAGTAGAAAAGAATGTTGATTATGCTTTAGTTATTACAACCAATAGTGGTTTATGGCGTTATTTAATTGGAGATACCATTCGTTTTACCTCTCTGCAACCTTATCGCATCAAAATTACAGGAAGAACTAAACATTACATCAATGTGTTTGGAGAAGAGTTAAATATAGAAAATGTAGAAGACGCTCTAAAACTAACCTGCGAAAAAACAGATGCATTAATTAAAGAATACACTGCTGGCCCAATTTTTATGAAAGATAAAAAAAGTGGTGGTCATGAATGGGTCATTGAGTTTACCAAAAAGCCAGAAAGTATGGATTATTTTACAGAAATGTTAGACAATTCATTAAAATCAATCAACTCTGATTATGAAGCAAAACGTTACAACTCTATGACCTTAGCCATGCCAAAAATTCATGTAGCTAAAGAAGGTTTATTTTATGAATGGCTAAAAAAGAAAGACAAATTAGGAGGGCAACATAAAGTACCAAGATTGTCTAACTCTAGAGATTTTGTGGAAGAGTTGTTGGCCCTTTAAATTTCGTTTACGAATTAATTTATATAAAACTATGAAAAGAAACATTTTACTATTACTCGTATGCTTAAAATTTAGTTGTTTTAGTGCTCAAGAAATAAAGGAACAAAAAGTTAAGTCGGAAGTTAAAGAAGCTACTGTATTTTTGAATTGTGCTCAGGTATTTAGAGAAAAGAGTGTTTACTTACAAAAGGGCTTGCAGAATATACGTTTTATAAATTTATCCCCTTTCATATCAAAAAAAAGCATTCAAATTACTTTAAAGGATACTGAAGTTCAAGCTATAAATTTTGAAAAAAATTACGATCAAAGAGTAGACAAAAGCCCTAAAGAAATAGAAATAGAAAACAAAATAAATTCTATTGATAAAAAAATTGAGATTGAAAAGGTTAATCTTATTTCTGTTCGTGAAGAAATTGAATTTTTAAAAAGCAATAAAAGTATTAGAGGAAATCAAACCTTATCTGCAATAGCATTAAAAGAGGCTGCAAAATATTATAGCGCTCAAATGCGTAGTTTAAGATTAAATGAACTTGAACTAAAAAATAATATTCAAGCGTTACAAAAACAACAAAATAAGTTAAACCTACAACTACAAGATTTTAACGGTGCTAAAAAATTTGCAAGTGGTGAAATTGTTGTGAAAGTTAATTCTAAAACCAGTAAAAAAGTTACTATTGGATTAAATTATAATGTTACCAACGTTAGTTGGTATCCAACTTATGATTTGCATGTTAAAAATATTAATAGTCCTTTAGAAATTGTTTACAAGGCCAATTTAAAGCAAAACTCTAAAGTAGATTGGAATAATGTTAAATTAAAATTTTCATCAGCAAACCCTACCAATTCAAATAAAGCTGGAAAAATAATACCTTATTTTATAGATTATGGCACAAGACCTCCTTCATATTCTAATATTGACGGAGAAGTTTCAGGCTCCGTTTATGATATTGAAGGACCTTTACCAGGAGCTAATGTACAGGTTAAAGGAACTACAATAGGAACTACAACAGATTTTGATGGCAAGTTTACATTAAAAATTCCTGAAGATGCAAGTATGCTTGAATTTTCTTATTTAGGCTATAAAAAACAATCTAAAATTATTGGTAATTCATACCTAGAAGTTATACTAGAAGAGGATGCAAATAGTTTAGATGAAGTAGTCGTTGTTGGGTATGGAACAACCAAAAGGAGCAAAGCAAAGAATAATAAGAAGGAATCCTATTTAACTGATACCAATAGAGAAAGTAATGTTTTAGATACTAAAGAAAAAATTAATCAAACTTCCTTTAATTTTGAGGTTGTAAAACCATATACCATAAAATCTAGCAATAAAGATTTTAGCATTGCAATGAAGAGCTACTCTACCACTGCTAGTTTCACCTACTATTCAATACCAAGAATTGAGGAAACTGCATTTCTAGTTGCAAAAATTAGTGATTGGGAGCAATTTAACTTACTAGAAGGTGAAGCCAATGTATATTTTGAAAATACTTTTATCGGTAGCACTTTGCTAGATACAAGAATAGCGACTAAAGAGCTTCAAATTTCTATGGGAAAAGATAAAAATGTTACGATTGAGAGAAAAAAAGTAAAAGACTTTGTTAGTAAACAGTTTATTGGTAGCAAGAAAGAAGAAACCAGCAACTGGGATATTTTAGTAAAGAATAATAAAAACGAAAACATACAAATAGTAGTATTAGATCAAGTACCAATCTCTAAAAGGGAGGAAATAAAAATTACTTTAGAAAAACCGTTTGAAGGTAATTTAAATAAAGAAACTGGTGAAATTAAATGGAGTTTTAACCTAGCTTCAAAAGCCAATAAAATTTTAAAACTGAAGTATACCGTAAAATATCCGAAAAATAGAAATCTTTATATCGACTAAATTTTACGCTCCACAACATAATCAATCATTTGAAGTAAAGAGGCTTTGTAGGGCGATTCTGGATAGTTATTTAAAATAGCAATGGCTTTGCTTTTATAGGCATTCATTTGTGAAATGGTATAATCTATACCACCATTCTCTTTTACAAAAGCAATCAATTCTTTTACACGAACTTTGTTTTTATTATGCTTTTTAACGGTATTAATAATCCAAGCTTTTTCTTTTGCAGAACAATTGTTTAAAGTATGAATTAAAGGCAAGGTCATTTTTTGCTCTTTAATATCTATGCCTGTTGGTTTCCCTATTTTTTCATCTGAATAATCAAACAAGTCATCTTTAATTTGAAAAGCAATACCAATATATTCTCCAAATTTTCGCATTTGTTGCACAGTATCTTGGTTTGCACCAACAGAGGCAGCTCCAATACCACAACAAGCAGCAATTAATGTGGCTGTTTTTTGACGAATAATATCAAAATAAATATCTTCTGTAATGTCTAACTTTCTTGCTTTTTCAATTTGCAACAATTCGCCTTCACTCATTTCACGAACAGCAATCGAAATCAATTTCAGTAAATCAAAATCTTCATTATCTATAGAAAGTAACAATCCTTTAGAAAGTAGAAAATCGCCTACTAAAACTGCAATCTTATTTTTCCAAAGGGCATTTATAGAGAAAAAACCACGTCTTCTGTTGGAATCGTCTACAACATCATCATGCACCAAAGTTGCAGTATGAATTAACTCGACTACAGATGCTCCTCTATACGTACGTTCATCAAAACCACCATTAGAAACCATTTTTGCAACTAGAAAAACAAACATTGGTCTCATTTGTTTACCTTTTCTACGCACAATATAATAGGTAATTCTGTTTAATAAAGGCACTTTAGATAGCATGGAATCTTTGAACTTTTTTTCGAAAAGTTCTATTTCTTTCTTAATAGGCAATTTTATAAGTTCTACTGGTTTCATGTAACGTGAACTAAATACAGAATTTGACTGCAAAAATACGAAATATAAACAAGAAGAAGGGGTGTTGATAAAGTAAGAGTTCTTACTAAAATGTTAAGCTTTATTGGCCAACTGACCACAAGCTGCATCGATATCTTTACCTCTACTTCTTCTTACATTTACAGTAATATCATGCATTTCTAAATTAGAGATGTAATTGTTTAAAGCTGCATTACTAGCTTGTTGAAATTGACCATCGTCTATTGGATTGTATTCAATTAAGTTTACTTTGCAAGGCACATATTTACAGAATTGTACCAATGCTGCAATGTCTTCTTTTTTATCATTAATACCTTCCCAAACTACATACTCATACGTAATTGCTCTTTTGGTTTTTTCATACCAATATTCTAAAGATTCTTTTAAATCTTTTAAAGGAAACGTAGTATTAAATGGCATTATTGAAGTTCTAACCTCATCTATTGCAGAATGTAGAGAAACCGCTAAATTAAATTTTACTTCTTCATCTGCCATTTTTTTAATCATTTTTGGCACACCAGAAGTAGACACTGTAATTCTTTTTGATGACATTCCTAATCCTTCTGGAGAGGTAATCATCTCTATAGATTTTAATACGTTTTTATAGTTCATTAAGGGTTCACCCATTCCCATAAAAACAATATTGGTTAGTTTATGATTGTGATATAATCTGCTTTGTTTATCGATTACAACAACTTGATCGTAAATTTCATCTGGATTTAAATTACGCATTCTTTTCAAACGAGCAGTTGCACAGAACTTGCAATCTAGACTACAACCAACTTGACTAGAAACACATGCTGTTGTTCTTTTTGGTGTAGGAATCAATACAGATTCTACTACTAAGCCATCATGTAATTTAATTCCGTTTTTTATAGTACCATCTGCACTTTTTTGCATAGAATCTACTTTGATATGGTTGATAACAAAGTGCTCTTCTAACATCTCTCTTGTTTTTTTAGAGATATTTGTCATGTCTTCGAAAGTGTGCAAAGACTTGCTCCATAACCATTCATATACCTGATTTCCACGAAAAGCCTTGTCGCCATTTTCTACGAAAAAATCACGCAATTGTTCTTTGGTTAAGGCTCTTATGTCTTTCTTTTTAATCAATGGTTCTTATTTTTTAAATGCTATTATTCTGATTGCAAAAATACACTAATATTTTAAGGTAAACTTTAAGTTTTGTCTTAGGTTGTTTTTGTGATTAGGCTTAACATATTATTCTATTGATATCTGCACTGCACTAACTTTTCTGTGATGTTCTTTTTTGAGTTAAAAAGGATAAACTATTGACCACCGTCAATAATAAATATCTAAAAGAAAAAAACTGATAATTCTATGCAGAATTATCAGTTTTAAAAATGATTTATTTCTTTATTAGATGATGATCATCGCATCTCCATAAGTAGAGAATTTATACCCTTCTTTTACTGCTGTTTTATACGCTTCCATTAAAAAATCGTAACCCGCGAATGCTGCAGCTTGCATCATTAAAGTAGATTTTGGAGGATGAAAGTTTGTAATCATTGAATTTGCAATGCTAAAATCGTAAGGAGGAAAAATGAATTTGTTCGTCCAACCTTCAAAAGGATTTAATTGTGCATTAGAAGAAACCGAAGATTCTACAGTTCTCATAACTGTTGTACCCACTGCACAAACTCTTCTTTTTTCTGCTTTTGCTTTGTTAATTTTATCTGCTGCATTTGCAGGAATCACAATTTGCTCAGAATCCATTTTATGCTTAGATAAATCTTCTACCTCAACAGGACTAAAAGTTCCTAAACCAACATGTAATGTCATTTCTGCAAAATCTACTCCTTTAATTTCCAAGCGCTTCAATAAATGTTTAGAGAAGTGCAAACCTGCAGTTGGTGCAGCCACAGCCCCTTCGTTTTTAGCAAAAATAGTTTGGTAACGCTCTTCATCTAACTCTTCTACCTCTCTGTTTACAGATCTTGGTAAAGGTGTTTCACCAAGTTCTAATAATTTCTCTCTAAAAGCTTCGTAACTACCATCAAATAAGAAACGTAAAGTTCTACCTCTAGATGTAGTATTGTCTATTACCTCTGCAACTAAACTATCATCTTCTCCAAAAAACAATTTGTTTCCAATTCTTATTTTTCTTGCAGGATCTACTAAAACATCCCACAATCTATTTTCTGCATTTAGTTCTCTTAGTAAGAAAACCTCAATTCTTGCTCCTGTTTTTTCTTTATTACCATACATTCTTGCAGGAAATACTTTGGTATTGTTTAGCATTAAAACATCGCCTTCATCGAAATAATTAATTACATCTTTAAAGGTTTTGTGCTCTATGGTTTGCTCTTTTCTGTTTAATACCATTAAACGAGACTCATCTCTATGTTCTGCAGGATATTTTGCCAACAATTCTTCTGGCAATTCAAAATCGAAGTTTGATAATTTCATAAGTGTATTTTGCTATAAAGATGCAAATATACGATATGAGAATAGGCGTTGTCAAGTGTTTGACACTTTATCTTTACAAACGAGTAATATTAACACCAATCTGCTCAATATCATTCCAGAATTTTTGGTATGATTTTGTAACTACTTCAGCATCATTTATTTTAATAGAAACCTTTAAAGCCAAAGGCGCAAAAGCCATTGCCATTCTATGATCATTATAGGTATCAATGGCAACATTGCTGTTGATTGAAGTAGCCGTTTCTACTTGTAATGTTTCGTTTGTAATAATGACTTTCGCTCCAAGTTTTGTTAACTCATCATGCAAGGCAACTAATCTATCAGTCTCTTTAATTTTTAAAGTATGTAAACCAGACAAGTTACAAGCAATACCTTCTGCAAAACAAGTAACAGCAATAGTCTGTGCAATATCTGGAGCGTCTTTTAAGTTTCTAACTAAAGTTTCTCTATTGGTGTTTTTCTCTTTAGTAAGCGTAATACAATCTTCGCCAAAAGTAGTTGCAACTCCGAAATGTTTGTAAATTTCTGCCAAGCAAGAATCACCTTGAAGGCTTTCTTTTTTATAAGCAGACAATTTTACAGCAGAACCCAATTCAGATAAGGCCACAATTGAGTAAAAATAACTTGCTGATGACCAGTCTGACTCTACAACAACAGTTTGTGTATCTATAGATTCTTTAGGAAATACTTTAATAATATTATCTTCAAAACTACTTTCTATACCAATTTGAGAAAGCAAGCTTAATGTCATATTGATATAAGGAACCGAAGTTATTTTCCCTGTTAATTCTATTTCTAAACCATTATCTAGTTTAGAAGAAATTAATAATAATGATGAAATATATTGGCTACTTACATTACCATTAATTTGCACTTTGTCTTTAGTCAGTTCTTTTCCTTTAATTTTTAATGGAGGATAACCTTCTTTTACAGCATACGTAATATCTGCACCTAAATCTCTAAGTGCATTTACCAAAATTTCAATAGGTCTGTTTTGCATGCGCTCAGAACCTGTTAAAAAAACCTCTCTACCTTTGTTTACTGCAAAGTAAGAAGTTAAAAAACGCATTGCAGTACCTGCATGACCAATATCTACCAATAAATCTTCTGTGGTTAAGGCATGATGCATGTGAACAGAATCATCTGAATCTGATAAATTATCAATAGTAATTTCAGGAAAAAGCTTTTGTAGAATTAGTAATCTATTCGACTCGCTTTTAGAACCAGAGATTGTTATTTCTTCTTGTATTCTTCTATTCTCTAAAACATTTAACAATATGTCCATTCTAAAAACTGATTTAATTTCTTACTTTTAAATTCTAAATTTACAACTAACCAACATGAAAAAAATACTTTTTCTGGCTGTTTGCATCTTCTTTTCTGCAAATGCCAAAGTTAATGCACAAAAAAAAGTTACCCAAGTTTCTAACGATAATTTTAGCGCTGTAAAATGGAGAAATATTGGGCCCTTTAGAGGTGGTAGAAGTGCTGCTGTAACTGGAGTTGCTGATAAAGCCAATCTTTTTTATATGGGTTCTACAGGAGGTGGAGTTTGGAAAACAACAGATGCTGGAGGCACTTGGCAAAATATTTCAGACGGATTTTTTGGAGGTTCTGTAGGTGCTGTAGCTGTTTCTGAATCAGACAATAACGTAATGTATGTTGGAATGGGAGAAAAAACCGTTCGTGGAAACGTATCTTCTGGAGATGGTGTTTGGAAATCTGAAAATGCTGGTAAAACATGGAGACATGTGGGATTAAGCAACTCAAGACATATACCTAGAATGCGCATTCATCCTAAAAATTCTGATATTGTTTTTGCAGGTGTTATGGGTGATTTGTACAAACCAACACAAGACAGAGGAGTTTACAAAACAACAGATGGAGGTGAAACTTGGCGTAAAGTGTTATTCTCTAATGAAAATGCTGGTGTAGTAGATTTAATAATCGACCCAAACAACCCAAGAGTTTTATATGCCACAACTTGGAATGTGAGAAGAACACCTTATAGCTTATCTTCTGGAGGAGATGGTTCTGCTCTTTGGAAAAGTACAGACGAAGGTGAAACTTGGACAAACATTTCTACCAACAAAGGTTTACCTGGTGGTATTTGGGGTATTGCAGGTGTAACAGTATCACCTGTAAATTCTGATATTGTTTATGCTTTAATTGAAAACAAAAAAGGAGGCGTTTACAAATCTACAGATGCAGGAGAAACATGGAGATTAATTAACGCTGAAAGAAAATTAAGACAAAGAGCTTGGTATTACACACGTTTGTATGCAGATACGCAAGATGAAGATATTTTATACGTTTTAAATGTTCGTTATCATAAATCTACAGATGGTGGTAGAACTTACAAAACCTATAATGCACCTCATGGAGATCATCATGATTTATGGATAGCACCAGAAGACAACCAAAGAATGATTATTGGTGATGATGGTGGAGCACAAATTTCTTTTGATGCTGGTGAGAATTGGAGTACTTATATGAATCAGCCAACTTCGCAGTTTTACAGAGTAACTACAGACAATCATTTTCCTTACCGAATTTTAGCTGCACAGCAAGACAATTCTACTGTTCGAATTTCTCATAGAACAGATGGTCGTTTTATAACTGAATCTGATTGGTCTTCTACAGCTGGTGGAGAAAGTGCACATATTGCTGTAGATCCTTTAAATGATGACATTGTTTATGGAGGTAGTTATGGTGGATTTTTAACAAGAGTAAATCATAAAACTGGAGATACTAGAGCTATTAATGTTTGGCCAGATGACCCAATGGGTCATGGCGCTGAAGATTTTAAATATCGTTTTCAATGGAATTTCCCAATCTTCTTTTCACCTAATAATAAAAAGAGCTTGTATGCAGCTTCTAATCATTTACATGCTACTGATAATGAAGGGCAGAGTTGGAAATTAATTAGTCCTGATTTAACCAGAAACGACCCTAAAACACTAGGTCCTTCAGGTGGGCCAATCACCAAAGATAATACTGGTGTAGAATATTATGGAACTATTTTCGCTGCTACAGAATCTGCTTACGAACCTGGTTTAATTTACACTGGTTCAGATGATGGTTTAGTGCATGTTACCAAAAATAATGGCGAAACTTGGGATAATATTACTCCTAAAAAAATGCCTGAATGGATGATGATTAACTGCATAGAAGTTGATCCTTTTACAAAAGGTGGTGCCTATATTGTTGGTACAAAATACAAATCTGGAGATTACAAACCTTACATCTACAAAACAGAAAATTATGGTAAATCTTGGGAATTAATTGTAAACGGAATTGGCAATGAAGATTTTACACGTGCACTAAGAGCAGACCCAAAGCGTAAAGGTTTGTTATATGCAGGTACAGAAAGAGGTATGTACATGTCTTTTGACGATGGTAAAAACTGGGAAAGCATGCAGTTGAATTTACCTATTGTACCTATTACAGATTTAGCCATTAAAGAAGATAACTTAATTGCAGCTACTCAAGGACGTTCTCTTTGGATTATTGATGATTTAACTGTATTTCATCAATTAGATAAAAATGTGGCCAAAAAAGAAATGTTCTTGTACAAGCCAAAAGATGCTTATAATTTATCTGGTGGTAGAGGAAGAACTTCTAGAACAGCAGGTACAAACCATTCTGGAGGCGTAAACATGTATTATTACCTTAAAGATTTAGAGGATAAAGATGTGGTTTCAATTACCATTTCTGATGCTAATGACAATGTAATAAAAACCTTTTCTACCAAACCAAATAAAGATTTAAAAGAAGGCAAATTAAGCGCTAAAGAAGGAAATAATATATTTAATTGGAACATGATGTACGATGGTGCTGAATCTGTTAAAGGCATGATTTTATGGTGGGCTTCTTTATCTGGGCCAATGGCATTGCCTGGCACTTACAAAGCCACTTTAAAATTAAACGATGCACAACAATCTCAGCAATTTACCATTTTAAAAAATCCGGTATCTGAAGCAACTGAAAGTGATATGAAAGCACAGTTTGACTTTATTAATGACATTAATACTAAAATGACAGAAATTCATAAAGCATTGAAAAATGTAAAGAAAGTGAGAAGTCAGGTTGGTTTGCTAAAAAAATCTATTGCTGATAAAGAAGCTAACAAAGAATTGATAGATTTTGCAGATAAATTAGTAAAAGATATGACCACCATTGAAGAAACTTTGTATCAAACAAAATCGAAAAGTGGTCAAGATCCGTTAAACTTTCCTATACGTTTAAACAACAAATTGGCACATTTAAACTCATTAACAAGAGTGGGTAATTATGCTCCAACAGATCAAGCAATAGCTTTTAAAAATGAAATTACAGCTACAATAGATGTAGAATTGGCAAAACTGTATCAATTGTTTGATAATGAGGTAAAAGCTTTAAATCAAAAAGTAAAAGAGAGTAACATCAATTTAATTCAAATCGATTAAAATTATATTTTACAGCATAAAAAAAGCGACTTTAAAAAGTCGCTTTTTTTATTTCATATTCTTATTGGTTATCCACAAACCGTAAATAATACTTATTACAATTTTCATACCCCAAAACGTAGCCCATTTTCCGTTTGTAAAATTTTGTTCTGCAATTGCCATAAAATCACCAGAAATTATTGCACTCCAACTATTAATGAATAGAGAAATAATAGTTACAAAAAAGAAAAAAGGAATGGCAACTTTTAAAAAGTTAGACCAAAATAAAGGGTTATTAATATTTTTTTTGAATGACATACTACTAGTTTTTAATACTTTATAAAATAAATTAAGAGATTTTAACTATATTTAAACATACTTTCTTTAGCCCTCAAATCTATGAAAAGAAAAATAGTTTATTCTTTTATTACCTTATTTATATTATTATACATTAATAAATACCTTTTATTTACCGATGTAAAACATCAAGACAATAATGTAAAAGTTGTAAATATTGCTGGTATGCAAAGAATGTACGTGCAAAAAATTACAAAGCTGGCTTTGTACTATGAGTTGCATAGTACTCCAGAATTGGTAAACATAAGTGGTTTACAAGAAACGTATGATTTATTTGAAGATAACCACAATAATTTAAAAAGAAACTACATTACAAATTACAATGATTTTGTTTTAGAAGAATTATTTAATGAGTTAGAGCCTTATCAAACCAAAATAGAAAATAGCTCTAAGGGATTAATTGCTAATTTTAAAAACTACAATACTGCTAAAGAATTTGTTACCAATATAAAAAATAACGAATCTAAATTCTTAAAAATAATGAATGCTATTGTATTAAGATATGAGGAATTAGCACAGCAAAGAATTGACGAAGTAAAAACTAGAGAAATTACTTTCAACACCTCTTACGCTCTGATATTCATATACATACTACTTTTCATTTTTATCCCTTTTCAAAAAGTTCGTATTAAATAAAAATGTTAAAAAAATAGTTTTAATTATTTTTTTTACTAACTTGAAACTATATTCCTCAACATTATTTCTATCATTTTACTATAACAACTAAAGTAGATTATATTTTTAGTTTTTATCGTAAAACATTTATTGTAGCGCTAATACAGAATGATATGAAAATAAGGTTAATATATGGCTTGGTTATCTTTATTATTGTTTATTCTATTGAACGATATATGGATCAGCAAAACCGAGAAGAACTGTTTACCAACATTGAGCTGGTAAATATTGCTGGTAAACAACGCATGTACAGTCAGAAAATTACCAAATTAGCACTCTATGCTAATGAAAGTCCGTTTAAATTACTGGTAATTAACAAGGAGTTAGAAGACGCTTATCATCAATTTTCGACAACTCATAATATGCTTAGTGAACAAAAGAAAAAGGGCAAAAGCGATGTTTACTTAGATGAATTGTTCACGAATCTGGAATCTTATTATCAAGAAATAATGATTAATACCATTGTTTTGATAGAAAACACTAGAAATGGCGTTAGTTCCAATAATGAGAGAACAGAAGAAGCAATTGAAACCATTAAAAAGAACGAAAATCAGTTTTTACATTTAATGGATAAAATTGTAAATCAATACGAGAAAGAGGGTAAAGCAATCATTGAAGTAAGTGCTGCTAGAGAATCTACTTTTAATATTATTTTTATTGCAATTTTAGCCTACATTGTGTTTTTTGTACTATTACCCGACCACAGTAAAAAAGGGGGCAATGTATTTAATTTTTAGAGTAAACAATAAAAGTAAAACGTATTATTTGAGTTTTTGATTATTGTGATGACGATAATGATCTCTTTTTGTTTTAAGGTCTAACTTTTTTTCAAAAGCATCTTGCAAATCTATTCCTGTTTGATTCGCCAAACACAAAACCACAAATAATACATCTGCTAGCTCTTCACCTAAATCTTTGTTTTTATCGGATTCTTTTTCACTTTGCTCTCCATATCTTCTTGCAATAATTCTTGCAACCTCACCAACCTCTTCTGTTAATTGCGCCATATTTGTTAGTTCATTAAAATAACGAACTCCATGATTTTTAATCCAATCATCAACCTGTTTCTGTGCGTTTTCTATGTTCATAATTCTTGTTTTATGGCTTCTCAATGTTATTTTAAAAATTCACAAACTTCTTTGTAAAAATCTTTCGGATTTTCTGCGTGTAACCAATGCCCAGCATTTTTTATGGTTACAACTTTATGATCTGGAAAATGATTGTTGATAATCATTTGTTCTTCAGGAATAATATAACCCGATTTTTCTCCTCTTAAAAACAACGTCGGTTTAGAAAAAGTAGCATTTGCAGGTAAAGCTTTACCTACTTCTGGGTTATTTTCTGTTAACGATTGTAAATTAAATCTAAAGTCTAACACTCCTTTTTCTTTCCAATAAACATTCTTTAATAAGAACTGTCTAACTCCGAATTCTGGAATGTATTCAGACAGTTGTTTATCTACTTTACCTCTTGTATTTTGCTGAGTAAAATCAATAGAATTTAAACCTGCTAAAATTGCATTATGATGAGGGTCGTAAGCTTTTGGTGAAATATCTACAATAATTAATTTTGCTACCAATTCAGGATATTTAGAGGCGAACAACATGGCTGTTTTTCCGCCCATAGAATGCCCAATTAAATACACTTCATCTAGCTGATGAAATTCTATGTAATTGTAAATATCTTCTGCTAACAAATCATAATTAAAAGAAGCTGTATGAAAGCTTCTACCATGATTTCTCTGATCTATTAAATGCACTTGAAAGTCCTCAGAAAATTGATTCCCCAAGGTTTTCCAGTTATCAGACATTCCAAAATAACCATGTAAAACCAGTAATGGTTTCCCTTCTCCTAAAATCTGTGAGTGTAAAACATCCATTATTGCAATCTATGTAAATACATATTTACCACATTTTCTAAGCCCAAGTATAAACTTTCTGCTATTAAGGCATGCCCTATTGAAACCTCTGCTAAATTCGGAATGTTTTGCTTAAAAAACTGAATATTGTCTAAACTTAAATCGTGCCCAGCATTAATACCCAAGCCTAAATCATGAGCTAAAATAGCAGCCTCTGTATAGGGTTTTACAGCATCTTTATTTCCTTTATCAAATTGGCTTGCAAACTCTTCTGTGTACAATTCAATTCTGTCTGTACCTGTTTTTGCAGCAGCCTCAATAAGTTTTGCATCAGTATCAATAAAAATAGAGGTTCTTATTCCATTTTGTTGAAACTCAGCTATCACTTCCTTTAAAAAAGATTGATGTGTAATGGTATCCCAACCAGCATTAGACGTAATTGCATCTACAGCATCTGGCACTAAAGTAACTTGCGTTGGCTTTGTTTCTAAAACCAAATCCATAAAAGATTGTATAGGATTACCCTCTATATTGAATTCTGTTGTTACAACACCTTTCAAATCTCTTGCATCTTGATAACGAATATGTCTTTCATCTGGTCTTGGATGAATGGTAATACCCTGTGCACCAAAACCTTCAATATCTGTGGCTACTTTTAATAAATTTGGCACATTACCACCTCTAGAATTACGTAAAGTTGCTATTTTGTTAATATTTACACTTAACTTTGTCATGGTCTAAAATTAGACTACAAAGATAATTTATTAAATCATTTTATCCTATATTCGTAAAGCATGAATATTAACGATTACATCTTAAAAGAAATAAAAGCGTTTCATTTAAAAGA
Organism: Polaribacter sp. P097; assembly: GCF_036864555.1. NCBI lineage: Bacteria > Pseudomonadati > Bacteroidota > Flavobacteriia > Flavobacteriales > Flavobacteriaceae > Polaribacter > Polaribacter sp. P097. Next base: position 1,304,631 of record NZ_JAZETJ010000001.1, on the reverse strand, counting down.
CACTGTAAAAAAGGCGCAAAGACTCTTTAAAAATTACCCTATAACACATTTTCCAGTGATAGAAAATAATAAATTGTTGGGTTCTTTTGCAGAAGATGATATTCAAACTTTAGAAAACAAAGAAGAAGAATTAGTTGCGCATTCTTATCTACTAAATTCGTTTTTTGCAGATGAAAAAGCCACAGTTTTAGAGTTGTTAAAGATTTTTGCAGACAATAACACTACTATAATTCCTGTTTTAAATAAGGATAAAAATTACATGGGTTATTATGATTTGTGTGATGTATTAGACGTGTTTTCTACAAGCCCTTTTATGATTGAAGAAAGCGAAACCTTAATTGTAGAAAAACTAGAGATGGATTATTCTATGGGCGAAGTTTCTCAAATTGTAGAGGCGAATGGTGGTAATTTACTTGGAGTTTATATTTCAGAAAAATCAAACGATTTTGTACAAGTTACCTTAAAAATTGTTTCAGATGAAATTAACGAAATCATACAAACGTTTAGAAGGTATGACTATAAAATAGTTTCGAATCATGAAAATGACATTTATTTAGAAGACCTGAAAAACAGATCTGATTATTTACAGAAATATCTAGAAATGTAAATTTTATATTTAAAATTTTAAAACAAACTAAAGTGAAAAAAGTTGCTATTTACGGTCAATCTTACTCCATTTCTGCAGAGAAAGAGATTCAGATTTTATTAAAAGTATTGCAACAACACAATATTGTATCTTTTATAGAAAAAAAGTTTTACGATTTACTAGTTCAAGGAAATATCTTAGATAAAAAATACCCAACATTTTCTCACTTCTCCGATTTAAACTCATCTTTTGATGTACTATTTACTTTAGGTGGAGATGGAACAATTTTAAGAGCAGTAACTTATATTCGAGATTTAGACATTCCTATTTTAGGAATTAATACGGGTAGATTAGGTTTTTTAGCAACCATAAATAAAACTGCCATTGTAGAAAGTGTTAACCTAATATTAAATGGAGATTATTCTATTCAAGAAAGAACTTTATTAAGCGTAAAAACGAGTCCAGAAACAGCCACTTTTGCAGAATTAAATTTTGCCTTGAATGAAGTAACCATTGCCAGAAAAAACACGACTTCTATGATTGGTGTAAAAACCTGTTTAAATGAAGAATACCTTACCAATTATTGGGCAGATGGTTTAATAATAGCAACACCAACAGGCTCTACAGGCTATTCTTTAAGTTGTAATGGCCCTGTAATTTCGCCAGATTCTAAAAACCTGGTAATTACACCTATTGCACCTCATAATTTAAATGCAAGGCCCATGGTTATTGCAGATGATACTCAAATTAAATTAACGATAGATTCTAGAGAAAAAGACTTTTTAATATCTTTAGATTCACGCATAACAACAGTAGCAAAAAACACTGTAGTTTATATAGAAAAAGCATCATTTACCATAAAAAGTATCATCCCTAAAAATCAATCTTTTTTACAAACTTTGAGAACTAAATTACTTTGGGGAGAAGATACCAGGAACGAAACCAATCTTTAACCCTTTAGCAACAATAAATTACTTAATTTTTAGTTATTCAGAAAAGACTGAATATTAACTTTATTAAGCAAATTGAAATCCCTATATTTGCTCGCTATTTTTACGGATGAAAAAAAGTATATTATTAATCATTTTTGTAAGCCTGTCTAATGTTTTAGTAAGTCAGGTATATGAAGCAGGAGTATTTATTGGTGGTTCTAACTATGTTGGAGACATTGGAAGAACCAACTACATTTACCCAAATAAAATTGCAGGAGCTGCATTTTTTAAGTACAATTGGAATCCTAAAATAGCACTAAGAGCAACCTATAGTTATTTGCCTATTGAAGCAGATGATTTAGATGCAGATACAGATTTTAAAAGAGATAGAGGGTTAAGTTTTTCTAATACCATACATGAGTTAGCCATTGGTTTAGAATACAATTTTTACGAGTATGATTTATCATCATCAGATAAAACTTGGACACCTTACATCTTGTTAGAATTAGCTGGTTTTAATTACCAATATGTAGTATCTGAACCAAGACCACAAGAATTTATTTTTGATTCTAAAAACGGTTTTGCAGTTCCTTTTGGAGTTGGCTTTAAATCTAAATTAGTTGGTGATTTAGCATTTGCTGTAGAAGCAAAATTTAGATATACTTTTGATGATGATATTGATTATACCTCATCAAACGTACCTAGATTAGATATTGGAGATAATAATAGTGATTGGTATATGTTTACAGGCATTTCTTTAACCTATACCTTTGGAAGACCAGCTTGTTATAAAAACGGACTGTAAAATATGGATAAAAAACTACACATTGATTTACTGAAAACACCAAAGCATGTTGCCATAATTATGGATGGTAATGGACGTTGGGCAAAAGGTAAAGGAATGAATAGAATTTTTGGTCATAGAAATGCCTTAACTGCTGTAAGAGAGTCTGTAAAAGCAGCCTCACAAGTTAATGTAGAAGCCATTACTTTATACGCATTTTCTACAGAAAACTGGAACAGACCCAAACTAGAAGTAGATGCTTTAATGAGTTTATTAATAAACTCATTAAAAAAAGAACTACCCGAATTTATGAAACAAGGAGTTAAAGTTAACTCAATTGGTTCTATAGATAATTTACCCAGTAAAGCACAAAAAGTTTTAAAAGATGTTATTTTTGAAACCAGAAATAACACAGATATTGTATTAACCTTTGCACTAAGCTATGGCTCTAGAGAAGAAATTGTTAATGCAATCAAAAACATATCTAAAAAAGTTGTTAATAAAGAACTTAATTTAGAAAAAATAGATGAAAATACTATAAATAATCATTTATATACATTTAATTTGCCCGATGTTGATTTAATGATAAGAACTAGTGGAGAACAACGCATTAGTAACTTTTTATTATGGCAAATGGCGTATGCTGAACTATATTTTACAAATGTACTTTGGCCAGATTTTAGACAAGAACATTTCTATGATGCCATCATAGAATATCAGAACAGAGAAAGACGATTTGGAAAAACAAGCGAACAAATTACAGAGTAAATTTTACACAAAATTATTTTCTGTTGCACTAGTGCTATTTGCACTATTTTTTGGTTTTAGTGCTAATGCACAAACACAAAATGATTCTATAGCTAAGAATAATACTGCCTTTGAAAAAGGTAAAGAATATATTTTAGGAGGCATTTCTGTAACTGGCCTAGTTAAATTTAGCGAAGAAACTGTAAAAGTATTTACAGGTTTAAGAAATGGCCAAATCATTAAATTACCAGGAGACAAACTTACGAGTGCCATTAAAAAACTTTACGAAAGTAAGCAGTTTAGTAACGTAGATGTTTACTTGGCAAAATTAGATGGCAATACAGTTTATTTGCAGTTTGATGTACAAGAACTACCAATGCTTAAAGATGTTTCTATTGTTGGGGTAAAAAAATCTAAAGCCAAAGAATTATTAAAAGAAGCCGAATTAAAAGAAGGTGCCATGGTTACAGACAACCTGGTGGTTACCACAAAAAATTACTTCACTAAAAAATACACAGATAAAGGATTCTTAAAAACCAAAGTAACTTTAGATACCAGAAAAGATTCTTCAGACATTAATGTGGTAAACATGAATGTTTTTATTGATAAAGGCTCTAAAATCAAAATTAAAAACATCAACTTTACTGGAAACGAGGCTTTATCAGATAAAAAATTAAAAAAAGCAATGAGCAATACCAAAGAGAAATTTTTGGGACGTTTTTGGAAAGGATCTAAGTATATAGAAGATGAATATCAAGAAGACTTAGAAAGCATTTTAGACAGATACAGCAGATTAGGGTATAGAGATGCCAGAATTTTAAGTGAAGGTATTTCTTGGAACGATGACAACACCATAGATATTAATATTGAGTTAGAAGAAGGTAAACAATACAGATTCTCAGAAATTGTTTTTGTTGGTAACAAAGAATATACTGATGATGAATTGATGAAAGTGCTAAGAATTGACAAAGGTGATGTTTACAATGGTGCTGTTTTAAAAGAAAGAGTAAAAGGTGATGGTTCACCAACATCAGAAGATCTTTCTACACTTTACCAAGATAGTGGTTTTCTTTTCTCTCAAGTAAATGCTGTAGAAACCAAAGTAGAAAACGATTCTATTACAGTAGAAATTAGAATTCGTGAAGATGAAAAAGCACGTATTCGAAAGGTTACAGTTTCTGGAAATGACAAAACAAACGATCATGTTATCTTTAGAGAGTTAAGAGTAAAACCAGGCGATTTATTTAGTAGAAGTAACATTATACGTTCTATTCGTGAAATTGGTCAGTTAGGTTTCTTTGATCAAAATGTAACTCCAGATGTTGTTCCAGATTACACTAATAAAACTGCAGATATTAACTTTAATGTAGTAGAAAAAGGTGGTAGCCAAATTGAATTGCAAGGTGGTTATGGTGGTGGTTCCTTTATAGGTACTTTAGGGTTATCATTCAACAATTTCTCTATTAAAAATATCTTTAAAAAAGAAGCATACACTCCTTTACCAATGGGAGATGGTCAAAGCTTATCTTTACGTTTACAATCAAGTAGAACGTTTAATACTTATAGTTTTTCGTTTACAGAACCTTGGTTAGGAGGTAGAAAACCAAAATCGTTATCATTCTCTGTTTATTCATCAAATCAATTTCAATTAGATCCTCAAACTTTTCAAGTTGATAGAGATCGTAGTTTAGGAATTATTGGGGCATCTATTGGTTTAGGACAACGTTTAAAATGGCCAGATGATTATTTTCAACTTTCACAAACCATCAGTTACCAAAGTTTTAACTTAGATAACTACGGCTTTAGAGTTGGTGCTAATGTACTAGATAATGGTACTTTAAATAACTTATCATACAGCGCAACTATATCTAGAAACTCTGCAGGACCAAGTTTAATTTTCCCTACTTACGGATCTGAATTCTCTTTTGGTGTAAAAGCAACTTTTCCTTACTCATTAGTAAATAATAAAGACTATTCTATTGATAGTGGATTGAGCCAAGAAGAAACAAATGCACAAATTGCAGAAAAATACAAGTGGTTAGAATATTATAAATTAAGCGCTAAAGGTAAATGGTACACTTCATTTACAGACAAATTAGTATTAATGACAAATGCAGAAATGGGATTCTTAGGTTACTATAATTCTGATGTAGGTTTATCACCATTTGAAAGATACTTTGTGGGTGGAGATGGTATTGCCGTTTTTCAATTAGATGGTAGAGAAGTTGTAGGTTTAAGAGGTTATGAAAACAACCAATTATCTCCATTAGAAGGTGGTTCTATTTATAACAAATTTCAATTAGAATTAAGATATTCTATTACAGATGCACCTTCTGCCTCTATTTATACTTTAGGATTTGTAGAAGCTGGTAATTCTTACGACAATTTTCAGTCATTTAATCCGTTTGAATTAAAACGTTCAGCAGGAGTTGGAATAAGAATCTTTATGCCTGCCTTTGGTCTATTAGGTATAGACTTTGCGCATGGATTTGATCCTTTACCAGGATTTACAGAAAAATCGGGCTGGCAAACGCATTTTATCATTGGAAGACAATTCTAAGAAAACAGTACATTTGTAATGTCGAAAGTTTTTTTGGCACGGTTTTTTCTAAATACATTATACAAATGAAAAAAATATTTTTATTAGTCGTTCTTTTATTTAGTGTCACTTCAATCTGGTCACAAAGAAATCAAATTATTGCTTATATGGATATGGAATACATTCTAGAAAATGTTCCAGAATACATTCAAGCGCAAAATACTTTAGATGCCAAAGTTGCCAAATGGAGAAAGAAATTAGATGATCAAGCAAGACATATAGAAGTATTAAAATCTGATTTGGCAAATGAAAAAGCCATTTTAACCAAAGAGTTAATTGAAGAAAAGGAAGAAGAAATTTCAATTAAACAAGTAGAATTAAGAAGGTTAGAATCGCTTTATTTCGGTCCAAATGGAGATTTATTTCTTGTAAGAAAACAATTGGTTAAGCCAATACAAGACCAAGTTTACAATGCTGTACAGAGTATTGCTAAAAGAAAAAACTACGATTTTGTTTTTGAAAAATCTAGTGATTTAGTAATGCTATATTCGAATAAAAAATACGATATTAGCGAACTTGTTTTATCTACCATAGACAGAACAAGATTACAGGAGCAGAAAAAAGAAGAAAGAAACAAGAAAAAAGCTGCGCCTAAGAAAGAAGTAACCAAAGTTCAACAAGAAAAAATAGAGCAAAAAGAAGCGTTACAAAACAAAAAAATTGAAGCTGTAGCTAAGAAAATAGCAGAACAAGAAGCTAAGAAAAAAGAAATAGCAGACAAGAGAAAAGCTTTAATGAAACAAAGAGAAGAAAAAAGAAAACTCTTAAGACAGAAAAAAGAAGAAGCTAGAAAAAAGAAAGAAGAAGAAAAAAAGGAAAAAGAGAAAGAAAAGAACAAAGAAGATAATTAATAACAAGAGACAAGAATAATAATTAAATTAAAACAAGAATGAAAAATTTTAAATCGTTACTATTAATTGCTGTATTTACATTAGGGTTTGGTGGTGTTGCAAATGCACAAAAGATGGGTCATATAGACTTTGAAAAATTAGTAGCTGAAATGCCTGCGACAAAAAAATTAAAATCAGATATTGAAAAGTTAGGTAAAACTTATCAAGACGAAGTTGAAGGTATGGCTAAGAAATTGGATGCTAAAATGAAAAAATACACCCAAGAGCAAAATACACAGACTAAAGAAATAAACGAAATTAGAGCAAAAGAAGTTCAGCAAGAAAATCAAAGATATGAGCAGTTAAGACAAACTGCATATCAAGACATGCAACAAAAGCAAGCTGATGGTTTAAAACCAATTATTGAGAAAGCTCAAAAAGCAATTGAACTTGTAGCTTCTGAAAAAGGTATTTCTTATGTATTTGATGCATCTATGGGTAAAGGACTTTTAGTAAAGAAAGGTGAAGACTTATATGCTGCTGTAAAAGCAAAATTAGGTTTCTAAACATATACCTTATTAAATTATTAAAAAACCTACTTTTAAAGTAGGTTTTTTTATTTTTACAATAGTATGAAAGCAAATCAAAATCCTATTGGTTTTTTTGACTCTGGTATTGGTGGCACCTCTATTTGGAAAGAAGTCACAGCACTCTTACCTAATGAAAGTACCATTTATTTATCAGACAGTAAAAACGCACCTTATGGCACTAAAAATAAAGATTCCATTCTTGATTTAGCTATCAAAAACACCGAATTTTTGCTTAATAAAAATTGCAAACTAATTGTGGTTGCTTGTAACACTGCAACTACAAATGCTATTGATTATCTAAGAGCAAATTATAAGATACCATTTATTGGTATAGAGCCAGCCATAAAACCTGCTGCACTTAAAACAAAAACTAAGAGAATTGGTATACTTGCTACAAAAGGCACTTTAAATAGTGCTTTATTTGAGAAAACAGCAAGCACAATAGATCAACAGATTATTGTAAAGGAAACTATTGGAACTGGTTTGGTAGAACTCATAGAAGAAGGGGAAATAGCTTCTAAAGAAATGGAGCAACTTTTAGCCAGTTACATAAATCCTTTAGTGAAAGAAAATATAGATTGTTTGGTTTTAGGTTGCACACACTACCCCTATTTAATTCCTGCTATTCAAAAAATTACAGGCAATCAATTAGAAATTATAGATTCTGGCCAAGCAGTAGCCAAGCAAACCAAGGCCATTTTACAACAACATAATTTAATGCATAATGGTTCAGCTTCTGCAAAGCATGAGTTTTACATCAATAAAGATAAAAGTGTTTTAGAAAGAATACTTAGCTCAGTGACTTCAAAAACTATCACAGAAACAGATTTTTAAAATCCGCCAAAAGCAGCATTAATGTTAGGACATGCTGCAGCTCTAGGCTCTCTGGTCCATAAATTTACACCTACAGAAATTTGATGAAAACCAGTGTTTGTTAAAACAGTTTCGTTCATTTGATTCGTGTATGTATATGAGAATAAAAAGTTCTGATAATTGATACCTACGATTGGCGATAAAAACTGAGCATTTTCTATAGCATTTGCATCAAAACCTCTTCTGTAAGACAGTGCTGCCCAAAATTGAGTTTTTGAAAAGTTCTTGTAAGCTTTTAAATTAAAATCTGCAATTCGTTGACCTGTACCTTCTCTAAATTGTAACATTACAGATGGTTCAAACTGTACAAATAAATCTTGGCCAAAATAATATCCTGCAGAAAATATGTAGTTTCTTAAATCTAAAGGTTCTTGAACATTTAGATTGTTCTTAGCTGTAAGTAATAAATTTTTTACGGTAAAATACGATGATAAACCTCCATAATGATAAGCAACACCAAAATCTGCATTGTAGTAACTAGTGCTTTCTACAATCGCAGCAACTGCAGCATCTCCAGTAAAAGTAGTTTGATCTGATTGATTTTGAACAAAGGTAAAAGACAATCCAAATGAAAGCTGATTAAAAAGCCTATCATTACTCATTGGCAAATGGTAAGCATAAGTTGCTTGGACTCCTTTTTGAGAATGGAAACCATTCTTATCATTAAACAGAACCAAACCATAGCCAGCATTAGAATACTCGCCAAATTTAGTGTGAAAACTTAACGTTTGTAATGAAGGTGCATTAGGTATACCTGCCCATTGTTGTCTTGCAGTTAACCTTAATTTACTTGAATTACCAATTCCTGCAGCAGATGGATGAACCAAATACACATTATCAGATAAATAGTCTTGATAAATTGGTAAAGTTTCTTGAGCATTCCCTTTTAATGAGAAAATAAATGCTACCAAAAAGAGAATCCTAAAAGAGAGTAACTTCATTAAAAGCTAAATTATTTTTTTGAATTTCAAATATATTCAATTTAATAAGAATATTTTCTTTATCTATAAAAGTTTAACACAATATAAAACTCTTAAGAAAGGCTTTTATTATAATTTGCTATAAAATGATTTTTCTTACAACCTTTTTGTGTAAATGATAAATAAAACTAACCTTCTATTTTAAGTATTGCTTTTTTAAAGACGATAACTCTACTCCTAAATCTTGAAACATATTTATAATACTGCTAATTTTTAATTCGTGCTCTTCATATTCTTGTGTATTAATGCTACAAGTAAACTTCCATAACTCTAAAACCTCAGAAATTGGTACTTGATATGATTGGTAAGAAGGATTGTCTGGCTTTAACAAAAAACACCCCTTTTCTTCAATAAGGTTTTCTATTCTTTTATAAGTCATACCATCATTTTTAGTTACAATAATATACGAATACCCACTTTTTGCATTTTTAATATCTTCTACAAATTCAGCTACCACATAAGAACCATCTTTCATGGGTAACATAGAATCACCCTTAATAGGAAAAGCCCTATGTTTTCCTGTAGGTAAAAAAGGCAATTTAATTTTTTCTAACTGCTCTATATATTCAGGATCATCATAACCTAACAAATAGCCAGCAGAAGCTTTTGCTGGTATTACTTCTATAAGATTTTCGTTTTCACTATCTACAGTTATTGGAAACAAAACACGCTTATTACCAACCTCTATAAAAGACACATCATTGGCTTTTGTTAAATCGTTTTTTATGATAATGTCAATAGGAATTTTAAAATATTTAGAAAAATCTATCAAAAAATCTATGGTTGGAGACGATCTATTTTCTTCATAAGAGCTTATTCTAGATCTTGTTACAGATAATTCTTCTGCCAAAGCTTCTTGTGTTAACTTTTTAAGATTTCTTAAATGCTTAATGTTTTTTGATAAAATATTCATAATGCTACAATATTGAGCAACAAATGTATGAATTTGTAGCTAATTTTGTAGTGTGAATAAACATATTTTACATCTTGATTTAGATACTTTTTTCGTTTCCTGCGAACGATTGATAGATAGTAGGCTTAAAAAAAAACCGCTTTTAGTTGGTGGTACAGGAGACAGAGGTGTTGTAGCTGCTTGCAGTTATGAAACTAGAGCTTTTGGCATACATTCTGGCATGTCTATGAAAATTGCCAGAAAACTTTGTCCTGAAGCAGCTGTTATTAGAGGTAATACAGGTATTTATTCTAAATACTCAAACCTTGTTACAGAAATTATTAGTGATAAAGTTCCTGTGTTTGAAAAAGCAAGTATTGATGAGTTTTATGCAGATTTATCTGGAATGGATGCCTTTTTTGGGAGCTATAAATATGCATCAGAATTACGTCAGAAAATTATAAAAGAAAGTGGTTTACCTATTTCTTTTGGCTTATCTCAAAATAAAATTGTTTCTAAGGTTGCTACTGGAGAAGCAAAACCCAACAACCAACTTTTAATAAATAAGGGTTTTGAAAAAGACTTTTTGGCTCCTTTATCTATTAAAAAAATTCCTTCTGTTGGTCAAAAAACTTATGAAGTTTTAAGAAATCTAGGGGTAGATAAAGTAAAAGTAATACAAGAAATGCCTTTAGAAATGATGATGAGTGTTTTAGGCAAAAATGGTAAAACCATTTGGAAACGCGCTAATGGTTTAGACAATCCACCAATTGTTACCTATCATGAACGCAAATCATTATCTACTGAAAGAACTTACAATAAAGACACTATAGATGTAAAAAAGCTAAAAGAAACCATTTTTGCAATGGCAGAAAACTTAGCCTATCAACTTAGAAAAGGTAATAAACTAGCCTCTGTTTTTAGTGTAAAAATCAGATATTCAGACTTTAATACATACAGTAAACAAATAAAAATACCTTATACAAGTGCAGATCATATTATAATACCAACCGTTTTAGATTTGTTTCAAAAACTGTATCAAAGACGTTTATTAATACGTTTGGTAGGCGTAAAAGTATCAGATATTGTAAACGGAAATTATCAAATTAATTTATTTGATGATACTCAGCAAATGCTAAACCTATACAATGCTATGGATACTGTTCGTGACAAATATGGTGAGTTAAGTATTATGAGAGCCTCTGCAATGGGTGCAAAAACAATAGGCAGATTTAGCAACCCTTTTAATGGAGAACCTCCATTAGTTTTAGCCCACAGAAAACAATAATGTATGTATTTAAACTGCCATACATATTACTCCTTACGTTTTGGAACCTTTTCTGAAACAGAACTTTTACAACTTGCTGTAAAAAATAATATCAACTGTATTGCACTTACAGATATTAACAACACCTCTGCTTGTATGAACTTTGTACAACAGGCAAAAAAAACAACTATTAAGCCTGTAATTGGTGTAGATTTTAGAAATGGAAATTCGCAACAATTTGTAGCTATTGCTAAAAATAACAAAGGTTTTCAGCAAATTAACGCTTACCTATCTTCTTTTTTAGAGTCGAAAACCAATTTTCCAAACAAGCCAAAATATTTAGCTGATGTTTTTATTGTATATCCTTTTGAGAAAGCTCTAGAGCTTAATTTAACTTCATTTAAAAAGAATGAGTTTGTAGGTGTTTCTGTAGCCGAAATTAACAAACTTCGTTTTTCTTATTTAAACAATTACAAAGATAAAATTGTAATTCAGCAACAAGTTACTGTTCGTAATAAAAAGGATTTTAATGCACATCGTTTACTAAGAGCCATAGATAAAAATATTCTACTAAGTAAATTACCCAAAACCGAAGAATGTTTAGAAACCGATATTATGTTTGCGTATCAAGACTTAAAAAATCATTTTAAAGATTTTGAGAACGTAATACAAAATACAGAAAACCTACTAAACCAGTGTACAATTAACTTTGGCTTTAATGAAAATAGAACCAATCAAAACCTAGAAGTATACACCAATTCTTTTGATGAAGATTGCCAACTATTAAAAAAACTATGTGCAGAAAATTTAAAAAAGAGGTATGCAAATCCTACAGAAAAAGTATATAATCGTCTTGAAAAAGAACTTAAAGTAATTATAGACTTAAAATTTGTATCCTTCTTTTTAATTAATTATGATATTATTTCTTTTGCCAAAAGAAACAACTTTTTTCACGTTGGTAGAGGAAGTGGAGCCAATAGTATTGTTGCCTATATTATTGGCATAACAGATGTAGATCCTATAGAATTAGATTTGTATTTTGAACGTTTTATAAATCCTTTTAGAGCATCTCCTCCAGATTTTGATATCGATTTTTCGTGGAAAGATAGAGACATAGTTACCAATTATATTTTTAATCGTTTTAAAAATGTAGCACTTTTGGCCACCTATGTTACTTTTAAATATAGAGCTGTTGTAAGAGAACTTGGTAAAGTGTTTGGTTTGCCAAAAGAAGAAATAGATAAATTAAGCAAAGGGGTTTCTACGCTTGGTAATTATTCTAGATCTCAAAAACTAGCAAATACTACAAATAACTTAAATAAAGAAAATAAGAGTCAGTTTGATTCTATGGCTCATCTCGTTTTAAAATACGGAAAGTTAATAGAAGGGTTTCCTAATTACGTGAGTGTACATTCTGCAGGAATTTTAATTTTAGACAAACCCATTCATTATTTTTCTGCAACAAGTTTGCCACCAAAAAATTTTCCAACAGTGCAGTTTGATATGAATATTGCAGACGATGTTGGTATTTTTAAATTCGATATTCTTGGTCAGCGTGGTTTGGCAAAAATAAAGGATGCCTTAATTTTAATTAAAGAAAATAATCCTAATGATCCTGAAATAGATATTACAGATATTGAACGTTTTAAGAATGATAAGAACATAAATAACCTCTTAAAAACAGGAGGTGCAATTGGGGCTTATTATGTAGAATCGCCTGCAATGCGTGGTTTAATGCAAAAACTACAAACAGAAGATTATTTAGGTTTGGTTGCTGCAAGCTCTATTATAAGGCCAGGTGTTTCTAGTTCTGGAATGAAAGATGAGTTTATTAAAAGACACAGATACCCTGAACATCGAAAAAATGCAAACCCTATTCTACTTAAAATAATGCCAGAAACATATGGAGTGATGGTTTACCAAGAAGACGTAATGAAGGTTGCCAATCAATTTGCAGATTTAACGTTGGGTGAAGCAGATGTTTTACGAAGAGGCATGAGTGGTAAGTACAGATCTGTGTCAGAATTTAAAGCCGTAGAAAATAAATTTATAGAAAATTGCAGAAAAAAAGGATTTAAAGACGAACTGATCTTTGAGGTTTGGAACCAAATTAAAAGTTTTGCTGGTTATGCTTTTGCTAAAGGGCATTCTGCATCTTATGCTGTAGAAAGTTATCAAAGTTTATTTTTAAAATGCTATTACCCTATTGAGTTTATGACTGCAGTTTTAAATAATGGTGGTGGCTTCTACTCTACAGAACATTACATTCACGAAGCAAAAATGCGTGGAGCAACAATTGAATTGCCTTGTATAAATACTAGCGATCATCCAAACATTGTAAAGGGTAAAACAATCTACTTGGGTTTTGGTTATCTTAAAAATTTAGAACATCTTTTAATAGAGCGTATTTTAAGTAGTCGTCAAACTGAAGGTTTATTTAATTCTTTAGATGATTTTTTAGACAGGGTATCTATATCTATAGAACAACTAACCATTTTAATAAGAATAAATGCTTTTAGGTTTACAAAAAAACCAAAAACAACTTTGTTGTGGGAAGCCACTTTTAGAATTAATGGTACTAAAAAAAACGAGCTGTTGAGTCAAGTGAAACTATTTGTAGTTCAGCATCAAAAATTTAAAATACCAAAATTAGAAAATCATTGGTTAGAAGATGTTTACGACCAATTAGAATTGTTAGATTTTACAACATATAATTATTTTTCTTTGGTTGTAGAAGCATATCATAAACATATAAAGGCAAAAGAAATGCATAAATACGCAGATAAAAATGTACTTCTTTATGGAAAACTTGTAACTACAAGATATAATAAAACGAGTAAGGGTAAATTAATGAGATTAAGTACCTTTATAGATGCAGATGGTAATTATTTTGATGCTGTTCATTTTACAAATGTGGTACACTTATACCCAATAAATGGTATGGGTATTTATGCTTGTTATGGTAAAATTACCAACAGATTTGGCTTTTGTAGTATGAATATTATTAAGTCTAAAAAAATGAGTATTGCTCTAAATCCTCGTTCTTAATATCAATTTCATCATCTCAAATTTTATTCATAAAATTTTTTAACCTATTATGAGTTTACAGTATAGTAAATCAATAAAATGAACAGAAACCTTAATACAAATAAAGCCTTATACTTTGGTCTATTTTTTATGATAGCCACATTTTTTAGCTGTAGTATTCCAACCAACTTTTACATTCAAAACTTAACGAATAAAACTCAGAAAATTAAAATTTATCACGGCTTAAAAAGCGGGACAAATTTAGATGATGTACTATTAAATTCGTTCACCCTTTACTACAGGAATGAAATTATAAATCCTAAAAAATTCAAAGAAATTCAAAATGATTTAACCTTAAATTTTACACAACCTACAGATTCTACATTGGTTGTTTATTTAAAACCAAAGTCTACCACACAAATTGTAAAAACTAATAATTATAGATGGGTAAATTGGTTTATTAAAAGTGTAACTATAGCAAATAACAATATAAACGTTTCGCAACTAAGAGCAGCTTCTAAGAAAATGAAACATGATTATGTTTATATAATTGAAGAACCTTAAGCCAATCATAAAATACTTTTATTTTAGACCAATTCATTAAGGTATTATTTCATAAATTCGATGTTCAAATAACTCATTTAAACCAAAAAAGTGACTAAATTTTCTTTACCCAAACTCCTTTTAATTACTATTAGTATTCTGTTTATGCATTGTACAAATAACAAGCAGTTTCAATTAAATGAAGGTGATTTACTTTTTCAAAATACTGGTACAGACGAAATAGATAATGCTATTAAAGATGTTACAGCTACTGCAATTGCTAAAAACTATTCTCATGTTGGCATTGCAATGCAAGAAAACAACCAATGGTTTGTGGTAGAAGCCATACCTAAAAAAGGCGTTCGTAAAACTCCATTGAATGAATTTTTAGCAAGAAATAAAAATAAAGACAATAAATCTCAAACCACAGTAGCTAGATTAACCAATTACTATGCACCTTATATTTCTAAAGCAATTCAGTATGGTTTAGAAAGGGTAAACACACCCTATGATGAAATTTTTCTATGGGATGATAATTCTTACTACTGCTCTGAATTGGTGTATAAAATGTTCTCATCACAAAACCTCCCTAAAGATTCAGTTCCATTTCTTACACACCCAATGACCTTTAATGATAAATCTGGCAAACCTATGTCTAGTTGGGTTAAATACTATAAAGAACGTAACCATGTAATTCCTGAAGGAATTGAGGGTACAAACCCCAACTTAATGGCCAGTAGTCCTCACCTAATGTTTGTTCATGACTATGAAAAAGAATAGAAAAACAATACTATTTCTTATCCTAAGTTGTGTCTATTTAGTAAGTTACGCTCAACAAAAATATACTTATAAACAGCCCATAGAACTGAATGATGGTTGGAAAACTAACAGCATCATTTCTCAAAAAACAGATACTACTTTAATACACAAAGGATTTACACAGTTATTAAATCGTGAAAATAATATTCATAGTATTTTAGTTATTAAAAATAATGAGCTAATTATCGAAGAATATTACAAAGGTTTTTCGATTAATAAACTTCATGATTTAAGGTCTGTTACTAAAAGTATTGTATCAATTTTATTAGGTATTGCCATTGACAAAAAAATTATTGATTCAGTTGATGACCCAATATCAAAATACCTCAAAAAACCAATTCCTCAAAAAAATATTGACAGCAGAAAAAATGAAATTACCATAAAACATTTAATAACCATGTCTAGTGGTTTAGATTGCAATGATTGGGACAAAACCTCTAAAGGACAAGAAGATAAAGTCTATAAAAAAAGAGATTGGCTACAATACACTTTAGATTTACCTATAATTAATGACCCAGGTACAACAGCAACCTACTGCACAATGGGTGTAATTTTAACAGCAGAATTAATTAGTCAGGCCTCTGGCTTAACCATTGATGAATTTGCACAACAATATTTATTTAACCCGTTAAAAATTGATGATTTTTACTGGAGTCATACTTCTAAAAAGCAAGTTATTTCGTCAGCAAAAAGAGTTTATTTAACCTCTAGAGATTTAGCTAAAATTGGTCAATTGGTAATAAATAAAGGGTCTTGGTATGGCAAGCAAATCGTATCTAAAGATTGGATTGAAGCATCAACCACACCAAAAACCAAAATAACAGGTTTAGATTATGGTTATTTATGGTGGAACATTCCATTTAAAATTAATAACGAAGTTTTACATGCAAAAGTAGCCACAGGAAATGGTGGCCAGTACATTATGGTTTTGCCCTCACTAAATATCGTTGCAATTTTTACTGGAGGAGCTTACAATTCTCAAAACGATAAATTACCATTTGCTATTTTGAATGATATCATTATACCTACTTTTCATCAAGCAAAAGAATAAATTTTAAGTTGGTAGGCGCTATAAAGTTTCCAGAATCACCTATAATCTTTTTATCTTTTTCACTAAATTTGATTGTAAATCAAGCATTTAGTTTATTTTTTTATTAAAAACAAGACAATAAAAAAGTTCAATTTGTTCTGCTTACCAATAATTTGAAGAAGATGCAAAAGTTGTTTTAGAAGAAAGTAAACTGACAGATTTTGTAATTTTAGATAAAAAACCCGCTTAAAGTTAATCAAGAAGATATTAAAGATATAATTGATTTAGAAACCAACAAAGAAAGTAAAAGCTAAAAATTAAATATTATTTAAACCTTAAGGCTTAACTATAAAACATTTATTTAAAGAAAATATAAATGAAAGAACAAGAAATAATTAGAAAAGGAGAAGGAAACAGCTACGATTATTCTCAAGATCATTGTTTTGTTAAACTAGCTTCAACCGAAACAAATGGTGATCTATGCATAGTTGAAGATACATTAAAACCAGGTTTTTACCTTCCTAGACATCATCATAAAATAATGACGGAAGTCTTTTACTTTTTAGAAGGTGAGGTAAAATTGATATTCGATGATGAGACAATAACATGTAAACCAGGAGATACTATTACTGTTCCTCCAAATATTTGGCATGCAGCAAGCTGCGAAAAAGGAGGTAAAATGTTAACTATTTTCAAAAATGGTCAATTTGATTTATATCTAGAAAAACTATCAAAAATGACAGCGAAAGAATTCGCAGATGTTGAATTAATGAAAACTATTTCTGAAGAATTTGATATTTATGAAGAATAAAAACGAATTTCAAACTAAATCTTAAAAACGAAAAAACGGATTGTTCGTAAACAATCCGTTCTATTATTGACTTTAAAAGTAGTAGCGGGAACTGGACTCGAACCAGTGACCTTCGGGTTATGAGCCCGACGAGCTACCTACTGCTCTATCCCGCGATTTGGACTGCAAATATACAACACAAACTAAGTAGAAACCAAACTTTATTTTAATTATTTTTTAATACTGAAAAATTAAAACAAAGATTAAAACTAATTACCTTTGTATTTATGATACATAAAGCAGGATTCGTAAATATAATAGGTAACCCAAACGTTGGTAAATCAACATTAATGAATGCTTTGGTAGGCGAAAAACTATCTATCATTACACCTAAAGCACAAACTACTAGGCACCGTATTTTAGGAATTGTAAACCATGAAGAGTATCAAATTATATTTTCTGATACACCTGGAATTATAAAACCGGCCTACGAATTACAAGCTTCTATGATGGATTTTGTAAAATCTGCTTTTGAAGATGCTGATGTATTAATTTATATGGTTGAAGTAGGAGAAACTGCTTTAAAGAATGAAGCTTTTTTTAACAAAATTATTCATAGTAAAATTCCGGTTATTCTTTTATTGAACAAAATTGACAAATCAAACAAGGAAGAAGTAGACGAGAAGATTGCCTATTGGAGAGAAAAAGTACCCAACTCTTTTGTATATGTGATATCTGCTTTAGAACGGTTTAATGTAGATGCTGTTTTTTATAAAATCATAGAATTGTTACCAGAAAGCCCTCCTTTTTATCCAAAAGATCAGTTAACAGATAAAAATGAACGCTTTTTTGTAAACGAAAAAATCAGAGAAAAAATTCTAACGCATTATAAAAAGGAAATTCCATATTCAGTTGAAGTGGAAACAGAAAGCTTTATTGAAGAAGAAAATATTGTTAGAATTAGGTCTATAATAATGGTGGAAAGAGATACACAAAAAGGAATCATTATTGGCCATAAAGGAACAGCTATAAAAAGGGTTGGTGCAGAAGCACGTAAAGATTTAGAGCGTTTTTTCCAAAAGAAAGTATTTATTGAACTTTACGTGAAAGTAAATAAAAACTGGAGAAGCGATAAAAATCAATTAAAAAGATTTGGGTATCAACAATAAAATTACTCAGACAAATAATCTAACTTCATCGTAATTGAAGCTGTTTTTTCTTTAGAAGATGTATTAAAAGCGCCTCCCCAAGAATAACTTTCGTTCGAATTTTGACCAGTGATTTGGAATATTCCCATTTTCGCAGAAATTAAATCACCCAGTTTACCACCAGAATTATCAGCAATTTTCTCTGCTCTCGCTCTTGCATCTGCAGTAGCTTTAGAAATCATTTCTACTTTTAAATCTGCCAATTTTGTATAATAATACCTTGGTGGTTGAGAGTAGAATTCGATACCCTTGTTTAATAACTCAGTTATTTCTCTAGATATTTTCTCTACAGTTTCTACGTTCTTAGAATCTATTTGTAATGATTGAGTTAAAACATACCCTAAAAACTCATCTCCAGCATATTTGCCATTCACATAAATAGATTTATTATCCTTTCTACTTTGTACTGCTTTAAAAACAATTTCGTTTGCTGTAATTCCTTTAGAAATCAAGTATTCTGTAATAATTTTTTTATCCTTTTCAAGATTGTTATAAGCTTGTTTCAATTGTTTGTTAGTGTTAGAAAAAGAACCTTCCCAAACAATTAAATCTGAAGTAAAATTAGCATTACCCAAACCTGTTACAGAAATATTCCCTTGTCCATTATTTCTATTTATAATGGCATCACCCAATAAATAAGCAGCAATAACTATCGCTATTGAAAACACTACAGAACTAAAACTTTTTTTCATAATTAAGGTATTTAACTGTCTCTAAAAATACAACTAAAAATCTTCGCTTTAATTGTATCTTTGCACCAAATTATTTTAACAAATGAATAGTATTATAGCCATTGTAGGAAGACCAAATGTTGGAAAATCGACTTTATTTAACAGATTGGTTCAAAGAAGAGAAGCTATTGTAGATTCTGTAAGTGGAGTTACAAGAGACAGGCATTATGGAAAATCTGATTGGAATGGAAAAGAATTTTCTGTTATTGATACAGGTGGATATGCTATTGGTTCTGACGATATTTTTGAAGAAGAAATTAGAAAGCAAGTTAAATTAGCAATTGACGAAGCAGATTTAATTGTTTTTGTTGTAGATGTTGAAGATGGTATAACACCAATGGATGCTGAGGTTGCAAAGCTTTTAAGAAAAGTTAAAAAACCAATTTTTACTGCAGTTAATAAAGTTGATAATGCAATGCGTGATGCAGATGCAGTTGAATTTTATAATTTAGGTTTAGGAGACTACCATACAATTTCATCTATTAACGGAAGTGGAACAGGTGAATTATTAGATGCAATAGCAGAAAAAATTCCTGCCCCAGAAGAAGTAGATTTAGAAAAAAAGGAATTACCAAGATTTGCTGTTGTTGGTAGACCAAATGCAGGAAAATCTTCATTTATTAATGCATTAATTGGCGAAGACAGAAATATTGTAACCAATATTGCTGGAACAACAAGAGACTCTATAGATACCAAATATAACAGGTTTGGTTTTGATTTTAATTTAGTAGATACTGCAGGAATTCGTAAAAAATCTAGAGTAAAAGAAGATTTAGAATTCTATTCTGTAATGCGTGCTGTAAGATCTATTGAATATTCTGATGTTATCATTTTAGTAATAGATGCTACTCGTGGTTTTGAAGGCCAAGACCAGAACATATTTTGGCTGGCGGAAAAAAATAGAAAAGGTGTTGTTATTCTAATTAACAAATGGGATTTGGTTGAAAAAGAAACCAATACAATGCGTGATTATGAAGCCAAGGTAAAAGAACAAATTGCACCATTTACAGATGTGCCAATTGTTTTTATATCAGCATTAACCAAACAGCGTTTATTTAAAGCTATCGAAACTGCTGTAGAAGTTTTTGAAAATAGAAAAAACAGAATTCCAACAAGTAAGTTTAATGATGTAATGTTAGAGGTGGTTAAAAACTATCCTCCACCAGCAATTAAAGGTAAGTTTGTTAAAATCAAATACTGTATGCAATTACCTACACAAACTCCTCAGTTTGCGTTTTTCTGTAATTTGCCTCAATATGTTAGAGATCCTTATAGACGTTTTGTAGAAAATAAATTGCGTGAAATTTATAATTTTTCTGGGGTACCAATTACCATCTATTTCAGACAAAAATAAGATGTAATTATATTTTTTGTAACTTAAACTCAAATCAAGCGTCTAAAAGAGTACCATTTTATAATCTTTGAAGCATGAATATCATAAAATCAACTAAAATAGATGATGTAGAGTTGCCATTACAACTCAATATTTCTTTTCAAAAAGTTTTCGTTTTATTTGAAAAATATGCCGAAAATAATTTTGCTCATCACCCATATCATGATGCAGCAAAAAAAATGGTAACGCTCTTTAAAAATCATCCAGAATTAATTGATGGTTTTTCTGATCTTAGTTTGTTAACCAAATATAAAGAACAAATAAACTTACTCTTAGACCCTTTATTTCCTGAACCTTTAAGAACTAATGAAATAAAGGCTGCCAGTATTCCTTTCTCATTTACCTCGTTTAAATTTACAGACAGATTTGAAGATATTATAGAAAATGCAGGTGAAGATTACGAATTAGTTGTTCGTAATTTTGAAGATAATAGCATGTTTGTAATGGCATGTACCTTTATTTTAGGTTTTGTTTATGGTTTTAAAATCGATATAAAAAGACCTTTCTATTTCGATATTCCTGATAAAAAAACAGGAACTATGAAATATTACAGAGCTGCTTTTAATGCCGATTTTTCTGAAGTAATTCCTACAGAAAATGCGCCAGAACTTACTCAAGAAGATTTTAGAGAATTGCTAAATAATTTTGAAAATATAGATTTATGGAAAGAAAAATTTCCACCAAACAGTTATATTTTTAAAGGTTTTGGTATTATTAATTTATTTGATGTTACTGCAGAAGAAATGTTATCTGCAATTAAAGCAAATTTATTGGCAGGTGGAGATCAATTGATTTTTAAACTACAAAACAATTTAAGAGATTTTTATAGCATAAAAGATTTAAGATTAGGTTATTCTATTTTCGACAAAATAAATTCTAAGATTTGCGAAACCATAGTAAACAAATCTAATAGCTTAATTCTTAGCAGTGTAGAAGAAATTAAATGCGATAATTCTTATTTCTGCAATACAATTATGCAGAAAGTTTTTAAGAAACACGAAACATTTATTATTTCAGATATTGATGAATATGGAGCAAATACAGGTAAAAATCCCTTTTATCAAAACCTATATGATTCAGGTATAAAGAGTATTATTTTAATACCCATTTTAGCTTCAGGAAAAGGAGATTTGGCATTATTAGAAATTGCTTCACCAAGAGCCTACGATTTAAATTCAGTAAATATCAACAAGCTGAAAGATATTATTCCTGTTTTTGAGGCAGCTGTAAAAAGATCTTCAGAAGAGCGTCAAAATGTTCTGGAGGCTACCATTCAAGAGAATTACACTTCAATACATAGTGCTGTAAAATGGCGTTTTTATGAAGCTGTAGAAAAATTTCATGTAGAATCTCAAACTAACGAGAATGCAAAGTTAGATGAAATTATTTTTGATGATGTTTATCCCATATTTGGACAGAGTGATATTAAAGGTAGTTCAGATGCTAGAAATGAAGCTATTCAAGAAGACCTAATTACACAACTTTCCTTAGCTATAGATGTACTAGAACATGCTTGCAAAAGAGAAGCATTACCTATTTACAAAGAACTTATGTTTAGAATAAACACGTTCTTAAAAGAGGTAAAAAGTGAACTTAATGCTGGTGATGAAATAAATATATTAGAGTTTTTAAAGCGTGAAATCTATCCTGTTTTTAATCATATAAAAGACATTAATAAAGAGCTTTCTAAAAAAGTAAACACTTACATGAATCGTTTGGATCCAGATTTAGGTGTGGTTTACGAAAAAAGAAAAGAGTATGAGAAAAGTGTAAATCGTTTAAATGATAAACTTTCTAGATATTTAGATTTAAAACAAAAAGAAGCTCAAAAAATGTATCCTCATTACTTTGAAAGATACAAAACAGATGGTGTTGAGTTTAATATTTACATTGGGCAATCTATCACCAAAGAAGATACTTTTGATGATATTTACCTATACAACCTTCGTTTATGGCAACTACAAACCATGTGCGAAATGGAAAATATTGCCTACAGTGAACTTTCTAAAATGAAGCAAGAACTTAGAGTGGCTTCTTTAATTTTAGTACATAGCAACCCTATGGCTATTAAATTTAGGATGGATGAAAAGCAGTTTGATGTTGATGGAGCTTATAACATTCGTTATGAAATCATCAAAAAACGAATTGACAAAGCGTACATTAAAAACACTGAAGATAGATTAACAGTTCCTGGTAAAATTGCCATTGTTTACTCACAAGACAAAGATGCTTTAGAATACATAAAGTACATTAATTTCTTACAATCTAGAAATCAATTGGGTAAATTAGAGTTCTTAGAATTAGAGGAATTACAAGGTGCTACAGGCCTAAAAGCACTTCGTGTTGAAGTAATTTATCAAGAAAATTTTGACGCCAAAAAAGTAATTACCTTTAATGATTTAATTAAAGAAATAGAATCTTAAGGAGCTATTTCCTGAAATGAAAACGATACTGCAAACGCAATTACACTAACTATAATACCTGTCATAAAAACAGTGTAGGTAATTCTTAGTATTTTATATTTCCTGTTCAGAACCAAACCTAAATAGTATAAATCTTTGGTTAATGAACCATAAAGATAATCTCTATCTTGCATCATTTCAGATATTCCCCATTCAAAATCATCTAATTTCATTTGATGAAAATTACCAAAGAACAATAGGTTTACCTTTCTTTTAGCAACATCTTCTTTGGTAAACTTGCCCTCTGTTACATTAGGTCTAGTAGCCAAGATTGATAAAATTATAGAGATTACAGTAAACCCAACAAATATAATTGTTGGCACAAATAAATGCGAGTTTGAAGGATTGTCTAACTTTGGCAATAAACTAGAAAGTGCCAAAGAAACTATAATGGCATTTACAGATAGTAAAATATTGGCTTTGGTATCTGCAATATCACTTAAAGTAATGTGGTTTCTTAGAGCTACCCTAAACATTGTTTCTAC
Organism: Polaribacter sp. P097; assembly: GCF_036864555.1. NCBI lineage: Bacteria > Pseudomonadati > Bacteroidota > Flavobacteriia > Flavobacteriales > Flavobacteriaceae > Polaribacter > Polaribacter sp. P097. The sequence goes on along the minus strand of NZ_JAZETJ010000001.1, from coordinate 1,281,063 downwards.
ACCTCTTTCAGGTACAATACTTTTATTTTTCTTAAGATCTAAAGCCTCTTTCTTTTGTTTAAACTTTTTATTCTCTTTTTTTAACTTCTTTTGATTTTTTAAAAGTTTGGCTAAATTTTTATCTTTTGGCTTGCTCCAATTTCTTAGTGCAAACTCAGTATAATATCTATGTTTCTGAGTAAAAAAAGCAAGATTTAAAGTAATCCATTCTTTATTACTGTAGGTTTTTTCTAACACCAATTCCCACTCTTTTCTCAATAAAGAAGTATAATCAAAAAAGTTACCTGAAGCTAAATGTGCAGAATCTGCATCTCTTAAAACCTCTTCTAATTTATTTTTAGGAATCGAATTCATTCTAGTAGCAAGAATAAGCTCACCAATAGCAGTTATTCGCTCCTCGTTAAATTTGTGCGATTTTAAAAATTCTGAGGCAATTTTAATACTTTCCTCTTCATGATTTTCATCACTTACAGTAAAGCCAACATCATGAAACCAAGCAGCAATAACCAAATTTTCTAAATCATCTCCTTTAATATCAGAATCTTCAGAAATTTCTATAGTTTTCTCAACAACTCTTTGAGTATGAGATAAATTATGATAAACATAATTGGCATGTAATTTCTCACTCAATAAATTGTAAACAAATTTCTCTACTTCATTAATAACGTTGTTCATGCTAAAATTTTTATCAAAAATAAACAAATAATTTTGCTTTTTAACCTCTTCATTTTATCGTAAATTTATAGAAGTTAATTCTATACTTAAATCCGTTTTCAATTGTAATTTTTTAAGTGTTTAAACGACTATTTTTAAGAAAGATTTTAAAAGAAAATAATTTATATGCTTACTTGGAAAGATATTATACATTTTGCTACCAAAGGAAACCCAACTCCAGAGAAAAGAGTTGAAAAATCAGAGGCAGAATGGAAAGAAATTTTAACTGCAGAACAGTTTAGAATAACACGATTAAAAGGTACAGAAAGACCTCATACAGGCGAATTATGTTCTATTTATGATGAAGGCCAATACAATTGTGTGTGTTGCAATACACCTCTTTTTGACTCTACCATAAAATACGAATCGAGTTCTGGTTGGCCTAGTTTTACTCAACCTATTCAAGAAAATGCAATTCAGTACGTAAAAGATACCACATTTGGTATGGTTAGAGTAGAAGTTTTATGCAATACTTGCGATGCTCATTTGGGGCATATTTTTCCTGATGGACCAGAACCAAGTGGTTTGCGTTATTGCATAAATTCTGAATCTATGAAATTAGAAAAAAACAATGAGTAAAGATATTAGAATAGCCACAGTTGGTGGTGGATGTTTTTGGTGCACAGAAGCCGTTTTTATGGAAGTTAAAGGCGTAGAAAAAGTAGTATCTGGTTATGCAGGTGGTAATGCACCTGGCAAACCTACTTATAGAGAAATCTGTTCTGGGTTAACTGGTCATGCAGAAGTAATTCAAATTACCTATGATGCAAATGTTATTTCGTTCGAAGATATTTTAGTAATTTTTATGACAACTCATGACCCTACAACATTAAACAGACAAGGTGCAGATAGAGGTACGCAATACAGATCTGTTATTTTTTACCATGATGAAAATCAGCAAAAAATTGCAGAAGAAGTTTTAAAGCAATTACAAGTTTATTTTGATGATAAAATAGTTACAGAACTTAGTCCTTTGCCAATATTTTATGAGGCAGAGCAAGAACATCAAGATTTTTATAAAAACAACCAAGGTTATGGCTATTGCACTTATGTAATAGAACCAAAGTTAGCGAAACTTAGAAAATTACACGCAGATAAATTAGCATGAAATTAAACCTGAAACATATTTTTTTAAATGAATTACCAGCAGATAGTATTCTAGAAAATACTAGAAGACAAGTTTCAGATGCTGTATATTCTTTTGTAAATCCAAAAAAAACACAGCAACCTGAGATACTTCATGTATCTCAAGAAATGGCAAATGAACTGGGTATTACACAAAAAGAAACCAAAAAGACCTTATTTAAAAAAATATTTACAGGTAATGAAGTATACCCAAATACAAAGCCTTATGCTATGTGTTATGGAGGTCATCAGTTTGGAAATTGGGCAGGTCAATTAGGTGATGGTAGAGCCATTAATTTGTTTGAAGTAGAACATGATAATAAAAATTGGAAAGTACAATTAAAAGGTGCTGGTGAAACTCCTTATTCTAGAACTGCAGACGGTTTAGCTGTTTTACGTTCATCAATTAGAGAATATTTATGTGCAGAAGCCATGTATCATTTAGGAGTACCGACAACCAGATCTTTATCTTTGGCCTTATCTGGAGACGATGTTTTAAGAGATGTTATGTATGATGGAAATCCTGCTTATGAAAAAGGCGCCATTGTTTCTAGAATATCTCCATCATTTTTACGCTTTGGAAATTTCGAAATATTTGCCTCAAGAAATGATATTAAAAATCTTAAAATTCTAACAGATTATACTATAAAACATCATTTTTCTCATTTAGGAAATCCTTTTAAAGAAACCTATATTCAATTTTTTGGTGAAGTCGCAGATCGAACTTTAAACATGATTATTGATTGGCAAAGAGTAGGTTTTGTTCATGGAGTTATGAATACAGACAACATGTCTATCTTAGGATTAACCATAGATTACGGACCTTATGGTTGGCTAGAAGGTTTCGATTTTGGCTGGACACCAAATACTACAGACAGACAAAATAAACGCTATAGATATGGAAATCAGCCTAATATTGGTTTATGGAATTTGTATCAACTTGCTAATGCTTTATATCCTTTAATAGAAGATGCTTCTCCTTTAGAGGCTATTTTGAATAAATACAAGACAGATTTTGAAAGAAAATCTTTACAAATGATGAAAAGTAAATTAGGGCTTTTTGTTGTTGATGAAGATGATTTAAAATTGATACAAGAATTAGAAGATAATTTACAATTAGTAGAAACAGACATGACGATTTTCTTTAGAAATTTAAGTAATTTTTCTAGTTCTAAAGAAGGTTTCAAAATTATCGAAGATGCATTTTATGATTTAGAAAGTATTTCTGATGATGTAAAAATCAGATGGAATAGCTGGTTCAAAAAATATGAAGATAGATTAGCCATTGAAAGAGTTCCTTTTGATGAACGTAAAGAAAAAATGGATGCCATAAATCCGAAATATGTATTAAGAAATTATATGGCACAGCTAGCTATTGATACTGCAAACAATAAAGATTACAGCTTAATTAATGAGTTATTTGAACTATTAAAAAAACCATATTCAGAACAACCAAATTATGAAAAATGGTTTGCAAAAAGACCTGAATGGGCTAGAGATAAAGTAGGTTGTTCAATGTTATCTTGTAGCTCTTAACCTAAACTAAATAATTATGAAAGCAATTTGGAATAACGAAATAATAGCAGAAAGTAATGCAACAGTAGTTGTGGAGAATAATCATTATTTTCCTGAAAATAGTATAAAAAAGGAGTTCTTTATACCAAGTAAAACTAGAACCACTTGTCCTTGGAAAGGTGAAGCCTCTTACTACACTTTAGTCGTTAATGGTAAAGAGAATAAAGATGCAGCTTGGTTTTATGGGCGTCCTTTTGAGGCTGCAAATAATATTAAGAATCATGTAGCTTTTTGGAAAGGCGTAAAAGTTACAGAATAACTACATATGCAAACCATTAAAATTGCTTTTGGTGGTGGCTGTCACTGGTGTACAGAAGCTGTTTTTCAATCTTTACCAGGGGTGGCTGAAGTAAATCAAGGTTGGGTTGCTTCAACAAATAAAAATAACACATTTTCAGAGGCTGTAATTGTACATTTTAATCCTTTAGAAATTAATTTAAAAGATCTAATTTCAATTCATTTAGCCACTCATAAAAGCACCAGCAATCATTCTATGAGAAAGAAGTATAGATCTGCTATTTATGTATTTTCTAATCAGCAAAAAACAGAAAGCGAAAATATTCTAACTGAAATTCAAGAAAATACAGCAAGTCAAATCATCACTCAGATTTTACCTTTCTCCAAGTTTAAACCTTCTGAAAATCAGTTTCAGAACTATTACAAGAAGAATCCTCAAAAACCCTTCTGTCAGAAATATATCTTACCAAAATTAGAACTCATTTCCAATCAGTTTGCTGCTAATGCTATTGTAAAAAATTAGAAATTATTTTTTTAAAATTATTTACTGTAACTTTAGGTACCATAAACTTGTATTAAATAGTTTATCACAACATAAAAATCAGCCAAACATGAAAAAAAGAAATCGTTATTATATAATTCCGCTTTTAATGTTAGGAGGAATTTTATGGGCTTCTAACTACAACAAAACAGAAAAAGAATATACTCCTATAGAAACTAAGCTTATAAGTGCTTCAGAAAATTCTGATAATTTTAATAAAATGATGGATGTTCTTACACATCCAAGATGCATGAATTGTCATCCAAGTGACAACATTCCAAAACAAGGTATAGATAGTCACCCTCACTATTTTGGTATGAAGGGTGGTGAAAAAGATCATGGTTTTGAAGCTACAAAATGTGCAACTTGTCATCAAAAAGAAAACAATAATTATTCAGGTGTGCCTGGGGCTCCTCATTGGGGTTTAGCTCCACAATCTATGGCTTGGAAAGGTTTAACAAGAAAAGAAATTGCAGAAGTTATCTTAGATAAAAATAAAAACGGTGGTAAAGATTTAAAAGGTGTAGAAAAACATTTAACAGAAGATGATTTAGTGCTTTGGGCCTGGAATCCTGGTGTAAATGCTGCAGGAGAAAAAAGAGAAATTCCACCTATTTCTGAAGAAGAATTTAAAAGAGTTGTAAAAGAATGGATTGCTAATGGTGCAGTAATTCCAGAAAATTAATCACAAAAAAGAGACAATGAATATATCATTTAAAATAAATAACGAAGCTATTACAGTTAATGTTTCTGATGAGAATACTCCTCTTTTATGGGTGGTTAGAGATGTATTAAATTTAAAAGGTACCAAATTTGGCTGTGGTAAAGCAGCTTGTGGTGCATGTACGTTGCATGTAGATGATGTTGCTGTGCGTTCTTGCTCTTATGCAGTAAAATTTGCAGAAGGTAAAAACGTAACTACTATCGAAGGTTTGGGTGATGCAGAAAACCCACATCCTGTACAACAAGCTTGGATAGAAGAAGTAGTGCCTCAATGTGGATATTGTCAGCCAGGTTTTATGATGGCAACTGCTGCTCTTTTAAAAGAAAACGACAATCCAACAGATGAAGATATAGATAACAATATTATTAATATTTGTAGATGTGCAACCTATTACAGAATGCGAAAAGCAATTCATAGAGCTGCTGAATTAACAAGAGAAACTAAACTATAAAACATGAGCAAGAAATTATCACGTAGAAAATTTTTAGTTAGAGGTGGTTTAGGTACACTTGGAGTTTTGGCTGTAGGTACTTATCTATTTCGTAATCCAATTCGCAGAGAAATTATTGGTTTTGCTGAGTCTTTTGTGGCACCTTATTCTGGCTCAGGTACAGATGCTAATTTGTGGTTTGAAATTACAAAAGACAATAACATCATTTTACATTCGCCTAAAGTAGAAATGGGCCAAGGTACTTTTACTGGCTTAGCACAAATAGCTGCAGACGAATTAGATGTAAATATCAACCAAATGCAAGTGATTGCTGCAAGCTCTGCTAGCGGAATTGTAGACAGACTTGGAACTGGAGGTAGTTTATCTATAGCTTCTATGTGGACTACCATTCGTGAATTGGCAGCTACAACTCGAGAAATGGTAAAGTTAGAAGCTGCTAAAAAATGGGAAGTTTCTGTAGATGATATAACAACTAAAAATGGAATAGTAACTCATGAAAATAAAGAATTATCGTTTGCAGAAATTGCTGCGAATGTTACTGAATGGAAAATACCAGATACACCAAAATTAAAGCCAGTAAATTCTTATAAATTGGTAGGTAAACCTGTACCAAGAATCGACTTAAAGGCTAAGGTATATGGAGATCCTATTTTTGGAATGGATGCAGAAATGGACAATATGCTTCATGCAGTTATCTTAAGACCAGAATATATTGGAGCCACCTTTAAAAGTGCCAATTTTAGTAAGGCAGAACAAATGCCAGGAATTGTAAAGGTTGTACAAATTGATGACTGGGTAGGTATTGTTGCTAAAACATATCCAGAAGCTTTAGCTGCAAAACTTGAGGTTGATGTTGAATGGAACATCCCTAAAAAATGGACAGAAGAAGATATAAGAAATCTAATTACTGTAGGTAGTGGAGATGAAATGATTGTTCAAAAAGAGGGTGATGTTCTTGAAAATGATGATGAAGATTTTCTAGAGCTGGAGTTTAAAAGTCCAATTGGTGCTCATGCACAATTAGAACCAAATGGTGCTGTTGCTTCTTATAAAGATGGCAAAGTAACCGTAATTTTATCTACCCAAGTAATTGGAATTACACAAAATCAAATTGCAAAAGCGTTAGATATTGATACAGATGATATAAATGTCATTCCTACCTATTTAGGAGGTGGTTTTGGTAGACGTTTAAATACAAATCATGCAATTCAAGCTATTAAATTATCTAAAGCAGTTGGGCAACCTGTAAAGTATTTCTTCACTAGAAAAGAAGAGTTTCAAAATGATATGTTTAGACCTCCAACACACCATATTATGAGAGGTAAACTAAATGAGGAAGGTTTGATTGAGCATTTAGAGCATCACTTTGCAAGTGGTAATGTGGCTATAGATTCACTGCTTTTACCAGGTATTGCAAATACAGTTTTAGGTGCAGATTTTGGTGCAATTCGTGGAGGACGAATTCATTACAGTGACATAAAAAATGTTAGATCTATTCAGTGGCATAAAACCTTGCCATTTGCCACAAGTTGGTGGAGAAGTTTAGGTTTGCTAGCTAATACTTTTGCCATTGAAAGTTTTGTTGATGAATTGGCTTTTCAAAACAATAAAAATCCTATTGAATTGCGTTTAGCTCAAATAAAAGATAATGAAGAAGGAATTCGTTTAAAAAACGTTATTAAAAAAGTACAAGAAGAATCAAATTATTCTGAGACTGTTTCTAATGGAAGAGCCATGGGTTTTGCCTGTTCAACAGATACAGGAACACCATGTGCACAAGTTGTAGAAGTATCTATAGAAAACAAAGAAATAAAAGTGCATAAAGTTACTTGTGTTATGGATTGTGGAATTGCTGTAAATCCAGATCAAGTTAGAGCACAATGTGAAGGGGCAATGATAATGGCCATGAGTGCAGCCATGCACGAAAAAATGTATATAGAAGATGGTCAATTACAACCTACCATTTTCGGACCTTATGAAATGGCTATGATAAAACACGCTCCAAAAGAAATTAATGTACACTTACTGCAAGGTATGGACAAGCCAGGGCCTGTTGGCGAACCTCCTTTAGGACCAATTGCAGCTGCTATAGGGAATGCAGTAAAAAGATTAACAGGAGAAAGACTAACTGAAATGCCATTAAAACTCTCTTAACCTTGATACACGAACTTAAAGAAATCATACAACAAGCAATAATCAATCAAAAAAAAGGATTGAAAAATGTGATGGCTTCTGTTGTACATTTAGAAGGTTCATCTTACAGAAAACCTGGAGTTAGAATGCTAATTTCTGAAGATTTACATTCAGTAGGTGCAGTTTCTGGTGGTTGTGTAGAAAAAGAAATCATACAAAGATCAAAAACTGTTTTTAAAGATAACAAACCAAAAATCATAACTTATGATGGCAGGTACAGATTGGGTTGTGAAGGTATTTTGTACATTTTAATAGAACCTATTTTTATTAAAGATGATTTTATAGCGTTATTTCTAGAAGCATATTCAAAAAGAGAATCATTAAAAATTGAAAGCAATTTTAAACTAGAAGACGAATCTTTTGGTGCTTATGGTTCTGTTATCACTTTTGAAAATGGACACCAATTTTCGTTTAGTGAGCAATTCACCATTGATGAGCAAACACAAGTTTTTTCACAAATATTACAACCTGCCTTTAAATTGGTGATTATTGGTGGAGAACATGATGCAGTGCAATTGTGTAAAATTGCAGCAAATCTTGGTTGGGAAATAGAAGTGATTACATCTGCCAAAGACAGTAAAGAGCTATCGGATTTTCCAGGGGCTAATAAAGTGTTAGGCGAAAGTCCTGAAACCATTAAATTTAAAGACATCAAAGAAAATTGTGCAATTGTTTTAATGAACCATAGTTATGTGCAAGATTTAAAATATCTCGTAAAACTATCTGAAGAAAACTGTTCGAATTACATAGGTATTTTAGGTGCACCTAAAAGAAGAGAACGTTTATTTAATGAGCTTTTTGAATTTGCTCCTGAAACTACAGAAGAATTTTTAGAAACTATTTATACGCCTGCAGGTTTGCATATTGGTGCTCAAACTCCACAAGAAATTGCAATTTCAATTATTGCAGAAATTTTAGCGGTAACAAGAAATAAAAATCCTTTTTCTCTTAGAAATATTACTGGCAAAATACATAGTAACTAACCTTATGAATATTGCTATTTTAGTTTTAGCTGCAGGTAAATCATCTCGCATGAAAAGTATCAAACAGCTAGAGAAAATTGAAGGCAAAACCCTTTTAAACATCACTTTAGAAAAGGCAAAATTATTACAAAAAAATAATGTTTATTGTGTTTTAGGCGCAAATGCTAATCGTATTGAACAATCCATTTCAGCTTCAAAAATAAAAACAATTTACAATGATAATTTTGCTGATGGTTTAAGTACAAGCATAATTTCAGGGCTTAATTATTTTAAAAATCAACATTTAAAATTTGATGCTATTTTTATCCTTTTAGCAGACCAACCAGCTATAGATATAGCTTATCTTTTATCTATGAAAAGCTTGTCTTTAAAAAATCCTACAAAAATTATAGCTACCAAATATCCAGCTCATTTTGGAGTTCCTGTAATCATCCCTAAAATATATTTTGAAGCTCTACTAAAAATTAATGGTGATAGAGGTGCTAAAAGTTTTATTAACGCACATAAAAACGAAGTTTTATCATCAAATTTGCAAACTAATCATATAGATATTGACACGAAAGAGGAGCTAAATCTTTTTAGAAAGTCAATTTTAAAATAGTTAATTTTACCAATATGAAATTCGTAAAATATATTGCCTTAGTTTTAACAATAGTCCTGGTATCTGCTTGTGCTACAATAGATATGCAAATTACAGAGGGCCAGAAATTTACACCTAAAACAAACAGTAAAGTTTTACACTCATTTTATTTAATTGGTGATGCAGGAAATTCTGAATTATATAAAAGAGATTCTGCTTTATCATATTTGAGTCAAGAAATTTTAAAAGCAAAAGAAAATTCGACACTTATCTTTTTAGGAGACAATGTGTATCCTAAAGGTATTCCAAATAAAAATAAAAAAGGCTATAAACTAGCCAATCATCGCTTAAAAGTTCAAACAGATATTGCTAAAAATTTTCCAGGAAAATCACTTTTTATACCTGGGAACCATGATTGGTATAGTGGTTTACAAGGCTTAAAAGATCAAGAAAAATTAGTAGAAGATGCCTTAGGTAAAAAGAGTTTTGAGCCAGATAATGGATGTCCTTTAGAGAAAATTGAAGTAAATGATGAAATTAACATTATTGTTGTTGATACTCATTGGTATGTAACAAATTGGGACAAACATCCAGGAATTAATGATGATTGTGAAATAAAAACTAGAGCTAAGTTTTTTGAGGAGTTAGAGGGTTTAATAAAAAAATCGCAAGGAAAAACGACATTATTAGCACTACATCACCCAATGTTTACCAATGGTCCTCATGGAGGGTATTATTCTTTTAAAAGCCACATGTCCCCAGCACCAATTTTAGGAACTGCCAAAAATATACTTCGTAAAACTACTGGTTTAACCAATACAGATCAGCAGAATGACAAATACAATACGCTTAGAAAACGTATTATTAGTTTAGCTCAGCAAAATGAAAAAATCATTTTTGTTTCTGGTCATGAGCACAGTATTCAATATATAGTTCAAGATAACATACCTCAAATTGTTAGTGGTTCTGGTTCTAAATTAACAGCAACTAAAAATGTAAACGGAGGTAAATTTTCTTATGGAACTCAAGGTTTTGCAAGGCTAGATGTTTATGAAGATGGTGCATCTACAGTTCACTTTTACACAGCTAAAGAACGTAAAATTGTTTATGAGGCTAATGTTTTCGAAAAAGATAGTATTGTAGAATATTCAGAATTTCCTAATGTTGATTTAAGCGAAAAAGAAGCTTCTGTTTATACAGATAAAGAAGTTAAAAAAGGTAATGTATATAACCTACTTTGGGGTAAAAGATATCGCAAATATTTTGGCGAAAAAATTGTAGCTCCTACAGTAAAATTAGACACTTTGTATGGTGGATTAACCCCTGTAAGAAGAGGTGGAGGTCATCAATCTAAATCTTTGCGTTTACAAGACAAAGAAGGTAGAGAATATGTAATGAGGGCTTTGCGCAAAAATGCAGTTCAATATTTACAAGCTGTTGCATTTAAAGATCAATATGTAGAGGGTCAATTTGATAAAACTTATACAGAAAGTTTGTTATTAGATGTTTTTACAGGTTCACATCCATATGCACCATTTACTATTGGAGAATTAGCAGATGCTATAGATGTATATCATTCAAATCCTATTTTATTTTATGTTCCAAAACAAAAAGGTTTGGGCGAATTTAATGCAGATTATGGAGATGAATTATACATGGTTGAAGAACGAACAGCAGATGGTCATGGAGATAAAAAAAGCTTTGGGTATGCAGATGAAATTATAAGTACAGATGACCTTAGAAAAAATTTAAAGAAGGATGAAAAATACGTTTTAGACGAAGAAGCTTACATTAGAGCACGTTTGTTTGACATGCTTATTGGAGATTGGGATAGGCATCAAGACCAGTGGAGATGGGCTGAATTTGAAGAAGGAGACAAAATTGTGTATAGACCAGTTCCTAGAGATAGAGATCAAGCATTTTCTGTATTTAGTGATGGTATTTTACTCAATATTTTTACTAGATTAATTCCAGATTTAAGGGGTATGCGTTCTTATCAAGAAGATATAGAAAAGCCAAGATGGTTTAATTTATCTGGCTACCCAATAGACATGACTTTAATTCATGCATCAGACAAAGAAGTTTGGGATGCACAAGTAGCTATTATTCAATCTCAAATTACAGATGAAGTAATAGAAAGTGCTTTTGCAAAGTTTCCTAAAGAAGTAAATGATGAAACTGTAAATGATATCAAACAGAAATTAATTGGTAGAAGAAAAAACTTGCAAGACATTTCTGACACCTACTTTAAGTATTTAAATAGATTTCAAGTAATTAAAGGAACCAATAAAGACGATCATTTTGAAATTGAAAGATTTGTAAATGGTGATACAAAAGTAACTGCTTACAGAATTAAAGATGGAGATAAAGCAGATATTATACACCAAAGAAGGTATAAGTTTGCTACAACTAAAGAAATTTGGATTTATGGTTTAGACGATGATGATGTTTTTGTTGTAAATGGTGAAACTGGCAACAACAATGCAATTCGTATAAAGATTATAGGAGGTTTAAATAATGACACCTATGAAATAAATAAAACAAAAAAGGTGAAAATTTACGATCAAAAATCGAAGAAAAACACCTTTATAACACCTAACGTTAGTAAGAAAATTACTGATGATTATGACACAAATACTTACGATTACAAGAAATTAAAAAGTCAGAAAAACTCAATATCTCCAGCAATTGGCTACAATCCAGATGATGGAATTAAATTAGGTTTAAAAAACACCTTTTTAGTGAACTCATTCGAAAGAAATCCGTTTACAAGAAAATATACAATTTCTGCTTTTTACTATTTTGCAACTAATGGTTTTGAACTGAATTATAACAGTGAATATGCCAATATTTTAAATAAATGGAACTTAGGTTTCGAAGCACAATATACAGGTCCAAATTACGCTTTAAACTTTTTTGGTTTTGGTAATAATTCAGAAAATTTAGAGGCAGATGGTACAGAAGATAGAGATTACAATAGGGTTAAAATATCACAAATTAAAGCAGGCTCTTTTGTAAAATGGATTGGAGACTTAGGTGATGAATTAAAAATTGGTGCAAAATTTAATAGTTATAACGTAGATAGAACTGCAGGTAGATACCTAGAAACACAATATGCAGCAGATAACAGAATCTTTAACAGAGAAAACTTTATCAACTTAGAAACAAGTTACAGCTACAAGCATGCAGACAACCCTGCTTTTCCAACACTAGCTATGGATTTTATGGTAAGTGTTGGCTATACCAAAAACTTGGCAAGCAGTAATAATTTCTCTTACGCTAGTTCTGGTTTAGGAATTACACATAAATTAATACCTAGTGGTAAATTGGTTTTTGCTACTAAAGTTCATGGCCAATTTATTTTCGGTGATGATTTTGAGTTTTATCAAGCAGCAAATATTGGTGGTAATAATGGTTTAAGAAGTTATAGAAATCAGCGTTTTACAGGTAAAAATGCATTTTATCATTCAAGTGATGTAAGATGGAATTTAAGAGATGTAAAAACCAACCTAGTGCCTATGAACATTGGTTTATTTGCTGGTTTCGATTATGGTAAAGTTTGGGGAGCACCAAATACAATTGTTACTAATCCACAGTTTTACTCGAACACACCTAATACATCTATAGGTGGTGGCTTTTTCTTTAACACTGCAGATATTTTTGCAGGAAACATCTCTGCATTTACTGGTGAAGATGGTTTACGAATTATGTTTAACGTAGGTTTTGATTTATAAATAAAATGAGTGTAATCGCATTAATTTTTGGAAGTATCTTCGGATTTTTAGCAATAGTTTTAGGTGCATTTGGCGCTCACCTACTAAAGAAAAAACTAAATCAAGATCAATTACAAAGTTTTGAAACTGGTGTAAAATATCAGATGTATCATGCCATTGTTTTATTAGTATTAGGCTATAATTTAAATGATACTTTGGCTTTAGATAATTACATAGTATACTGCTTTATTATAGGAGTAATTCTTTTTTCCTTTTCAATTTATGGTTTAGTAATTTCTGCATATAAAGGAAAAAAATTGAAATTTTTAGGGCCAATCACACCTTTAGGAGGTTTATTCTTAACCCTTGGCTGGCTTCTTTTGTTGTATAAATATATCGTTCTATTTTAAGCTATATTCATATAAATTTCCTCCTTCACCTCCTGCTCTTTCATCCGTAATTAAAAGTGTGTTATCGCCTTTAAAACAGATACCTTCTTTTTGAGATTTATGAGTTAAAGGTATTTTTTTTACAGAGCCAGAAAAGAAATTATCTCCTGTAAAATTGGTAAAGATTAAAATATTTTTTTGAGATAATAAAACTACTTTTTTACCATCATCAGAAATATCTGCAGAAGTTATCCAAGAGGATTCCTTTTTACCATTATCAAACTTACCAATTAACTTGGCTTTATGTTTACCAGGTGTTGATGGTACTCTGTATAAAGAAGTTTTACCATATTTGTTTTTAACTCTACTCTTTGTAAAGATGTAAAAGTGATTATTAAAATAGAAAAAAGATTCTGCATCAAAATAACGATCTTTCTTTTTAGGTGGATACTTTTTTTGATCTTCATATTCAAACTCCATTTCCTGAACCTTTGCATCTTCCTTATCTAAATGGTTTTTGTTGATTTTTAGGATTTTTAGCTTTTTACGTTTGCTATAATTATTTCCAAAATCGCCAATGTAAAGATTCCCAAATTCGTCTGAAGTTAAGTCTTCCCAATCTTTATTTTTAGCATCAACATCTAACTCATGTAAAATTTTTCCTTTAGAAGAAATTCTGTAAATATCAGATGAATTTCCTCCATCTTCTAAAATCCAAATAGCGTTAGAATTCTGAATATATTCATTCCCTGAAACCTCTTTTAGAGAATTAGGTAAATCCCCCAACATTTTTAATTGACCAAAATTTTGGCAACTAAAAAACACAAGTAAGCAATTAAGAATAAATAGTTTTTTCATGAAAATGCAATTAAAATAAGATTAAAAAATAGGGTTTGGCTGTTGTATAGAATAGCTAATTACCAGCCTCCAGAAGCGCCTCCTCCACCAAAAGAGCCTCCTCCAAATCCGCCACCAAAACCACCTCCACCAAAAGAACCACCTCCTGATGAGCTACCTCCAAAACCACCACCAAAGCTTCCTCCACCTCTACCAGCATTGCTTAATATGATTGTGTCGAAAATAGTATCTGCCAAAGAACCTCGTCTAAAACGTCTTCCTCCTCCTCTGTTGTTTTTATTTCCTCTAGAAATTATAATAAAAAATATAACAATAAGCAGAATAAAAAATACAATTCCAGGATCAAACCCTTTCTCTTCTTGTATTCTAGTGCCTTTAAATTCACCTTGCAGCGTTTTAAAGATGTAATCTGAGCCTTTATCTAAACCTCCATAGAAATCTCCTTTTCTAAATTCAGGAATTATTACTCTTTCTATTATTCTTTTTGATTGAAAATCGGTTAATAAATATTCTACTCCTTTACCAACTTGGATGGCGATTTTTCGATCATTTTTAGCCAATAAAATTAAAACTCCATTATCTTTTTCTGCATCTCCAATTCCCCATTCTTCTCCCCAATTCGCAGCCAAATAATTAATATTCTCACCTTCTGTAGAATTTATAATGGCCACAACAATTTGGGTTGATGTAGTGTCTGAATAGCGAACTAATTTATTCTCTAAATTTGATTTTTGCGATTGCGATAATAGGTTTACATAATCGTAAACACTAGTTTGAAACTTTGGTTTTTCTGGAATTTGAAATCCTTGAGCAAAGGTTTGTAATGAAAAAAGTATCGCTATAAATAAGAACCACTTTTTACTTTTAACTGCTAATTGACTGCTTGCTAAAAACTGCTTATTCAATATCATCCTTTAGAAATCTCATTAGAAAGTTCGTTCTCATCATCTATCTGCCAAGGAAAATGTTCTTTTAGTTCTTCACCTGCTTTTAAAATACCTTCTACCAAACCTTGCTTAAAGTTGTTATTTTTAAAATGGCTTTGCATAACATCTTTTGTAGCATTCCAAAAATCTGTTGGTACAACATTGTTTATGCCTTTATCACCATAAATAACAAACTTTTTATCTTTTACTGCTACATAGATTAAAACTGCATTTTCATCTTTTGTATTGTTCATTTTTAACATGTGGAATACCTCCAAAGTTCTATCAAAATGATCTTTGATTGATGTGGCTTCCATATGAACACGAATTTCTCCAGAAGTATTGGTTTCTGCTGTTCTAATAGCCGCAATAATTTCTTGCTCTTCATCTTTTGTTAAAAATGCTTCTACTTTAGACATTTAGGCTGCTTTATTAAAATCGAAGTTAACATCTGGTGCATTTTCAGAACCTGGATTTGCTTTATATCTATCCATTTCTTCAAAATTAAACATACCTGCTAATACAGAGTTTGGAAAAATTTTGATGTGCTTGTTGTACTTATTTACACCTTCATTAAAACGATCTCTTGCTACATTAATTCTATTTTCTGTACCTTCTAATTGGCTCTGTAATTCTAAAAAGTTTGCGTTTGCTTTTAAATCTGGATAACGTTCTACAGATACTAATAATTTAGATAAAGCACCACTTAAACCTGCTTGTGCCTGCTGAAATTGAGCCATATTTTCTGCAGTTAAATTACCTGCATCTATAGTTGTAGATGTTGCTTTTGCTCTTGCATTAATAACTTCGGTTAAGGTACTTTTTTCAAAATCTGCAGCACCTTGTACTGTTTTTACCAAATTACCAATTAAATCATTTCTTCTTTGGTAAGCACTTTCTACATTAGACCAAGTGGTTTTAGCATCTTCTTGTAAAACTACAGCTTCGTTATTAAAACCTTTTGCCCAACTATATATTGCGAATGCTATTACTCCTATAATTATAACCGGAATTAACCATTTTTTCATAATTTCTAATATTTAAAATTTTATTTTGATTTGTTTGATTTCTTCAAAAATACTTAATATATCCTACAGTAAAAAAAGACTTTTTAGCTGATAAACTAATTCTATTAACGCTAATGAGATCTTACAAAGAAGTCCCTCCGTCTAAAGTTATGGTTTGCCCAGTAATAAATTTTGTGTTATCTGAAGCCAACCACACAACTGCATCTGCTATCTCTTCTGCTTTACCATAACGTTTCATAGGTATTACACTTTTTAAAATTGCATCCATTTCTGGCTTTGCATTGATAAGTTGTGTTAACAAAGCAGACTCTGTATACCCAGGACAAACTGCATTTATTCTAATGTTCTTAGTGGCATATTCCATAGCTGCAGACTTTGTCATACCAACCACTGCAAATTTACTTGCACTGTAACTAATATTATTAGGTGATGCCTTTAATCCTGCTAAGGAAGCTATATTAACAATATTTCCAAATCCTTGTTCTAAAAACTGGTGCAAAGCAAGCTTCATTCCATAAAAAACACCTGTCTGGTTTACAGCAATAACTCTATCCCAATCTTTTACTAAAGATTCATGAGTTCTTAACAAATGAGGACCAATACCTGCATTATTCACTAAAACATCTAGCTGTCCAAATTTGGCAACTGTTTCATGTATTAACCTTTCAAACTCATCAAAAACAGCAACGTTTGCTTTTATAGGTATCGCTTTTCCTCTATTTGTTACAATTTCTTGTGCAACTTTTTCTGCACTCTCTAAATTAATGTCTGATACTACTACTGTTGCTCCATGTTTTGCAAAGTGCACTGCAGTTGCTTTACCAATACCTGAACCTGCTCCTGTAACAATTACAATTTTATTTTTTACTTCCATTAGTCTATTGATTTAGTTTTAATTGCTTTTAAAGCCAGTTTACAACATAGTTCTGCTGCCTTATTTAGGTTTGTAAATCGAGGATCTGTTGTCCAACCTTTAGAATATCGATAATAAATTTGTTGTGCAATCACAGCAATTTTGAATAGACCAAAAACATAATAGAATACTAAGCTTTCTGTTGTTCTTCCTGAATTTTGAATATATTGTTGTGCAATTTCACTTCTTATAGGATTACCTTCAAAAATAGTTGGTGATGGTATGCCTTGTTTTACAAATTCGTGATCTGTAGCTACAGTCCAATATCCTAATGAAGTTCCAAGATCCATAAATGGATCTCCTAAAGTAGCCATTTCCCAATCTAAAACTGCAGAAATTTCTTGCCATGAATCATCTTTAAAAACAACATTATCATATTTAAAATCGTTGTGAATTAAACAATAATTATATGTTTTAGGTTGATTTTTCTGCATCCAATCCATTACCATTTCTGCTTCTGGATATTCATCTGTTTTGGCTTTTAAGTACTGTTTGCCCCAATTTGTAACTTGTCTTTCAACATAG
The DNA here is from genome assembly GCF_036864555.1 of Polaribacter sp. P097. NCBI lineage: Bacteria > Pseudomonadati > Bacteroidota > Flavobacteriia > Flavobacteriales > Flavobacteriaceae > Polaribacter > Polaribacter sp. P097. Next base: position 1,263,588 of record NZ_JAZETJ010000001.1, on the reverse strand, counting down.
CCTTCTGGCTTTCCTAAGTCAGTTAAACCAACTGCCTTGTAATCTACATTATGTAATGACACCAAGGTATCTAGCCAAGAATTTGCAATGATTTGATAATCATTTACTGAAATTTTTCTCTTTTGAGCTTCTTTGTAATTTAAAATGATTCCTTCTACTTTTTCCATTATATAAAAGTCACTTCCTAAAATGGTTTCGTCATTAGAAAATCCATACATTTTTGGAACCTTAGAAAATTGAGAGGCTACTGCCTTTTGAACCTTAAATTCACGACCCATATCATGCCCTCTTTTTATGGCACCTTTGGGTGGTTTTCTAAGTACAAATTCTTTACCTTCAATTTGTAAAAGATAAGTTAAATTAGAATAGCCATGTGTATATTGCACTATGTTTAAATCGCTTTGAATATCATCAATTAAATTAATTTCTTTCAAATACTTTTTTAAAGGTAGTTCTGGTAATTCTTCTCCTTTTCTTACTTTTTGATTGCTCATGAATTCCCAAATTTTTTGATGCAACTTTTACCTAATTGATACATGTGAACTTCATCTGGACCATCTGCTAAACGTAACATTCTTGCAATTGTATAATAATGTGCCAAATACGTATCTGGGCCAACACCTTTTCCTCCTAAAATTTGAATAGCTCTATCTATTACTTTTTGAGCCATGTTTGGTGCTACAATTTTAATCATAGCAATTATATCTTTTGCTTCTTTGTTACCAACCTTATCCATCTTATCTGCAGCAGATAGCGTTAACAGGCGTGCTTGTTCTATCTCGCAAGCAGATTTTGCAATTTCATGACGAATACTACTGTAGTCATAAAACTTTTTACCAAAAGTTTCTCTTTCTAACGTTCTTTTAGACATCATTTCTAAAGCATATTGAGCCATGCCAACCAATCTCATACAATGATGAATTCTACCAGGACCTAAACGTCCTTGTGCAATTTCGAAACCTCTACCTTCACCTAAAATTAGGTTTTCTTTAGGTACACGAACATTGTCTAAAATTATTTCTGCATGTCCTTCAGGAGAGTCATAAAAACCTAGTACAGATAGTGGCCTTACTATTTTTAAACCTGGTGTACTCATAGGAACCAACACCATACTTTGTTGCTGATGCCTATGTGCTTCAGGGCTTGTTTTACCCATTACAATTGCTACTTCACAGTGTGGATCCATCGCTCCAGAAGACCACCATTTACGGCCATTTATAACATATTCATCTCCTTCTATTGCTATTGAAGTTTCAATATTTGTAGCATCTGAAGATGCAACTTGAGGTTCTGTCATTAAAAAAGCAGAACGAATATCTCCGTTCATTAAAGGAGTAAGCCATTTCTTTTTCTGAAATTCACTTCCATATTTGGCCAAAACCTCCATGTTTCCAGTATCTGGTGCAGAGCAGTTAAAAATCTCTGAAATCCAGATTTTTTTACCCATAATTTCTGCTAATGGTGCATATTCTAAATTGGTTAAACCTGGACTTAATTCTCCATAATCTTTAGGTAAAAATAAGTTCCATAAACCAGCATCTTTTGCTTTTTGCTTTAACATTACCGTTTTTGGAAAACGTTTCCACATTTTATTCGCATCACTTTGAAAAGCCAAGAATTCCTTTTCTATTGGTACAATATGGGCATCAATAAAAGTGTTTAGTTTTTCTTGTAATTCTATTGATTTCTTTGAGTATTCGAAGTTCATCGTTTTTCTATTTTAACCTGCAATCATATAACCACCATCTGCAGTATAAACGCCTCCAGTCATATAATTACCTGCATCTGAAGCTAGTAAACATGCCAAACCTACCATTTCTTCTGGCATTCCCATTCTTGAAGATGGTAAAGCTTTTTCTACTTTACTTAGTATTTTTTCATTTTGCCATAAAGCAGCACTAAACTTTGTTTTAATTAAACCAGGACAAATGGCATTTGCTTTTACACCATACTTACCCCATTCTTTAGCCTGATTTTTTGTAAGCATTAAAATAGCTGCTTTACTTGTGCTGTAAATACCTAAACCTAAACCTGGAGTTAAAGCTTCTACAGATGCGATATTAATTATACTACCGTTTTTATTGGTCTGAAAATATGGTAACACCAAATTTGACAAAGACCAAGGAGCTTTTACATTGACATCCATAATTTTATCAAAAATTTCTGGAGAAACCTCTTCAATTGGTCCAAAAACAGGATTAATAGCTGCATTATTCACTAAAATATCTATTCTACCAAAAGACTCGATTGTCTTATCAACCAAATTTTTTCGTTGGTCTTCTTTTCCTATATGACAAGCAATACCAATGGCATCTAAACCTTGTTCTTTAAATTCTTTTGCAACTTCGTCACAAGCTTCTTGGTTTCTGCTAGAAATAACAACTTGTGCTCCTTGTTCTGCTAAACCTTTAGCAATAGCCTTACCTATACCTTTACTTGAACCTGTAATAACAGCAACTTTTCCTGATAAATTAAATTGATCTTTACTATGCATTATATAATGTATTCTTTTTCATTTTTAATCGTTATAACTTCATTATTCATTAATGATTCAGCTAAAGAATTGGTTTTAGGTAACTCATATTTAAAGTAAAATTTCATAGTGTGAATTTTACTCTCATAAAACGTTGCTGTGTATTTTTTATCCTTATTACTTAAAGATTTTTTAGCATCAACAGCCATTTCTAGCCATAACCAACTTAACACAACAATACTCATATATTCCATAAATAAGTTAGCATCTGCTAAATAACGTTCATAATTACCTTTCATGGCAAAAGGCATTAAATGACCAAGAATTTTTTGGGAGAGTTCTAATTTATCGCCTAAAATTTTAGCATATATTTTAAGATTTTCATCATTGCTTGCTGCAATAATAGTTTTTACTATTTCTGCAGATAATAATTCTAATCCTTTACCATTTTGCATAGGCACTTTTCTACCTAATAAATCTTGAGATTGAATACCAGTTGTACCTTCATACAAAGCAGAAATTCTAATATCTCTATAATATTGTTGCAAGGTAAAATCGGTACAAAAACCATAACCTCCTAATACTTGCAAGCCATTATCTACAGATTCTGCACCAGCTTCTGATGGATATGTTTTTACAATAGGAATAATCATTTCTAACAATAAATGATACTTTTCTTTTTCCTCTTTTGATGTGGCTGTTGTTAATATATCTTGATATTTAGAGGCCAATAAAACCAAGCTTAAAGAACCTTCTACAATAGATTTTTGGAGCAATAACATTCGTCTAACATCTGGATGTTCTATAATAAGACTTTGCTTTTCAGTAGGGTTCTTCTTACCATCTGCAGATAACTTTCTTCCTTGTGGTCTTTCATTCGCATATTGTAAAGAAGTTCTATATGCAGCCATTGCAATTGCTGCTGCACCTCTACCTACTGCAATTCTAGCACCATTCATCATTAAAAACATTTGGGCTAAACCTTTGTGTTCTTCACCAACTAACCAGCCTCTACAATCATCAGAATCTCCAAAACCTAAATGCGTAGTGCAATATCCTTTTTGGCCCATTTTCTGAAAATCAGCTACAGTCATTACATCATTATATTCTAAAGTTCCATCTTCTTTTAACCTGTTTTTTGGTACTACAAATAATGAGATTCCTTTAGTACCTTTTGGAGCGCCTTCAATTCTTGCCAAAACTAAATGCACAATATTTTCTGCACCTTTGTAATCGCCTCCAGAAATAAATATTTTTTGCCCTGTTATTTTGTAATAACCATCATTAGTTGGTGTGGCTTTAGTAACAACATCAGATAAAGAACTACCTGCTTGCGGTTCTGTTAAACACATGGTACCACCCCAAACTCCAGCCAACATATTTGGCACATATTTATCCTTTAAAACTTGCGAACCAAACTCTATAATTAATTCTGCAGCACCTAATGTTAAACTAGGATAACCAGGTAAGTGATTATTGGCTGCATCCATAATATACACTGCTGCCTGAAATGCAGAAATTGGCATTTGTAAACCACCATCATCATAATCGAAACAAGCAGAAATAATACCCATTTCTCCTGATTGATGCATTACTTTTTGAACTTGCTCGTGAACAATAACAGTTCCATCTTTATGATATGCAGGATTTGCATCCATCTCTTGAAAATAAGGATACATTTCTCTATCAGAAAAGTCTTTTACAGAATCTATAAATAGATTTAAAGATTCCATATCATGTTCTTGGAATCTTTCTCTTGAAAGTAAATCTTCTAATTTGTGAATATCATAAAGTATGTATTTCAATGTTTCTAAATCTACATACTTTTTTGACATAATTTTGAGGTTTTATTTAAATGTACTGCTATAAATTAGCAAATACGTAATTTCATACTTCCCAAATATAGGGAAAATTACTATGCATGCATAATATAAAAACAGGTAAAATATATTGGGATATTTAAATAAGAACGTCTTACAAAAAGTAATTAAAGTGAGTTCTTTATTTTTAGCAATTCTGCTTTTACAGCTTCTAGTCTGCTAATAACCTCATGCTTATTGAAAGTGCTTTCTGGGTTCTTTTTAAGCTGCTGTTTTGCCCCTTCTAAGGTGAAGCCTCTTTCTTTAACTAAATTAAAGATAAGTTTAAAGTTATGAATATCATCTTGCGTAAAAAGTCTATTTCCTTTTTTATTTTTCTTTGGTTTGATGATATCAAACTCCTTTTCCCAAAATCGAATTAATGAGGTGTTTACATCAAAAGCGGATGCAACTTCGCCAATCTTATAATATCTTTTTTCGGGTAAATCTATATACATAAAATAGGCCTAAATTAATCGTAAGATTGACTTTCTTCTGAGGTTTGCTGCAAGTTTGCAAACTCTTCTAAGGTTAAATCTCCATAATAAAAGTTTATCGGATTTAAAGCCACATCATTTTTATGAACCTCATAATGCAAGTGTGGAGCTACAGATAAACCTGTGTTACCAACATAACCAATTAAGTCTCCTCTTTTTATAGTTTCTCCTCTTTTTACTACCATTTTGCTTAAGTGAGCATAAATGGTTTTATAACCATAACCATGATCTATGTAAATTACTTTACCAAATGTAGAGCTTCTTTGGGCTCTGTAGATTTTTCCATTTCCTGAGGCGTAAACAGGTGTGCCTTTTGGAGCCGTAAAATCCATTCCTTTATGAAACTTATTGATTTTTAAAATAGGATGCATTCTCATTTTATATCCAGAAGCCACATAAAAATCACCTTTTTTAACAGGTAAAATAGCTGGTATTGACGCCAACATTTCTTCCTTTTCTTTTGCTAATGAAACTATTTCATCTAAAGATTTAGATTGCACCACCATTTGTTTAGATAAGATATCTACTTCTTTGGTAAGATTTTTAATTAGTTCAGAATTTTCAAATCCGTCTAAGTTTTTATATCGATTTACACCACCAAAACCTGCTTTTCTTTGTTCTTCAGGTATTGGGTTTGCCTCAAAATAACTTCTATAAATATTATTATCTCGCTCTTGTAGCTGAGATAATATAGAAGCACTTTCTTCTAACCTCTTATTAATTAACTCGTAATGAAACTTTAAGTTTTCTAATTCTCTTTTTTGAGCACGTTCTGAAGGAGAAGTAATTATTTGACTAAAGCCAATAAAACCAATGAACGCAATAAGAATTACACCTAAAAAGCTAAATAATATTTTACGATAATAATCGCTCTTCTTTACAGCAATTTTTCTGTAAGAAAGCGTATCCTCATCATAATAATATTTTACTTTTGCCATATTGTGAAATATACTATTTTTGTGTTTGTATTAAAGATTTCTTGGAAAACTTTTAAATACAAGAACTCACAAATTTACGAAATGTTTTACAACTGCTTTTTTAGAGCAGTTATTTTAAAAATATATTAACATAATCCAACTTGTTGGAAACTTCTTTTTTATGAAATCTCAAGATATTCGCGCTACTTTTTTAGACTTTTTTCAAAAAAAATCACACTTGGTAGTTCCTTCTGCACCAATGGTTACAAAAGACGATCCAACATTGATGTTCGTAAATTCTGGAATGGCGCCTTTTAAGGAATATTTTCTTGGGAATGCAACTCCAAAAAAGAATAGAATTACAGATTCGCAAAAATGTTTACGTGTTTCAGGTAAACATAATGATTTAGAAGAAGTTGGGTATGATACCTATCATCATACATTATTTGAAATGTTAGGGAATTGGTCTTTTGGAGATTACTTTAAGAAAGAAGCAATTGCTTGGGCTTGGGAGTTATTGACAGAAGTTTATAAGATTGATAAAGATATTCTTTACGTAACTGTTTTTGAAGGTTCAGAAGATGCAGACCAACTAAACATGGATACTGAAGCCTATGATATTTGGAAAGAATATATAGCTGAAGATAGAATATTAAAAGGAAATAAGAAGGACAATTTTTGGGAAATGGGAGAACAAGGACCTTGTGGACCATGTTCTGAAATTCATGTTGATATTCGTTCTGCAGAAGAAAAAGCAAAGGTTGATGGACGTACTTTAATTAATGAAGACCATCCTCAAGTTGTAGAGATTTGGAACCTTGTTTTTATGCAATACAATCGTAAAGCAAATGGTACTTTAGAAGAATTACCAAACAAGCATATAGATACTGGAATGGGATTTGAACGTTTATGTATGGTATTACAAAACGTACAATCTAATTATGATACTGATGTTTTTACGCCAATTATTAGAGAAATTGGTACAATTACCAACACTTCTTATGGTAAAAATGAAAAACAAGATATTGCAACAAGAGTAATTTCGGATCATGTTAGAGCTGTTGCATTTTCTATAGCAGATGGTCAATTACCAAGTAATACAGGAGCTGGTTACGTAATTCGTAGAATTTTACGAAGAGCTGTAAGATATGGTTTCACATTCTTAGATAAAAAAGAGCCTTTCATTTATAGGTTAGTATCTATTTTATCAGATAAAATGGGTAAAGCTTTCCCAGAGTTAAAAAGTCAAAAACAATTAATAGAGAATGTAATTAAAGAAGAAGAAACTTCATTCTTAAGAACATTAGACCAAGGTTTAGTTTTATTAGACGGAATTATTGAAAACTCAAAATCAAAAGAAATTTCTGGAGATAAAGTTTTTGAACTATATGATACTTTTGGTTTCCCTATAGATTTAACTGCATTAATTTTATCGGAAAAAGGCTATACTTTAGACGAGAAAGGCTTTGAAGAAGAATTACAAAAGCAAAAAAATAGATCTAGGGCTGCAAGTGAAATGTCTACTGATGATTGGACAATATTAATTGATGATGCTGTAGAAGAATTTATTGGATATGACTTTTTAGAAGCAAATGTTAAACTAACAAGATATAGAAAAGTAACCTCTAAGAAAGATGGTGAAATGTATCAATTAGTATTTAACTTAACTCCTTTTTATCCAGAAGGTGGAGGTCAAGTAGGTGATAAAGGTTATTTAGAAGATACTCATGGAGATGTTGTATATATTTTAGACACCAAAAAAGAAAACAATGTAATTATACATTTTGCTAAAAATCTACCTCAGAATTTAGATGCAAACTTTAAAGCAGTTGTAGATGAAAAACAACGTTATAGAACCGAATGTAATCATACAGCTACTCACCTATTGCATCAAGCATTAAGAGAAGTTTTAGGAACTCATGTAGAGCAAAAAGGTTCTGCTGTTCATTCTAAATACTTACGATTTGATTTTTCTCACTTTTCTAAGTTAACTACAGAAGAATTACAAGATGTAGAAAACTTTGTCAATGCACGTATTTCTGGTAAATTACCTTTAGAAGAAAGCAGAAACATAACTATGGAAAAAGCAATTGCAGATGGTGCAATGGCTTTATTTGGCGAAAAATATGGTGATACTGTTAGAGCAATTAAATTTGGTAAATCTATAGAACTTTGTGGTGGAACTCACGTAAAAAATACAGGCGATATTTGGCATTTTAAAATAAAATCTGAAGGAGCTGTAGCAGCAGGAATTCGTAGAATTGAAGCTATTACAAATGATGCTGTTAAAGACTTTTATTTTGATAACAACAGAACATTATTTGAAATTAAAGATTTATTAAACAACACAAAAAATCCTGTTAAAGCTGTTCAAAAACTTCAAGATGAAAATACTGAATTACAAAAGCAAGTAGAACAGCTATTAAAAGAAAAGGCGCAAAACCTTTCTGGAGAGATAAAAAATCAACTTCAAGAAATTAACGGAGTTCAATTTTTAGCCACTAAAGTAGATTTAGATGCTAATGGAATAAAGAATTTGGCTTTTAGTTTAGGTAAAGAACATCAAAATTTATTTTTGCTATTTGCTTCTGCTCCTACTAACGAAAAAGCATTGTTAACTTGTTATATTTCTAAAGAATTAGCAAACGAAAGAGGTTATAATGCAGGAACTGTTGTAAGAGAATTAGGAAAATTAATTCATGGAGGTGGAGGTGGCCAGCCATTTTTTGCTACTGCAGGTGGTAGAAATCCTGGTGGAATTCCTAAAGCTTTAGAAAAAGCCAAAGATTATTTAACAGCCTAATTAAACCTTATTGCAAAGTTAAAGTCTTAATTAATAGTAGATTATTCTATATCTATTATTTTATTATCTTTAACTATGGCTTACCTAGATACGTATTCTGGAAATTGGACAGCTGCAGAAGCTAATCATTTATTAAGAAGAGCTTCTTTTGGTTGTTCTCGAGGTACCTTAACTGAGGCTTTAGATTTAGGTTTAACTGGCACAATTTCTAAACTTTTTGAAGCTCAGCCAATGCCTGAGCCACCCTTAAAGTACGAACTTGATGGTACAGAAAGAGACGAAGTTTATGACCCAGAGGTAAATTATGGAGAAACTTGGGTAAATGCACCTCCATACCCTATTTTACCAACACAACAAGCTACTAATAAAGCTATAAGAGCTAGAAATCGTTCTTTATATGCTTGGACTTTTATTCAAATGCAAGAGTCTGGTATTTCTATCAGAGAAAAGCTTACGCTATTTTGGCACAACCATTTTGTATCTGTAAATACCAATCCTCATAGAGAATTTTATTACATTAATACGTTAAGAGAAAATGCTCTAGGCAACTTTAAAGAGCTTACCAAAAAAATTACGGTAGACCCAAATATGTTGGTGTATTTGAGCGGAAATCAAAACACAAATTCTGCTCCTAACGAAAATTACGCAAGAGAACTTTTAGAACTTTTTACCTTAGGTAAAGGTGCTGCTGTTGGTAATGGAGATTATACAAATTATACAGAAGATGATATTGTAGCTATCGCAAAAATTCTTACAGGGTGGAGAGTTAAAAGTCTACTAGACCCAGATACATTAACTCCGTTTTTCTCAAACTTTAATCATTCAAAAGGCAGTAAAACATTATCTCATAGATTTAACAATGCAGTTATTGAAGAAAATGGAGCAGATGAATATAAAGATTTAATTGATGTAATTTTTCAGCAAGAACAGTGTTCAAAGTTCATTATTAGACAAATCTATAAATGGTTTGTAAACTCTGAAATTACTGATGATATTGAGGTAAATGTAATTACACCTTTAGCCAAAATCTTAAGAGATAATGATTACGAAATTGCACCTGCATTAAAAGTACTATTAGCTTCAGATCACTTTTTTGAAAGTACGTTTTGCATGATAAAAAGTCCTATTGATTTAATGTTATCTGTAACAAAATCTTTACTTTTTGATGGGCCATCTACAACCATTAAAGAGCAATATGATTATGCTTTAGTATTATATTCTGCTTGTTTTGATTTGAATCAAGATATTTTTCATCATCCAGATGTTGCTGGTTGGAAAGCCTATTACCAAGCACCATTATTTTACAAAAGCTGGGTAAATAGTTTCTTATTGCCAAAAAGGTTAGACTATTGTAGAATTATAGTTACAGGAGGTGATTTGGTTATCGATGATATAACCTATACTATTCCGCCTTTAATTCCGGTTTTAACCATAGTTTCAAAGATAGAAAATGCAACAGATCCTAATGTATTAATAAGATCTTTATCTAATTTATTATTTAATTACGAAGTTTCAGAAGAACAAATAATAAGTTTAAAAGAATTTTTAATACCAGGTTTACCCGATTTTGAGTGGACAGTAGAATACAGTGAATATTTAGCAGATAGCACTAACATTACCTTAGTAGTTTCTGTAGATAAAAAGCTAAGAAACTTACTTTCTATTATGGTTCAAATGTCTGAATTTCAAATAATGTAGGTTATGAAAAATCAAAAAAAACTTAACAGGAGAGATTTTATTAAGCTAAGTTCTATAGCCTCAGCATCATTACCTATTGCACTGAGTGGTTTTCCTGTATTTGCAAAAGAGAAACCTAATAATTATCAGTTTACAGAAAATAATGAGAATGTTCTTGTTTTAATACAACTTCAAGGAGGAAATGATGGTTTAAACACTATTTTTGATTTGAATGATTATGCCAATTTGCAATCAGTTCGTTCAAATATTATAATTCCAGAAAATGAATTGTTAAGTCTAAATGGCTCTACTTATGTGCATCCTTCATTAGAAAAAATGAAAGAAATTTGGGATCAAGAAAAATTAGGAATTATTCAAAATGTGGGTTACCCAAATCAAAATAGATCTCACTTTAGGTCTACTGATATTTGGAACTCTGCATCAGATGCCAATGAATTTGTTGCTTCTGGTTGGTTAGGTCGTTATTTTGATATCAATCACAGCAGTTTCCCATCAAACTATCCTGATGCCACAAATCCAGATCCATTTGCAATTACAATTGGTAAAGTAGTTTCTGAAACATGCCAAGGTGTAAATTCTAACTTTTCTTTAGCTATTGAAGATCCAGAGAATCCAGGTACAGCACTAGTATCTAGCACTAGTACAATACCCAATAACTGTTATGGAGATGCTTTAAGTTTTGTAAACGAAACTATAGCGCAAACCAACGCATATGCAGAAGTAATACAAAATGCAGCTAGTTCTGGTGCTAACAAATCGAATAAGTATACAGACTCAGACTTATCAGAAAAATTAAAACAAGTAGCTAAATTAATCGCTGGCGGTTTACAAACAAAAGTTTATGTTGTGCAAATTGGTGGTTTTGATAATCATGATAATCAAGTTGTAGAAAGCGATAAAAAAACAGGCCAACATGCAAGTTTACTACAAGAATTATCAGAGGCTATGGCTGCTTTTCAAGATGATTTAAAACTTTTAAACATAGATCAAAAAGTATTGGGAATGACCTATTCTGAATTTGGGAGACGTATACGTTCTAATGGAGGTTTAGGTACAGATCATGGTTCTGCTGCACCTTTATTTTTATTCGGAAATTGTGCAAAAAATCAAATTTTAGGTGATGCTCCAGAAATTGATACACAAGTGGATGATCAAGAAGGTGTGCAAATGCAATTCGATTTTAGAAATATTTATAGCACCATTTTAACAGATTGGTTAGGTGCTACAAAACAAGAATCTGAAACCGTACTTTTTAAAAATTTTGAAGCTCTACCTATTTTTAAAGTAAATTGTAATGCTACTTTAACATCAGATACTAGTATTAATAACGAGCCTGTTTTTAAGGTGTATCCTAACCCTACTACAGACTTTGTAATTTTTAATTTTAAAGGTAGTAATGCCAACACAAAAATTACTTTATACAATGCAATTGGGGCTGTAGTAAAAATAATTGCTAACACCACTTTTAACGACTCCAATCATACAGTTAAAATTGATTTACAATCCTTACCAAGAGGCAATTATTTTATTCATTATCAAACGAAAGGAAACTCTAAAACCAAAAAATTGTTGAAGTACTAAATTTCGATTAAATTTACTTTTCAAAATAAGTAATTTATGAAATTTCAAACCACGATTCCTTTAGAAAAACGATCTAGAAAGCTCATAGATTACAACTCAAAAATTCTATTATTAGGTTCTTGTTTTTCAGAGAATATTGGGCAAAAATTAGATTATTTTAAATTTCAAAATTATCAAAATCCTTTCGGTATTTTATTTCATCCAAAAGCTATAGAGCAATTTATAACTGATGTTATCAATACAAAATCTTTTACTAAAGAAGATTTAATATTTCAGAATGAAAGGTATCATAGTTTTGACGCGCATTCTTCTTTAAGCGAAGTTGATGAGAATATGATTTTAAACAATCTAAATTCTCAAATTATAGCGACTTCTAAATTTTTAAAAAACACTTCTCATTTAGTAATTACTCTAGGTACAGCTTGGGTTTATCGTTTTATAGAGGATGACAAAATTGTGGCTAATTGTCATAAAATTCCCCAAAAAAAATTTTTAAAAGAACTATTGACTATTGCTGAGATAAGTGAGAGTTTAGAAGCGATTATTTCTTTAGTAAAAAATGTAAATCCAGATATTAACTTGCTTTTCACAGTATCTCCAGTAAGACATTTAAAAGATGGATTTGTAGAAAATATGCAAAGTAAGAGTCATTTAATTTCGGCAATTCATGAAGTGATTGACAAAAGAAAAAGTATTCACTACTTCCCTGCTTATGAAATAATGATGGATGAACTTAGAAATTATAGATTCTATGCAGAAGATATGATACATCCTAATAATACTGCAATACAATACATTTGGGAGAAATTTACATTTACTTGGTTTTCTGAAAATACAACAGCAACCTTAAAAGAAATTGATACAATTCAAAAAGGAATTGCCCACAAACCATTTAACCCTAAAAGCAAAGAACATTTAAAATTTTTGCATAATTTATCGTTAAAACAAGAGCTAATAACTTCTAAATTTCCACATATATCCTTTTAAAATAAGGCATTTGGCGTATTTATAATTATGAATAGTTTTTATTGATTTGTAGTTCTAAAATTTACTACATGATTAAGAAAATATTATATCCTACACCTCAAAATGCATTTATCTGGTTAAGTAGCATTTATTTGCTTTTCTTGCTATACTTGGGCAAAGCAAATGCCCTTACTATTTTGTTTGCCTACTTTCTAGAAACCATTTTAATAGGCATTTTTAATGCATTAAAAATGGCAACTACAATTTGTTATGGCAATTCTAAAACTAAGAATGTTACCTTGATTCTTTTCTTTGTAGTACATTATGGTTTTTTTGTAGCCATACAATCCATATTCGGATTTGCACTTTTTAGTATGGGCAAAAGTAGTATCATAAAAGAGCCCTTTAACCTCATAGAAAATTATACCTCAATTTTGCAATTAGAAGACATAAAATTTGCCTTACCTGCCATTATTTTTACGCACTTGGGTAAATTTATTTCAGATTATATTGCTCAAAAAAAGTATCTTAAATTCACTACCAAAGAGTTGATGTTTAAACCCTATTTAAGAATTTTTATCCAACAATTTGTTGTAATTATTTCGTTTTTCTTTATTGTTTTTAATAACGGTGCAGGCTTAATTGCTGCTGTATTATTAATTGTTTTTAGACTTATAGTCGATTTATTTTTTGAATCTATAAAAGAAAACTCAGCAATTCTAGATTCACTCTCTATAAAATTAGCCAATGAAAAAACTACTGCAGATGAAATTAAAAAACAACTAATTTCTTATACCGAATAAAAATATACGTCAAATGACGTATTGTAAGCGCTTTCCTTTCTTGTGACTTTTGTAAGGTAACATTAAAACACTAAAAATGAAAAATTTAGCACTTCTTGTATTTGCTGTTTGCATATCTTTTGTAAGTACCGCTCAAAATATTGGAGACTTGAAAATCACATCTAAAAAATATGGGATGAGCACCATGAAAAAAGCACCTAAAAAAATATACATCAACACTTTTAACGTAAACTTTGAGATGTATAAGGAAGCAATAGATTTTAAAGCTGGTGGAAATGGAGGTAGAATTGGTGGCAATACAAGTAATGCAACTGCTAAAGCTGCTGTTGGTTTAGATGGTATTGATGCAAATTTAATGCTTGCAAAAACAAACGAACTTTACAAGAATTTTATTGATAGAATTACCAAAGAAGGTTATGAAATAATAACTTTTGATACTGCAGAAAACACTGCTGTTTTTGAAGGATGGCAAAAGGCCTCAGGGCCTGCTATTGGTGAAAGTATTTCTGGAATTATTAATGTAATTCCTGAAGGTTATACTACTTTTTACAAACGAAAAACTGATAAAGGAGAAGTAAAAAAAGGTTTTTTAGGCGGTATTGGCTTACAGTCTAAATTATCTAAAGCGCTAAATGATGCTATTGTTGCAGACGTAAATTTATACGTTATGTTTTCTGAAGAAGGCAGTGACTGGATGAAAGGTAAAGCAGCCAAGGTTAAAATTAAAACAAACTTAAGATTGATAAATACCCATGCCATATCTGTTCCTCAAAAATTTAAAAAGAAGAAAACAACTATGGGTAAGTTATTTGGTTCTGTAAAAATTGCTGGGGCATCAGATACTTATCCTGCCAGTTCAAACATTACTTTTTCTCAAGGTAAATCTGGCTTAGGAACAAAATCATCTTTTATTGGAACTTTAAAAGGTGACGTAGAAATTGAGGGAGTTATGAAAAAAGAAAAAATTGTAGCCTATCAAAAACAAGGCTCTTTTGTACCTACATCTTTTTCTACCTTTTCTAATTATTTAGATGCAAAAGCCGATCGATTTTCTACTACAACGAAATGGATTCCTGTAGATGCTACAAAATTTGCAAACGGATTCTATAACGCTTGTAACACATTTTTAAACAAACAGTTAGATGCTATATTTTCTAAGTTAAACTAAGATGAAAGCATTACAACATTTATTGTGTCTTATTGTTTTTTTGTTACTTTTTAGTTGCTCTGAATATGGCAAAAAATTACAATATGATAAAACAGAAATTTACTATACAGATCTAGTTGAAAAAGAGGAAGCAGAAAAGTTGGGCGATTTTTTAGTATCATCAAAATTTGCAGGTGAAAACGAAAAATCGGTTCAACTTTCTAAAAACAAAGAAAACAATCATTATCAATTTAGAATGGTAACTACCACAGATGCTGCAGAAAGTGAAACCTATGAAGCTATATTTAAAATGTTTGCTCAACAATTATCTGATTCTGTTTTTAACAAACAACCTGTAGACTTTCATGTTTGTGATACTACTTTTCAAACGCTAAAGGTCATCACTTTCAAATAAAAAACACAATCTATAGTAGCTTTAAAAACGACTTAAAACACCTTAAAATGGAAGGATATCCCCCAATTTTAATTTTTATAATCATTGCATTTATGGTGTTATTGATTGTTTTTTTATCCAATTCTTATTATCAATTAAAGAGAAGAGAGCATACTAAAATTAAAATTTTAATGAAGACCATATTAGAGGAAAAAAACGCAACTTTACTATTAGAACATGAAAATCGTTCTCTTAAGGTGGTGATGCAATCAATTAAATTGAAGCTAAAAATAGTGAATGTAAACCTTTTAAATATTCAATTTTCGCTTGTAGAAATCTTACATTAAATTGTTTTTTTTAACTTGGTTACCTGATTTACTTTTACTTATGAAAAAGACCTTACTCGTATTTGCCCTATTATTAATGGCAAATCCCTCTATTTCAATAGCTCAAAACAATACCATAGATAGTTTAAAAACTTCACTCACATTAGCTAATACCAAAAAACAAAAAGCGGCTACATACTTACTTTTAATAGATAATTATTTTAGCTCTAACAAAGATTCTGCAGAGTTCTATTTAAAAAGAACTTTACAATTTACAGAATCAGAACCTACACTTCAAGTAAGTTACATTAGTGCCATTTTAAAGTATGCACAACTATTTATTGTTAAAGGAGATTATAAAGAATCAGAAAAATATTATAACAAAGCTTGGGCAATTTTAAAAGACAACTACAATTACGAGTTATACTCTAAATATTATGGAGATTTTGGTGTTTTGCATTTTTATAAAGGCGATTTTAAAGGTGCATTAAACAATTTTTCTAAAGCGTTAGAATTGGCTGAAAAAGAGCAAATAGATGAGGATCAACTGCGCTTTTTAAATAATAAAGCATTAGCTATGTCTTATTTAGGAGAAGCTGAAGCTTCTTTAGACGTTCATAAAAAAGCCATTTTTTTAGCTGAAAAGTTAAACGATTCTACAGCACTTGGTAAATCTTTTAACAACATTGGTTTAATTTACGAAGACATGAAAGAATACAATAAAGCTTTAGAGTTTTATTTGAATGCATTAGAAATTAAAAAGAATGGAACCAGCCAAATAGATGTTGCAAATAGTTTATACAATGTGGCTGGTATGTATAAAGAAATTGGTGAAAAAGAAAATGATACCACTTTGTATGTCAAAGCAGAAAATTACTACCAGCAGTCTTTAGAATTGGGTGATAAAATTAATTACGGAAAAATTATTTTATATACTAAAACAGGGCTAGCTCAATTGGCAACAGCTAGAAATAAACCCAAAAAAGCTATTGAAATTTATAAAACAGTTATTCCAGAAGCAACAAATTCGAATGACAATCAAACTTTAAGGTTAACTTATTTAAATCTTGGTGTTAATTATTTAAAAATTAATCAATTGAATAGAGCAGAAAACTATTTATTACAAGCAAAACCTTTAATAGAATCTTCGAATAAACCTTCAGATAAGGCTAAATTGTATAAAAATTTATCAAAATTATATGCAGATAAAAATCAATTTAAAGTTGCATATGAGTTTTTTGAACAACAATACAATTTAGAGCAAGAATTATCTAAAAACTCGTTACAAAATAAAATTTCTGATTTTGAAATTAAATACGAAACTGCTAAAAAAGAGAAAGAAATTGCAGAGCAAAAAGAACAGTTATTAGCACAAGAACTTGATATAAAAAACAGAAATTTATATGCTCTTTTGCTTAGTTCTGCTTTAATTATTTTAGGTATAATCTTTTTCGCTATCTACAAAAGAAATCAGCTTAAAAGAAATCAACTGCAAAAAGAAATCGATTTAAAAGATGCACTTGCTACCATAAAAACTCAAAACAGATTGCAAGAACAGCGCCTTAGAATTTCTAGAGATTTGCACGATAATATTGGCTCTCAACTCACCTTTATAATTTCTTCTATAGACAATTTAAAATATGTGTCTAAAGATGCAAATGAAAAACTGAAAGAAAAACTATCTAATATAAACACATTTACAGGAGATACCATTCATCAACTAAGAGACACAATTTGGGCAATGAATAAAAGTACTATTTCTGTAGAGGATTTACACTCTAGAATATTATCATTTATAGAAAAAGCAAAAGTTTCTGTACCAAATATCGATTTTAATATCTCTTATGATATTGATGCAAATAAAAGTTTTCCTTCTATAGTAGGCATGAACGTTTTTAGAGTAATTCAAGAAGCCATTAATAACGCTTTAAAGTATGCAGAAGCATCTAAAATAAATGTAGAACTTGCCAAAAAGGAAGCTCATTTTTTAATTAAAGTTTCTGATAATGGTAAAGGTTTTAATTTAAAAACTGTAGAACTTGGCAATGGTTTAAGCAATATGGAAAAAAGAATGGGCGAAATCAATGGCTCTGTAATTATAAATTCTGAACTTGAACAGGGAACAGAAATCATTTTAAAAATTGCTTCAGAAAACCAAATAACATGAGTTTAAAAATTTGTATTGCAGAAGATAATTACTTTTTAACCAAAGCCATTAAAGAAAAATTGTCATTTTTTGACGATATTTCTGTAAAGTATCATGCAAATAATGGTGCTGAACTTATTGGTAAATTAGAGGAGAACCATAACATAGATGTTGTTTTAATGGATATACAAATGCCAGAAATGGATGGTATTAAAGCAACAGAATTGGTAAAGAATAAATACCCTCAAATAAAAGTTATTATGCTAACAGTGGTAGATGATGATGAGTATATTTTTAACGCCATCAAAGCAGGTGCCAATGGCTATTTATTAAAAGAAATTGATGCAGAAAATCTGTACAAGAGCATTATTGAGGTTACAGAAGGTGGTGCACCAATGACACCAAGTATTGCCTTAAAAACTTTAAACCTATTAAGAAACCCAACAATAGCTACTGAAAAAATAGAAGAATCTGATACTATTAAATTAACAAAAAGAGAAACCGAAATTTTAATACAGTTAAGTAAAGGCTTAAACTATAATAGTATTTCTGATAACTTAATAATATCACCTTCTACCGTTCGTAAACATATAGAAAACATTTACAAAAAATTACAGGTTCACAGTAAAATGGAAGCTGTAATGAAAGCTCAAAAAAGAAATTTGATTTAGTCTTCTAAATGTTGTGCTACGTTTTGCCAAGGGCCACCATTAATTACATCTAGTCCGTTTTGTTTTAAGAACTGAGTAGCTTGTCCACTTCTACCTCCACTTCTACACACAGCAATAATTGGTTTTTCCCAAGCCTTTATTTGATCTAATTCTGTAGGAATTAAGTTTAATACAATATGTTTTGCAGCTGGTATATGGCCTTCATCCCATTCCATTTGTGTTCTCACATCTAATATTACTGCATCCTTTCCTAAATAATTTTTGATTTCATCACTCATATCTTTCCTTTTAAAAATGTCAAATAAACCCACGTTATTTTGTTTAAAGTTGATGCAAATTTAAACCATTTTCAATAAGGCTAGTGTAACTTTTGTTACTTTTTAGTGATTGTAGCGTCTCTAAAATTGAACTTTTTATGGCATAATTATTAACTAAAGCCAACTCATAAAGTTCTAAATGCAAGAGCCAATCATTAGGATAATTATTTTTTAACTCAGTATAAATAGCAGTTATTTTTTCTTCAGAAACTGTTGCTTCTTCGCGCATTTTTCTAACTGATGCATAAAGAGAATACAACTGTTTTTCGGCATTTGTATAAACAATTTTATGCGTTTTTGTTTCTGAAACTTTGCCCAAACCATCAAAAGAATCTACATCTGCAGGCCCTGCATAAGCAGATACAATTGAAGAACCAACAGCCATATCATATAAACCCCATTCAGGTTTAAATAATACCTCATCTTTGTAAGTAACAGTACATTCATCAAAAGTAATTAATAGTATTTTACCTCTTAAATCTCTTGTTCCTGTAATTGCTCTACCTTTTAAAACAATACCACTTTCGAACTCTAAGGTCATGAATTCACCTTCATAAATGCCATAAGCTTTTAAATCTCTTGGACTCATGTCTTCAATAGGCAAATTAATTCCTTTTAATTTACCTATTGGGCTACCAAATCCATTTTGATGCACAGCTGTTCCATGCCCAATTAATTCTTTATCTCTATTAGCCAAAGCTGTTGCTCCCTTAGTTTGAAAGTAAGCTACTTTATTGTTTTTAAATTGAATTACTTTATCAAAAACACCAGAAATTTGAATACCAGTAGTTAATTCAATCGTTCCCAAATTTTGAGAATCTATTAATTTTTGCACACCATTTAAGCCTCCTTTTCTCAGAGCCATTGTATTTGCAAATTCGTCTAAAACTAAACTTAAATAAGCAAAATCTGGAGTTACAAATAATTGTGGTTGTGGTTTTGTAATGTCAAAATTTTTAGTGGCAGCTTCTATAGAATATTTTACCTTTTTAACTTTGTCTTGCATGCACCAAGCACTTTCACCTATAGATGATAATAAACCTGCTCCATAAATTTTTGGATTCTCTAAAGTGCCAATCAAACCATATTCTACTGTCCACCAATGTAAATTTCGAATCATAGCCATTTCAGACAATTCACCCATATTATCTTGCAGCCAAGCTACTTTTTCTTCAGCCTCTTGAATTTGTTTCTCTGTCGAGTTTGGATTCTCTTTTAAAATAGATAAAAGTCGAATAGCTTCGTACATTTCGTGATCTTTAGCAGATGAAATGGCTTTACTACCAATTTCTCCAAAACGTCTTAAATACTCAGAATACTCTGGGTTTGCAATAATTGGTGCATGACCTGCAGCTTCGTGAATAATATCTGGTGCAGGTGTGTATTCTATATGATTAATGGTTCGCATATCTGATGCAATCACTAAAACATTGTAAGCTTGAAACTCCATAAACGCATTTGGTGGTATAAAACCATCCACAGAAACAGCTGCCCAGCCAATTTCTTTTAAGATTCTGTTCATACCTTCCATTCTTGGTATGCTTTCTGTAGAAATACCTGTTTTTTCTAAACCTGGAATGTAAGATTTGTGAGCTACTTTACTTAAATAATCTACGTTCATTCGCATTACATACCTCCAAACTGCTTGGTTTTGTGGTGTGTATTCCTCATAAGGTTGCTTAACAACAAACTTGTGTAAATGTTTTGGTAACTTCTTAGTTACAGCATTCATTTCAAAGTGTGAATCCATTAAAAAAATCTCATATAATTTACCTTGTAAAATTACGATTTTTACAATTAATCTGTGTTTTATTTCATGTTAAAAATTGATTTGAAAACGATTGGCGAAATAAATTACGATATTACTAATTGTAACAAAATCAATAAAATACCTACATATCTATAAAAGAGATACAATTATGGGTTTTGGAGGTTCTGCAGCAGCAATGATTACTAGTTTAAAAAATAACAAGAGAAATCGTGTGTCTGCTTTAGAAAAACTTAAAAACCATAAAAAAGGTAATGCAATTCAGGTTAAGTTTGATAAAAAAGCCAATAAAATTCAACTTAAACAAATTAGAGAAAAACTACAGGCAGAAAACAAGCGTAAACTAAGAAGAAATATCATTCTTTTTGTCTTGGGAATCCTTATTATCATTTACGCTATCGGTTTCGTAAAATTTTAAGTTACTCTCTAAAATCTTTCTTATTTTTACGTTATAAATCAATAACATGAACAAGAAAGTAATCTTAATGATTCTAGATGGTTGGGGTATTACACAAGACCCAAAAGTTTCTGCCATTTACAATGCGAACACACCTTATATTAACGCTTTATATGACAAATATCCTCATGCAGAATTAAGAACTGATGGAGAACATGTGGGTTTACCTGAAGGACAAATGGGGAACTCAGAAGTTGGACATATGAATTTAGGTGCCGGTAGAATTGTATATCAAAACTTAGCTAGAATTAACAAAGCTGTTCAAGAAAATACTTTAGGTCAAGAAAAAGTGTTGTTAGATACCTTTAAATACGCCAAAGAAAACCATAAAAATGTGCATTTATTAGGTTTAGTTTCTAATGGAGGTATTCATGCTCATATTAATCATTTAAAAGGAATTTTAGATGTTGCCAAAGAAAATAAGGTAGATAATGTTTTTCTACATGCTTTTACAGATGGTAGAGATTGTGATCCAAAATCTGGTGCTTATTTTATAAATGATATTCAAGAATATATGGCAAATAGTACAGGGCAATTGGCTACTGTTACTGGGCGTTATTATGCCATGGACAGAGACAATAGATGGGAAAGAGTTAGTGAAGCATATCATGGAGTTGTGAATGGTACAGGTACCAAAACTACTGATGTAATTGCAACCATTAAGCAGAATTATGAAGATGGTTTAACTGATGAATTTCACAAACCAATTATTGTTACTAATGAAGATGGCACACCAAAAACAACCATTAAAGAAGGTGATGCTGTAATTTTCTTCAATTACAGAACAGACAGAGGTAGAGAGTTAACAAATGCGCTTTCTCAAACAGATTTTCCTGAATTTAATATGAAAAAACTAGATTTATATTATACAACAATGACCTTGTATGATGAATCTTTTACCAACATTAATGTAATTTACAATAACGATAATATTAAAAACACTTTAGGTGAAGTTTTAGCCAATGCTGGTAAAAAACAAATTAGAATTGCTGAAACAGAGAAATATCCTCATGTTACTTTCTTCTTTTCAGGTGGCCAAGAAGCACCTTTTGAAGGCGAATCTAGAATATTAAGAAACTCTCCTAAAGTAGCAACTTATGATTTAAAACCAGAAATGTCTGCTTATGAATTAAAAGATGCACTTTGCGAAGATTTAGAAAAAGGTGATGCTGATTTTGTTTGTTTAAACTTTGCAAATGGTGATATGGTTGGGCATACAGGTATTATGGAAGCTGCCATTAAAGCTTGTGAAGCTGTAGATGAATGTGCAAAAGCCGTTATTGAAACTGGCTTAAAAAATGGTTATACAACCCTTTTAATTGCAGATCATGGAAACTGTGAAACTATGATGAATCCTGATGGATCACCTCATACAGCACATACCACAAATCCAGTTCCTTTTATTCTAATAGACGATGAAATTAAATCGATAAAAAGTGGTATTTTAGGTGATGTTGCACCTACTATTTTAGAATTAATTGGAGTAGATCAACCAAAAGAAATGACTCAAAAATCGCTTTTATAACTATGAAAAACATATCAATACTATTTTTTACAATACTACTTTCAGCATGTAATGCAAATAAAACTGCAGTTGAGAACAATACAGAAATTGAAGAAAAAATTGAAGTTGTAGAAATTAAGGAGGTTGTTAGACAAAAAGCACCAGCAGCAAATGCTACAAAAAATGATAGAGGTTATTTAATTGGAATTGCAAACAGAGAAATGTTTAATGATGACTCTTACAACTACTGGTTTGATGATAGGTACAAAGAGTACAATACAGACAAAGAATTAATAGCAAAATTAAAACCAATTATTAACGATTTTACCATTAAAGGTTTTATGGGTACTTGGTGTGGAGATAGTAAAAGAGAAACACCTCGTTTTTATAAAATTTTAGATGAAACAGACTTTGATCAAGAATATTTTGAACTTATAACTGTTGGTCGAAACAAAAAAACACCAAACAATTTACAAGAAGGTTTTAATATTATAAGAGTACCTACTTTCATTTTTTATAAAGATGGTAAAGAAGTTGGGCGTTTTGTAGAGTACCCTAGAGAATCTTTAGAAAAAGATATTCTAAAAATTCTTACAGGAGAACCTTACAAACACTCTTATGATAGAAGTAAATAAACAGTACTACTCTTAAGCACTAAGCATTCATAAATCCTAATAATTGTAGTAACTTTGCGTTTCAATTTTTTTAAGATGATTAAGATTAAAACCAGAGAAGAAATAGAAATTATGCGCGAAAGTGCGTTAGTAGTTTCTAGAACATTAGGTATGCTTGCTAAAGAAGTTAAACCTGGTGTATCCACTTTATTTTTAGATAAACTTGCAGAAGATTTTATAAGAGAACAAGGTGCTATTCCTGGATTTTTAGGTTTGTACGATTTTCCAAACACACTATGCATGAGTCCAAACTCGCAAGTAGTTCACGGTTTTCCTACAAAAGAGCCTTTAAAAGAAGGTGATATTATCTCAATTGATTGTGGCGCTTTAAAAAATGATTTTTATGGTGATCACGCCTACACTTTTGCTGTAGGTGAAATTGATGCAGATACCAAAAAACTTTTAGATGTAACTAGAGAAAGTTTATATGTTGGGATTAGAGAATTTAAAGCAGGGAACAGAGTTGGTGATGTTGGTTTTGCTATTCAAAATTTTACTGAAAAGCATGGTTATGGAGTGGTTAGAGAACTTGTTGGTCATGGTTTAGGACGTAAAATGCATGAAGATCCAGAAATGCCAAATTATGGTAAAAGAGGAAGAGGTAAAAAGTTTACAGAAGGTATGGTTGTAGCCATTGAACCTATGATAAATATGGGAACTCAAAAAATTAGACAACACTCAGATGGTTGGACAATTACTACCTTAGATAATAAACCATCTGCTCATTTTGAGCACGATGTTGCTATAGTTAATGGTAAACCAGAGCTTTTATCTACTTTTAAATATGTACATGAAGCTTTAGGTATAGAAACTAACGAAGAAGATGAATTTAGACAAAATTTATAAATGTCTTTTTTCAAATCCATATTAAATACCATACCAAGACCTTTTTTAATAAAAGCAAGTTACGTAGTTAGACCTCTAATTGCTTTGTATTTGAAGGGCGATAAGTTTACAGACCCAATAGATGGTAAATCTTTTCGCAAATTTTTACCTTATGGTTATGGTAAACAACGCGAAAATGCACTTTCTCCTTCTACGTTGTCTTTAGAAAGACACAGATTAATGTGGTTATTTTTAAAGGATGAAACTAAGTTCTTCACAGCAAAAGAAAAACTAAAAGTTTTACATATAGCACCTGAACAATGCTTCTTAGACATTTTCAGAAATCAAGATAATTTAGAGTACATCACATCAGATTTAGAAAGCCCTATTGCAGATGTTAAAGCAGATATTTGCGATTTACCTTTTAAGGATAATGAGTTTGACGTTGTTTTTTGTAACCATGTCTTAGAACATATACCTGATGATAAAAAAGCAATGCAAGAATTGTTTCGTGTTTTAAAAAATGGCGGATTTGGAATTTTCCAAATACCTCAAGATTTAAGCAGGGCAACTACCTTTGAAGATGATTCTATTACAGATAAAAAACAACGAGCAGAAATTTTTGGGCAATATGATCATGTTCGTGTTTATGGTAGAGATTATTTTAATAAGCTTAGAAAAATTGGCTTTAGGGTTGATGAGGTAGATTATACAAAAAAAATCGCTCCAGAAAAACTAGAACGATTTTGTTTAATGAAAGGAGAAATACTCCCTGTTTGTTATAAAGACTAATTATTTACCTGAATTTTGTCTTAGAAAATCTGCCATTTTTGGCAACTTCTCTTGGCCTTTAATAATCATATTATCTCTCAAAATCTGATACGCACCAGAATTTAATTTCCTTACTTTCGAATCTCCACCATAAACTGCAGTTTCGCTTTTGGCATCAGATACTTTTGTTCCATTTTGATTTACCCAAACAGTTTTGTTATTTTTCATTGCTTGGTATTTATTTTGATAGAAATATCCTAAGTAACCAAAATCAGAAGAAGCATCTATTAAATTACCGTCAATAGAACACAAATAGTATTGTAATTTATAATCTTCTACAGAATATAGAGGATGAACTCCACCTCCTAAATGACCTCCAAATACATACCATTCTTTATCAACCTTAACCTCACCATCTTTGTTGTATTTATCAATTACATCTGCCTTTTTTAAATCTTTTAATAGATCTTCTTGGTTTGCTACTCTTACAAATTTTTTTGAGCTTACATCATACACCAATGGTTCTTTAACATTGTTTGGATAAGTTACAATACGCCCATTTCCTCTTGGCAACATAACCATACCATAATTTGTAGACAAAGTACTAAAGTCAGAAACAGCTGGTAACATTGCACCTACTTTACTTGAACTGTCGTAAGCAAATATTTTTGTTGGATTATCCTTCTTATTTTTAAAAACGAAATAACCATCAAACTGAAGTGCATCTGCATATTTACCAGTATTTATAATCGTTTCTCCTAAATCATTAATCAAGCCATAAGAACCATCGAGTTCTATCAATGCAAAACCATTTTTATTAAACTTGTAAAGGCTATCTACTTTAATTGCTAAGCTTTCAGATTGTTTAGACCAAGTTGCTTTTAAAGAATCTATTCTTCTAATTTCTTTCTCTTTTCGAAGTTTTTCTTCATTTTCAGCCTTAATTTCATTAGAAACTTCTTCAATAGTTTCTCTAATTAAAACGTATTCTTCTGTATTCTCAATATATTCTTCAGAACCTTTGTTCTTTGCTAGAAGAAAATATTGTTTCGAATAATCCTGAGCAATTTGTAAATAATTTAATTGCTCTTCTAGCGTATTTTGTTTGTGATGTACTTCGTAATGTATTTTAGAACCTAAGTGTGCAATTTTACGATCTGTTATGGTATCTGTAAACTTCATTGCTTTATTAAAGTAAGTTAAAGCAGTTTCGTAATCAACACTAGTTTCTATAGCTTCTTTTGCTCTTTTTAAATAAACATTTGCTATTTCCTTGTTTGATTGACTGTAAGACACAACAAAAGATAGCAAAAAAGCTAGGGTGAATAATTTAATTTTCATGGCGTTCAATTAATTTATGTAATTATTTTTTTTGGTATGAGCAAGATAGTAAAAATAACAAACTAAAAATGAACAAAATATACCTAATTGTGGGTATTTGTGGAGTATTCATTCAAATTTCCATCTTTGTCAGAAAATAGTAAAATAACCTCTATATTTTTATAATCTTCTAAAAAAGCTTTGGTCTTTTGTAAACCCATTGCCATAAAAGCAGTTGCATAAGCATCTACGTCTGCACAATCTAAAGGTGCAATTACAGAAGCACTTAACAAATTACTTTCGGTTGCTAAACCTGTTTTTGGATTTATGGTGTGCACGTATTTTTTACCATCGTCTGTAACTTTAAACTTTCTGTAATTACCAGAAGTGGCCATAGATTTCCCTGAAAGGTTTATAGTTTTATAACCTGTATTTACATCTACAGGATTCACCAACTGTATTAACCATGGTTTACCATTCTTCTTGACACCTTCTGCTCTTATTTCTCCACCAATTTCAACCATATAATTTTTGATGTTTTTAGATTCTAAAAATCTTGCAATAACATCTATTCCAAAACCTTTTGCTATAGAATTAAAATCTAAATAAACTTTAGGGTCGCCTTTAACAATTACTTGATTTTTAAGACTAACCTTATCTAAACCAACGTATTTAAGTTCTTCATTTATAACCTCTTCAGTAATATCTAACAATTCTTTTTCTGGGCCAAAACCATAGACATTTACTAAATTACCTACAGTAGGGTCAAAAAAGCCATCTGTTTGCTTATAAATGATTTTAGATTTTTCTAAAACTTCCTTAAAAATAGCATCTACTTTAACATTTTTTTCACCTTTGTTAATTCTTGAAATATCAGAATCTGGAATGTATGTAGAAACAGAATTATTCACTACCTCAAACAAACTATCTATCTCTTTTTGATAGTTTTTATCTGCCTCTAAATAGGTTATTTTATAGGTGGTACCAAAGACACCTCCTTTTAAAGTATAGTCTTTTTTTTCTACATTTTTAGCGCAAGAAACAAGCAGAAATAAAACCAAAAAACGACTTATTACAATTCGAAATGACATAGATAAAAATTTAGAAACAAAAATAGGATATAAAATTTTCATAAAATACATGCATTGTTACTATTTATTTAACGATTTTGTTAAATTTGTCTGAGAATATATAATTTATAAATGATGAAAAAATTAACAGCGGTAGTAGTTTTATTTACTTTTTTTATGACTTCTTGTGTTTCAAAAAAAGAGTTTGTAGCCTTACAAGAAGAGCATGCACAGGCTAAAGACGAATTATTAAAAGTAGAAACTAGTTTACAAAAATGTTTAATTGAGAAAGAAAAACAAGACACTAAAGTTTTTGCATTATCTGAGCAGGTAAAATATTTGCAAGAAGATAAAAAGACAGCTTTAAAACAAGTAGAAAACTTAACAGTTTTAACTCAATCTTCATCTGATAACATTAAAAATGTAATTTCACAATTGAGTGAAAAAGACAAATACATCAATGGAGTTAGAAAAGCAATGACTCAAAAAGATTCTTTAAATCTTGCAATTAAATACCACTTAACTAGAAATTTAGCTGATGGTATACAAGATAAAGATATTGAAGTGAATGTAGAGAAAACAGTTGTTTTCATTTCTATATCAGACAAGTTATTGTTTAAAAGCGGAAGCTATAATGTAACTGAAAATGCTTACACAGTTTTAGATAAAATTGCGAAGGTTATTAAAGATCAACCTAAAATGGAAGTTATGATTGAAGGTCATACAGATACTACACCTATTAAGAGAGATTTAATTCAAGATAACTGGGATTTATCTGCTTTAAGAGCAACTTCGATTACAAGAATTTTACAGTACAAATTTGGTGTTAAACCAGAACGTTTAATTGCAGCTGGTAGAAGTCAGTACATTCCTTTAGCACCTAATGATACTGCAGAAAACAAAGCAAAAAACAGAAGAACAAAAATTATTATTATGCCTAAATTAAATCAATTCTTTGATTTATTAGAGCAAGATTCTGAATAATTCTTCAGTTTAAATTTTATAAAAAACCAACTCTAATGAGTTGGTTTTTTATTTTTAATCAAACAACAAACTTAATACGATTTCAATGATACATTTAATTGTAGGAAATACAGGTTCAGGCAAAACAACCTATTCAAATGCATTAAAACAAAAAATAAATGGCATTGTTTTTTCTATAGATTATTGGAACAAAACCTTATTTTTAAAAGATAAAAAGATAGAGGATGGTTTAGAATGGTTTCTTGAAAGAATTGATAGAGCTGAAGATGTAATCTTAAATTTAGTGCATCAATTAGAAAATACTAAAACAGATTCTATTTTAGATTTGGGCTTATCAAAAGTAGAACATCGAGAAAAATTTAGAAAGTTTGCAGCCCAAAATGGTTACGATCTTAAAATTCATTTTTTAGACATTTCAAAAGAAAAAAGACTTGAGAGAGTTTTACATAGAAATAAAACTAAAGGTGTTACTTATCAATTTGAAGTAACTCAAGAAAATTTTGATTTTATGGAGGCTTGGTTTGAAAAACCGAATCAAGAAGAAATGGTAAATGGAATAACCATTACTAATTAAAATGTAAATTTATACTTACAACAACTTTAAAAAATCATCAAAAGCCACATAATAAGGCTGATCTTTAAACACCGGATTTTCTACACTTTCTGCATTTGCAATACCTACACCTGCATACCACACCTTTGCATTTTGCTTTTTTGCGTGGTTTAAAAATGTTTCCATCCAGATTGTATCATATTCATTAGGGTTCTGCAAATTATTAGTTGCTTTTACCAAAACAAAAATAGTAGGTTCTCCTTTTTTAAAAAGTACAAATTGTGGATGTCTTTTTAACTGACTGTTTATAGCTTGAAATTCATAGCCCATTTTTGTAAGCTTCTCACCCACAATATTCATGGCTAAATTATGCAATTCTTGAGCGGTTAAAATCTGCATTACTTCTTTTTATTTCGTCTGTTGTAATTTTTATCACCTCTTGTTTTAGGCTTTTTATATTTTTTGGCAATTTCTCTTCTGTAAGAACCACCTAAATTTACTTTGCTGTTCTTTTCACTTTTTTCATGAAAAGCTGGGCCAGGCACATACTCTAGACCTGTTCTGTTTTTAGATTGTTCTCTATCTTCTTTTGGGCG
This sequence comes from Polaribacter sp. P097, assembly GCF_036864555.1. NCBI lineage: Bacteria > Pseudomonadati > Bacteroidota > Flavobacteriia > Flavobacteriales > Flavobacteriaceae > Polaribacter > Polaribacter sp. P097. Next base: position 1,234,468 of record NZ_JAZETJ010000001.1, on the reverse strand, counting down.
TTCATCTTCTGTTAACTGCGTAGAGATTTCTATTTCTTCTGGTAATTCTAAAAGAGGAATTTTATAATCCATCAAAGCTTCTATTTCCTCTTTTGCTTCTTGCTCTTTTGCAGTAGATAATAAAATAGTTTTACCCGCTTTTTCAGCCCTACCTGTTCTACCAATTCTATGCATGTAGTTTTCAGGGAAATCTGGAGTATCAAAATTAATAACATGACTTACATTATCAAAATCTAAACCACGAGCCATAACATCTGTAGCCACCAAAATTCTGTTATTACCTTCATCAAACTGACGAATTGAACGTATTCTATAATTCTGAGTTTTATTGGAATGTATTACACAAGTTTCACTACCAAAAACTTCTTCTAAATGCTTAAACAAATAATCCGCAGTTCTTTTAAAACCCACAAAAATCAACACTTTATTATAAGTTTCTTTATCACCTAAAAGATGATTTAGCAAATTAACTTTGGTAAAAAAGTTAGGTACATTATAAGAGATTTGTTCAATATTATCTAAAGGTGTACCACTTACTGCAATTGATATTTTTTCAGGATTTTTAAAGAAATCGTAAATTAATTCATCCACATCTTCTGTCATGGTTGCAGAAAATAATACATTTTGTCTTCTTTCAGGTAGAATATCAAAAATGTTCATTAGTTGAAAACGGAATCCCAAATCTAGCATTACATCAACCTCATCTATCACCAATTTTTGAATTGATTTTAGCTTTAAGGCATTGCTTAACCCCAGGTCATATAAACGTCCAGGAGTTGCCACAATAATATCTTGGCCCTGCAAAATGGCCTGTTTTTGTGTATTGATGTTTGTACCACCATAAACCCCTAAAACACGAGTATTAATGTATTTAGATAACTTTTCTATTTCATCTACAACTTGCACTACCAATTCACGAGTTGGCACCAAAACCAAAACTCTTGGATGTTTCTGCTTAGAGAATTTTAAATCGCGCAAAATTGGCATCATATAAGCAAAGGTTTTACCTGTACCTGTTTGTGCAATTCCTACTACATCTTTTCCAGATCTCACTACAGAGAATGCTTGCTCTTGAATAGGAGTTGGGTTTTCGAAACCTAAATCTTCAATAGCATATTGTAGCTGATTAGATAAGTCTAATTCTTTAAAAGTCATATTATGAAATTTGTGCAAAGATACAGTTTATAAATAGCAATTCTTTTGATTTTATACGCATGAATATTCTTAATTTTGTTCATGAAAATTATTCACATTTCATGATTACAGATACACATACGCATTTATACTCAGAACAATTTGATGAGGATAGAAAAGCAATGATTCAACGTGCTAAAGATGCAGGCGTTTCTCGATTTTTTATTCCTGCTATAGATTCTAGTTATACAGACAGAATGTTAACTTTAGAGGAAGAAAATCCTGAAGATGTATTTTTAATGATGGGGCTTCACCCAACTTCTGTTAGGGAAAATTATCTTGAAGAATTGCATCACGTAAAAGAGTGGATTGATAAAAAAAGCTTTTATGCTATTGGTGAAATTGGTATTGATTTGTATTGGGATACAACTTTTTTAAAACAACAACAAGAGGCGTTTCGAACTCAAATTAAATGGGCAAAATCTCAAAAACTACCCATTGTAATTCATTGCAGAGATGCTTTTGACGAAATTTTTGAGGTCTTAGAATCTGAAAAAGGAGATGATTTAAGAGGTATTTTTCACTGCTTTACAGGTAACCTAGAACAAGCCAAGCAAGCTATTTCTTACAATATGAAATTAGGTATTGGCGGAGTTGCCACTTTTAAAAATGGCAAAATTGATAAATTCTTAAACGAAATAGATTTAAAGCATATTGTTTTAGAAACAGATGCACCTTATTTAGCACCTAAACCTTTTAGAGGTAAAAGAAATGAAAGCGCATACATAACCAATGTAGTTGATAAGTTAGTAGACATTTACCAAGTATCGTATCAAGAAATTGCACAGATTACCACTCAAAATTCTAAAGACGTTTTTGGAGTCTAAGTTATGGAATCAGAAATCACATACCACAAAACACCAATAGGCATTGCAAAAATTACAGGCAATGAAAATGGTATTCAATCTGTTTGTGTACTAGATGAAAAAGAAGTGCTTAAAGAAGACTTAGCTAAAAAAACACCTGAGCTATTGCAAAATTGTGTTACTCAATTAGAGGAGTATTTTAATGGAGAAAGAGCAAGTTTTGATTTAACTGTAAATCCTGAAGGAACACATTTTCAGATTAAAGTTTGGAAATCATTACTAAACATTCCTTATGGTAAAACTAGAAGTTATTTAGAACAAAGTAAAACTTTGGGCGATGCTAAAGCCATTAGAGCAGTTGCTGCTGCAAATGGGAAAAACCCTTTATGGATTATAATTCCTTGTCACAGAATTATAGGTTCTGATGGATCTCTAACAGGATATGCAGGTGGTCTTTGGCGTAAAAAGTGGTTGTTAAATCATGAAAGCCCCAATAAACAACAATCTCTTTTTTAAAAAAAGGCATCGTAAAACATAAAAAACATATTTTTACGTTACGTACATATTGTTAATATGTTTAAAAAAATACTTTTTCTTTTTTTCTTATTTATTGGGTTCTGTATTCAGGCTCAAACAACAAATACAGATTATAGAAAAAAAGTTTTAGAAGTAAAACAAGATACTATTCAGCTTGATTCTGTTCCTCTAAATCCTTTAGAATTCAAGATTTTTGACGCCACCAAAAAACGATTGTCAAAAACCGATTATAGCATCGACTTTAACAAGGCAATATTAATTGTTGATGCAAAAAAATACCAAATCCTTTATGTAGAATATTATCGATTACCCAATTTTCTAACAAAAGTTTACACTCCTTTTGATAAAAAATTAATTATCAAACAAAATACCAATCAGGGAAAACTATATAGCTTAACTACAAATAAAAAACCTTCAGAAATTAATTTGTTCGAAGGTTTAGAAACACGAGGTTTTATTACTAGAGGATTAACTTCGGGTAACAATCAAAATGCTGTAACCAACTCTGCTTTAGACCTAGAAATTTCTGGTAAATTATCTAAAAATGTATCATTAAGAGCCAATATTTTTGACACGAATATTCCCATTCAAGAAAATGGATACTCTCAAAATTTAACAGATTTTGATCGAGTTTTTATAGAAATGTATGCCAAAAATTGGCGTGTTAAAGCTGGTGATTTATCTCTAAAAAATTCAGAAACATTTTTTTTTCCTTTTGTAAAACAAGTTGCTGGTTTAGAGGTAGAAGCAAAAGTTACAGATGATTTACTAGTAGCTGCTTCTGGCGCAGTTGTTAGAGGTACTTTTAATACGTTTACATTTACAGGAATTGAGGGCAACCAAGGTCCGTACAAAATTTTAGGCGCCAACAATGAAGCTGCTATTTTAATTATTGAAGGAAGTGAAAAGGTTTACGTTAATGGCACCCTTTTAAAACGAGGGGAAAATGAAGATTATAACATTAATTATAATTTAGGGGAAATTACGTTCACCACTACTTTTCCTATTACTAATGACATGCGAATTTGGATAGATTTTCAATATTCAGAAAGAAATTATACACGATTTATTACTTATGAAAAAGCGGAATATAAAGGAGAAAAATTTAGTTTAGCTGGTTACTTTTATTCAGAAAATGATGCAAAAAACCAACCTTTACAACAAAGTTTAACCAACGACCAAAAAGAAATATTAGCCAATGCTGGTAATGATATCAATGCAATGTTTGCAGAAAGTGCATTCTTAGATACTTTTGATGAAAATAAGATTCTCTACAAAAGAGTAACGAATACCAACGAAACTTTTTTTGAATATTCCACAAATGAAAATGATGAATTATTTTCTGTAACTTTTACTAATGTTGGCAGTAATAATGGCGATTACGTTTTAGACAGAACCATTGCTATTGGAAATATTTATGTTTATGTTGGCGCAAATCAAGGAGATTACAATCCTGTTGTTCGATTAATTGCGCCTTCAAAATCGCAAATGTTTGTTGTAAAATCTTCTTTGAATGCTACAAAAAAAATAACTTTAGATGCAGAAATTGCATTAAGTAATAATGATCAAAATCTATTTTCAAACATAGGTGATGATGAAAATATTGGCTTGGCTGCTAAAGTAAATTGGCAACAGGTTTTAATAGATAAAGAGTGGAAATTGGTTAGTAAAATCAGTCATGAATATGCACAACAAAACTTTAGAACAGTGCAAAGATATGAACCTGTAGAGTTCAATAGAGATTGGAATATACTTACAAACAATGCTACAAAAAATTACTTTCAATCAGAATTAAATCTTAGCAATGCAAAGGACGATTTTATTACTTATCGTTTTAACAACTTAACTTATGACAATGGTTTTAGAGGTGCTAAACACAGGTTAAAATCAAAAATAAAATCTAACAAAACTACTTTTTTTGCTGATGCTAGCTATTTATCTAACTCTTCAACTATTGAAGATAATTTCTTTTTAAGAGCAAGAGCAAAAGCAGAATATTCTTTACAAAAATCATGGCTAGGTTCTTTTATCAACATAGAAACAAATTCTAGAAAAGAGGCAAATACAAATCAATTTATAAACACAAGTCATAGATTTAAAGAATATGAAGCATACTATGGAATAGGAGATTCTACTAAAGTTTTTGCTAAAATTGGAGTAAATTACAGAAATAACGATAGTATAAAATCCAACTCATTTACAGAAATTAATAACCGAAAAACATTTTACGTTAATAGTAAACTTATTAAAAACAAAAACACCAATTTGGCAATTTATGCCAATTACAGACTTACTGAAAACGCTTTTACAGAAAATGAAAAAACACTAAATTCAAGAATCGTTTTTAATCAAAAACTGTTTAATAATTTTTTGAATATTAGCACCATTTACGAAACCTCTTCTGGAAACGTTGCAAGGCAAGATTATATTTATGTACAAACAGAACCTGGTTTAGGTTTCTATACCTGGATTGATTATAACAATGATGGTATTAAAGATTTTAACGAATTTGAAGTGGCTCAATTTCAAGATCAAGCAAATTATTTACGTTTACCTAAACCCAATCTAAGTTTTATTGCTACTCAACGTGCACAATGGAAACAGAATTTAACCATTAATTTAAGAAATTGGAGCTCAAAAACAGGGTTTAAAAAAATACTTTCTAAGTTTTATAATCAAAGTTTTTTAACAATAGAGAACGAACAGGAACGTATGGGAAATAGCTTTCAGCTTAATCCTTTTGATTTTGATGAAAATTCTTTAGTTGGTCTGAATTTAAATTTTAGAAACAGTTTGTATTTTAATAAAGACTTGCAACAACACAGTTTTACCTTTACTTATGGTAGCTCTAAGTTAAAACAACAATTCTTTATTGGTAGTCAAGAAAATAAAATTAGAATTCATCAATTAGATTATGCTCATAAATTCTCTAAATTTTGGTTGATAGAAATGCTAAACAAGCTAAGTAAAAACTATTTGGATACTGAGAATTTTACAGACAGAAACTATAGTATTGATGCTTTTGAAATTTCTCCGAAAATAAGTTTTCTATACAATAGCAATCATAGATTTTCGGCCTTCTATCATTTTAAGAATAAGGAAAACCAAATTGAAAATTTTGAAACCTTAGCTCAGCAAAAATTCGGTGTCGAATATTTTTTAATTGATAAAAAACAGAATCAAATCTCTGCAAACTTAAATGTGTTCTTAAACGATTTTACAGGCAATACAAATTCACCTGTTGCTTATCAAATGTTAGAAGGTTTACAAGCTGGTAAAAACTACACATGGAATTTGCTATTCAATAGAAAGCTGAACAGCTTTTTAAACCTTAATTTGAGTTACTTTGGAAGAAAAAGTGAAAACTCTAGAGCCATACATACAGGAAGTGTTCAGTTAAGGGCTATTTTTTAACTTTTTTACATTTAAATTTTAATACATTAGCTAGACTTAAAATCAAATTAATTATCTATGAAAAAAGTAATACTATTAGTATTTTTAGGTGTGTCGTTTATTTCTTTGGCACAAGAAAAAGAGAAAGTTTATCCACAAGATGTGGGCAAAAAACATGAACTTAAAATCAATGCATTAACACTAATTGCAGGTAAATGGATAGATGTTTCTTATGAAGGTTTAATTGATGAAGAATCTTCTTATGGATTAGCAGCTACCTTAAATACAGATACTGATGAAAGCAGTTTAAAATACGCGATTACTCCATATTATAGACGTTATTTTTCGGGTAAATATGCTAGAGGTTTTTTTGTAGAAGGTTTTGGTGCTCTTTTCTCTGCTACAGATCGTTACATATTTGGTAACAATGAAGATTTCGAAACAGGTTTTGCTTTAGGCGTTTCTGTTGGAGGTAAATTTGTTTCTAAAAAAGGTTTTTCTACGGAATTGCTTTTAGGTGTTGGTAGAAATCTGATAAAAGATTCTAGTTATGAAGGATTTCCAAGAATTGGAATATCTTTAGGTTACAGATTCTAAAAAATGATATTTTTAAACAAAAAAAATCCTCATGAAATAACTTGATGAGGATTTTTTTATGCTAAGTAATTCTTAAGCTTCCATTTTCTTAAGCCAAGTTTTTACATCAACTTCAGCTTTAATAATGGCTCTTAAATCAGAAATTTTAACACGCTTCTGATCCATAGAATCTCTGTGTCTAATAGTTACTGAATCATCTTCTAAAGAATCATGATCTACTGTAATACAAAATGGAGTACCTGCTGCATCTTGCCTTCTATAACGTTTACCAACTGCATCTTTTTCATCGTAAAATACATTAAAATCCCATTTTAAATCTTCTACAATTTGCTTGGCGACTTCTGGTAAACCATCTTTTTTAACTAATGGAAAAACTGCTGCTTTAAATGGTGCTAAAACTGCAGGTAATTTTAAAACGGTTCTTGTTGTACCATTTTCTAATTCTTCTTCTTGTAACGATTTAGAAAAAACAGCTAAAAACATTCTATCTAAACCAATAGATGTTTCTACTACATAAGGCACATAACTTTTATTTTCTTCATGATCAAAATACTGTAATTTTTTACCAGAAAATTCTTCGTGTGCTTTTAAATCAAAATCAGTTCTTGAGTGTATTCCTTCTAATTCTTTAAATCCGAAAGGAAAATTAAACTCAATATCTGCTGCAGCATCTGCATAATGCGCTAATTTGTCATGGTCATGAAAACGATAGTTCTCTTCTCCCATTCCTAAACTTAAATGCCATTTTAAACGTGTTTCTTTCCACGAATTATACCATTCTTTTTGGGTACCTGGTTTTACAAAGAATTGCATTTCCATTTGTTCAAACTCACGCATTCTAAAAATGAATTGTCTTGCTACAATTTCATTTCTAAAAGCTTTACCTGTTTGTGCAATACCAAAAGGGATTTTCATACGTCCTGTTTTCTGAACGTTTAAAAAGTTTACAAAAATACCTTGGGCAGTTTCTGGTCTTAAATAAACTTGAGTAGAATTTTCTGCTGATGCACCTATTTGTGTACCAAACATTAAGTTAAACTGCTTTACTTCTGTCCAATTTTTAGAACCAGAAGCTGGGCAACCTATACCTAAATCTACAATTAGCTGTTTAAAACCAACCAAATCACTTTCTTCTTGAACCCTAGTTAATTCAGCAGAAATTTCATCGATTTGTTTTTGTCTTCGAATTACATTTTGATTAGTAGCTCTAAACTCTTCTTCATTAAAAGCATCACCAAAACGTTTTTTTGCTTTAGCAATGTCTTTTTCTATTTTCTGATTTATTTTTTCTCTAAAATCTTCTACCAAAACATCAGCTCTGTAACGTTTTTTTGAATCTTTATTATCAATTAAAGGATCATTAAAAGCGTCTACATGGCCAGAAGCTTTCCAAGTAGTTGGGTGCATTAAAATTGCTGCATCTATACCTACAATGTTTTCGTGCATTTGCACCATTGCTTTCCACCAATAATCTCTAATATTTTTCTTTAGCTCAACTCCATTTTGAGCATAATCGTAAACCGCACTTAAACCATCATAAATTTCAGAAGACTGAAATACATAACCATACTCTTTTGCGTGCGATAAAACTTTTTTAAACTGATCTTCTTGTTTTGCCATAATGAGCGCAAAGATAAACGTTTACTGAAATTTATCAATAAAACTGTGATTTAAAAAGTGGTAAAAATCATTTTATGTATCTTTAGGTAGATTTCTTTTATGCTATGAAAATATTAAAAGATCTATTGTATCTCCTTTACCCAAAGTTATGCGCAGTTTGTGAATTGAAACTAGTTGATAATGAAACTACAATTTGCACACTTTGCAGACATGATTTACCATTGACTAACTTTACCAATTTTAGAGAAAACAAGGTTACTAAAACTTTTTACGGACGCACTTTAATACATAAAGGTTATGCCCTACTTTTCTACAGGAAAAAAGGCAGTACAAGAAGGTTAATACAAGAATTAAAGTATAGAAACAATGAAGAAATTGGGGTATTCTTTGGCAATTGGTTAGGTGAATTACTCAGCGAAAATAAAGAGTTTGAATCTGTAGATTACATTGTACCTGTACCTTTACATCCTAAGAAATTTAAAGAAAGAGGTTACAATCAGGTTACCAAATTTGGAGAACAATTAAGTCATCATTTAAATAAACCTTTAATTGAAGGCAAATTAAAACGAATTTCTGCCACAAAAACGCAAACTTTAAAAGCACGTTTTGAACGCTTTAATAATAATGACACTAAGTTTCAATTGGAGGATTCTTCTTTTTTTAACAATAAACATATTTTACTTATTGATGATGTAATTACCACAGGCGCAACTCTAGAAGCTTGTGCAAATGAATTTCAAAATGCTGAAAATGCAACTATCAGTATTTTAACAATGGCATTTACTGAATAAATTTTATGATTTTTTATTCAAAAATTAATCGTTATTTTGTCTTAAATTTATTTTTGTGAAAACAGGTTACAAGCTACTTTTTTTAGTATCATTTCTATTTTTGATTACCAATTGTGCAAGAACTGGAAGACCAGATGGAGGTCCTAAAGATGAAGAAGCACCTTTGTTTGTTACTGCAAATCCTCCTTATGAAAGTATTAATTTTGACGAAAAGGAGATTAAAATAAATTTTGATGAGTATGTTACTTTAAAGGATTTAAATAAACAGTTGGTAGTTTCTCCTCCAATGAAAAATCCGCCTTTAATTACACCTCAAGGTACTCCAAGTGAATTTATTAAAATTGAAATAATAGATACACTAAAAGCAAACACCACCTATATTTTTAATTTTGGAAATGCTGTACAAGATAATAATGAGGGGAATAAACTAGAAAACTTTAAATATGTTTTTTCTACAGGCACTTATATAGATTCTTTAACCACTTTTGGTACTATTAAAGATGCTGAATTACTTGAAACACCAAGAAGTGTAAACGTGTTAATGTATAGAATTGATAGTACTTTTAACGATTCAATCATTTATAAAAGAAAGCCAGATTACGTAACTAGTACTTTAGATACTACCAACTATACTTTTACTAATTTAAGAAAAGGCAACTATTTACTATTGGCTTTAAAAGAGCCATTAAACGATTATGTTTTTAATCCTAAAACAGATAAAATTGGTTTTTATAAAGATACCATTCAATTGCCAAGAGATAGTATTATTCCGAATTCTATTGTATTATTTAACGAAGAACAACCTTACGAATTTGCAAGAGGTAAAGAAACTACAAAAGGTAAAATTGAATTTGGCTTTTCAGGCAATGCTAAAGACATGAAAATAAATTTGCTTTCTAATGTTCCTGAAGATTTTAAAAGTATTGCCAAATTTGATACACAAAAAGATACTTTAAATTATTGGTTTACACCTATTGAGGCAGATTCATTAAATTTTGTTGTAGCTAACAAAAATATTTTAGATACAATTACAGTAAGATTGCGTAAAAAGAATATAGATTCTTTAGTACTTGAAGCCTCTACAAGAAATATTTTAAATTTAAGAGATACTTTTTTCATAAGTAGTAATACACCTATTATAAATATAGATAGCACTAAAATCAACTTATTTGATAAAGATACATTGGCTGTTAAATATGATATAATTTCATCCCAAAAAGAAAATAAAATTGCTTTTATTTTTGATAAAAAACCAGAAGATAAATACAAATTTAAAGTGCTACCAAAAGCATTTACAGATATTTATGAGGTTTCTAATGATAGTTTAACCTATTATTTTAACACCAATGAATTAGAAGATTATGGTAGAATTACTTTAAACGTAAATAATATAAATTCTAAAAACTTAATTATTGAATTACTGGCTGGTAAAGATCAAGATAAAATTATAGAAAGACGCTTCATTAACTCGTCTTCTAAATTAGTTTTTGATTTATTAGAACCTATTAGATACACTGTAAGAGCTATTATAGACGAAAATGGTAATAATAAATGGGATACAGGTAATTATTTAAAGAAACAGCTTCCTGAAAAAATTATTTACAACGAAGCAATAAATAATTATACGCTTAGAGCCAATTACTTTGTAGAAGAAATATTTATAATAAACTAAAAAAGAATTATGTTAACTTGGTCTTTACCTTTACTAATTTTAGTGCTATTGGCAGTAGTATTATGGTTTTGGGCAATTTTCGATGTGAGCAGATGCAACTTTAAAAATCAGAAAAATAAAATGCTATTTTTCTTTTTCATTCTAGTTGCACCTATTTTAGGTTCAATCATCTATTTTCAGATAAAAAAAAGCTTTATCTCAAAAGAGAAAAAAAGTTTTAAACCAAATTTTAATACAACATCTTAAACTTTACAGAAATTAAGCATTTAATGCCTGCTCTAAATCATTAAGCAAATCTTCAATATCTTCTATACCAACACTTAAGCGAATTAAGGAATCTGTAATACCTATTTTTAAACGTTCTTTCTCTGGTATAGAACCATGAGACATGGTTACAGGATGATTTACCAAACTTTCTACACCTCCTAAAGATTCTGCCAACGTAAATAACTTGGTGCTTTCTAAAAATGCAAACGTCTCTTTTTTAGATTCATCTTTTAACTTAAAAGAAACCATTCCTCCAAAATCGTTCATTTGCTTCTTAGCAATTGCATAACTTTCATGGGTTTCTAAACCTGGATAATAGACCTTGTCTACTTTTGAATGTGCATCTAAAAATTTAGCCACCTTCAACCCATTTTCACAATGTCTTTGCATTCTTACATGCAATGTTTTTACGCCTCTTAACGCTAAAAAAGAGTCCATTGGCCCAGCAATTGCACCTGCTGCAAATTGAATAAAATGAATATCTTTAGCCAGTTTTTCGTTGTTAACCATTAAAGCGCCCATTACCAAATCTGAATGGCCACCTAAATATTTTGTAGCAGAATGCATTACAATATCTGCACCTAAATCTAAAGGTTTTTGCAAATAAGGTGTAGCAAAGGTGTTGTCTACAGCTACTAAAATTTCTGAATTTTCATCTTTTATTTTTGCTGATATTGCTTCTATATCTGCAATTTTCATTAAAGGGTTTGTTGGTGTTTCTATCCAAATCAACTTTGTATTAGCAGTAATTGCATTGGTAACATTCTCAATAGAGTTCATATCTACATAAGTAAACTCCAACCCATATTTCTGAAAAAGTTGGGTAAACATTCTATACGTACCACCATATAAATCATCTCCTGCAATAACCTCATCACCAGGTTTTAATAAGCGTAAAACTGCATCTATAGCAGCCATTCCAGACGCAAATGCAAAGGCATGTGTACCATTTTCTAGAGCTGCAAAACTAGCTTCTAAAGCGGTTCTGGTTGGGTTTGTTCCTCTTGCATAGGCATAACCTTTATGTTCACCAGGGCTAGATTGTGCAAAGGTAGATGTTAAAAAAACAGGTGGCATTACTGAACCTGTTGTTTCTTCATGCATTTGACCTCCGTGAATTGTTTTGGTATTGAATTTCATGTTTTGAATAGACTTAAAATTATTGAAAGCTAGAAATTAATAGAAACGCTTAGCCCAGATTGAACGTTTTGTTTGAGCTCTTTTTAAGTTGCTGATAAAAATCAGCAACTTAAAAAAGCGAGTAGTGAAAGCTGGAAATAGCTTCTAAAGCTATAAAAACTTTTTTATAGATCTAATGATACCATAATGAATACCTTCGTGAAAATTGTTAAACGGAATTGCGTTTTCTATAGAAGAAAGTACAAAACCTGTACTGGTTGGGTATTCTTTGTAATTTTCGAAAATACCAGCTTCAAAATCTTCCTCTAAAGTATCTGGCAAACCCATAAGTAGTTCTTTTACTTCATTAAATTCTTCTTCTGTAAAAGTTTTTGTAGGCACTGTACCTTTTCTGTGTGCTTCTACCAAATCGTCTGGACATAATAAATTTAAGCCTGATAAACCATAGTGTAATAATTGTTGAGTCACTACTACATGTGCTACATTCCAAGCAATATTGTTTTTAAAACCTTCTGGAATTTTATGCAGTTCTTCTAAAGATAAACCATCTATTTCTTTTAAAATTAAATCTCTAGATTTTCGTAAAATATCAAATTGAATTTTCATTTTTATACTTAATTTTGATACTGTAAATATAATTGATATAAAATGAAGAAAGTTTATTTTTTGAAAACTTGTGATACTTGTAAACGTATCTTAAAAGAGGTGAATTTAGATGGATTTGAACATCAAGAAATAAAAGCCAATCCAGTTAATGAAACTCAGCTACAAGAAATGTATGCACTTTCTAATAGTTATGAAGCTCTGTTTAACAAACGTGCAAGGTTATACAAGTCTTTAGGTTTAAAAGATAAGTCTTTATCTGAAACCGATTATAAAAAATATCTTTTAGAAGAATATACTTTTTTAAAACGACCTGTTTTTATTATTGATGATGAAATTTTTATTGGAAATAGTAAGAAAGAAGTAGAAAAAGTAAAAGAGAAAGTGAATTAACACTTTCTCTTTTTTGTTTTAAATTTTATCTGAGTTAGATAGCAATTTTGCTAGTTCTTCTTTTGTCATGCTGGTTTTTAAACCTAAAAGCACTAAACTATCATCGTCACTATTTGCTTTAAAAATTATTTCTTTTATTAAGTTGTTTTTTTCTAACGTGTAAAATTCAGCTCTACTATCATCGCCTTTTACACGAACCATTGTCTTTAAATTATTTCTTCTAATGTACTTTTTAAAGTCTTTAGATACTTCTTGGTTTTCGTTATCAAAAACCATTAATTTAAAATTACCCGATTTTTTAAGTAAATCTGTAACCTCTTCTGAATCTTCATCATTAAAAAAAGAACCTACCATAGATGCAGATACATTTAATGAAAATTGAGAATATTCTTTATGATTTTTATAAAACTTTTTAAAGGTTGATGTTTGTGCTGATGCAGTTAAAACAAAAAGTGCAAATACGAATGTGATTAATTTTTTCATGTTACTTGGTTTTCCTTTCAGACGATCAAGTAAAAATTTTGTTACATTTTGGTATTATTTTTTAAATATGCATTTGTTCTTAAAACCGCATTTTGCTGAATGTCTTTCCAAAAAAGATTGATATCTCCTACATGATAATTTTTCATAAAAGACATAAAAAGCCTACCAGGAAATTTGGGTGTGGTTGTCCAAACTAAACCATCTGTTATTTCAATTTCTAAAGCATTCTCGTATAATTTTTTGTTAGAATAAAAAAAACCTTTGTGCTGCTCTAAAGTTGTGGTTTTATCTAAATTCCAAGTTATAGGATTTGAAGTTACACTACCTCTAAAATAATCTTTTCCCTTTTTGGAATAATAGCCTTTTTTAAAAGTATTCCAACCTACAAAACCACCAGTTTCATTCGGTTTTGTCATCACTTTAATTGATTTAAACTGATTTGGTTTTACGATAGTACCAATAACATAAGCCGCAATTAACTTTTTTTGTAAAGGTTTTTCATCGAAAAAATCTTTTAACAAAAGCTTGGTATGTGTAGAACCTTGACTATGACTTGCTATGATAATTGGTCTGCCATTATTGTATTTTTTTAAATACAATTTAAAAGCTTTTTTTACATCTGAATACGCCAATAATAATGCTTTTTCTCCTCCATTTTCTAAATTAGAATACGAACGTAAATGCGCTTGTCTGTAAAATGGAACATATACCTTACCTGCAGTTGCAAAGGCAGATGCCTGAAAAAGCACAGCTCTATTTAAGACTTTATTTTGTTGTTTTTCATCATCTAAAGGTACATTCCATCTTAAATCATCTTTTTCTGAATTTAGAGTTGGGTATACATAAAATACATCTGCTTGTAAAGTATCTTGTGCTTTAGATGCAAACTCAGCAAAGTCTTTGGTGTATTTGTTGGGTAACACTGCCCAATTTTTTTCTAAATTATAATTAGGTGATGTACTAGTATCGGTTTCTATATAATTTGCAACATTTTTTGTGGATTTACAAGCTGTAAACACCATAAAAAATGCAAGAAGGGTAAGTATCTTTTTCATTAGAAGTTCATTGAGATGCCAACGTTTGCACCATTAATTTTTAAATTAAAGCTGGGTTGAAATTGATAACTGGTAGACGAAATACCATCATTATATAACTCTACTGCTTTTTTGGTTTTTCTATTAAAACCTTTTACAATAGGAATAGTAGCCACAATTAAAGCAGCACCTGCACCTGCTAAAGCCCATTCTGGATCTCCACCACCAATGGCAGTTCCAATAGGGAAACCAACTAAAGCACCACCTGCAGTTCCTAAGATCAATGCCCAAGTTTGATTGGACTTAGCAGATTGAACCAACTCAAATGCTTCTTTGTTCTCCTTCATGATTACTTGCATATCTTTTAAAAGCAAAGTTTTTCCTTCTTGTTTAAATTGGTAACCTCCAAAAACTTTTTCCATTTCAATTTTTTGAGCATTTAACATAGATGATGACAATACTGTTAAATATAAGATTGCTAAGATTTTTTTCATTTGATTAATTTTTTAAATAGAATTCAGTTAAACTTTTGGCCTCTTTTTTGGCACTCCAATTATTAATAATTTCTTTTCTAGCTTCTTTACCTAAATAAGGAATTTTTTGCTCTATTAATTTAAATAAAATATCTTTTAGTTGATTTTCATTGCCTGCTTCAAATAAGTATCCATTTTTACCATGGTTTATTAACTCAGAATGTACACCTACATTTTGGGTAGCTATTACTGTGTTTTCACAACTCATAGCTTCTGCAGTTACTAAAGAAAATCCTTCAGAAAAACTAGGTGCAACTACAATTTTTGCGGCTTGATAATAAGAAACAATATCTCTAGTTTCATTTATAAAATAAACTTGACTTTCTATCTGATGTTTTTTAGCAATTGATTTTAGGTCGTTTAGAAATTCAGGTTTGTCTACTTTACCAACAATTACCAAAGCCCAAGTTGGGTGTTTTTTTAAGTTTTTTACAGCCTCTAATAACACCAATTGCCCTTTTTCTTTACGAACTCTACCCGCATTTAAAATGATATTTTCTTGAGATATATTCAACAACCTCTTAGTTGATTCTGGTACAAATTTATCTACTTGAACTCCATGACCAATCTTCGTGTTTTCTATCCCTAAGTTTTTACTCATAGAAGTAATAAGAGTAACTACTTTATCTGCTTTTTTTAATAAAAACAAGGTTAATCCAGAAGGTTTAGCCTCTGCATGTCTAGTTGCTACAAGTGTAAATTTAGCGCCCAAAAAACGATAAAATAACATTCGCATAATTTCATTGTTTCTATGACAATGCACAATGACTTTTTCGTTAGAAAATAATACTGATTTAAGTTTTTTGGTAGTGATATGATTCCCATTAATATTAGAACCATACACATAAGTTTCAAATTGATCAGCAAAGAAAGGAAGTACGTTTTCTATACTTCTAGTAACACCTGTTTTTCGCTTATGAAAATGCGTATGAATTAAAATCGGCTTCAGAATTTAAACTATTTTTTGATGTACTTTTTAGGCAAACTTTCGTGCCACTATTTCTAAGAACCTACTTTCTAGTTCTTCTTGTTCTGCCCAATTATAATCTGGCTTAACCATTGTGTTGATAAAGTTTTTGGCATCTTTTTCAGTTTTAAAAGTATTTAATTGAGATACCACTCTGTTATAATCTTCTTGTTGGTTATTAAAGAGATGTTTTACAAATGCAATTCTATCATTTAAACCAATTTGAATATTCGTATTTAATTTGTCATTTAACGATTTTGGTTGCGCGTTTTCAAACAAATCAGCCATGACATCTACAGAAATAATATCGTGCAATTCTTCTTCTAAAGACATTGTTTTGCGCTCTTCTACTTTTATTACCTCTTTTTCTGCTTCTGGTTCTGCAACCTCATTTGGTTTAGAAAACATAATCTCTTCTAATTCATCAAAAGGTTGTTCTATTTTTTGCTGAGTTGTTTTCTTTTCTGGCTTTGGTTCTGTTGCTTTTGGTTCTTCAACTTCTGGTTCATCAATTAAATTAAAAACTACTTTTTCTTCAAGTACTTTTTCTTCTTTAACTTCATCTTCACTTACAATTGGTTCCTCTTTTTGTTCAAACGCTTTTTCAACTTTATCAACCAAAACCTCTTTATTTTCAGCAGTATTTGGAGTTGTAGCTAAATATTCATCTACAAAAGCCAGCATAGATAACTTTTCGTAGATTTCTCTAGATTTCTCTTTTAATGCAAACACATCATCCTTATTCTTCATCTTTAAGATGCTATGAGCTAAACTAATTAATTCGCTCTCTAATTTTTTGTGCATAAGTTGTGTCTTATAATTAAATTAAACTACTAAATATTTATAAATTTGTAAACGTTGAGGATTACACAAAAGTATAAAATTATAACGCTTAAAATTACAAAATGTTTCTTGAAAATACTGTAAATCATACAGAACAATTTGGTTGGATTGAGGTAATTTGTGGCTCTATGTTTTCTGGTAAAACAGAAGAGTTAATTAGGCGTTTAAAACGTGCTCAATTTGCAAAACAGCGTGTAGAAATTTTTAAACCTGCTGTTGATACAAGGTATGATGAGGAAGAAGTGGTTTCTCATAACGATTCTAGAATTCGTTCTACGCCTGTACCAGTTTCTTCAAATATTCGTTTGTTAGCCAATGATGTAGATGTTGTTGGTATTGATGAAGCTCAGTTTTTTGATGATGAAATTGTTGCTGTTTGTAATGATTTAGCCAATAGAGGAGTTCGTGTAATAGTTGCTGGTTTAGATATGGATTTTAAAGGTAAACCTTTTGGCCCAATGCCAGCACTAATGGCAACTGCAGAGTATGTTACTAAAGTGCATGCAGTATGCACACATACAGGTAATTTAGCTCATTATAGTTTTAGAAAAGCACAAAATGACAACTTGGTTATGCTTGGCGAAACCCAAGAATATGAACCATTAAGCAGAGCTGCTTATTACAAAGCTGTTAAAGAAAAAGAACAACTTACCTCTGTAGAAGCTAGCAATAATTTAGATATCGATACTTCTAAAACTGATTTAAATTCAACGCAAGAATGAATAATCACGTAAGCGTTTTAGAGATTGATAGCAAAGCATTAGTCCATAATTTAAATTATTTTAAAAATAAATTAAACGAAAACACTAAGATTTTAGCAGTGGTTAAAGCCTTTGGTTATGGTAGTGATGGAGTTTTAGTTGCTGATTTTTTAAAAGATAAAGTAGATTATTTTGCGGTAGCTTACGCTCATGAAGGTATTGCCCTAAGAGAAGCGAATATTAAAACACCAATTTTAGTTTTACATCCTCAAATAGCTACTTTACAAGACATTATTGATTACAGATTAGAACCTAATTTATACAATTTTAAAATATTTCACGCCTTTTTAGAATTGGCAGACACAATTCCTTTAATGAATTATCCTGTACATATAAAATTCAATACAGGCTTAAATAGGCTTGGATTTTGGCATACAGATATTCCTAAAATTATCTCAGAATTAAAAGAAACCAATCACATAAAAGTACAATCACTTTTTTCTCATTTAGCAGCTAGTGAAGATTTAGAGGAAAAAGATTTCACCAACAATCAACTAAATAGTTTTGCATACATAGCACAACAGTTTTATAAACATTTAAGCTATGAACCTATGTTGCATATTTTAAACACTTCTGGTGTTGTAAACTATGCCAAAGCGCAATTTGATATGGTTAGAGTTGGTATTGGTTTGTATGGTTTTGGTAATGATGATGAAGAAACCAAGCAACTTAAAAATACGCACAATTTAAAATCTATAATTTCGCAAATTCACCTTATTGAACCAGGTGAAACTGTGGGTTATAATAGAGCATTTGTTGCTAAAAAACCTAGTAAATCTGCCACAATTCCTGTGGGGCATGCAGATGGTTTATCTCGAAAATTAGGAAATGAAGCAGGTTATGTTTTAATCAACAATCAGAAAGCAAAAATTATTGGTAATGTTTGTATGGATATGATTATGGTTGATGTAACCAAAATTGATTGTAATGAAGGTGATGAAGTTATCATCTTTAACAGTCAAGACATGCTTAAACATATAGCAGATGCCTCTGAAACTATCGTTTATGAAACCTTAACTTCGATTTCTCCACGTGTTAAGAAAATGTTAAAATCATAAAATTTTATTACTTTAGCATTTCATCAACTTAAAATTATACAATAAATGGGAATGTTAAAAGAGTTTAAAGACTTTGCAATGAAGGGTAACCTTGTAGATATTGCAGTAGGTTTTGTTATGGGTGCTGCTTTTAAACAAGTAGTAACATCGTTTACAGGAGGTATTGTTTCACCTTTAATTGGTTTAATTTTCGAAGCCGATTTTAAAAAGTTAAAATGGGTAGTGAAAGAAGGTACTTTAAATGATGCAGGTGAAACTGTTGGTCAAGTTGCTGTTTTATATGGAGATTTCTTAACCAATGTCATCGACTTTATCATTGTAGCTTTTGTAATGTTTATGATTGTAAAAGGTATTAATGCAACAAAGAAAAAAGAAGAGCCAAAACCAGAAGCTCCAAAAGGACCAAGTCAAGAAGAATTATTAGAGCAAATTAGAGATTTACTTGCTAAGCAAAATAAATAAGCTAATTTAACTTGTTATAAAAAAACCCAAGCTAAGCTTGGGTTTTTTATTTTTTAAGTATTTCTGCAGCTTTCCTTTCTAACTCTGCTTGGAATTCTTCCATTACCGGTTTTACTGTACTTTCTGGTATATCTGCAACCTTAATATACATTAAACCATCTACAGCATTGTTAAATTTAGGATCTACATTAAACGCAACCAATCTTGCATTCTGTTTCACGTATTTCTTAATTAGAACAGGAATTCTTAAAGCTCCAGGTTCAATTTCATCAATAATCTTATCAAACTTTTGCATGTCTGCTTTTGTAGCATCAAACACAAAATCTTTATCATCGCCTTTTAATTTAACCTTGTATTCTTTCTTTGGATAAATGTACTGAGCAATATAAGGATCATAATAATGAGACTTCATGAACTCAATCATTAACGACTTTGAAAAATCTGAAAATTGATTGCTAATAGAAACGCCACCCATTAAATATTTATATTCAGGATAACGTAAAGTTACATGCACAATACCTTTCCATAACAGAAACAAAGGCATTGGTTTTTGCTGATATTCATCAATAATAAAAGCCCTACCCATTTCTATGGTATTCTCCATCATTTGATGCAATTCTGGCTCAATTCTAAACAGCGTTTGAATGTAAAAACCATTAATGCCAAATCTTTTATAAATTTCTTTACCAAGACCCATTCTGTAGGCTCCTGCTAAACATTGAGCCTGATTATCCCAAAGAATTAGATGATAATAATACTTATCGTATTTATCTAAGTCTAGAGCCTTGTTAGTTCCTTCACCTACATTTCTAAACGTAATTTCTCTTAACCTGCCTATTTCATGTAAAACGTTAGGTATGTCTTTTGCATTGGCAAAGAAAACCTCATAATTCTTACTTTCTAAAAGTCGGCAGTCTTTGTCTCTTAAATTATTAATTTCTTTAAGAAAAGAATCTTTATTTCTTTGTGCAGCAATTTTTTTAGCTGGCTTTTTAATTTTAATAGACTCTGTAGAAATTAGCTTGTTTGCTTTCTCAAAAGGATTAGCCAACATATAAGTTTTCTTTCTAATAAATTCATAGAAAGAAGGTATGTCTTTGTATTCTTTTTGATCGGCTACAGAAATTGGTTTTCCTATTCTAACTTTTATTACTTTCCCATCTTGCGAAATAACTTCTGATGGTAATTTTGCGGTTCTTAACGTGTCAGAAATTTTAGATAAAAAATAGAATAATCCACTATTTTTTGCATGAAAATAAATAGGAATAACAGGTACTTGTGCCTTTTTAATTAAACGTACAGCTCCTTCCTCCCAAGGCTTATCTACCTTTAATTTACCATCTTTATAGGTAGAAACTTCACCAGCAGGAAAGATCCCTAAAGGTTTACCTTCTTTTAAATGCTGTAATGCACTTTTTATACCTGCAACACTAGATTTAGCGTCCTTTCTGGTTTCAAAAGGATTCACAGGCATTATATAGGGCTTTAAAGGCTCTATTCTATGCAATAAAAAGTTTGCTATAATTTTATAATCGGCCCTTTTTTCTATTAATAATTTTAATAATAAAACACCATCTATACCTCCTAAAGGATGGTTAGATACTGTAATAAACGGACCTTCTTTGGGAATTCTTTTTAAATCTTCTTCAGGAATTTGGAATTCAATATTACAATCATCTAAAACACCATTTAAAAAAGCTAAATCAGTTTTATCTTTATTCTTTTTGTAAATTTTATTGATTGCAGAGATTCGTAAAACTCTAATAAGTAGCCATCCAACAAAAGTTCCTAAAACACCAAATTTCTGTAAACCAATTACTTGTGCAATTTCTTTAGATGTTACTAATGGCATAATTCGAAGTTAATACTAGAGAACAAACATAGTAAAAAAAACGAAATCGAAATTTTATTTAATTGGGTTTTATCACAATTTGCGAAGTTTCTTTGTTTACTTGAGTTAATAAAGATTCTCCTTTGTTTTCAATCAATTCTATTGCATTATCATCAAAGTGACGAATGGTATATAAGTCTACATTTTTCTGAACATCTATTTTAAACTGATGCTCTAATTCTTTATGAAATTCATCAAACTTATTAAACTTGTTATCTATACAAACAGAAAAGCTAATGGCAGAGTTTTGAATCAGGTTAACTTTTAGCTGATAATCATGTAGCTTTTGAAAGATAAAACTAATATTATTTTCAACCATAAATGAAAAATCTAAGGCCGATATTGAAACTAAAATTTGATTTTTCTTTACAATATAGCAAGGTATATATGGTTCTAACATGGTACCTTTAGAAACTGTTGTACCTTTTTCTTTTGGGTTAACAAAAGAACGTACCAACAAAGGAATTTCTTTCTTTTCTATAGGTTGTAACGTTTTTGGGTGTATTACAGAGGCGCCATAGAAAGCCATCTCTATAGCTTCTTCGTATGAAATTTGAGCTAATAAAGTGGTGTCAGAAAACACTCTTGGATCTGCATTTAGAACTCCTGGCACATCTTTCCAAATAGTTACACTTTCTGCGTTTAAGCAGTAGGCAAAAATACCTGCAGTATAATCAGAACCTTCTCTACCTAAAGTGGTAGTATTTTCTGTATCATTAGCTGCAATAAATCCTTGAGTGATGTTAATTTTAGAAGCATCTACTTTCTTATTGATAAGCTCTTCTGTTAACTCCCAATCTACTTTTGCATCTCTATAATTACTGTCTGTTTTAATATAATTTCTTACATCAAACCAAATATTCTCTTGGCCTATTTTTGCTAAATAACCACTTACAATTCTTGTTGATAATAACTCACCAAAACAAATAATTTGATCGTAAACGTAGTTAAACCTTTGTGAAGTATTTCTGGCCAAAAACCAACCTAACTCTCCAAATAAAACATCTACTTCTTTGTAAACCTCATCTGTTTTATCGAATAAAGAGCTCATGATATTTTTATGAAACTCTTCTATATAGTTCAGTTTACTTGGTAAATCTTCTTTTTTATGATAATATGAATCTATAACATCTTCAAAAGCGTTTGTCATTTTACCCATAGCAGAAATTACTACTAGAGTATCTTTGGCTCCTTCATTTTTAATGATTGAAACAACATTTTTTACACTTTCTGCGTCTTTAACAGAGGCACCACCAAATTTAAAAATCTTCATCTATCTAGTTATTTTCTATAAATTTTGCCAAATTTCCTTTGTTCATTTGAACCACAGACCAATCATTTAAATAAGTAGCACCAGTGCTTTTATAAAATTCAATGGCATTTGTATTCCAATCTATAACCTCCCAAGCAACTCTATTGAAATCATTTTCATAAGCATAGTTTAGCACAGCTGTGTACAATGCTTTACCTGCTCCTATTTTTTGGCGTTTTTTGGTAACGATTAAATCTTCTAAGTGAATGGTTTTACCTTTCCAAGTAGAATATCTTTCATAAAAAAGAGCAATACCAATAATGGTTTCGTTTTCTTCTGCTACAAAAATTTTAAATCTTGGTTTTTCAGAAAATCCGTCTTTGATTAAATCGTCTACAGTAATTTCTACAGCATCTGGTTCTTTTTCAAAAATAGCCAGTTCCATAATTAAATTATGTACAGATTGCATATCTTCTTTTAGACCTCTTCGAATGGTAAAACTCATATTTTCAAAATTTTGGCAAAGATAAATCATTTTATAATCGTCAAAAATATTTGTAAAATTTTGACAATTAGCTACAATCTGTATAATTTTTTATATAATTCTTAAATCATTATGATTCAAAAAAATAAAAATCTAAAACGTTGTAGTAACTCAAAAAAGTTCAGATATTTGTTAAAAATCAACCTTTAACGCTTTTATGACAGTAAAAAAACAAACTCTTGGTGAATTCATTATTGAAAATCAGCACGCCTTTAAATACAGTTCAGGTGAATTAAGTAGCCTTTTAAATTCTATTAGATTGGCTGCAAAAGTGGTAAATCATGAAGTTAACAAAGCAGGTTTAGTAGATATTATTGGTGCTTTTGGAGACACTAATATACAGGGTGAAGATCAGCAAAAATTAGATGTTTATGCAAATGATAAATTCATACAAACCTTAACAAGAAGAAATATTGTTTGTGGAATTGCTAGTGAAGAGGAAGATAGTTTTATATCTATCAATAGTATTGATGAAAATCATCAAAATAAATATGTAGTATTAATAGATCCTTTAGACGGTTCATCTAACATAGATGTAAACGTTTCTGTAGGTACTATTTTTTCTATTTACAGAAGAGTTACACCTACAGGAACCCCTGTGCAAATAGAAGATTTTTTACAAAAAGGTAGTGAGCAAGTGGCTGCAGGTTATGTAGTTTATGGTACATCTACAATGTTGGTTTATACAACTGGTGATGGTGTTAATGGTTTTACACTAAACCCTGCAATTGGTTCATTTTACTTATCTCACCCAAACATGGAGTTTCCTGAAGATGGTAGTATATATTCAGTGAATGAAGGGAATTATATGGATTTTCCTTTGGGAGTTAAAAAATACATTAAACACTGTCAAGAAGAGGAAGGTGATAGACCTTACACAAGCAGATATATTGGTTCTTTAGTTTCTGATTTTCATAGAAATATGATTAAAGGTGGTATTTATATGTACCCTAAAGGGTCTAGAAATCCGAATGGAAAACTACGTTTACTTTACGAGTGCAACCCAATGGCTTTTTTAGCTGAACAGGCTAATGGTTATGCTTCTGATGGGTACACAAGAACTTTAGATGTAGAACCTACAGAATTACACCAAAGAGTGCCATTTGTTTGTGGTAGTAAAAATATGGTGGCTGAACTTGAGGAGTTTATGCAGAAATATGGCGAATAACTACAATCTATATTGCTATAAGTTAACAAATTATTAAAGACTTGGTATTGGTTCTTTTAAATGTTAAATTTGTTACTCACTAATTAAAATAAACTTTTAAAAATAAAATTATGGCTTTTGAATTACCAGAATTAGGATACGCACATGATGCACTAGAACCACATATTGATGCTAAAACTATGGAGATACACCATGGAAAACATCACAATGGATATACAACAAAATTAAATAACGCAATTGAAGGTACTGACTTAGCAGGAAAATCTATCGAAGATATTTTAACTAATTTAGATATGAGCAATAGCGCTGTTAGAAATAATGGAGGTGGATTTTACAATCACTCTTTGTTTTGGACAGTAATGAATCCAGAAGGTAGAGGTTATTTATCTGGAGAGTTAAAAGATGCTATTGAAGCAGAATTTGGCTCTAAAGAAGCATTTATGGATGCATTTTCTAAAGCAGCAGCAACTCAGTTTGGTTCTGGTTGGGCTTGGTTATGTGTACATAAAGGTGGTAAAGTAGAAGTTTGTTCTACACCAAACCAAGATAACCCATTAATGCCAGGTGTTACTTGTGGTGGAACTCCAATCTTAGGATTAGACG
Source organism: Polaribacter sp. P097 (assembly GCF_036864555.1). Classification (NCBI taxonomy): domain Bacteria; kingdom Pseudomonadati; phylum Bacteroidota; class Flavobacteriia; order Flavobacteriales; family Flavobacteriaceae; genus Polaribacter; species Polaribacter sp. P097. Next base: position 1,209,856 of record NZ_JAZETJ010000001.1, on the reverse strand, counting down.
TTTGGGAACATGCTTACTATTTAAACTACCAAAACAGAAGACCAGATTATATTGATGCTTTCTTTAAAGTTATAAACTGGAATGAAGTTGAAAGAAGATATGCAGAAGCTAAGTAATTAGATTCTAAATGATATAAAAAAAGCATCCAAAATATGGATGCTTTTTTTATGCTGAAACATTGCTATTTAATAAGCTCTCTCATCATTACCTTCATAGAAGTTTATGAATGCTTGATTTACTACTCTCATACCTCCAGGAGTAGGATAATCGCCTGTAAAATACCAATCTCCTAAATTATCTGGACAAGCTTTATGCAAACCTTCTACAGTTTGATAAATTACTTCAACCTCTGCTTTAATTTCTTCAGTTTTTAACATCTCTGCAATTTTAGCTGAAATTTCTTCTGCAGTAAATGGGCTGTAAATTTCCTTAACGTAATTTACAATAGCATCGTCTTCTTTGTTTTGCTGAGCTTTACTTTTTTGATAAACCTCGTCTACAATATGATATTGATCTGTTTGTTTTAATAAAGCTATTGCTGCTTTAAATGCAATAAATGCATCTATTCTAGCCATATCTATACCATAACAATCTGGATATCTAATTTGAGGAGCAGAAGAAACCACCACAATTTTCTTAGGGTTTAATCTGTCTAAAATTTTAATGATACTTTTCTTTAAAGTTGTTCCACGAACAATACTATCATCTATAATTACTAAGTTATCTGTAGGTTTTACAACACCATAAGTTATATCGTAAACATGTTCTACTAAATCGTCTCTAGAATTATCATCAGCAATAAACGTTCTTAATTTTGCATCTTTAATTGCAATTTTTTCAAAACGTGGTCTTTCAGATAAAATTTCTGTTACCTTTTGTGCAGATAATTTTGTACCACCAGCTAATATTTTAGCCGTTTTTTGTTGATTTAATAAATCTTCTGCTGCCTCTGTCATTCCATAAAATGATGTTTCTGCAGTGTTTGGTATATAAGAAAATACCGAGTTTGAAACATCAGAATTTATAGATTTTAAAACTTGTGGAAACACATATTTTCCTAAGTTTTTACGCTCTTCGTAAATGCTGGCATCACTACCTCTAGAAAAATAAATTCGCTCAAAAGAACACGATTTCTTTTCTCTAGGCTCATTTACTTTTTTAATAGAAACTTTACCACTTTTCTTTATTATTAAAGCATGACCTCTTTCTAACTCTTGCACTTTATCTATAGACACATTAAATACAGTTTGTATAACTGGTCTTTCTGAAGCCACAACAACAACTTCATCATCTTCATAAAAAAAGGTTGGTCTAATTCCATTTGGATCTCTTAATACAAAAGCATCTCCATGACCTACTAAACCAGCCATTGCATAACCACCATCCCAATTTTTAGAAGAACGTTTTAAAACTTTCTTTAAGCTTAAATTTTCTTCTATAAATGGTGATGCATCTTTTTTATTAAACCCTTGCTTTTTGGCTTTTTGATAAAGTTTACCCACTTCATCTTCTAAGAAATGCCCAATTTTTTCCATTACAGTTACAGTATCTGTAAACTCTTTTGGATGTTGCCCTAACTCAATTAACTCATCTAACATTTGGTTAGAGTTTGTCATATTAAAATTACCTGCAACAATAAGGTTTTTATGTTTCCAATTGCTTTGACGCAAAAAAGGATGTACACTTTCTATAGAGTTTTTACCAAACGTTCCATAACGTACATGACCTAAAAATAAATTACCTACATATGGCATGTGTTCCTCTTGCCAAGCAACATCGTCTTTTTTGTCTGGATTAACTTCTAGAACACCATTTATTCTATCGTTAATTTGTGCAAAAATATCTTGAATAGGTTGTGTTTTATTAGAACGTACTCTACTAATGTATCTAGTTCCTGGCTCTATATTAAATTTTACACTTGCAAAACCAGCACCATCTTGACCACGATTATGTTGCTTTTCCATTAACAAGTACATCTTATTAATTCCGTAAAAAGCAGAACCGTATTTATCTTTATAAAATTGTAATGGCTTCTTTAATCGAACCAAGGCAATTCCACATTCGTGTTTAATTGCGTCACTCATTTATTCTAGTATTTGTTGTTTTTACTACAAAAAAATCCGCGTTTTTAGGCGCGGATTTTCATTTATGATAATTCTATATCAAATTGCGTTAACTCTTTAAAGGCTTGCAAGCGACTTTTTACTTCTTCTTTCGTAAGCTCCTGCATTCGTTCTGTACCAAACTTCTCTACACAGAAAGATGCCAAATTAGAACCATAAATTATGGCGTTTTTCATATTCTCAAAAGAAATGTCTTCAGTTTTTGCTAGATAACCACAAAAACCTCCTGCAAATGTATCTCCTGCTCCTGTTGGATCAAAAACCTCTGCTAAAGGCAAAGCTGGTGCAAAAAACATTTTACCTTCATTAAATAATAAAGCTCCATGTTCTCCTTTTTTAATCACCACATATTTAGGACCCATTGTATGAATCTTTTTAGCTGCATTTACTAATGAATATTCACCAGAAAGTTGGCGAGCTTCTTCATCATTAATCGTAACTACATCTACTCTTTTCAGCACTTCATGCAAATCATTCAAAGCAATATCCATCCAAAAATTCATAGTATCTAAAACTACCAATTTTGGTCTTTCGTTCATTTGATCTAAAACAGAGGCCTGCGTTAATGGGTGCAAATTACCCAACATTACAATACCTGAATCTTTAAAGTTTCCTGGCACAACTGGCTGAAAATTTTCTAAAACATTCAATTCTGTAACCAAGGTATCTCTAGAATTCATATCATTATGATACTTACCACTCCAGAAAAACGTTTTTCCTTCTTTAATTATTTCAATACCATCTGTATTAATACCTTTGGTATTCATCATTTCTAAATAATTATCAGGAAAATCTCCTCCAACCACAGAAACAACTCCAGTTTTTACACCAAATTGACTTGCTGCTAAACCTACAAAAGTTCCTGAACCACCAAGAATTTTATCGGTTTTACCAAATGGAGTTTCAATTGCATCAAAAGCTACTGTACCAACTGCTAATAATTTGCTCATTTCTTAAATATAATCAGTAATTTTGCACAACTTGTGTATGCAAGATTATTAAGATGCAAAAATAAGTTTTAAAAATGACTATCAAAGAAATACAAGAAGAAATTATTGATGAGTTTTCGATGTTTGATGATTGGATGGAACGTTATGAATACATCATTGAATTAGGGAAATCTTTACCAATTATTGACGATAAATATAAACTAGATGAAAACCTAATTAAGGGTTGCCAGTCTAAAGTTTGGTTGTATTCTGAGTTAGATGATAACAGTGTAAAATTTACTGCAGATAGCGATGCTATTTTAACAAAAGGAATTGTAGCACTACTTTTAAGAGTTTATTCTGGACAAAAACCAGAAGATATTTTAGTAGCAGAAACTCATTTTATAGATGAAATTGGTTTAAAAGAACACCTTTCACCTACAAGAGCAAATGGTTTAGTTTCTATGTTAAAGCAAATAAAAATGTACGCAATTGCACAACAAGCAAAATTGCAGAATTAAGATTATATAAAATGACAGATAAAGAATTAGAAGAAATAGGAGACAAAATTATTAGAGTTTTAAAAACTATTTACGATCCAGAAATTCCTGTTGATATTTACGAGTTAGGTTTAATTTATGATGTATTTGTTTCTGACGAAAACAATGCTAAGATTTTAATGACGCTTACATCTCCTAACTGCCCAGTTGCAGAGAGTTTACCTGTAGAAATAGAAGACAAAGTAAAATCATTAAAAGAAATAAATGAGTGCGAGGTTGAGATAACTTTCGATCCTACTTGGACTCAAGAAATGATGAGCGAAGAAGCGAAGTTAGAGCTTGGAATGCTATAAAAGCTTCAAAAAACAAAAACTCACTCTAAAATTTTAAGAACATGCAAGATGAAATTGTAAATAGAGTTGCCAATAGTAAATTAGTAACCTTTGATTTAGAGGAAATATATCCTGAAGGAGAAAGAATTTTATTCGATATTAAAGATTGGCTTTTTCAAGAATTAATTTTGAGAGAGAGAGATTTTAGAGTTTTGGTAAAGAACCATAATTGGTCTAAATACAAAAAAACATTTGTAGCAGTTACTTGTTCTGTAGATGCTATTATACCTTCTTGGGCTTACATGTTAATTGCAGCAGAACTTGCACCACATGCAAATAAAGTGGTTATCGGAAATTTGGAATTATTAGAAACTGTAATTTACCAAGAACTTATTGGTTTTTTAGATTTAAGACATCTTGCAGACAAACCTGTAATTATAAAAGGTTGTGCAGATAAACCAATACCACCTTCTGCTTTTGCTTTTTTAATTGAAAAGATTCAACCAATTGCCAAGAGTATTATGTTTGGTGAGGCTTGCTCTACAGTACCTTTGTATAAATCTAAAAATTAATTTTATTTTTTTATAGATAATCTTACTTTTGCGATCAATCTATCAATAAAGTGAGAAGTTATTTTCTTCTTTTTCTACTTCTTTTTTCGTTCAGTTCTATAGCACAATCAAAGAAAAAAGACACACTGCCAGAACCTAAATGGAAAATTCATGGAAGGTTTGCCTTTGTATTCAATCAATCTTCGTTTTCTAACTGGAGAACTGGTGGTGTAAATACTATAGCAGGAAACCTAAATGTAAATTACGATTTTAACTATAAAAAAAACAATATTAACTGGGATAGCAGATTGTTAACCAGCTATGGATTAAGTCATTTAAGTGAACAAGGTTGGAGAAAAACAGATGATAGATTTGAATTCAACACCCTATTTGGTTTAAAAACATCAACGTATTGGTTCTTCTCATTTATAGGAAATTTTAGAACTCAATATACCTTAGGTTACGATTACAAACAAGAACCCAAGCAAGCAGTTTCTGACTTTCTTTCTCCTGCCTATTTAACTTTTGGACCAGGAATGCTCTGGAAAAAATCTGATAATTTAAGTTTAAATATTGCACCTGCAACTGCAAGATATACTTTGGTAAACGACTTTTTTTCTGGGAAGTTTGGGGTAGAAGAAGGCAGAAATACAGCATTTAGTATTGGGTATAACTTATCAGGCTATTACAAGTTTCAAATTATGGAAAACGTGGTTATGGAAAACATTTTAACCATGTATACAGATTATCTTGCAAACGTGGGAAATATTGATGTTGATTATCAATCAAACATTGGTTTTAAAGTAAATAAACAAATAAAGATGCACCTAACTTTTCAAGCAATTATAGATGATGATTCTTCGAGTAAAATTCAATTTAGGCAATTGTTTGGTTTGGGGGTAAACTACAGTTTTCATGAAAGAGTTAGTTATTAAAACCTAACTTTAATCGAAAAAAACAAGCCAAACTTCTATTTAGGTAATTGATTATCAATCTAAAAAAATAAAGTAAATTGCATTTCATCTAATTTAGATAATTTGAAATTTTAAATTATTTTAATTTTGCCAACTTATAAAAGCCAAATTTCATGAAAAAAATTACACTATTATGTTTATTCGCATTTATGAGCATAACATTGAACGCTCAAAATGTAGATGAATTAAAAAAAGAGCTAGCCTCTAAAAAAGACTCCATTTCTAAACTACAAGCTAAAGCCAAAAAAATTCAGAGCAAAATAGATGCTCTTCCAGGTTGGAAAGTTGGTGCATTTGGTACTGTAGGTGCAAGTTTATCTGGATTTAATAATTGGTATGCTAGAAACGCACCCAATGCAGATGCTGCAAATATTGGAATTACCGTAAATGCTTTTGCCAATTTAATTCAAGAGAAATTCTTTTGGAGAAACTCTGGAAACCTAAACTTAGGTTGGGTAAAATTAGATGATAAATCTGTTAGTGGAGATGAAGGTTTTGAAACTGCTTCTGATGTATTTACGCTATCATCATTATATGGTAGAAGATTAAACAAAAAATGGGCACTTTCTGCACTTGGAGAATACAGAACTACATTAATTGATAATTTTAATGACCCTGGATATTTAGATTTAGGTGCAGGTTTAACTTGGACACCAACTAGCCATTTAGTGGTAGTAATGCACCCAGGAAACTACAATTTTGTTTTTAGTTCTGGAGACACTGTTTTTGAATCTTCTTTAGGTGCTAAAGTGGTTGCAGATTACACCAATAAGTATGGAGATTTAAGCGTAAAATCTAACTTATCTTTATTCCAAAGCTATAAAGATGGTGATTTATCTAACTGGACTTGGACAAACTCTCTTGGATATACACTTTGGAAAGGAGTAGGTTTAGGTTTTGAAGTAGGTTTAAGAAACAATAAGCAAGAAGCACTTAACAATGCTTTAATAGACAACCCAGCAGAAACATTTGATACTGTAGATAACAAATTACAAACCTATTGGTTGTTTGGTTTAAGCTATGCCTTTTAACAAAAAACATAAATTAATATTCTAAGCCTCAAGAAACTCTTGAGGTTTTTTTATTTTAATTACTTTTGTAACTTAAATTTCTATGGATGACATTATTAATAATTTACGCTACTGTTTCAATTTTTTTCTCTTTTCTATGTTCAATTTTAGAAGCAGTTTTACTAAGTATTACACCTACTTTTATCAACCTTAAAAAAAGTGAAGGTTTAGAATATGCTACAGATTTAGAAGTTTTAAAAAAAGATGTAGACAAACCTTTAATTGCTATTTTAACCATTAATACAATCGCACACACTGTAGGTGCAATATTGGTGGGTGTGCAAGCAAAAGTAGCTTATGCAGAAATGTATGGCACAACCACTAGAAGTGTTTTTAGCATAGAATTTACAGAAGATGTAATGGTTGGTTTAGTATCTACTATAATGACGATTCTAATTTTAGTAGCATCAGAAATTATACCTAAAACCATAGGAGCCACTTACTGGAAAGGCTTAGCTAATTTTACTTCTAAAGCACTTAAGGTTATGATTTTTCCTTTAAAATACACAGGTATTTTATGGGTACTACAACTTACCACTAAACTTATTGGAGGTAAAGGTCATGGAAGTATTTTAAGTAGAGAAAGCTTTTTGGTGATGACAGAAATGGCAGAAAAAGATGGTGTATTTAAAAAGAACGAAAGTAAAGTAATTAGAAACTTACTAGGTTTTAAAGAGATAAAAGTAAATGATGTAATGACACCTAGAACAGTTATGGAACTTGCGGATGAGAGCGAAACTATTCAGGCTTTTTACGAAGCTCATAAAAATTTACGTTTCTCAAGAATTCCCGTTTTTAAAGAAAATCCTGATGAAATTACAGGCTACTTTTTAAAAGATCATTTACTAGAAGCCATTATTAACGGTCAAGGAAATGAGGCTTTATCTACCATAAAAAGAGCTATTTTAATTACAGATAGAGAATTATCGATACCAGATTTGTTTGATAAATTAATTAAAGAAAAAGAACATATTGCACTTGTTGTAGATGAATATGGTTCTGTAAGTGGTTTAGTTTCTCAAGAAGATGTTATTGAAACTTTACTTGGTTTAGAAATTATGGATGAAACTGATTCTGTTGCAGACTTACAAGCCCTTGCAAGAAAATCTTGGGAAAACAGGGCAAAACGAATGGGAATCATAAAGGATGATTTGGAGCAATAACATTCTAAAATAAACACTAAAAAAAATCCTACTACTTTAAAAGTAATAGGATTTTTTTATTCCTCTTCTTTGTATTCGTAATACAAAAAGTCATTGTAAGGAAAACGTTGAATATGAATTTTCTTTACTTCTTCATACGTTTTCTCTTTAAAATCTTCTAGATTTTCTTTGTTTAAAGCAGAAATAAAAATCGATTCTACTTCTTTATCATTCATCCAAGTTTTTTTCCAATCTTGTAAGGTATAATGTTGTTTCCCTTTTTCTGTCTCTAAATCGTCTTCTTCTATAGTTTCATGCTGGTAAGCATCAATCTTATTAAAGACCATTAAGGTTGGTTTATCTGCACATTTGATATCTGTTAGAATAGAATTTACAGATGCAATATGATCTTCAAAATTTGGGTGAGATATATCTACAACATGTAACAATAAATCTGCTTCTCTAACCTCGTCTAAAGTAGATTTGAATGACTCTACTAATTGAGTTGGTAATTTTCTAATAAACCCTACAGTATCTGTCATTAAAAAAGGAATGTTTTTAATAACTACTTTACGTACAGTAGTATCTAAAGTGGCAAACAATTTATTTTCTGCAAAAACATCACTTTTACTAACTACATTCATTAAGGTAGATTTACCAACATTGGTATACCCAACCAAAGCAACTCTTACCATTTTACCACGATTCTTTCTTTGAACCGCCATTTGTTTATCAATAGTTTTTAAGCGCTTTTTTAAGAGTGTTATTTTATCACGAATTATACGTCTGTCTGTTTCAATTTCTGTTTCTCCTGGTCCACGCATTCCAATACCCCCTTTTTGTTTGTCAAGGTGTGTCCAAAGTCTTGTTAAACGTGGTAAAAGATATTCACTTTGAGCCAATTCTACTTGCGTTTTTGCAGAACTTGTTTGCGCTCTCTGTGCAAAAATATCAAGTATTAAATTGGTTCTATCTAAAATCTTACAATCTAAGATTTTTTCGATATTTCTTAATTGTGCAGGAGATAATTCATCATCAAAAATAGCAGTACCAATCATGTTAGATTGTATGTAAGCTTTTACATCTTCTAGTTTACCAGCTCCTAAAAAAGTTTTAGGATTTGGTCTTTCCATTTTTTGAACAAAACGTTTTACAACAACACCTCCAGCAGTTTGCGTTAAAAACTCTAGTTCGTCTAAATATTCTGTTGATTTTGTTTCATCTTGCTGTTGTGTTATAACACCTATTAGTACAGCTTTTTCAGAAATGGCTTCTTTTTGATCTATCATAGAAAACAAAGGTAAAAAGAAAGTTGACACCAAATGGCATTTTTGATGTCAACTAGATTAACAAACTCAATTAACGAAATGAAACTAATATATATTCTTCTTTATCTCACTTTCTAGTATTTACATAATTATGCATTTACTTATTTAAAAACAAAAAGAGCCCCAACATTTGTTGGGGCTCTTTCAACTTAGGGGTATTACTTTAATTTACTCTTTAACAAACTTAATTGGTAAAGTGTATGCTTTCAAGAATTTTACATTCTTTATAGCAGTTCTCTTATAGTTTAACTTAGTTTTAATGTAATTTGCAATATTTTGCTTGTTTGTATTTACAGATAAAACTATAATTTCTCCTTTTCTGTTGATAAGGAATTTTACAGAAGTTTTCTCTTCACTATTATCTAGAATATTCTGATAGTCTCCTAATAAATTTTCTATTTTGTTTCTTAATTTGTTATTTACTTCTTCTTTAACTTTATCATCGTTATTATTTGCAAATGATGAAAATACAGTCATTAAAGAAATTACAAGTACAATAGATAGCTTTTTCATTTTTAATAAGGTTTTTTTTGTTGGATTTTATTGTTTTAATTAACACTGTAAAAGTACTTTACCATTAAAAACTATAGTGAAATTAAAGGTTATAAAAACATATAGTTTTGGTTAGTTTTTACCGATTTTAATTCTCTTAACATTTAGTATACATTGCTGATATTCTGTTAATAAGTACTAAAACACAATAGAATTATCAGTAAAAAACCAAAGACTATTTCTAAAAACAAAACATTTATTAAAATCTGATAAAAAATACTCAATTACTTAAATTAAACTAATATTAAGCCCTAAAAAATAGTATTGCTTTTTAATTCATTTTTTAACTAAGAAGTGTAATTTTTAATTCGATAAAAAGTAATTTTTTATTTGATGAATAGAAACAAAAAAACCTCAAGACAAACTGAGGTTTTAATTAATTAATTCAAATATTTTACTTTTTGCTCTTATATGCTGTATTTAGTGGTGGTTGTATGGTTCTGCAAATTTAATTTGATTCTTTTTTACAGACTAAATTTGAATGTTAACAAAACATATATTTTAGGTTAAATTATCAACTATTTTTTATAGTAGATTTTTATTTTATAAAACACAAAAAATCCTCAAATAAATTGAGGATTTCTCAGCTAAAGTAAATCTCGCGCTTTTATACTAATTCTATATTTAGCCTAATTCAAATTCTAATCGTTACAAATTTATATTTTTATATAAAGTAATTCGTTATTTGAAGGTTATGAAAACAAAACCAATAAGTTAGTTTCATGCCTTATAAATTGGTTATTTTTACTTTAAAGTAAATTTTATGTTTCCATCTATACCAGCTATCAAACAAAAAAAAGATATTACAACTATTGCTTTTTACAATGTAGAAAACTTGTTTGACACAGTAGATAACCCAAATACTGCAGATGATGATTACACTCCAGCTGGTAAAAAGAAATGGACCATAGATCGTTACAACATCAAAATCAAAAAATTGAGTTCAATTATAGCGCAATTAGGGCTCAATAAATCAAAATACCCACCTGCAATTGTAGGTTTGGTTGAAGTAGAAAATGCGAAAGTGGTATCAGATTTGGCAAATTCTTCTTATTTAAAAAAACACCATTATGGTTTTGTGCATTATGATTCACCTGATGAAAGAGGTATTGATGTAGCACTATTGTATAATAAAATTGCATTTGAATTAATAGCTTCTGAAACCTACCCAGTTTTTTTAGAAGATGATGAAGGTGAAAGAGATTATACTAGAGATATTTTAAAGGTTAGTGGCTATTTACATGGAGAGTTAGTGCATATTATTGTTACACATTGGTCTTCTAGAAGAGAAGGTGTAGCAGAAACCGAACACAAACGTATTGCTGCTGCAGAAAAAATAAGAGAAATAACAGCTGGAATTCATGCCAAAGAAATGGACCCTAAAATTATTATTATGGGCGATTTTAATGATGATCCAAAAAGTAAAAGTGTTAAGGAATATTTGGTAAAAGATGATTTTTATAATCCTATGGAAAAAATCTTAAATCCTACTAGTAAAGGTTCTTTAACCTACAATGGAAGCTGGAATTTATTTGATCAAATTATATTCTCTAAAAACTTTTTGGTAGAAGAAAAAGACAAATTGTACTTTAAACATGCAGAAGTTTTTAATAAAAAATGGATGAAAATTTATAAAGGAAAATACAAAGGGAGCCCTTTTAGAACCTACATTGGTCCTTGGTATAAAGGAGGCTTTTCAGATCATTTTCCTGTATATGCTTTTCTAAAAAAGAAACTTTAATTTTTATCTCTATTTTTAAAAGCAGCCATTAATTTCTCGTCTGTAAGTATGTATTTTTTATACTTACCATCTCTATACCTGTAGTAGATAAAAATTGGCATAAATATAAAAGACAAGTAAAACACGCCTAAACCCATTACAATTTCTGCTTTTTCGTGTTCTGTATTTAGTAAAAATGCTCCAACAGACATCCAAACTATAAATATCACAAAAAGAATTTTTAATAATAACTTCATACTGCAAAATTACAAAAGTTCTATCTTTAAAACTTAATATAGTTTAAATGAAATACAATTTATTATTTTTGATTTGTTTGTTGCTAACTAGCTGCAACCAAATCCAAAAGGAAAAAAAATTGAGCAATAAAATTGTTATAGCACATAGAGGTGCTTCTGGCTATTTACCTGAACATACCTTAGAATCAAAAGCGATGGCTTATGCAATGCAGGTAGATTTTATAGAACAAGATTTGGTGCTAAGTAAAGATGATGTACCCATTGTAATACATGATATTTATTTAGATGATGTTACAAACGTAGCTAACAAATTTCCTGATAGAAAAAGAGAAGACAATCGTTTTTATGTGATCGATTTTACATACGATGAATTAAAATCTCTACAAGTTACAGAACGTTTTAACCCGAAAACTGGTGAGCAGTTCTACCCAAACAGATTTCCAAAATGGAAAGGCAACTTTAAACTACATTCTTTACAAGAAGAAATTGAATTGATACAAGGTTTAAATGCTTCTACAGGAAAAAATATTGGAATTTACCCAGAAATTAAAGAACCAAAATTTCATCAAAAAGAAGGCAAAAATCTAACTGCAATTGTTTTAAATGTTTTAGCTGATTATAGTTACAAAACAAAGAAAGACAATTGTATTCTACAATGTTTTGATGCAGAAGAATTAGAACGAATTCGAGTAGATTTAAAATCGGAATTATTTTTAGTTCAGCTTATAGAACACCCTGAAGAAGCAAAACAATTAGCCCATTTTGCAACCTATGCAGATGGAGTTGGACCTTGGTACAAACAAATATTATCAGAAAAAGTAAACAACAGGTTTCAATTTACAAACTTGGTAAAAGAAGCTCATGAGTTAGGGTTAAAAGTGCACCCATACACATTTAGAGCAGATGCTTTAGCCGAGTTTTCATCTTTTGATGAAATGCTAAAAACCCTGTTAATAGATGCGAATGTAGATGGTGCTTTTACAGATTTTCCTGATAAAGTTATTGATTTTCTTAAAAAAGAAAATGAGCGTTAACAATTGCAACTTTTATGAATTCCATTTTGTATTTTTATTATAAATATGCTCTAAAATGGATTTAGAAAATTACAGAATACAACACACCAACAACACTCTAGAGGTTTATGATGAAAACACCTTAAAATTTTCTTCTGCCTGGTATTCTGGTTTTGGTAAATTTCATACAGATGTTTTTAACGCCAATCAGCAAATAATATATGTTGTAACCAAGCAATTTCAATTTTGGAAATGGAGAATGGTATATCAGATCAAAAATAACAATACTGTTTTATCAGAATTAATTTCTAAAAACAATAAGAAAACAGTTTTTGCAATAGATGTAAACGAAATTACCTATCAAATTAAAATTCACTTTCAAGATAGGTTGTCAATTTTAAAAAACGGAATTAAAATTGCTGAGTTTAATGAAGCTTGTACCAAAGAAAATTTTGCAGGTAAAGTAAAATTACTAATGCTTGATAAAAATGATTTAGAAATAGCTTTTCTACTGTATTCTTGCTTAAAAATCGGCGAGCAAAACAGGTCTAGTAAATCTATTATTGCTAGTCAAAAGCAACTAGAGCCTAATGAAGATCCTTGGAGTTAAACTAACTTGTTACTTCTATCAACTTATTTCGATACGCAGTTAATAATTTAGATTTAGATATAAAACCTACATATTTATCGCCTTGAACTACAGGTAAATTCCAAGCATCACTTGTTTTAAATTTCTTCATAATTTCTGTCACAGAATCTTCGTAGAAAATAATTTCTGGTGCAGCTTTCATTAAAGTTTCTACTGTAACATTATTATACATTTCTGTATCAAACATAAAAGGTCTTATATCATCTAATAATACAATTCCTAAAAAAACTTTATCTGCATTGGTTACAGGAAAAATGTTTCTAGTAGATTTTGCTACTGCAGATTTAAGCATATCTCCTAACAACATTTCTGGATGAATGGTTTTAAAGTTATCTTCAATTAATCGATCAATCTTCATCATCATCATTACATTCTTATCCTTATTGTGTGTAATCAATTCACCTCTTTTAGCCAATTCTGTAGTGTAAATAGAGTTCGCTATAAAGTATTTGGTAAACGCAAAACTAATGGCTGCAACTAACATTAAAGGCACAAACAAATCATAGCCTCCAGTTATTTCTGCAATTAAAAAAATAGCGGTTAAAGGTGCATGCAAAACTCCAGCCATTAAACCAGTCATGCCAATTAAGGTAAAATTAGATTCGGATACATTGCCTCCTAAAGCATTTATAATTTTTGCAAATACATTGCCTAAAGAAGCTCCCATAAATAAAGTCGGAATAAAAATTCCTCCAACTCCACCAGCTGCAAATGTGGTTGTCATTGCAATGGCTTTAAACAATGCTATTAGAATTAGAAATGCAATAACAATCCAAATATTTGTTAAATCTACTTTATAAGGTAAAGTTGCTAGGGCATCTGCAGTATTTCCATTCAATAAATTATTAATTAAACCATATCCTTCACCATATAATGGTGGTATAAAGTACAGCATAATTCCAATGGCTATTCCACCAAGAATTAACCTGTGAATTGGTTTCTTAAAATGATTAAAAAACTTGGTAATTCTAAAATAGATTTTAGAAAAATATACAGAAGCAACTCCTGTACCTAAACCTAAAATAATATAGTAGAGAACATCTTTAATCTCAAATGCATCAATAAGCTGAAAACCAAAAAGTGCATCTTTTTCAAAGAAAAAATAAGAGGTAATTACTGCAGAAACAGAAGCCAATAATAAGGGTACCAAAGATGCAAAAGCCAAATCTAAACTAAATATTTCAACAGCAAAAACAATGGCTGCCACTGGTGCTTTAAACATAGAAGACATTGCACCAGCTGTTGCACAACCAATGAGTAACATTCTTGTTTTTGCACTCATGTGAAATAACTGAGCAACATAAGAACCTAAGGCAGCACCTGTACTCACTGCTGGGCCTTGCAAACCTGCAGAACCACCAAAACCAACTGTAATTGGGGCTGTAATTAAAGAAGCATACATCTTGTATTTATCTATAATTCCGTTTTTTTTAGAAACTGCATGCAATGTTGTTGGTATACCATGCCCAATTTCTTTTTTTATGATTTTCCTTTTGATGTAATACACCAAAATCAAACCAATAATTGGAAAAATAAAGTACAATGAATAATGAAAATCTTTAATGAATTTACCTTCCAATAAATTCTCAAAGAAAAAGGTTAAGTTCTTTAATACAGCAGTACCTAAACCTGCCAATAAACCAACTAAAACACTAAGAACATAAATAAATTGTCTTTCAGAAATAAACTGATATCTCCAAAGTAAAATTTGTTTCAAATATTTATTTTTAGTGGGCATTGAAAATAAACTATTTGGTTTTAGATAGAATATCTGTACCTAGATAATTATTGTCTTTATTATAATACCAAGCTCTTACTTTTGGCATTTTAATAGCATTAATAGTTTCTATACCAGATAACAAGATGTACTCTCCACTGTCTTTAGAATCTTTAAAAAACTGATATACTTCCATAGCAAACGTTTCTGGATTAAAATAAAAATACCAAGTGTCTTTACCCACTTCTTTATTATAGGTTGCTTTTAATACCAAGTAATCTTTTCCTTTAAACTGACGTTTTTCTACTTTTTGATGTATGATTGTTCCATCATCTTTTAACTTCATAGGTAAGCCATACAAATAGATATAATAATTTTTATACAACTCAGCTCGTTCACAATTTAAACTATACTTCTTCTTTAGGTCTGCAGATAAATCTTGTTTTCCATTTAAACTAAAACTACAATTCTCTTTATCAACTATAAACTCTGTAATAATTGTATCTCTTTTAGCAAGTACAGAAAAATACTGATTGGGCAAATCTATATTTATTTTACTTTTTCGATCTGCATTTTTAGGAGTTTCCATGGTTACAAACAATTCTCCTTTAAAAGTATTCCAATTTCCATTTGGATCATGAAACTGAATTGCTTTTTCCAATAATTCATCACCTGTCATAGTTTGCGAAAATCCAGATACAGCAATGAATAATAGTAAAAGTGTGGTTAATTTTTTCATATTTTAAATGTAATAAAAAATCCTGCAAAAGCAGGATTTTAATTTATTCTTGAATATCGAGTTTTAAACTCAATTCTTGCAGTTGCTCATCATCTATAAAGGCAGGTGCATCTATCATTACATCTCTACCAGAATTGTTTTTTGGGAAAGCTATAAAATCTCGAATGGTTTCTTGGCCTCCTAAAATGGCAACCAATCTATCTAAACCAAAAGCCAAACCTCCATGAGGTGGTGCTCCATACTCAAAAGCATCCATTAAGAAACCAAATTGTGCTTTCGCTTCTTCTTCAGAAAACCCTAAGTGTTTTAGCATGGTTGCTTGTGTGGCTTTATCATGTATTCTAATAGAACCTCCACCAATTTCATTTC
This sequence comes from Polaribacter sp. P097, assembly GCF_036864555.1. Lineage (NCBI taxonomy): Bacteria > Pseudomonadati > Bacteroidota > Flavobacteriia > Flavobacteriales > Flavobacteriaceae > Polaribacter > Polaribacter sp. P097. Next base: position 1,193,891 of record NZ_JAZETJ010000001.1, on the reverse strand, counting down.
CATTCAACACTAAATCATAAGCATTTGCTTTCACTTCTCCTGGTTTAGAATCTAACAATTCTAATTGACCTGGTTTTGGTGAGGTAAAAGGGTGATGCATTGCATGGTAATGACCTGTTTCTTCATCTAACTCTAATAAAGGGAAATCAATTACCCAAAGAGGAGCAAATACTTTAGGATCTCTCAACCCTAAACGTTCTGCTAATTCCATACGTAAAGCAGACATTTGTGCTCTTACTTTATTGGTTTCACCAGATAAAACACAAACTAAATCTCCAGGTTTTGCACCTGTAACTTCAACCCATTTTGCTAAATCTTCTTGATTGTAAAATTTATCTACAGAAGACTTAAATGAACCATCTTCGTTAACTCTACAATAAATCATTCCAAGAGCACCAACTTGAGGTCTTTTTACCCACTTTATAATGTTGTCTATTTCTTTTCTTGTGTAAGCATTCCCTCCAGGTACAGCAATACCAATTACTAATTCAGCATCATTAAAAACCTTAAAATCTTTATGTTGCGTAACTGCATTTAACTCGCCAAATTCCATTCCAAAACGAATGTCTGGCTTGTCATTACCATACAAACGCATGGCATCATCAAACAACATTCTTGGAAACTTATCTACTTCAACTCCATTAATTTCTTTTAATAAATGACGTGTTAATCCTTCGAAAATATTTAGAATATCTTCTTGCTCTACAAAAGCCATTTCACAGTCTATTTGTGTAAATTCTGGCTGTCTGTCTGCACGCAAATCTTCGTCTCTAAAACATTTTACAATCTGAAAATATTTATCCATTCCACCAACCATCAACAATTGTTTAAAGGTTTGAGGCGATTGTGGTAAAGCATAAAATTGACCTTCGTTCATTCTAGAAGGTACCACAAAATCTCTTGCGCCTTCTGGAGTAGATTTAATTAAATACGGAGTTTCTACTTCTATAAATTCTTGATCAGACAAGTATTTACGAACTTCCATAGTTACTTTATGACGAAAAATTAAGCTGTCTTTAACAGGGTTTCTTCTAATATCTAAGTATCTATATTTCATTCTGATGTCCTCTCCTCCATCAGTTTTATCTTCAATTGTAAAAGGTGGTAGTTTAGCTTCGTTTAAAATTTCTAGTTCAGTAACCAAAACCTCAACTTCACCAGTAGCTAACCTATCATTTTTAGATTCTCTTTCAATAACAGTACCTTTCACTTGAATTACAAATTCTCTACCCAAAGACTTTGCTTTTTCTATAATGTCTTTAGATGTACGTTCCTCATCAAAAATTAACTGTGTAATTCCATATCTATCTCGCAAATCTACCCAAACCATAAAACCTTTGTCTCTAGATTTTTGAACCCAACCTGCTAGTGTAACTTCTGTGTTAATGTGTGATGCTCTTAAGGCACCACAAGAATGACTTCTGTACATTTCTTATTGAAAATTTTCTTTCGCCAAAAGCGAATATCCTTAAATTATCTTCTCAAATTTATTTCGAGATCTGACTGCAAAATTACACATTTTATCCATTAAAATCTTTGTAAATTTGTTTTTATGAGCGTAGTTAATATTCAAAAAAAATTTGGCCTTTTTAAAGATTTATGGTCTCCAAAAAAAATAGGAGAATTAAATGGTCAGCAAATTTTGTTAGCCAAAATTAAAGGTGAATTTGTTTTTCATAATCATGAAAATGAAGATGAACTTTTTATGGTACAAAAAGGAGTTTTAGAAATGCATTTACGAGATGAAATCATCACTATAAACGAAGGTGAATTTTATATTGTGCCTAAAGGTGTAGATCATAAACCTGTTGCCAAAGAAGAGGTTCATATTTTATTATTTGAGCCACTATCTACAAAACATACAGGAGATGTTGTTGCAGATATTACTGTAGAAACTTACGAATCTATCTAACAATTATGAGTAAACTTTATTTAGTACCAACGCCAATAGGCAATTTAGAAGACATGACATTTAGAGCCATTCGTGTTCTAAAAGAAGCCGATTTTATTTTAGCAGAAGACACAAGAACAAGTGGAAAACTGTTGAAACATTTTGAAATTTCTACACAAATGCATAGTCATCATATGCACAATGAACACAAATCTATTGAGGGCATTTTAAATAGAATTAAAAGTGGAGAAACTTGTGCTGTAATTTCTGATGCTGGAACGCCTGCAATTTCTGATCCTGGATTTCTACTAACGAGAGCTTGTGTAGAGAATAATATTGAAGTAGAATGTTTACCTGGTGCCACTGCTTTTGTACCTGCTTTAGTTAATTCTGGCCTACCAAATGACAAGTTTGTTTTTGAAGGTTTTTTACCTGTAAAAAAAGGAAGACAAACACGTTTTTTACTTTTGGCTGAGGAAACAAGAACCATGATTTTTTATGAATCGCCTCATAAATTGGTAAAAACATTAGGCCATTTTATTGAATATTTTGGAGAAGAAAGAAAAGTTTCTGTTTCTAGAGAACTTACAAAAATGTTTGAAGAAACTGTTAGAGGAACTGCAGCCGAAGTTTTAGCTCACTTTACAAAAAAGCCACCAAAAGGTGAAATTGTAATAATTGTAGAAGGAAAAAATAAATAAAAATGACGATTACTCAATTTAAAGAGAAACTCAATAACCAACCAAACCAAGTGTTGTTTTCTGAAACAATGCAGCTTATAGAAGATAATTATACGTTTATACCAACAGCATTCACCAATGGTGAAATTACAAATAAGGCTGGCGAAAACTCTGGCTCATGTAAAGTTTTTGCTTTTGCACTAGCGCAAAAGTTGACAGAGAAAGAAACCTTAATTTGCTTTGGTGAACACTATAGAAATGTTCTAGAAGATTCAGAAGGTACATCACATCAAAATATTAGAAATTTTATGAAATTTGGTTTTGATGGTTTGACTTTGGCCAATAAGGCACTTTCTAAGAAGTAAATCAGTTCATAATTGCAGCAATACAATTAAGAACAATTTACTAAGAACATTATTTTTGATACCTAGATACAGTTATTATGGAAGAAATTAAATATGATGTTTTTGTTATTGGTAGTGGAATTGCAGGCCAAACAGCAGCCGAAATTTGTGCAAAAGAAGGTCTAAAGGTAGCTATTGCAGATAATAAAGCTTTTGGAGGAACTTGCGCTATTAGAGGTTGTGACCCTAAAAAAGTGATGCTTCAATTTGCAGAAATTACACAAAAAGCAAAACATTTAAAAGGTTTAGGGTTTACTAAACTTCCTAAAATAAATTGGGATGATATTTTAAAATTCAAGAATAATTTTACTGAAGCTGTACCAAAATCTACTGAAGAAGATTTGGCTGATTTAAACATCGATTTGTATCATCAATCTCCAAAATTCATATCAAAAAATAAAATTTCTGTAGAAGGTAAAACTGTAATTGCAGATAAATTTGTAATTGCAACAGGTTTAATACCAAGAACATTAAAGTTTAAAGGTGCAGAATTTTTAAAAACTAGTGATGACTTCTTCAACCTAAAAAAACTACCCAAATCAGTTACTTTTATTGGTTCTGGTTATATAGGTATGGAGTTCTGTTTTTTGCTATCAACCTTAGGATGTAAAGTTACAATGATTGATAGAGGACCTAGAATTTTATCTCAATTTGAAGAATCACTAACCGAAAAAATTAAACAAAATTTAGCCAACAATGGTGTTGAATTTATCTTTGAGGCAGATGTTCTATCTGTAGAAAAAGGTAGAAAAAAATTAAAATTAAACTACAAAGTTGGCAAGGAAGAGCGCAGTTTAAAATCTCACATCATCTTTAACACTTCTGGAAGAGTACCATCTTTAGAAGCCTTGAATTTAGAAAATGCTGCGATAAAAGCAGATGAATCTGGAGTTTTGGTAAACGATTATTTACAAAGTTCTAGTGCAAAACATGTTTTTGCTTGTGGAGATGTTTCTAGTAAATCTTTGCCCTTAACACCTTTATCTGGCTTACAAGGTTATATTGTTGGTCATAACATTTTAAAGGCAAGAAGCAAGAAATTTAAAAATCCGTTAGTACCTTCTATCGTTTTTACAGATCCTAATTTAGCCATGGTTGGTTATTTAGAAGAAGAAGCAAAAAAACGATATAAAAACATTAAAGTTTATAAGGGAGATGCATCTAATTGGTACAATGCAAAAAAAGAAAATGCACCTTTTTACGCTTATAAAATTATCGTAAACAAAAGAACTGATCAAATTGTAGGTGCTCACCTTTTAAGTAGTGAAGCAAATGAAACCATTAATATTTTTACGACTGCCATAAACGCTAAAATGACTGTAAGTGAATTTAAGAAAATGATATTTACCTATCCTTCTTACGCAAGTGATTTAAAAAGTATGTTTAAAGAAGACTAATGCAAAAATTATTAGCAGAAATTAGAAATTGTAAGCATTGTGAACCTCATTTAGATTTGGGAGCAAGGCCAATAATAGCTGCTTCGGAAAATTCTAAAATACTTTTAATAAGTCAAGCTCCTGGAAGAATTGCTCACCTTAAAAATAAAGCTTGGGATGATCCTAGTGGAAAATTGTTAAGAAAATGGTTACAAGTAGATGAAAGCCAGTTTTACAATACAGATCACTTTGCTATTCTACCTACAGGGTTTTGTTTTCCTGGCAAAGGAAAAAGTGGAGATAAATTGCCCAGAAAAGAATGTGCTCCTCTATGGCATTCTAAAGTTATGCATCAATTTAAAAATGTACAACTTAAAATTTTAATTGGTAACTATGCTCAAACTTATTATTTAAAAAATAAACCTAGAACATTAACAGAAACAGTACAAAATTATCAAAGTTTTTTACCTGAATATTTTGTATTACCTCATCCATCTCCAAGAAATAGATTTTGGATTCAAAAAAATCCTTGGTTTACGAATGAGGTAATTCCTGATTTACAAAAAGTGGTTACAAAAATACTTAGTACTTAGAACCATCGTGCTTACCAACTTCAAAACCATGTTTACCTAAAAACTGATTTCCACTTTCTATAGCATCCTCTTCTAAAGTTGTACCCATAGAATCATTCCATCTATTTAAATATCCAAATAAAGAAATAACACCTAGCATTTCTACGATTTCTCCTTCATCCCAATATTTATATAATTCTTCTTTGATTTTTGAGTCTACTGCATTTGGTACCATAGAAGCTGCTAAAGAAAAATCTAACGCAGCTCTTTCTGCATCTGAAAATGCTTTGTGGGTTTTATATTCCCAAATATTATCTAACTGCTCTTGCTCTGCTCCATAACGTTCTGCAGCTCTAATGGCATGTGCTTGGCAGTATCTACAACCTGTAGCATTGCTAGAAACCCAAGCAATCATTCTTTTTAAGGCAGAAGTTACTCTACCCTCATTAGCCATTACGGCTTTATTTAAGTTGATGAATGCTTTAGAAATTGCTGGTCTTCTTTGCATGGTAAGCACTGAGTTTGGACAAAAACCTAAGGTTTCATTAAAAAACTCTGCTAACTTTTTTGTTTCTAAATCGTGTTCTGCTGCTAAAGGTGTTACTAATGCCATAATTGTTATTTTCTTATTAAACTAAAATTGCCTGTTTTTTCTATTGATAAATTATTAATATCGGTTAAAGTTACTTTAAACCAGTAGGTATTAGAGGGTGCAGGTTTGCCATTTGTAAAACCATTCCAGCCCTCATTGTTATCCATTTTAAAAATTAAAGAACCATATCTATTGTAAATAAAAACCGTAGATATTGAATAAAAGGTTTCATCGAAACCAGAAATTTTCCAAACATCATTGCTATTATCTCCATTTGGTGAAAAGAACTTTGGATAAGCCAAAATTGAAAACACCAAACTAGCTGTTCCACAACCTCCCTGATCTCTAACATAAAGTGTGTGAATACCTGTGGTTAAATTTTGAAAAATTACATTATCTGAATAATTACCAAACTCATCATCTAAAGCATATTCATAGGTACCATTTCCTAAATTTGTATTTGCAATTTGAATGGAATTATTGTTAGAATCATCTGTAATGATGACGTCATTCATGGTTATAGTTGCCTTTTCACTATCTATCACTAAAAAAGTTTGTTCTGCTGACACACAACCTGCTGCAGATACTGCACTTACAGCATAAGAGCCAGTCTCAGTTACATTTATTTGGGCGGTATTCTCAGGTAATAATGCTCCTTCTCTTTTCCAAATATAGGTGTAATTGCCTTGTGCATTTGTTGTTATTAAATCTACAATACCAATATCTTCACACAAAATAAACTCAGGTTGAAGCAAATCAAAAATAGGAATAGTATTATCTACTTCTGCAATAACTTCTGTTCTATCAACAGAAATACAGTCTAAATTATTAGCTTCTACAAAATAACTTGTAGTTGCATTTAAATTTGGAGTTTGATAATTATCGCCAATAAAAAGAGGAGTGGTACTTGTAGGTGTTTCATACCAATACACATCTCCTTGATTTGCTTCTGCACTTAATAAAGCAGCACCAGAACAAATTAAATCATTAGTAACTTCTGTAATTTGTGGTCTTTGATTTACAATTACTGTAACAGGAGTTCTTGTATAAGAATTACAACCATTTACGGTAATTGCTGCAAAATAAGTAGTGTTTTCTGTAATAAATGGCGTTGTAAAGCTGTTTCCACTGCCTAGCAAGTTATTACCCGATTGCGTTTCATACCATAGAATATTTCCTTCACTTGGTTCTGCAGAGATTGTAACTGAACCAGATTCACAAATGGTAGCAGATGTTGTTGCTATTATTTGTGGTAAATAAATGCTTGTACTAGCAACAATATTTAACGGGCTATCTCCTGGTTTTCCATACTCTACAATATAACCTCGTGGAATGTATAAATCTGTACCTCCTGTATTTGGCAAATCGTTCCATGCACCTAAAATTCCTATAGAAGGGTCTGTAATATGTGCATAGTCTTCTCCTGTAGTATTATTTCCTCTAAAATCATTTGGTTCTCCATTATTCCAAAAAGCAAAGTTTGGCGACGTTCCATTTACTTGACCTCTCCAAAAAACAGTACCTGCTTCTGGGCCTGTAACCCATTTCCATTCTCCTTCTGTTTCTTCATCAGAACCACCTATCCAACCAGCACCTGCAGCTTGTTTTCCTGCAAAATCTGCTTCTTCTCTACTTGTCAGTGTTGCTAAATAACCCTCTCTACCAAAATAAGTTCTGTTTTCTGCTAGCAGTCTTGCTTGAGCCCAAGTAATACCTTCATCTGCTACAAATTCATAAAAATGATCTGTTGCTGGCAAATAATTTGCATCATCTACAGTAAGTGAAAATATCTTTTCTTCTGCTACATCTGTGGCAGTTGTGGAAAATACAATAGCCCTAACTGCAGCCGTTAATTCAGAAAACTCAATTTCTGTAGTTCCGTTTATAGGTAATAAGGTTAGTTTACCTTCATTCGGATTCCAACTTGCAGAAATATTAGGATGACTGCCTGTTAATTCCAACAAATCAAAATTACGTTGGTAGCCCTCAGAAATCTGAACGAAAAAATTTTCTATACCTAAATCATCAGGATCTGTAATAGAAAAATTGGTTACAATATTAATACTAGATCCAGCACAAAAAAGTTGCCTACCTTCTGCAGTAATTGAAGGGGCAGAATCAGCTTGTGCATACACAAAGAAATTACTACAAAACCATAGGATAAAAAATAACCTAGTTTTTAGTTGCAGAGAATTTTTCATTTTAAGGATAAACTATTTGTGATTTCTTACTTTTGTAACAAAGCACAATTTACTACTTCATTCTTTAAATATATAAATTATGGTAAAAAATATAGTTACTACAAAATGGACTCAAAAGTCTCAATTCGATACAGATAATCCAAGTGGGCATCACCTAACAATGTTCGATAAATCTCAAGATAATGGAGATGTTGTAGGTTTTGCTCCAAAAGCATTAATGTTATCTTCTTTGGCAGGTTGTTCTGGTTTAGATGTAGTATCTCTTTTAGAAAAAATGAGGGCTGAAGTAGCGCAGTTTCATATAGAAGTAACTGCAGAACTTACAGATGAACATCCAAAATATTATAATAAAGTAAAGGTAGATTATCATTTTTCGGATGCAGAATTACAACCAGATAAAATACAAAAAGCTGTAAATTTATCTGTAACCAAATACTGTGGAGTAATGGAAATGTTTAGAAAATTTGCTGATGTAAAAACAGAAATTCATTTACATAATTTATAAAATTAAAGTTCAACATTTGCTATGAGATGGACTTTAAAACCAACACCAGATTTAGAAAAAGTAAAATCACTTGCAAAAGAATTGCAGGTATCGCCTACTGTTGCAAAAATACTTTGTCAAAGAGATATTAATACTTTTAAAGAGGCTAAATTATTTTTTAGACCAAGTTTAGAAGATATTCATGATCCTTTTTTAATGAAAGATATGGACTTGGCTGTTGCAAGAATTGACAAAGCTATCGCCAAACAAGAAAACATTTTGGTCTATGGAGATTATGATGTAGATGGCACAACAGCTGTATCTTTAGTAGCCTCTTATTTAAGAACTTTATCACCTAATATTGCTACTTATATTCCTGATAGATATGCAGAAGGTTATGGAGTTTCTTATGCAGGAATCGATTTTGCAGAAGACAATGATTTCGCTTTAATTATTGCCTTAGATTGTGGAATTAAAGCCATTGATAAAGTGGCTTATGCTACTCAAAAAGGCATAGATTTTATTATTTGTGATCATCATAAACCTGGAGATGAAATACCTAAAGCTGTGGCTGTTCTTAATGCAAAAAGAGAAGATTGTTCCTATCCTTTTGATGAACTTTGTGGTTGTGGAGTAGGCTTTAAACTCATACAGGCCTTAGGTGTTTCTAGGCAACAAACTATAGAAGAGTTTGTGCCTTATTTAGATTTAGTAGCTACAGCCATTGCTGCAGATATTGTACCTATGAATGGCGAGAACAGAGTTCTTGCTTACTATGGTTTACAAGTAATTAACAACAATCCTCGAAATGGAATTAAAGCATTAGTTCATCAAACTAAAAAGAAAGAGCTAACCATTACAGATGTTGTGTTTATTATTGCACCTAGAATTAATGCTGCAGGTAGAATGAAACATGGTAATTATGCTGTAGAATTGTTGACTGAAATGGATTTTGATTCGGCTGTACAATTTGCTGCAGACATAGAGATTTTTAATGCAGACAGAAAAGATCTTGATAAAAAAATTACAGACGAAGCCTTAATTCAAATTATAGATAATAATGAAGAAAATAAATTTACTTCTGTTGTTTATCAAGAAGATTGGCATAAAGGTGTAATTGGTATTGTAGCTTCTAGATTAATAGAAAAATATTACAGACCTACTTTAGTATTTACAAAAAGTGGCGATAAATTGGCAGCATCTGCTAGATCTGTAAAGGGTTTTGATGTATATAATGCCTTATTAGCTTGCTCTGAATTTATAGAACAGTTTGGAGGCCATAAATATGCTGCTGGCTTAACGTTATTGCCAGAAAATTACAACAAGTTTAAAAATAAATTTGAAGAAGTTGTTTCTAATACTATAGATAAAAACCTTCTTACTCCAGAAATTACAGTTGATGCAGAAATAGAACTTTCTGAAATTACTCCAAAATTATTCAGGATTCTAGAACAAATGGCGCCTTTTGGCCCTCAAAATATGAAGCCCGTATTTAAAACAAGTAGTGTTAGAGACAATGGTTATGGTAAAAAAGTAGGTGCAGACCAATCCCACCTAAAATTAAATGTTTTTCAGGGTGATAATAAACAAACTTTTGGAGCTATTGGTTTTGGTTTGGGTGATAAATTAGAAGAAGCTCAAAACGATTTTGATATCGTCTATACCTTAGACGAAAATATTTGGAATGGTCATAAATCCATTCAATTGGTTTTAAAAGATTTGAAATAATCTAAACATGCTGATCAATTAGAATTGTATTTCCATCAGGATCTAAAATTACCAAACTAGCTGGCCCAGAATTGTTTTCATCTGCCTCTTGCTCAAATTTTATATCATTTGCTTTTAAGTGTTTTTGAATTTTTCGAACATCATCAAACTCTTTTAGTTCACTTGCATTTTCATCCCAACCAGGATTAAATGTCATAATATTATTTTCAAACATCCCTTCAAAAAGACCTATTAAAGCATTCCCGTTTTTCATAATGAGATACTTTTTTTCAAGCTCACCTGCAAAAACAGAAAAACCTAACTTTTCGTAAAACTCCTTTGATTTTTGAATGTCTTTTACTGCTAAACTATTAGAAAATGCACCTAATATCATATAAATAAGTTTTTTGGTTGATGACTTAAAGTTAAGAAATTATCTCTCCATAGAAAGTAAAACCATTCTTAATTCCATAAAAGTGAATGATTTATCTACCTTTTCTTTTAATTCTGTGAGGTTTTTAAATTCTACTTCCTCTATTTGGTTTACAATCTTTTTGTAGCGCTTTAATTCTATTAACTCTAGAATATCAACATCTCCTGAAGGAATAAAACTTGCTAAATGACTTTCTATTGTACCTTTGGTTAAACTGCGTTCTTTTGCAATTTCTGGAATAGATAAGCCAGACTTAAACAATTCAAACGAAATTTGTTTTGTAGACTTTTTATCTTCTTTCTTTTGTTCATTAAACTTATTAATTCCGTTTTCTGAACAGTATTCTTCTATTGCTTCTAAAATTTCTTCACCATATTTCTGTACTCTAATTTTACCCATTCCAGAAATTTTTAGCAACTCTCTTTCAGTTCTTGGCAAAGCATCGCAAATGGCGTATAAAGTTTCTTGGGTAAATATTTGAAAGTGTGGAATTTTTGCTGCCTTAGAAATATCATCTCTCAACTCACGCAACTTTAATGCTAAAATAGGATCGCGTTTTGAACTTAATTTCTTCTTCTTTTTAGGTTCAGATTTTTGCAAAACTGCATTGGCTCTTACTTGTAAATAATCTTGAACTTTAAAGCCCATCTTCATTTTTTGCAAGGCAAATAATTTTTCTTCTAATAGTTCTTGCAAGGCATCAAACTGCTTTAAAAAATCTTTTTTTATAGCTTTATTGTCTGTAGAAAACTCAATGGCATCAATTGGTTTTTGAATATTAGTAGTGGTTGTATTCAAAAAATAATCTACCCCTTTTAAAAATCGTTCTTGAATAGATGAACTATTTTCGGGCAACACACTATTCTCGGCTAATGTTGTTAACTGATTTTTAAACCCGTTCGTAACTTTCATCAAAGCTGCTACTCCATCATCTTTTATGGTTTGTAAATGATCTATAACATCACCTTTTATACTCGTTTGGTTTTTGTAGAAAATATCTATCAACCTAGAAATTGGATATAAGAACTTTTGATAATCGAACAATTCAGCAATTAAATTTAACTGAAAATCTTTTTCTGATGCTATTAAATCTGCTTCATCTGGATGATTTTCTTCTACACGTTCGTTAAACTGACTCACAGTTTGATCATTAATAATGGCACTGCTAGTAATTGGTGTTTTTAAAACCAAACCATCTAAAGAAGTACACCTACTTAAAGCCACATAAGTTTGCCCATGAGCAAAAGAAGCTTCTGCATCTATAATGGCTTTATCGAATGTTAATCCTTGACTTTTATGGATGGTAATTGCCCAAGCTAAACGCAATGGGATTTGAGAAAATGAGCCAATTACATCTTCTTTAATTTCTTTGGTTTCGTCATTTATTGAATAATTTACATTATCCCACTTTTCTCTTTCTGTAACAATTTCATCAATTTCATTTGGGCATTGCACAGAAACACTATCTCTAGAAATATCTGTAACTACACCTATTTTACCATTAAAATATCTTTTTTCTGGTGATGAGTCATTCTTAATAAACATAACTTGAGCACCAACTTTTAGCGCCAACTTTTCGTCATTAGGAAATGAATTTTCATTAAACTTACCTGAAACATCAGCTGTAAAAAAGTGGGTTTTGTTGTTAAGCTTATTTAATTCAGAATCGTTAATGGTGTTTGCTCTTTTATTATGTGTGGTGAGCGTTATATAATTGTCGTCTGCACTTGGAGAAAAACTAGGATGAAACCTTTCATTCAAAATTTTAGCAGACTTATCAGACAGATTGTCGTTTCGAATCTCATTAAGAATGGTAATAAATTTTTCGTTTTTCTGACGATAAATATGCTTTAATTCAATGGATACAACATTGGCTTCTTGAAAAGCTTTTGAACTAAAAAAGTAAACAGTATTATAATACTGTTGCAATAAACTCCATTCATTTGGTCTTATAACTGGCGCTAATTGCTGTAAATCTCCAATCATTAATACTTGTGCGCCACCAAAAACCTTATTTCTGTTTTTGTATCTGCGCATAACTTGATCTATACCATCTAACAAATCTGCACGTACCATAGAAATTTCATCAATAATTACTAAATCTAAAGACTTAATAATATCAATCTTTGTTTTAGAAAATCTACGTTGCTGATTGTTTTGAGTTTGGTTGGGCAAAATAGGCCCAAAAGGCATTTGAAAAAAGGAATGAATTGTAACCCCTTTTGCGTTAATTGCTGCAACACCTGTAGGCGCTACAATTACTAATCTTTTTAAAGATTCATTTTTAATTTGATGTAAAAAAGTAGTTTTACCTGTACCCGCTTTTCCTGTAATGAAAAGGTTTCTATCTGTTTTTTCGATAAAACTTAAGGCAAGTTCTAATTCAGGATTTGTGGGCATTTTACTTTTTGATGCAAGATAAACAAACCTGAATTATATCTTAAATATCGTATTAAAAAGTTACCTAGAATGTTTGGTTTAAGAGCGTAAAATTTTCTCCATTTTTCTACCTTTTGCAAGTTCATCTACCAATTTATCTAGATATCTTACTTTTTGGGTTAACTCATTATCTATTTCTTCTATTCTATAACCACAAATAACACCTTTAATCAAACTAGCATTATCATTTAAATTTGCTTCTTCAAAAAAAGTAGTAAAAGTGACTTGATCGTTAATTAATTGTTGAAGTTTCTCTGAATTAAAACCTGTTAACCATTCTATTACTTGATGTAATTCATTAATGGTTCTGCCTTTTTTCTCAATCTTTGTTACATAATGAGGATATACAGAATAGAACTTCATGTTAGCTATTCTAGCATTATGCTTGTCTGTAGTTGTGCTCATAAATTTGGTTTAGCCGAATTTACAAAAAATTCTATGGTAATAGAAATAAGAAAGGTTTGGTTACTCTGTAATTAATTGATAACCTCTAAAATTAACATTGTCTAAAATTACAGCAACAGGATCTACACCTACTGAGTTTTTAACTGACTTATTACCATTGATTTGCATGCCTATTTGAATAAAGTTTTCTACCCAGCCGCTTTTTGCATTTACGTAAGGTAAAGTTGTGTTTTGCAAACTAAATACTTCATTATCAATAATCATTGATTTGTAAACAATAGTATTTTCAGTGATATAACTTTCTAACTTAATGGTGTGCCATTCTTTTGGAGACAAACAAAAATTAATTTTAGGACTGAATGATTGCCAACCAATGGGCATATTATCTGCATCTTGCTCATCATTCCAAAAACGCCATTCACCAGCTTTACTAAATTGTAATCCAAATCCATGTGAAAAAGGCAATTCTATATGTTGCCAAGTAAGTTCTATACCTTCTATTGTTGCTAAATCTGAGTTAGAACAGTCTAATTCTCCATCTATATACAAATCTAATTCATATACCAAATACTTTGCTTCTTGATACTGCCAAGGTTCTCCTTGCCATTTTAAAGCTTTTGTGTTTGTGAAAAATACATTATTGTATTGGTCTCCTCCTGTTATTGCACAGTGTAACTTTATATTGCTAGTACTATTGGTATGATCTAAAGACCAATTTATTGTTGTACCTGGAAAAATAATATCTTCATAAACGCCCCAACCTGTGTAAAACAACTCCAATTGTTCGTCATAAATTCTTTGAGAAGCATTGAGGGTATCATTCTCAATGTTTTGATAGTCAAAAATAAGTTCTCCTTTTTGATAAGAAGAAACTTGAAGTGGATTTTCTTTAGAACACCCAAAAATAAGAAGAGCACTTGCGAAAAAAATGACCTTTTTAATCATACTGTCGTGCTTCTTATTTTTGGATATTGAAAAGAATAAAATTACATTTCTAATGCTTTTGTTGGATTATTATCCATCAATAATTCTACAGGGTTTTCTAATGCTTCTTTAATAGCAACTAAAAAACCTACAGATTCTCTACCATCAATAATTCTATGATCGTAAGATAATGCTACATACATAATTGGTGCAATTGTTACACCACCATCTACAGCAATTGGTCTTTCTACAATATTGTGCATTCCTAAAATTGCACTTTGAGGTGGATTAATAATTGGCGTAGATAACATAGAACCAAAAACACCACCATTGGTAATTGTGAAGGTTCCTCCTGTCATTTCATCAATAGTAATCTGCCCATCTCTAGCTCTTAAGGCCAAACGTTTTACTTCGCTTTCTACACCTCTAAAAGATAAGTCTTCTGCATTTCTAATTACAGGTACCATTAATCCTTTAGGACCAGATACTGCAATTGAAATATCTTGAAAATCATGTTTTACTTGGTAATCTCCATCAATCATAGAGTTTACATCTGGGTACATTTTTAATGCTCTAACTACTGCTAAAGTAAAGAAAGACATGAACCCTAAACCAACACCATGCTTTGCTTTAAAATCTTCTTTATATTGAGATCTTAAATCAAAAATTGGCTGCATATTTACTTCGTTAAACGTAGTTAACATTGCAGTTTCGCTTTTTACAGCTACTAAACGTTCTGCAACTTTTCTACGTAACATAGACATTTTCTTACGCTCAGTTCCACGAGTTCCGTTTGCAGGTTGAGTACCCATAGATGGTACTGCTTTTACAGCATCATCTTTAGTAATTCTGCCATCCTTACCAGTACCTTTTACTGTTGAAGCTTCAATTCCTTTTTCAGCTAAAACTTTTTTAGCTGCAGGAGATGCAACACCAGATGCATAGGTATCTTTTTTCTCTACTGCTGGAGAAACTTTATGCTCTTGTGTTGGAGCTTCTTTGGTTGGTTTTTCCTCAGTTGATGAATCTCCTCCTTCTGGTTTAGAAGCGCTTGTATCTATTAAACATACTACTTCACCAACAGCAACAGCATCACCTTCTTCTGCTTTTAAAGTGATAATTCCGCTTTCTTCTGCAGGTAATTCTAAAGTAGCTTTGTCTGAATCTACTTCTGCAATTGGTTGATCTTTCTCAACATAATCTCCATCTTCAACTAACCAAGTTGCAATTTCTACTTCTGTGATTGATTCTCCTGGAGAAGGAACTTTCATTTCTAAAACACTCATGGTTTCTCTTTTATATTTATTCTAAATCTCTTATTAACTATTAAAAACGCTGTCTATTACAGCTTTATGTCTTTTCTTAAAACGTGTACTTGAACCTGCTGCTGGTACTGCATAATATTTACGAGAACGTACAGATAGGTTTTTCAATTCAAATCTTTGTAACATGTAGCTCCAAGCACCCATATTTCTAGGTTCTTCTTGTGCCCAAATATATTCTTCAATATTTGGATATCTGTCTATTACTTGCTGAATTTTTTCTTTATGAAGTGGGAATAATTGCTCTATTCTAACTAATGCAATATCTTCTCTATTATTTTCTTCTCTTTCTGCTAATAGATCATAATAGAATTTACCCATACAGAAAACTAATTTCTTTACTTTATCTGGGTTAATTGTATCGTCTATTACTTCCTGGAATTCTCCAGTAGCTAATTCTTCTATGGTGTTAACCGCTTTTACATGTCTAAGTAAACTTTTAGGAGTAAAAACAATTAATGGTTTTCTATAATCACGTTTCATTTGACGACGCAATAAGTGGAAAAAGTTAGCTGGAGTTGTACAGTTTGCAACTGTCATATTATCTTCTGCACAAAGCTGTAAATAACGTTCTATTCTTGCAGATGAATGTTCTGATCCTTGCCCTTCATAACCATGAGGTAATAAAACTACAATTCCGTTTTGAACTTTCCATTTGTCTTCTGCAGCAGAAATATATTGATCGAACATGATTTGTGCTCCGTTTGAAAAATCTCCAAACTGTGCTTCCCAAATTGTTAATGTATTTGGGTTAGCCATGGCATAACCATAATCGAAACCTAACACACCATACTCAGATAATAACGAATTGTAAATCGTCATTTTACCCTTATTGTTTGGGTTAGTGTTTAATAAATTTACACGTTCTTCTGTTTTTTCATCTCTTAAAACAGCATGTCTGTGCGAAAATGTTCCTCTTTCTACATCTTGCCCAGATATACGAACATTAAAGCCTTCTTCCATTAATGAACCATAAGCTAAATTTTCTGCCATTCCCCAATCTAATTGATTGGTTTCGAATGCCATTTTAGCTCTACCTTGTAAAATACGTTCTGCTTTTCTTACAAAATTTGCACCTTCAGGAACAGTCGAAACTACTTTTGCAATATGCTTTAAACCATCTACAGGATACTTTGTGTCTAAAGTTTGTAGCATGGCAGTTTCGTTCTGACGCTCAAAGCCCTCCCAAGTAGACTCCATAAATTCTTTTACTTTCGAATTTTCGTCTTGCTTAGAATTATCAAACTCTCTTTCTAACATTCCTTTAAATTCATCTGTAATTTCTTTTACATATGATGAATCTATAGAACCTTCTTGTAATAATTTCTCTGCATAAATTTCCTTCGGATTTTTATGCTTAGAAATTGCTTTGTATAATTTAGGCTGTGTAAAACGAGGTTCATCACCTTCATTATGACCATATTTGCGATATCCTAATAAATCAATAAAAATATCGGTTTTAAATTTCATTCTAAACTGCAAAGCCATTTCCATTGCATGACAAACAGCTTCTGTATCATCTGCATTTACGTGCAATACAGGAGATAACGTTACTTTTGCAACATCTGTACAATATGTACTAGAACGTGCATCTAAATAATTGGTTGTAAAACCTATTTGGTTATTTACAACTATATGTATAGTACCACCAGTTTTGTAACCATTTAGTTTAGCCATTTGTACAACCTCGTAAGCTATACCTTGCCCAGCAATAGCTGCATCTCCATGAATAACGATTGGTAAGATTTTACTAGAATCTCCATCGTATTTTCTATCAATTTTAGCTCTTGTAATACCTTCTGCAACTGCTGCAACAGTTTCTAAGTGAGATGGATTTGGAACTAAATTCATTTTAATTTCATTACCATCTCTGTAGGTTTTACTTAACGTTAAACCTAAGTGATATTTTACATCACCATCTATATCTTGGTCTTCAAAATCTTTACCTTCAAACTCACTGAACAAATCTCTTACAGGTTTTTTAAAGATGTTCACTAAGGTATTTAAACGCCCTCTGTGAGCCATACCTAAAACACATTCTTTAACTCCGTATTTCTCTGCAGCATCTCTTAACATTACACTAATTCCAGGAATTAATGTTTCTCCTCCTTCTAAAGAAAAACGCTTCTGACCTACATATTTAGTTTGTAAAAAGCTTTCAAATGTAACTGCTTGATTTAATTTAGATAAGATGTATTTCTTAGAATCCTGACTGTAGTTAGGGTGATTATCGTTTTCATTTAAACGCTCTTGCCACCATTTTAATTTCTCAGGATTACGCATGTACATGTATTCTACACCAATAGAATCGCAATAAATGCTTTTAAGATGATCTATAATTTTAGATAATTTTACTCTACCAATGCCTAAAACATCACCTGCAGAAAATTCTTTATCTAAATCATCTTGAGTTAAACCAAAGTTTTCTATAGCTAAAGTTGGTTCGTATTTTCTTCTATCTCTAACAGGATTTGTTTTTGTAAACAAATGACCTCTAGTTCTATACCCATTTATTAAGTCTACAACTAAAAATTCTTTTCTAACTTCTTGTGGAATTTCTGTAGAAACTTCTTCATCTGTTAACGAATAGTTTTCATTTGCAAGATCATAACCTTGAAAAAAACTTCTCCAACTTGGTTCTACTGAATCTGGGTTAACTAAATATTGATCGTATAAATCTGCTATAAAGCCTGTGTGTGCTGCGTTTAAGAACGAAAATTTGTCCATATAATTATTTATGCTTTTGTTTAAGCTACTAATTGAAACAAAAATACAATTTTTAAAAATATTGCGTAATTTATTTAGGAATATAAATCATTAAAATTTTATTAAAAAAAATAAAAAAGTATTTGGCAATATTCTAAAATAATATATATTTGCACTCGCTAATCACAAATTGTGAAGCAAACTCCTCCTTAGCTCAGTTGGTTAGAGCATCTGACTGTTAATCAGAGGGTCCTTGGTTCGAGTCCAAGAGGGGGAGCAAAAAAGCCTTATCTAATTTAGATAAGGCTTTTTTATTTATACAATTCAAACTTAAAATACTTCTTTTTTAATAATACACTTCTAATAATTTTGCGCTAGAAGCCTCAATATTAATACTGTTAATTGCAGCTGGCAACAAAATCGTTTCACCACAATTTATAGTATATGTTTTATTTTCATGATGAATAGTTGCATTACCTTCTACACACATAAAAATGATAAACGAATCTATAGCTGAATAATCTTTTATAATTTTTGAATCTACATCTAAAATATTTGTAGTAAAATATGGCGAATGCACTAGTTTGTTAGATTTATTTTTATCTAACTCATAAGACGTTTTGTAACTATCATGCACTTGATAATCAATAACATCTATTGCTTGCTCATTATGTAAATCTCTTTTTTTACCAGTTTTAGCATCTACTCTGTCATAATCGTAAATTCTATAGGTAATATCTGAAGTTTGCTGAATTTCTGCCAACAAAACTCCTGCTCCAATTGCATGTACTCTACCTGTAGGAATGTAAAAAGTATCACCTTTATTTACATTTTCATGATGCATTACCTCTAAAATTGTATTGTTTTTTAGATGCTCTTGGTATTCATCTTTATTAATTTCTTTATCAAAACCAACTATTAACTCAGCCTCTTCATCTGCTTGCATTACATACCACATTTCATTTTTACCAAATGAATTGTGCCTTTCTTTTGCTATTTCATTACTAGGATGCACCTGAATAGAAAGAGGTGTTTTTGCATCTATGAACTTAATTAGTAAAGGAAACTCTTCACCAAATTTTTCGTACACGTTGTTTCCAACGAAATCTCCTTTAAACTCATTGGTTAAATCTCTTAATGATTTACCTTCTAAATTACCATCTGCAACTAAGGTTTCATCTCCAGAAACATCTGATATTTCCCAAGACTCACCAATATTCTCTTCTGTGTATTCTTTATTTAATTCTGTTTTTAGTTTTTCACCACCCCAAATTCTGTACTTATACAAAGGCGTAAACTTTAAAGGATAAAAATTCATAATAATTTATTTTATTCAAAGATAACAAAATGACCTTTTTAGAAGTGTTTTACTCGTTTAATGATATCATATATGCATATAAACTGCGTAAAGCTTTAGGTGGATTACCATGATCAAACTCAACAGAACTATATGTGGTATTGTCTTTTGTGATATTTAGGGCTGCAAACATAGCACCATCTGTATACCTTTTTTCTGAAGGTGCTTCCATTTGATTTATTTGTGATAAATCAATTTCATTTACCAATTCAGTTAGTTTGCTTATTTGAGTTTTGCTTAAAACTTTAATTTGTTTTGTATCTGAAGAACTAAAATTGAATTTACCATTTTCGATAGTCATTAAAAAAGACGAACCTCTAGTTTTAGCTTCATATTTTATTGATAGATTATCCTCTTGACGCGCATCTTGACTCTTACAATCTAGGCACGCAAAAAAGACCAAGAAACCCAAAAGTTTAATGTATTTATTCATAATTGATTTTTAAATTAACAAAAAAAAGGCGTCTAAAGACGCCTTTTTACTAAATTTTTGAAAGTATTAGTTTCCTGCAATTGAAGCTCTTCCACCTCCTGAAGCAAATAAAGCTCTCATTCTTTCTTTTTGACCTTCACTAAACATATTCATACAAGCATCATCTGTATAATCCATGTAATTCATGAATTGATCATTACTTCTACAGTGATATGCTGTTGTAGGACAACCATAATTTGGTCTGTCTGAAGATGGTGTATCTGCAACAAAATCATCTCTGTTACATCTTCCATCACCCCAAATATGTCTTAAGTTTAAATAATGACCAACTTCGTGAGTTGTAGTTCTACCACCATCAAAAGGAGCAGCAACGTAACCAGTTGTTCCAAAATACTGAGGAGAAACTACAATACCATCTGTAGCAAGGCTACCTCCAGGAAATTGTGCATAACCTAAAATTCCACCACCAATATTTGCAACCCAAATATTCATATGAGTTTCTGGATTTACAGGAGGATAAGCAGATTTTACTGCATTATTAGTACCCCAAGCAGTTGTTGTACTTGCGTTTCTAAATGTACCCGCTAATGAAAATGTAATTTCTGTATCTGCTGCTACACCTGCAAAAGCACTTGGTGTATTGTTTGCATCATTATTAGTTCTTCTAAAATCATCATTTAAAACTGCAATTTGAGAGTTAATTTGAGCATCAGAAATATTTTCATTTGAGTTACTATAAACAACGTGCACATAAACAGGAATGTTTACAACACCTAAGTTGTCTGAAACTGGTGGGTCTCCTCCACCATCATTTCCTCCACCACCATTTCCATTTCCATTACCAGCACCAGATGGCTTTTTTCCAGCAATAAAACTTCTAGTAGCATATTCAATATCGTACATTTTTTTATAAAGCCCTTTATTTTCTGCAAGTTGTTTATTTAAAACCTGCATAGAATAACATTCTTTACCATCTTTTTCTGATGGTCCTTTAGCTTCTAAATCGTCTGTATGAACAAAAAAGTCGCTCATATCTATTTTAGATTGTTGATCGTTTGAAATGTCTGTTGTTTCATCTTGACATCCCACAAAAATTCCTGTTGCTAATAGCAAGCCTAATAATGATTTTCTCATAAATTAAAATGGTTTTGGGGTTTAATTAAAAAGTTAAAGTAAGTTAATTTTTTATAAAATAATTAATAAAAATGTTTAAATAATAACAATTATTCATAATTATGTTAAATTTTTTAACGATGCGAATATACAGTTAATTTTAACATTTCAAAATAATTCATAAAAAAAATCATCAAATATTGATGATTTTTAAATTTTTATAAGAAAAGCTTGAATTTATGACAACATAGTAACTGCCCTTTTTAATGCGTTCACAAAAACGTCTATTTCATTCTTCGTATTGTAGAAAGAAAACGATGCTCTTACAGTTCCTGGTATTTGAAAGTAATCCATAATAGGTTGTGCACAATGATGCCCAGTTCTAACTGCAATGCCTAATTTGTCTAAAATTGCTCCAATATCATAAGGATGAATCTCATTTACATTAAACGAAATAACTGCAGTTTTTTCTGCTGATGTTCCATAGATTTTTAATCCTTCAATTTTAAGTAATTCTTCTGTAGCATAAACTAACAAATCATTTTCATAAGATGCAATATTATCAAAACCAACAGAATTCATGTAATCTAAAGCTGCACCAAAAGCGATTCCTCCACAGATATTTGGAGTACCAGCCTCGAACTTATGAGGTAAACCTGCATAGGTAGTTTTTTTGAAAGAAACAGTGGCAATCATTTCTCCTCCTCCTTGATAAGGTGGTAATTTTTCTAACCATTCTTGCTTACCATACAACAAACCAACTCCTGTTGGCCCACATAATTTATGAGCAGATGCTACATAAAAATCTACGTCTAAAGCCTGTACATCTGGCTTAATATGAGGTGTAGCTTGTGCACCATCAATTAAAACAGCAGCATTAACTTTATGTGCGGCTTCAATAATTTCTTCTATAGGATTTACGGTACCTAAAGCATTAGATACGTGATTACAAAAAACAAGTTTTGTATTTTCATTTAACAATTCATGATAGGTTTGCATATCTAGCACACCATCAGCAGTCATTGGTATTACCTTTAAAATAGCGCCTGTTTTTTCGCAAAGCATTTGCCAAGGCACAATATTAGAATGATGCTCTAAAGCAGACACAATTAATTCATCTCCCTTACTCAATAAAGACTCAAAACCTGAAGCTACCATATTAATGGCATGTGTTGTACCTGCAGTTAAAATAATTTCATAAGCTTCTTTCGCATTAAAATGATGTTGAATTTTTATACGAGCTTCTTCGTATTTATCTGTAGCTTCTTGGCTTAATGTATGCACACCTCTGTGAATGTTTGCATTGTAATTGCTGTAATAATCTACAATAGTATCTATAACAACTTGAGGTGTTTGAGAAGTTGCTGCATTATCAAAATACACCAAAGGTTTACCATGTACTTTTCTTTTTAGTATTGGAAAATCTTCTCTAATCTTATCTACATTAAACATGGGAATCATTTTAAAATACAAAGATAAAACTTGATTTTTTAAAGTGCGAAGAAAGACAATATGATTTTCTTATTTTTACATCACTAAACTCTTTGCAATGAAAATTTTAAAGCGAATTTTACTTTTATTCTCTATTTCTTTAATCCTTATTATTTTTTTTAACTACCCAAAGTTAAATATGCTTTCTGGTTATGCTGCCAAAAGTACAGCTTCATCTGTTTTTCTTGCTAAGAGAGATTTAGATTTTACCAATGCTACAGACAACAATTTTTCTCCAGTAAACTTAGCTACAAACACCATGAATGCTGATGAGAAAATTGCCATTTCTTCTGCATTTGGGCTTTTAACAAGAAAAGCAATTTATAGAGATGGTTTAGGTGCTGTACTTACTCTGACTGAAGAGGATGAATCCGCCACTTATTTAAAACCGAAAAGACGTATTCCTGATAATAAAACGCCTTATCCTTATGGAAATGCAGAACAGAAAGACACTATTTTCAACAATATTGATTATTCAAAATTAGATGATGCTTTAACCTATTTATTTGATGAAAAAAACCAGACTAGAGCTGCTGTAATTTTGTACAAAGATCAAATCATTGCAGAAAAATATGCAGATGGTTTTACAAAAGAATCTAAGTTATTAGGCTGGTCTATGACAAAAAGTATTACCAGTACCATTTTCGGAATTTTAGAGCATCAACAAAAAATAAATGTACAAGAGAAAGCACCTATAGCCGCTTGGAAAAATGATGAAAGAAGCAAAATTACCATTCATAATCTGCTACAAATGAATTCTGGTTTAGAATGGGATGAGAATTATGACAAAATTTCTGACGCCACAAAAATGCTTTTTTTAGAGAGAGATATGACTAAAACCCAAGAACTAAAAGAACTTGTAGGTCAACCAAACCAAAGCTGGAATTATTCTTCTGGAACCACCAATTTATTATCTGGTATTCTTAGAAAACAATTTCAATCTCATCAAGAATATTTAGATTTTTGGTATACAGATTTAATCGATAAAATAGGCATGAATTCTATGCTAATAGAAACTGATTTAGAAGGCAATTATGTAGGGTCTTCTTATGCTTGGGCATCAGCCAGAGATTGGGCTAAATTGGGCTTACTTTATTTAAAAAATGGAAACTGGAAAGGCGAACAACTATTTGATGAAAATTGGGTAAAATACGCTACAGAACCTACACCAAGCTCTAAGGGTTGGTATGGTGCTCAAATCTGGCTAAATGCTAGCAATAGATACCCAAGCGTTTCTAAGAACATGTACTTTTTTAGTGGTTACCAAGGGCAAAATGTATTTATTTTGCCAGATGAAGAAATGGTAATTGTAAGGCTAGGTTTAACCAAAAACGCAGACGTAAATACCTTTCTAGAAAAAGTTGTTAACAGCATCCGAAATTAAACTTAACGTTAAATGTCTGATAATAACTGAAATCTGTTAAATTCTTGTTAATAAGTTTCAACTTTTTTATTTACTTTTAGCTTTTAAAATTAAAAAACATTCTTTTTCCCTTCTTGACAGGTGTTTTTTTGCCTATGAAATAATTAATATTTTTAATAAAGATGATTTATAGTTACCTTCATTCTATTCTATTAAACATTAAAAAACTTACCTTAATTTTAGTACTAAGTTCGCCTGTTTTATTAGGTCAAAACTTAGTACATAACTTTGAATTTAATGGTAATTTAAACGATACTAAACCTACTGGAGTTAGTTTAACAGCAACCAATGTAGCATCTTCGAGCTTTAGTTCAAATCCTAATAGATGGACCTGGTCTCAACCAAGTTCTCCTGGAGGAGGTTTAATTTTACAAACCGATAAATTAGTTGATGAAGAAAGCTATTCTATAGGTTTTAGAATTTCTTATCAGAACACAGGTAACGCAGATGGAACTTCTAAAAGTTATAAAAAAATTCTTTCTTTTAAAGGACCTTCAGATGATGGTCTTTATTTTAATCATCAAAATTTACAATATTTTCCTTTTGGTGCAGATGATAAAGTAACTTATTTACCTAATGTTTTTTACGATTTCATTTTAACAAGAACAGCGTCTAAAGAAATAAAAGTTTACATTGTAGAAAATGATGGCTCAGTAACACTGGTATACTCAGAAACCGACACCAATGATACTTCTGTGCCTAGATTGGTTGGAGGTAAACACGAATTTATCTTTTTTAAAAATGATCCTGTAGGTTCAGAAAATACACCTGGAGGAACTGTAGAAGGAATCCGTTTGTGGGATGGCCCTTTAAGTCAATCACAAATTGGGGCTGCTCTTTCTTCTGTAACTACAAATCCAGCAACAAATATTACAGGCTCAACAGCTACCTTAAATGGTGAGGTTAATCCACAAGGTTCAACTTCTAATTTTGAGTTTGAATATGGGTTAACTGCAAGTTATGGCCAAACTATTAATTCTGCACCTTCATCTGGTAATGCATCTTCTGCAATTACAGTTTCTGCAAATTTAACTGGTTTAGCTCCTGGAACTGTTTATCATTACAGGTTAAAATCTACAAATACAGCAGGTGATTCATTTGGTTCAGACCAAACATTTACTACTAGTTCTCCAGGTGGAGTTACTGGTGCAAGTTTATGGTTAAATAGCAGTGATGGTGTTTCAAATTCTGGAGATAAATTAACCAACTGGGATGACCAATCTGGAGCCAATACTTTTACTGTTAATGGAGACCCAAAAATTGTAGGTAATGGTATTAATTTTAACAAATCCATTGTATTTGATGGTGTAGATGACTATTTGCAAGGGAGTCAATCCATAGTTTTTCAAAATATATATGCCGTTTATAAAAGAAATAGTGCAACTGAAAGAGACCCTTTAATAGGTGTTAATAAAGGTGTGGAAGGTTTTGATGGTAGTATGCTTGCTGGCCCAAATATGTGGGTTTCTAACTCCTCTTCTGGTCAAGGAATAATTTTTCAATCTGCAGGAGATCTAGGAACTTCAAAGGCTAGAATAGCTGTTTCTGAGATTATACCAGCTAACAATTTAAATAACCAATTTAGCTCTATTGATGGTAAAGTGTTTTCTACCTCTGAAGTTACAAGTACTGGATCGTCTATTAGCACTTTTACAGGAACTCCTATATTAGGTACAGATTTTGCGCCTGTTAGTAGAGCTTATTTTAACGGAGAAATTGCTGAATTAATCATGTTTTCTAGCCCTCATACAGAACTTCAAAGAAAAAAAATATACACGTATTTAGCCATTAAATATGGTATTACTTTAGACCCATCTGTTGGCAGCTACATTACTTCTAATGGAACCGTTCTTTGGAATAATACTAATTATTGGAATGATGTTTTTGGAATAGGTAAAGAAAACGGCGATGGCCTAAATCCTGAAAGAAGTAATAGTATAAATACTGGTTCTGGAGATGGAACAGGTCAAGATGGAAAAGGGAATATCACCATTTCTAAAGCCAATATACAAAATGGGGCTTACTTATTAATTGGTCATAACAATGATCCTTTAACTGAACAAACCACTGGTTTGCCAACAAATTCAACTGGCAAGACTAGATTAGCTAGACAATGGAAAGTTAAAAACACGAATAATGTAAGCAATGTAAATCTTACTTTTGATTTAAAGGGATTATGTTTATCAGGTGTTTTTCACACCGATTACACTTTATTAATAGATGAAGATGGAAATGGTGACTTTACAGATGGTACTATAACTCAAGTTACAGCAACAGCACTATTTTCAGATATATTAGTTTTTAGAAATGTTACCTTAAATGATGGTGCCGTTTTTACAATTCAAGGTACACCAGCATCAATTGCTTTATCTTCTGCTAGTACTACAAATAACCAAGAAATTTGTATTACAGACCCAATTACAGACATCACCTACGATGCAAAAAACATAGATAGTGCTACCATTACAGGTTTACCAACAGGTTTAACTGGTAGTTTTAACAATGTTGCTAAAGTTTTTACTATTTCTGGTACGCCTACACAAACAGGTAATTTTACCTACACCATAAATACAGTAAGTTCACAATGTAGTACAGCACCAATTATTACTGGTAAAATCACTATTTATGAGGTAGAAACAGTTAGTGCAGCATCAAGCTCACCAACTGTAGGAACTAACCAAACTTTACCACCAATTACACATACTACTACTGGTGCTACAGGTATTGGTACTGCCACAGGCTTACCAAGAGGAGTTACAGCAAATTATGCTGCAGATGTAATCACTTTAAGTGGTACACCAACTTTGGCAGGTACTTATAATTATAGTATTCCTTTAACTGGTAAATGCGGAAATGTAAGTGCTACAGGTACCATAATTGTAACTGATAATTTAGATACAGATGGTGATGGAGTGTTAGATTCTGACGATTTAGATGCAGATAATGATGGTATTTTAAATACAGACGAAGGTTTTGGGGCTATAATTCCTGCAAGACCAATAAGCACATATACTTCATCAACATCAATAAAAGCTGCTGCTGGACCAAGTATTTCAAATCCTACAAACGGTTATGTGGTTACAGATAAATCAACTACTGGTAAATTTGCTTTCGAAGCTGTTTCAAGATCGGAAAGTGGTTCTGGAGGTGGTATTGGAACCATTTCTTACGTAGATATAGATGTAGATTTTGCACCTAAAGAAACTGTGAGTAATGTTGTTGTAGACTTTAAAATTGGTAGTCAATCTAGCGCAACAGGTAATGGGTATTTTGATGAAGGTTTTTATATTGAAATCAATGGAACTGTTATTGTTAATTTTAATTATTTACAATACAACAATAATGCTGCGTTTAACAGCAAATTCGATATTAATGGTGGTGGCTGGGCTCCTTGGAATGGAGAAGGTAACCCCACTCTGGAATTAGATTTATTAGGCAGACAGGTACGTTTAATGGCAGACACCAAAGGAGGTGGACGTGAAGACGCATTGCCTTTTATTACCAATGCAAAACCTAACCCAATACCTGTTGTAGATTTTGAAAAAGGTGTACAAATAGGTACTGCCTTTAACAATCAAGATGGTCCAGGAGGTATAGGAATACAAACCTTATCATTTTCTGCAGATGTAACTACACACATAGATAGTAATAACGATGGTGTATTTGATTACTTATCTGATGATGGTGATAGTGATGGTTGTAATGATGTTGATGAAGCATATGGAACAGGTTTTGATACCAATGGAAATGGACAATATGGAGCAACACCAACCTTAGCTAATGGAGGTGTAAATGCCAATGGTTTAGTAGTTGCTGCTGGTATTGCAGCAAGTACTCGTGCTTATACAAAAAGTCCTTTAGATGCAGATTCAAATGGTACTAAAGACTTTCAGCAATTAAGTCAAAAATTAGGAGCTATTTCCACGCAACCTACTGCAGTAACTTCTACAATTGATACTGATGCCGTTTTTACAGCAGACTACACCTTAACAGGTTCAGGCACAGACACCTCTGTTATTCAATGGTACCTTAAAGAAAATGGCACAGGTGCAGAACAAAAATTAACAAATTCAACAGCTACTGCTGGTAGTGTTAATGAAGGGTATAGTGGTGTAAATACTAAAACACTTACAGTATCTAACTTTAAGAGTACAGATAATGGGCATGTATATTTTGCTAAAATCACTAATCCTGCTTTGGCATGTGACCCTGAATTAACAACCAATGAAGTTGCATTAACAGTTACACCACACGCAATTGTGGCTAATTTAGACACCTACACTATTGTACAAAATAGTACAGGCGATTTAGCTACAAGTTTAATAGCAAATGATCTATTTAAAGGGGCAGCTGCAACAGATTCTGATTTAAACGTAACTGTAACCGACTTTGGTACCACCAATGGTAACGTAACCTTTAATGCTGCAACAAACTCGTTAGTTACACAGGCTGCTTTAGCTCCAGGAAATTACACTATACAATATCAAATTTGTGAAAAGGCAGATCCAACCAATTGTGATTCAACCACTGTAAATTTAGTAGTTCAGTTAGATACAGATGCAGATGGTGTTCCAGATGTAACAGATTTAGATGATGATAATGATGGAATTTTAGACACTGTAGAAGGAGAATGTATACTACCCACTCAAATGCGTTTAGGATATATACCAAATGCTAGAGATTTAGATGGAGATGATGGCTATACTCTAGATGGTAATAATATGAGTAATGCACTTACTCAAAAAATTCAAAATCCAGCAAATTTTGGTCCTTCAGGTATTGTAAAAACAGAAATTGTTTTAGTGCCTATAAACGCAAGCCCGATAACCAAAACCGATTTAGATAATTTAAATTTAGATGCTATATTTATTGGTGGTATAGATAAAATTCCAACTATAGAATCTTGGCTTTCAGATGCAGAATTCACGGCTATAAAAACATGGTCTTCAAGTCCTAACAAAACAGTTATAGTTACGCAAGCTTCGTCTACAAAATGGGGCAGAGTTCTTAAATCGGGTAATACAAACCCAGACACACCAACTACAATTGGTGCCTCAACTAGTATTTTTGATGGGCCTTTTGGTAAAAGTACTTCTTTTATCCAAGGAGGAACTTTTCAAGCTGTTTATGAACCAAATTCTACTAAAAATGATGTTATTCTTGCTGCAGATGCTAATAACAATATTGTAATTATAAAAGATGAAGTTTATAATGATATTTTATTATCTGATGTTGATATTTTAACCACTGTAGGAGGAGTTTCTAGTGGGCCAAATTTAGCCACACTTAATAATAATGATATATTAGCCATGAACCTAATATACACAGCCATTCCTTTAAGTTCTTGTCCTGGTTCTGATATAGATTTAGATGGTGTTTCTAACTCATTAGATGCAGATTCAGATGGAGATGGTTGTAATGATGTAAATGAAGTTTATGGTTCAAAAATAGATCCAGATTCTGATGGAGTTTATGGTGTTGGTAAACCAGCAGTAGATGCTACAGGTAAAGTAATAGCTGCAGACTACAGAAATCCTCAAGATATCGATTCTAATGGTGTAGAAGATTTTATTCAATCTTCACTTATAGTAACACATGTAAAAACACAACCTAACCCAATTACAGTAGACTCTAAAGACGATGCTACTTTTACGGTTGAATTCAATACAAAAGGATCAGGAACCTCACCTATTTATCAATGGCAAGTTAAAGAAGCTGGTGCTTCTGGTTGGACTGATTTAACTAATAATGCAGAATATTCAGGAGTTAATACGCCTACTCTAACCGTAATTAGAGCACTTTATGCTAAAAATAATAACCTATATAGAATAGAAGTATTTAACAATTCTAGTGTTTGTGCTGGTACTTTTCTTACGGATGCTGCAAAATTAACAGTTACTCCAGAGCCATTTGTAATTGTAGATGAAACTGAAACAATATCGCAAGCTTTTAATGGTACCATTATTCCTACAGTGCTTTCTAACGATATGTCTGCAGGAATTACAGCAAGTGTAAGTAATTTAACCATTACATTAATTGGTACAGTGCCTAATGGAATTACTTTTGATACTGCAACAGGTGAAGTTTCTTCAGACGGAACAGCTACTCCAGGCGTTTATTCTTTTCAATACAAACTTTGCGAAATTGCAGATCCAACGAATTGTACATTACCAGCAGAATATGGTACAGTAAATTTAACTATTTTACTTGATACAGATTTTGACGGAGTTGCAGATGTGAATGACTTAGATGATGATAATGATGGTATCCTAGATAGTATTGAAGATGCTGGAAACACAGATATAGATTCAGATGGAATTATAAATTCTTTAGATGCAGACTCAGATAATGATGGTTGTAATGACTCAAATGAAGTTTATGGTGCAAATGCAGATTCAGACAACAATGGAAAATTTGGTTCAGGTTCACCTACTGTAGATGCTAATGGTTTGGTTATTGCAGCTGGTGTAACAGGTAATGCATATAACACACTACCAAGTGACAATGATTCAAATGGTACAGATGATTTCTTACAAACTTCAAAAGCCTTATCAGGCATTACTACACAACCTGTAGATCATTTAACTAATATTAATAGATCTGTTACCTTTTCTGTAACAACTGCAATAAGTGGTTCAGGAACAGATGTTAGTTATCAATGGCAAGTAAACGATGGTGGAGTTGGTACTTGGACAGATTTATCAGACAATAGTTTTTACACAGGTTCTACCTCAGCTAGTTTAGTTGTAACGCCTAACAATAGCACGTTTAATAGCAATCAATATAGAGTAGTTATCACTACACCTTCTTATGTTTGTGACTCAGATGTAACCTCGAATGCTGCTGTGTTATCTATTATTTCTAACAATATTAGTGCAGATAATGATGCTGCTCAAGTAGTAGAAAAAGTAGCGAATTCATCTATTGTAAATGTTTTAACCAATGATATTTTAAACAATTCACCAGCACTAATTACAGAAGTAACACTTAACCAAATAAGTAGTACAAGTGCAGGAATTTCTTTAGATATAGTCACTGGAGATATTAGCATTAACGCTAGTGTTCTTGCAGGAATTTACTTCTTAGAGTACAGAATTTGTGAAAATGTAGATCCATCTAATTGTTCTAATGGTATTGTAACAATTGTTGTTCAAAAAGATACTGATGGAGACCAAATTCCAGATCAAACAGATCCAGATATTGACAATGATGGTAATCCGAATGCAACAGATCCTAACACCAATATTGCCACTGCAAATAATGATACAGCTACTGCAAAAGTAGCTCAAGCAAAAAATGTAGACATTTTAGCGAATGATGATTTTCTACCTGGTGCAAATACAACAATAACGCAAACAGGAGGTTCTGCTGCAGGTGTTGCTTCATTTGATAACACAACAGGTATTTTAACCTATACACCAACCTTAGCAGAGGCTGGTACTGATGTAACTATAGAATATCAAGTTACAAATACACCAACATCAGTTTCAAAAACTGCTACTGTTACTATCACTATTGATAATGAAGCAGATTTAAGTATTGCTTTAACTGTAGATAATAACGCACCAAATGTTGGCGATAATGTAGTGTTTACAATTACATTAACAAATGCTGGCCCAAGTAATGCAACAAATGTAGATGCTACTGCTTTATTACCTTCAGGTTATACTTATGCTAGTGCAATTGTAAGTAAAGGAACTTATAACCCAGTAACAGGAAATTGGTTTGTTGGGCCTGTAACTAATGCAAATCCTGAGATTATAGCCATTACAGCTTCTGTAAATGCATCAGGAACGTACTCTTTTCCTGCTGAAATAGCATTTGCAGATCAAACAGACCCAGATTCTACACCTGGAAATGGAAATACAACAGAAGACGATTATGCTTCAATTACAGTAACACCAGTTGCTCAAGCTAATTTGGTTACTGTTTTAACAGTAAATAATGCTACACCAAATGAAAATGATGAGATAACTTATCAAATAAAAGTAACCAATAACGGACCTAGTGCAGCTACTAACGTTCAAGTTAATTCTGCTACAATTCCTTCAGGAATCACTTATATTTCAGATGATGGTTCAGGAGATTACAATTCAACTTCAGGCATTTGGTCTATTGGTAATTTGGCATCAGGAAACAGTGCAACATTGCATATTGTTGGAAGTATAGATTCTGGTGAAGCTGGTAATACCATCAACCAAACTATTGCAACAACTGCAACTGAAAACGATACCACTACTACAGGTGATATTTTATCTGCAGATTTAACTGTAAATCAAGCAGCACTTACAACTACAATTGTGGTAGACAATGCAACACCTAATGAAGGTGATACAGTAAAATACACTATAACTATTAGCAATTCAGGTGCAAATACTGCTACAGGAATTGAGCTTACTAGTATTTTACCATCAAGCTTAACTTATGTATCGGATAATGGTGCAGGTGCTTACAATTCAGCAACCGGAATTTGGCAACCAGCTGCTATTGCAAATGGTGCAAATGCCTCTTTAGAAATTACTGCAACTGTAAATTCAGGTACTGCAGGTAATACCATTTCAACTGCAGTTTCAAAAATAGAAAGCAATCAAAGTACAAGTAATACATTACCTGCAAGTACTGCAGATATTACTGTAAAAAGCATCAATTTAGTTACTGTAATTTCTGTAGATGATGCCTCACCAAATGAAGGACAAACGATTCAGTATACCATCAACTTAAATAATGCTGGTACAGATAATGCAACAAACGTTTCTTTAACTGATGTATTACCAAATGGAGTTACTTACGTTTCAGACAATAGTGGTGGTACTTACAATTCAACAACGGGTCTTTGGACAGTTGGTAATATCAACGCTGGAAATTCTGATTCTTTAATCATTACTGCAACTGTAGATTCTGGAACTGCAGGTAATCATATAGATAATACCATCACAAATATTAGTGCTACAGAAACAGACACTACAAATACAGTTGATGTTTTAACAGCATCTATTACAGTAACTAGTGCAAATTTGGTAACTGTATTATCAATCACTAATGCATCACCTAATGTAAATGACAACTTTGCCTATACTATTACAGTTACGAATAATGGTCCTGGAAATGCAACAGGTATTTCATTAACTAATATAGTGCCTAGTGGTTTAACCTATGTTAGCAATGTTGCTTCAGTAGGGTCTTACAATCAAACAACTGGTTTATGGACTTTAGGTAGTTTAACCAATGGTAGTTCTGCAACTTTAACGATTAATGCAACTGTTGATGCTAATCAAGGTAATGTTACCAATACAATTAGTACAACTGCTGCAAATGGAGATCAAACAGATGCAACTACTGCAGGAGACGTTTTATCACAAAGTTACACACCTACTTCAGCAAACCTTATTACAGTATATTCTGTGAATAATCCAACACCAAATGTTGGTAGTCAGGTTGTATTTTCAATCACTGTAAACAATGCAGGGCCTAGTAATGAAACAAATGTTTCTTTAACTAGTTTGTTACCATCAGGAGTTACATATATTAGTGATGATGCTTCAGGTGCCTATAATACCACAACTGGTTTATGGACAATTGGTGCTATAAACGATGGTGCTACTTCTCAATTAAATATTACTGCTTCTGTTGATTCAAATCAAGGAGGACAAACCATAACAGGATCAACAACAGCTGCTACTGGAAATCAGGTAGATTTAATAACTGCAGGAGATGTACTTTCTGCCAGTTTAAATGTAACTAGTGCTGATCTTGTAACTATTTTAAGTGTAGATAATGCTACACCAAATGTTGGCCAAAATGTTACGTTCACTATCAATGTAACAAATAATGGTCCAAATGATGAAACAAATACAAGTTTAACAAGTCTGTTACCTAATGGATTTGCCTTTGTTAGTGCAACTCCAAGCCAAGGAACTTATAATGATGGTTCAGGCTTATGGACAATTGGT
Source organism: Polaribacter sp. P097 (assembly GCF_036864555.1). Classification (NCBI taxonomy): domain Bacteria; kingdom Pseudomonadati; phylum Bacteroidota; class Flavobacteriia; order Flavobacteriales; family Flavobacteriaceae; genus Polaribacter; species Polaribacter sp. P097. Next base: position 1,159,988 of record NZ_JAZETJ010000001.1, on the reverse strand, counting down.
AATATTACTCAAAACACTACAGAAACATTAACTATAGTTGCAACTGTAAATAATGATCAAGGAGGAAATACACTTACCGTAAACACAACAGCTGCTAATGGAGATCAAACAGACCCTACTTCTACTGCTGATGTTTTGTCTGTAAATGTGAATCCTACAAGTACTAATTTAGTTACAGTTTTAAGTTTAAATAATAGTGTTCCAAATGAAGGAAGTACTATTAAATACACTATTAACGTTACCAATGTTAGTGCAACAGAAGCTACAAATACTTCATTAACTGCAAGTTTACCTGTTGGCTTAACTTATGTAAGCAACTCTGCATCTCAAGGTACTTATAATGACTCCACAGGACTTTGGACCATTGGAGCTATAGGTTCTAATGCAAAAGTTTCTTTAGAAATTACAGCTACAGTTAACGCTAATACTAGTGGTACTTCAATAACAAATACTATAACTACAGCTGTAGCAGATCAATCAGATACAAGTAGTGTTGGAGATGTTTTATCGAAATCACTTACAGTTACAAATTCTAACTTAATTACAGTAAAAACGGTCGATAACCCAACACCAAATATTAATACCAATGTTGTTTATACAATTACGGTTTCTAATGTTGGTGCATCAGATCATACAGATGTATCTTTAACAGATTTATTGCCTGCTGGAGTTAGTTATGTAAGCCATACTGAAAGTCAGGGTACTTATAATCAAACTTCAGGGCTTTGGACTATTGGTAATGTAGCAACAAATTCTGATGCAACATTAAGCATAGTTGCTAGTATAGATGCAAATCAAGGAGGACAATCTATTACAAATACAACAACAGCTGCTAAAGGTAATGAAGCAGATCCGTCAAATGTAGGAGATACTTTATCTGCCACTGTTAACGTAACTAGTGCCAATTTAGTTACCGTTCTTAATGTTGATAATAAAAACCCAAATATTGGAGATCAAGTAAAATATACAATTACTGTAACCAATAATGGAGCTTCTAATGAAGATGCGATTTCTTTAACAAGTATGGTACCTTCAGGTTTAACTTTTGTAAGTGCAAACCCTTCTTCTGGTAGTTATGCTTCAGGAGTTTGGACAATAGGAAGCTTAACAGCATTGTCTTCTGCTACAATCGAAATAATAGCAACAGTAGATTCGAATCAGGCTGGAAACACAATCACATACACAACAACTGCTGCCTCAGGTAACCAAACAGATCCAACAACAGTTGGTGATATTTTATCTACTGATATTTTAGTAGCAACATCAAACTTAGTTACAACTATTCGTGTAGATAACCCTTCACCAAATGAATTGGAAACAATTGTATACACAATTTTAGTTAGAAATGCAGGGCCTAATGATGAAACAAACACCAAATTAACTGATGTTTTACCTTCAGGTGTTACTTACCAAAGTGAAACTGTAACTCAAGGTTCATATAATAATAGTAATGGTTTATGGACTATTGGAACTTTAACAAATGGTGCAACAGCTACTCTAGAAATCACAGCCACTGTTGATGCAAATGAAGGTGGAAATACAATTACAAATACAATAAGTGCTGCTTCAGGTGATGTTGCAGATTTAGATACAACAGGCGATATTTTATCTGCAAGTATTACTGTAGAAGATGCAAAATTAGTTACTACTTTATTTGTTAATAATACTACTCCAAATGAAGGTGACGAAGTTACATATACGTATACAGTAGTTAATAATGGCCCATCAACAGATAGAAACATCGAATTAGCAAGCCAGTTGCCTGCAGGTTTAACTTTAGTTTCGGCTACTGAAAGTCAAGGTAATTATAATGCAGGTGGTTTAGGTAAATGGGAGTTAGGATCACTTGCAAATGGTGCCAATGCTACTTTAATAGTAAAAGCAACTGTAAACGCAAGTACAGGAGCTTCTACGATTACAACAACTACTACAAAAGCAGAAGGTGACCATACCAATGCATCTACAACAGGAAATGTATTATCTGCTTCTATAAACGTAACTACAGTTAATTTAATTACAACAAAATCAGTTGATAACCCTGTACCTAATGAAGGTGATACTGTTATTTATACCATTAATGTTTCTAACATTAGTAAAACTAATGCTACAAATGTTTCTTTAACAGATAAATTACCAACAGGTGTAAGTTTTGTAAGCAGTTCAACTACAGCAGGTTCATATGATGATTCTAGTGGAATATGGACCATTGGAAATATAAATCAAGGAGCTACAGCAACTTTAACTATAACAGCCACAGTAGATGCAGGGACTTTAGGTAATGTAATTACCAATACTATTTCTGCTAGAGGTGCAGGAGATCAAACAGATAGTACAACTGCAGGAGATGATTTAACAGCAGATATTACTGTTAGTGCATCAGATTTAGTAACTGTAATTGCAGTAGACAATCCAACTCCGAATGTAGATGATATCATTGAGTACACAATTACTGTGATAAACAACAGAGGTTTAAGTGACACAAATGTTTCTTTAACAGATCAATTACCTACAGGTGTAACTTTAAGTGGAACACCAATAGCATCACAAGGAACCTATGATTCAGGAACTGGTGTTTGGACCATTGGTACCTTAGATTCTGGTGATAAAGCTACTTTAAAAATTAAAGCGAGTATAAATTCAGATCAAGGAGGACAAACCATAACGAATACTATAGATTCAGTTGCGAGTGGAGATCAAGCAGATCCAACAACTAATGGAGATATTACTAGTGTTGATGTAAATGTTACAAGTGCAAACTTGGTTACAACTATTAGAGTTGATAATCCAAATCCGAATGTTGGTGATACCATTAAGTATTTAATAAGTGTTACCAATAATGGCCCAAGTGATGAGACTAATACAAGTTTAACAGCGCAATTACCTGCTGGAGTTACTTACAGTGCAGATAATGCAAGTTCTGGTACTTATAATTCAGTTTCTGGTTTATGGACCATAGGTAGTATTGCAAAATTTACTACTGTAACTTTAGAATTAACGGCAACTGTAGATGCAAATACTGGTGGAACTACCATTAGCAACGTAATTACTGCTGCAAATGGAGATCAAACAGACCCAACAACTACAGGTGATAATTTACAATCAGATATTATAGTACAAACAGCAGATTTAATTACCCAATTATCAGTAGATAATACTACTCCAAATGAAGGTGATACTGTAGTTTATACTTTATCCGTTAGAAATTCTGGGCCAAACTCAGAGTCTGGTATTAATTTAACAAATGCACTACCTTCAGGAGTAACTTATGTATCGAATTCACCAAGTCAAGGTACTTATACTTCAGGAAGTGGTTTATGGAATGTTGGTACATTAACTAATGGAAGTATTGCAACATTAACTATAAATGCAACTGTTGATGCAAATACTGCAGGTTCTGCAATTGTTGCTACAACAACAGCAGCTTCAGGTACAGTAACAGATCCAAATACAAATGGCGATAATTTAACAGCAACTATAAATGTATTAGGTGCAAAACTATTAACCAATGTTGTAGTTTCTAATGCTTCACCAAATGAAGGAGACATTGTAACCTATACAATTACAGTTACCAATAACGGTCCAACTGCAGATGAGAATATTAGCTTAACAAGTTTTGTTCCATCAGGATTAACTTATAACAGTAATTCTGCTTCTCAAGGAAGTTTTATTCCTGGAACAGGAGTTTGGTCTATAGGGAATTTAGCAAATGGAGCTCAAGCTATTTTAGTAGTAACGTCACAAGTTAACAATAATACTGGTGGTACTTCAATTACAGTTAATACTACTGCTGCAGATGGAGATCATACAAGTAGTACTTTATCTTCTAATGTATTAAGTGCAGTAATGAATGTTACAAGTGTAGATTTAGTTACCACTATAAGTGTAGACAATCCTGTACCTAATGAAGGAAATACTATTGAGTATACAGTTAATGTATCTAACATAAGCAGTACAAATGCAACCAATGTTTCTTTAACTAGTTTATTACCTTCAGGGCTTAGTTTAGTTGGTTCAGCATCTGTATCTTCTGGAACTTACAACAGTAGTTCTGGCTTATGGTCTATAGGAACATTATCAAAAGGAAATAAAGCTACCTTAACCTTAACAGCAACAGTAGATGCTGGTACAATTGGTAGTGTTATTACAAATACTACAACTGCTGCAGTAGCAGATCAATCAGATGTTAGTAATTCTGGAGATGTTTTATCTGTGCCTATCACAGTTACTGGTGGTAATTTAATAACAGTAAAAACGGTAGACAATACATCACCAAACACAGGAGACACTGTAAATTACACCATCACTTTAACCAATAATGGGCCATCTGCTTACACTAATGTTGTATTTACTGATAATTTACCTTCAGGTGTAACTTATGTGGGTAATTCAGCAAGTCAAGGTACTTATTCAAATGGGAATCAACTTTGGACAGTTGGTACAATTCCAGCAAATAGTACTGCAAATCTGCAAATTACAGCCACAATTAATGCTGATAAAGGTGGTGATACAATTGTAAGCACCATAACACCTGCAACAGCAGATGAAGCAGATGTATCTACAATTGGTGATGTTTTAGAGGCAAGTTTAACAGTTACTAGTTCTAATTTAATAACATCAATCTCATTAGATAATACAAACCCTAATGTTGGTGACACTGTAAACTACACTATTGTTGTTACCAATAATGGACCTAATGATGAGTATAACATCACACTAGAAGATTATGTGCCAACTGGCTTAACATTTGCAAGTGCAACAGCAAGTCAAGGTTCATATGCATCATCAACAGGAATTTGGAATATAGGTACTATTAATGAATTTGGAAGTGCTACTCTTACCATCTCTGCAACTGTAGATTCTGGAACAAATGCACAAACCATAACAAATACAATAACACAAAGAGCAATTGGTGATCAAACAGACCCAACAACTGCTGGAGATGATTTAGAAGCTACCTTAACAGTATCTAGTGCAAATTTAATTACGGTAATTAGTGTAAACAACCAAACACCTAATGAAGGTGAAGCAGTAAACTATACAATTACTGTAACCAATAATGGGCCAAATGACGAATCATCTGTTAGTTTAACAAGTTTATTACCAAGTGATATTAACTTTAATTCTGCAATTGTTGCACAAGGTAGTTATTCATCTACCTCAGGTATTTGGACTATTGGTAATTTATCTAAAAACACCTCTACTACTTTAACCTTATTAGGTACAGTTGCAAGTGGTGCAGCACAAAATAATCCAATAACGACAAGTACAACAGCTGCTCAAGGTAATATTGCAGATTCAAATACTGCAGGAGATGTACTGTCTGTAGCTATAAATGTTACACAAAGTGATTTAATTACAACTATTGCAGTAGATAATCCTACACCTAATGAAGGTGATACAGTTACCTATACTATAACAGTAAATAATAACGGACCAAATGATGAAACAAACGCATCTTTAACATCAGTTTTACCAACAGGTTTAACTTTTGTAAGTTCATCTTTACCTGGAGCTTATAACCAAGCAACTGGTTTATGGACAATAGGAAATATCTCTAAAAATTCATCTAAAACTTTAACTATTTCAGCTACTGTAAATGCAAATACTTTTGGTAATACTATTACTGCATCAACAACAGCTGCTAATGGAGATCAAGCAGATCCTAGCACTGCAAACGATGTACTTTCTACAACCATAACTGTTGGTAACTTTACAGATATTGTATTATCGAAAACAGTAGATAATAGTTCCCCTAATATTGGAGATACTATAGATTATACAATTTCTGTAACCAATAATGGGCCAGCCAATGCAACAAATGTTGTTATTACAGATGTTCTTCCTGCAGGATTAACTTTTGTAAATGAAATTGCTGGTTCTGGAGTTTGGAATGCTACAAATTCTACTTGGACGTTAGCTTCTTTACCAAATGGTGAAACTAGAAATTTAACGATTACTGCAACTGTAAATGCAGATCAAGGAGGAAATACCATTACCAATACAATTTCTAATACGCAAAATCAAGTAGATTCAAATGCTACTCAAGATGATAATTCAGAAGCAATTACAGTAACATCAGTAGATTTATTTGCTACTAAAACAGTGGATAACAACAATCCTAATGAAGGTGATGTAATTAGCTATAGTATAAAAGTAACCAACAATACAGGCTCAGACACTGCAACAAATGTGGCTATTACAGATGTTTTACCAACTGGAGTAACTTATTTAAGTAATACTGCAACTAATGGTTCTTATAATTCAGGATCAGGTTTATGGTCTATTGGAACTTTAGCTAGTGGTGCAAATGCCTTATTAATTATTGATGCACAAGTAAATGCAGGTACTTTAGGTACAACTATTGTAAATACAGCAAGTACATTAATTTCAGATCAAGCAGACAACAATACAACTGCAGATGATTTATCTGAATCAATAACGGTAACTAGCACTGATTTAGTTACAACCAAAACTGTAAATACTGCAACACCTACAGAAGGTGAAGACATTATTTATACGTTAACAGTAACTAATAATGCTGGTAACAACGCAACTAATGTTAGTTTGGTAGATAGGTTACCAAATGGTGTAACCTACAAATCTGATGATGCAGGTACTTATAATGCTACCTCAGGAATTTGGACAATTAGTGATTTATCTGCAGGAAATAGCGCTACCATAAATATTACAGTTACTGTAAATGGAGGTACAGCTAATACAAGCATTACCAACACAACTTCTGCAGCAACAGCAGATCAAGCAGATCCAACTACTGTTGGAGATAGTTTAGCTGCCACAATTAACGTAGTTAGTGCAGATCTTGTAACAACAAACACTGTAAATGTAACTGAAGCAAATGTGGGCGATACTGTTATTTACACAATTACTGTAATCAATAATGGACCAAGTTCTGCAAGTGCAATTACTTTAATAGACCAATTACCTAGTGGAGTAACTTATGTTTCTGATGATAGTTCAGGTGCATATGATAATACTACTGGAGTTTGGACAATTGGTAGTTTACTAAATGGAGAATCTAATGTTTTAGAAATAACAGCAACTGTAAACGCATCTGCTGCTGGTAAAACTGTTACAAATGCAATTTCTCAAGAAGCACAAGGTGCAGAAGTAGATCCTACAATTACGAATGATAATTTAGTATCATCTTTTAATGTAATATCTAATGATTTAGTAACCTCATTAACTGTTGATAAAACAAATCCGAATGAAGGTGATGCTATTGTTTATACATTAACCATTACAAATAATGGACCTAGTAATGCAACTGGAGTAACAATCACAGATAATTTACCTGTTGGAGTTACTTATACCAATCACGCAACTAGTGAAGGTTCTTACAATAATGGTTCTGGAGTTTGGAATGTTGGTGCTATTGCAAAAGGTAGTGTAGCTACTTTAACTATTAATGCAACTGTTAATACTGCTACAGGAGGAACTACCATTACCAATACAACCAATAATGCAACTGCTAATAATTCAGATCCTGATACGTCTAACAATTCAGATAGTGTTGCAATAACCATAGGAAATGATGCAGATATCGTACTTACAAATACCGTAGATAATGCTTCGCCAAATATTGGAGATACTGTTACCTTTATTGTTACTGCAACAAATAATGGGCCTACAGAAGTTCAGAATTTGGTTATTGAAAACACTATTCCAAATGGTTTAACTATTACCTCTGCTTCTCCAAGTAATGGAACTTTTACTAGTCCAAATTGGACAATTGGTAGTTTAGCTAGTGGAACTACAGAAACCCTAACTATAGAAGCTACTGTAGATGCAGGTACAGCAGGTAAAACTTTTACAAGTTTAGTTTCTAATACTCAAAATCAAACAGATAGTAACTTAACAACAGATGATTTATCAGAATCATTAATCGTACAAAGTGCAAACTTAATTACAAGTAAATCTGTAAATGTTACTACTCCAAATGAAAACGATGTAATCACTTATACTATTTCTGTTACTAATGATGGGCCAAGTGATGCAACAGGCGTTTCTTTAACAGATGTTTTACCAACTGATGTTACTTATGCAAGTGATGACAGTTCTGGATCTTACAATAATGTTACAGGAGTTTGGACGATTGGTAATTTAGCTAATGGTGCTACTATCAGTTTAAACATAAATGCAACAGTTAATGCAGGTACTTCTGGTTCATCAATAGTAAATGTTACTTCTAGAGCAACTGCAGATCAAACTGATTTGGTAACAAGTGGAGATGATTTAGACGCTTCATTTACAGTGGCAAGCTCTGAGCTAGTTACACAAATATCTGTAGACAACACAACACCTAATGAAGGTGATATTGTTACTTATTCAATTCTGGTAAATAATCAAGGAGTAAATGATGCAACTGGTATTAGTTTAACAGCATTTTTACCAACAGGCATTTCTTTCACCAATTTTACAGCACCTACAGGAACAAGTTATAATCAAGGTTCAGGGTTATGGACTATTGGAATCTTAGCAACCAATGCTAGTAAAACATTAACCATTGAAGGGCAAGTAAATATTGGCACTGGAGGCACAACTATAACCAGCACTACTACTGAAGCTGTAGGAGATCAAACAGATCCAAACAACGTTCCAGATATATTAAGTGTTGCTTTAACTGTTGAAAATTCTTCAGATATTGAAATTACAAAAACCGTAAATAATAACAATCCTAATGAGGGTGATACAGTTACATATACTATAACTGCCACCAACAAATCTGGAGCAGAAGTAACTAATTTTGTACTTACAGATGCATTACCAAATGGATTAACTTTTGGTAATGTTACTGCTTCATCAGGAGTTTGGTCTGCACCAAATTGGAGCATATCTAAATTATCTGTAAATGATACGCAAACGTTAATTGTTGAAGCTTTAGTAGATGCAGGAACTGGTGGTTTAAGTTTAACCAACAATGTTACACATACACAAGATCAAACAGATACTAACGCTTCTACAGATGATTTATCTGAGACTGTTATTGTAACCTCATCAGATTTAGTAACTGTAAAAACGGTAGACAATGCAACACCAAATGAAGGTGATACCATCAACTACACAATTGTGGTTACCAATAATGGTGGTAGTGATGCTACTAATGTAAATCTTACAGATAATTTACCTACAGGTGTAACTTATGTAAGTCATACCACAACTTCAGGGTCATACAATACAGGTTCTGGTTTATGGGATGGTTTTAATCTTACAAATGGAGATTCAGAAACCTTAACAATTACTGCTACAGTAAATGCAGGAACTGGCGATAGTACAATAACAAATACAGCAATTACAGCTCAATCAGATCAATCAGACCCAACAACAACTGGAGATGTATTATCTGCTTCTATAACTGTAACAAGTACTAATTTAGTTACTGTAAAATCTGTAAGTAATAGCACACCAAATGAAGGTGATGTAGTTGTGTACAGCATAGAAATTTCAAATAATGGGCCATCTGATGCTACCAATGTTAGCCTTACAGATATTTTACCAAATGGCGTAACTTATGTTTCTGATGATTCAGCTGGAAATTACAATACAACTTCTGGGGTTTGGATAATTGGTACTATCGCAAACGGAACAACACAAACTTTAAATATTTCTGCAAGCGTAGATGCTGGTACAGGTGCAAATCAAACTACAATTACCAACACAACAACTGCTGCAATTGGTGATCAATCAGACCCAACAACTTCAGGCGATGTTTTATCAGCAAGCATAAATGTAAATAGTGTTGATTTAATTACAGTAAAAACTGTAGATAATGCAAGTCCGAATATTAATGATACTGTAAAATATTCAATTGCAGTTTCTAACTCAGGACCAAATTCAGCGAATAATGTTTCATTAACGGATGTTTTACCAGCTGGTATTACCTATGTTTCAGATAATTCTGCAGGTGCCTATAATGTAACTACAGGAGTTTGGACAATAGGAACTGTTTCAAATAGACAAACAAAAGTTCTTGAAATTACTGCAACAGTAGATTCAGATCAAGGAGGAAATGCAATTACCAATACTACTACTCTAGCCACTGGCGATGAAGCAGATTCAGACAACTCTACAGATGTTTTATCTGCAACCATTAATGTAACAAGTAGTAACTTAATCACTAAAAAGAGTATTACAACAAGTAGTGGAAATGGTGCTTCTTTTGAAGGTGAAGTAATTACGTATACCATTTCTGTTTTAAATGATGGTTCTTCTAATGCAACCAATGTTTCATTAACAGATGTATTACCAGTTGGTGTAACTTACGTAACTCATACAACCACAAGCGGATTATACAATAGTGCTTCTGGAGATTGGTTAATTGGAGACATTACAAACAATGATACTGTATTCTTAAACATTACAGCTTCTGTAGATATTGGTCAAGCAGGTAATACTATTACAAATACAGTTACCAAAGCAATAGGTGATCAATCAGATCCAACAGATGCTGGAAACGAATTATCAGCTTCTATAATTATAGATAATTTAGCAGATGTAGTAGTTTCAAAAACAGTAGATAATAATAACCCTAATGTTGGTGATATAATTACATACACACTTGTAGCCACAAATAAAGGCCCAGCCAGAGTAACCAATTTAGTAATTACAGATAATTTACCTACAGGATTGACCTTTGGTAATGCAATACCTACAAAAGGTGTTTGGACTGCACCAAATTGGACAATTAGTTCATTAGATTCAGGAGATTCTGCAACTTTACAACTAGAGGTAACTGTAGATGCAAATACAGGAGGACAAACGTTAGTAAACAACCTTACAGTTACTCAAGATCAAACAGATTCTGATGCTACAGCAGATGATTTAACTGAAACAATTACAGTAACTAGTTCAGATTTAGTAACTACCAAAACAGTTGATTTATCTACAGTTAATGAAGGTGACACCATTGTATACAGCATCTTAGTAGAAAACAATGGTACTAGTGATGCAACAAATGTAAATCTTACAGATGTTTTACCTACTGGAGTTACTTATTTAAGTGATGATAGTGTAGGAACTTACAATCCTAATACAGGTTTATGGATTTTAGGTGATGTAGCAGCAGGCTCGTCTAAAACACTTAACATTAATGCAGAAATAAATGCAGGAACAGCAGGTCAAAGTATTACAAATACAACTTCTGCTGCTATTGCAGATCAATCAGACCCAAGTACTGCAAATGATGTTTTATCTGCAACTGTTATTGTTAGAAGCGAATCAGACATTGTACTTACGAAGGTTGTAGATAATGATAATCCTGATGAAGGTGATATTGTAACCTATACCATTACTGTTACCAATAATGGTGGTGCAACTGCAACGAATTTAGTTGTTTCAGATAATTTACCAAGTGGTTTAGCTTACAATCAAGCTATTGTAACTGCAGGTTCTTGGAATGCTCCAAATTGGACAGTTGGTAATTTAGCTCCAGGTACTACAGAAACCTTAACACTATCAGTTTTAGTAGAACCAGGTACGCTTGGCTTAACCTTAATTAATACTATATCTAACACGCAAGATCAAACAGATACAAATGCTACAACTGATGATTTAGATGCATCTCTTACAGTAACAAGTTCAGATCTTGAAGTGGTTAAAACGGTTTCTAATAATTCGCCAAATGAAGGTGATACCATTGTTTATAGAATTACTGTAGAAAATAACGGACCAAGTGATGCAACTGGAGTTAGTTTAGAAGATGTACTACCAACAGGTGTAACTTACGTTGGTCATTTTGCAAATACAGGAAACTACAATCAAGCTACAGGTTTATGGACTATTGGTTCTTTAAATAACGGAGACATTGTAACTTTAACTATAAATGCAACAGTAGATGCAAATACATCTTTCAATAGCATTACAAATACCACCTCTAATTTAACAGCAGATCAAGCAGATCCTGATAGTTCAAATAATGTTGGTAGTGTAACTATAGTTCCTGGTTCATCAATAGATTTAAGTTTAACTAAAAGAGTTTTAGGTAACAATACATCACCAGTAACAGGAGATATTGTTAGCTACGAAATTGTAGTTAAAAACGATGGACCTAATACAGCAACAGGTATTGTTGTACAAGACTTATTACCTTCTGGTTTACAATTTGTAAGATATAATAGTTCTGGAACGTATGATGCTACAACTGGAGAGTGGAATGTAGGTACTTTAGCCAATAATGATACCAAAATTCTATTTATAGAAGCAGAAGTATTAAGTTCTGGAGATTATGAAAATTGTGCAGAAGTAATTGCTGCAGATCAAACAGATTCAGATTCTGTGCCAAACAATGGTAGCACAACAGAAGATGATTATGCTTGTGCAGGTATTGTGCCTCAAGTAAATGTAGATGTTATAATTACCAAATCCGTAGATAATAATTCTCCTAATATTGGTGATATAATTACCTATACAATTCAAGCAGAGAATAAAGGCCCAGCAAGAGCAACAGGATTAACCATTACTGATGCGTTACCTACAGGATTAACTTTAGTAAGTGCAACACCTAGCGAAGGTACTTGGACAAACCCTAATTGGAATGTTGGTAATTTGGAAGTAGGTAACATAGAAACATTAACGCTTCAAGTTCGTGTAGATATGAATACTGGAGGTCAAACAATTGTAAATACTATTAGCAAAACACAAGACCAAACAGATTCTGATGATACTACAGACGATTTAGAAGAATCAATTACTGTTACTAGTGCAGATATTAGTGTTGTAAAAACAGTAAGTAATAGTTCACCAAATGAAAATGATGTAATTGTGTATCAAATTACAGTTGCCAATAATGGCCCAGATACAGCTACAAATGTTTCTTTATTCGATGTTTTACCTGTTGGAGTAACCTATGCAAGTCATTCAACAACCAATGGTGCTTATAATCAATCATCAGGATTATGGACAATTGGTAGCATAAACAATGGAGATGCTGTTACTTTAGACATTAGTGCATCAGTAAATACTGGTACAACAGGTCAAACTATTACAAATACAACGTCTAATTTAACTGCAGATCAAGCAGATTTAGATAGTTCTAATGATGTAGGTTCTGTTTCAATAACACCAGGTTCTGTTGTAGATTTAGTTATTGCAAAAAGAGTTTTGGGCAGTACTACACCAAATGTGGGCGATGTTATAAATTATGAAATATCAGTTTCTAATTTAGGGCCTAATACAGCAACTGGTGTAGAAGTAACAGATATTTTACCTTCTGGCCTTCAATTTATCAGTTACAACAGTTCATCTACTTATAACAGCACAACAGGTATTTGGAATGTGGGTACTGTTTCAACTTCAGATAACAAAGTATTAATTATACAAGCAGAAGTATTAAGCTCTGGAGATTATGAAAACTGTGCAGAAGTAACCAGCATAAATCAAGGTGATGCAGATTTAACCAACAATGAGGTTTGTGTAAGTATTACTCCAAATTCATCTGCAGATTTAGAGTTAAATATGAGTGTAAACAATAACAACCCATTGGTAGATACAAATATCATATTTACACTAAGCCTTACCAATAAAGGGCCTAGTAGTGCAACTAATGTAGAAGTTACAGATCTAATTCCTACAGGTTATACCTTTGTAAGTGCTTCACCTTCTTTAGGTAATTATGATAGTTTTACAGGAATATGGTCTTTAGCATCAATGACAAGTAATACTACTGAAACGTTAGCTATTACTGTAAAAGTGTTGAATTTTGGAGATTGGGTTAACATTGCAGAAGTTACAAGTGTAACAGAGTCAGATCCTGATTCGACTCCAAATAACGCAGACATAGATGAAGATGATTATGCAGAAATAAGTACAATATCACCAAACATAACAGTTATAATCCCTGAAAGTTTCTCACCAAATGGAGATAACATTAATGAGACTTTCGAGATTCCGAATTTACATGTAGAATATCCTAAATTTAGAATTGTGATTATCAACAGATATGGAGATAAAGTATTTACATATTCACATAATGGAAACCCAAATACAACTCCAACTTATTGGGATGGTACCTCAATGAATAATGGCATTTTACCTTCTGCCACTTATTTCTATACCATTTACTTTAATGATGGTAACAGAACACCAAAAACAGGATGGGTTTATTTAAGAAGATAAAAGAAATTAAGCATATGAAAAGCATAAAATATATAATTAGTTGTACTCTTTTACTGGTCACAATTTCAATTAAAGGTCAGCAAGATCCACTGTATACGCAATACAATTATAACATGAATGTTATTAACCCTGCTTACGCAGGTTCTAAAGGTGTATTTAGTTTGGGTGTTTTAGGTAGGTCTCAATGGGTAGGTATAGAGGGTAGCCCAAGAACGTTAACATTGGCAGCGCATTCACCTGTTGGTAAATCTGTAGGTCTAGGGCTTTCTGTAATTGCAGATCGAGTTGGGCCTGTAAGAGAAACAAATATTTTTGGAGATTTTTCGTACACGATTGTAACTTCAGAAAATAGCAGATTAGCCTTAGGTTTAAAGGCAGGTGTAACTTCTTTACAAGTAAATACCTTAACTGCAAACAATAATAACGATCCTTTAAACGTACCTATAGATAGGACTGCACCCAATTTTGGAACAGGTGCTTATTTCTATACAGACAAATTCTATGCTGGGTTTTCGATACCAAATTTGTTAAAAACCAGGTATCTAGAAAAATCTGCTGGGGTTGTATCTACAGCATCAGAAGAAATGCATTATTTTATTACTACTGGTTACGTTTTTGATATTTATGATGATTTAAAACTAAAGCCTTCTACCATGATTAGAGGTGTAAAAAATGCACCTTTATCTGTAGATATTTCAGCCAATTTACTTTGGCAAGAGAAGTTTGAATTTGGTGCATCTTACAGGTTTAACAAATCGTTTTCTGGTGTAATTGGCTTTTTACTAAATGAAGATATGAGAATTGGTTATTCATATGATCAAAGTATTGGAAACTTTGGGAACTTTAATTTTGGCTCACATGAAATAATGTTGCTTATCGATTTTAACCGAAGAAATTTAAAAAGTCCAAGATTCTTTTAAACTTAAATTATGAAAAAAATTATACTACCATTTCTTTTCTTAACCTTAAGTCTATTTGCTCAAGAAGAGAACTACACTATTAAAAATTTAGATATCAATAAAAAATACCAAGATTTTGGTGTTAGCTTCTATAACGATTCTACAGCCGTTTTTGCTTCAGCAAGAAAAACGGTTTTTATGAAACGTGTTTGGTCTGGCAATCACGAGCCTTTTTTAAGATTGTATCAAGGAAAAATTTCATCTGATGGAGAAATTACAAATCCTACAGAATTTGGTCATCAATTAGATACCAAATACCATGAGTCTAACCTTAGCTTTTCTAAAGATTTAAAAACTGTTTATTTTGATAGAAATAACTACTTCCATAAAGAATACAGAACAAACGAAGAAGGTGTTAACCTAATACAAATTTATAAAGCCAAAATAGACGAAAATGGCAAATGGGTAGCTGTAGAAAGATTGCCTTTTAATAGCGATGAATTTAGCTCTGGACATCCTGTTTTAAATGCAGACAATACCAAGCTTTACTATATATCAGACAGGCCAGATTCTTATGGAGAGACCGATATTTATGTAGTAGATATAAATGCTGATGGTTCTTATAGCGAACCTAAAAATTTAGGAACCACTGTAAACACCTCTAAAAAAGAAATGTTTCCTTTTATAGATGAAAACAATATGTTGTATTTTTCTTCTAACGGATTCAATTCTGGAAAAGGAAATTTAGATGTTTATGCTACCAAATTAAACAAGCAAGGCGATTATTTTGCACCTCAAAACTTAGGTTTTCCTATAAATAGCAATCAAGATGATTTTGCTTTTGTGAAACAAAAAGGTAAAAATACAGGCTATTTTTCTTCTAACAGAGAAGGTGGAAAAGGAGATGATGATATTTACGCAATAACCGAAATTAATGCACCAATTTTTGAATGTAAAGAAACCTTAAAAGGTATTGTTGTAAATAACAAAACAACCAACACCATTGCATCTGCAGAGGTAAAATTGTTTCATAACAATAAAGAGTTAGCAGCTGTAATTACAGATAAACAAGGTAGATTTTCTTTTACCATAGACTGTGAATTAAACTACAAACTAGAGGCTTCTAAAGAAAATTTTCATCAAGCATTTAAAGAAGTTGCAAGCTCTAAACAAAATTTTATAGAAGTTGATTTAGAGTTAGAGCCTATAGAAAACAATCACTTTATTACAGTTAGAGATCAAGTTATGCTAAACATACCTCCTATTTATTTTGATTTAGCAAAGGCAACCATTAAAAAAACATCAGAACAAGAATTACAAATGGTGGTTGATTTAATGAACAGATATCCAAAAATTATAGTGCAAATTAGAGCACATTCAGATAGTAGAGGAAATGATAGTTATAACCTAAGGCTTTCTGATAGAAGAGCAAAAGCAACCGTAAATTGGATTCTTGACAAAGGTATTGCCAAAAACAGAATTTTCGGAATTGGTTTTGGTGAAGAAGATTTGGTAAACGAATGTTCTAATGGTGTGCAGTGTTCAGAAGAAAAACATCTAGAGAATAGAAGAACTGAATTTGTTATTTTAAATCCGTTTACAGTAGGTAAATAACTAATCTATCTTTTTATTTCTTTTAAACCAACTGTAATTGTAGTAAGTGAAACCACTAAAATTTAGGTGTTCACTTAGTTCTACATCATTCTTAGACAATTCTAAATGAAACGTTTCTTCTGCTTCTTGAAATCTATGACTTTGTAACCATCTGCCCATAAAATGATTTTCATGAGAGAATAATATAGAAACTTCTATATGTGAATGAATTGCATCTAAATAGTTTAACCTGTCTTTTACGTAAACGTAGCTGTATTTTGGGTCTTTTACATAATCGTGTATTAAAAGTTTATCTACATGCGCGCTTATTTGATCTACTTCTTTTCTCGTATATCTGCCAACGTAAGCCTCAGTTTTAACATCCATATTATCATCCTGAGCAAGTTCTTTCATCACTTTTAAAGAGCTAATGAAATAGTTGAAAGAATTTTCTCTATTGCATTTTAACTGTGCATTTTTTAAGTAAGTTTCACAGTAATAACCATTATCTACAGATTCTTTTTTGTTCCAATATTCATATTCTATATTATAAATATCAAAACGTTCTAATTCGTTTTCCCTAGATTGGTTATAAGGATGAATTGCTTTGATAAAAAAATCTCCAGTTTCACCTGATGCGCTTACACTTTTTACACCAAAATCTTTTTTAGCCTTACAAATAAAATCGGCTAATAATTGGTTCTTAGAGGCATCACCTAATGGAAATCGTTTATGTACTTTATGTAAATCATACAAAATAAGTTCATCTATTTCATTAGTTTCTACAAATTCGAAAAGTTCATGCTCAAGCGTATAAGAACCTAAAATATTTGCAAAATTATCTACATATAATTTTCTTTCTTGACCATAAATAGTAGTCATTAAAAGAAGGCAAACAACAGAGAATAAGTGGTTTAATTTTATCATAACGTAAAGATAAACAATTATAACAAAAAAAAACCACTCCAAATTTGAGTGGTTTTATATATTATTTTGGAGTTTTAGCTTTTTCCTTTTACAAGACTTAAAACTACTGCTGCAATTCCTAAACCTATTACTATGAATGAGTTGGTATTGTCCTGTGCTTCTACTAAACTAACATCGCCAATGGCCACTTTAGTTTCTGGTATTACCATTGTGTAAATTCCGTAAGCTAATAAAACTACACCTACAATTAGTAATACTGTTTTAATTGTTTTGTTCATAATTTGGTTGTTTATTGTGAGTTACGAATTTAACAATTAAAAGCAACTAAGATTAACGCTATCAAAACTTAGATTAACGTTTACCTATAAATCAAAACCAATATTTACGTTTAATTTGTTAGCAATAAGCTTGGTAATTCTTGATTTTACTTCAGGAATTTTTACACTTTCTAACACCGTATTTGCAAAGGCAAACATTAATAATCCTCTACCTTCTTTTTTAGGTATTCCTCTTTGCTGCATGTAAAATAAAGCATCATCATCTAGCTGACCAATTGTACAACCATGAGAACATTTTACATCATCTGCAAAAATTTCTAATTGAGGTTTTGCGTTTATTGTGGCTTTATCACTAACTAAAACATTATTGTTTTGCTGGTAAGCATTGGTTTTTTGAGCTTCTTTCTCTACAATTACTTTACCATTAAAAACACCTGTAGAGCGTTCATCAAAAATACCTTTATAATCTTGATGCGATTCGCAATTTGGCTCTATGTGATGTACTAAAGTATGGTGATCTACATGTTGTTTACCTTCAATAATTGTGATACCTTTTAAAATAGAGTCTATATGTTCTCCATTTTGATAAAAGTTTAAATTATTTCTAGTAATGTTACCACCAAATGAGAACGTATGCACAGATACTACACTGTTCGATTTTTGATTTACATAAGTATTGTCCACTAATGAAGCATTGGTATTATCGTTCTGAATTTTGTAATAATCTACAGTTGCACTTTTAGCCGCAAAAACTTCGGTAACAACATTAGATAAAACCTCGTTAGAAGTTAAACTTTGATGACGTTCTATAATTTGAACATGAGAATTTTCTTCAACCACAATTAAATTTCTTGGCTGAATCATTGTTGCTGGCTCAGAACCTGTTGTAAAATTAATAATCTGAATTGGTTTCTGAACTTCGATATTCTTTGGGATGTAAATGTAAGCACCCTCTGATGCAAATGCAGTATTTAAACTTGTTAAGTTATCTTGTTTGGCAACTTTATTAAAATAAGTTTCTATTACTGATTTGTATTTTGGTTTATTTAATGCAGAAGACATTAAGCAAACATCGAATTTCTCATGCGTTGTTGCAGATAAGAAAGAACTGTATTTACCATCTATAAAGACTACTTTATAAGTGTCTATATCATGAATAAAGTACTTTTTAACATCTGCTAATTCTACAGCTTTTTCTCTATCAGGAAAAATGCTATAGTCGTTTTTTAAAAGTGAGTTTAAAGATGTGTATTTCCAAGCTTCCAATTTTTTGGTTGGGAAACCTAGCTTGTCAAAGTTTTCTAAAGCTTTAGAACGTATTTCATGAACTTCTGAGTTCAAGTCTACATTGTCTTCAAAAGCTACATAAGAAGAAAGTAATTTATCTTTTAATTCCATTTTATTTCGTTTGAAAGTTAAAATCACAAAGGCTATTACAAATAGCTTTTGTGTTTAAACTAGTTCCTTTTTAATCCAATCATACCCTTTTGCTTCTAATTCTAATGCAAGAGAGGCATCACCAGTTTTTACAATTTTACCATCGTGTAAAACGTGTACAAAATCTGGAACTATATAATCTAAAAGTCTTTGATAATGTGTAATAACAATTACAGCATTGTTTTTAGATTTTAATTTATTTACACCATTTGCAACAATACGTAAAGCATCAATATCTAAACCAGAATCGGTTTCATCTAAAATGGCTAATTTTGGCTCTAACATTGCCATTTGAAAAATTTCGTTACGTTTTTTCTCTCCACCTGAAAAACCTTCATTTAACGAACGAGATAAAAATTTACGATCTATTTCTAACAATTCAGACTTTTCACGAATCTTCTTAAGCATATCTTTAGCAGGCATATCTTCTAAGCCTTTTGCTTTTCTAGTTTCGTTAATAGCTGTTTTTATAAAGTTAGTTACAGAAACACCAGGAATTTCTACAGGATATTGAAAAGATAAAAATACTCCATTATGAGCTCTTTCCTCAGGTGCTAGTTCACTAAGATCTTCGCCATCTAATTCTATACTACCATTGGTTACTTCATAATCCTCCTTACCTGCAACTATGTTTGCTAAAGTACTTTTTCCAGCTCCATTAGGCCCCATGATTGCATGAACTTCACCAGCTTTCACCTCTAGGTTTAATCCTTTTAAGATAGATTTTTCTTCTATTGCTGCGTGTAAATTGTTAATTTTTAACATGTTTTCTACTCTTTAGTTTTGAGCTTTTGGCTCTATGCTATTTAATAATTTTTCTAATTTTTCGTAATCTTTTGGAGAATGTTGTATAATCACTTCTGCATTTTCTTCTTCTGCAAATTCTTCAAAAGCCTCCATACTTTTTATAGTTTGAGGTGCATTGTAATTAAATGATGGTACTCTTTTATGTATTCTATTTTCTTCGAAATGATACAAATCACCAGTTAATAAAATTGGTTTTTCTAAACCTGTAACATTTACTAATAAAACTTGATGCCCAATTGTATGACCAGGCATTGCTTTTATAATTACTGTACCATCTGCAAAAACATCATAATCTCCATATAATTTTTGCACTTTGGTTAGATTTTTAAAAGCTTCATTTTTCGCTTTTACAGTATCTCCAAGAGTTACATTAAATTCATCATTCTGAATTAACAGAGTTGCATCATTCATATAACTGGCATGACCTGTATGATCAAAATGAGAATGAGACATTGCAAAATATTTAAAATCTTCTACTTTAAATCCTATCGATTTTAGTTGATTTTTCAGTGAATCTTGTCTTTGAATTCGATATACTCCACTTGGCTCATCAAAAGGTTCTGGCAATACTAATTGTTCTGGTAAACCAGCATCCCACATCAAGTTTCCTTTTGGATGCGAAATTACATAATAGGTATCTGTAAATTGCTTTTGTTGACCTGTATAAGTTGTATCTTGAGAAAAAACCTCTAGCTTTTTCACCAAAATAGATCCTCCTTTTAATTGATACAATTTCACTTCAGGAACATTAGGTGATTGTGCTTCTTTCTTTTCTGCATTTTTGCAGCTTACAATACTAATTGCAAAAAATAAGTAGAATAGGTTTTTCATTAATTTGGTTTAAGTTAATTTTTATGCTTATCCTACAGAACCTTCTAAAGAAATTTCTAATAATTTCTGTGCTTCTACAGCAAATTCCATTGGTAACTTGTTAAGTACTTCTTTACTAAAACCATTTACAATTAATGCAATTGCTTTTTCTGTATCTATACCTCTTTGATTACAATAAAATAATTGGTCTTCTCCAATTTTACTTGTAGTAGCTTCGTGTTCTATTTGAGCTGATTTGTTTTTAGCCTCTATATAAGGAAATGTATGTGCACCACAAGCATTACCCATTAAAAGTGAATCGCATTGCGAAAAATTACGTGCATTTTCTGCTCTTGAGTTTATTTGTACTAAACCTCTGTAAGAATTTTGAGATTGACCTGCTGAAATACCTTTAGAGATAATGGTTGACTTGGTATTTTTACCCAAGTGAATCATTTTAGTACCTGTATCTGCTTGCTGAAAATGATTAGTTACTGCTATAGAATAAAATTCACCAACAGAATTATTTCCTTTTAAAATACAAGAAGGATATTTCCAAGTTACTGCAGAACCTGTTTCAACTTGTGTCCAAGAAATTTTTGCATTGGTTTCACACAAACCTCTTTTGGTTACAAAGTTAAATACACCACCTTTTCCGTTTTCATCTCCAGGAAACCAGTTTTGCACTGTAGAATATTTAATTTCTGCATCATCCATAGCAATTAATTCTACAACTGCAGCATGCAATTGATTTTCATCTCTTTGAGGTGCAGTACAACCTTCTAAATAAGAAACATAACTACCTTTGTCTGCAACAACTAAAGTTCTTTCAAATTGTCCTGTTCCTCCTTCGTTTATTCTAAAATAGGTTGATAATTCCATAGGACATTTAACACCTTTTGGAATGTAACAGAAAGATCCATCAGAAAAAACAGCCGAATTTAAAGCTGCATAAAAGTTGTCTGATGTTGGCACAACTGTACCTAAATATTTTTTCACCAACTCTGGATGCTCTTGTATGGCCTCTGAAATTGGCATAAAAATAATACCTTTTTCACCCAAAGTTTTCTTGAAAGTAGTTGCTACAGAAACAGAATCCATTACAATATCTACTGCAACATTTGCTAATTTCTTTTGCTCATCTATAGAAATACCTAATTTTTTAAATGTTTCTAATAAATCAGGATCTACCTCGTCTAAAGAATTTAATTTTGGTTTCTTTTTAGGTGCAGAATAATAGGCAATTTCTTGAAAATCTGGCTTAGGATATTTAACGTTAGCCCAATCTGGCTCTGTCATTTTTTCCCAAACTCTAAACGCTTCTAGCCTCCATTCAGTCATCCATTCTGGCTCGTTTTTCTTTTTAGAAATTGCACGAACAACATCTTCATTTAAACCTTTAGCAAACGTCTCACTTTCTATATCTGTATAAAAACCATATTCATACTCTTTGGTTTTTAATTCTTGTTCTAAATCTTCTTCTGTATACTTTGACATGATTGTCTAATTTTAAAGTGAAAATGATTCTCCACAACCACAAGTTCTATTTGCGTTTGGATTGTTAAACACAAAGCCTTTACCATTTAGACCTCCTGAATATTCTAAAGTGGTACCAACTAAATATAAAAAGCTTTTTTTGTCTACGACAATTTTTACATCATTCTCTTCAAAAACTTTATCGTTTTCTTGTTGGTTACTATCGAAAGTTAAATCATAAGATAAGCCTGAACAACCTCCACTCTTTACACCAACTCTTACAAAATCTTTTGTTGAGTCAAAGCCATCATCTGTCATCAGTTCAATGACTTTTCTCTTTGCTGTGTCTGAAACTTTTATCATAATTTTAAATAGATTAAATCTAAATTGTCTGCAAATATACGACATAAGTCGCAAAAAAAACACAAACTTTCATTATGAAACCTAATGTGGTTATTGGTTTTATTGATTAGTTTTTAAAAGCAGGATTATTGATAAAATCTTGATCTGTAAGTGTTAATAAAAACGCTTTTAAATCGGCCTTTTCTGCGTCACTTAAACCTACTCCACCTTGATTTACTTTTTTCATCAAAGGATCTATAGTTTCTGAGAATTTTAGGCCTTCTGAATAGTGATTGATAACTTCTTCTAAGGTAGAAAAACGTCCATCATGCATGTAAGGTGCTGTATAAGTTAAATTTCTTAATGATGGTGATTTAAATTTACCATTATCTGCAGGATCTCCAGTAATGGCCCCTAAACCTAAATCTGTAAAGGTTTCATCTAAACCATTGTTATGAAATTGATTGTCTGTCCACAGTGGATTATTATTGCTTCCATGGCAATGAAAACAATCCCCTTTTTCTTCACTCATAAAAATGTTAAATCCATTTTGTTCTTCAACTGTTAGAGTTGCTTCACCCAATAAATAGTTATCAAATTTTGAATTTGCAGAGATGATAGTTCTCATAAATTGAGCAACTGCCTTAGCTACCAAGTCTGAACTGATTTCTGAGGTACCAAATGCCAATTGAAACAAATCTGGATACCTATCATGATTGTTTAACCTTTTGGTAATCTCTTTTAAATCTCCATGCATTTCTACAGGATTTACAATGGGCTCAATTACCTGATTTTCTAAACCAAATTCTTTACCATCCCAAGCAAAACGCTCATCAAAATTCCAGGCTAAATTGAATAAGGGCATAGAATTTCTTGAACCTAAATCTCCTTCAGCACCTTCACTGAATTGAAAACTGTCTGAAAAAGCTTCTTGTAATTTGTGACAGTGAGAACAAGATTGTGTTTGGTTACCAGATAAAATTCTATCAAAAAACAACTTTTTACCCAAAGCTACCCCTTCTTCTGTAAGCGGATTATCAGCAGGGATAACAGGTGCTATAAGCTTATCTGCAAATAATTCTGGTATTTGTAAATTGTAAGAAACAGGTACATAAATATCTTCCTCTTTAGATGAGCAACTCATTAAAAAAGTGATAAATAAAATATATACACCTAATTTTCTCATATCCTTAAAAGTACTAATTATTGGTTATTTCACCTAGAGAAAAAACAGATTGACCATTGGCATTCATTAAAACTTGAGCATCGAAATTGGGCATTAAAACTGTATTAAGTTCGTTTAAATTCCAGGTATTTGGATTTTTAAACCATTCTGCAACATTCATTTGAATTTCTATGGTTGTATTGTCTGAAATTTCGACATTCCCTAGGTCTATATCTATTGAAGTATCTTGTAAAATTAAGTTATCTGGATCTGTAATATCTGCAGCTCTAATTGCATGATAATTAAAATTAGCATCTGCATTATTAGTGTCTTTGTATTTGCCATCAAATTGTATGTAATGATAGCCTCCACCCAACATTTCTGGAACATTAAAAGAAGCTGAATTCAAATCTGGATAAATACCATCTAAATTATCTGCATCATTAAAACCAAATGTAAAATTAAGTGATTTTGAGCCCTTGGTAATACCCTCTAAAACAATCTCTGCACCTGTATTTTCACCAACATCAATAAGTTGATAATTATTGGCTACTGCCCCAATTGTTGTATTTGAAACCACATATCTTAATCTTTCAATACTAATTAAATCTCCATTTTCATTGGTAAATTTAAACTGATTAAAATCTGATGATGAAATTGCTGTACCATCCCAATTTTGGGTAAATTTAAGAGTAATATTTACAGTTTCTATATTTACATCATTGTCTTCTGAACAGGCCAAAAATGTAAAACAAAATACTACTAAAGTGAATATTATTTTTTTCATAAAATTATTTTATATGTATAATCAGTCCGTCTGAAAAACCTTTATTCTCAGAGATATCTAAATCTGAACTGCTACTTTCTCCTACAGCAATAATCTGGTTATTATTAAGTGCAACAGCATCAAAAAGTAATTCGTTTTCTGAACCACCCACAAATTGTTGCCAAAGTAAATTACCATTATTATCCACTTTTAAAACCCAAGCATCATTTTGACCATTATTGGTAAAACCTGAATCTAAACTTCTGGAATTACCAGAAATTATAAATTCACCATCTTGCGTTTTAGAAATAGATCTTGCCACATCAAAACTAGAGCCACCAAGGTTTTTGTCCCAAATTAAATTACCATCTGACGATATTTTTATCATCCATAAATCTGCACCTCCATTGTTTGAAGATACATCTTGATCTGTACTTCTTGTATCACCAACAACAAAAAAATTGCCATCATCTGTGGCTGCAATTCCTCTTGGTTCTTCTACTTCTGAGCCACCAAAACTTTTTTCCCAGATTAATTCTCCAGTATTAGAAAGTTTGAAAAGCCAATAATCATAAGTGCCTTTGTTGTTGCTTATATTAAAATCTTCGCTATCTGAAGATGCTGCAATTATGTATTCATTTGCGTTGGTTTCAATGACTCCAAAAGGCACATCTGTAAATGAACCTCCAAAATATCTGCTCCAAACTAAATCACCATTATTGTTTAATTTTATAGCCCAAACATCTCCTCCTGCATGTCTTTCTAAAGTTTTGGAATTACCTTGACCATTAGAAGCTGTTACATCTAAAACACCCGTAATTAAAAAACCATTGTCTGCTGTTTGAAGCAAAGCATTACCTGTATCTGCACCTGAAAATCCAAAAGTTTTTTCCCAAGAAATACTGCCATCGAAAGTGGTTTTTATCATCCAAAAATCTTGTGCACCTGCATTTTCATCTACATCAAAATCTGAACTTTTACTAAACCCAAATAATGCAAAGCCACCATCATTTGTAGCTATTAAATCTGCTGCTCTGTCATCATCTGAACCACCATAAGTTTTACTCCATAATAAAACGTGGTCTGATGAGAATTTCATCAACAAAAAATCGAAACTTTCATCGGTTTTATCTTGAATATCAAAATCTTTACTTTGTGTGTATCCTAAAACTGCATAACCACCATCTAAAGTGCTAACCACTGATTGATAAACGTCGTTTTTAGAACCTCCATAAGTTGTTGCTGTAACTTCTTTTGTTGAATTTACAAAAGAAAAACCTCCTCTAATTTCTGGGTCTGAACATTGAAAAAGTAAAAAAAGAGATGCTAAATAGCAGAGTTTTTTCATTCAAAAATTTATTCTGATTTTTTAATTAAAAACAATCCGTTTTCAATATCACTAACTACAATTACGCCACTTTCAAAATAAGGATAAACATTCCAAACTCCATTAAATGAAGCTAAGTTATTAGCAGGCCTTGTATCAAAAAAACCAACTTCATTAATAGTTTTATTGGCAATGTTGGTAATGTCTATCATTCTAACACCTGCTGTATAATTGGCTAAATAAAACGTATCATCTTTAACATACCCATTATGATCTATAGCTGCAGTTACACCTAAATATTCAAAGTACAATTTAGGATTATCTAAATCGATAAAATCAAAAACTACAGTTCTAGTTCTTCCTCCATTTCTTAACTCATCTAACTCATCACCTAAAAGAAAATAACTCATGTCTTCTGTAAACCAACCTTGGTGTGTATACTCTACATTAGAATAACTTATTGATGATAGTTTAATAGGATTTCGTTTGTCTGTAATATCTACAATTACAACTTCTGTTTCATTACTACCAATTAATATTTCTTTTCCTACATGTTCTGTGTCTGGCCCATTATAAGTAACAACTTGAGCATCATGAGAGTAGTTTGTAAAACCACCTTCGTTTACCGGATTTAAAGGATCTTGAATATTGATAAATAGAGGACCACCAGCAAAAGTGCCACTTCTACTTGTACCAACAGGATATGCATAACCTTCACTTTCATTAATGACAATATTGTGTGCACTACCAAAATTGGTATAGGTAGCGTCTGCATCGAAAACAACTGGCGGATTTGCTACATCTCTTAACTTTGTTAAATCAAAAACTTGCATACCATGATTGGATGCTTCACTAACCACAAAAGCATGATTGTTATACACTTTTACATCTCTCCAATCGCTATTTACAGTTGCAGTTGGTAAAAAACCAACTATTACTGGCTCTGTTGGCTCACTAATATCTATGAAAGAAACACCAGAATTTAAGCCCATTAATGCATATTCTTTATTGGTTGTTGGGTCTGTCCAACCCCAAGAGTCATTACCACTTAAGTTATTGGTAGCTGTGTTTGATAAGTCTAAATCGCTTAAAGAAATTCTAGCCAATAAATCATAACCATTACAAGGAAAACCACCAGCCGAACCATTTTCACATTTGGTTATGGTATCATCATTCGTATCAACAATATCTACTACAGGATTTGGATCTGTGATTTGTGAATCTGAAAGATCTTTAGAACAACTAAATGAAACAAGAATTACTAAAAACAATACTTTTTTAAACATAACATTTTTTTTAGGTTGGTAGCAATAGTGCTGATAAAACGATAAGTAACAAAGCGTTATTGCACAATTATTATACCAAAAATAGAATTTATAATTGAAATCAAATTAAAATCTCTGTTAAAGTAACTCTATCAATTTTAAGAATGTGACTATCTTTGCAGCATGTTAGAAGATAAAAATCAGAATAAAACGTCATTGGCTGAACTTGGTGAGTTTGGTTTAATAAATCATATTACAAAATACTTTAAAGCAAATCATACCTCTACAGTGAAAGCTGTTGGAGATGATGCTGCTGTTTTAGAAGCTTCAGAGCAACAAACTTTAATTACTACAGATTTGTTAATAGAAGGTGTACACTTTGATTTAAGTTACATGCCCTTAAAACATTTAGGTTACAAAGCTGTAATGGTTAATTTATCTGATGTTTATGCTATGAATGGAACTGCAGAGCAAATTACTGTATCCATTGCTGTTTCTAACAGATTTCCTTTAGAAGCTATTGAGGAATTATATGCAGGTATTCAATTGGCTTGTTCTACTTACAATATTGATTTAGTTGGGGGTGATACCACTTCTTCTACAAAAGGTATTTTAATTTCGGTTACTGCAATTGGTAAAGTCAACAAAGAAGATGTAGTTTACAGAAATACCGCAAAAGAGACTGATTTAATTGTAGTTTCTGGTGATTTAGGTGCTGCCTATTTAGGACTACAAGTTTTGGAAAGAGAAAAGCAAGTTTTTCAAGTAGACCCAAATAATCAGCCAGACTTAGATAATTATACATATTTAATTGAGCGTCAATTAAAACCTGAAGCACGTAAAGACATTCCTGGTTTACTGAAAGAATTAGAAGTAAAACCAACATCTATGATTGATATTTCTGATGGTCTGTCATCAGAACTTTTTCACATTTGTACACAAAGCAAAGTTGGTTGTAAAATTTACGAAGACAAATTGCCTTTAGACCCTCAAGTAATCTCTGCTTGTGAAGAATTTGAATTAGATTCTACAATGGTTGCTTTAAGTGGTGGTGAAGATTATGAACTACTTTTTACTGTGCCTATTGCTGATTTTGATAAAATAAAAGGAAACCCTAATTTTTCTATTATTGGCCATATCACAGAAGAAAATCAGGGTTTACAATTAATTACAAGAGCCAATCAAGAAATTGAATTGAAAGCTCAAGGTTGGAATTCTATGCAATAGTGCTATTGTTTCTTTAAGTTTACACTAGCTCAAAAATTTAGAGTTTTAATAAAGTTGGTTGTTTAAGAAATACGTTACCAATTCTGAAGAAGTCTTTAAATTTAGCTTATTAAGTATATTTTTTCTGTGCGTATGAACTGTATGAATGCTTATAGATAACTTAGCTGCAATTTCTTTGCTAGAATTATTTAGAGAAATTAATCGAATAATATCTTGCTCTCTAGAGGTTACAGCTGCTGATAAAAGTAACTGAGAATAATTTTTATAAAACAAAGTTTCGTATTCATTATTATCATTAAGAATTTTAATACTAGCAATTATAGGCCTTTTATTTTTTTCATCTATTAAACTGCAATGTGTTATACCAATTATTGGTTTTCCCTCACCATCAAAATAAATTGGTGTTTGATGTTCTACAATATTAACATATTCGTCTTTGCTATTTTTAACTCTAATATTCCAAGTATAGCTTAATTTATGCCTGTCTTTCTTTTCAACTTTAGTCATAGTAAAGTTCATCAAATCTTCTAACATTGATAAAAATACAGGCAAACTTTCAGGGTCAAAATGAGAAAACCAATACTTAATACCTTCAGTTGTCATTTTTTCTACACTTAATCCTAAAGTATGTTCAAAATTTTTACTCACAAATTCATAAATCTGCTTTGATGTATTTGTAACAATAAAAAAAGATTGCATAGGAGGTAAAAACTCATCCAACTCTCTTAACTTTTGAATATGATCTGCTACAATAGTTCCATCATACTCTTTGTAAGTATCAAAAACCTCTTTAAAAAGATTGTATTTCTGCTTTTGCATATATTTCTTAAATAACGATTTACTCAAATACTATTCTTAGATATATTTATTTAGAACACCAAAATACCTTAAACTAATCTATAATTTAAAAGTTCATTGATATTTATTTTGAGGGATAAATTGCATTTCAATAAAAGCAACGAAAGCATTGATTTATTGAAACAATTAATGGGAGATTGTTTGATTTACTATGATATTATGATTCATTAATTTAAGAGAGCCATAACCACCAAGAAAAATACATAGGCTAGAAAGAAAATGATTTCCTGTCAATTTTTCAAGAAAAAAACCAATAATAAATCCAAAAGTAATTCCTAAAAGAACCTTTAAGTAATACTTGGTTAACTTTTGTTTAGCCAAAGCAATTTGCAAAGCATTACTATCTGTAAAATTCTGATTTCCATTAATAAACAAATCTAAATTACCAATAAAATCTGCATATAAATTCTGAAAAGCAATTGGCGTAATTTGCATATTACCAGGTACATAGTAAGTTATGCTAAGTATATCTAAATTTTGAATTATGGTAATTCTAGATTCCCAATTTAAAGGATTCATTTTCCAACCATCTACTAAAGATGACTTCTTAAAAAAGGTA
Organism: Polaribacter sp. P097; assembly: GCF_036864555.1. Lineage (NCBI taxonomy): Bacteria > Pseudomonadati > Bacteroidota > Flavobacteriia > Flavobacteriales > Flavobacteriaceae > Polaribacter > Polaribacter sp. P097. Next base: position 1,130,122 of record NZ_JAZETJ010000001.1, on the reverse strand, counting down.
AATGTATTTGTACTTTCTCTCTTTTTCTTGAAATTGTAAAGTTCAAAATACTGAGTTAACTTTTCTTCTAAATCATATTGATTATCTACAACAAATTCGAAGCTTTTCCGATAAAAATCCATTACTTGAGTAAAATTGGATTAAACAACAATTTTTTTCCAAAAATAACATTTATTTAACAAATTCTTTCAAAAGATCTTGCAATTCTACTAGATTTTCTATGTGACTCATATGTCCGTTAGTCAAAGTTTTTAATTCTGTTTTTGTTGCTGAAGCTTCTTCTACAGATTTTTCATAACTCAAAACAGGATCTTTTTTACCAGCAATTATTAATTTTTTAAAGCTATTGTTGGCCAACACATGGTTTTGGTTTGGCCTTAGACGCATACCTTCATTTGCTGCTATATACCCCTGAACAGGTGTTTTTAAGGCTTCCTTTAAGGCTAAATTAATTTCTTCATGAAATGCATTTCTACTAGTTTCTGTAAATAAATTTACAAAAGACATACGAACCAAGTTTTCAAAATTGTTTTGTACCATTTTATTAGCACGAACTCTTAGTGCTTTTCGCTCTTCATCATCTTCATTAGAAGTTGAATTTAATAAGCATAAGCCTTTTATGGCATCAGGGTTTCTATCAGCCAAAGTCAATGCTACATACCCTCCTAAAGAATGACCAACAATAAAATACCTTCTCAATTTTAGGAATTTTAAAACAGCTTCTATAGCTTCAGCAAATAATTCTAAACTATGCACATAACCCAAACATGCTGTATCTCCATGTCCTAATAAATCTATAGAAATTACTCTATTTCTTTGTGATAGAGTTGGTGCTATATTTTTCCACATGGTTTTATTTTCTAAAAAACCATGAATCAAAACAATAGCAGTTCCTTTACCAACATCAGAAAAAGAAATATTTATTTTTTTAAAAGTTATCGATTTTTGCATCACACAAAAATATGTATATTTCCACTTCTAAATTAACCAAAACATGAACAAAACAAAAGAAATCTGGATTGCTGGTTTTGCACTCTTTTCACTTTTTTTTGGAGCAGGAAATTTAATTCTACCACCAACTTTAGGTGCCAAAGCAGGTTTAGACTGGTGGATTGTTGTTTTGGGCTTTGTTACCACAGCTGTTACCATACCTATTTTAGCCATTTTTGCTCACGCAAAATTACAGGGTACTTTATATGATTTTGGTAAAAAAGTATCACCAGTATTTAGTACAATTTATTGTTTGTTGATTTATAGTATTGCCATTGCAATTCCTTCTCCTAGAACTGCAGCAGTTACGCATGAAATGACTGTGCAACCTTTTTTTGACACATCAACACTATTTACAAGTATCATTTACTTTGTACTTGTTTTTATTTTTGCCATCAACAGGTCTAGAGTTATTGGTTTAATAGGAAAATTCTTAACGCCTATTATTGTAATTATATTATTAATTATTATTGGCATTGCCATTTTTACATCACCAGCAAGTTTATCTGCTTCTACTTTTAATACTCCTTTTGTAGATGGTTTATTGGAAGGTTACCAAACTTTTGACGCTATTGGAGGTGTTGTTGTAGGTGCTGTAATTATCATTTCTTTAAACTACAGCTCTCACACTACTTTCGAAGCTAAAAGAAAGCTTATTAGAAAAGCTGGTTTTATTGCTGGTACAGGCTTATTACTAATTTATGGTGGTCTTATTTTAGGAGGATCTTTATTTGCGAGTACGTTTGCAGAAAATGCTTCTAGAACCGAAATTTTAACCAGTTTAAGCACACAAACATTAGGTAATTTTGGAACAACTTTTTTAAGTGTATTGGTTGCTTTGGCCTGCTTTACAACTGCAGTTGGTATTGTAACAGGTTCTGCAGATTATGTTAAGGGTATTTGCAACAATTCTCAAAAAGCTTATTTAATTACGGCTGCAATTGCTTCGTTAATTGGCATTTTTGTTGGCAGCTATCAAGTAGATTTTATTATAACACTTGCAGTACCTGCTTTAATGTTTTTGTACCCAATTACTATAATGCTAATTTTACTAAACATTGTGCCAGATAAATTTGCTTCTAAATTAGTGTTCAGGGGTGTAATTCTGGTAACTTTCATTTTTAGCATTCCAGATTTTTTAGGCTTTATCATTCCTAGAGAAAACTTAACTGGTATAAAAAGTATTATTCCTTTAGCAGAAAATAGTTTGGGCTGGGTTTTACCTGCTTTATTAACTTTTGCACTTTTAAATCTTAGCACTTTTAAGTCTGAAAAAGATAAATTACAAGCTTAAATTTTATCATTTAATAGAAATATAACTTTTAGCAATTCAAAATACTGTAAATTAGCTACTTTAAATTGGGGCTTTGTTAAACTATTATCTTTATCCACATAACACATCTAAAGAATGGGTAACCTTTGTACATGGTGCAGGAGGTAGCAGTTCTATTTGGTTTAAACAAATACGAGATTTTAAAAAGCAATTTAATGTACTCATTTTAGATTTAAGAGGGCATGGAAATAGCAAGCCTACTTTAAAAGACACTTTTAATCCAAAATATACTTTTGATTCTATTACCAATGATATTGTAGAGGTAATAGATCATTTAAAAATTGAAAAATCGCATTTTATTGGTATTTCTTTAGGTACTATTTTAATTAGGAATCTTGCAGAAAAAAAACCAGATTTAGTACAAAGTATGGTAATGGGTGGTGCTATTATTAAGTTAAACACTCGTTCTCAAATCTTAATGAAATTGGGTGTTATCTTTAAATCTGTAGTACCTTACATGCTACTCTATAAATTCTTTGCATTTATTATAATGCCTAGAAAAAATCATAAAAAATCGAGAAGTCTTTTTGTAAACGAAGCTAAAAAATTATATCAAAAAGAATTTATAAGATGGTTTAAATTAACCTCTGAAATAAATCCTTTATTACGCTTCTTTAGAGCAAAAGATATAAAGATTCCTACTTTATATGTTATGGGTGCAGAAGATCATTTATTTTTGCCATCTATTAAAAATATTGTGAATAAACACACTACAAGTTCTCTTTTTATAATTAACAATTGTGGGCATGTTGTAAACGTAGAACAACCAGAAGTATTTAATAATGAAACTATTGGTTTCATTAATTCTCTTGCATAAGCCTTTTTAATATTCTAAATTTACTTTTAAATTTAGAAAAATCATGAACCAGATTATCACCTTTGGTGAAGTATTAATGCGTATTTCGCCTAGAGGAAACAAAAAATTTATTCAATCTAACAACGTAGAGTTTTATTTTGGAGGTACAGAAGTAAATGTAGGAATTTCAATTGCCAATTTTGGAGGAAAAGTAAAACACATCTCTTGTATTTCTGATGATTTTATTGGTAACACAGCAATATCTTATTTGAATAAATTTGACCTTGACACCACTGCAATTGTACGTTCTAGCAGACCTTTGGGTGTTTACTTTTTAGAGGTTGGTGCAGTTATTAGACCAAGTTCTATTTCTTATAACAGATCTCACTCCTCTTTTTCTGAAATAAAACCAGAAATGGTTGATTGGGAAAAATCGTTAGAAAATGGCAAATGGTTTCATTGGACAGGAATTACACCTGCCTTAAATAAAGGTAGTCAGCAAACTTTATTAGAAGGTTTAAAATTGGCTCGTAAAAAAGGCTTACAAGTTTCTGCAGACCCTACTTATAGAAGTGGTTTATGGAAATATGGAGAAAATCCTAGAGAAATTTTATCAGAAATGATTGAATATTCAACCATTTTTATAGGCGGAATTAATGAAATAAATGAACTTTTAGAAACTGAATATACTTACTCTAATGAAGATTTTATAGCAGCTAGTAAGCAGTTAATGGAAACATTTCCTTCCATAGAAAAGGTATTTGATAAAATTAGAACATCTATTAATTCTTCTTGGCATAAAATAAGAGCGAGAATGTGGAATGGAATTGAATTTAGAGAAACCGAAGATATAGACATTACACATGTTGTAGACAGAATTGGAACTGGTGATGCATTTGCAGCTGGCTTAATTCATGGTTTACAAAAGTTCGATGATTTTAAAGCCATACAATTTGCATCTGCTGCTTGTGCTATAAAACATACGTATTTGGGTGATGTAAATTATGCTAATGAAGAAGAAGTAATTAGTATTTTAGAGGGTAATACTACTGGTAGGCTAAAAAGATAAAACAATAAAAAAGGCAAGTAATAATTACTTGCCTTTTTTAAACTTTTTAATTGAATTTAATTCATTAAATCTTCAATCTCATCTGCTTCAATAGGTATGTTTCGCATTAAATTAAAAGGTTCTCCTTTTTCTTGTACAACAACATCATCTTCTAAACGAATTCCAAAACCTTCTTCTGGAATGTAAATTCCTGGTTCTACTGTAAAAACCATATTTGCTGTCATTGGTTTATGTAACAAACCATAATCGTGAGTGTCTAAACCTATATGATGACTTGTGCCATGCATAAAATACTTTTTATAAGCAGGCCACTTTGGATCTTCATTTTGAACATCAGCTTTATCTAATAAACCTAATTTTAATAACTCAGAGGTCATAATTTTACCAACCTCAACATGATAATCTTTCCAAATAGTGCCAGGTACTAATAGTTTTGTAGCTTCGTTTTTTACATAATTTACAGCATTGTAAACTTCTTTTTGTCTTTTAGAGAATTTACCTGAAACTGGTATAGTTCTAGATAAATCGCTCTTATAATTGGCGTATTCTGCTGCTATATCAAACAAAATTAAATCGCCACTTTTACATTGCTGATTGTTCTCTATATAATGCAAAACATTTGCATTATTACCAGATGCTATAATTGGTGTGTACGCAAACCCTTTAGATCTATTTCTTACAAATTCATGCAATAATTCTGCTTCAATTTCATACTCCCAAACACCTGGTTTTACGAAATTTAGAATTCGCCTGAACCCTTTTTCTGTGATGTTGCAAGCATGTTGCATTAGCTCTAATTCAATACCATCTTTTACAGCTCTTAAATCTTGTAAAATAGGGTTACTTTTTGCAACAGAATGTGCAGGATATTTAGCCAATAACCATTTTGTAAATCGGTCTTCACGTGTTTCTGTTTCTACAGAAGCTCTATAATGTTCGTTGGTATTTATGTAGAATGTATCTGCGTAAGTAGACATTTCAAACAAGGTTTTTTCTAAGTCTTGCAACCAGAAAATAGTTTGAACTCCGCTTGTTTTTGTAGCTGCTTCTTTCGTTAGTTTTTCACCTTCCCAAACAGCAATATGTTCATTTGTTTCTCTAACAAATAATACTTCTCTTAAATCTTCATTAGGACAATCAGGAAATAACATTAACACACTTTCTTCTTGATCTACACCACTTAAATAAAAAATATCTCTGTGTTGTTCAAAAGGCATTGTGCTATCTGCACTTATAGGATAAATATCATTTGAGTTAAAAATAGCAATACTTTTAGGCTTCATTTGAGCCATAAAATTTTTACGGTTTTTTATAAAAAGTTCTGAATTTATTGGGTTGTATTTCATGCGTACTTAAATTTTAGTACACAAATGTAGCAATTAAAAACTCAAAAAAAGAGTGCTAGTTTCGTTTACTTTTGGCTGCACCACTTCTACCTCTTCCTGAATTATTTGCGGGTTTTCTTCGCTTATAATTGTTAGTTCTTTTCGCTTTTTTAGGTGTGTCTGAATTGCCTTGTGTAGTTTTTTTCTTTTTGTTAAATGAACCTTTACTTTGAGAAGCTGCTCTTTTTGGAGCTGCTGTATCTGTAGGTTCAAAACCTTCTACAACTATCGATGTTAATTTCTCATTCAATAGCTTTTCAATTTCTTTTTGATATTCTGTTTCTTCACTACAAACTAATGAAATGGCTTCACCTTTTGCGCCTGCTCTACCAGTTCTACCAATTCTATGCACATAATCTTCGGGTACATTTGGCAACTCATAATTTATTACATAAGGCAATAAAGGTATGTCTAAACCACGAGCTGCAATATCTGTAGCCACCAAAACTTTAATGGTATTGTCTTTAAAGTTTTTTAAGGCTTTTGTTCTAGCACCCTGACTTTTATTACCATGAATAGCTGCTGCAGAAATTTTAGACTTAATTAAATTCTGCGTTAATCTATTTGCTCCATGTTTGGTTCTTGTAAAAATTAAAACCTGATTCCAATTATTGTCTTTAATCAACTTTATTGTGAATTCAGTTTTCTTCTTTTTATCAATTTGATAAACTTTATGCGATACTTTTTTAGCCGTAGAATTTTGGGGTGCAGTTTCTACTTCTATAGGATTTTTTAAAATACCACTAGCTAGTTTTTTAATTTCTTTAGAAAACGTAGCAGAAAACATCAAGTTTTGACGTTTTGCAGGCATATAACTAATAATTTTGTTAATGTCTCTAACAAAACCCATATCTAACATTCTGTCTGCTTCATCTAAGATAAAAACGTCAATTCGTTTAAATGAAACTGCTTTTTGGTCATGTAAATCAAGTAATCTTCCTGGTGTTGCCACTAGTATATCTACACCTCTTTTTAAAGTAGCAATTTGAGAAGCTGCTTTTACACCTCCAAAAACCACTGCAGATTTTATATTTACATATTTGCTATATTCTCTAACATTATCATGCACTTGAGCAGCCAATTCTCTAGTTGGTGTTAAAACCAAAGCTCTAATTGGCCTATATTTTGGGTGTTTCGTTTCTGATAAATATTGCAAAACTGGTAGTGTAAAACCTGCTGTTTTACCTGTACCTGTTTGTGCAGAAGCTAACACATCTTTACCTTTTAAGATATGAGGTATTGCTTTTTCTTGTATTGGGGATGGCTTTGAATATCCTTTTTCTTCTACTGCTTTTACAAAAGCATCTGATAAGCCTAATGATTTAAATGACATAGTTGTTGTTTAAGAAACAACTAGTTGTTGTTGGTTCTAAATTGCTACAAAGGTACACTGATTACTCTACTAAACGCAATTATTAGGTGCATATTTCATAAATAGAATACCAAATAAAAAAAGATGCTTAACAGCATCTTTTAATCTATATTTTCATCATAAAAATTACCTTCTTCTAGCTCTCGTTCCTCTAAGAACTCCTACTAAAAATAAAATAATAATTGCACCTGTTGCACCAACAACTATATCTTCTAACCAATAAGGATTAATGTTTAATTTTATACCCAATTCTCCATAAAGCCAGTCACCTACAAAACTTCCTGCAATACCTATAATAATATTAACAATAAGACCAAACCCATTGTCTCTCATTAAAACATCAGCTATATAACCACAAATGGCACCAATGATAATTGTGTACAAAATACCCATAATAATAATTTTTTATTGTTTAATTGATTTCTAGCTAAAATAAAAAAAATTAACAATATTTTACTAAAGGATATATTTTAAAACCAATATTTTAGTAAATTAATTCAATAATTAGCAATATTAATCGCAATTCAACATCAACAAATAACCTAACTATTATGAAAAAATTTATCTTTTTTTTCTTCTTATCAACCTCATTTTTATGTTTTAGCCAGCAAAGTGCAACAAGCGCTTCTAAAGTTGCTGAATCTCTAAAAATTAAAGAACAACTAGCTCAAAATTCTTTAGTTAAAAATGTAAGTTTCACAAATATTGGACCAACAGTAATGAGTGGTAGAGTTGCAGATGTAGCTGTAAACCCTAACAATACTACAGAATTTTATGTGGGTTATGCTTCAGGTGGTTTATGGTATACAAATAATAATGGTACCTCATTTACTCCAATTTTAGACAATTCTCCAACACAAAATATTGGTGATATTGCTGTAGACTGGAACTCAGGTACAATTTGGGTAGGTACAGGAGAAAAAAACTCTTCTAGATCTAGTTACGCAGGAATTGGTTTGTTAAAATCTACAGACCAAGGTAAAACTTGGCAAAATATGGGTTTAACAGATTCTCATCATGTTAGTAGAATAGTTATAAACCCAAATAATGTTAACGAAGTTGTGGTTGGTGTTATAGGTCATTTGTATTCTTCAAATGCAGAAAGAGGTATTTTTAAAACTACAGATGGTGGTAAAACTTGGGCAAAAACGCTATTTGTAAATAATGATACGGGTATTATTGATGTAGCATTTGCACCAGAAAACTTTAATATTATGTATGCTGCATCTTGGGAAAGAGAACGTAAAGCCTGGAACTTTGATGGTGATGGTTCTAATTCTGCCATTTATAAAAGTACAGATGCAGGTAATACTTGGACTAAAGTTTCCGACAATTCTGGTTTTCCTACAGGAAATGGTGTGGGTAGAATTGGTTTAGCTGTATTTAATGAAAACACAGTTTACGCTTTGCATGACAGTCAATTTAGAAGACCAAAAGGTGCCGCAAGAAAAGCTTCTGATGCACTTACCAAAGAAGATTTTAAAACAATGTCTAATGCAGAATTTTTAAAATTAGACGATAAAAAAATAAACACATTTTTAAAAAATAACGGATTTCAAGAAAAGTACAGAGCAGAAAACGTAAAACAAATGGTTAGAGTTGGTACAGTAAAACCTGCAGATTTAGCTAGCTACCTAGAAGACGCAAATGCTATGTTATTTGATACTCAAGTTGTAGGTGCAGAAGTATTTAAAACTACTAATGGAGGAAAATCTTGGAAAAAAACACACGATAATTTCTTAGATGGTGTTTACAGTTCTTACGGTTATTACTTTGGTGAAATACGTGTTGACTTGCAAGATGAAAACGCAATCTATGTTTTGGGTGTTCCTATCATAAAATCAAAAGATGGTGGTAAAACCTTTACCTCAATTAGTAAAGAAAATGTGCATTCAGATCATCAAGCATTATGGGTAAATCCAAAAAAATCTGGTCATATTTTAAATGGTAATGATGGTGGTTTAAACCTTTCTTTTGATGATGGTGCAAGCTGGATTAAATTAAATGATCCTGCAGTTGGACAATTCTACTCTGTATATGCAGACACTCAAAAGAATTATAAAGTTTATGGTGGTTTGCAAGACAATGGTGTATGGGTAGCTGCGAATAATGCAAGGGTAGATAAACGTTGGCAACAATCAGGTCAAAATCCATACGAATCAATTATGGGTGGAGATGGTATGCAAGTACAAGTTGATGAAAGAAATCAAAATATTGTGTATACAGGTTATCAATTTGGAAATTATTTTAGAATTGATAGAGAAAAAGGCAAGCAAACTTATATTCAGCCAAAGCACACATTAGGTGAAACTCCTTATCGATTTAATTGGCAAACACCAATTTTATTGTCAAAACACAATCAAGATATTTTATATTTAGGAGGTAATAAATTACACAGATCTTTAAATCAGGGTGATGATTGGGAAACGATTTCTGACGATTTAACCACAGGTGGTAAAAAAGGTAATGTAGCTTATGGTACTTTAACCTCAATTTCAGAAAGTCCGTTTCAATTCGGATTAATTTATGTTGGTTCAGATGATGGTTACATCAACCTTACCAAAAACGGAGGTGGAAATTGGACGCGTATTTCTAATAACTTACCCCAAAATTTATGGGTGTCTAGAGTTATAGCATCAGCACACAAAAAAGAGCGTGTTTACGCAACTTTAAACGGTTATAGATTTGATGATTTTACACCTTATGTTTACATGTCTAATGATTATGGACAAAGTTGGACAAACATTGGTAAAAACATACCAACTTCTGCTGTAAATGTTATTAAAGAAGATCCAGAAAACGAAAATATACTGTATTTAGGTACAGATAATGGTTTGTATATTTCTTTTAATCAAGGTACATCTTGGGAGGCATTTAGTAATAATTTACCAAATGTTGCAGTGCACGATTTGGTAATACAGCCAACTGCAAAGCATTTAATCGTTGCCACTCATGGGCGTAGTTTATACAAAGCAGATATTTCTGCCTTACAAAACATGAATTCTGATGTAATTACTAAATCTACGCACATTTTCAAAGTAAAAAATATTAGAAAAAACAGAAACTGGGGTCGTTCTTGGAGTCAATGGAGAGATGCTTATGAGCCAGAAATTACCATTCCTTTTTATGCAAATGCAGACAGAAAAAGTACACTTGCCATTTACCAAGGAGATGTAAAAGTAAACGAAATGGAAATAGCTGCTTCTAAGGGTTATAATGAAGTAGAGTTTGACTTAACTTTTTCTAAGAAAGGTTTAAAAGCTTATGAAAAAGCAAATAAAAATTCTAAAATTAGAGCTGCACAAAATGGCGTAAACTATCTACCAAAAGGTAAGTACACTATTAAAATTGATGATGAAACAAGCAGTTTCGAAATAAAATAATTGTAAAAAAGGGGCTTTAAAAGTCCCTTTTTTTATGACAAATATTTATGAAAAAAACACTATTACTATTATTTTTTAGTCTTGTAAGTATTTCAAATGCACAATCGAAATACACTGGTTTTTTCGAACTTTCTACACCAAAAAAAGTCTGGGTAATTTTTCATCCTTTTAAGGCTAAAAAGGCATTTAGAATTTCTGAAGAAACAAATAAAGTTTCAGACTCTATTAAAAAAACGAATGTCTTAGACAAAGACGCTTCTGGAGGCCAAGTTGATGCTTTTAGACATGCTTTTTGGATGGCTCGTTTAAGACAAGAGTTAGGAAAATCGGCTGCACGTTCTTTAGGAAAAGCACATGAAAGAGAAAACTACAAAACCTTTAAAAAAAGAAAACTAGAAGATGGTAGTGTACCTGATGAAATATCTTCTGTAATGGATTTGCATAACAATGAACAAGGTTTGGCACTAGTTGTTAAAGACGAAAAAGTATCGCAGAAAGAATTAATTATTAGAATAATTAACGCAATAAAAAGTGGTAAAATGAAAATTATCAAGAAAGATTCAAAAGGTAATTTTTTAACTTGTGAGGGTATTGTAATTTCACCAAAAAGTTTAAAAGGAAAATGGAAAAACAACAAATGCCTAATTGCTTCTAACCCTAAAACTTAAGATTTATTTAAAACTATTCTAAATACTAGCGAAAACGTTATAATTTCTTTGCTATGCATTTGTTTAAGCCTTATTTTTGTATATAATTATTAACTAATTTAAAAAAATGAGCGGATTTTTCAAATCTTCAATAGGTAAAAAAGTGTCTATGGCACTTTCTGCATTCTTCTTAATGGTTTTCCTTTTACAGCATCTATCAATAAACATGATGTCTGTATTTAGTGCAGATTTATTTAATGAAGTTTCACATTTTATGGGTACAAATCCAGTTGTACAATTTGCTTTACAGCCAATCTTAATTTTTGGTGTTGTGTTTCACTTTATAATGGGTTTCATCCTAGAAATTCAAAATAGAAATGCAAGAAATGTATCTTACGCACAAAACAATGGTTCTGCCAACTCTAGTTGGATGAGTAGAAACATGATTTGGTCTGGTGCAGCTATTTTAGCATTTATAATTTTGCACTTTATCGATTTTTGGTTTCCAGAAATCAATACAAAATTTATTCAAGGTGATTGGTCTGGTTTGCATAATGGCGAATTTAGATATTACCATGAGTTACAAGAAAAATTTGTAAACCCAATTAGAGTTGCTGGTTACTGTATTGCTTTTGTATTTTTAGGTTTACACTTAGCACACGGTTTTACCTCAGCATTTCAGTCTGTAGGTGCAGCATCTTTACGTAAAAAATTAGGCGTATTAGGAAAAGCTTATGCTATTATAGTGCCTTTAGGCTTTATAATTATTGCGCTTTATCATCATTTAAATCATAACCATTAATCTTAAATAACTATGGCTTTAGATTCAAAAGTACCAAAGGGTCCAATTAAAGATAAATGGACTGAATATAAAAATCACATAAACTTGGTAAACCCAGCAAACAAGCGTCATATAGATGTTATTGTTGTAGGTACAGGTTTAGCAGGTGGTTCTGCTTCTGCAACTTTAGCAGAATTAGGCTACAATGTAAAAGCATTTGCGTATCAAGATTCTCCAAGAAGAGCGCACTCTATTGCAGCTCAAGGAGGAATTAACGCAGCAAAAAACTATCAAGGAGATGGAGACTCTACCTACAGATTATTTTATGATACTGTTAAAGGTGGAGATTACAGATCTCGTGAAGCAAACGTATATAGATTAGCAGAAGTTTCTGCAAACATTATAGATCAATGTGTAGCACAAGGTGTACCTTTTGCACGTGATTATGGTGGTTTGTTAGACAACCGTTCTTTTGGTGGGGTTTTAGTATCTAGAACTTTTTATGCAAAAGGGCAAACTGGTCAGCAATTATTGTTAGGTGCATACTCTGCAATGAACAGACAAATAGCACGAGGTAAAATAGAAATGTTTAACAGACATGAAATGTTAGACGTTGTTATTGTTGATGGTAAAGCAAGAGGAATTATTGCACGTAACTTAGTTACAGGAGAAATAGAACGTCATTCAGCACACGCAGTTGTAATAGCATCTGGTGGTTATGGTAACGTATATTTCTTATCTACAAATGCAATGGGTTCTAACGTAACTGCAAGTTGGAAAGTGCATAAAAAAGGAGCATATTTTGCAAACCCTTGTTATACACAAATACACCCAACATGTATTCCACGTTCTGGAGACTATCAATCTAAATTAACTTTAATGTCAGAATCATTAAGAAATGATGGACGTATTTGGGTACCAAAAAATTTAGAAGATGTAAAATTAATTCGTGAAGGAAAGAAAAAACCTACAGAATTATCTGAAGACGAAAGAGATTATTATTTAGAAAGAAGATATCCTGCTTTTGGTAACTTAGTACCAAGAGATGTTGCTTCTAGAGCTGCAAAAGAACGTTGTGATGCTGGTTATGGAGTAAATGCTACAGGTGAAGCTGTATACTTAGACTTTGCATCATCTTTTGTTAGGTATGGTACAGAACAGGCAAAAATTCAAGGTATAGTAAATCCTACAGATGCTAAAATAAAAGAATTAGGTCAAGAAATTGTAAAAGCCAAATATGGTAACCTATTTCAAATGTATGAGAAAATTGTAGATGAAAATCCATACGAAACACCAATGATGATTTACCCAGCTGTACATTATACAATGGGTGGTGTTTGGGTTGATTATAACTTAATGACAACAATTCCTGGTTGTTATGCAATTGGTGAAGCCAACTTCTCAGATCATGGTGCAAACAGATTAGGAGCATCTGCACTAATGCAAGGTTTAGCAGATGGTTATTTTGTATTGCCATATACTATTGGAGATTATTTAGCTGATGATATTAGAACAGGTAAAATATCTACAGAAACTCCAGAATTTGAGGCTGCAGAAAAAGAAGTAAGAGAAAGAATTGAATTCTTTGTAAATAATAAAGGAACACACTCTGTAGATTACTACCACAAGAAATTAGGAAAAATTATGTGGGACAAATGTGGAATGTCTAGAAACGCAGAAGGTTTAAAAACTGCAATTCAAGAAATTTCAGATTTAAGAAAAGATTTCTGGCAAAATGTAAATGTACCAGGTACAGATACAGAATTTAATGAACAGTTAGCTAAAGCTGGTAGAGTAGCAGATTTCTTAGAATTAGGAGAGCTATTTGCTAAAGATGCTTTAGAAAGAGAAGAATCTGCAGGAGGACACTTTAGAGAAGAACATCAAACTGAAGAAGGAGAAGCAAAACGTTTAAAAGAATTCCAATTTGTTTCTGCTTGGGAATATAAAGGAGAACCTAAAGATGCTGTTTTACACAAAGAGCCTTTAGAGTATGAGAATATAGAAGTAAAAGAAAGAAGTTATAAATAAAAAAGATAGAATGAATTTAACACTTAAAATTTGGCGTCAAAAAGATGCTTCAACCAAAGGTAAAATGGTTGATTATAAAGTTACTGAAATTTCAGAACACATGTCTTTTTTAGAAATGATGGATGTTTTGAACGAACAATTGGTAAACTCTGGTGAAGAACCAGTTGCTTTTGACCATGATTGTAGAGAAGGTATCTGTGGTATGTGCTCTATGTATATTAATGGTGAAGCACATGGACCAGATAGGGGTGTTACTACCTGCCAATTACACATGCGTATGTTCAAAGATGGCGATACTATTACTATAGAACCTTGGAGAGCTGCAGCATTTCCTGTAATCAAAGATTTAGCAGTAGATCGTTCTGCTTTTGATAGAATACAACATGCAGGAGGTTACATCTCTGTAAATACCTCTGGTAATACTCAAGATGCCAATGCAATACCAATTAAAAAGGAAGCAGCAGATACAGCAATGGATGCAGCAACCTGTATTGGTTGTGGTGCTTGTGTAGCAACTTGTAAAAATAGTTCTGCAATGTTATTTGTAGGTGCAAAAGTATCTCAATATGCTTTATTACCTCAAGGACAAGTAGAAGCAGCAGACAGAGTTAGAAATATGGTTGCTCAAATGGACTTAGAAGGTTTTGGAAACTGTACAAATACAGGTGCATGTGAAGTTGAGTGCCCTAAAGGAATTTCTTTAGACAACATTGCAAGAATGAATAGAGAATTAATGAAAGCCTCAGTTTAAGAACAAGGTTATTACCTCATTTAAATTTCTAAATTTTTAGAAAACAATCTAATAAACCCAAAATGATTTTTCATTTTGGGTTTTGTTTTATTGCTCAAAATCTTCAAAGAATTTCTTAGGTGTTATATTAAGCGTATCTAAAATTTCAAAGAGTCTGTAAACATCTAACTTGGTCTTACCTGTTTCTACCTTAAAATAGCCACTGTACGTTAAGTTAAGTTGTTCAGATATATCCCATTGAGTTAAACCTAACTCTTTGCGCCTATCTACTATTTTCTTTAAAACTAATTGCCTATTTAACTCAGATTTTTCTATTTCTTTTTCTTTAGCTTTCTCCCCCATTATTTTTGTAATCCTTCTTTTTATTCCTAACAATAGCTCAAAAATAAGTTAAAAGTTTGATACAGTAATTTCCAATTTGGACTACCCATTTATGGGGATAAGGGTGTATCCCCATAAATGGGTAGTCCAAAATAGGAATTAAATTTTTTGTAGAAAAACGCTAACTTTATTAAATTCCAAGAAAATTGTTCAATTCTTACAACTTCTCCCATTGTAATAATTATACGAAATTAAAGCACTTACCCTTATTTTACCAAGAATCATAATGTTGTTTATTGGGTATAATTTATAAAATCTCTACTTAAAACTATACGTTTTTAAACTATCATTATTTGCAAGTACAAGTAACAAGTTCTTATTTTTCATTTTAACAACTGTAGTTTCTTTTATTTGATTATGAAAAGGTTGAATACCATATTTAGAAACAGGTTCTACATTCTTTGCATCACCCATAAAATAGCCTTTTAAGGCTGTATAACCACCATGATATGTATTAACCTTTAAAGAATTACCAGATATTAATAATTGATCTTTATTATTAATATTAACTTTTGTAAAAGAGGTAATAGGCCCCATTTGTAAACTGGCCTCAAAAGGTACAAAGTCGCTAAATTTACCATTGTTATTTTCTAAGTAACCAGAAGACAATGTATTTATTTGACTTCTTTTAGCTTTAGCTATTATAGAATCATTAAATATTTTATTAAAAGGAGTTAGCGCAAAATTTGCATGATTTACAAACTTCTTACTCATCACATTCATTTGTGAAGCCAATTCATCTTTTGTGTTTAGAGGATAATAATCATCACCAACTTTATAGGTGATAATACTTTCCTTTTTTCCGTTTTTATCAAAGTCTCCAAAATAGAAATAAATAGGATTTTCGATATACTTTGTAAACCTATTATTCTCTCCCCAATTTCCTAAAACAATGTCTTGATCTCCATCTAAATCTACATCAAAAGTGGCAATGCTTTGCCATAAACCATGTAAACTTTCTGGCAATTCTTGTAAGGTGAAATTACCATTGTTGTTGATGTAAATCTTAGGAGTGTCCCACTCTGAAGCAATCAATAAATCTTTTTGATCATCGTTATTCACATCTGCCCAAACTGCATCTGTAACTCTACCATTAAAATTAAATTTTAAGTGAATAGTATAGTTTCCTTTTCCATCATTGTTTAAAATTGCAGAATTTACTGTAGCTCCAAAACTACCAGGATTGGATAAGTTACCAATAAAAATATCTTCATCTCCATCTTTATTATGATCGTAAGCAATAATTGTAGAGGTGTTTAATGGATTGATTAACGTTTTATTTTCAGATCGTTTAAAGCTACCATTTGTATTAATGTACAAACGATCTACTTCATAATTCTGATTTCTTTTTTCATGAATACCAGAAGCTACATAAAGGTCTAAATCTCCATCTTTATCAATATCTATAAAAGCAGCATCATTATCTTCAAAAGCCTTGTCTGTTTCAAATACTGCTGGTATATTTTTTTTGAATGATGTACCAGAATTCAAATAAAGTGCAGCAGCATTTCCAGAAGAACCTCCTATAAAGATATCTTCAAAACCATTATTATCTATATCTGCTATGGCCATTGCTGGCCCAAGAGTAGAAACTTTATATGGCAACAGTTTTTCGGAAAAAAAGTCGTTATAAGAATCTTCTTCGTGAACATAATCAATTAAATTTTCTTCTTTAAAAGTTTGATTAATACTGTTTTTTGCATCAGCTTTAAACAATCTTTTAGTTGATGAGTAAGTGATTTTTGTAAGCTGATTTGCAGAAATACCTTCAATTTTTTGAACTTCTAAATTTGGCCAAATAACCAAAACTGAATCAATTTTAGCAATAGTATCTAAACCAAAATGAACCTTAGCTTCTGTAGAAGATAAAAAACCTCTCGATTTAAAAATTTGTTTGGTTTGCTTTTTACCATTAGAATATAAATGAACTTTAGCACCTATGGCTTCTTTATTACTTTCTATATAGGCTAATTGAAATGAAGCTGATTTAGTTGTAGCTGAACTGTTATTCTTAAAAATACCTGCAGGCGCATTTACGTTATTGGTTACCAAGTCTAAATCGCCATCTAAATCTAAATCTACATATACAGCCCCATTAGATAAAGAAGCTTCTTTCGCCAGCCAATTGCCTGTAGTTTCTTTAAATCTTGAAGAATTACCTTTAAATATTTGATTTGGAACACTACCACTTGGCATTTCATTAATTGATTTGTACAACCAATCTACTCCTTTCTTTTGCCCATATTTTTTAAAGGTACTAGAAACATATTTTTTAAAATCTAAACTGTTAGGTCTTCTTAGAATTCCGTTAGAAATAAATAAATCTTGATGACCATCGTTATTAAAATCAGCAAAAAGAGGAGACCAACTCCAATCTGTATCTGCGACACCATTATATAAAGCAGTTTCGTTAAAGTATTCTCCATTTTGATTGATTTGAAGCATGTTTCTAGAGTATTGATCTCTGTACCCTAAATTTTTAAGATTGGCTTGCATGTTAAGCATAGCATCATCTCCTTCTGTTTCTTTTAGTACTTTTTCGTCATTTGGCAACATGTCTAAAGTAATGATGTCTTGATAACCATTGCCTGTAATATCTGCTGCATCACTTCCCATAGAAAAACGACTTATTGTAGAAAATTTAGAAGCTAATTCTTCTGAAAACGTACCGTTTTTATTGTTGATGTAATAGTAATCATCTTCATGAAAATCGTTACAAACGTAAATATCATCCCAACCATCGTTATTAAAATCTGCAATAGAAGCACTTAAACCATAACCATTTACGCCACCAAAAATATTAGCCTCTGTACTTACATCTGTAAATTTACCATTGTTGTTCTGCAGTAAAACATCGCCAACCAAAGGCATTCTCTTGTTACGTTTAGAGGCTTTACCATGAGATAAGTTAGTATGCACTGCATGATTTACGATGTAAACATCTAAATCGCCATCTTTATCATAATCAAAAAAGTAAGATTGTGTACTATATCCTTTAAAATCTAAACCATATTCCGCAGATTTTTCCGTGAATGTATTATCGCCATTATTAATATACAATTCGTTATGACCTTGAAAATCTAAAAGTTGAGAAACTGCACAAACATAAATATCTAAATAGCCATCGTTATTAATATCAACCATGGTAACACCAGTATTCCAATCAGCATTGCTCTCAATCTTAGATTTTTTGGTAATATCTTCAAATTTAAAATCGCCTTTATTTAAATATAGCTTATTTTGGTTTTGATTAGAAACAAAACATAAATCTGGTAAACCATCATTATTAATATCGCCAGTTGCAACACCTCCACCATTGTAAAAATAGATGTAGTTTATAATGCTATGATTGGCATCTTCTGTAAGCTGATTCTTAAAATCTATGCCTGTTTCTGAGGCTGCAACTTGATTTAGAAGATAGTTTTCTGAAGGCTCTTTCTTACACTTGCTAAACGTAAATAGGACAATAAGGGCACCTAAAAGTAAATATTGCTTGGTCATTAAAATTATTTAAGGCGGTGTGTTTTACAAACATACAAAATTACCTTAACATAATTTTAACATTGGGGTATTCTATTTTATTGATTATTTACATGAGAAAAAATCAACTTAATCAAGATTAAAATCTCGAGAAAGTTGATTCAAAATATAGGGATATTATATAAAATAGGGGTATTACAGAGTTGGGGAAACTAGATTAAATTTTAGTAATATTTGGGCTTAAACTTTGCGTTTCTAAGCAGGTAATAAAAAGTAATTATCTTGTTAAAAGGATTTGAATAGATATTATTGACAAAATTTGAAGAAGCAATAAAAGATTGAGAGCGAAACGTATCTAAAATACTCTTCTTTATTTCTTTATTAACATTAGATAATCTTAAGGGTAATTTGCTATTTTCCACTAAACAATACATAACATCAAGGTTACTTTTTTGAATTTCACTCATACCATCTAGAATTACATCTAAATATGAATTATCAAACTTTCTTATAGATATTACGTATTTATAACTCTGATCATTATTGTTTAAAAATGTATTAAAATGATACAATCCTTTTTTAAATAGTACAGATCTATTGTAATTTTTTTCAGTGATTAGCAAATGTAAATTTTCGTGCCCACTAGTTAATTCTTTAAATGTTGCTTTGCACTTGTTTTTAGGAGAAACTACAAAGAGAACATCGCAAAAACTTATTCTATTAAAAGTTTTAAAAATACTTGAAAACAAACCTGGGTCTTCTTTTATAACAGGAATAATGAATATTGACTTTCTTTGCATAATTAACTTAATTATAATTTAATAGTAAAATTTAATTATTGGCTAAATACTCCTTAAACTTTGCACTATGAGTTCTACCAATAGGTACATGATATTGACCAATAATTACAAGATTGTCATATATAAGTTCGATTTTCTTAGCGTTAACTATGTAAGACTTATGTATTCTAATAAATGTACTTGCTGGTAACTTAGTTTCTATTTCTTTTAAAGAGTATGATGAAATAATTGGCTCTTTATCTGTTAAAATGTTTGCTCCACCTTCTAAACTTTTAATAACCATAATATCATCATGAGAAAGATTTATCATTCTTCTATTACAACTAAAAAAAGTATGGGTCGATTTTTCTTCTTTATTTTCCTTACTTTTTTTCATTGAAATACTTGCTTCTAGCAAGGATTTTCTATGAATAGCCCCTTTTATAGCCTCTTTAATAGAGTATTTAATAGAGTATTTATGTAATGGCTTTTTAATAAAGTATACAACGTTATTATTATTAATTACATCAATAGCATACTCAGGGTTACTTGTAACAATAGCAACACTAGTTTGCAGCCCTTTTTTATCTAACTCATTTAAAAAATCTAGACCCGTAAACTCAGGCATTTGTATGTCAAGAAAAATTAAATCTACCTTGTTATCTTCTAAAAAATCTAAAGCCTTTCTAGAGTCTTTAAATTTATTAACAATAGTAACATCATCTATGTTTTTACAGATAGCCTCAAAAATACCGTGAACAAAAACTTCATCATCTACAATAAGAATTTTCATAACTTAAATTTTGCATAAATTTACCGCTAATGACCCTTAACTAAACACAAACACCATTGAACTGCAATTAAATACCAGTGAACGGCTCTAAAGTATCGATAAGCGAAAATTAAAAGAAATTTGAATGATTTAATAATATATTTAATGCCTTCATTTTTAACATTTTGCTTGATGAAAATAAATTGCTTTTTGTTTTTGTATAAATCTAGTTACACCTTCTAAATACAAAGTTCTATATCTTATACAAGTGATAGCTGCTCTTTTTGCTTCCATTAATTTTTGAGGATCATCACCAATAAGATCTGAAGCCAATTTAAAAGCATTTGTGTTGAAATCTTTTAAGTTTTTAGCCTTTATCTTGTTTATCAGAAATAAAGTTTTGTCACATTTATTGCTAATATCTTTTTTACATAAACTCTCTAATATGAGAACCTTAGAAATAACCTCTTTACTTAAAGCAAATACTATTGCCATAAGATGTGTTTTTTGCGATTTAATAATTGTATAAATAAATCTTGTGTAATGTGAAGATTCTATACTAGTACCAGAGAGCGTTAAGGCTTCGTCTATAAGGTTGATTGTTCTAGAATGACTCAATACATTAAGAATATCACTAGTATTTGCACCCAATTCTTCCATAGCTTCTAGGTACATCTCAAAATATGATTTGATAGAACCATCTGAATCTACTGCATACTCTTCCTCATTAACAATCTTAGACAACGTTTTTAGACTTTTTCCATTATTGCTAGGAAACCAAGGAAGACTGTCATCTCTAAGTTTATTTTCTAATGCTCTCATTAGAGACATATAATCCCAGATTGCAAAAATATGATTCTCCATAAATGCTCTAGCATCTTCCACATTCTCTATACTATCAACTAAATCATTGTTGTTAGTATGATAATTTACTGAATCTAAACCTTTAATTATAAAATCTATATTACTCATATTTCTTTTAATTAAGTTGTTTTCAAATTATTACTAGAACCTGAATATTATTTTAAACTTAAAAGCACCTATCTCCTAAAATTCTATTTTTATTTGGAGGACGAATAGTGAGAAATATCCTTTAAACAAAATTTAAATAGAGATTAGGTGCCATTTTTGCAGCAATCTTAAAAATTGTATAAAGTCCTAACCCCTTAAGACTTTACCATCAACTGCTCTACGAAATAAATGAAAAGTATAATTTTAGCAAAGTAAGTACCAATAAACAGCAGTTAAAGTTCATTGAACGACAGTAAACGAACTTTAATCGTTAGTAAATAGAATTTTATAAAATATTAAAGAAATTGAAAGCTATTTTCTACCAAAATCTGCAGGTATTTCACCCCAAGCTTTGGTTTGCCATTTTAAAATCGGGTTTTTAAAAGTGTTTTGTTTTAACCAATTTTCTGCTCTTTTAATTAAATCGAGTAAGTCTTTATTAGAAGCATCAAAATGTAAGTTGGTTTTGCATTTTTTCTGGCGAACCCAACTCATAGCAATTTTAGAATCTGAGTAGATAGGCACCTCTTCTTTTTGTTTGCTTTTAAGTAAAGCAATACCATGTACCAAAGCCAAAAACTCGCCAATATTATTTGTGCCTTTTTTAAAGGGGCCTTTTCTAAAGATTTCTTTTTTATTGTGCGTTAAAACCCCTCTATATTCCATTTTTCCAGGATTACCTGAACATGCAGCATCTACAGAGATACTTTCTAAATTAGGAGCTCCAAATTTCTGCAATTCTGATGCAGACATCTTTTTAGCAGTTGATTTTTTTCCTTTATAATCTTCAAACTTTTTTGTGAAGGCAAGTTCTGCTTCATCTAAGCTTAAGAAAGATTTGTATTGGGCTCCTTCAAAACCATCAATTTGTCTTTTACAAACATTCCATGATGAGAATATTCCAGGTTTACGCCCTTTCCAAACTACATAGAATTTCTTTTTACTCATTAACTTCTAAAATTACACCTTCAATAATTCTTGGAAAATAGGTTTGCTCTAATTTATGAATTTTATTCGCAATTTCTTCTGGAGAATCATTAGGTTCAAGTGCTGTTTTTGCTTGATAGATAATAGCACCTTCATCATAGTTTTCGTTCACAAAATGTATGGTAATTCCGGTTTCTGACTCATTGTTTTCAGCAACTGCTTTATGTACATTCATTCCATACATACCTTTACCTCCATATTTTGGTAACAAAGCAGGGTGAATATTTATAATTCTCTTTGGAAACGCATTTACAATCTTAGCAGGAACTCTCCATAAAAAACCTGCAAGAATAATAAAATCTGCCTTCTCTTTTAACAGCTCTAAAATAGTGTCTGTCTCAAAAAAATCATTTCTAGTAAAGTGTAAACAAGGTACATTTAGCTTTGAACATCGCTCAAAAACTTTGGCTTCTTTATTATTACATAAAACCTGTACAACCTTTGCAGTTTTCGTTTTGTTGAAAAATTTAATAATATTTTCGGCATTTGAACCTGAGCCAGAAGCAAAAACAATAATACGTTTCATATTTATATTTCTATTTTACAAAAAAAGGAATAATTATTAAGAAATCAAGCAATTATTAAAGGCTATTAAACATTTTTATTTATATTTAGTAATCATTTTTTAGGCAAAAGTTAGTTAGAATTAATAAGATTTGTATTTTTGCCCCGATTTAAATTTTAAAAAAACAAAAAATTATGTCAGACATTGCATCAAGAGTAAAAGCTATTATCGTAGATAAATTAGGCGTAGACGATAATGAAGTAACAACAGAAGCTAGCTTCACAAATGATTTAGGAGCAGATTCTTTAGATACTGTTGAGTTAATTATGGAATTCGAGAAAGAATTTGATATTCAAATTCCAGACGATCAAGCAGAAAACATTGGTACTGTAGGTCAAGCAGTTAGCTATATAGAAGAAGCAAAAAAGTAATATTTATATGCAGTTAAAACGAGTAGTAGTTACTGGACTTGGTGCTTTAACACCAATTGGTAATAATATAGAAGAATATTGGAATGCTTTAATTAACGGAGTTAGTGGAGCAGCACCTGTAACATATTATGATGCTGCCAAGTTCAAAACTCGTTTTGCATGTGAATTAAAGAATTTTACGGCTACTGACTTTTTAGATAGAAAAGAAGCTCGTAAAATGGATAGATTTACGCAATATGCAATGGTTGCTTCAGATGAAGCTATCGCAGATTCAAAACTAAATCTAGACGAAGTTAACAAATTACGTGTGGGCGTAATTTGGGGAGCAGGAATTGGTGGTTTAGAAACTTTTCAAAATGAAGTTTTAAACTTTGCTGCAGGAGATGGTACTCCAAGGTTTAATCCTTTCTTTATCCCAAAAATGATTGCAGATATTGCTCCTGGAAATATTTCTATTAAAAATGGGTTTATGGGGCCAAATTACACCACTGTATCTGCATGTGCATCATCTGCAAATGCGATGATTGATGCACTAAACTACATAAGATTAGGTCATTGTGATGTTATTGTTACTGGTGGTTCAGAAGCTGCTGTAACTATAGCTGGTATGGGTGGCTTTAATTCTATGCATGCATTATCAACCAGAAACGAAAGCCCAGAAACTGCATCAAGACCATTTGATGCTGAAAGAGATGGATTTGTTTTAGGTGAAGGTGCAGGTGCTATTGTGTTAGAAGAATATGAACATGCAAAAGCTAGAGGTGCTAAAATTTACGCTGAAGTAATTGGTGGTGGTATGTCTTCTGATGCTTATCATATGACAGCTCCACATCCAGAAGGAATTGGAGTAATAGCAGTTATGAAAAACTGCTTGGAAAACTCTGGAATTAAACCAGAAGATGTAGATCATATTAATACTCATGGTACTTCTACTCCATTAGGAGACGTTGCTGAACTTAAAGCAATTTCTGAGGTTTTTGGAGAGCATGCTAAGAATATTAATATCAATTCTACCAAATCTATGACAGGGCATTTATTAGGAGCTGCTGGTGCAATAGAGGCAATTGCATCTATTTTATCAATACAAAACAGTATTATACCTCCTACTATAAATCACTCTACTCCAGATGAAAATATTAATCCAGAATTAAATCTTACGCTAAACAAAGCTCAAAAAAGAGAGGTGAATATAGCAATGAGTAATACATTTGGTTTTGGTGGTCATAATGCTTGTGTTGCCTTTAAGAAATTAGAGGAATAAACTATGAATTTTATTCGAAAAATAGTCAAATCTCAGTCTGATGAAGATAAAGAGTTATACTTCGAATTAAAAACCTTGCTCAATTTTTCACCAAAGAAAATTAGTAAATACAAAAAAGCGTTTACACACAGATCTGTGCAAATGACAGACAGTAAAGGAAACCCTATTAACTATGAACGTTTAGAGTTTTTAGGAGATTCTATTTTAGGCTCTGTTATTGCATCTTATTTGTACAAAAAAGTACCTACTGGTTCAGAAGGTTATTTAACCCAAATGCGATCTAAAATTGTTAGTAGAGAGCATTTAAATGAACTAGGTAAAGACTTAGAACTTATTCGTTTTGTAAAAAGTAATATTGATCAAAACACTGTAGGAGATAATATTCATGGAAATATTTTTGAAGCTTTAGTTGGTGCTATTTACTTAGATAGAGGCTACAACTATGCTCAGAAATTTATTTATGAAAATGTAATATTACCTTATGTTAATATAGAGAGATTAGAGGGTAAAATTACAAGCTACAAAGGCTTAATTATAGAATGGTGCCAAAAACAGAAGAAAAAATATAAGTTTGAAACTTATGAGGATTCTGGAAACGAAGCCATTAAACACTTTAGTGTAAAAGTTAGTATTGATGGAGAGCAAGTTGCAAAAGGTAGAGCAACCTCTAAAAAGAAAGCAGAGGAACAAGCCTCAAAGAGAGTATATTACGCCTTTCAAAGTGAAATTTCTGCAGGCTAAACACGATAACGTTTTCGTGAAAATCTCAAAAAAACTCATAAACAATTAGTAAATTAGCAACTTATTAAGTGGAATTAAAGCTAATTGATATTTGTGCCTATTCATTCATTAAGTCTTGACGTTTTTGAAGAAGAATATTCCTTAATAGGAATACACACTACATTAGAAGATTATAAGCTAGCTTACCTGCTTAATAAGAAATTAGGAATAAATTTGTGCAAATCGAAAAACGATTTAAAGTTTAACGATACTTCACATAAAGCATCCTTTTCAATTTATAATTATTTAAATGAAGAGTTTGATTACGAATGGTTTTTAATAGCTAATAGCTCTAAAAGAGAAAATCAAACAGAATCGAACGAATTATTACTAACTTCTGAAACAAAAACATATTTAATTTCAGAAAAGAAAAAAGTAGATTTCTTTATTAAAATTTCGGGCAGTTTCGATTATAGTTTTACCCTAGAAGTTGTAGATAAAATAAAAGAAATTAATCACATTATTACATCCTATTCAATAGATAAAAACTCACTAAAGTCTAAAGACTTTTTAACTTTTTAAGATATGCCAAATAATAATAAAACTAAAATAGTTGCAACCTTAGGGCCAGCAACAGATACTAAAGAAATACTTACAGATTTAGCTAAAACTGGTGTAAATGTCTTTAGAATTAACTTTTCTCATGCAGATTATGAAGATGTAAAACGAAAAGTAAAAATCATTAGAGAAATTAATGAAGAAAATGGCTTTAACATAGCAATTTTAGGCGATTTACAAGGTCCTAAACTAAGAGTTGGAGTTATGGAAGAAGGTGTTGAATTAAATGATGGAGATACCTTCACATTCACCACTGAAAAATGTATAGGAAGTAAAGAAAAAGCCTTTATGACCTATCAACGTTTTCCAAAAGACGTAAAAGTAGGTGAACAAATTTTAGTAGACGATGGTAAATTACTTTTCGAAGTAGTTTCTACAAATAAAGAAACCGAAGTTGTTGTAAAAGTAATTGTAGGAGGCCCTTTAAAATCTAAAAAAGGAGTAAACTTACCTAACACAGCTATTTCTTTACCTGCACTTACAGAAAAAGATATGGAAGATGCAGTTTTTGCAATAGAACAAGAAGTAGATTGGATTGCTTTATCTTTTGTAAGAACACCAGATGATTTAAGAATGTTACGCGATTTAATTGCACAACATTCAGAATATAGAATTCCTGTAATTGCCAAAATAGAAAAGCCAGAAGCCGTTAAAAATTTAGATGCTTTAATTCCTTATTGTGATGGATTAATGGTGGCTCGTGGAGATTTAGGTGTTGAAATACCAATGCAAGAAGTACCATTAATTCAGAAAAAATTGGTGAGACGTGCAAAAAGAGCAAGAATTCCTGTAATTATTGCAACACAGATGATGGAGACTATGATTGATAATTCCGTTCCAACAAGAGCAGAAGTTAATGATGTTGCCAACTCAATTATGGACGGTGCAGATGCAGTGATGCTTTCTGGAGAAACTTCTGTAGGTAAACACCCAATTAGAGTAATTCAGAAAATGTCTGAAATTATTAAAAGTGTGGAAAACTCTAGAATGATTAAAGTACCACATGAAGCACCACATATTAGAACTAACAGATTTGTAACTAAATCTATTTGTTATCATGCAGCATTAATGGCAAATGATACCAATGCAGCTGCTATATGTACGCTAACTAACAGTGGTTATACAGCATTCCAAATTTCTGCATGGAGACCTAGAACTCATGTTTTAGCCTTTTCTACAGACAGAAGAATACTTGGTAAATTAAATTTACTTTGGGGTGTAAGAGCGTATTACTACAATAAAAACTTTTCTACAGATGATACAGTAGAAGATGTAAACAGAATAGCAAAAGACAAAGGTTTTGTAAAAGCAGGAGATTTAATTATTAACTTAGCATCTATGCCAGCAGAAGCAAAAGGTATGGTAAATACTTTACGTGTTTCTGAGGTAGAATAAGTTAAAAATCATCTTTTTTTATAACAAATGAAATACACAAAATTACCAAATACCGATGTTGAAGTATCTAAAATTTGTTTAGGTACTATGACTTGGGGAAATCAGAATACAGAAGCTGAAGGCCATGCTCAAATGGATTATGCTTTAGAAAATGGTGTAAACTTTTTTGATGCAGCAGAACTATATCCAGTTCCTGCAAACCCAGAAACTTATGGAGGTACTGAAAGAATAATTGGTACTTGGTTTAAGAAGACAGGAAATAGAGAAAAGGTAATCTTAGCTAGTAAAATAGCTGGTGGAGGAGATTATACTGCCCATATTAGAAATGGCGGTATAAGTAAAGATAATATTATAGATGCTGTAGACAAAAGCTTACAGCGTTTACAAACAGACTATATAGATTTATATCAGTTGCACTGGCCAAATAGAGGTGTAAATTGTTTTGGAGTAAGAGATTTCCCTTTACAAGCAGCCAATGATGAAACTGAAAATTACCTAGAAATCTTAGAAACACTTCAAGATTTTATTAAACAAGGAAAAATAAAACACGTTGGTTTATCTAACGAAACTCCTTGGGGTACAATGAAATACCTGCAAGCTTCAGAACAATATAATTTACCAAGACCAGTTACTGTGCAAAACTCTTATTCTATGATTCATAGAGGTTATGAAGTTGGTATGAGCGAAGTTTCTTTAAGAGAAAATGTTGGTTTATTAGCATACTCACCTTTAGCTCAAGGCGTATTATCTGGAAAATATTTAAACGGAAATTTACCTGAAGGTGCAAGAGGAACTTTATTTCCTAGATTTATTGCAAGGTATAAAAACGATGCAAGTGAAAGAGCTGTAAAAAAATATTTACAAATTGCAGAAAAAAATAATTTAACCTTAACTGAATTGTCTCTGGCCTTTGTAAATCAATTGCCTTTTGTTACAAGTAACATTATTGGAGCCACTAAATTAGATCAATTAAAAGAGAATATTAATTCTATTAATGTTGAGTTATCTGAAGAAACTATTAAAGAAATTAATGCTGTGCATGCAGAAATTCCAAATCCTGCACCATAAATAAATCTCTTATCAAAATAGAAAAGGCTTAGTATTTATTTACTAAGCTTTTTTTGTGACCTTATTATTTTTTAATTCATATTCAACCTTACTTTCTTTACAAACTGCAATACCATCATTATTAAAATCTAAGGTATGCCCATGTTCACTAACCCAACCTATTTGTTTTGAAGGATTCCCAACAACCAATGCATAAGGTAAAACCTCTTTGGTAACTACAGTTCCAGCACCAATAAATGCATATTCTCCAATATGATTACCACACACTATAGTTGCGTTAGCACCAATACTTGCTCCTTTCTTAACCTTCGTTTTTAAGTATCTATTTTTTCTGTTAATAGCACTTCTAGGATTTATAACGTTTGTAAAAACCATAGATGGCCCTAAAAAAACATCGTCTTCGCAAGTAACTCCTGAATAAATAGATACATTATTCTGCACTTTTACGTTTCTACCCAAAACAACATTTGGAGATACAACTACATTCTGACCCAAGTTACAGCTTTCACCAATTTTACTATTAGACATAATGTGACTAAAATGCCAAATTTTAGTGCCTTTTCCTATTTTACAATTATCATCTATAACAGCTGTTTCGTGAGCAAAGTATTCCATATCAATATTTAAGGTAATTTATTTTGTAAATGTACTAAATATAAAAACCCAACTAAATAGTTGGGTTTATTTTTTTACATATTTAGAGATTTATTTAATCTACTAAAAAAGAAATAGGTAAAGTGTACCTAACCTTAACAGATTTTGAACCTTGTTTACCTGGTGTAAATTGAGGTAGTTTTTCTATCAATTCTTGAGTTTCTTGCTTCAATTTAATATGAGGTGCTCTAATTTTAATATCTACAACTTTACCAGTATTATCAATAATAAATTGAGTCTGAATTCTGTATTTACCAGATCTTAAACCAATTTCATTGGCCAATTGAGCGTCAAAATTTCGTTGTACAAATTTTAGCATCTTTTTATCAAAACACTTCTTGTTTTCCTCTTTAGATAAACCTTCACAGCCTTTAAATATTGGTGCATTTTCTATTGAAATAAAAGGAACAGGATCTTCATCTTCTTCATCTACAGGTTCTGGTACTGTTTCAATTTTATCAATATCAAAATCAACTTTTTGCTTTTTAGGCTCTGTTAGAATAACCGATTCAGTTTTATCATCATTAACCTTATCAATTTTCTCATCTAAGATTAATCGATCTGGTTTTTGTATTTCAACCTTAGGTTTAACAGTTGTTTCCTTGGTAAAGAAAACCTCTGTATTTGGCTCTAAGTAAATACCTTTGGAGACTTCTGGTTCATAGACTGCTAAAGATTTCTGTTTTGTTTCATGCTCTAATACAATGTAGACCACAAAAAGTACTAATACAAGTCCTAACTGAGTAAAAATGGTTGAGAACTTTTCTAATTGTTTGGTAGGTAGTTTTTTCACGTTTTTCATAATTAGAAAGTTTAAATGTTAAGACTATGTTAAAACAAACTTTATGCCAAAAAAAAAAACATCCTTATGAAGGATGCTATTTGTTATTATAATTTTCGGCGACTTTTTCTAGTTCATCATACCAATTCTGACCAAACTTTCGAATTAACGCTTGTTTTACAAATTTATAAACTGGCACTTGCAACTCTTTACCTAAAGAGCAAGCATCATCACAAATTTCCCATTTATGATAATTCACAGCAGAAAACTCGCTATAATCTTTAACTCGAACTGGATATAAATGGCAAGAAATAGGTTTTTTCCAGCTGATTTCGCCTTGATTATATGCTTCTTCAATACCACAAAGAGCGGTATTTTTATCATCAAAAATAACATAGGCACAGTCTGCACCATCAATTAAAGGTGTTTCTAATTCACCCCAATCGCTTGTTACCCAAGCACCTTCTCTTTCTATAACCTCTATACCTTCTTTACGCAAAAAAGGCTTTACTTTCGGATAAATATTCTCTAAGATTTTTGTTTCTTCTTTTTCTAATGGAGCACCAGCTTCGCCATCTACACAGCAAGCACCTTTACATGCAGAAATATTACAGACAAATTCCTTTTCTATAATATCTTCAGAAACGATTGTTTTACCTAGTTGAAACATAATGACAAAAATAAGTATATTTTTTACTGTATTTTTATAAATTGATAAAGTTAGTTGACTAATTTTGCACCAAAATTTAATTGATTTATGATGGATTTTAATTTAAAAGAAATTTTTACTGCTTTTATGGTACTTTTTGCAGTAATCGATATTATTGGTAACATACCAATTGTAATTGATTTACGTAAAAAAGTAGGTCATATTCAGTCTGAAAAAGCCTCTATTATAGCAGGTTGTATTATGGTTATTTTTCTTTTTTTAGGGCAGAGCTTATTAAGTTTAATTGGTATTGATGTAAATTCTTTTGCTGTAGCAGGTTCTTTTATTTTATTTTTCATTGCTTTAGAAATGATTTTAGGAATTACACTTTATAAAGATGATGGTGATTCTGGAACTATAACTGCTACTATATTTCCATTAGCTTTTCCTTTAATTGCAGGGCCAGGAAGTTTAACTACACTACTTTCTTTACGAGCTGAATTTGCAATTCAAAACATTATTGTTGCAGTTTTCTTTAATGTTATTGTTATCTACATTGTCTTAAAAACATCTTCTAAAATAGAACGATTAATAGGACCTTCTGGAATACAAATTATAAGAAAAGTTTTTGGGGTTATCTTATTAGCAATCGCTGTGAAATTATTCGCTCAAAATATCAAAGCATTATTTATTTAATATGATGTTTGACTGTTTAATTATTGGTGGTGGAGTTTCTGGAATGCAATGTGCCTTAGTTTTAGGGTCTGCAAAAAACAAAGCTTTTGCTTCCGATAAAAAAATTGGCATTATTACCCACCAAAGAGCTTCTCATTTAGAAAATGCACTATTTAATAATGTTCTTGGTTTGTCTGCAGGTACTCTTGGTAAAGACATTTTAAAAGAAAGTAAGAATCAATTAAATAGTTTATACGCTCATATAGTACAAATAGAGAAAGAAAAAGTACTATCTATAGACAAAATAGAGGGTGTTTACAGCGTTAAAACTAATAAGAACACCTATACTACTAAAATAGCAATCATAGCCTTAAACTATTCAAAACCATTTACAATAGATGGTTTAAACAATCATTTAATTCCTCATAATAAAGCAAACCCTGCAAAAGATAGAATTCAACTAGAGAACAAAGATCATTTTATAACAGATGGCTTATATTGTTGTGGAACTATAGCTGGACATCGAAGTCAATTTGCAATTGCATCAGGTAGTGGAGCAGCTGTAGCTACAGATATTTTAACTCTGTGGAATGATGGAAATCATACAAAAGTACATGATAAGATATAACTAAAAAATCCAGCTAAATAGCTGGATTTTTTTAATTCTAAATATTCAATTACCTAATTATTCTACAGTAACTGATTTTGCTAAATTTCTTGGCTGATCTACATTTTTACCTAACATTACTGCAATATGATAAGACAATAACTGTAATGGTATTGTAGTTAACAATGGCGTTAATGCTTCTTCAGTATCAGGAATTTCAATTACATGATCTGCAATTTCTTTCACTTGAACATCGCCCTCTGTTACTACAGCAATAATTTTACCTGCTCTAGATTTAATTTCTTGAATGTTACTTACTACTTTTTCATAATGACCTTTATTTGTTGCAATAACAAATATTGGCATATTTTCATCAATCAAAGCAATTGGCCCATGCTTCATTTCTGCTGCTGGATATCCTTCTGCATGAATGTAAGAAATTTCTTTAAGTTTTAAAGCTCCTTCTAGAGCCACAGGAAAATTAAATCCTCTACCTAAATATAAACAGTTTTTCGCATCTTTATAAACAGCTGCAATTTCTTTTACATGCTCATCAATATTCAATAATTCCTCTACTTGTCTAGGAATTAATTGCATTTTCTGGATGTAGTTTTCGAAAGTATGAGGAGCTAAAGAACCATTAGCTTTACCTAATTTTAAAGCAATTAATGTTAATACAGTAATTTGCGTTGTAAACGCTTTTGTAGAAGCTACACCTATTTCTGGACCAGCATGAGTATAAGCACCTGAATGCGTTTCTCTGGCAATAGAAGAACCTACCACATTACAAACTCCGTAAACAAAGGCACCTTTAGATTTGGCTAATTTAATTGCTGCAAGTGTATCTGCTGTTTCTCCTGATTGAGAAATGGCAATAACAACATCTTTGTTTGTAATAATTGGGTTTCTATACCTAAATTCTGAAGCATATTCTACTTCTACAGGAATTCTAGCCATATCTTCAAACAGATATTCACCTACTAAACCAGCATGCCAAGAAGTACCACAAGCAATAATTACTATTCTGTTGGCATTTAAAAATTTGTCTAGATGATCATCAATACTAGACATTTTAATTCTGTTTTCTATTGGTAGCATTCTACCTCTGAAAGTATCAGTAATGGCTTTAGGCTGTTCATGTATTTCCTTAAGCATAAAATGATCATAACCTCCTTTTTCAATTTGGTCTAAGCTCATCTGTAACTTTTGGATTGTAGGATCTACTTGCGAGTCATCGTTAATTTTATGAACTTTTACACCCTTATTTAATTTAATGATGGCCATTTCTTCATCCTCAAGATAAATAGCATCTTTTGTGAATTCTACAAATGGTGAAGCATCAGAAGCTACGAAAAATTCCTTATTATCTTTACCAACACCAATAGCAATAGGACTTCCCAAACGTGCTACAACAATTTCATTAGGCTTATTTTTATCAAATACAGCAATAGCGTAAGCTCCAACAACATTTGTTAATGCCAATTGAACAGCTTTACCTAATTTACAACCTTCAGTATCTTTAACCTCTTGAATTAAGTTTATTAAAACCTCAGTATCTGTATCACTCTTAAAAGTATACCCTCTTGTAATTAGTTCTTTTTTAATTGTATCATAATTTTCGATAATACCATTATGAACAATAACTAAATCTCCTGATTGAGATGCATGTGGATGTGAGTTTACATCATTTGGCACACCATGTGTTGCCCAACGTGTATGCCCCATACCAATATTACCAACTTTTCTTTCTTCTTCTGCGTCTGTAATTTTTTCAAGTTCAGAAACTTTCCCTTTTGTTTTAGAAAGTTGCATTTTTTCACCATCAAAAATCATAACACCTGCACTATCATAACCTCTATATTCTAATCTTTTAAGACCATTTATTACAATAGGATAGGCATCTCTATGACCTATATAAGCTGATATTCCACACATTTTTGATTAATTTTTTTGGCTTGGTTAATTTATTTTTTTTCTGAGTAAGATATTTTTAGAACTGCTTTTTTATCACCATTAACAGGATCGTTATTTAATAAAGTTACAGCTCTAGGGTTCCAACTAAAGTTTCTAAAGATAGTATCTGTTGTTGGAATATCTGACGTATTAAATGCTTTTATTTTTAACGTTGGATTATAATCTGTAAGACCTATAACTAAATCTGAAAGGTAATCTGTAATTTTAAACGTATACTTTTCTACTTTTCCATCTGAATCACGCACTAAATTACCATCAATTCCACCAAATGCAGCCTCTGATACTGCATCTTCAATTTGGCTAAATACTGGGCTAGTTGCATCTCCATCAGTCTTGTATAAATACAATCTTTCAGGTACAGAAGCTGTATCTGCAGATTGATTGATATAAAAAGTTAAAGAAGCATCGTTAATTAACCAATTATTGCTTCTTAATGTGCTTAAAACAGTTTCATCAAATAAAGTTACTTCTCCTTCACTACCAGCAGCACCTTGAATTTTTATCTCATTGTTGTCTGGATACGTTCTATCTTGCATGTCAAAAGTATTTACTCTATAACCTGACAATAAGAATGTATTGTTTTTTCGAACAGTTTTAATAGTATCAGTAGTTCCTGCTGTGTAAACAGTGTTTGTGTAGTAAACTTCAATTGAAGGACTCAAATCTGTAATAGCAGTATCGAAATTATACGTAATTAAGGAACCATCTGTGCCTGTAGCTTCTAAAATAACTCCTCTAAAATAATCATTGAAAGCATCTTGTGAGCTAAACTCTGCATCTTCATATTTATCTAAAAATAATTGCTCAATTAAATCTTCATCTAAAGGAATTCTAGCAAAAGGTATTGGGTTAGTACTAGCTGCAGAACTGAATATTTTTATAGTATCCATTCCAACAACTGTATTATCAATCATTCTTCTTTTTACAACAAACATGGTATCATTTAAACTTGGTGATAAAGGATAATCTGTTTGCACATTTAAAGGGCTACCTACTTTTTCAAAGTCGTCTTTTGAATTGTAACTATTTAACTTTGTAGGATCTGAAGGATTAAAATTATTTAAAAAAGTATTTGACCTATAAACGTTTAAGGTATATGGGGTAGCAGGATTACCTACAATACCATCAAATTCAAAATCGCTAGTGGCATCAGAAACATCTTCTAAAGCAACAGGATAAGGTAATTTAAGAAAAACGGTATCTATTTTGGTTAAAACTGTAGTTGTGTCTGAAATATCTGCATCATCTACAACCTGTAAATTTGCTTCTAGATTTAACTGAGAAACAATAGAGGCCTCAATCTTTTCGTAATCTGAACTTGCATAAACCCCTAATAAGTACTGATTAATTTGTCTAGAAATATTATCTGTTTGTAAAACCTCTAAAGGACTATTACTTGCAGTAATATCTAGGGTAATTTCGTTTGTATTAAACTTTGTATTGGTAATTACATTGGTATCTATGTCTGTAAAGTCAGACTCACAAGAAACAACTGCAAAACAAAAATATATAGCAGCTACTATATAAACACTCTTTTTTACGATATTTTTCACTTCAAAAATTATTGATTATCTGACAATAAATCAGCATAAAAATTTAAATAAGCTTCTTTCAAATTCTCTACTTGATATCCTAAAACTGGCTTTTCTTTTTCTTCGATAAAAGTTGTTAATTCTTCAGGTATGTCTTCACTTCCATGAATAATTGCATCAGAATTCTCAATAGCACTCTTTAAAATATTAGTATGATTTGGTGTTTGTATAGTCGATATTTTATCACTCTCATTTAAATCGAAAGTTATTTTGCTAGACATGTCTGCATTTAAATCGCCTTCAAAACCATTATTATAAAGCGAAGTAACAATTTTACTTTCGGTAAACAATGGTTCTTCTTTATAAAATTCTCTTAAATAAAGTGGTAACAAAGATGCCATCCAACCATGCACATGAATAATATCTGGTGCCCAGTTTAATTTCTTAACAGTTTCTACAACACCTTTCGCAAAGAAAATTGCTCTTTCATCATTATCTGAAAACAACTTATCATCTTCATCTGTATAAACCGCTTTTCTTTTAAAATACTCTTCGTTATCAATAAAGTAAACTTGCATTCTTTCTTTAGGAATAGAGGCTACTTTTATTATTAGTGGCATATCTATATCATTAACAACCAAGTTCATACCAGATAAACGAATTACCTCATGAAGTTGGTGTCTTCTTTCATTGATAACACCATATCTTGGCATAAAAATACGGGTTTGTACTCCTTTTGAATGTGCATTTTTCGCAGCTAAAAACGCTGTAGAAGAAAGTTCTGTCTCTGGTAAATATGGAACAACTTCAGACGAAACAAATAATACTCTTTTGTCCTTCATTAATCAAACTCTTTTTATAAGAAGGGCAAAAATACAAATTTTTATGCTAATATCGTGTTAAAATGGTAAGTTTGCAGACAATTTACAGCCATTACCCATGAAAGTTTTTACTGAAAAACAACCTTTAAAAGCACACCTTTCTAGCAAAAAAATAGAAAATAAAAGCATCGGTTTTGTACCAACAATGGGTGCATTGCATAAAGGTCATTTATCTTTAATTGAAGAAGCTAAGAAAAAAAATGATCTTGTTGTAGTTAGTATTTTTGTAAATCCAACTCAATTTGACAAAGAAGAAGACCTTGTAAATTACCCTAAAACATTGGATAAAGACAAGAAAATGCTAGAAAGTATTGATTGCGATGTGTTATTCTATCCTTCTGTAAATGAAATTTACAACAACAATATTTCTTCTGATAGTTTTGATTTTGATGGCTTAGAATTTAAAATGGAAGGTAAGTTTAGAGATGGGCATTTTAACGGAGTTGGTACTATTGTAAAAACCCTTTTTGAGATTGTAAATCCTGATGTTGCTTACTTTGGTCAAAAAGATTTTCAACAATTACAAATCATTAAAAAAATGGTTAAAAAGCACAACTTAAAATTAAAAATTAAGGGGTGCCCAATTTACAGAGAAGATGATGGTTTAGCAATGAGTTCTAGAAATGTTAGATTAAGCTCTAGTTTAAGAGAAGCAGCACCATTTATATACAAAACCTTAAAAAAAGCTCGTAAAAAATTTAAAACTAAATCTGCAGAAAAAGTAGTTTCTTGGGTAGAAAAAGAATTTAAAGAGCATTCTCTCTTAAAATTAGAATATTTTACAATTGCTGAAGAAAAAACATTAGAAACCATAATTACTAAAGAATCTGATAAAAAATATAGGGCTTTCATTGCAGTATTTGCAGGCGATATACGTTTAATAGACAACATTAAATTAAAACAATCCTAATTAAAAAATTCTTATTTTTGCAGCATGTTAGTACAAGTAGTAAAATCTAAAATCCATCGTGTAAAAGTTACAGGTGCAGATTTAAATTATATAGGAAGCATTACCATTGATGAAGATTTAATGGATGCTGCAGGAATTATTGAAGGTGAACGTGTACAAATTGTAAATAACAACAATGGTAATCGTTTAGAAACTTATGCAATTCCTGGTCCAAGAGGAAGTGGAGAAATTACACTTAATGGTGCTGCATCTAGATTGGTTGCAGTTGGCGATGTTTTAATTTTAATTGTTTACGCTTTTATGGAACTAGAAGAAGCTAAAAAATTTAAGCCTCAATTAGTTTTTCCAAACGAAAAAGACAACACACTTACCTAAGCATTTTGAATATCAAAAAAATTTTAAAACTACTATTACCTCTCATTTTGGGAGGTATTTTAGTTTGGTATTCCATCTCTAAAATATCGTTCGATGTTTTGTTAGCCTATTTTAAAGAAGCCAATTATAGTTGGATTTTTCTAGGCCTATTTTTTGGTATTTTAAGTCATTTATCTAGAGCTTATAGGTGGAAGTTTATGTTAGAACCTTTAGGTTACAAACCAAAGTTTACCAATAGTGTTTTAGCAGTATTAATAGGTTATTTAGTAAATTTAGCACTACCAAGAGCAGGCGAAGTTTCTAGAGCATATGCGTTAACCAACTATGAGAATGTACCCTTTGAAAAAGGCTTTGGAACCATAGTTGCAGAACGAATTGCAGATCTTATTATGATGTTGCTAATTGTAGCATTAACCCTTTTTGTTCAGTTCGATTTTATCTACAACCTATTAACCGAAAATTTTAATCCCACCAAAATAATAATTGGCTTAGCTATTTTAATTATTGCCTTTTACATTTTTTCATCTTTTGTAAAAAAAGCAAAATCTGGTTTTTTATTAAAAATTAAAACCTTTGTAACTGGCTTAATAGAAGGTGCAACAAGCATCTTTAAAATGAAAAACAAGTGGGCTTTTATCTTTCATACTGTTTTTATTTGGGTAATGTATGTAGCCATGTTTTGGGCCACAATACCTGCAATAGATGGTCTAGAGGTTCCTTTTGGCGGAATTTTAATCGCATTTATAGCTGGTGGGTTTTCGATAGCTGCCACAAATGGCGGAATTGGTCTCTACCCAATTGCAGTAGCAGGTGCCTTAGCACTATTTGATATTCCAACAGAACCTGCAACCGCTTTTGGTTGGATCATGTGGACAGCACAAACAGCCATGATTATCGTCTTTGGTGGTTTAGCATTTGTGCTTTTACCAATTGTAAATAAGAAATAATTTTTATAGCGTTCCCTAAAGGTCGTGCTTTCATTACTCGCTTTTTTGTGAAAAACAAAAAGAGCTCAAACATGCCATTCAATCACTAACGCAACTATTTGCTAACGCTTTGCAAACACAAAACTCATTAAATTTATAATTTACTTTGTAACTTTACTATTCTAAAATTCGAACTATAAATGGCTAAAACCAAAACAACTTTTTTCTGTCAGAATTGTGGAACACAACATGCAAAATGGGTAGGTCAATGTGGTGCTTGTAAAGAATGGAACACCATTGTTGAAGAAGTAATTCAAAAAGAAGAAAAACGAGTTTGGAAACAATCTACAACTGCAAAACAAAGCATAAATAAGCCTTTAAAAATAGCCGACATTCAGCTAAATCCTGAAGAAAGAATAGTAACTAATAATAACGAATTAGATACTGTTTTAGGTGGTGGTTTAGTTAAAGGTTCTGTAACACTTTTGGGTGGTGAACCTGGTATTGGAAAATCTACCCTATTATTGCAAGTTGCACTAAATATCAGCCAGAAAGTATTGTATGTTTCAGGAGAAGAAAGTCAGTCTCAAATTAAAATGAGAGCAGAACGTTTAGAAGCTGTTAATTCCAATTGCTTAATATTAACTGAAACCAATACACAACAAATATTTAAAAATATAGAGGAAACAGAACCAGAGGTTTTGGTGATAGATTCTATACAAACTTTACATACAAATTCAATTGAAGCTTCTCCAGGAAGTATATCTCAAATAAGAGAAACCTCTGCAGAGCTTATAAAATTTGCCAAAGAAACTGCAACACCAGTTTTGTTAATAGGCCACATCAACAAAGAAGGAAACATTGCAGGGCCAAAAATTTTAGAACACATGGTTGATGTTGTTTTACAATTTGAAGGCGACAGAAATCATACCTATAGAATATTAAGAAGCCAAAAAAATAGATTTGGTTCTACATCAGAATTAGGGATTTATGAAATGTTATCTGATGGTTTAAGAGAAATATCAAATCCGTCAGAAATTTTAATTTCTAAAAAAGATGCAGATTTAAGTGGTACAGCAATTGCATCTACTTTAGAAGGCATAAGGCCTTTAATGATAGAAATTCAAGCTTTGGTTTCTACTGCAGTTTACGGTACTCCACAAAGATCTACAACAGGCTACAATTTAAAAAGGTTAAATATGATTTTAGCTGTACTAGAAAAAAGAGCAGGTTTTAAATTGGGTGCAAAAGATGTGTTTTTAAATATTACTGGTGGTATTAACGTAGATGATCCTGCAATAGATTTGGCTGTTGTTGCTGCAATTTTATCTAGCAATCAAGATGTAGCCATAAATCCAAATGTTTGCTTTGCTGCAGAAGTTGGTTTGGCTGGAGAAATAAGACCCGTTTCTAAAATAGATCAACGAATTTTAGAAGCAGAAAAATTAGGTTATAAGAGCTTTGTTGCTTCTAAATACAATAAGATATCTTCTAAAAATCATTCAATTAGATTAATTTTAGTGGGTAAGATAGAAGAAGCGTTTGCTACTTTATTCGCATAAAAAAACCAAGCATTTCTGCTTGGTTTAAACTTTATATTAGATAAAAATTATTTCTTATTTGCTTCTTTAATATA
Source organism: Polaribacter sp. P097 (assembly GCF_036864555.1). NCBI lineage: Bacteria > Pseudomonadati > Bacteroidota > Flavobacteriia > Flavobacteriales > Flavobacteriaceae > Polaribacter > Polaribacter sp. P097. The sequence continues at coordinate 1,090,576 of NZ_JAZETJ010000001.1, read as the reverse complement.
CTTTTCTAAAGCCATTGTCATAGATGGTGTTTCTTTAGATGGTGCAACAATATCACATTTAAAACCTGCAGTAGTTACTGCATTTACTGTAGAGTTACCAAAGGCAGCAATTCTTGTGTTATTTTGTTTAAAATCAGGAAAATTCTTTAAAAGAGACTCAATTCCTGAAGGGCTAAAGAATACTAAAATGTCGTAAAATACGTCTTCTAAGTCAGATAGATCACTAACTACAGTTCTGTAAAGATCTACTCTTGTCCAAGCAATTCCTAGCTTATCTAATTCAGCAGGAATTAAAGGCTTTAACTTATCTGAAGATGGTAATAAAAACTTTTCTGTTTTGTGCTTTTTAATAAGCTTTGTTAATTCAGGAAAAGTTCTGGCACCAACATAAATTTTACGTTTTCTGTACACTACATATTTCTGTAAGTAGTAAGCCACAGCTTCAGACTGACAAAAATATTTCATAGAATCTGGCACTTTAAAGCGCATTTCCTCAGCTATTCTAAAAAAATGATCAACAGCGTTTCTACTAGTTAAGATTATTGCAGTAAATTTACTTAAGTCTATTTTTTGAGCTCTAACTTCTTTTACAGAGATTCCTTCTACATGTATAAAAGACCTGAAATCTATTTTCACCTTTTGCTTATCAGACAAATCAAAATAAGGTGATGTTTCTGTCTTTGGGGCTGGCTGAGAAACCAATATAGTTTTCACTTTCATTCGATTTCAATTTTGGTTTTAAAACATCAAATTAAACAGTACAAATAGCGGTGCTATTTCGAAGGCGCAAATGTACAAAATAAAATAAAACAACTTGTTAAATATCAGCTTTTTATTTCTGAATATAAAAAACACAAACCTTAGTAAAAATAGAAATGCAGAAAAATAAAAAAGATATACGCTCTTTACATTAGCATATTCATAAAGAATAAGAAGAATATATAATATAAATGAAATTGCATAGAGATAATTGGCCTTTGTAATAAGAAAAATACTAATCTGGTTTTTTATTAAAAAAAGCCTAGTTAACGCAAATTCTAAAAGCTTTTTTAGAAAGAAGAAACAAAAAACAACCAAAAAGAGCGTAAAGAAAGTAGTAAAACTTTGTGTAGTTTCTGGCTGATTGTAAATTTTAAAAAAGTATACCAGCAACGAAATTGTACTTACTGAAAATAAAAATAAAACACTTTCAAAAGGACTTAGTAAATTGTTGGGTTCAGAAGATTCATCTTCAATAAAACTAAAATTGAATAATGCAAAAAAGCTCTCATTCAATTTTTTAGCATTTAATAGTTTCAAAAACACAATACAAACCAACAATAGAATAAAGATAATTGTAATCCAATTGTTTGAATATGTTATTTTATCTATTGCTTGCAATTAACTTTCATTTAAGATGATTAGCACAAAATTAGTAATTAAATAGTGTATATTTGCTCTCTTACTACATGAAAATTTATTTATGTCAGATGCTTTAGTAATTATACCTACTTATAACGAAAAAGAAAATATCGAAGCCATTATTAGAGCTACTTTTAGCCAACAAAAAGCCTTTCATATTTTAATAGTAGATGATAATTCTCCTGATGGAACTTCAGAAATAGTTCATCAATTAATTAAAGATTTTCCAGATCGATTGTTTATAGAAACCCGATACAAAAAAAACGGCTTAGGTAAAGCTTATATTCATGGTTTTAAATGGGCCCTTCAAAAAGGTTATGACTATATTATAGAAATGGATGCCGATTTTTCTCACAATCCAAAAGACTTAATTCGTTTATACAATGCTTGTAAAATTGAAGGTGCAGATGTTTCTGTAGGTTCAAGATACTCTAAAGGTGTAAATGTTGTAAACTGGCCTATGAAAAGAGTGCTACTATCTTACTTTGCATCAAAATATGTAAGGTTAATTACTAGAATTCCTGTTTTTGATACAACAGCTGGGTTTGTTTGTTGGAAAAGAAACGTTTTAGAAACCATTCAGTTAGATAAAATAAAGTTTGTAGGTTATGCTTTTCAAATAGAAATGAAATTTAAAGCCTGGAAACATAATTTTAATATAAAAGAAGTCTCTGTTATTTTTACAGACAGAACTTTAGGTGCTTCTAAAATGAGTAGTAATATAATATCAGAAGCACTATTTGGAGTGATAAAAATGAAGTTAAAAGGATTACCAAAATAAAATAAAAATGAGCACTTATTTAATTAAAAACGCAAACATTGTAAATGAGAACAACACTTTTATGGGTGATGTTTTAATTGAAAATGAAATTATTAAACAAATTGCTAAAGACATTTCTGCACCTGAAGATGCAGAAGTTATAGAAGCAAATGGTAAAACTTTAATTCCTGGTTTTATAGATGATCAAGTACACTTTAGAGAACCTGGTTTAACTCATAAAGCAAACATTGCTACAGAAAGTAAGGCAGCAGTTGCTGGCGGAATTACTACTTTTATAGAAATGCCAAATACAGTGCCACAAGCAACCACTCAAGAATTACTTGAGGATAAATTTAAAATTGCTTCAAAAGACTCTTATGCAAACTATTCTTTTATGTTTGGTGGAACAAATGACAATTTAGAAGAGTTGTTAAAAACAGATCCTAAAAAAGTAGCAGGAATTAAGTTATTCTTAGGTTCATCTACAGGAAATATGTTAGTAGATGATGAGGCTGTTTTAGAAAAAATATTTTCATCAACTAAGATGATTATCTCTGTACATTGTGAAGATGAAGCAACCATTAGAAAAAATACAGCTGCTTATAAAGAGAAGTTTGGAGATGATATTCCTATAAAATATCACCCAATAATTCGAAGTGAAGAAGCTTGTTATTTATCTTCCTCTAAAGCTATTGAATTGGCTAAAAAAACAGGAGCTCGTTTGCATATTTTTCACCTATCTACAGAAAAGGAAACACATCTTTTTAGAAACGATATTCCTTTAGAAGAAAAACAAATTACTGCAGAAGTTTGTATTCACCATTTATGGTTTTCAGACAAAGACTATGCAGAAAAAGGTACTCACATTAAATGGAACCCAGCAGTAAAAACAGAAAAAGATAGGCAAGGGTTGTGGAAAGCACTTTTAGATGACAGAATAGATGTTTTGGCTACAGATCATGCACCTCATACGATAGAAGAAAAAGATAATGTGTATACCAAAGCTCCAAGTGGAGGCCCATTGGTGCAGCATGCAGTAACAGCTATTTTAGAAAAAGTAAAAGAAGGTGTAATTCCTATTGAAAAGGCGGTTGAAAAGATGAGCCATAATCCTGCAAAACTATTTCAAATTGAAAAGAGAGGCTTTATAAAAGAGGGTTATTTTGCAGATTTAGTTTTAATTGACACCAACAAATTACAAACTGTTTCTAAAGATAATATATTGTATAAATGTGGTTGGTCTCCTTTTGAGGGTACCACTTTTTCATCTACAATTACCCATACTTTTGTAAATGGAAACTTAATGTATAATGAAGGCGTTTTTAATGAAGAAGTAAAAGGAAAACGAATTACTTTTAATAGATAATATGAAAAAACTAAGCTACCTATTAGCCTTTCTAATATTAAGTTCTTGTACTAGTAATACAATTTTTGAAAAGCCAAAAGATCTTATACCAAAAGACACTATGAGTCTTTTGGTACAAGAAATGATGTTGGCATCTTCTGCAACTTATATTAAGAATAAAAATATGGAAAGGAATATAAATTATATGCCTTTAGTTTACGATAAATTTAAGATTGATAGTGTTCGTTTTCAATCCTCTAATTTATATTACATGTCTAAAATAGATGAGTATAAATTAATTTTTGAAGATGCAAAGAATAGCTTAAAAAAGCAGAAAGACTATTATGATAAAATTAAATCTACAAAAGATTCTTTAAGGCAAGATTCTATCGAAAAAAATAATCTTAAAAAAAGAGAATTAGATAGTATTGCTAAAAAATTAAAACTAACTGATTCTATTAAAGTTAAGATAAAAACTACTCCTTAATATAATTCTCACAAGTTCGTTCTATAGTTGCATCTATACTTTCGAACTTGTAATCTATGGCATCAATTACTTTTTGAGAAGAATATTTAGTTACATTGTGTGCACTTCTAGCTGAATACTTAGTTAACAAAGGTGCAACACCATTTATTTTAGATACAAACCAAGATATTCGCCAAGCAAGTTCTGTTTGCCAGGTTTTTACCAATTTGTAAGGTCTCTTTTTATCAAAAGCATCAGCAATTTTATAAAAAATTTCTTTGAAAGATTTGTTCTCAGCCACTAAAATAAAGCGTTCATTTTTTAAAGAAGACTCCATAAGCTGAATCATTGGTTTTACAACATCTTGCACAGCAACAAAACCAGTTATGCCTTCTGTGTAATACTTAAAGCCATTAAAAACTTGTGTAAATAATTTTCCTGATCCAGATTTCCAAAAGCCACTCCCTAAAATTACTCCAGGATTTACAATAATTACATCTACACCTTCTTGGCTGGCTCTCCAAACTTCCATTTCTGCCCCAAATTTGGTAATAGAGTAACCACTATTATCTTGCTCTTTGTTCCATTCACAATCTTCATCTACCAAATTATCGTTTAAAGCATCACCTACAGCAGCAATAGAACTTACAAAACAAAACTTATTAACCTTAGCATCTATGGCTAAATTTACAAGAATTGCTGTTCCATGAATATTAACTTTTCGCATTTCTCTATAATCTTTAGAATTAAAAGAAATTAGAGCTGCACAATGAAAAACATGGGTAACATTGGCAAACGCGGGTTTCATAGAAGGTACATCTGTAATATCTGCTTTAAACCATTTAATTTTAGAGAAAAGTTTTACATCTGAAGTGTAATAAGAAAAGACTTGCTTTACTTTTTTTAGAGAAGCTTCTGTTCTATAGATTGCCCTTATTTTATCATTCTTTACACTTAAATGATACAACAAATGCGAACCAACTAAACCTGTGCCTCCAGTAACTAAAATCATACTACGAATTTAGCATATTTTGGTTGATAAAGTTATATTTGCCAACTGATAAATTGATTACAATGAAGAATTTTATTGAAGAGTTACAATGGAGAGGAATGTTACATGATAGCATGCCAGGAACTGAAGAACATTTGTTAGAAGAAATGCGAAGTGCATATGTGGGTTTTGATCCAACAGCAGATTCTTTACATATTGGAAATTTAGTACCTATAATGTTATTAGCTCACTACCAAAGGTGTGGTCATAGGCCAATTGCTTTAGTAGGTGGTGCAACAGGTATGATTGGTGATCCTTCAGGAAAATCTGCAGAGCGTAACTTGCTAGATGAAACAACTTTAAGACACAATCAAGAATGTGTTAAAGCTCAATTGGGTCATTTTTTAGATTTTACATCTGATGAAAAAAATGCAGCCATTTTAGTAAATAACTACGATTGGATGAAAGACATTTCTTTCTTAGAGTTCATTAGAGATATTGGTAAACATATTACTGTAAATTATATGATGGCCAAAGATTCTGTGAAAAACAGAATTAGCTCTGAATCTAAAGATGGTATGTCTTTTACAGAGTTTACTTATCAAATGGTACAAGGTTATGACTTTTTACATTTGTTTAGAGAGAATAGCACTACTATTCAAATGGGAGGATCAGATCAATGGGGAAATATAACTACTGGTACTGAACTTATTCGTAGAATTGGTAATGGAAAAGGTTATGCCATAACATGCCCATTAATTACTAAATCTGATGGATCTAAGTTTGGAAAATCTGAAGGTGGTAATGTTTGGTTAGATGCAAATAGAACATCACCTTACAAATTTTATCAATATTGGTTAAATACTTCTGATGAAGATGCTGAAAAGTATATTAAAATATTTACGTTCTTAGACAAAGAAACTATAGATGCTTTAGTTGCAGAGCATAAAGAAGCACCTCATACAAGAATTCTACAAAAACGTTTAGGAGAAGAAGTTACAGTACTTGTGCATGGAAAAGATGAATATGAAAAAGCTATAAAAGCTTCTAATATTTTGTTTGGTAAATCTACAGCATCTGACCTGAAATCTTTAGATGAAAAAACCTTACTAGATATTTTTGATGGTGTACCTCAGGCAACAGTAGCTGCTTCTTTGGTAGAAAATGGTTTAGACATGATAGCTGCATTGGCTGCAGAAACTAACTTCTTAAAATCTAATGGTGAAGCAAGAAGAGCATTAAAAGAAAATGCAATATCTGTAAACAAAGAAAAGGTTAAAGAAGACTTTGTGATTTCAAAAGATGATTTAATCGATAAGAAATACGTGCTTCTACAAAGAGGTAAAAAAACATATTACTTACTAATTGTAGCATAAATAAAAAAAAGAGCTAAAACTAGTTTTAGCTCTTTTAATACACAAGATATATAGAATCAACATTAATTGTTGATGAATTTTTGCCAATTTACATCTGCGTTTTCACGCAATTCCTCTGCACCTTCCTTTAACCAAAGTTGTAGCGTATTGGTTTTACCTTTATTATAGAATAAGTATAATTTGCCTTCTCTAATCTCAAAAGTTTTAGGGTTTACACTTACTTTTTTTCCTTTAACAGCTATTGCATACGCACAATACCCTCCATATTCTGGAATATATTTTTCTGGATCCGATTTAAATAAAGCTAAATTTTCTTTGTTCGAAAATTTAAAATTAACAGTATCATACGTAATAGAAAATTCTTTATTACCTTCTATAGCCTTGCTTTCTTTGAAATAAGCAACAACATCAAAACCCTCTGCTACATAGCCTTTTTTAGTATTATAATCTATACTTTGAGCGAAAATAACAGATGAAAATGTTAAGCATACTATTACAATAAACTGTTTCATCGAATTCATCTTAAGAATAGTCGATAAAAAGTAGGCTGCATTACAACTTCTATTAAAAAATTGCAAAAAAAAATCCTGAAAAGAAAAGTGCTAAGATATTTAGATAAAACTAACTTTTATTTACGTTCTAGAGCCTTTTGTAAATACTCATTTTGCTTCTCTAAAAGCTCGTTAGTTTTATTCATTAATTCGATATTTTTAGGAGTTGTTACTGTTTTATTTTTAGGGTCTTCAGCTTTCTTTTTCATTGAGTTCATTACTCTAACTACTAAAAAAACAGTAAAAGAAATCACTAAAAAATCTACGCCTGCTTCAATTAATTTTCCATAACCAATGGCTACTTCTTCATATTTAGGTTTACCTTCTGCAACAATTGCTTCTCTAATAACGTATTTTCTATTTTCCCAATTTACACCATCTGTCATGTAAGTTAATGGTGGCATTAAAACTTCTTTAACCAAAACATTAACCACTTTATTAAAAGCAGTACCAATAATTACACCAATGGCAATATCAATCATATTACCTTTTACAGCAAAGTCTTTAAAATCTTGTAATAGCTTAAATTTCATATTTGTTTTATAATACCATTAAATTACAACCTCTAATATCAGAATTATCAAATCTTCCAATAATTTCAAAAGTATTGTTTTCATGAACTTTTCCTAAGTCTTGAGTGGCTATAAATGAACATGAATTATAATTTGCCAAATCAATTACGTTTATTCCACCTGTTTTGCCTTTTTCTAAAACGGTTAGTGCATCTTCTGTATCTCTTGTTAGAATTTTCATCCAAGGTGGTGTTTCAAAAATTCCATTCCCTTTAGAATATCCTTGGCTTAGCAATTCTGTCATTCCATATTCAGAATGAATTTCATTTACATTAAAGCCATTTTGTAAAAGCATATGTAATTCATTTCTAATCAACTCTTTTCTTCTACCTTTCATTCCACCAGTTTCCATAACAATGGTGTTTTTTAGATTAAAATTGTGTTTTTCAACCAAATCTAAAAGCGCAAAAGAAACCCCAATTAGTAAAATCTTCTGACCTTCTTTATCTAAATTTACCAACTTTTGAGCTAAATCATCTAGATTATTAAGATAAAATCCACTGTGAACATTTTCGCTTTTTTGAATTAAATCGTTTACCATATATACTAAAGAAGACCCTTTTCTCTCTAAATAATTGGGTAGCAGCGCAAGAATCACATACTCTTTAATATCACCATAAAAATGATCAAATCCTTTTAAATAACTTTCTTCGTAAAGTGAAACATCAGTTACATAATGTTTACTTGTAACACTTCCTGTAGTTCCAGAGCTCGTAAAAACTTCATCAATTTCTTCTAAAGAAGATAGTACTTTTCTAGATTTAAAAAACTGAATGGGCAAAAAAGGAATATCTTCAATTTTAGTAATATCTGAAGGATGAACATATAACAGATCGCAAAAAGATCGATATACCTTATTGTTTTTAAATTGATGTTTAAAAACATTTAAAGCTTTTTTTGTAAATTGCTGTTCAGTTTTTATATTTAAGAGCTCGTTTTTCATTTTCTGAAAACAAAAATAGCACTTAAAGTAAAATTTGATGTTATTTTATAAAGAAACTTAAAAGTAAAACCTATGAAAAAGTTTGCCCTAATAATTTTGAGTTTGTTCGTTTTAAGCTGTAGTGAAGAGGCTCCTCTTTTTGAATTTAGCACTTTACCTATAGATGAAGCAAAAACCCCTGTAAGTTTTACCTACAAAACTTCAGACACAATTGTACTAAAATACACTTTACCTAATGCTTGTTTTTCATTCAATAATGTCTATTATGAATATGATAGAAATTCTAGAATTGTAGGAATTAACGTTATAAAAGATGTGGAAAAAACGTATAATCAGGCAACTATAGAAAAAGAAATAAAATTGCCAATTCATGTTTTACAAGAAGAAGATTATATTTTTAAATTTTACAAAGGAAAAGATGCAAATGGCGACCTAATTTTTGAGGAAATTACAGTGCCCGTAAATTGATAAAAACACAAAAAAATAATTTTTATTTAAAGAAAAATTAATATTATTGCAAAGAAATAACATAAATCCCCTATATAATGCAATTAGAATATTCTACCTACAGAACGTTAAGTGGCGTTAAAGAAGTCTTAGAAATTCCAAGAAAAAAACCAACTCAATGGATAGTTTACTTGGATAATCAACCAAAATTTTACGTAGATTTTTTCGATTTAGCAAACGAATCTAATGCTATGATGAATAGTTTAGTTTTATGCGGAAAAAGAGATATTAGAGATGTTTTACAAGTTATTGGTAAACGTAACAATGTAAAATTATCTATACCTTCAATTTCCAGAATCGGAATTAAAAAGAAGATAAATTCTATTCGTAAAAATATTAACCTAGATCCTTTACCAGAAGAATGGTTAAGCTATTCTTTATAGATTTTAATTACCAAATCACCTTTATCATTCATTGATGCTCTATACATACCAGCTGTATTGAATTCAAATGACATGTAGCCATTTTTGTCTAGAGCAACAACACCACCTGTACCTCCTAATTTAGTGAGTTTGTTTTGAATAACATCTTGTGTGGCTTGTTTTAAGGTTTTTTGTTGATATTCCATTTGAGCAGAAATATCGTAAGCAACTTGGCTTCGAATAAAATACTCACCCCAACCTGTGGAAGAAACTCCACAGGTTGCGTTATTTGCATACGTACCAGAACCTATAATTGGTGCATCACCAATTCTACCCCATCTTTTATTAGTCATACCACCTGTAGAAGTACCAGCAGCAATATTTCCGTTTTTATCTAGAGCCACACAGCCAACTGTACCAAACTTTGCGTTTTTTATATCAGCATCATAAAAAGCAGCAGTTTTATCATCATGGTCTAATTCTGTCTTTTCTCTTTCCTTAATTCTTTCTAAAGACTTAAATCTTCTTTCGGTATAAAAATAGCTTGGATCTACAATTTCTAAACCTTTTTCTTTAGCAAATATACTTGCACCATTACCTGAAAGCATAACATGATCTGAATCTGTCATTACTTTTATAGCCAATTCTATTGGACTTTTAACATCTGTAACTCCAGCAACAGCTCCTGCATTTAGAGTATTACCATCCATAAAAGAAGCGTCCAATTCATTTGTGCCAGAATTTGTAAAAACAGCACCTTTACCAGCATTAAATAGAGGAGATTCTTCCATTACTTGTATGGTTCTCATAACAGCTTCTTGACTAGTTCCTCCATTTTTAAGAATAGTATGCCCAACCTTTATTGCTTCTTCTAGTTTTGCTTTGTATTCAGCCTCTTTTTCATCAGACATATTTTTCTTTAAAATCGTTCCTGCTCCTCCATGAATAATGATAGCAAAATCATTGATTTTTTCTTGAGAAGTAGCATCAATAGTAGATACGACATCCTTTTCTGAATTTTGGGTTGATGTATTACAACCAATCAATAGCACTATTAAAGCAAATGGAATCGTAAATTTTTTCATTTAATTGTTATATTTTAAACAAATAACATTGTTTTTGTTAATTTTTTATATGTATCTTTTTATTCGTAAATTCGTTCTTCGAATTTAAACAACTAAAATTAGACTACAAAATGACAAATTTTGGAATAACTGAAGTATTGCAACAATTAGGTTTAAAAGATATAAATGAAGGTACATCTACTGGTTCAAATAACTTCTCGAATGGAGAAATTATTGAATCGTTTTCACCTGTAGATGGTAAATTAATTGGTAAAGTAAAAACAACTACCAAAGAAGATTATGAAAAAGTAATTACAACTGCAACAGAAGCCTTTTTAACTTGGAGAGATAAACCTGCTCCTCAAAGAGGAGAAATTGTACGTCAGTTTGGAAATAAATTAAGAGATTTAAAAGAACCATTGGGTAAACTAGTTTCTTACGAAATGGGAAAATCTTTACAAGAAGGTTATGGAGAGGTACAAGAAATGATTGATATCTGCGATTTTGCAGTGGGTTTATCTCGTCAATTAAATGGGCAAACCATTCCTTCTGAAAGACCAGGCCATGTTATGAGAGAACAGTGGCATCCTATAGGCGTTGTTGGTATTATTTCTGCATTTAATTTTCCTGTTGCTGTTTGGGCTTGGAATACTGCTTTAGCTTGGATTTGTGGTGATGTTTGTATCTGGAAAGCTTCTGAAAAAGCACCTTTATGTGCAGTAGCTTGTCAAAATATAATTGCAGAAATTTTAAAAGAAAATAATTTACCTGAAGGTATTTCTTGTATTATTAATGGTGATTATAAGGTTGGTGAAATGATGACTTCAGATAGTAGAATTCCATTAATTTCAGCCACAGGTTCTACAAGAATGGGTAGAATTGTTGGTGCAACTGTTGCACAACGCTTTGGAAAATCTTTATTAGAATTGGGTGGTAATAACGCTATCATTATAACACCAACTGCAGATTTAAAAGTAGTTGTGCCTGGTGCAGTATTTGGTGCAGTTGGTACTTGTGGCCAAAGATGTACTTCTACAAGAAGACTTATTATACATGAATCTGTTTATGATAAAGTAAAAGATGCTATTGTTGGTGCATACAAACAAATTAAAATTGGTAATCCTCTAGATGAAAATAATCACGTTGGACCTTTAATTGATCAAGATGCTGTGAATACCTATTTGGCTGCTATAGAAAAAGCGAAAGAAGAAGGTGGAAATGTAATTGTAGAAGGTGGCGTTTTAGATGGCGAAGGTTACGAATCTGGATGCTATGTAAAACCTGCAATTATAGAAGCAGAAAACAATTATGAAATTGTTCAGCATGAAACGTTTGCACCAATTTTATATTTAATGAAATATTCTGATGGTGTAGAAAATGCAATTGCCAAACAAAATGGAGTAGCTCAAGGATTATCTTCTGCAATTATGACCAATGAAATGAAAGAAGCAGAGAAATTCTTGTCTTATGCAGGTTCTGATTGTGGAATTGCCAATGTTAATATTGGTACTTCTGGTGCTGAAATTGGTGGCGCTTTTGGTGGCGAAAAAGAAACTGGTGGAGGACGTGAATCTGGTTCTGATGCATGGAAAGTTTACATGCGTAGACAAACAAATACTATTAATTATTCAGACGAATTACCTTTAGCACAAGGAATTAAATTTGATTTATAAAAGTTAAACATCCCCCAACTTTTGAGACCAACTCTAATAATATAGAGTTGGTTTTTTTAATTGATATTTAATTATACTTTACTTTTCGAATTACTCTCATTGCCTCTTTATATTTTACATAGGTTGTTTTATCCTGTAAATTTTTAATGTAATATTTAGCCTGTCTAAGCAATTCAGGTGCATCTAAATATCCATTTAAATAACACAATAAATAATTTGTTGGTAACCTAAAAACATCTTCATGCTCTGTTACCGACAATGAAATATTGTTAGCTATTTTAGCTACTATTTTATTACTATTAGTATAAATATGGGTAATAATTTCTGCATCATATTTAGGGGGTTCAAACAAAAATTCTTTGACAATATGATGTTTACCATTGTCTTTAAAATCAATAATTGTTTTCTCTAATGGGTAATGTGTTTCTACCTTATCTAAACCTAATAAAATATATTCTGTTACTATAAATGATTTTTGATTGTAAGAAATTTGAACATCGTCTAATGCAGAAAAAAACAAACGAACTTGTTCATTAATAAGCTCTATATCTACCCTAGAATAATAGGTTTCTGAGTTAATTGTTTTTTGTTCTCCTGCCCAACATAACACAAATTGTTCATTGAAAACTTTATATTGAGGATTGTACTTTTTCTTGTGATTATTTATAAACTCAAAAACGCCATTTAAAGTAAGCTCTATATTATTTCTAGCATTTTTCTCTATAGATGCAACAATAGACCTGTTTGTATTTCTAAGTTCAAAAGAATCTCCTAAAAAAGGCATAGAATTACTTCCTCTTCTATAAAAAATGGTACCTCTTCTATATTTCCAAGCGTTTTTTAAAAGAGAAGTTATTGTATTGTTAGGGTAAATGGTAACCAAACCCACTACTTTATGACGTGGTAAGCTAGGAAAAGGAACATTTTCGTATTCAATTTTGGGCGGATTTCTTAAATACGCATTTACCAAATTTTGAATTTTACTATCATCAAAAAAATCGACACCAACTATTTTATTTTCCTCATCTTCAATACCAATAACAATGTAAGAATTGTTAGCAGGATTTGTATTAGACAAAGCACAAATGTGCTTTAAAAACTTAGCTTTACCTTCTTTTGAGCCTAAGGATAATTTTTGCTTTTTATCATAAAAACTATTCTCATCATTATGTGAGAGTAGATTTTTAATTAATAAGCGTTTATTTATCATTTTTAAGCTACTTCTTGTCCATTACTTGCTTCTAACAGTAAAAACCAATCTTCTAGTTCTAAATTAATTTCTAAGGCCTTATTTGCGTTTAAAATGCGTTGTTTATTTGTTGTACCTATTACTGGAGATACCTTAGCAGGATGTTTAAGAATCCATGCCAATAGTAATGTATCTTCTGTACAATTGTATTTCTTAGAAAACCTTTTTAATAGTGCTTTTATACTTTTCGTTTGATACGTTTCTTCTCTAAAAACACTCCCTAAAGGACTCCAACTCATAGGTTGTATATTCTTTTGAAGCATTTGGTCTAAAGTACCATTGTTCATTGCTAAATTTTGCGTTAGAGAAAACTCAACCTGATTTACATCTATAGAAATATGATCTGAAATTAAACTTACTTGAGAAGGTGTAAAATTAGAAACTCCAAAATTGACAATTTTTCCAGCATCTTTTAAAATTGTAATTGCCTCTGCAATTTCTGTAGGATTCATTAAAGGGCTTGGTCTGTGCAGCAAAAAAGTATCTAGATAGTCTGTTTTTAAATTTTTTAAAGATTGTTCTGCACTCCAAATAATATAATCTTTAGCATAATTATAATGCTTCACCTTATTATTTCTGGTTTCTCCAGGATTCTGTATTCCACATTTTGTTATAAGCTGAATGCTTTCTCTACTTACGGAACTTGCTTTAAAAGCAACACCAAATTCGGCTTCTGTAGTATAATCACCATACAAATCTGCATGATCAAATAGTGTATTCTCATTTTCTACACAAAACTCAATCATATCTGCAGCTTCTTTGGTGGTAAAATTTTTACCCCATTTGCCCCAAGACATGCACCCAATAATTATTTTTGATGTTGGTTTCATACTAATTTTTATTAATCATTGTTGCACTCGCTTGTGCTGTGGGATACACTATTAAATCTTCTATATTTACATGATATGGTCTTGTAACTACAAAGTTGATAATATCTGCAATATCTTCTGCTTGTAAAGCTTTGTAACCAGAATAAACGGTTTTAGCTCTCTCAGTATCTCCTTTAAAACGAACATCAGAAAATTCTGTTTCTACCAAACCAGGATGAATGGCAGATACTCTAATATTGTAATCGTTTAAATCTAACCTCATAGATTTATTTAAAGCGTTTACAGCAAATTTAGATGCACAATATACATTACCATTCTTATAAACATCTTTACCTGCTGTAGAGCCAATATTTACAATAAAACCACTATTATTTTCAATCATAGTTGGTAAAATTGCTTTGGTTACATATAGTAATCCTTTTACGTTAATGTCTAACATTGCATCCCAATCGTCTATACTACCTTCTTGAATGGTAGCTAAGCCATGAGCATTCCCTGCATTGTTTATTAAAATATCGATATTCTTAAAGTTCTCTGGTAAAGATGCTATTGCTGATTGTACTTCTTCTTTTTTTGAAACATCAAATTGCAAAGTAGTAACTTCTGTTTGCTTACTTAATTCAGACTGTAATTCTTGCAGTCTTTCTGTTCTTCGTCCACAAAGAACTAATCTAATATTATTTTTAGCAAAAAGCTGAGCTGTTGCTTTACCTATACCTGAGGTTGCACCTGTTATAAAAGCTGTTTTCATGGGTTTAATTTGGTTCTTTAAAAATAGGAAATCTGGTGCTTAAGCACCTTTTTTAATGCCTATAATTTTCATCAATTATTAACAAAGAAAAAGTCACCCTCCTCAGGGTGACTCCTCTTTCAATTGATTGTCGAGAAACAACCAATCAAAAATCAACTAACCAAACTTTATTTTAATTTCTTCTGTTCTTTACTTTTCTTTTTATAATAGTACGTTTTCTGTTGCTATTTCTTACAAGGTCTTTCGCACTTTTAACAGATTCTTCACTCTTTTTGAATTGTATAAATCCTCTTCCTGAAAAATCGTATGTTGTTTCTGAATTATAGTGGAATAAACTTATTCTACCATCATTAACAACGCTTAATTCAAACTCTTCAATATCTCCATTATCATAATTCAATGTTAAAATTTTTAGGTCTTCAAAACCATTCACATCAAACACATCATAGCCTCCAACAAAGTTCCAATTAATATCTGCAACTTGCATGCCAAAGTCATCTTGAGAACTCCTAAAAGTTGTTAAATTTTCTGGTGTAAATTCAAGATAATTTTCATCATCAAAAGTATTTGGTGTACCACCTGTTGAACTTACTTTTTCCCAAGCTAAATACTCCTGTAAAAAGTATTCTATGTTTTCATAAAATAGTTTATCATAATCAAAAGTATTTACATTGTAACCTATTAAATAATAACTTACATTTTGTCTAAAGTTGTACAATACAATTTCATTATCAGATAAAATACTTACTTCAAAATCGTTTGCACCATCTATATCGTGATTGGTAGCCAGTAAACCATTAAAAGTACCATAAGTACCTACATCTATACCTAAACCATTTCCTGTTCTTCCAATATCAACAATATTGTTGTTTGCATATAAAACGCCATTTAAGAATGATAAAGTAAATGCTCTAGAGACATATGGTATATCTCCTGTTCCTGTTGTTCTGTGATAATCTACATACCATAAATCGTAGCTAGAAACAACTTCGTTTATTGTAGGTTGATAGTCTACAAAACCATCATCGTAAATTGTTGTACAAGAACTTAATATAGTACCTGTAATAATAACTGTGAATAGTAGTTTTAGCGTTTTCATAAGCCTTTTGTTTTATGGTTATGCTTAGTAATATTCAAATTGCGTGCCAAAAAATAAAAACCATAATTAATTACATATATTTCGCTAATATTCAAATACATAACAAAAGGAGAAACTTTAAATAAAAATAAAGATCTAATTTCTTTGTAAAAGAAAAAACGAACTCAATGAGTTCGTTTTTTTATATTTCTAATAATTTGACTTCGTCTAATTATTTAATGCTTGCTCTTCTAATAATTTGACTTCGTCTAATTATTTAATGCTTCAGCACCACCAACAATTTCTAAAATTTCGTTAGTAATTGCTGCTTGACGTGCTTTGTTATACGTTAATAATAATTCATCACGTAAATCTTTTGCATTATCTGTTGCTTTATGCATAGCTGTCATTCTTGCTCCATGTTCAGAAGCAAAACTATCTCTAACAGCTTTATACAATTGAGTTTTTAAAGATTTCGGAATTAAAGCTTCTACAATTTCTTCTTTAGAAGGCTCAAAAATATAATCAGAATTTACAGCAGCTGCATCTCCACCTTCAATAGGTTTGATAGGTAAAAATTGCTCTACTTGTGGCAATTGTGTAGCAGCATTCTTAAATTGGTTGTATACCAATTCTATCTTATCATAAGTACCTTCTGTATACAAATTCATTAACTTCTCTGCAATTGCAGAAACATTATCAAAAGTTAACTCGTCATAAAGGTCATTTCTACTTGCAACAATACTACATGTTTTAGATAAAACATCTTCACCTTTTTTACCAATGGCAAAAATCTCTACATTTTTATCTGAATACTTTTCAGCGATTGTTTTATTAACAGTTTTAGTGATAGAAGAATTAAAACCACCACATAAACCTCTGTTAGAAGTTACAACTACTAATAACACTTTAGAAACTTCTCTTTGAGTTGAATACGCTCCACCAGTATCACCTTCTAAAGTTGCACTTAAATTTTGCAACAACTCTGTTAATTTAGATGAATAAGGACGCATTGCAACAATTGCATCTTGCGCTTTTTTCAACTTTGCAGCAGATACCATTTTCATGGCAGATGTAATCTGCATTGTTGATTTAATAGAGGTTATTCTATTACGTATTTCTTTTAAATTCGCCATTCTTAACTTGTTACTTAGTAGTTAAAAGATTTTAGAGCCTAGTCTAAAATCTTTTAACTAAATATATTTATGCAAAGTGCTTAGAAATTTCAGCAGCAGCTTCTTCTAAAGTTGCAGTAGCTTCTGGCGTTAATTTACCAGATTTTAATACATCTAAAGTATCTCTATGTTTTGCATTTAAATAATCGATATAATCTTTTTCGAATTTCTTAACTTGATCTACAGGAACATCTTTTAACAAGTTTTTAGAACCAGCATAGATAATTGCAATTTGATCTTCTACTGTAAAAGGATCATTCTGTGCTTGTTTTAAAATCTCAACGTTTCTTTGACCTTTAGAAATTACACTCATTGTAGCTGCATCTAAATCTGAACCAAACTTAGCAAATGCTTCTAATTCTCTAAATTGAGCTTGATCTAATTTTAAAGTACCAGATACTTTTTTCATAGATTTAATCTGTGCATTACCTCCAACACGTGATACAGAAATACCTACGTTAATTGCTGGTCTTACACCTGAGTTAAATAAATCTCCATCTAAGAAAATTTGTCCATCAGTAATCGAAATTACGTTTGTTGGAATATATGCTGATACATCACCTGCTTGAGTTTCAATAATTGGTAATGCAGTTAAAGAACCTCCACCTTTAACGATTCCTTTTAAAGAATCTGGTAAGTCGTTCATTTCACTAGCAATTACGTTATCATTAATAACCTTTGCAGCTCTTTCTAATAATCTTGAGTGTAAGTAAAATACATCTCCTGGATATGCCTCACGTCCTGGAGGTCTTCTTAATAATAAAGAAATTTCACGGTAAGCAACTGCTTGTTTTGATAAATCATCGTAAATGATTAATGCAGGTCTACCTGTATCTCTAAAATATTCTCCAATTGCTGCTCCTGCAAATGGTGCATAAACTTGCATTGCTGCAGGGTCTGATGCATTTGCTGCAACTATTGTTGTATACGCTAATGCGCCTCTTTCTTCTAACATGTTTGCAATTGCTGCAACTGTAGAAGCTTTTTGACCAATAGCTACATATATACAGTATACTGGATTACCAGCATCGTAAAATTCTTTTTGATTTAAGATGGTATCTAAAGCAACTGTAGATTTACCTGTTTGTCTGTCTCCAATAATCAACTCACGCTGACCTCTACCAACAGGAATCATTGCATCGATAGATTTAATACCAGTTTGTAATGGCTCTGTTACTGGCTCTCTATAAATTACACCTGGTGCTCTTCTTTCCAATGGCATTTCGTAAGTAGTTCCTTCAATAGGTCCTTTCCCATCAATTGGGCTACCTAAAGTATCTACAACTCTACCAACAATACCTTCACCTGCTCTTAAAGAAGCAATTCTTTCAGTTCTTTTAACAGTAGAACCTTCTCTTACAGAAGTTGAAGCACCCAATAATACAACACCTGCATTATCTTCTTCTAAGTTTAATACAATACCTTCTAAGCCGTTTTCGAATTCTACTAACTCACCATATTGTACGTTAGACAATCCGTAAACACGAGCAATACCATCACCCACTTGTAATACAGTTCCTACCTCACTTAATGAAGCTTGAGCTTCAAAATTTGTAAGTTGTTCTTTTAAAATTGCTGATACTTCAGCTGGTTTAATACTTGCCATCTTTTCTAATTTGATGTATTATTAAATTTTTGGAATGTAATGACTATTGTCAAATTCCTTTTTCAATTCACTTAAATGATTAGAGATACTTGCATCATACTGCACATCTCCAACTCTTAAAATAAAACCACCTAGAATAGAAGGATTCACCTCGTTTTCTAAGTTTGCTTTTTCGCCTGTTAAAGCTACAATTTTAGCCAATACTTGTGCTTCAATTTCTGGAGAAATAGGCACAGCTGTTGTAACTTTAGCTACTTGTGTATTTTTATCAAAATCATAAATGATAGAGTATTGCTTAGCAATAGCTTCTAACATTGCAATTCTTTTGTTTTCTTGTAAAAGATTAAAAAGACCTAATGTGATGTTGTTTATTTTGCTAGAAAATGTAGCTTTTAAAACATTCATCTTGTCTGCAGATTTAATAACAGGACTTTCTAAAACTACAGAAAGCTCTTTACTATCATCTATAGTAGCTGCAATAAGCTGCATATCTTCATGCACAGCAGATTCATCATTAGAATCTTTAGCAAGATTTAAAATAGCTTTTGCGTAACGTAATGCTGCTCTTGCGTCTTTCATAAAATTAGTTTAAAGTTACGTCTTTTAAAATACCTTCTACTAAATCTAATTGGTCTTTCTTAGAAGATAATTCTTTCTTAATTACAGATTCTGCTATACCTATAGATAACTCTGCAACGTTTTTCTTTAACTCTGCTAAGGCTGCTTGCTTTTCTTGCTGAATTGATGCTTGTGCAGTTTCAATTAACTTAGTAGTTACTTCTTTTGCATCTTCTTTTGCATCTGCAATAATTTTATCGCTAATTTCTCTAGCTTCTTTCATCATTGCTTCTCTTTCAGCTCTTGCTTCTTTTGCTAACCTTTCATTATCTGCAGTTAAATTTTGCATTTCTTTACGTGCATTTTCTGCAGCAGCTAAAGCGTTTTCAATTCCAGATTCTCTTTCTTCTAAAGAGTTTAAAATTGGTTTCCAAGCAAATTTTACCATCAATCCAATTAACACTAATAGTAATACTGTAAGTATTACAAATAATCCAATTGAAAAATCTTCTAATAAAGCTCCCATTCTGTAATATAATTTTTATTTTTTACTTGTTTAATTAAAACACAATTTATAACCAACCGTTATAAATTGTGTTTTGTTTGTTTTTGGATTTGATTAACCTTGACCTAAGATTAATGCACCAAATGCTAACCCTTCTAAAAGTGCTGCAACAATAATCATAGCTGTTTGAATCTTTCCAGCTGCTTCTGGTTGACGAGCAATACCTTCCATTGCTTTACCACCAATTTGACCTAAACCAATTCCAGCTCCGATTACTACTAATCCTGCTCCAATTAAATTGTACATAATGATTGTATTTATATTAAATTAAACAAATTTGATTAATGAGCTTCTTCATGTTCTTCTACAGCCATACCAATAAATAATGCAGAAAGCATTGTAAAGATATAAGCTTGTAAGAAAGCCACTAAAACCTCAATTAATATTATTAAAAATGATAACACTGAAGAAAGAAATGTTGCACCAGCAACACCAAAGCTTTCTTTAAGTGTAAACATAATTGCTATTAAACTCATAACTACAATGTGACCTGCAGTAATGTTTGCGAACAAACGAACCAATAATGAAAATGGCTTAATAATTAATGCACCTACTAATTCTATAATCGCCAAAAATGGTCTAATTAAGATTGGTACACCTGGCATCCAGATCATGTGCATCCAATATCCTTTGTTACCACTAAATGTGTAAACCACTAAAGTAAATATTGCTAATGCAGCAGTAACTGCTATTTGACCTGTAACATTAAATCCGAAAGGCAACATACCTAAAAGGTTTAATATCCAAATAAAGAAGAATACCGTCATTAAATAACTCGTAAATCTTCTGTAGTGCTTTTCGCCAATGTTTGGTTTTGCTATTTCGTCTCTTACATAAATAATTAACGGCTCTAATACTCTAGAAAAACCAGTTGGAATTTGTTTTGTTTTGTATTGTTTTGCCAATCTTGAAAACCAGAATAACATTAACAAACCAACTAATAAAATTCCGAAAACAGTTTTAGTAATAGAAAAATCTAAAACCTTGTGTGCATTTGTTGCATGATGTGTTTCATCAAAAGATACTTGAGTTGCACCTTCATCTAATTCATAAATCTTAGAGTGAATTTTGGCAAATTTTAAACCATCTTTCTCTACGATTACATGACCATCATCATTATGATGAAATTCAGAAGACATAAAAGTTACTAAACCTTCACTCGTCCAAATAATAACTGGTAAAGGAAAACCAACATGCTTTCTTTCTCCTTCATCATTGGTGTATGAGAATAATGAAAAATCATGAGAATCTTTAACGTGATGTTTTATGTAAGCACCAACTTCTTCCTTAGTATTTACTCGACCACCATCGTTTTGATTGTCGTGCTTTTTATCTGAACTAGATGCAAAAATTGTAGCCGAAAAAAGAGCTATTAATGCAATTGTAAGAAATTTGATAGATTTTTGTGCAATCTTCATGGTAAAAATATGCTTTCTAAATTCGGCGCAAAAATAGGTAATAATTCAAAACTACAAACGCTTTTTTAAGATATTTTTTTATAATCTTTTTTCTGTAGTATTTGTGCTACGAAAAAAGCCTCTGTTAATAAAAAAATTATCATAGGAATGATGAGCGAAATTCTTGCTGCAAAACTTAAAGTTTCTTCGGTAAATATTGATTTATAAAAGATTAAACAAAATAGAACTGGTTTTAAAATAATTGTAGCTAAATAAATAAAACCCAACTGATCAGATATTTTATTAACAGTAGATAGTAAAAGGAAATTAGTGCAAATAATAAGCGAAAACCCTAAATGAAATAGGTATATTTTTTTTAATGAAAAAGGCAATATTATTTCTTGTTTTTCTATAACATTTTGATGCAAAAGATGGCTTAAAAAGTAAAGTGCAAAGAAAACTGTAGTATAAAGAAATAAGTTTTTAATCATTTATTTTCTGTGCTTGTTTAATAAGTGCGTAAATAGCTAAGAAGATAGATAGTAAAGTAACTGTTTGCTCTAAATAAGTGGTTTGAAACTGCTTATCTAACCATTGGCCAAGTAAGTAGCCTAAATAAATGGTGGCACCCATTTGCAAACCTGCCCCTGAAAGATGTAACGCTTTATTTAAAGGCTTTTTTGGGTTTGGCTTCTTTTGAGTTGATTGGCTGTTTTTTTGTGTCATCTTCTTTATTACTTTCTTTAGAAGGTACTTTCATTGCACAAGATGCATTAAAAGTTGCACCTGGCTCTATAGATAATTTCCCAACAACAACATCTCCAGAAATGTTTGCTGCAGCTTTAACCGTAAGCGTTTTTTCTACCTTTAACTCACCAGAAAATTTACCTTCAATATCTGAATTAGATGCAGATACATTACCAATTAAAACACCTGTAGCTCCTAAAATTACTCTACCCTTAGTTGTTAAATTACCTTCTAAAGTACCATCAATTCTAAAATCACCTTCAGACAAAATATCTCCTGTAATTTTAGTGTTTTTGGCAATTACATTTCTTTCCATGGTGTAAACTTTCCTAATTTTATTATGGATTTTTCTCTTAATTTTTACTCTTTTAATTGAGCCAAAATTGCTTTGGCTTTTTCTGCTTCTTCTGTATTACCATAATTTACAACGATAAACTCTAAAGCTGATTTGTATTCTTCTTTAGTTTTGTACTTGCCAATAGCTAAAGCTCTCAACAATTCGAATTTTGGAAGTAACTCAGCATTCGGAATTGAAGGCAGAAATTCATCAACTTGAGTAATTACTTCATCAAACTGATCATCTTTATACAAATAATACAGTTTTTTATACTTGACTTCCACTTCATTCACCTCAACTTCATCTTCAAAAACAACGTTCGGATTTAAAATTACCTGTGCAAATTTGGTTTCTGGATAATCTGTAAGAATTACATTTTTGTAATGTGCTGCTTTGCTTTCATCTCCTAAAGTGATATATAGTTGATACAAATGCCAATTAATAGGCAAAACAAGCGCTTCATCTTTATTTACCTTATTAACTCTTACAAGTCTTTGTTCTGCTAAATCAAAATTCTTAAACTGCTCTTTATATATTAAACCTAACTCATAAAGTGCTTCGTTTCTTGTAACAACTAAGCTATCTATTACTGATTGTTCTGTAGGAATTGTGCTTAGGTAAGTATCTAAATCATACTTAGCATTTGCCTTTTTAGCAGATACTGAATCTTTGGCTGCAATACCAATACTTGCTTTTTCAGACCATCTCCAATTGTCTTCTAAACGTCTATTACCCCAAATTTTAAAGAATTCTGATTTTCCAAAACTTAACGACTGATTGTTGTAAAAATACCACTCGCCTTTTTTTGCAGATTGTATACCACTTATAGGGTTTGCAAAAGCCATTTGATTCAATCTTAATTGAGCAGCTGCTTCATCTGCCTCCTTAATTTTTTCGATATAATTTGTAAAGTAAGCAACTTGCTCGTCTTCTGTAAGTGTTGCGATTTTTACAATACTATCATTAGTTTGAACAACATCTTCAAACTTTATTAACGATGCTAAGTTTTTGTATTTACGCTTAATTCTTCTAATTCTAAGTTTTAGAGTGTCTTTGGTAAACTGCAAAACACTATCATAATAAGCACTTGCGTTTTGATATTCTGCTTCTTTAAATGCTAGGTTTCCTAAATTTTCATAGGTAAACGTTTTTTGCTTATCGCCTGCATTTGCTGCTCTTAATGAATTGTAATAATTGTTTTTGGCAAGCTGAATACTATCATTCTTTTCGTGTAAAACTGCTGTTTGATAATACAACTCATCTAAATAAGGTCTGTTTTCTCTATCCTTAATTAATTCTTGTAAAGTGTTTAAAACTACAACAGAAGTAGAATCGTTTGTAATGTTTCTTGCCAATTCTATATTAGCATGAATTTTATATTTGTAAGGCGATTTTTTAAAGTTTGCCAAACGATTAAATACCAAATTAGCAGAATCTTTCTTATTTTCTAAACTATAAATTTGCCCTAAAACGAATAAATTTCTAGCTCCTTGTGCTTTATTCTCTAAAGTTCTTGTGGCTAATTGTAAGTGCTTTTTTGCATTTTGTAAACTATCACTTTTTACATATGCCATAGCCAATGCTGTATGTGCTTGTTCTTTAATTTTATTTGGTAAGTCTGACTCTAACGTGTCTTTTATAACCAACAATAGCTTCATGGCTTCTATTGCAGTTTCTTCATTATCTAGCCTGATATTGGTTTTGGCTCTCCAAATTTTTGTTTCTGCAATTAAATCTGCGTTCGGATAATTTGCAATAACATAATTAAAAGCCTCTACTGCAGGTATAAATCTTTGCTGATAATAACGTGATTTTCCTAAAAGTAAATACGCATTATCTATTTGCCTATTTCTTTCAATACCATCTATATTCATGCCATGCTTTTGAATGGCTTTTACTGCTTTTTCTTCTGCTCTTTCAAAAGTAGTGGTTGGTTTTTTGTCATCATCATCGTCATTATTGAAACCATTTCCTAAATTATTATTAAAGGTTGGTGCAATAATTTTATCTTCTTCGAACTCAATAGGCTCTATTGGTAATTGTAAAAACCAATCGTCTCTATAGCTATTGTTAATTTCGTCTATGCCTTTATAAAAGGCATTATTACCATTAAATAAAACGTTATATTTTGTAGTTAAAGCGTGGTAATTTCTACTAATTACAGAATCTTTTTTAGTGCTGCAAGAAGCAACTACAGCAATAAACGTTAACAAGAAAAGGTACTTAAATGTAATTTTCAAAACTGGCGATTCTAAAATTATTTCTTTAACAAAAGCTAAAAGCTGTAATTTACAACTATTTTCTAGAGAAAATAGTATAAATACAGCTTGTAAAAATAATAATAAATTAAAGATTGGCTAATTATACAGCAAAATAGCTTTCTAATTCTTGCAAGGTCTCTGCAGAAGTAACTATATCTTTTACTACATTTCCTTTATCTAGAACTACAATTCTTTCACAAACTTCGGTTACATGTGTTAAATCATGACTAGAAATTAGCACTGTAACTTCTCTATTTTCTGTTAATTCTTTAATGATTTTTTTTAGCCTTATTTGTGTTGTTGGATCTAGATTTGCAAATGGCTCATCTAAAATTACAACTTGTGGGTTACCCATCATTGCAGCTACAATACCCACTTTTTTCTGGTTACCTTTACTAAGGTCTCTTAGGTATTTCTTTTTACCTATAATTTCTTGGTTAAAAAATTCATCAAACTGATTAATGAATTTAGTAACGTCTGCTTTATTCATACCTCTTAAATCGCCAACAAACTCAAAGTATTCTTCTGCTGTTAAATAGCCAATTAAAAAAGATTCATCTATAAAAGAACCTGTAAATGATTTCCAGTCTTCACTTGTATTTACTTGAATATCATGATTTACAATAGCACCAGTTGTTGGCCTAATTAAATCTAGTAGAATGTTAAAATATGTGGTTTTACCTGCACCATTATTACCTACTAAACCAAAACTTTGGCCTGTTGGAATTTCTAATTCGTTAATATTTAAAACCTCTGCAGATCCGTATTTTTTTGAGAGTTGTGTAGTTTGTATCATGGCTTTGTTTAGTTTTCTTGATTAAATGCGTGAATCATTACATACTTGTTTGTAATGTATTTTTTTGTGATGGCTTTCATTATTTTTTTGTGCAATGCAATACCTATAAATCCTAAAACAGCTAAGGTTATACATGCAATTTCGAAGCTTACCAACCAATTAATTAGACCAAAAATTGCCATTGGTAACACCATTAAAGGCAAACCAATTAACCATTGTACAGCACCTGTACCTTGAAAATTAAAGGCCGCTTTTTCATCTAAATTAATTTTTTTTCTGTTGAAAGTTCCTCCAAATAAAATTACGTGCGTATTTACACCTACATTATAAATCATGGCTGCAAAGTGAACAACCAGAACTTTCCAACCAAAGTAAACATAAGGAATACCTAGCACAAAAAGAGCTACAACACTAATTGTCATTATTGTAAATTTCGATTCTAAATACCTTTCGTATTTAAAATTCTGACTCATTAACATCTTGTAATAGCTGCTATCCCAAGCAGGAATAAATTGCCCAAAGTTTATTAAGAAGGTTCCTGTAGAAAAAATACCAACCAACACATACATAAACTCCATACCTTTATACATTGGGTTAGGATAAAATATTAAACCATATAATAATCCTACTAAAATCATCCATACTCCAGACTTTGTTCTTTTATTTCTCCACATTAAACGTAAATCGTTTTTAATAAAAGGAGCCAAATCACCCAACTTATCAGCAAAAGATAAATCTGCTGCATTTACTTCTTTGGTTTGCTCAGTAATAATAGCATCTAAATACACCTCATTTCTTAGCTGTTTGTAGTTTATACTGTATAGAAATAAAAGTAATGCTGCAAAAGCAACTACCATAATTGGGTTTTCGTAAATAAAGTCGAAACCTTTACCTATAAATCCTGGTAAATTGAACCAATTAAAATAATTTACGAGATAACCAGCAATTAAAAGGGTAACTAAACCTGCAAATATTTTGGTGTTTTTATTGATTAAAAAGTTTAAGTAGTTTACAGACTGAATAATAAAAATCATTGTAAATAACCAACCTAAAACTCCAGCTACATTATAACCTTGCATTATTAAAACAACTGCAAACGGTATGTAGAAAAACAAACTCATAATATTAAAAAATGAGAATGACGATTTTATAAGTATAAAGTGAACAATTTTACTTTTAGGAATTGGCAGTGTTAACATTGGTTTTATGTTCATTACTGGAAGCTTTTGCATGAGGTATCTAAAAATTAAATCGCCCACAATTGCAAAAAGCAAAAATGCATTAACCACCACTAAAGGATCTTGTTCTGGATACATTTCTTTTAAAATCCAGTAACCACCTACACCAATTATTAAAAAGCTTACTACAAAGTATAGTGCAAAAAGCACCAATAGAATATTTAGAAAAACACTTTTTTGCCAATTTGCAGCTCTAAAATATTGTTTCCATTCTAGTTTAAGAAAATGTGAAATCATAAGTTTGGTGGTTTAGTTTGAGTATAAGTAGTTGATTTGCAGTTTTTGTTACAAGTTTTTTACCAATTTATATTCAGGATATGTTTCTTGCAACAATTCTTCTGCTTTTTGTGGTAGCACATAGTTTGCTACATAAAAGAATATGAATAGTAAAGTAACTGTTGCAGCTATTAATAATAACCAATATATATTTAAACCAGAAAAATCAAATTCTGTTAGGTTGATAAAATTAAATAAGTTGATGAAGGTAAAACCTGTAAAACTATTTTTTGTTGTACCAATCATGGCTTCCAAAAGAAAAATCTTCTCATCCGTTTTTTCTTTGGCTTTGTGCTCTTTTCTGATTCTATAGGCTGCAACCATTTCAAAAACAGCTAATATTAACAAAACACTTACTATTGCAATTTCTGCAAACGGAATTTGTATTAACCAAAAAACACCTAAAAATATAAGTAAAGTAGTAATGACTTTAGGTAAGGTAAACCATTCTTTTACAAAGCGAAGTAACAAATGCCAATAGCGTTTGTTCATTTGTTTTTGCTTGGCTTCTATAACATCCATAAAACCAAAAACACCAAACTTCTTAAATGATTTATCTCTAGCTTCTTCAAAAGATATTTTAGGATTTCCTTCCCAAATTTGTTCTATATCATTGGCTAAATGATCTACCAACTCTGTTTGCACATCATAATGATACACAAAGTGCTGTCTTGTAAACTTGTATAAATTATCTATTTGAATTTCTGTAAGTTTCATCAAAAAATAAAATTAAGTAATTTGATATTCAGGATACGTTTGAACCAACAACCCTAATGTTTTTTTAGGAATAACAACTAAGGTGATGTAACTAATAATTAAAAATGCTGTAATTAAAAGTGCAGAATATGCTCTTTTAAAATCGCCCATAGCTAAAAATTCTTTGGCACTAGAAACTGGAAAATCAAAAAAATAGATAAATATAATCGCTGTATTTCCTAACCCTTGTATGTTTAAAACATGCTCAAAAAGCCATTTTTTTTGAGTTTGTCTTTGCCTTCGTTTTAATTTACGAGTATTATTAATAAGCATAATAAACTGAGTGATAGTGCTTGTAATGAATATTCCTAAATAAATCTGATATCCAAAAGAATATTGCTGCAGTTGATAAAAACCAAATAAAAGTAAAATTGTTAAAACGATTTTAGGCAAGCTTAACCCTTCTTTCGCAAATTTTAAAACGAGTTTAAAATACTTTTTTGTCATTTGAAGTTCTTTACTTTCTACAACATTCATAAAGCCAAAAACACCAAATTTTTTGAATGATTTATCTCTAGCTTCTTCAAAAGATATTTTAGGATTTTCTTCCCAAATTTTCTCTATATCATTAGCTAAATGATCTACAAGTTCTACTTGCACATCGTAATATTCTACATAGTGCTGTCTTGTAAATTGGTATAAAGATTCTATTTGAATTTCTGTAAGTTTCATAAGCTAAGTTCTTTTTTAATTCTTTCTACTTTTTGTATAGATTCTTTAAAAAGTTGATACCCAGAAAATGTGGCTAACGTAAACAAAGGCAATAGTAAAATCAAAAAAAATTTTTGATAAAAAACATCTAAATAGCCAGAAATCTGTAGTGGTAGATTTATCATTATTAATGCAAATCCGAAGTAAAAAATACCATAATCTAAATGTATAGATTTGCCATATTTTTTCAACCAAAGCTTAATGGTTAAAATAAAAAATGGAATAGAAACAATAATGTAACTAGAGAAATTAATTAGTTTAAAAGTTTTTAATGGTAAATAATCAATCAAAAAATAATTGATAATTACACCAAGAGTTACCAAGAGTATAATAGCAGGACTTTTTAAATAGTTTTTAATGTTTTCAACATATTTTTTTCTGTAATACTTATTTACATTTTGCCAACCTTGTGTATTTAAATTGTACAAATTATTGTAATAACCAATTCGCTTTAACGAATTATTTAGTTCTTTTTTAAAATCGTTACTAATTGCATTTTCCTCTAAATCTGTGGCAATATGATCTATCATTTCTAAACGCAAATCCCAATACTTAATACCTCTAGATTTTAATCTTTTATCTATCAATTCTATTTGTTCTTTATTTAATTCCATGTTACACAGATTTAAATTTTGAGATTACTGCTAGATGTTTTTTATAAAATCGATTACAAATAAAAACAACAGCAAAACCTGCAAATGTAAAACCGGTCATTACAGGATTTAGGGAACCATTTTTATCAAATACACCAACAAGTAAACTTACTACTAGAAATATGAGTCCAAAATATTGAGTTCTCAAGACGAAACTTGCTGTAGTTTTAACCTTACTTTTCTTAACTTTTATAAATATATAAAGCACGTATACATTCATGCACAATATAAAAGACATTAAAAATCCATTAGCAAAACTTACAAAACTTTCAGAAAAACTAATATCTGATAATTTTAATAGAATTAGTGGTAGAAAATAAGAAACTACATAAAGCAAAAAATACAATCGAAATTGCTTAATTGCTTTCTTAATTACAATCTTAGACTCTGAATATTGTATTCCAAAATAAAGACTAGAAGTCATTTTAAAATCATCTTGCCATTTCAACGTAACCATTTTAAAAGCTTTATTAAAAGTGATGTTCTTGTCCATCAACATTTCAATTTCAGAAACCATATGATCTAAAACTTCAATTTTCAAATCCAGATAATCAAAATTCTTGGTTTCTAAAAAGTGCTGAACCTTACCTACTTGCTCTTTCGTTAATTCCATAGCCATAAAATTTACTCTAAACTAAACTTTGGGTTTACCAAGTGCTGCATCGTTTTTAAAAAATCTTGCATTTCTTCTAACTTACTCGCAGTTTCTTTAGTGCCATTTTCTGTTAATTTATAGTACTTACGCAATCTATTACCAACTTTAGCTACTTCAACATCTAACAAACCATCTGCTTCTAACTTGTGTAAAGCAGGATACAGTGCACCTTCAGTAATTTTTAACTCACCCTTGGTTAATTCTTTCACTTTTTGGGTTATTTCATAACCATACATTTTAGTATTACTAGCTAGCAATTTTAAAATGATTGTTTGTAAAGAGCCTTTGTATAATTTCTGATTTCCCATAATTGAAATATTTAACTAAATAATTGTTTCAAATATATACATAATTTTCTAATGCATAAAAAACTTATGTATATTTTTTAGAGCAAAAAAAAGCCTAAAAATTAATTTTAGGCTTTACATTCAATTGTAATAATTTTACTTTTCTACTTTTAAAACTTCGCTAATTACTCTTTCTAAATCTGCTTTTGGTAAAGCTCCATTTGCCATTTGCGGTTCTCCTTCTGTAGGGCAAAATAGCATAGAAGGTATACTTCTAATTCCAAATGCAGCAGAAAGTTCTTGCTCTGCTTCTGTATCTATTTTATAAATATCGATTTTATCTCCATATTCTTCTGAAAGTTCTTCTAAAATTGGGGCTAACATTTTACATGGGCCACACCAATCTGCATAAAAATCTATCAATGCAGGTCTTTTACCTTCAAACTTCCACTCTTTATTTTCTTTAAAATTAAATACCTTTTCTAAAAACGTTTCTTTCGTTAAATTCTCTGTCATATTGTTTCGTAATTTAGTACAAATTTAGTCGAAGCATATTTAAAATTCTTACAAAACCACATAATTTGAAATTAAAATGTTAATTTGTTGTAACAATTTTAAAATTAGACAACTAATAATAAATTAATCAAAAATCGAAATAATGAAAAGCGTTCAAAAACTATTGTTTACAACTGCTATAGCTTCTATAGCATTTGTTTCTTGTAAAAACGATGCACCAGAAGAAGAAAAAGTAGCTGGTATTGTTTTAGAAAACATGGATACTTCTGTAAAACCTACAGATGATTTCTTTAGACACGTAAACGGATCTTGGCTAGACAACACCGAAATTCCTGATGACCAAACTTCTTGGGGTGGCTTTAATCAACTTCGTAAAAAAACAGATGCTGATGTTTTAGAAATTTTAAATGTTGCAATAGAAGAAAGAGATTTTCCTAAAATTAAAGATGCACAAGGCAATGAGATAGACTCAGATCAAGAAAAAGCAGTAAACTATTATGAAACTATAATGGATACTATTGCCAGAAACAAACAAGGTAAAGCACCTGTTATGCCTTATTTATCTAAAATTGATGAAATAGTTACTAAAGATGATGTAGAAACTTATTTAACAAACATGGCTCCTTATGGTGGAGGAGGCTTTTATGGTTTTGGCGTTTTTAACGATTTAAAAAACAGTAGTCAATATGCAGGTTATATGAGTGGTGGTTCTTTAGGATTAACCAGAGATTATTATGTGGATGCTAAAGTGAAAGATAAATTAGAAAAATACGAAGTTTTTGTAGCCAAAATGTTACAAGAATTTGGTGATGATGAAGCTTCTGCAAAGCAAAATGCGGCTACCATTGTAGCTTTTGAAAAAAGCTTAGCAGAACCAATGATGACCAAAGAAGAAAGCAGAGATATTAGAAAATTATACAACCCAATGTCTGTTGAAGAACTTCAAAAATTAGCACCAGCTATAGATTGGCAAGCGCATTTAGAAGGCATTGGAGTTGGAGATATTGAAACTGTAATTGTAACAGACTTAGGGTATTTTAAAGCCATGAGTAACATTTTCGAAAACAGATCTGTAGAAGATATTAAATTATTACTACGTTGGAACACAATTAACAGTGCTTTAAGTGCCCTTTCTACAGATTTAGAAACTGCAAATTGGGAGTTTTATAGCAAAGAAATGCAAGGAGCTAAAAAACAACGTCCAAGAGATGAGCGTGCATTAAATAATTTAAATGGCGCAATTGGTGAGGCTTTAGGAAAATTATATGTAGAAAAAATGTTTCCACCAGAAGCTAAGAAAAAAGCAGAGGAAATGATTGATAATGTAATGCTAGGTTTCGAAAAAAGAATTGCACAATTACCTTGGATGAGTGAAATTACAAAAGAAAAAGCGCTAGAGAAACTGCATAAATTAACAGTTAAAATAGCGTATCCAGATGTTTGGAAAGATTACTCAGAACTTCAAGTAAAAGGTTTAGAAGATGGTGGTTCTTATTTCGAAAATGTAATTAATGTTACAAAATGGAACTATAATCAAAACATGAATAAATTAGGTAAAGAAGTTGATAGAACAGAATGGGGTATGTCTCCACAAACTGTAAACGCATACTTTAACCCTGTAAATAATGAAATTGTATTTCCTGCAGCAATTTTACAACCTCCTTTTTATGATTATAGAGCAGATGAAGCTGTAAATTATGGTGGAATTGGCGCTGTTATTGGTCATGAAATTTCTCATAGTTTTGATGATTCTGGTGCACGTTTTGATGGCGATGGAAATCTAAAAAATTGGTGGACAGATGAAGACTCTGAAGAATTTAAAAAAGCAGGTAAAAAATTAATAGATCAGTACAGCAATATTATTGCAATAGACAGCATGCATTTAAATGGCGAATTTACACTTGGTGAAAATATTGGAGATTTAGGTGGTGTGCAAGCTGCTTACGAAGGTTTACAAATTTTCTTTGAGAAAAATGGAAGACCAGGTAAAATTGATGGTTACACTCCAGAACAACGCTTTTTCCTTTCTTGGGGTACAATTTGGAGAACCAAAATGAGAGATGATGCATTAAGAAATAGAATTATGACAGATACTCATGCTCCAGGAATGTACAGAGCTTATATGCCACTTAAAAATGTGGATGCTTTTTATGCCGCTTTTGATGTGAAAGAAGGTGATAAAATGTACTTAAAACCAGAGGATAGAGTTCGTATTTGGTAAAAAAATAGCATTTAAAAAATACCCAAAGCATTCAAGAATATTCTTGGATGCTTTTTTTGTGAAATAATACCAATCTTAAAAAATAAATTGTAACTTGTACCTCTAAACCCCTAGTCAAATACCTAGTGTTTGATTTTTAAATTTTATCGTTATTAGAAAAGGTGCCCCCTACATACTCCTTTTGCTATTGCTTAGTACCCAAGTTTTTGTATCTCAAGAACTATTAAAACCTGTCTTAAAATTTACTAACGCTTGTGCAAGTGATTCCTTTAATTCTTATGAATTAGAAGTTACTTTTATCAATGCTGTCTTTAATTCTGACAACGTTTTTACCCTTGAACTTTCTAATAAAGATGGTGATTTTTCATCGCCAACAGCTTTAAACACAATTTCAGATAAAAACAGTGCTTTCAGGTTTACTTCAGAATTTAGTATACCAAATAATGTAGCTGGTGCCAATTATAAAATTCGTGTCAAATCTTCATCGCCAGAAATAATTAGTCCAGAGTCTGATGTATTTGAAGCCTATTACATGTCTTTAGATGCTTTAGTATTAAATAATTTTGAAAACATAAGCCTTTGTGAAGCAGAACCTAAAGAAATTAGTGTTAATTACTCTGGTTCTAATCAATTGCAATGGTATAAAGATGGCCAAGAATTTGTATTAGGAGGCTCATCTATTACTGTAAATGATCCTGGTTTATATTACTGTGAAATTTATTATGGTTCTTGTAATTCACCTGCAACATCAAACATCATAGAAGTTAGTATTAGCAGTGCTGTAGATGCAGAAATTTTAGGAAATTCTGAGGTTTATCTGTGTGAAAACGAAAGCTATGTTTTAGAAGCTAATGTAGACAACAATTTATATACCTATACTTGGTTTAAAAATAATGAGAAACTAACCAATTTACCTGCTTATTCACCAAGTTTAACCATTTCTGACCTTGCAGATTTGGGTACTTATCGTTTAGAGATTACTAATGAAATTGGTTGTACATCAACCTCAAATGAAGTAAACATAAATAGCGTAAATACCAATTTTTCTGTTAGCATTGATAGTGCAACTCCTATCAATATTTTGGCTGGAGAAACAAGGGTAATTGCTATAACACATGATGCAAAAAATGCCGAAATTAGTTGGTATAGAAACAATGTTGAAATTCCGAATTCAAACTCACTTAGTTTAAATATAACAGAATCAGGAACCTATTTTACTGCTGTAAAAAATACAGCAAACGGTTGTACAGAAACAAAAAACTCAGAAAATATAGTTGTAAATTATTTTCAAGATTTTGAAACCAATATAACAATAAATTCAGATTATACTTCTTGTGTTTCTTCAGAAGCTCAATTATTCATAGAAACTATAAAAGGTATTGATGCCAACAATGTTGCTTATAATTTAAATGATGCTCAAATTGCCTTATTAAATTTTGCATGGTTTAAAGATAATAACCCTTTAAATGGGGCTACAGAAAACCAAATTAACATTTCTACTTTTACAAATAATGGTGTATACTTTGTGCAGACCTCAAATGGAAATGTTAGCTCAAACTCAAATACTTTAGAAGTAAATTTAAAATTACCAACCATTGAAATTTCTTCAAGTAGTGCATCAAACACATATTGTGATAATAAACAAATTGTTCTTTCTTCGGATGTGAATATTGGACTAAATTATCAATGGTATTTAGACAATACTGCTATTGCTACTGCAACAAATGATACTTATGAAATTACTCAAACAGGAGTTTATTATTTAGTACAATCCGCTGCAAATGGATGTACAACTAAATCTAACGAAATTGAATTTACGAATGTAAACAACAACTTTTCTGTAAACACAATTTCAGAGACAGAAAACTTTATCCTTTTTGGTGAAACAAAGGTTTTAGAGATTACACATACTGCTCAAAACGCTAGTTTAAATTGGTTTAAAGATGGGGTTCTTATTCCGAATTCAACAACTACAACTCTAACAATTACTGAACCTGGAACCTATTATGCTGCAGTTACCAATACTGTAGATGGTTGTTCAGAAACTAAAAAATCAGAAAATATCAATGTAAATGCTGTTGAAAGTTTTGATGTACTTATTAAGCCTCTACCAAATTATTCAGATTGTGTTTCTGAAAGAACTCAGTTACTTTTAGAAAGCGTAAAAGCCAAAGATGAAAATCAGAATATTTACGATTTAACCCATAATCAAATTAGTTTATTAAATTTTAATTGGTACAAAGACAATAACCTTCTAAATGGTTTTACAGACAACCAAATTACAATAGAAAATCATGTAGAAAATGGTAGTTATTTTTTAGAAGTTAGCAATGGTTCTATAAAATCTGAATCTAATGTTTTAGACATTATTCTTGGTGTATTTGAACCTGTAATATCTTCTAATGATCAAACCAATATTTATTGTAGCACTAAGCAAATTACATTAAGCAGTACCCAACAAAATGGAGTTACTTATCAATGGTTATTAAATGGATCTCCAATAACAAATACCAATGAAACCACTCTTGAAATAACTGAAGCAGGAGTTTACCAAATAGAGGTTAAAAATGATGAAGGCTGCTTAAAAAAATCTACCGAAATTGTTATTGAGAATTTTGATAGCAACTTTACCATTTCATCAACTACAACTGCTGCAACTATAATTTTAGAAGGTGAAACTAGAGTACTTAATGTAACTCATAATGCGCAAAACGCAATTATAACTTGGTTTAAAGACAATGTAGAGATACCAAATTCTAACACAAATAATTTAAATGTAACAGAACCAGGTGTTTATTTTGCTCAAGTGACCATAACCGCTAACGGATGCTCAGAAACAAAATCTATAGATGCTATCTCTGTTAGTGCTGTTAGTAGTTTAATTACAGTTATTAATGCTTTGCCTAACTACTCAGAATGTACATCTTTACAAACACAACTTACTTACAAAACCATAGAAGCTAGAGATATTAATGGCACAACATACCAATTATCTGCAGCACAAATTCAGCTTTTAGAATTTCAATGGTATAAAGACAATAACATTTTAAACGGATCTAATGAACCTGAAATTACCATTAATGATTATGAAGAAAATGGGGCTTATTACCTTAAAATTAATAGTGGTTCTAAAACATCAAACTCGAATATTTTAGCTGTAAAACTAGGGTTGCCAGAAGTTAATGTTGCTTCTGTAGATGATATTTATGCGCTTTGTACAGACAAAGAAATTATTTTATCCACTCCAGAAATTAACGGATTAAGTTATCAATGGTACCTCAATAATACAGCAATTGCAGGCGAAACAAATACAACATTA
The DNA here is from genome assembly GCF_036864555.1 of Polaribacter sp. P097. Classification (NCBI taxonomy): domain Bacteria; kingdom Pseudomonadati; phylum Bacteroidota; class Flavobacteriia; order Flavobacteriales; family Flavobacteriaceae; genus Polaribacter; species Polaribacter sp. P097. Next base: position 1,054,583 of record NZ_JAZETJ010000001.1, on the reverse strand, counting down.
ACCGTTGTTGAGGTTGGTAATTATACTGTTGAAGCTGTAGGTTATTCTTGTTCAAAAACCTCATCTGCAATTACTATTAATTCTTTTGATGGTAGTACTATTGAGTTTGATTTTGATGATGAAATTACCATTCAAGAAGGAGAAACAAAAATCATTTCTGTAAATGGTGCAGACACTTATGAGTGGTTTGATGAGGATAACAATTTAATAGAAACCTCTTCTTCTTTAGAAATAACAAAAGCAGGTAATTACAGGGTTATTGCATACTTGAATGGTTGCTCAATAGAAAAATTCTTTACGGTTACTGTAATTTCTGGTAATATATATGTACCAAATGTTTTAACTCCAAATGGAGATGGAGTTAACGATTCTTGGAAAATTCCGTCAGAATTTGCTTTTAAACCCAATATTGAAGTAGAAATTATTTCGAATGCAGGACGAACTGTATTAAGACAAAAAAATTATCAAAATAACTGGCCAGATATTAATGTAAAAACAGCAAGTTTATATTTCTACATCATTAGAAGTGATGAAAATATTATAAAAAAAGGCACCATAAACATTATAAGATAAATGTGTAGGAAACAAAGACATATTATTATTTTATTATGTACAGTAACATCACTGTATTCTCAAGATTCTGTAGAAAAAATCTTTAATAGATTTTCTTCGCAAAGTTTTGTGAAACAGAATACTTATTTACTAAACCCTACTTTTACTGTAGTTAATGAAACAGGAAAATCAATTGCTATATTAAGTAGAAACAGTTTTATTGGTTTTGAAGGTTCTCCTGTTTTGAACATTCTTGGATTTTCTGGTAAAATTGACGATAATATTGGTGCTGGAGTTGGTATTTATAGACAAAGAATTGGCGTGTTTACCAACTTTGGAGCCATTGCCAACTATGCATATCAAATTAAATTAAATGCCAAAAGCAGTTTAACCTTAGGGTTTAATTTTATGTTTAGTCATTTTGATATTGATAGAACAAGAATTGTAGATCCTGCTTCAGATGCAGTTATTTTTAACTTTCAAGAAAAGACAAATATTATTTTACAAACGGGCTTAAATTACAATTATGGTAAATTTAATGTTGGTGTAAATTTAAGAGATGCAGTAGATTACAATTTAAAAGAAGGCGATTTTATTACACCCATTTCAGAAAAGTCTTTTTCTATTCATGCGCAATTTACAGAACCTATAAATAGTAATATCAAGCTACTTGAAGATGGACTTTTGCGTTTTTTTTATAGCGCTAATTACAATACCAACAGTGGTTCTACAGGAAATGTACTACTAGATTTACCTAAACTTGGTTGGGTGCAAGGTGGTTATGATGATTTTTTTGGAACATCTGTAGGTTTAGGAATTCGATTATCACAAAAAGTAGCGGTTTCTTATGTTTATGAAACAGGAAAAAACGATTTAGGCCCTACAAGCGAATTAGGTATTGTGTATTCCTTTGCTAAAAAACCTAGCAACAACATCAGCTACAATACTCCAATAAAAAGTGAAATTGAAACCATTGAAGAAGACCTAAAAAATACTGAACCCAAAATTATTGATGCTGAAAAAGTTCAAAAAGACAGTTTAAATGCGAAACAAATAAAAACAGCTGCAACTTTAAAAGATAGCATTTCTATTAACGAAAAAATTAAGGCGCTTCAAATTCAAATTGATAGTTTAAAAGCTATCAATAAATCAAAATCTATTCAAAAGAATAAGGATAGTTTATCAATTAATGACAAAATTAAGTCTAACCAAAGTAGTAAGGATAGCTTATCACTTAAAAATAAAAGTATAGCATCTAAGTATCAGAAAGACAGTTTATCAATAGAGAATAAAACCAAAATACCCCAAAATGAGAAAGATAGTATATCAATAAAAGAAAAAATTAATTCCTTAGAAAATGAAAAGGATAGCTTACCTGTAGCTAAAAAAGTTTCTGATTTGCCTAAAATGGAAATTATTAAAAGAACTGATGATATAGAAGCAGGTTTCTATCTAATTGTAAATGTTTTCTCAAATGAAAACTATGCAAATTCATTTATGGAGAATTTAAAAAAGGATGATTTAAACCCTAACTATTTTATACATCCTATTAAAAATTATAGGTACGTATATATAGCATACGCAAAGAGTCAAAGAGAAATAATTAAATTAATTTATAACAATGTGAACGGAAAATATGTTCACGATAAATGGATCTTAAAAGTAGAAGACTAACATTCATAATACCCCCACAAGATGAATACCCAACAAACCCTAAAGAAGTGTATAATTGCATTGATTGTAATTATAAGTTTTGCAAACCAAACCTACTCGCAAACTTTCGTAGAATTTAAACAACGACTGCAAAATGGAGGTGTAAACCTTAAAGGAGACATCACTTTTATTGCCAATAGTATTGTAAGTAAAAATCAAGATGGTACTGTACCTAATGATGATTACAATGGAAGCCAAGGAAACAATAAATTAAATCTAGATTATATAGATATTGATAATGATCCTACCACATTTTCTTCCAGCAAAGCAGCCTTAAATTTACCTGGCTGTTCTAAAGTAGTTTTTGCAGGTTTATATTGGTCTGCAGTATATCCAAGAAAATATTGGAATGATGTTAACAGTACAAGAGATGTAGATGTAAATACCATTAAATTTAAATTACCAAACCAAGAATATCAAGATGTTACAGGTGATGTTATTTTTGATGGACCAACCATTTCTGGCACCAAAGAAAAAATTGTTTATACCTGTTTTAAAGATATCACAACAATTATAGATGCCCAAGATTCACCAAATGGTGATTATGTTGCTGCCAATATAAAAGCCACTGTTAGAGGTAAAAGTAACACAGGTTCATCTGCAGGTTGGATTATGGTTGTAATCTATGAAAACGAGTTAGAGCCTACAAGAAGGGTTTCTATTTTTGACGGATTTACAGCTGTAAAAGGGGGTTCTAATTCTGTAAATGCAGAGGTTTCATATTCTGGTTTTAAAACAATTCCTAATGGGCCTGTAAGAGCAAAAATGTTGGTAGCTGCTTTAGAAGGTGATAAATCTATTAAGGGAGATCGTTTTCAAATGAAAGACATTAACGGAACTTTTCAAACCCTTTCTACACCAAACACAAACCCTGCAACTAACTTTTTTAACGGTTCTATTACAGTTAATGATCAATTCTTGGCCAATAGAAGTCCAAGTAGTGAAAACACTTTAGGTTTTGATGCTGATATTTTTAATCTGAACAATGTAAACAATCAACTTATTGCAAACGATCAAACAGATGCAGATATAAAATTAACCACTAGTGGAGATGGTTATTGGGTATTTCTAAATGCCATGAGTGTAGAAATTATAGAGCCAGACATTGAACTCGTAAAAACCATAGAGGATACAAATGGTAATGATATTTCTGGGGGTGAAGTTAATTTAGGAAACGAAATTTGGTACAATATCGCATTTAGAAATAAGGGTAATGACAATGCTACAAATACTACAATCATAGACAGGTTACCTAAAAATGTTGACTTGTTCGAAACCGAACTTATAATGCCTTTAGGAGTAACTTACACCTACCAAGCACCAACAGTAGCCAATGAATTTAGAGGTGAACTTGTATTTACAATTCCAGACGATTTAGTAGAGCTAGGTGACCCAACTTATAATATCAGGTTAAAAGTAAAAGTAGTAGAATCTTGTAATGAGTTAAGAGACGTTTGTTCTAACATCATTCAAAATCAAGCGTTTGTAAATTTCACAGGAGAAATAAATGGTGTAACCACAAACAACACACCAAGTTATTTTGGAGTAGATGCTTGTAATAGAGGTTATGAAGGGCCATCTAATTTCTTAGCAGATGTAGATCAATGTACATATGAAAGAGAAGAAGTACTTTGTACAGACACTGTAGATTTAACTGCTGGAGCAGGATTTTTATCTTACACTTGGAAAAATGCAAATGGAGATGTTATTGGAAATACACAAACCATTACAGTAGATAAAGTTGGAAGATATACCGTAGATAAAGTTGCACCTGTAGGGTGTATTAGCAGTCAAGAAATTATAAATGTAGTATCATTTATTACGCAACCAAACCCAGTTATTGACTTTGCAGACGAAGTAAAAGTATGTTCAGATGACGGTTCTGAGCTATCAGAAATTTATTTATGTGGTACAGAAAGCAGTAAACTTATTAAAACAAATATTTACAACTCAAATACCATTTTATGGCAAAAGTTAGATGAAAATTCTTGTATAGATGATAGCAGTGCAGATTGTCCAAATACGAGCAACTCTTGTACTTGGAACACTGTTAAAACTGGTAACGATTACAATGCAAACGAACCAGGAAAATATAGGGTAGAAATTAGAGCTCAAGGTGGTTGTTTTAAGCGTTATTATTTTGATGTTTTTCAAGCAACTTTAGATCCTTTAGTAGATAAAACAGATTTAATTTGTGGTAACATTGGTAATATAACCATCAATAATATTCCTGGTAATTATCAATTTAGTTTAACAAACGATATCAATACTTTTCAAGACAGTAATTCTTTTGATATTACTGCAGCTGGAACTTACACAGTATTCGTTAGAAAAAAAGGTGGTTCTGCAACTTCTTGTGTTTATGAATTACCTGCAATTGATGTCTTTGAAAAAAACATAGAAGTAGATTTAATTGTAGACCAAATTCAGTGTTCAGATTCTGATGGTACCATTAGAGTTCAAGTAAATAATGTAGATGGTGAGTATGTGTATCAGATATTTAAAGAGGGGCAACTATTATCTGAAACATCACCAAAAATAGACAACGATCATACCTTTGTTGTATCTGAAGCTGGTGTTTATACTGTTAAAGTTACTGCTCCTAACAATTGTTCTTTTGAGGGTGATGTAACCATTACAAAACCAGAACCACTAGCATTAACAGCTGTTACTACCAAAAATATTAGTTGTACAAATGGTAGAATAGATTTAACAACTACAGGTGGTACCCCAATTTATAATTATGCAATTTGGTCTATAGATGGTGTAGAATTGTATGCAAACCCTACAACCATTCCAATCATTGAATTCTTTACAGATAGTTATTTAGAAATAGCTCCAGGAGATGAAGGTGTATATCAATTTGTAATTGTAGATGGTAACAATTGTTTCACGTTTTCTAATCCTACTGAAGTGATAGCAGAACCAGCTTTTACTTTTTCTGAATCAATTCAAAATGTTACTTGTAATGGAAATCAGAATGGAAGTTTTTCTATTACTCCAGATCAAGATGTAAATAACTATACCTTAAATTATAGTATAGATAATGGCACAAATTATCAAACAGAAAATTTATTTAACAATTTAAATGCTGGTAACTATAAGGTTTTAATAAGAGCAACTAAAGCTTTAGATACTTGTAATTACACCAAAGATATTGTTATTACTGAAGCTGCAAAAATTACTGGTAATGCATCAATCACCCAAAATTACACTTGTAATACAGATGCAACCATAACTTTTGATTCGGTTTCTGGAGGTAATACTCCATATACTTATAGTATAGATGGTGTTAATTTCTTTGAGGAAACTAGTTTTCCAAACTTAAAAGAAGGCACTTATACACCCACTATAAAAGATGCTAACGATTGTACTTTGGCTCTTAATGATATTATCATAGATCCTTTACCTACAGCACCTATTTTTACTACCAATTTAAGTTACAGCTGTACAGGAAATGCTACCATAGAAATTTTACCAAACACAACTGGTTATTTGTATAGTTTAGATGGAAATCCGTTTACGAATTCAAATATTTTTGCTGATGTTCCAGAAGGGAATCATACCATTTCTGTAAACATAGGTAGTGAGTGTTTAGAAGAAGTTCAAGTAACTGTTTTACCAAATCAAGGATTTAGCAGTTTTGTAGCCAACTCAACAGATATTTCTTGTTTTGGTGAAGCAAATGGAAGTATTACAATAGAAGCTAGCAACTACAATTCTTCTTTTGAATTTTCTTTAAATGGTGGTTCTTGGGTTACTGCAAGTTCATCTCAATTAACCATTAACAACCTAGATAAAGGTGATTATAGCCTGCGTGTACAATCTGATAGTTGTACCCTAGATTTAGGAAATGTTACCATTTCTGAACCTAATGAATTGCAAGTTACAGCAAGTATAGCTCAAGAAATTACCTGTACAAATGCAACTGCAGCTTTAGATGTAAATGCAACTGGTGGTAATCCTCCTTATCAATATTCAATAGATAATGGAGCAACTTGGGTAGATGACTTTACGAGTGTTGTTGCTGGTAATTACACCATTAAAGCTAGAGATAGCAAAGGTTGTGAAACAGCAATGGGTGCTTCTATTACTGTAAATCCTGCAAAATCGTTATTAATAGATACCACTGTAACTAGTTGTTTTAATGGTACAAATGGTGAAATTAAAATTGATGTTACTCAAGGTAATGACAATTACGTTTTCCGTTTAAATAATGGTCCTTGGCAATCACCAAGTACTGCAAATACAAACACTTTTACCTTTACAAATCTTCAACCAAATACGTATACTGTAGAAGTAAAAGACGGATTTTCATGTGAAGTTTTAGAACAAAACATTGTTTTAAACAATCAATTAAATGCTAGTATTGTTACTGCAGATATTGGTTGTAATCCTGGTTCAATAAACATAACTGCAACAGGTGGTGATAGCAATTATGTGTATGCCTTTATTAGTTCAACTGCTACAATTACCAATGCCGATTTTAGCGCAAATAGTAGTCAAAATATTACAACTGCTGGCGATTATAAAGTATATGTAAGAGACAATAATGGAGCTACAAATTATTGCGAATATGTAGATACTGTAACTATAAATAAAGCTGCAGATGTTGATATTACAGCTTCTGTAATTCAGCCAAAATGTTTTGATGAAAAAGGTAATTTAACTTTAGATTTTTCTGGAGGTCTTACACCATATACTATTAATGTTTCAAATACCTTAGGGTTTACAGAAACCTCTACTAACATTTACAATACAACAAAAGAGTATTATAATTTAGATGCAGATACTTATACCATTACAATTACTGATGCCAATAATTGTACAAAAACAATTAGTTCGCTTATAGAAAATCCTGTTGAATTAACTGCAACTATCAATCCTATTCTACCAACTTGTGGAGTTACAGATTTAAATCAATTTGGAATAGAATTTATTACCTCAAACAGTTATGCTCCTTATACTTTAGAATATTCTATTGATAATGGTACAACTTGGTCTAATAACAACACATTTATGAGCATAAGCTCAGGTACAGTATTTACACCTGTGTTGCGATTATTAGAAACAGATGGAGTAACTGTTAGGTGTATAAAAGTTTTAGATAATTTTAGAATGCCATTTCATGTATCTAATTTAATTGTTAGCTCTTCAGCTACAGGAGATTGTAAAGATGGTTTCCAAGTTACTGTAGAAGCTCAAGATGGTGTTGCTCCTTACGAATTTGCTGTAAATTCTACTAGCAATTGGGTGTCTCCAACTATTGTAAATGGTACAACTTATGTTTTTGAAAACTTAACTCCTGGTTTAGGATATTACTTTTATGTAAAAGATGCAACTGGTTGTATTAAAGAAAATAGTGTAGATATTTACGACTCATTTACACCAGAAGTAGAAATAGCAGCAAACGTTACTCAAGAGGCTTGTGCAACTTCAGATACTGGTGAATTAACATTTACCATTAACGATCCTAGTAATAATTTATCAGGCACTTTAAATTGGCAATTGTTTGATGTTGATACCAATTTACCTGTCAGAAATGGTTCTCAAAGTAATTTAAATGATATTGTAGTTTCTAATTTGCCTGCAGGTAATTTCTATTTGGTAATTACAAATAATGCTTGTTCTTGGGGAAGCAGAAATGCAAGAATTAATAGAGGTGCAGAAATAAATGGTTCAATATCAGTTTTAAGAGATATTACTTGTAACCAACCAGGTATTGTAAATATTGATGCCATTTCTGGCGGATTTGGTGATTATACATTCACCTTAACAAGTACCAATTTCATCAACCCAATTACAACTCAGGATAGAGCTGTAGAAATAGATGTAAATAATTTAGTTGATGCTACAATTGCATCAACCATAAATGTGGCTGTTTCTGATGAGTTTTCTTGTTTAAAAGATTTAGGTAACGTTCTCATTAACATTAGCGAAAAACCAGAAATACAAAACATAACAAGTAATTTATGTACACTAAATAATAGCATTATAATAAATGCTTCTAAAGGATTGGCTCCATATTTTTATTCGATTGATAATGGCGTAACTTTTCAATCAGATGCCAATTTTTACGATTTAGCTGCTGGTAATTATACAGCTATTGTTATGGATAGCAATGGTTGTTTAAGTCTGCCAGAAAATGTTATTATTTATCCTCCTCTAAACTTTGAGGCGACTATTACTAAAAATTTAGATTGTACTCTAAATGCAGACGCTAGCGTAGAAATAAATGTATTACAAGGTTCTAATAATTACGAATATGAAGTTGTAAATAGTGCTAGCACAAGTATAATTTCTAGAACTACCTTAGCTTCTGCCACTGAAACTATTCAATTATCAGATGCAGGTGTGTATACAATTACCGTATTTGATTTAGCGACCAATTGTAGTAAAAGCATCACTGTAGAAGTTTTATCAAAAGAAGATCCTACCTTTACATTCAGTGTAGATAATAGCACCTGTTCTGGCACTAATTCTGGTACCATTGCATTGCAAAATAGCAACTCTAGTTTAGACTATACGTATTCAATATCGCCAGTTTCTGGTAGTTTCGATGCAACCACTAACAGTTTTATAAATGTTGCTCCAGGTACTTATACAATTACAGCACTTGGTAATAACAATTGTACAATTGTAGAGGCAAATGTTACTGTAAATGAATTTGATCCTATTCAAATTCCTACACCAACTATTACCGATTTTTCTTGTACTACAGGAAATACTTACAACAACGCAAGCATAACAATAGATACTGCTTTGATTATGGGTGGTAGTGGTAATTATACACAAATAGATTTCATTAACAATAAGGGTACAGCAACTACTGCAGATGATGAAATTGTACAAACAGGTAATAATGATACTTATATTTTAAGCGATACAAATGGTGGCAATTTTACTATAGTTATTTACGATGATGAAGGTTGTTCTGCTTCCATTCAAACCACTGTAAATGAATTTTTTGCTTTAACCGATATTTTTATCACAGAAGATGTAAGCGCAGATTGTAAAACAGGTGCTTCTATTTCTGTAACCACAAATACAGAAGTTAGTGGTGCAAACAAATCTTATACAATTTCAAACAACACTGGTTTTACAGAAACAAATACTACTGGAATTTTTACAGATATCGCAGAAGGTAGTTATACAATTAGAGTACTTAATTTAGACACTAATTGTTACCTAGAAACCAACTATACCATAGAAAACGTAAATGAATTTGACATAATTGTTCAAAAAAATAACGATTTAAGTTGTGCAAATAGTGCAACTGGTAGTGTGTCCTTTCAGTTTTCTAGTACAACCATTTATTCAGGAAATTACGATTATATTTTATTTGATAAAATCACCAATTTACCAACAACATTTGTAGGTTCTGGTTCAGGTGAAACTATAATTAATAATTTAACAGAAGGCGAGTATTATATAAAAATAACACAATTAGATAGCCCTTTTTGTGATGTAGAATCAGCACCTTTTTCTATAGAAGGCCCTGCAGAAGCATTAGATTTTGACTTTATTACAACACCTATAACCTGTGTTTCTGCAAATAGTGGAACCTTATTAATTGATGCTTTTGGTGGTTGGCAAGAATATGAATACCAATTAGCAACAGCTAGTGGTACTATTATACAAAGCTTCTCTACCAACAATTTAATAGATAATTTAGCTGCAGAAGATTATATTATTTTTGTAAAAGATAAATTTAATTGTGTTGTAGATAAATCTTTTACATTAGAAAATCCGTTAGAAATTACAGCAGATATTACTGTTGCAGATTTGGTTTGTTTTGATGAAAAAGATGGCGCAATTACACTATCAAATGTAGCAGGTGGTCAAGGCAATCCTGTAAAATACTATTATCAAATTCAAAAAGATAGTGGCATTTTAAGTGTTAAACAAGAAAGCAATGTTTTCGATAATTTAACTGCTGGTAATTATACTATTGTTATTTCAGATGAATATTCGTGTTCAAAGACTTACAATGTAGTCATTGATAATCCTGATGCTGTTTTAGTTACTGCAAATATTACAACAGCTATTACTTGTTCTTCTAATTTATCTGAAGTTACCTTGAGTGCAAGTGGAGGTTCTGGAAACTATACGTATAGTAAAGACGGAATTTCTTTTACCAATTCTCCAATTTTTGAAGTTGCAGTGGGTACGCATCAATTTTATGCAAAAGATGACAATGGCTGTATCTCTGAAGCTTCTGCAATTGTAGAAATCGATGCTTTAAATCCGTTAACTGCAATCTTAGATACAAGTGCAGCTAATGTAAGTTGTGCTGCAGAAACAGGAGCTGTAATATCGGCAATTGCCAGTGGTGGTTTTGGAAACTATCAATATGAACTATTGAGTGATGCAGATGTAATACTTAGAAACAGGCAAGATGAGGATACTTTTAGTGGTTTATCATCTGGTACTTATAAAATTAAAGTATATAGTGAAGATTGTGTATTTACTACAGTAAGTTACACTATAACAGAACCTGTAGCTTTAGAAATACAAACTCCAGTTGTAGTTTCTAACATAAGCTGTTTTGGTAATTTAGATGGTAGTATTGTAATTAATGCAACTGGTGGAACAGGAGACTTAGTGTACAGTATAGATCAAGTTAAGTATGAATCTATAAACGTATTTAATAATTTACCAGCAGGCATTTACAATGTTACTGTACAAGATGAAAGTGGTTGTTTTGTAAGTGAAACTGTAGAAATTACAGAACCAGACCAATTAACATCAAATGCAATAAATGTTCAACAAGAATTATGTTTAGGTAGTAAAAATGCTGCTTTCGATTTAGAAATTACAGGTGGAAATCCTCCTTATAAAACAAGTTTAAACGGAGCCGCTTTTGTAGAAAATCAGCTTTCATTTAGCAATTTAGAAGGTGGTAAAACCTATGTAATTTTTATAGAAGATGCTAAAGGATGTGAAGATTTTCTTGTAGTGCCTTTAGAGGAGGCTGTAGAGGTTAATTTAACTAGCAACACAACCTTAAGTTGTACCAATTACCTATCTACAATTGAGGCTTCTGTAAATGCATCTGCATCAAGCAAAGTGCAATATTCTATCAATAATGGTGCTTTACAAACGTCGGGTATTTTTAGTGATTTGGCTAGTGGTAGCTATACAATAACAGCGGTTCATGAAAATGGTTGTGAAGTGTCTGAACAAGTTATAATTAATAATCCTAATCCACTTACAATAGAAGGGGTTTCAACACAAGATATACTTTGTTTTGGGGGAAACAATGGTAGTATTGTAGTTACCTCTTCAGGTGGACAAGGAGTGGTTAGTTATAGTATAGATGGCGTTAACTTTCAAACTGATAATACGTTTACAAACCTAAGTAAAGGCACTTATCAAGTTACCATAAAAGATGAGTTAGATTGTCAAGTTGTTTCTACTGCTGTAGTTATTGATGAAGTAGAAGAGCTGAAAGTAAGCTTAAAAGACGTTCAGCATGCTACTTGTTTTGGAGAAAGTGATGCTGGTTTTGAAATTGAAATTGAAGGTGGTACTGCTCCTTATAATGTAAAATTAGACAATGGTGCTTTTATAGAAAATCAGTTTATATTTTCTGATTTAGAAGGTGGTAAAACCTATCAAATCACTGTAGTTGATGCTAACAATTGTACTACCAATTTTTCTGTAGATATAGAAGCTGGAGTATCATTAAACTTAACTACAAACACTACTTTAAACTGTCTTAATTACCTGTCTGAAATAGAAGCTACTGTTAATGCCACAGAAGCGAATAAAGTGCAATATTCTATCAACAATGGTGCTTTACAAACGTCAGGTATTTTTAGTGATTTGGCTACTGGTAGCTATACAATAACAGCGGTTCATGAAAATGGTTGTGAAGTGTCTGAACAAGTTATAATTAATAATCCTAATCCACTTACAATAGAAGAGGTTACATCAGAAAATATACTTTGTTTTGGGGGAAACAATGGTAGTATTGTAGTTACCTCTTCAGGTGGACGAGGAGTAGTTAGTTATAGTATAGATGGTACAAACTTTCAGACTGATAATACTTTTGCTAACCTAAGTCCTGGCACTTATCAAGTTACAATTAAAGATGAGTTGAACTGTGAAGTTAATTCTACAGAAGTAACTATTGATGAAGTAGATGAACTTAAGGTAAGTGTAAAAGATATTCAGCAAGCCACATGTGTTGGAGAAAGTGATGGTGGTTTCGAAATTGAAATTGAAGGTGGTACTGCTCCTTATAATGTAAAGTTAGATAATGGTGCTTTTGTAGAAAATCAGTTTGCATATTCTGATTTAGAAGGTGGTAAAACCTATCAAATCACTGTGGTTGATGCTAATAATTGTACCACCAATTTCTCTGTAGATTTAGAATCTAGTGTTAACCTAGACTTGGTTTTATCTCCTGAATATACTTGTAATAATAATGCTACAGTTTTTGCTTTAGTAGATGATTTATATGAAGGTGATGTAACCTATACCATAAATGGTACAAATCCTCAGCAAGAAGGTATTTTTATAGAGTTAGTTCCTGGTAATTATACTATTACAGCTACTCATAAAAACGGTTGTTCTACAAGTGAAACTATTTCAATTAAAGAGAATCCTGAGTTAATTTTAGAAATAGATACCTCAGAAATAAATAAACTAATTGCTAATGCTTCAGGTGGTGTACCTCCTTATACTTACAGTATAGATAATGGTTCGTTTACGGCAGAAAACACCTTTATAATTACTGAAACCAGAATTTACAATATTGCTGTAAAAGACAGCAGAGGTTGTGTAGAATACATTGCTATTTTGGGTGAGTTTATAGATATCGAAATTCCGAATTTCTTTACACCAAATGGAAATGGAAAACACGATTGCTGGTATCCTACAAAAGTTAAAGACTATCATAACATAGAAGTTTTAATTTATGATAGATACAGCAGATTACTTAAAACTTTTAAAGGCGTAAACAATTGTTGGGATGGTTTATACAACAACAAACCACTTCCATCAGGTGATTATTGGTATGTAATTTATTACGATCAAAAACCAGGAATGAGAAGAAGATTAATGGGCAACTTTACTTTATACAGATAAAAAAATGAGAAAAATATATATTCTACTGCTTACCTTACTTTTTAGCGCAAATATTAATGCTCAAGAAGTAAATCTACCTCAATACTTAAATTATTTAGGAGACAATCCTTTTGCCATAACACCAGCTTATGTTGGTATTGGCTCTGGATTACGATTTAGATTAAATGGATTATCACAATGGGTAGGTATTAAAAACGCCCCAGAAACCCAATCTCTCTCTATAGAAAGTAGACTTGCAGATAGATTTGGAGGTGGCTTAACCATCTTTAAAGATGCAAATGGTAACACCTCACAACAAGGTTTTAAGGCCACTTTTGCAAGTCATTTAATTTTGAGTGATGTAAACCAAAGCTTTTTCTCCTTTGGTTTTACTTATAGTTTAGTGATGTTTAACATTAATGCAAATAGCTTTGAAGATTTAGATGCAGGCTTAGGAAACACCTTAAACTTTAATACCTCTAATTTTGATGTAAGTTTTTTATATCGATATAATGATTATGGAGTGAGTTTTAACGTATCTAATATTTTAGACAAAAAAGACCGATTTTTCTCTAATGGAGAACCAATTATTTTAAGACGATATTCACTCTACAATTACTATATTTTTACTCGTTTTTATGGTGATTATGAATTTGAACCTTCTATTCTAGTTGAGTATTTAGAAGGTGATCAAAGATCGAGAACCGATTTAAATTTAAAAATTAGAAAAAGAACAGCAAGTGGTTATATTTGGGCTGGTTTCACCTATAATTTTTTAAATGACCAATTGTTTAATCCAAACACTTTTGCGCCTTTAGTAGGTATAAAATCGGGTAATTTGTATGCGTCTTATGGCTTTGGAATTAACATAAATAATACACAAAGTTTTAATGTAGGTTCACATATGATTACACTTGGTTTCGACTTTAAGAAAAGAGAAAGTTTGGCAAGGTGTACTAAGAAATTTTACATGTTTCAATAACTTGAAAATAATAACTTAATCAACAAGCTCTAAATCCCAATTTTGAACATAGGTAGCTTCTGGTTCTAATACTTGAAGTCCTATGTTATTATTAAAATTGTTAGCAACTCCTGTTAATGGCTCTATAGCAATTAATGGGAGTTTTTTTGGCGTAAAAACTTGATAGTAATTCTTACTAGCATCTGAGGTAATTTTTAAATGATAATCAGGCGTTTTTAAAATAGCCTTATTATGTTTTAGTATAAAACAGTCATCTAAGCGTGCATCTTTTAATGCAATTTCACCATCAAAATTATAATCAGCTAACTTTTCAGCCACCATATTTTCATTGAAGACTGCTTTTTTATAACAAGAAAGTGCTAAAAAGCTTTCCTGAAAATTGGTAACTTTAAAATAAGGATGCCATCCTAAAGTAAAAGGAAAAGCTTTATCATCTATATTTTTGATAGTAACTCTTGTGTTTAAATGCGACTCAAATAAAGTGTAAGTAACCGATAAAAAATAAGTGAAAGGAAAGCCATCTACAGGGTTTTTCTCATAATAATTAAAGGTAACAGAACAATTATCTTGATGTTCTTCAGGTTCAAAAATTTCAAAGGTTTTGTTGTAAACTAAGCCATGAATTGCATTGTTTTTATCATTACAATCTAGCTGATAATCATCAAACTTAAATTGATAAGCACCATTTTCTATTCTACCTGCAAACGGAAATAAAACTGCTGAAGCATATGAGTTTTTATAGTCAAAATTGGTTTGCTCTTCAATTACAGTTTTGTTGTTTAACGTTAAATCAACCAACCTTGCACCTTCATTTAAACCAATTTTTGCAATAGCTGTTTTGTCTTTATTAGACAGTTCTACAACAGTATTTTCCTTTTCTTTTAAAACATTAATTTTAAACACAGTATACTTTTAAAGAGTTTTATATAATTGTGTTTGCCTAGCAAACTTTTCTCTAAAAATACAAGTAATCCTTTAATCTGAAAAAGAATTGAATCGAGTTTTTAAAATTTTAAGATTGCACCTTTTTTAAACCAACTTTATGACCCCAAAAAGCGTAGTAGAAAATAATTAAATAACAAGGCAACAAAATCCAATAACCAAAAGAGGCTGCTTCTGCCATTGCTGAAACTTCATTTGCCCCATCCACTATTAAACTTTCTTTCTTATTATCTACAAGTGCACCATATAAAGGCGGAATAATTGCGCCACCAGAAATTGCCATAATTAAAAGTGCTGATGCTGTTTTGGTAAATTTACCCATACCTGTTAGTGCCAAAGGCCAAATTGCTGGCCAAACCAAGGCATTTGCAATACCAAGAGCTGCAACAAATAATACTGATGTAAAACCAGTAGTAAATACAATACAAAATGATAAAACAATACCTAAAATTGCACTTGCCTTTAATGCAAAAGTTTGGCTAATATATTTAGGAATTAAAATAACCCCTAAAGCATAAGTTGCAACCATTGCCATTAAAGTATATGTTGTAAATGAATTAGATTTTACTCCTAAACCAATCGACCTTCCATAAGAAATAATAGTATCTCCAGCCACAACTTCTACACCTACATATACAAATAAGGCCAACACACCTAACCATAAATGTGGAAATTGAAAAACACTTGTTTTAGAAGTTTCTCCTTCTTTTAACTTTTCGGTCTGTTTTGCTTCTACGTTTGGTAAAGGTGCTTTTCTTATTAAAATACCAAGTATTAAAAGAACAACAGCCATAGCTATATAAGGTGTTATAACACTATCAGCCATAGTATCTAATAAACTCGCTTTTTCAATAGCATCTACAGTAGCTAATTTATCTTTAATTTCATCTATTCCAGATAGAAGAAGTGTTGCAAAAATAAATGAACCCAATGCTCCTGCTACTTTATTAGCAATACCCATAATTGCAATTCTTTTTGCTGCACTTTCTATTGGGCCTAAAATGGTAATGTATGGGTTTGATGCTGTTTGAAGCAAAGTCATTCCTGCTCCTTGAATAAAAATAGCAGTTAAAAACATCCAATAAGTTCTGGCATTTGCTGCTGGTATAAAAACCAAAGCACCAATAGCCATAATTATTAAACCTAAAGACATTCCTTTTTTATATCCTATTTTATTAATGATAGATGATGCAGGTAATGCCATTACTACAAATGAAATGTAGGAAGCTGAGGCTACTAAATAAGATTCTGCATCTGTAAGTTCGTTTATGGTTTTCATAAATGGAATAAGTGCTCCATTGATCCAAGTAACAAATCCGAAGATAAAAAATAGCCCTGCAATAATTATAATTGGAACTAGTGTACTGTTTTTTTGTGCTGAATTAGCCATATGTTTTAGATTGTGATTGATTGATTTTACGTGAGCTTATTTTTCTTTATCGTCATTAATATTAAAAATGCGCTCTTTAGTTTGTTTTACATAGTTTCTACCAATAGGAATTTTTCTATTCGAAATTTCTACAGTATTGCCTTCTAAAGCAATTACCTTGTTTACAGAAATGGTGTAAGACCTGTGAATACGTATAAAGTTAGATTGTGGTAATTCTTCTGTAATTGCAGTTAAAGATTTATGTACAACATAGTCTCCTATAGTAGTAATAACTTTAATGTAGTCTTTTAAGCTTTCTATGTAAAGAATATCATTAAGGTTAATTTTAATCAACTTTTTATTTACTTTTAAGAAGATGTGTGGCTCTTGTTGTAAAGTAACATCTGCTTTTGCGTTGTTTAAATATACTTGTTGATATACTTTGTTAATGGTTTTTAAAAATCGATTAAATGGTATTGGTTTTACTAAATAATCTAAAATATTTAGTTCGTAACTTTTTACAGCATACTCTCTATAAGCGGTTGTAATTACAATTAGTGGTTTGTAAGTTAGGTTTTCTATAAAGGTAAAACCTGTCATTTTTGGCATGTTAATGTCTAGAAAAATAAGGTCTATTTTTTCTTGCTCTAAAACACGATAAGCATTTAATGGATTATTAAATGTTTCTACGATTTCTATATGATCAAAATTTTTTAAATGATTTTCAATCACAGAAATTGCCAATGGTTCATCATCAATTATAATACACTTAATTTTCATTTAATGGGGATTTTTAAAAAAAGATTGTACGTATTTTCTTCAATTTGAGTCTCTAAAACATAATTATTAGAAAAGAGCAAATTTAATCGTCTTTTTGCATTTTCATTGCCAATTCCGTTGTTTGTTTTTAAAGAAATTTCTGGATTAAATGTATTGGAAATTGTAAACTCTAAATAATGGGTTGGTAAAATGGTAAAATTGATTTTTATTTCTAATTTATCTGTGCCTTTCATTCCATGTTTAAAGCAATTTTCTACAAAAGACAAAAACAATAATGGTGGTACATCTACATCTTCTATATCTCCTGTAATATCTACTTCTGCATCTACCCTGTTTTCAAAACGCAAGCGTTCTAAATCTATATAATTATTAATATGAATTATTTCCTCCAACAAATTGGCTTTGGTACTATTAACATCATACAAAATATACTGCATCATGTCAGATAATTTTATGACCAGCCTTGGAGCATTATCGCTCTTTTTAAGGGTTAAAGCATACAAATTGTTTAACGTGTTAAAAAAGAAATGAGGCTGAATTTGGGTTCTTAAATATTTAAGCTCTGTACTTAATTGTAGTTTTGCTAGCTCTTCATTTCTTCTTCTTTCTATAGACCAATCTATAACCAGTTTAATCGCAGTTACAAAACCAATTACATACAATTCACCCAATACAACTGCTATAATATGATTTACTACCATAAACTGAGCTGGGCTATCTGCCTCTGGCCAAATATCTTTAGTAACCAATAAATAATTTAAACCTGTTCTTACTAAATAAACCAAGGCTAACATTGCCACTAAAGACATAATGTACGTCCAATACTTTTTTCGTAAAATAAATTTAGGAATTAGGTAGTAAATATTGATGTATACAAAAATGATGTGAATAGGAAATTCTACTAAATTCGATTTTGTAGAATACCAATAATCGTTAAAATAACTACCCCATCTTAAAACATTAAATAAAAAATATCCCAACCAAAACATCACGTGATATTTGATTGCAAAAGCGTTTCTCGGTTTTTTATTAAATGATATGATAATGGTTGTATTAAATGGTTTTTTTTGCTAAAAATGCATTAAGTTGCGACAATATTAATAATATATTTACTATTTGACAATAAAATTGCCAATACATTATTTTAAGAAAAACGCTAATAGATAAAACAAAGTTGTTTGTCTGTAAAAAGATGTTGTTTAGATATTTTTTTTTAAAACAAATTTGATAATGAATAGTTTGGCTCAACTTAAAACATAAAATAATTAAATTATGAAACACAATTTACGATTACTTTTCTTGTTTTCTTTTTTAGTGTTATTTGCCCAAACTTCTTTTGCGCAAACAAAAGAAATTTCAGGAACTGTAACTTCTAAAACCGATAACATTCCACTTCCAGGAGTAACAGTTATAATAGAAGGTACAACTGTAGGTACAGAAACTGATTTTGATGGAAAATATACATTGAAAGCAAATGTAGGAGACGTACTAGTTTACTCTTACTTAGGAATGAAAAGCCTAAAGAAAACAGTTGCAAACCAAACAACCATTAATGTAGCATTAGAAGATGATGCAGACCAATTAGACGAAGTTGTAATTACTGCTTTTGGTATAAAACGTGAAGCAAAAAAACTGGGTTATTTAGTTCAAGAAGTAAATAGTGAAGACTTAACAGTAGCTGCAGATCCAAATATGGCAACAGCTTTAAGAGGTAAAATTGCAGGGGTAGAAATTAGATCTGGAGCAACAGGCCCTGGCTCATCTACAAATATTACTATTAGAGGTATTAGCTCTCTAAGTGGTAGTAACCAACCCTTAATTGTTATTGATGGTGTTGTAGTTAGTAATACCAACATTGGTCAAGGAGATTTTGCTGGTGGGTTCGATTTTGGAGATGGTTTCTCTAACTTAAACCCAGATGATATTGAAAGAATATCTGTTCTTAAATCAGGTAACGCAACTGCATTATATGGTTATAGAGGTGCAAATGGGGTAATCTTAATTACTACAAAATCTGGTAAAACTGGAAAAGTAAAAGTAGATGTTAGTTCTGCTGCTTCTTTTGATAATGTATTGGTTAGCCCTAAATTTCAAAACCAATATGGTCAAGGAAGATTTGATACTGCTACAAATACATTAGAATATAATATTATTGATGGTGGTAGTTGGGGTCCAAGATTAGATGGTACACAAAGAGTACGTTTTGACGGAGTTGGTACTGCAGAATATTCTGCAAATCCAGGAGACTTTAAAGACTTCTACAGCACTGGTACAACATTTACAAATAGTGTTATTGTATCTCAAGCAAAAAACGGAACAGACTTTAAATTATCTTATGGTAATTTATCAAATGAATCTATACAAAAAGGAGCTACTTTAAACAGACATAATTTTGGATTAAAAGCCGGAATTGATGTTAACGAAAAAATTAGAGTTTCTGGTAAAATAGATTATACTAGACAAAAAGGAGAAAATAGACCAGAGCTAACAGATGGCCAGTCTAATACTATAAAAGCCCTTTCTACAAAGCCTAGAAATATATCTAATAGTTTATTAGCTAATAACTTCTTAAAAGCAGATGGTACACCCAATAATTGGGCAGGTAGCTTTACCATGAACCCATATTATGCTACAAATACTTTATTAAATGAAGATGAAACTAACAGATATATTGGTTTAATTAGTTTAGATATAGACTTGTTAGAAGGTTTAAAATTAAATGCAAGAGCCTCTCAAGATTTATCATTCACAAATGCTTTTATTTATAGAGAAAAAGGTGCTTTTGATATTGCTCCTAATGGTAAATTAGATGAGTTTAACACTACATCAAAAACTACAAGTTATGATTTACTTTTAAACTATAATACAGAACTTAGTGATGATTTTTCATTAACAGCTGCCTTTGGTTTAAACCAAATTAACAGTAGTTTTAAATCGATTGTAACTGTAGGAGAAACTTTTGTACAAGACAATTTCTTTTCTTTCAACAATTTTAAATCTAAAAACATCAATCCGTCTTTAGTAAGAAGTAAATCAAATTCTGTTTTTGGTTCTGCAACTTTTGGCTATAAAAATTATGCCTTCTTAGAAGTTACAGCACGTAATGATTGGTCTTCTACTTTACCTATAGATGATGCCTCGTTTTTCTACCCATCTGTTGGTGGTAGTGTAGTACTTAGTGATGCTATACCAAGTTTGGTAGATAATAATTTTTTTAGTTATTTAAAATTAAGAGCAGGTTATGCAAAAACAGGTAATGCTACAGACCCTTATAATTTACAGAATACTTATTTAATTTCTTCATCAGAATACAACAACCAATTATTTTATTTCTTCGGCGTAAATGAAGAAGGTGCAGGTGCAGGTGCTTCTTTAAGAAACCCTAACTTAGTAGCAGAAATTTCTACCAATGTTGAGTTTGGTTTTGATACTCGTTTTTTTAACGATCGTCTAACATTCAATGCTACCTACTATAATATTGATACAAAAAATCAAATCTTAGAGCTTTCTTTACCACCATCAAGTGGTGCAAATCAGCAAGTAATTAATGCTGGTTTAATTAACAATAAAGGTTTTGAATTAGGCTTATCTGCAGATGTTATTAAAAGCAAAGACTTTAACTGGACTACCAATGTTAACTTCTCTAAAAACATTAGTAAAATAGAAAAATTAGCTCAAGGTATAGAAGTTCAAGTAAGAGAGCGTCAATTTAATGATGTTGTACAAGTTGGAGGTAAATTAGGAGACCCTCTTTGGTCTTTATTTGGCTCTACTTATGAAAGAGATACTAATGGCAACATTATGTACGATTCTAATGGTTTGCCAATGGTTGGTGGAATTGATAAAATAGGTTCTACAAATCCAGATGCATTAGCAAACTTAAGAAACACATTTACCTATAAAAACTTCTCATTATCTGTGTTATTAGATGCTAAGTTTGGTGGAGATGTATTCTCATTCTCAGATATGGTTCGTGCAACTTCAGGTACAGATGAAATTACTTTAGAAGGTAGAGAATATT
The DNA here is from genome assembly GCF_036864555.1 of Polaribacter sp. P097. Lineage (NCBI taxonomy): Bacteria > Pseudomonadati > Bacteroidota > Flavobacteriia > Flavobacteriales > Flavobacteriaceae > Polaribacter > Polaribacter sp. P097. The sequence goes on along the minus strand of NZ_JAZETJ010000001.1, from coordinate 1,033,151 downwards.
TTACTGGAGGAAATGGAATTTTAGTACCAGATGGAGCTGTTATAGACGGAACTTTAGATCCTGATGTAGCTGCTAGAGGTGTAAATCCACAAGAATACTGGGGACGTTTAGGACAAATTTCAGAACGTTGGGTACAAGATGCAAGTTTTGTAAAACTAAGAGAGTTATCTATTAGTTACAACTTCCCTAACACAGTGTTAGACAAACTAAATATTTCTAGATTATCGTTAAGTTATTTTGGTAGAAATTTAGCAATCTTACATAAAAACACAGCAAATTTTGATCCAGAAACTGGGTTTAATAATAGCTTTAGTGGTGTTGAATATTTTGGATTCCCATCAACATCTAGTCATGGAATCAAATTAAATGTATCATTCTAAACTAATAAAAAGATGAAAATATTAAAATTTATAGCTATTAGTTTTATAGCATCAACACTTTTTTTGGGTTGTACAGATGGTTTTGAAGAAATCAACACAGACCCTTATAACCCAACAGAAGCACCTGTACAAGGTATAATGGCTGCTGTTCAGTATTATGAATTTGCAGAACCAAGGTTTCTTACTTGGAGAGGTAATTTAATTTACTCAAGTCAGTTTGCGAACCAATTTAGTTACAATTACGCTGGTGCTTGGTTTGGTGCAGATGCTTTTCAAAACAACCAAGGTTGGACAAATGCAATTTTTGACAACTCATATAAAAAGGTTACTCTAAGTAGCAGAAATCTTTTAAAAACCTACACAGAAACTAACGATGTTAATGGTGTAGCAGTTTCTAAAATTATGATGTCTTGGTTTTTTCAAAAAATGACAGACATTTATGGAGATATTCCTTACAGCGATGTTATTGGTGCAGAATTAATCTTAGAAAACCCTAAACCAACTTACGATTCTCAATCATCAATCTATAAAGGTATCATAGATGATTTAAAGGTTCAAATTGATGCAATTGGTAGTTCTACTACAATCATTGCAGGTGCAGAAGGAGATTATGTGTATCAAGGAGACCCTCAAAAATGGAAAACCTTTGCCAATACTTTAAGATTAAGAATGGCATTAAGAGGTAGAGATGCATTTATTGCTGATGGAGATCAGGCTTATATAGATCAAGTAATTTCAGAATGCTTAGCAAGCCCTTTAATTGACGAAACCAATCAAGCTCTTTTAAAGCGTTCAGAATCTGCTTTAATTTTATCATTCTTAGATGGTGGTTTTGAAGATGTGTATCATGGTTTTGGTGGTATTGGTTCCAAGTTTACCATCGCAAAAAGGTATCTAGATTTAATGGATAACAATAATGATCCAAGGTTAGAAAAAGTAGCAGTACCATCTGCTGTTGGTAACGCTTACCAAGGTTCAGCTATTGGTTCAAGAACTCAAATTGCCAGAGATGAATTGGTAACACCTTCATCATTAATTATAGGGAATTCTACTACTGAAGTAGCAGACATTGTCCCTGTAAAAGTATTATCTGCAAGTGAGTCTTATTTCTTACAGGCAGAAGCAGCAATGCTTGGTTATGGAGGTAATGCAAATACTTTATACCAAGAAGGAATTAGAGCCAGTATGAATTTTTGGCAAGTAAATGCTGCTGATGCAGCAGACTTTATTACTAACGAACCTATTGCAAATTTATCTGGTTCTAATGAAGATCAACTTAAAATGATCTGGAACCAAAGATGGTTAAATTCTTTAATGAATGGTTATGAAGCATGGGCTCTTGTTAGAAGAACCAACTTAATTCCAGATTTAACAGACAACACTAACTTTTGGGTTACACAACCTAATAATGGCGCTATTCCTAAAAGGTTACCATATTCAAGTACAGAAGCAGTTTCTAATGCAGATAATGTAAATGCTGCAATTACTGCTCAAGGACCAGATGAAATGACCACTGCAATTTGGTGGGATAGAAACTAAAACAATTATAATTTGTCTTTATTGATTTAGCAAACGGAGGACAACGTTTTTCGTTTGCTTTTATTAAAAACGTATTACCTATAAAATAGAATTATTGTGAAAGTTACAGATTGTAAAAGTATAGCTTACACTCCTGCAGGAAAATTTGAGGAAACTCGTTTCGAAAAAATACACAATATTATTTTCGAAAGTTCTGACAAAGCATCTATTCTTGTAGCGCAAGAAATAGCCAATTTAATAAGAGCCAAGCAAAGTAAAAACAAACCTTGTGTTCTTGGTTTAGCTACTGGTTCATCACCAATTAAGGTGTATGAAGAGTTAATAAGAATGCATAATGAAGAAAGCTTAAGCTTTGCTAACGTTATCACCTTTAACCTAGACGAATATTATCCTATGGATAAAAGTAACATTCAAAGTTATTTTTATTTCATGCATGAACACCTTTTTAATCATATAGATATTCTACCAGAAAACATTAACATTCCAGATGGTAATGTAAGTACAGAAGATTTATACCAATCTTGCATAGATTACGAAATGAAAATTAAGGCTTTTGGAGGGTTAGATTTTCAACTATTAGGTATTGGTAGAACAGGTCATATTGGTTTTAATGAACCAGGTTCTCATTTAAATTCTGGTACAAGAAGTATTACTTTAGATCATATTACACGTGTAGATGCAGCACCTGCTTTTTTAGGTATAGATAATGTGCCAAGAAAAGCAATAACTATGGGTATAGGTACTGTACTTGCAGCAAAAAGAATTGTTTTATTAGGTTGGGGTTCTAACAAAGCAAAAATTTTAAAAGAAACTATAGAAGGTGAAATTACCTCAGAAGTGCCTGCAACTTACCTTCAAAATCATAACAATACAACCTTTATTATAGATGAAGGTGCTTCATCCGAATTAACTCGTGTAAAAACACCTTGGTTAGTAACATCTTGTGTTTGGAATGATGCTTTAAAAATGAAAGCTGTGCTTTGGTTAGCAGAACTTTTAAATAAATCTATTTTAAAATTAACAGACAAAGATTATAATGATTATGGTATGTCTGGCCTTCTAACAGAAGAAGGTACATCTTACAATTTAAATATTAAGATGTTTAACAAGCTACAAAATACCATTACAGGTTGGCCAGGAGGAAAACCAAATGCAGACGATTCTAAAAGACCAGAACGTGCTAGTATACCTAAAAAACGAGTAATTATTTTTAGTCCTCATCCAGATGATGATGTAATATCTATGGGAGGTACTTTTGATCGATTAGTAACTCAAGGTCATGAAGTACATGTTGCCTACCAAACCTCTGGTAATATTGCAGTTTCAGATGAAGAAGCTTTAAAGTTTGCGGAAGTAACACAAACTCTTTGCCCAGATTGTAAAGAGACACAGAGCATTATTAAATTTCTAAAAATTAAAACAGAAAATGATATCGATTCTGAAGAAGTTAGAAATTTAAAAGGCTTTATAAGAAGAAGCGAATCTTTGGCTGCTACCAGGTATTTAGGCTTAGAAGATAAAAATGTACATTTTTTAGATCTTCCTTTTTACGAAACTGGTACTATTAAAAAGAAAAATATCTCAGAACAAGATATTAATATCATGTGTAATTTAATTGATGATATAAAACCTCATCAAATTTATGCTGCAGGAGATTTGGCAGATCCTCATGGCACACACAAGGTATGTTTAGATGCTATTTTTGAATCCCTAAACGTGCTAAAGCACCAGACATATATGAACGATTGTTGGGTTTGGTTATACAAAGGTGCTTGGCACGAATGGGAATCTTATCAAATTGATATGGCTGTGCCTATGAGTCCAGATCAAGTACTTAGAAAACGGCATGCCATATTTTTTCATCAATCACAAAAAGATGGAGTGATGTTTCAAGGAAGCGATTCTAGAGAATTTTGGGTTCGTGCAGAAGATAGAAATAGATTAACAGCCAAAAAATATAACGAACTAGGCTTGGCAGATTATGCTGCTATAGAAGCTTTTAAACGTTATCATTTTTAAATAAAAATCAGATGTTTTTGTTCTTGTTCAGTTTTTGAATTGTTGAATTATTAAATCATTGAATTAAGAGCAATTACATTCTGATAATTATCTAAAACTGCAAATGCACTTTTAGACCATCACCAAAAAATTACATAAAAAGTGAACTTGATTTCAATTAAAATTAAGTTCAGCAACAATCATATGAAAAAATTTATCATTATTCTTTTAATTGTACAGTGTTCAAATCTGTTTGTTCAGGCGCAAGATGTGCTCTCAAACAAATACGATTTAATGCCTTGGCCTAAAGAAATTACTGAGTACTCAGACCAATTTACAATAGATCAAAATTTAACCATTGCTATAAATTCAAAAAAATCTGAACGAGTTGATAAAGCTGCTGTTCGTTTTTTAAGAAGGTTGGCTCACAGAACTGGTGTTTTTTTAGATAAAGGCTTTCCTGTTTACAATCAAAAAGGAAATATTAATTTAATTTATGATACTGCAAGTGCGTTAAACTTAAACACAGACGAAAGTTATGTTTTAGAAATATCTAAATCTAAAATAGATATAACTGCAAAATCTGATGTTGGAATTTTAAGAGGTTTAGAAACCTTATTACAGCTTACACAATTCAACAAAAAAACATATTATTTTCCAAATGTAACCATTAATGATGCTCCAAGATTTGTATGGAGAGGGTTAATGATAGATGTTTCTAGGCATTTTCAGCCTATAGCTGTAATTAAAAGAAATTTAGAGGCTATGGCTTCTGTTAAAATGAATGTATTTCACTGGCATTTAACAGACGATCAAGGATTTAGAATAGAATCTAAGGTATATCCAAAATTACAAGAGTTTGCTTCTGATGGTCTTTTTTATACCCAAAATCAAATTAAAGATGTTGTCGCTTTTGCCAACAATTTAGGAATTAGAGTAATACCAGAAATTGATGTACCTGGACATGCATCTGCAATTTTAACAGCATACCCTGAGTTAGGCAGTAAAGACAACTACACCTATTCTATAGAGCGTTTTGCTGGTGTTTTTGACCCAACTTTAGATCCTTCAAAAGAAATTACTTATACATTTTTAGAAAATTTATTTACAGAAATTACACCCCTATTTCCTGATGAATATTTTCATATTGGTGGTGATGAAAATGAAGGAAAACATTGGAGTGAAAATGAAGAAATTAAAAAGTTTAAAGAAAAACATCAACTTAAAAACAACCACGAACTACAAACTCATTTTAACATCCGATTAGAAAAAATTCTAAATAAACTAGGTAAAAAATTAATGGGTTGGGATGAAATTTTAACCCCTAACATGCCAACCACAGCAGTTATACATTCTTGGCGTGGAGAAAATGAAGGTGTTGCAAATGGCGGCTCTTTAATTGAGGCTGCAAAAAAAGGCTATCAAACAGTACTTTCAAACGGCTTTTACATAGATAGAATGTTGTCTGTTGAACATCATTATGCAGTAGATCCTATTGGTGATATTAAATTAAGTAAAGAAGAACTTTCTAAAATTTTAGGTGGTGAAGCTACAATGTGGAGCGAGCTTGTTACACCACAAACTATAGATTCTAGAATTTGGCCTAGAACTGCTGCAATTGCAGAGCGCCTTTGGTCTACAAAAGATGTGAAAGACATACATAATATGAAAAAACGCCTTTCTGTAATCTCTTATCAATTAGAAGAATTAGGGCTAACTCATATTAAAAATAGAGATGTTATTTTAAGAAGTATTAGTCATAATCAAGACATTTCTTCTTTAGAAGATTTGGTTAAAATTTGCGAGCCTTTAAAAATTTACGCAAGAAATAAAGATGGTATAGAATACAAAACCTATTCTTCATTCAGCTTATTTGCTGATGCTTGTACTGCTGATGCCCTAGATGCTAATATCTTTAATAAAAAAGTAACAAACTTTCTAAAAGTACAAAACAGGTTAAATACAGCTAACATACTTTCCTTCTTAGAAAAATGGGCTAAAAACTACGATACTTTTTCTAAATTAGAGAAGAATCCGAAAATGAGTGTTTTAGAAGATTTGTCTAAAAACTTATCTACAGCTAGCACTATTCTTAAAGAAGCTATTGAAAGTAAAAAAATTAACAACGATAGTCTGCTGGTGCTTAAAGAAGCAATTGCCTATTTAAAATTACCAGTTGCAGATACAGAAGTCGTTATTGTAACTGCTTTAGAACAACTTGAAAAGCATTGCAAAGCAAATTATAAAAAGTAAAAAGTATGATTTTAGTTGCTGATAGTGGCTCTACAAAATGCGATTGGATTCTATACAACAACAAAGAAAGTAATCCTTTAAAAATTAGAACAAAAGGTTTAAATCCTGCTGTGCTTAATAAAAAGAATTTTCTAAAAATTGTGGCATCTAGCAAAGAATTAGAAAGCATTAAAGATCGAGTTCAAGAAATTAAATTTTTTGGAGCTGGTTGTGGCTCTAAGACTAATCAGCAAAAAGTAAATGAAATTTTAACATCTTACTTTACCAATGCAAAATGCACTAGCAAAGAAGATACAATGGTTGCTGTTTTAGCTACCACTATAGAGCCTGCTGTGGTTTGTATTTTAGGTACAGGTTCTAATTGTTGTTATTTTGACGGACAAAATATACACATGAAAACCCCTGCTTTAGGCTATTTATTAATGGATGAAGCTAGTGGAAATTATTTTGGTAAAGAATTGCTTAAAAGCTATTACTATTTAACCATGCCAAAAGAATTGGCAAGCCTATTTAATACAGAGTATTCATTAAATGAAAAAGATGTTTTAAAAGGCTTGTATCAATCTAAAAGACCAAACAAATATTTGGCTGGTTTTGCCCCTTTTTTATTTAAATACCAAGAACATAAATTTATAAATGATTTACTGTTAGATGGCTTTAGAACATTTGTAAATCATCATGTTTTAAAACATCGAGAGGCTTTAAAACATGTACCTGTTCATTTTGTTGGCTCTATAGCTTTCTATGGCCAAAAACAAATAAAACAAGTGTTAGCAGAAAGAGGAATTACAGGTGGTGTTTTTATAAAAAACCCTTTAGATCACATTGTGGAACATAAAATAAACATCCATTGAAAAAAGTAGAACCTCACTTTTTTACAACTCAAAAAACCTTTCAAAATAAAAGTGTTTATAAGCGTTTTTTAAATTGGTTGAGTGGTGAATTTGATTTGTATTTACAAGATAACTCAGATTGTTTTACAGTTTATTTTCCTTATAAAAAATTGTCTGTAACCCAACTAGAAAAGGCAGATAGCTCTTTTGTTGCTCAAATTAATGTAGAGGCAAAAATTAGTCAAGAAGGTGTAAAACTAATAAATGCAGTAGATTCTTTGTATTTGCATTTGTTAAAAATGAATAGCTAAACACAAAAGTTTAACTTATTTAAGGACTAAAACTTCACTGAAAAACAGAAAGTGGATATACCTATCTTTTAATTATTCTTATTGTAATTATCATAGAGATATAGTGGTAGTGCTAGAGAAAAGCCAACAATAAATAAAGAAACCAAATACTTTATAAATTGATTTTTTTTGATTGCTTTTACTCTTAATCTATAAATAAGAAAAATTAGAAAAGATGTAGCTGCAATAGTTAAATCCGCATTTAAAATATTCATTGCATAATTCTGGTTAATTTGTTCAAAAAATAGTGAAGTAGACCATTCCCAATTGTTTGTTTCAATAAATTTAAAAATGTAGTAATAAGGATAAACTATTCCTGCAATACATAATAAGGCAAAGACTTTTTTCATACAATAAATTATTTTTATTGGTTTAAATAAATTTGTGATATGAAAGATAAGCAATATTTAATTCTGACTCATAACTAATACTGTATATAAGGTTTATGTGTTTTCTTTTAATTATCTCGTGATAAAAAATCAGCAGTGCAATATAACAATGGTTAACAGGCAACAAATAGTGGAATTATAAAATCTCAAAAAAGATTAAAAAAGAGGATTTTATAGGGATAGAAACCAAATAAAAAACCTTAATAAGCTGATTAACAGCTAATTAAGGTTTCTAAAAGTGGTCCCACATGGACTCGAACCATGGACCACCTGATTATGAGTCAGGTGCTCTAACCAACTGAGCTATAGGACCAATAATTTAGGGTGCAAATGTACTATTAATTTTAAATTATTCGCAAATAAAATTAAAGAATAATTACACTGTTCTATTCATTAACCAAGTACCAAAGTTTCTTAGGTTTGTTTTGTTTGCTTCAGAAATATCCATTTGATCTAAAGTGTCAAATGCTTTTTGAGTGTATTTCTCTATTTCTTTAGACATAAGGTAGGGTATATCATTCATTTGATAAATTCGTGTAACCTCTACTACCTTAAAACCATTATCTTTTAATTTTTTTCTGTAGAAATACTTTAATTTCTTTTTGGTATCCTTATCTGCAACTTCCAATGTTTTAAGGTACAAGAAGGTTTTTTTGTTCTCCATGATATCTCCACCAATTTGTTTACCAAAAGATTCTGGATCTCCAAAAGTGTCTAAATAATCGTCTTGGAGTTGAAAAGCCAACCCTAAGTTTAAACCAAAATCATAAATAAGATCAGCATTTTTATCATCACTCTCAGCAACAATAGCTCCCATTTTCAAAGCTGCTGCAACCAATACAGATGTCTTTAGACAAATCATATTTAAATACTCATCTATAGTTACTTTTTTACGTGTTTCAAAATCAACATCCAATTGCTGACCATCACAAACTTCTAAAGCAGTTTTACTAAATAATTTGGCCAATTTTTGAAAAACTTCTGGCTTGTAATTTTCAAAATATTTGTAAGCCAAAATTAACATTGCATCTCCAGAAAGAATGGCTGTATTAATATCCCATTTTTCATGAACTGTAGCTTTACCTCTTCTAAGAGGTGCATCATCCATAATATCATCATGCACCAAAGTAAAGTTATGAAAAACCTCTACTGCTAATGCAGCTGGTAATGCTTTATTATAATCTGCTCCAAAAATGTCTGCAGCCATTAAGGTTAAAACAGGTCTAATTCGTTTACCCCCTAATTTTAAAATATAATCTACTGGTTCGTATAAATTTTTAGGCTCTTGAACCCAATCTTTAGATTCTAAATAGGATAAAAATTCTTCTTGATAATGCTTAATGTCCAAATCTTTAAATTTTTATGTAAAAATAATGTAAAGAATTCGTAGAAATTAAATGTTATGTTAAAAAATCATTAAAACTTTGGAAACTATTTTTGTTTCTAAAGTTTCCTGTTGTACTTTTGCACCCACTTTATGAAAGATAAAATTTTAGAAAAATCGCAAGAACTGTTCTTAAACCTTGGTTTTAAGAGCGTTACTATGGATGAAATAGCCAACTCCTTAGGTATTTCTAAAAAAACTTTATACAAGCATTACTCTAACAAAACGCAATTAGTAGAACAGGTTACAGATCATCTGTTTGATAATATTTGTTGTGAGATTGATAGTGTTTATGATTTAGACCTAAACCCTATTGAAGAACTTTTTGAGATAAAAAAAGTGGTTTTACAGAATTTGAAAGATGAAAAATCGTCTCCTCAATATCAACTTCAAAAGTATTATCCAAAAATATATCTTGAACTAAAAAACAAGCAATTTGGGGTTATGCAAGGTTCTATAAAAGAAAACTTAAGTACAGGCATAGACCTTAATTTATATAGAAATGATATAGATATAGAGTTTATTTCTAGGTTATATTTTCATGGTTTAGTTGGGGTTAGAGATAGAGATTTGTTTCCTCTTCAACAATACTCTATGAACGATTTAATTACCAACTACTTAGACTATCATTTAAGAGGAATTGCCACAGATAAAGGAATAGAAGAATTAGAAAATCAATTAAACAAACAATCCGTTATTTATGAATAAATATTTTTATGTATTCTGCTTTCTAGCGTTTACATTAAATAGTAAAGCTCAAGAAGGCCCAATTAGCCTTTCTTTAGATAAAGCCATAGAATTGGCTTTAGAAAACAGCTATAATACAAGAGCAGCTGTAAACGATATTGCTTCTGCAGAGAAAAAAGTTTGGGAAACTACCACTATTGGTTTGCCTCAAATTAATGGAGCTATCGATTATCAAAACTTTTTAAAACAACCAATTACTGTTGCAGATATTAATGGTGATGGTGTAGATGAAGAGTTTGTTTTTGGTACAAAGCAGAATGTAAATGCGTCTGTTACCTTATCTCAACTTTTGTTTGATGGAACGTATTTAGTGGGTTTACAATCTGCCAAAACTTTCTTAAAAATATCTGAACAAGCCAAAGAAAAAACAGAATTGGTTACTAGAGAAGCTGTTATTAATGCGTATGGTAATGTTTTAATATCCGAAAACAGTATTTCTATTCTAAAAAACAACATTAAAATTCTTCAAAAAAATTACGATGATGCTAAAAAAATCTATGAAAACGGATTGAATGAAGAAGAGGATGTAGAACAATTAGAAATAACTTTAGGAGATGTAAAAAATCAACTAAATAGCGTATTAAGACTAAATGAAATTGCATATCAAATGCTAAACCTATCTCTAGGTAATTCTATTGATACTGAATTGGTTTTAACAGACACTTTAGATTCTTTAACCGAAGAAAACATCTCTATAAATTTAGTAGGTGAAACCTTCTTAATAGAAAATCATATTGATTATAGAATTGCCGAAAATGATAGAGAAGCAAAGCGATTAATGATGAAATTAGAGCAAAGCAAAAACTTGCCAAGTTTAAGTGCTTTTGTAAACTATGGTACACAGGCTTTTTCTAACGAGTTTAGTTTCTTTAGAGGCAGTCAAAGATGGTTTCAATCTTCATTGTTAGGTGTTAGTTTAAAAGTGCCAATTTTTAGTAGTTTGGGTAGAAGCTCTAAAATTGCACAAGCAGAAATTGCTTTAAACACGGCAGATTTAAGGTTAGAAGAAACCAAACAGCGTTTAGAATTACAAGCTAAAAAAGCAAAAAGCGATTACCAACTAAGTATAGAAAGCTATCAAACAGCAAAGAAAAATTTAGGGTTAGCAGAAAGAATAGAAAAGAAACAGCGAATTAAGTTTTTCGAAGGTATTTCTTCTAGCTTTAACTTACTACAAGCACAAACGCAATTATACACACAACAACAAAATTACATTCAATCTATGCTTAACGTTATTACTAACAAAGCAGCATTAGAAAACGCATTAAACATACCTATTAAATAATTAACCAAGATGAAAAAAATATATTCATTAGTACTTACAACCCTAATTTTATTTTCTTGTGGAGATAAAAAAGAGCAATCTATAGATAATGTAATTGCAACCAAAGACATTAAGCAAATTCGTACTAAAAAAGCTGAATTAGATCAAAAAGTGCAAGCACTTTCTAACGATATTAAAAAACTAAACACAGAAATAGAAGCGTTAGATACTATTAAAAGAGTGCCTTTAGTTACTGCAATTACTATAAAAAATGAAGTGTTTACACATTTCTTAGAATTACAAGGAAACGTAAAAACTAAGCAAAATGTCTTGATTTACCCAGAAATGCCAGGAACTTTAGAAACTGTTTTGGTAAAAGAAGGCCAAAAGGTGTATAAAGGACAAGTTTTAGCAAGAATCGATGATGGAGGTTTAGCGCAACAAGTAGCACAGCTAGAAGCAACAACTGCATTAGCAAAAACTACCTATGAGCGTCAAGAGAAATTATGGAACCAAAAAATTGGCTCAGAAATTCAATTTTTACAAACTAAAACTAACTACGAAGCTACAAAAAGCCAGTTAGCACAATTAAAAAAGCAGCTAGGCAAATCTACAATTAGAGCACCTTTTGCTGGTGTTATAGATAACGTATTTAAAGATCAAGGAACTGTAGTTTCTCCTGGTCCTGGTTCAGAAGTTTTTAGAATTGTAAACTTAGGTAATATGTTTATTGAGGCTGATGTGCCAGAATCTTACATTTCAGATATTGTACCTGGTAAAGAAGTAGAAATAGAGTTTCCTGTTTTAGGAACTACATTAGATACTAAAGTACGTCAAACAGGTAATTTTATAAATCCTGCAAACAGAACTTTTAGAGTAGAAATTGGTGTGCCAAATCAAGATAGAAGCATAAAGCCAAACTTAACTGCAAAACTTAAAATAAACGATTATACTAGCCCAGAAGCTATATTAATTCCACAAAGTATTATTTCAGAAAATGCAGAAGGTGAGCAATATGTTTACAAAATAACAGACTTAAACAACGAATTTGGAACTGCAAAACAAGTAGTTGTAAAAACAGGGAAAACACAAGGTGATGTTATAGAGATTTTAGAAGGTATTACTGTTGGTGATAAGCTAATAAAAGCAGGTGCTAGAAGCGTTAAAGATGGACAAGAAATTAAAATTTCTAAATCTTAATTAAAAAGAAGATGAATAAAAATCAACAAAATAAAACAGATAAAGAATTTAAGCTTTCTTCGTGGGCCATTAACAATAAAACCACAATGTATGTAGCTATTTTCTTGATTCTTGTGCTTGGTATCTCTGCCTACTTTAGTATGCCTAGAGAAGATTTTCCAGAAATTAAGGAAACAAAAATTTACATCAGTACTTTATATCCTGGAAATACAGCAGAGGATATAGAAAAGTTAATTACAGATCCGCTTGAAGATCAATTAAAAGGGTTAAGTGGTATTGTAGAAATAACCTCTACCTCTCAAGAAGATTATTCTATGATCATTGTTGAGTTTGATGATGATATGGATGTAGAAGTTGCTAAGCAACGTGTAAAAGATAAGTTAGATACAGAAAAAGCCTCTGAAGACTGGCCAACATTTAATGGTGCAAAAGTAGATCCTAATGCGTTCGATTTAAGTATGTCTGAAGAAATTCCATTTTTGAATATTAATATTTCAGGAGATTATCCACTTCAAAAATTAAAAGAATTTGCAGAGTATTTACAAGATGATATTGAAGATTTATCTGAGGTAAAACAAGCAGATATTAGAGGAGTACAAGACAAAGAAGTAGAAATTGCTGTAGACATCTATAAAATGATGGCTGTAGAAGTTAGTTTCGATGATATTACAAGTGCCATTCAAAGAGGTAATGTTACATCATCTGCAGGTAATTTAATTGCAAGTGGCCAAAGAAGAACTATTAGAATTCTAGGTGAGATTGATAAGCCATCAGACTTAGAAAACTTTGTTATAAAATCTGAAAGAGGTAATTCTATTTACCTAAAAGATGTTGCAACTGTAACTTTTAGAGAAAAAGACAAAACTACGTTTGCCAGAAAAGAAGGGAAACAAGTAGTAATGTTAGATGTTAAAAAACGTGCTGGTAAAAACATGGTTGCTGCTGCAGAAGAAGTAAAAGTAATTGTAGAAGAAGCCAAAGCATCATATTTTCCTTCTAACTTAGATGTAACCATAACCAATGATTTATCTGATAAAACTATTGGTCAAGTAGATGATTTAGTAAACAACATCATTTTTGGGGTTATTCTAGTAGTTATCGTTTTAATGTTTTTCTTAGGCTTTAAAAATGCACTATTCGTTGGTTTTGCAATACCAATGTCTATGTTTATGTCTCTTATGATTTTAGGAGCATTAGGTTATACACTAAACACCATGATTCTTTTCGGATTAATTATGGGGCTAGGAATGCTGGTAGATAATGGTATTGTGGTTGTAGAAAATGTATATCGTTTAATGGATGAGGAAGGTATGAGCAGAGTTGAAGCTGCCAAAAAAGGTATTGGAGAAATTGCTTACCCTATTATTATTTCTACTGTAACAACAGTTGCAGCCTTTGTTCCTTTAGGTTTATGGCCAGGATTATTTGGTCAATTCATGATATATTTCCCTATTACTTTATCAGTAGTTTTAGGTTCTTCTTTAGTAGTTGCAATTTTCTTTAACTCGGTTTTAGTATCACAATTCATGACTACTGAAGACAAAGAAATGCCACTTAATAAAATAATAAGAACCTCAGTAATAGTTGCAGGAATTGGAATTATAATTTTAATTTTTGGTGGTGCTTATAGAGCTTTAGGTACAGTAATGATTTTTACTGCTATTATGCTTTGGGTATACAGATTAATTCTAAGAAAAGCTGCCAATTATTTTCAAAGAAACACCCTAGTTTGGCTAGAAAATTTTTACGAAAAAATGTTGAAAGGAGCTTTAAAAGGCTGGAAACCTGGTTTAATTACAATTGGAACATTCTTACTCTTATTTGCTGCTTTTGGTGGTTTTGGCTGGTCTCTTTCAACGCAAAGAACAAAAGTGGAATTCTTTCCAGATAACAAACCAAATCAGGTTGTTGTTTATATTGAATATCCAGAAGGAACAGATATTTACGAAACCAATAAAATTACGAAAGAAATAGAACAACGTGTATACAGTGTTCTAAATCAAGATATGTATATGGATGGTGATCGTAACTTTATGGTAGAAAGTTCGGTTTCTCAAGTGGGTGAAGGTGCAGGAAATCCTCAAACAGATGGTGGTTCTGCTGCAGAAATGCCACATAAAGGTAAAATTACAGCTTCAATGCGTCAGTACAAATACAGACGTGGTTTAGATAGTGAAGAATTGCGTCAAAAAGTACAAGAAGCACTAACAGGTATTTATCCTGGAGTATTAATATCTGTAGAAAAAGACGCAAATGGCCCACCAACTGGTGCGCCTATTAACATTGAATTAGAAGGTAACAATTATGAAGAATTAATTGCTACTGCAGAAAGAATGCGTGCATTTGTAAATACTAGAAATGTACCTGGAATAGACGAATTAAAAATAGATGTGAATAAAGATAAACCATCTATGAAAGTAATTGTAGATCGTAAAAAAGCTGGTGAGCTAGGTGTTTCTACTGGGCAAGTTGGCCAACAATTACGTAATGCAATTTTCGGTGCAAAAGCTGGTATTTACAAAGAAGATGGAGATGATTACGATATTAACGTTCGTTTTGAAGAAGACATCAGGTATAATAAATCTGCCTTATTCAATCAAAAAATCACGTTTAGAGATATGGCTTCTGGCCAAGTAAGAGCAATACCTGTATCTGCTGTAGCTTCGCAAACCAATAGTTCTGGGTTTAGTGCCATTAAGCACAGAGATACCAAACGTGTGGTTACTGTTTACTCTCAATTAGCACCTGGTTATGTAGATGCTGCTGCTGTAGTAAATCAGATTAAAGAAGAAATGAAAAACTTTGAGGGTAAACCAGAAAACATCAATATAGATTATACAGGTCAAATTGAAGAACAAAATAAGCAACAAGCCTTTTTAGGTGGAGCATTCTTTAAAGGTTTAGCCTTAATTTTCTTTATTTTAATTTTCCAATTCAACTCGGTTTCAAAACCAGGAATCATTATGATTGCTATTTTCTTAAGCTTTATCGGAGTTTTTGGAGGTATTGTTTTAACAGGTTCTTCTTTTGTTATTATGATGACAATGATGGGTATTATATCTTTAGCTGGTATTGTAGTAAACAATGGAGTTGTACTATTAGATTATACACAACTTTTAATTGATAGGAGAAAAGAAAAATTAGGTTTAGAAGACAATGCTTACCTACCTAAAAAAGACTTGTTAGAAGCAGTAGTTAAAGCTGGTAAAGCAAGGTTAAGACCAGTATTGTTAACAGCAATTACCACTATTTTAGGTTTAATTCCTTTAGCAATTGGTTTAAACATAGATTTCTTCTCGTTATTTAGCGAGTTTGATCCTAAAATTTATATGGGAGGTGATAATGTTATTTTCTGGGGACCATTAGCTTGGACAGTTATTTACGGTCTTTTTGTAGCAACCTTCTTAACATTAATTGTTGTTCCAATTTTATTTTACTTAATTACCCAATTTAAAATGTGGTTAAGAAAGAAAACAGCAAATAATGAAGAAAAGGCTGAATTGGCTTATACAGAAAATGTAAGAATTGATGAGAAAAATCAAATCTAAACACTTATAATATTATATAAAAAATGGCTGAAGTTAAACTTCAGCCATTTTTTATTTCCCTGTTTTACTACCAATCCAAATGTTGCCTATTTTTTGAAAGTAGGTAGTTTCTCCTTCCTCATTTTCAAAAGTTCTATAAGACGATTTTATTCTACGTTTAAAATGCTTTAATAATTCGTTACTATCTCCTTCATTCACAAATTCAATTTCATCTTGTACATCTGTAGATGTAAAATAACCTTCTTCATGAGCATAAATCCAGTTAAAATCATCTAATTTATCTGCCAATTTCCCAAAATTTTGTAGCGGAATTTTTTTCTGTTTTTCTGGTCTATAAAAAGAAATCTTATAAAAATCTAATAAACCATCAATGGCACAAACTACTTGAGAGCGTTCTAAATTATTCTCAAAAAGCCATAGCACTATATGATAAGGTTTGTTTAATGTTTTAAGTTGAGCATCCCAAGCATCAAAAATTTCTATAAAACTTTCGATAATTTTAGTACGAATTTTTCCTTTTGGGGTTGGTATTTCTGAGCCAGTAACAGAAATATCACAAAAAGGACTAACATAAAACTTACTATAATATCTTTTATGATGCTCTAATTGCTCTAAATCTAATTCTTTATGATAATCTTTCCATGCATCTATTTGCTTAAAAATTTTGGCATGCCCTCTAACCTTTCTGTATCTAATCATATCAACAAATCTGTGTCTTCATGTAAATATATTTATTAAATATTAAAATAAACACGATTTTGTTTTTCGTAATTTTGATACATGTTTAAACCACAAAAAAAATCGTTTACTGTAGATGAAATTAAGCGCAAAATCGAGCAATTTTGTGTGTATCAAGACAGGTGCCATAAAGAGGTTGAACAAAAAATGCGCGATTATGAGCTAATTCCTGAGGCTAGAGAAATGATTTTGCTTAGCCTTATGCAAGATAATTTTTTAAACGAAGAGCGTTTTGCAAAAAGTTTTGCTAGAGGTAAATTCAGAATTAAAAACTGGGGAAAACAACGTATCATTAGAGAACTTAAGTTTAGAGAAATTTCTGCCTACAACATAAAAACAGCACTCAAAGAAATTGATGAACAAGAATATTTAGATACAATTTATAGAATTACAGAAAAAAGAAGTCAGTCTATTTTAGAGACAAATAGCTACAAAAAAAAGAAAAAACTTATCGATTTTTTAATGAGAAAAGGTTTTGAAAACGAGCTTATTTTTAAAACCGTAAATGATATTCTAGAAGAAACTAATTAAATGAACTCTGAAAAATAGAATCATTTTTTCTTTTAGCCATAATTACTTCTTTAATATCTTCATTAGGTATTGCCACAGATAAAATATAGTGTTTTAACGTCCATCCGTTTTCATTTCTTTCTAATACTCCAGAACCTCTACATGCACCCATCCAAGTTTTTAATAATTCATCAAACCAAGCTATAGAACCATCTTCATTAAAGTACACATTACGTTCTAAACTTTTAAAATCCCAAGCTTTACCTTTATCAAAATAAGGTTTACTAAACCCTTCAAACTCATCTTTTGTCCAATTTTCTGAGGCATCTGTACCAATAAATATTGATGTAGAATCTAATTTAGAGAAGTAGTTTTCATAATTGGCCTCAGTTGCTGCCAAATGCCAATCATCCATAAAAGTATTTACAGCTTGTTTATCTTTCGTAAAATTTACTTCAATAGTTGGCTTATTGTCCTTGGTTTTACAAGCAAATAAAATTACGAATGCAACAAAGTAAAAAGCTAGTTTTCTCATTGGTTTTTGGTTTTTTCTTCTAATTTTCGCTGTAAATTTTCATTGATTGATTTTTTAGAAACACTATCTATTTTAGTAGAATCTAAGCCAATATATTTAACATCAATATCTATGGCATCTTCAAACCTTTTCTTAGATAAAATGGTGTTTATTTTATCGTTTACAGCAGAAAATGAATTTATTATTTTTTTAGTTTGTTCATCAACTTCAGTGGCTGTAATTGCAGGTATATCTCTCATATCTACAAGCCTCAAGGTTTCATTGTGCAAAATATTTAATCGAGCTTTAAAAGAAGGTATATTAAACATTTCTGGTTTCGATTCTTTTTTTAAAGAGGCAACCAAACCCTCTAACTCTATAGAATTACTCAAAATTTCTTTTGCAGATACATTTTGAAATCGACCTAAAAATTCATCTACAGCCTTAAGTTCAGCCCAATCCTTGGTTTCTTCTTGGTAAATTGGAGATATTTTTTTTGCGGTGGCATATTTACGCACAATACTCATTGAAGGTTTGTCTTTATTTTCAACAATGGTATCTTCTTTAGTTTCATTACAAGAAATGATACAAAATAAGCCTAAAACGTAAATTATGTTTTTCAAAAGAATAAATTTGATTTGTAAAAATAAACAAATTTTAATGGTATAAATTATATAAAAATTAATAAAGTTGAGTTAAAATAATTGCGGATTTATCAGCACAATAAACGTTTAAGATATTCTATTTACGAATAACAAAATTAAGTACCTTTGTTGTTGAGAACTATTCAATTTTAAACAATGAATCCTGTAATTTTAGTTTTAGGTGCAAGTGGCCAAATTGGTACAGAATTAACGCAGAAATTGCGTAAAATTTATGGCAACACAAATGTTATTGCTTCAGATATTAGAAAAGGTAGTGATGAGCAAATGTCTTCTGGTCCTTTTGAAATTATTGATGCTACAGACAAACAAACCATTTTAGAAACAGTTATTAAATACAAGGTTACTCAAGTGTATTTATTAGCTGCAATGCTGTCTGCTACTGCAGAAAAAATGCCACAAAAAGCATGGAATCTAAATATGAATTCTCTTTTAGCTGTATTAGATTTAGCGAAAGAAAAACACATTGAGCAAGTATATTGGCCAAGTTCTATAGCTGTTTTTGGGCCATTAACCCCTAAAGAAAATACGCCTCAACAAACAGTAATGCAACCTTCTACAGTTTACGGTATAAGTAAAGTTTCTGGAGAGTTTTGGTGCAACTATTATCATGAAAAATTTGGGGTAGATGTAAGAAGTTTACGTTATCCAGGTATTATTTCTTGGAAAACAAAACCTGGAGGAGGAACCACAGATTATGCTGTAGACATTTATTTTAAAGCATTAGAAGAACAAAAGTTTGAGTGTTTCTTATCAGAAAATACACGTTTACCAATGATGTATATGAACGATGCTGTAGATGCAACCATACAATTAATGCAAGCAAAACCAGAAGATGTAAAAATTAGAACTGCTTATAATTTATCTGCCATAGATTTTACGCCTCAAGAAATTGCAGAAGAAATTAAAAAGCACATTCCTAATTTTGAAATTTCTTATAATCCTGACTTTAGACAAGCAATTGCTGATAGCTGGCCTTCATCTATAGACGATTCTGAAGCTAGAAAAGACTGGAATTGGAAACATAACTTCGACTTAAAATCTATGACAGAAGATATTCTTAACAACTTAAAAGAGCAGTAATTATTTGCTGTAAGATTTAAAAGAAATTTCGTCTAAAAAAGTGAAATTAGCACAAAACGAAATGAAAGAAATTATAACAAAAAGTCTAGAAAATACATACACTTATTTAGAATATAAAAATTTGGTTAAACACCTTTTGGCTGAAGGTAAATCTACGGGTCCAAATCAATCTGAAGCGTTAACAAATTACAGTTTGTTAAACGATAAGAGAATGAAACGTTTAGATAAAACCATAAAACTTACAGAAAACACGCAATTAGAAATTGCTAAAGTTACAGCACCACAAACTTGGCTTGTAATTACAGAAGGTTGGTGTGGAGATGCAGCACAAAACTTACCAGTAATTGCTAAAATGGCTAGTTTAAACTCTAATATTGAGCTAAAACTTGTATTAAGAGACGAAAACCTAGAGTTGATGGATTTATTCCTTACAAATGGTGGTAGGTCTATTCCTAAATTAATCATTTTAGACAACGATTTAAATGTATTGAACACTTGGGGTCCAAGGCCAAGTATTGCTACAAAAATGGTAGCAGACTATAAAGAAGAACATGGAGTTTTAGATGCCAATTTTAAACAAGACCTACAGGTTTGGTATAATAAAGACAAAGGCAAAAGCACACAGAATGATTTCGTAGAAATGATACAAAAATCATTTGTAAAAGAAGCCTAACATTTTTAAAAACCGCAAACTAAAATTAATAAGTTTGCGGTTTTTCTTTGCTTATCTTTGCAAAAAAAAGAACCATGTTTGTTGATTATACTGATATTTCTGATGATGCCAAGGTTTGGATCTATCCTTCTAGTAGAAAATTTTACAACACAGAAATTGAAGAGCTTGAAAATAAAATAAAGTCTTTTATAGATAGCTGGCAAAAAGAAGATGAAAACTTTAAAGCCTCTTACCAATTTTTACACAATAGGTTTATAGTTTTGGTTGTAGAATACAATGAAACAGCAATTTCTAACTCAGCAATGGATGCTTCTGTTTCCTTTATATTACAGTTGCAAGAAACCTACAAAGTAGATCTTTTAGACAAGATGAATGTGTGTTTTAAACAAGGTAAATTTGTACAGTATAAAGAGTTAAAAGACTTTAAAAAACTACTAAAAAATAAAGCTTTAACTGGTAAGTCAATAATTTTTGATAACCTAGTTAACAATAATTACGATTTCAAAAATTTCTGGGAAATGCCAATTGAAGATAGTTGGTACAGTCGATTTTTATAACATTTATGCTACTAGTAAATCAAATCTCTTTCAGTTATTCTAAATCTAAAATAGTTTTAGATAATTTTAATTTTACCCTAAAACAAGGAGAACATCTTTGTGTTATGGGAGAAAGTGGTTGTGGTAAATCTACCCTTTTAAAAGCTATTTATGGTTTGCTAGATTTAAATAAAGGCAACATTTATTGGAATAATGAACAAATTCTAGGGCCAGAATTTAATCTTGTGCCAGGTTTTGAGCGTTTTAAATACGTAGCCCAAGACTTTGATTTAATGCCTTATATCTCTGTATCAGAGAATATAAAAAAATACTTATCACGTTTCTATCCTGAAGAAAGTGAACGCAGAACGCAAGAGCTTTTAGAAGTGATAGAAATGAAAGCTTTCGAAAATACCAAGGTTAAAAATTTAAGTGGTGGGCAAAAGCAAAGAGTAGCTATTGCTAGAGCATTAGCTAAAGAACCTGTTCTTTTGTTGCTAGACGAACCTTTTAGTCAAATAGATAACTTTAAGAAAAACACGCTTCGAAGAAATTTATTTACCTATTTAAAAGAAAAAAATATTGCTTGTATTGTTGCTACTCATGACAAAAATGATGCGCTCTCTTTTGCTGATTTTTTAATGGTAATTAAAAACAATACCATTTTAGTAAATAATAATCCAGAAGAAATTTATAAGAATCCGAAAGAGAAATATGTAGCTTCTCTGTTTGATGACGTAAATGAATTAACTATTAACAATAACAAACAGTTACTTTATCCTCATCAAATAAAAATTGTTGACAAATCTGACTTGTTAGCTGTAGTTACCAATGCTTATTTTAAAGGAGAATTTTGGTTGATAGAAGTTGAACATAAGAACCAAACACTTTTTGTAAATCACTTACAATCAATTGCAAAAGGCACAACTGTTTATTTAGGCACAAAAAAAGTCACCTAAATATAAAATTAAGGTGACAAAAATTATAAACGATTCCATAATGACCCCTTAAAAAATTTACACCTTATGAAAAAGTTGGGGGATTATAATTTTTTCAAATTGGTATTACTACAAAATTAATAGGTTTCCCTATTCAGAAAATGTAATTCTTTGATTATTAACTGTAAAAATGGGAAAAAATTAAACTTTCTCTGTTTTTTTAAAGGTTTCTGGAGTGTAAGAAGTATGTTTTTTAAAGTACTTATAAAAGTTAGCAGGATCGTTAAAACCAAGCTTAAATGCCACCTCTTTTGCAGACATATTTGTATGAAGTATGTTCCTTTTAGCCTTTATAATAACTACCTCGTCTATGAATGCTTTTACTGGTTTATTGCTAATAAAGTTAACAATGCTATTTAATTTTTTTGATGAAAAACCCATCATATCTGCATAATCTTCTACCTTTTTTGTTTTATGGTAATTCTTTTCCACCAAGTTTTGAAACTTGATAAACTCTTGTAAATTATTATTAAGCTCTACTTTGTTAAAACCTCTAGATTTAATTCTGTGCACTAGTGATAATAATACATGCAACAAACTTCTATTAATTCTATTTGAATATTCGTCTGAAATAAAGGTAGCTTCCATTTCTAAACCCTGAGCTAATTTTATAATTTCAACCAATTCTTGAT
This sequence comes from Polaribacter sp. P097, assembly GCF_036864555.1. Lineage (NCBI taxonomy): Bacteria > Pseudomonadati > Bacteroidota > Flavobacteriia > Flavobacteriales > Flavobacteriaceae > Polaribacter > Polaribacter sp. P097. Next base: position 1,010,920 of record NZ_JAZETJ010000001.1, on the reverse strand, counting down.
TTTCTATTTGCGTTTTTGGCGATGTTAAAAGCTCATTAAACGCTTGTATAGATTGTGCAACTTCAGCATCATTTAAATACCTGTTTAAGAAATCTTCTTTAAAAAATATTAAGTACCCTTTAGCATCACTTTTATAAAAACGATGCACTTGATTTCTTCTAATGGCTAAAAGTGTTCCTTTAGAATATTCGTAATCTGTATAATCTATATTGTGTTTTCCTTTACCCTCTGTAATTAACAATAATGTATAGTAATTTAGACTATGAAAGGTAGTCATTGTTTCTAATGGAGGATGCTTAAAAAGCTCTTGTAATCTTGCTGTACAAAAGTTTGGCTCAGTATGTACAGCACAATATTTATTAGGTAATTGTGTAATTGGCATAGTTGGGGGAGTTTACTATTAGTATAAAAGTACAAATTATTTAATAAATACTATTTCTACAGTTTTATTATTAAAAGAAAAATTCTCTTTTTCAGCTTTTCCAAGCAACATTTTACCAATAGGTGATGAAACCGAAATTGCAAAATAATCTTCTTTATCTACAGAAATTTTACCTGCAGAAATGCTTAAGAAATAGTTTCCAATATTGGTAAAAACTAAGCTACCTAAATGTGCAACTTTGGTAGATTTATAAATATCAATCTTAGATAAAATAGTATTCATTTCAGAAATTCCTGCTAATTGCTGACTCGCTTTTTCCATTTCTAATTGCAACATGGCTCTACCTGTTTCATGCTTATCGCCTGCAGAACTTTTTGCTTCAGAAGTTAACGCTTTTTGGTTTGATGATATGGTTTCTTGTACAGTTTGTAACCTATTGTTTACAAACGTATTGCAAGATTCTAAAAGTTGTTCTTTAAGTTGCATTATAGATGAAGTATTGCATAAGCACCATAATTTCCATGATGAGCTGTAGAAATAGAGGTTGGCAGTTTTTTGTTCGATTTTGTAAGATAAGGTATCCCTATTTCATTTTTATTGATGCTAATATCATCAGTAAAATTAGCCAATAAGCTTTGATTAGTTATTGTTGATTGTTGGCGTTCATCAGCAATAAAAAATGCTTTCTGAATAAGGTTTTTAGACGTTTTTTGCACAACCCAAGAATGGATGTAATCTATAGTAATAATGTAGTTTATTCTAAATTCTACATCTAAAAATTTAACCAAGGCTTCATTCTTTGAGGTGATACAACAATTAAATTTTTTAGGCGCAAAAAAGCGTTTATTATTACTTTTTATATAAGATTTGTAAGCAGCTTCTTTCATGCTCCAAAAAAGCCAAACCAACTCAAATGGTTTTTCTGAATTTCGAATTGCTTTTATTTCAGAAGCTGAAAACTGTTTCTCTAAAAACCCTTTACGTTGCCAATTGCTTTGCTTTTTTGCAAGCTTTAGATCTACGATATCATTCCCTATCATTTTGCGGCTAGCTTGGCCTCTATAATTTCAATTGCAGCTTTTACAGATAGCATTTTTTCCATAGAATCATTATCTATTTCAATATCAAATTCATCCTCTACATCTAAAACAACATCAACTAAATTGGCCGAATTTATTTTTAAATCTTTAATAAAATCTGTGTTCTCAGATAAATTGTTAAAAGCAGCTTCATCTTGCACGTAAGGCTTTACAATTTCTTTCAATTTTGCAATAAGTACTTCTTTTGTCATGGATTAAAATCAAGAATATTTTTTAAAGATAACACAAGCATTTACATCGCCAAAACCAAAACTTGCTTTTGCTATAATATTTAGTTCTTTATTTATGAATTTTGTGGGTATTTTTTCTGTGGATATTAAATTGGATATTTCAGGATGCACATCTTCACAATTGATATTTGGAAACACAAATTGATTTTTAATTTGTAAAACGGAAGCCACAGATTCTATGGCTCCAGAAGCAGCTAAACAATGCCCAATTTGTGACTTTAATGAGTTGATAAAAGGAAAATCTTGCCCTTTTCTTTGCAGTGCTTTGGTCCAATTTTCTATTTCTAAACTGTCTTTACTTGTAGCAGTTAAATGCCCATTTATAGCATCAATATGCCTTGCAGAAATAGAAGCATCTGTTATAGCATCCTCTATACATTTTTGAACGGCATCTGCATTTGGTGCAGTTAAAGTACCACCATTTCTTTGTCCTCCAGAATTAATATTACCACCTAAAACCTCTGCATAAATGGGTGCATTTCTTTCTAAAGCACTCTCTAATGATTCTAAAACTAAAGCTCCTGCTCCACTTCCTGGCACAAAACCAGAAGCTGTTTCACTCATGGGTCTAGAGCCTTTTTCTGGAGTTTCATTGTGCTTAAAGGTCATCACTCTCATCGCATCAAAACCTCCCCAAGAATACAAAGAACTATCACTTGAACTACCTACCAACATTCGTTTTGCTTTGCCTGTTTTAATGCGTTCAAAACCCATTAATAAAGCTTCTGTACCTGTAGTGCAAGCAGATGAATTTGTAGTTACTTGGTTTCCAAAACCTAAAATTCCACCTAAATAAGCCGAAATTCCACTTGCCATAGTTTGCACAACAGAAGTGCTTCCTAGTCGTCTAACTTTTTGCTCATCAATTTTGTAAATTGATTCTCTAAATTTCTCAATACCCGAAGTTCCAGTTCCAAAAATAAGTCCAGAATCATAATCTAAATAGGTATTTTCATCCACTAAAAAACCTGCGTCTTTCCAAGCATCAATTGCAGCCATACAACCATATAAAATAGAGGTACTGTTAAAGCCTCTTAATTGTAAAGCAGTTAAATATTCAAGCTTTTGTTCTTCTGTAACCTTAGGAATACCACCTATACAACAAGAAAAACCTTTCTCTTTTAGGTGTGGATGAAACTCTATACCAGACTTACCATTTTTAATAGCTTCTGTAAATTGGCCTAAACCAACTCCATTTGGAGCTACAACTCCTAAACCAGTAATTACAACTCTGTTATTCATCTTATTTTGCTATTATCATTCCTGCTATAGTTCCTCTACAAATCAACTCATTCTTGTCATTAAACATTTTAACTTTGCATTTCAATTTACTAAATCTAAAATATTCTTTTTCTGAAATTACAGTAACTTTCTCATTAGGTAAAACTGGTAAAAAGAAATCAATTTGATTTGAAGTTAGTGCAATTTGTGGTTTTTTCTCTGATGAAATTTTATCTTTTAACAAGTAAATTCCTAAACAAACTAAACCAATTTGAGCCATAGTTTCAGTAAGAATTACACCTGGAGTAATGGGATTATCTTTAAAATGACCTTCATAAAAAGATTCATTTTTTTGAAATGTGTAATTTCCTGAAATTCCATTTTCTGAGATTTCAATAAGCTCATCAACAAACAAGAACGGTTTTTGATAGGGTAATAATTCGATTATTTCTTTAAATTTCACGCTAATACATGGTATTTGGATTTGCTGATTTTTTTGGTATTTGCTGTATAGCATCCCAATGTTCGCAGATTTTACCTTTATCATCAAATCTGAAAAAATCCATTGATACATATTCATCATTTTCTGGCCAAGTTTGATGTGTATGTAGCGCAACCAAATCGCCTTCTGCAATGCATCTTACAAACTCAATAGATTTTTTAGGATATTCTTTTTGCATTCTATAGAAATAATGGATAAATCCTTCTATACCATCTGCAACATCTGGATTATGCTGTATATATTCATCTCCAACAAATTTTTCCACAGCTAATTTTGGGCTACCTAAATATGCTGTTTTGTAAAAAGCTATTGCATTTTTCTTGTTTTCTTCTAAACTCATAATCTAATTTAAACTTTCTCCTCCATCAACTTTAAGAGTAGTACCATTAATCCAAGAGGCTTCGTCTTTGCACAATAAATACACCACATTTGCAACATTCTCTGGTGTTGTTAGCTGTTGAAACGGATTTCGTTTTAACGTGTGTGCTTTAATTTCATCACTATTTGGAATTCTATTTAATGAAGCAGTGTTTGTAACTCCTGCTTGTATGCAATTGGCTCTAATACCAAACTTTGCAAATTCTAAAGCAATGTTTCTAGAAATAGCTTCTAATGCCACTTTAGCAGCAGAAACTGCAGCGTAATTTTGCCAAGGCTTGGTATTACCTTCACTTGTAAAACTGATGATTCTTGCGTCTTCTGCAAACAAATTTTTATCAAAAATGGCTTTAAACCAATCCCACAAGCTAATAGCCATAGCATTTATGGTGATTTGAAAATCATCATTCTGTAAAGTTTGACTGTCTTCTGAAACCATAGGCTTTAAATTGCCTTTTGCTATAGAATGAACCAAGGTTTTCACCTTACCTTTTTGACCTAGTTTGTCTTGTAAACTTGCTAAAACAAGATCTCTTTTATTTGTATTTAAAGCATCGATATTAAAGCTTAAGAAGTGAACATTCTCATTTTTTATTTCTTGAAATTGATTTTCAATCTCTTCTTTTTGAGACCTTGAATTTCTATGCACAACGCAAATATGTAAACCGTGTTTTGCTAGTTTTTTGGCTGTAGCTAAACCTAATCCACTAGAGCCTCCTAAAACTAACGCCCATTCGTTTTTATGTTCAAATTCTCTATTCATTTTATTTATTTTATGAGATGCTTAAACAAGTTCAACATGACAAAAATATCTTTTGTCACCATTCTAACAATATTCTTTGTGCTGAAAATCCTGGGCCAAAACTTAGCATAATTCCACGTTCGCCTTTTGCTGGATTTCTGTCCATGAATCGTTCTAAAACGTATAAAACAGTAGCACTAGACATGTTACCATACAAACGTAAAACTTCTTTTGTATCGTTTATATTTTTGCCTAAAACACCAAATAATTCTTCTACGGTTTGTACAATTTTTTTTCCTCCAGGATGAAAAATTAAGTGATCTATATTTTGAATCGTTAGGTTGTTTCTTTCTAAAAAAGGATGTATAATTTTAGGGAAATGATCTGCAATTTTTTGAGGTACTTCTTTGTCTAAAATCATTTGTAAACCAGAATTTACGAGTTTAAAACCCATCATATGTGTAGCATCATAAAAATGATACATAGCTTCATCTACAATTTTAGGGCCTTTATCTTCATCATAAGAAGATAAAATTACTGCTGATGCTCCATCACCAAAAATTGCAGCACTTACAATGTTAGTCATGGAATAATCTTCTAACTGAAATGTTGCTGTAGGTGCTTCTACTGCAACTACTGCAGCCCTCTTATTTGGGTTAGATTTTAGAAAGTTCTTAGCATAAATAATACCAGAAACACCAGCTGCACAACCCATTTCTGTAACAGGTAAACGCACAACATCTTGCTTCATTTCTAGAGAATTAATCAAATAAGCATCCATAGAAGGTATCATAATACCAGTACAACTTACAGTAATAATGTAATCTAAATCTGTAGCGTTTAAATTGGCTTTTTCTAATGATTTTTTTAAAGATTGCTCTGCTAGTTTTACAACTTCTCTAGCATAAATATTGTTTTTTTCTTCAAAAGAAGTGGCTGTAAACACTTCTTCTGGATCCATAATTGAATATCTTTTGTCTACTGCTGCACCTTCAAAAAGTTTAATTACTTTTCGCTGAAAACGCGTGTCTTGATCTTGCATCCATAGTTTTACAAAAGGAATAATATCTTTGGTTTCTCTGTAATATTTTGGAAGTTGCTTTGCAACCGAAGTTATTTTTACTGCCATTTATCTTTTTAAAATCCATAAATAACGAAAAGCCCATTTCCAACTAATATTGGGTTTTACGTTAATTTTATGAGACATTTTAACTAAATCTTTTCTCTTAAAACCTCTTAGAACTGAGGTTAAACCATCTTCAATAATCATTTTATTGCTAATGAAAATTGATAACAACATAAATAAATAATACGCTAATTTATGCCTGTGCAAATCATTTACAACTACCCCAATCTTTGTCTGATTTAAGGTATTATCTAAAAAAGAAATTAACTCCTTTTCTTTAAAGTGATGTAAAAACAAGGTTGCTAAAACAACATCAAACTTCTTGGCTTTAAAATCATCAGAAAAAATATCTTGAGTTTCGAAAGTTAGTTCTGGATATGCTGCAGATAATTCATTGGCATATGCAATTGCTGTTGGGTTTGCGTCTACACCAATCAATCTAAATTTAAAACTATGTTTTCTTCCAAATTTTGCAACATCTCTTAAAATATCTCCATGGCCACAGCCAATATCTACAATGGTTATTTCTTGCTCTTTTGAATGATTTTCTAAAATCTTTTTTAAGCCATTAATAGTTACTTTATTGCCTCCTAACCATCTGTTTATATTTTCTAATTTATCTAAAGTATCGCGTAATAAATCACCTCCAATAGAAAAATCGTCCATCAATTCTTCTTTGTCTGTTCTTTGTTTTGTACTGATAAAAAAGTCCATTATAATTTTATTGGTTTTCCATGGGTTTGTTTAATAATAATGGGCAATAAAAACGGAATTTTTCTTACCACATGTAATAAAAAATTAGCCATTTTATCATTTCTAAACAACATTGCAATAAAATGACCTGCTTTTAAACGCCATTTAAATTGTTTATTCCACTTTGAAATATACTCGTTTTCTAATTGTTTTCTTGATAAAATTTGCCCATCTAAATAATTTAGAATGAGTTTAGATGCAATTTGTGCAGATTGTATAGCCATACTCATGCCATTGCCACACAAAGGATGAATCATTCCTGCAGAATCACCACTCATAATCATATGGTTTTCTACTGGATTTTTAGTTTCAAAAGAAATTTGACTAATAGATAAAGGCTCATCAAAAATTGGTGTTGATTGTTTAAAAATAGCTCTTAAAAATTCATTCTTAAACACTTCATTTTCTTGAAAATCAGCAATATTTTTATACTTTTTAAAAGAGGAAAAGTTAGTTATATAACATAGGTTAATCACGTCTTTTTCTACTTTAGAAACGCCACAGTAACCACCTTTAAAATTATGCAGTGCCACTTTATTTGCATCGAATTTACCTCTTACATGAATTTTAACACCTAAGTAAGGTGATTTCTTTTTAATAAAATCGCGTTCTAATTTTACATCTAATAAAGAACGCTTACCAAAAGCACCAATGGCAATTTTACTGTAAAAATTCTCACTATTCTTAGTTTGAACCTCAAATATATCGTTATTAAAACGAGTTGATACAACAGTATCTTGCAGCACAATGACTCCATTTTCTTTTGCTTTTTCAGATAATATATAATCTAGTTGATAACGTGAAATTCCAAAACCTCCTAAAGGCAATTTTGCAGAAACAAGCCTGTTATTGGTTGTAGATAGCTGAAAATTATTGATTTTAACTGCTCCAAAATCAAAAGGATTGATACCTAAAAAAGACAAATAATGCAGTACTTCATTAGAAATATATTCGCCACAAACCTTGTGTTTTGGATAGCTGTTTTTTTCTATCAACAAAACCGATTTTCCAAATTTTGAAAGATGAATAGCATTGCATAGGCCTGCTAAACCACCACCAATTATAATTGTATCAAAATTTTCTGGGGTTTGTTTCATTCCTCTAATTTAACCAATAAGAAGAAAAAATGCTTGCTATTCCAATATTATTCTTTGATAAATTTGGTAGAAATTGAATTTCGTTTAATAAAATATATGCCTTTGGCTAATGGTGTTACATTTAAAGTTCCTTGACTTGAAGTAATTTTTTTACTTAGAATTCTTTTACCCTTTATATCAAAAACCTCTATTGTTCCGATTTCTTTATTCGCTGTAATTTGTAACAAATTCGAAGTTGGGTTTGGATAATATTGAACTTGATTATCAACTAAATTAATGTCTTCCAATGAAAGTGAAGCACAAGAATCATTACCAAAAATTTGAACCTCTTCATAACTATTCCAACCACTACCTTCTGAGTTGCCATAACCAAAAATTCGAATAAATTGTACTTCTTGAAAAGGTGAAAAATCGAAATCTTCAAAACCTACTGTGGTTCCTGAACTTGTAAGTATCCCTGTAACATCTGTAAAATTTGTACCATCAACAGAAGTTGCAATTTTAAAAGAAGATGTTCTTGAATCGCCTTTATGAAAGTAAATTTTTACACTAGTTACCGTTTTTTTACACTGTAGATTATAGGTCAAATATGCAGAACCATTAGATGAATTTGCAGACCATCTTGTAGAATCATCTCCATCTAAAGTGTTTTCTGGAATATTAATTCCACCTTCTTGTGTACCAACACCTGTAACTGTAATCCCTGTAAGTACAACAGCGTCATTTGCACTAAAAGTACCATCAGATTGTGAGACATTAATTGTTTGATTTAAAGTACCACCAAATTCAGAAATGGTGATAATTGCAGATCTTATTGAACCAGTTGTATTATTTGTTGTGGTAGCTGCAACCGTTTGTGAATTGACGCCATCAATAACGTTTAAAGATAACCAATCTGCATTTTCTGAAATGGTCCAATTTACATTCGCACTTACGTCAAAATTTAGATTTCCTCCAGAAATTGAAAAATTCAATTCATTTGTAGAAGTATTTAAAAATGGTGAAGGAGAAGATAAAAAGCCAATTTTTACACCAACATCATCTGCTATATATGGTAATTTAGATCCATTAGCGCCAAACTCTTCTGCACCAGCATCAATAGTGGCGTCTCTATTACCACCTAAAACGTCTTCAGTTACAAATGAATAAGCACCAATACTTGCATCAATAGGTGCACTACCAACTTTTATCCTATGAAAATTATCATCATCAACCATATCTGAATTAGACAAATTGGTTAAGTTGCCTTCAGAAACAAAGTTTCCTGATGGAGTTGTATTAATTTGATATGCATTTATGCTTGTATTGTACATGATATTATTAGCAACCGTTAAATTAACTGGTTCTTCTGTACCTCCTAAAGAGGTTCCAATTCTTATAGCATAATCACAGTTTACAAAGGTGTTATTTACAACTTGAGCATTTTTTACCTGATAATACTGGTTTAATGCTGAGTTTGTAACACCATTCATTACATTTATACCACCTGTTACATTAGAAGATGAGCCAGTTGGTTTAAAAGAGTTAATACCTTCTATGTAATTGTTATATACCTTATGATCTTCTCCAATAATTCTAATACCTCCAGTAAATGAGTTATTATTTGCAAAGAAATAATTATTAAAAACTTCACAGCCATTTCCATGCCTTAAGGTTAACGTTCCTTGATAATCTCTAAAAGTATTGTTGTAATATTTGTTTTTTCCGCTCTTGTTAGATATAATTTCTACCTCTCCAGACCAATTGTAGAAATAATTATCATAAACTTCTGAATAGGAATCTGATAAAGAAGTGGTACTAGTTCCAATTCGAATAGCATCTTGATCATTTAACCCGTTAATATCATTATCTACAGGTACTCTATCTGCAAAATAATTATGATGAATTTTTAAATAATCTTCATTTGAATTACTTCTGTTGTCATTGATAATACTGCCAACACCATATTTACCAATAAAAGAATTGTGCGAAATTTCGTTGTACTGACCATCAATGATGTAAACCCATTTAAACTTTAATGTTTTTTGAGCATCTGTGCCATTATAAGCATCAATCTTATTGTTTGTTACTGTACAATTGTCACATTGATTTAATTCAAAAACGGGTTCAATTGTATTTCCATTTTCTATTAAATTTGATGGATTTTGGAAGATTAAACCAGAAACTGTAATGTAAGTTCCTCTCATGTAAACACGAGAATTACCTGTTAAAAAAACAGAACCTGGATTCTGAGCTTTAACAACAATAGGTGAAGAGTTGGTTCCGTTTTTATTAATATTTACAAATACATTGTTGTAACTACCATCTTTTAAAATAATTTCTGAACCTGCATTGGCATTAGAAATTGCAGTTTCTAACTCAGCATTTGTAGAAACCAATTGCGCATTTATTGAAATTGACCAAAATAGAGAAAGAAAAATTATAGGAAAAAACTTTTTATTTGATATCATATACATACAAATTAAATTGGTTAACCAATTTTAGGTTTGTAAATATAGATATTTTAAATTGGAAACATTCTGCATTTAATCAAGTAGTTCTGCTAATTCTTTACCTACTAAACTACCTATTGCAACACCCATTCCTCCTAAACGAATACCACAGAAAACATGGTTAGATATTTGTTTAACTATGGCCTTTTTTTGACTTCCAACACCCATAATTCCACTCCATCTATGTTCTATTTCAAAAGCTGTATTTGGCAAAATAGTTTCTTTTAAAATTTTTTCAAGTTCATTTTGAATAATTTTGGTTTTACCAAACTCTGTTGTTTCTTCTGTTTTAAAATCTAAATTTCTACCTCCACCAAAAAGAATTCTATTGTTAATATTTCTAAAATAATAATAGCCTTTGTCTAAATGAAAAGTACCCTGAATATGTAAATTTTGAATTGGCTTTGTAATTAACACTTGTGCTCTGGCTGGCTTTATATTTTCTTGTATTAATTTATTAGAAAATCCGTTAGTAGCAAATAGCAATTTATTTGTGTAAAAATCTAATCTGTTGGTTTTTACAATAACATTAGTGGAGTTTTCTTTATAATCTTCAACACAAATAGAATTTAAAATTTTAACACCTAGTTTTTGTGCTTTTACCAGCATTTGAGACATCATTTTACCTGTGTCTAATTGACCTTCAAAATTGTTTACAATGTACTTTGAATGTATATTTTGAAACTTAAAAGTATTATCACAAGTTGTAAAAACATTAGCTTTAAAAATGGGTTGTAACAGCTCGTTTATTTTATCTTTTTGGGTTATACACTTTTCAAAAAAATCTTCAGAATCGCATAATTCAAAGCCCTTGTTTTGCTGAAAGTCAATTGCATTATCGCCTAAATTTTCTCTTAAAAATTGCAACCCTTTCCAACGTTTATAAACCAAATTATAAACCTCTTGTTTTGTATGAGAACTTAAATCATCTATTAATTCAGATAGGCTACCAAAACAAGCAAAACCAGCATTTTTAGTACTTGCTCCTTGAGGTAAAGTGCCTTTTTCTAAAACTAAAATTTTAGCATTTGGGTGCTTTCTTTTTAAGGAAATTGCGCAATTTAAACCCACAATTCCACTACCAACAATTGTAAAATCGATGTTAGAAAACCATTCTTTTAACTCCCAATAACTATAATTCATCTACAATACTTTTTTAAAGCAAATACTATTTTTCATATTCGCATATTGCCCATAATTAGGTATTACTTTGTATTTACATTTATGGTAAAATTTTACAGCCTCTACTTGTCTTTTACCTGTTTCTAAAATACAATTTTTGTAGCCCAATTCTTTTGCCCAATCCTCTAACTCTTGCAAAATTTCTTTTGCAAAACCTTTACCTCTAGCTTCTGGAGTTACAAACATTCTTTTTACTTCTAAAGAATTTTCATTGAAATATTTAATAGCTCCACAACCTACAGGTTGCTCTTTGTAATAAGCTATAACCACATATTTAATTACATCAATATTATTAAATTGATTGTAAAAATCATGTTCATCTTGGTCTGTAATTTTTAAATAAGCATCTAACTCTTTTACCAAGTTGATAAAATCATTATGTTCTGAATTGGTTCTTACTATTTTCATATTACTTTTTATACAATGCAGTATCAAGTTCTGCATTAATAGAAACAACAGTTCAATTAAAAATCAAATTGCAATTGCACCCAAACTGGTTCTTGTATATTATTGTTCAAATTACTGAAAGACAACCCTAAAAGACGTACTGAATTTTCTAATTTTTCTTGATAAAGCAACTCTTTTACAATCGGAAAAAACTCTTTTTTCTTACTTATAAACTGCCCAACAGTTTTACTTCTGGTTTGTTGTGTAAAATCTGAATACTTAATCTTTAAAGTAATCGTTTTACCTTTTGTATTGCTCTTATGCATACGTTTCTCAATCTCATCTGCTATATCATTCAACTTATCTAACATGTAAATTTCTGATGAAATATTCTCCCTAAAAGTTCTTTCTGCACCTACAGATTTACGGATTCTATTGGGTTTTACCTCACTTTTATGTATACCTCTAACTATGTTGTAATAATGTAACCCAGATTTACCAAACAACTGCGTTAACTCTTCTAAAGATCTTTTTTTTAAATCATTACCAACAAAAATACCTAGGTTGTACATTTTTGCAGCTGTAACTTTACCCACACCATAAAACTTATTTACAGGAAGTTCTTCTAAAAACTGAATAACTTCTTCTGGATGAATGGTTTTTTGACCATTTGGCTTGTTGATATCTGAAGCTACTTTTGCTATAAATTTATTAATAGAAATACCTGCTGAAGCTCTTAAACCAGTTTTATCGTAAATTTTTTGACGAATTTCTCGAGCAATTTCGTTTGCAGACGGATTGTTTTTTTTGTTGTTGGTAACATCTAAATAAGCTTCATCCAAAGAGAGTGGCTCTACCAAATCTGTATATTCAAAAAAGATTTCTCTAATTTGAGCAGAGAGCTCTTTATATCTTGCAAAATCTGATTTCACAAAAATAATGTGAGGGCATTTTTGCTTTGCAAGCACATTGCTCATGGCAGATTTAACACCAAATTTTCTTGCTTCATAACTTGCTGCAGAAACTACACCTCTATCACCTCCACCACCAACAGCTATAGCTTTGCCTCTTAACTCTGGGTTATCTAATTCTGCTACAGATGCATAATAAGCATCCATGTCTACATGAATTATTTTTCGAAAAGGGGGCTGCAATTCCATACCTCTAATTTACGAAGTTCACTCTAAAAATTACCAATTAGAAAAAGCAATTTCTATGTTAAAAAATCAATACTTAATTGTGTTACTTCTGTAAGCTCTTTAGAAAGCTCCTCCTTTTGCCAAGGATGAGAAACATTAAAAACATGATCTGCATTTTTTATAATTTTTAAATCACTATTGGTTTCCCAGCTATGAATTTGATGTGCTTCTTTAATATCTATAGAACTATCTTGATCACCATGAATAATTAATAATGGAATCTTTAAACTTCGAACAGCCTGTTGAATATTTAATCGAGACTCATTGGCTTTAAAGTTTTCATAAAATTGATAAAAGTGTGGCATTTGTTGCTTGGTTCTGCCATTAACAACATATTTTACACCTTCTTTTTTCCACTTTTCTAAATCGCCAATAGTAGAACTTCTAGAGCCAAAATCTGAAACAGCAGCAAGCGTAATTACTCGTTTTACTCTATGATCTTCATTGGCTTTAAGTAATACAATTCCTCCACCTCTACTATGACCAATAATGGTAATATCATCTAAATTTACTTCATTATTGTAATTAGAGTTTGTAGAAATCCAATCTAAAATACTTTCTAAATCGTCTAATTCTTTGGTGTAGTTATTATTTCCAAAAGCCTCCAAATCTGGAAAATCGATTGGGTTTTCTGCAGTACCTCCATTATGTGAAAAGTTGAATTTTATAAAAAAGAAACCTGCTTTTGCGAAAGCTTCCGCCATTAAATTCCAAGCTCCCCAATCTTTAAAACCTTTATATCCGTGACAAAAAATTATTACTTTTTTTGGTTGATTTGTTTTCTGATAAAAAACATCTGTTACAATTGGTTTGCTGTGTTTACCATCAACAATAAGATTTTTTTCTACAATCATAATTGTACTTTTTAAAGTAAATATAAAGCATTTAAAATAGCTATAAATCCAATTAAAATGAAGTATAAAGCTTCTTTTCTAACACTTTTAATACTTATTTTAACTATAGTTAAGTTTAGCATGCTAGGCATAATACTTCGTAAAATAAAGTAGATTAAAAAATTCTTTTAAAACTATAAAGGTTAGGACAATAAATATATGGCATTCCCAATGGCTAAAATACCTGTTAATGCACCTAAAATAAAATCCATTTTACTGGCTATATACGTAAGTTTGTGTTCAATTCTTTTTGATAGAATTGCATATAAAGTATACAACGTAAAAGACCCAATTGTAGAACCTATAGAAAAGTACAATGCATTATACATGTTGTACTCAAAATAATCCATCCCAATTAAAATAGAAATAAATGTGAAGTAAAAAGGAATAGCCATTGTGTTTAATGATGACATTAAAATACCATGCAAATAAGCTTTGGATTTTGGTATTTCTCCTGATTTCTTTTTTTCTTTTTTCGAAAAATAAATTCTGAAAAAATTGATAGAAAGTAAAAACAAGATACCTGTTCCTATTTTTTGAATTAAGGTAATATACTCTGAGTTTTTCATCAAAACACTTGACAAATAAGCGCCAATATTTGCTTGAAAAAACAAAACAGTTGCATAACCACCAATTAAGTATAAAGCAGACTTTACCCCATTTCTTAAACTGAATTTAACTACAGTTAGGTTTAAAAAACTTGGAGTTATACTACCCATAGAAGCAATAATAAAACCAAAGAAAATACAGTAAAGAATGTTCATATTTAAAATTGTATACACAAATAAACAAAAAAACGCATCAAATAATTGATGCGTTTCATAATATTAATAGCTCTTATCGTTTTTAGATAACACCTTGTGCTAACATTGCATCTGCTACTTTTACGAAACCTGCAATATTTGCTCCTTTAATGTAATCTATAGATCCATCTTCTTGCTCTCCATATTCCACACAAGAATCATGAATATCTTCCATAATATCTTTTAATCTGCTATCTACCTCTTCTCTAGACCAAGAAATTCTTAGTGAGTTTTGAGACATTTCTAAACCAGAAGTTGCAACACCACCAGCATTAGAAGCTTTACCAGGAGCAAATAAAATTTTAGATTTTGTAAACTCATGAATTGCTTCTGGTGTAGAAGGCATATTTGCACCTTCAGAAACACACATACATCCGTTTTCGATTAATGTTTTTGCTTCATCTCCATTCAATTCATTTTGAGTTGCACAAGGTAATGCAATGTCGCATTTTACAGACCAAGGTCTTTCTCCTTCTACGTATTTAGCATCTGGATATTTATCTACATACTCACTAATTCTACCACGTTTTTCATTTTTAATATACATTACGTGTTTTAGTTTTTCTGTATCAATACCAGCTTCATCAAAAATATATCCTCCAGAATCAGATAAAGTTAAAATTGTAGCACCTAATTCAATGGCTTTTTCTGCAGCATATTGTGCAACGTTTCCAGAACCAGAAATAACTACTTTTTTACCTTCAAAAGAATCTCCTTTGCGCTTTAACATATTGTCTGCAAAGTATACGTTACCATACCCTGTTGCTTCTGGTCTAATTAAAGAACCTCCCCAAGATTGTCCTTTACCAGTTAAAACACCTGTAAATTCGTTCTTTAGTTTTTTATACATACCAAACATAAACCCAATTTCTCTTGCACCTACACCAATATCTCCTGCAGGAACATCTGTATTAGGGCCAATATGTCTGAATAATTCGCTCATAAAAGCGTGGCAAAAACGCATAATTTCATTATCTGATTTTCCCTTAGGATCAAAATCAGAACCACCTTTTCCACCACCCATAGGTAATGTAGTTAATGAGTTTTTAAACACTTGTTCAAAGGCTAAAAACTTTAATATACTTGCGTTTACAGTTGGGTGAAAACGTAACCCACCTTTATAAGGTCCAATAGCAGAATTCATTTGAATTCTATATCCTCTATTTACTTGTATTTCTCCATCATCATCTACCCAAGAAACTCTAAATGATATTAAACGCTCAGGCTCTACCATTCTAAGTAAAATATTTTTACCATGATAAATATCATGATTTACAATATATGGTATTACAGTTTCTGCTACTTCTTGAACAGCTTGTAAGAATTCTGGCTCATGGTTATTTCTTGATTTAACCATATCCATAAACTCATTTATTTTTAACTCTATATTATTAGACATAATTATTTATGAATTTTATAAAAATTTAACGCCACAAAGATAGTTAATTTCTTTATTCGCAAATGCAAAAAAAAATATTAACTATTTGTTAATGTATTGATTTCAATCGATTTCGTTGGGTATTGTTCTTTTCTTGACTTTTATAATATTAAACTCTTTAAAAAAGTTTAAATTTGCGCTATCAATTTTTGATGAGAATGTTAGATAAAGTAAAGGAATTAATTGGTGAAGTGCAATCTTTTAAGGCAACCACCAAAGACGAAGTTGAGTCATTTAGAATTAAATATTTAGGAAGCAAAGGTTTGTTAAAAGATCTTTTTTCTGAATTTAAAAATGTAGATGCTGAATTGCGTAAAGATTTTGGACAAGCATTAAACAACCTAAAAAAATCTGCAGAAAGCAAAGTTGCTGAACTAAATGATGCTTTAGAAAGTGCTGTTGAAGAAAAAGGCATTTATGGAGATTTAACAAGACCATCTGAACCAATTGAGTTGGGTTCACGTCATCCAATATCATTGGTTAGAAATCAAATTATTGAAGTTTTTAATAGAATTGGTTTTACTGTTTCTGAAGGGCCAGAAATTGAAGATGATTGGCATAACTTTACTGCCTTAAATTTACCTGAATATCACCCTGCAAGAGACATGCAAGACACGTTTTTTATAGAACAAGATCCAGATATTTTATTACGTACGCACACTTCTTCTGTGCAAGTACGCTACATGGAAAATAACGAGCCACCTATAAGAACTATTTCTCCAGGAAGAGTATTCAGAAATGAAGATATTTCTGCTAGAGCACACTGCATTTTTCATCAAGTAGAAGGTTTGTATATTGATACTGATGTTTCTTTTGCAGATTTAAAACAAACGCTTTTATACTTTACAAAAGAGATGTTTGGGAAATCTAAAATTAGATTAAGACCTTCTTACTTTCCGTTTACAGAGCCAAGTGCAGAAGTAGATATTTACTGGGGATTAGAAACTGAAACCGATTACAGAATTACAAAAGGTACTGGTTGGTTAGAAATTATGGGTTGTGGAATGGTAGACCCAAATGTGTTGAAAAACGCAAACATAGATCCTACAAAATATTCTGGTTACGCGTTTGGAATGGGTATAGAACGTATTGCAATGTTGTTATATCAAATACCAGATATTAGAATGTTTTATGAAAACGATAAGCGTTTCTTAGAGCAGTTTAAGAGTATAATTTAATTTGTAAAAATTTTAGCTTTTGAAAAAAGACATTCAAATACCAGAAGTAGAAGGTGTAGAAATGGCTGTGGTTTATGAATACAATGATATTTATAAAACCGATGATTGGAATGTGTACATCATTAATAAAAAAGCTATTGATTTAGAAATGCTGGTAATTGTTTCTCAAGGTTTTTCTGAGACTAAAACCACTTCTTTACTACGTAAAAAATTAGAAAAACTACCTGCAAACTCATTTGCTAAAATTGAATTGATTCAGCCTGAATTATTCAAATTAAATAATCGTTTTCAAGTTACTTTTTTTGAAGGAAATACTTTGTATGAAAAAACATTCATCTTCGAAGCAAACTCCATTAAAGAAGGTGCTTTACGTATGATAGATGATCTTAATAAACGAGGAGTTTTAGCTAAATAGGTTAACTCGTAAATCCAATTATTAAATATAAAATGGTGGTAATTGCACCACCAACTAAAGCATAAGGCAATTGTGTTTTTACGTGGTCTATATGATCGCTTGCAGAAGCCATTGATGATATTATTGAAGTATCTGAAATTGGTGAACAATGGTCTCCAAAAATACCTCCTCCTAGAGTTGCAGCAACAACAATAGTAATATCTGCTCCATGAATATTAGCCATTGGCACAGAAATAGCTAACATAATAGCAAAGGTACCCCAAGAAGTTCCTGTAGAAAATGCAATAAAAGAACTCACCACAAAAACTACAGCTGGTAATAACTCTGGAGACAACCAACTTTCTGTAATATTGGCAACATAATTACCTGTATCTAACACTTTACAAGCATCACCAATAGCAAAAGCCAACAACATTAACAAAGCCAAAGGCATTAACTCACTTATACCTTTAAGCGTTAAATTTACAGCTTCTTTTAGCTTTAAAATACCTTGAATAAAATACATGGTAATTGCCACCAAAATTGCAGATATTACTGCATATAGCACAGAAGATGATCCTGAGCCCTCTCCAATAGCTTGTTTTATATGATCAAAAGTAGATGTATAGTTTTCTACGTTATTCCAGCCAGTATAAACCAAATTAATTGGCATCATAAAAACCATTACCAATAAAGGAACAATCATATTATAAGCTCTTGCAGGAATATTCTCTTTTGGCGGAAAAGATGTTACCTCATCTGAAACCATAGGCTTAGAACCTTCGTTCATTAATAAGCCTGTTTCTTTGGTTCTTTTTTCGGCTTTTTTCATCAATCCAAAATCTTTTCTAGATAAGATGATAAAGAATAAAATTCCGATTGCTAAAAGTGGGTAAAAGTTATATTTGATGGAAGCAATCATTACAGAAAACGGTTTTTCTATTCCCTGTGTTAATAACAAACCCATTATAAATGCACCCCAAGCATTAAAAGGTATTAATATAGATGATGGTGCAGAACTACTATCTGCAATGTAAGCTAGTTTTTCTCTTGGTATTTTTAATTTATCAAAAATAGGCCTGTATAAAGTACCTACAGTTAAAGAAGAAATACTTGTTTCTACAAAAAGTAACAATCCTGTAAAAGTTGCTAAAATTTGAACCATAATTCTAGCATAACCAGATTTCTTATTCTCTAGCTTTACCAGTCTTTTATTAATGATATTTATAAAACCTTCTACACCTCTTGAATATTGAATAAATACCAATAAAGAACCCACTAAAGCACTAAAAATGATGGTTCTTGTGTTTCCTTTAGATTGAAAAACATTTACCATTCCTTCAATCATAGCTAAAGTTCCTTCTAAAGGATTCCATCCTTTTACAATTAGCCAAGAAAACCAAATTCCAAAAAGCAAAGCAATATAAACTTGCTTGGTTCTTAACGCTAAAATAATTGCAACAATTGGTGGTATCACAGACAAGAAACCATACTCCATAATAAAGAATTTATTTTGCTAAAGGTAATAATTTATATGAATGATATTTTGTAAATTTGAATTCATCTCTTCTTAAATGTCAAAAAAATATATTTTAGCTTTAGATCAAGGCACAACAAGTTCTAGATCTGTTATTGTTGATGAATTGGGTGAAATAATTGCCATTGAACAACAGGAGTTTAGACAAATTTTTCCAAAATCTGGTTGGGTAGAACATGATGCTTTAGAAATTCTAGAAACACAATTAATTACTCTGAAAAAAGTAATTAAAACAGCTAAAATTAACGTTAAAGATATTGTTGGTTTAGGTATTACCAATCAAAGAGAAACTACAGTTGTTTGGAATAAAACTACAGGAAAACCAATATATAATGCTATAGTTTGGCAAGATAAAAGAACTGCAGATTATTGCAAGGAATTAAAGAAAAGAGAGCTAGAAGAATATGTAAAAAGAAATACAGGTTTAGTTATCGATTCTTATTTTTCTGGTACCAAAATTCATTGGATTTTACAAAATGTAAAAGGTGCAAAAGAAGAAGCTGAAAAAGGTAATTTACTTTTTGGAACGATAGATACTTGGTTAGTTTGGAATTTAACCAATAAAGAAGTGCATGCAACAGACTATAGTAATGCCTCTAGAACCATGCTTTTTGATATTAAAAATCTATGTTGGGATGATAGTTTGTGCGATGAATTAGACATACCCAAAAGTATGTTGCCAAATGTAAAACCATCATCTTATCATTTTGGAGATTTTGAGTTTGAAAACCACACTATTCCTATTGCAGGTATTGCTGGAGACCAACAAGCAGCTTTGTTTGGACAAGCATGCTTTAAAAAAGGAAATGCTAAAAACACCTATGGTACAGGCTGTTTTTTGTTGATGAATACTGGTACAGAAATTCAATATTCTAAAAACGGATTATTAACTACAATTGCTTGGGGTTTAAATGACAAGGTATACTATGCTCTAGAAGGTAGTGTTTTCGTGGCTGGCTCTGCAATTCAATGGTTAAGAGATGGTTTAGAAATTATAAAATCTGCAGAAGAAAGTGAATTATTTTCAGAAGAAGTAGATGAAGAAAATCCTGTAATTGTGGTCCCTGCTTTTGCAGGTTTAGGAGCACCTTATTGGGATATGTATGCAAGAGGTGCCATTTTTGGTTTAACTAGAGATACAGGAAAAAGTCACTTAATAAAAGCAACTTTACAATCTTTAGCCTACCAAACCAAAGATTTACTAATTGCAATGGAACATGATGCAGAAACCCAATTAACTGCGCTTAAAGTAGATGGTGGAGCATGTGCTAACAATGTTTTAATGCAATTTCAAGCAGATATTTTAAATACAGCTGTAGACAGACCAAAAAATACGGAAACAACAGTTATGGGTGCTGCATACTTAGCAGGTATTTGTGTTGGCCTATGGAAGCAAGAAGACATTGAAATTGATAAAAAAATTGATAAGGAGTTTGTACCTAGCTTTACCAAAGAAAAAAGAGATAGGTTATATAAAAAGTGGCTAAAAGCTGTAGAGCGTTCTAAAGATTGGCTAGATTAAACAAAGAAAACAACATTAAAAATGTCTAAATTTTATAAAAAAATTACTTCAAGGTTGCATAAGTTTATCGATCAACAAAAGATATTTTTTGTAGCTACTGCTCCAACTTCTGGTAGAATAAATTTATCACCAAAAGGTATGGATTCATTTAGAGTTCTCTCTGAAAATAGAGTTTTGTGGTTAAATGTAACTGGCAGTGGAAACGAAACTGCAGCTCATTTATTAGAAAATAATAGAATAACCATAATGTTTTGTTCTTTTGAAAAAGCGCCTAACATTTTGCGTTTGTATGGCTCAGGAAAAGAAATTAAAGAAGGTGATGCTTCTTGGAACGAACTTATTGAGTTGTTTCCAGAAACTCCAGGAACTCGTCAAATATTCGATATTAAGGTAGATAGTGCACAAACATCTTGTGGTATGTCTATACCTTATTACGAATATAAAGGTGAAAGAAACGATTTGAATAATTGGGCAGCAGAACAAGGCAAAGAAGGCATAAAACAATATTGGGAAGATAAAAACCAGACGAGTATAGATGGTTTACCAACAAAAATAATGGATTAAGATATGAGTAGTTTTTCTAATAACAACAGAGCAGAAATAACCAAAAACCTGCAATCTACAACGTTTGACTTATTAATAATTGGTGGTGGAATTACTGGTGCAGGTATTGCCTTAGATGCAGCTTCCAGAGGCATGAAGGTTGCCCTTATAGAAAAAGGAGATTTTGCTTCTGGTACTTCTAGTAAATCAACAAAATTAATTCATGGTGGTTTACGCTATCTAAAACAATTCGATTTTTGGTTAGTGAAAGAAGTTGGTACAGAAAGGGCTATTGTACACAAATTAGCACCTCATCTAGTGGTACCAGAAAAAATGATTTTACCTTTAATAGAAGGTGGTACTTATGGTTCTTGGTTAACTTCTGTTGGTTTAAAAGTATATGATATTTTAGCTTCTGTAGAAGGTGATGATAAACGTAAAATGTTATCTGTAAAAAAGGCTTTAAAAAAGGAGCCTTTGCTACCTAAAAAAATCTTAAAAGGTGCTGGCTATTATGCTGAATATAGAACAGATGATGCCAGATTAACCATCGAAGTTTTAAAAACGGCTGCAGATTATAATGCACAACTTATTAATTATACAGAAGCTACAGAATTCATCTATGAAAATGATAGAGTTGTTGGTGCTAATGTAACTGATGCAATTACTAACGAATGTTATGCTATAAACGCAAAATATGTAGTTAATGCCTGTGGACCTTGGGTAGATGAATTACGCCAAATAAACAACTCTAAAATTGGTAAACAATTGCATTTAACAAAAGGGGTACATTTGGTTGTAGATCATCATAAATTGCCTGTAAAACAATCTGTTTATTTTGATGTTCCAGATGGCAGAATGATGTTTGCCATTCCTCGTGGAAAAGTTACCTATTTTGGAACAACAGACACTAATTATCAACAAGATAAAGACGATGTAAACACAAGTTTGGTAGATGCAACTTACTTAATATCTGCTGTAAATAATATGTTTCCAGATATCAACATCAGTTTAGATGATGTAGAATCTTCTTGGGCAGGCTTACGTCCATTAATTCATGAAGAAGGAAAATCGGCCTCAGAATTATCTAGAAAAGATGAAATCTTTGTATCTAAAACAGAACTGATTTCTATTGCAGGAGGTAAACTTACTGGTTATCGTAAAATGGCAGAACGTATTGTAGATTTAATTGATAAAAAATACAAACGTAGATTTGAGAAATCTTTTGATGAAATAAAAACCAAAAATCTCATTCTTAAAGGTGGTGATTTTAAAAATTACGATGAAGTTAAAAGCTACTCAGATGCAATTTATAACAGAATTGCAGAGGTAGATTTTAATCAAAAAGATGCAGAATATTTAGTGCATAATTATGGCAAACAAACCGATTTAATTTTAAAGAAATTCGATGAACTATCAGATGAAAATCAGCAAGCAAAAATGATTAAAGCAGAGGTTTGGTTTAGTATAAATCATGAAATGGCTTGTACACCAACCGATTTTTTTATGCGTAGAACTGGTCGTTTGTTTTTTGATCCTAAAAGTGTAACAAAGTATAAAGAGTATGTTTTAGAATTGTTCACATCTCATTTTTCTTGGGATGCAGACACAGCCAAAAAACATAAAAAAGAACTGGAGCATCATGTAAAAATGGCAACCACATTTAATTAATTACACGCCTTCTCTAAGTAAACTTTTGTATGTTTTTCTAAGGTTATTTGGGTGAACCCCAAATTTGTATTTTAGAAAAACATAACCATTAATCAAATTAACTTTTAACCAAGAATTGTGCTTGTATTTTCTTGCACTAACAGTGGCTTTAGACTGTATAATTGTAAACGAAATTTTTTGTTTTCTAATTCTTGTCATCATTTCAAAATCTTCCATGATGCAAAACTCTTCATTATAGCCTTTTAATTCTTGAAATTGTTCTTTGGTAAAGAAATGGCATTGATCTCCACCACCAGCAAATAAGCCGTCTTTAGTAGTGAATTTGCTATTGAAGTTTAAGAACGCAGAATCATTATCAAATTGATAGGCAAAAAAACCAAAAGTATAGTTATTAGAAATTGCTTTTTCAATTTGAGTATAAAAATCTTCTGGCAACATAACATCTGCATGCAAAAAAAGTAAAACATCACCTTTCGCCTTTTCTGCTGCAAAATTCATTTGAGCAGCTCTACCTTTTTTTTCGCTTCTTAAATATGTAACTTTACTAAAGTTTTTACACACACTAGAACTATCGTCTGTAGTTTCTGGCGAGTTAGAAATGATGATTTCTATAGAAAACTTGTTAGCTTGTTCACATAAAAACGACAATCTTTTTACAAGATTTTCTTGTTCATTATAAACAGGAATTATAACACTTAATAACATACTTAAACTTACGTAATTTTATATGAAAAAGTTTTTACTAACCATCGTTTTTTTCACTACACTTTCTACTGTGTCACAAAATAAGATAATTTATAGTGATGTGGCTCAAGATTTACTTGAAAATATAATAGCTAAAAAATCTTACGAAAAACAAGTAAAAATTCTGGCAGAAAGCACGTTAGAAGACTTAACTTCTGAGCTTAAGACAGATACACAGAAACTCGCATTTTGGCTAAACGTTTACAATGGTTTTATACAAATTTCGCTGATGGATAATCCTAAAGAGTATGAAGATAGAGGTGCTTTTTTTAAAAAACCACGTGTAAAAATTGCGGGCGAAACTTTATCTTTTGATGATATAGAGCATGATATTATGCGCAAATCTAGAGTTAAAATTAGCTGGGGTTATTTGCGTAAATATTTTCGTCCAAAGTGGGAGCGTAAATTAAGAATTGACGGCGATTTAGAATGGCGAATTCATTTTGCTTTAAACTGTGGTGCAAAAAGTTGTCCTCCAGTTGCCATTTACTCTGCAGAAAACTTAAATAGCGAGTTAGATTTTATGACAACTAAATACTTAAATGAACAAACTACTTATAATTCAGAAACAAAAACAGCAACTTCAGTATCTTTATTTTCTTGGTTTAGAGCAGATTTTGGTGGCCTTTGTGGGGCAAGACAAATTCTAGCAGATTATAAGATTACACCAGAAAAACCTAAAAAATTAGCGTTTAAAAATTACGATTGGACCTTAAGTTTAGGAAATTTTAGAACAATTCCTAACTAGTCTTCTTTTTCATTTTCTTCAATATCTTCTGTAAGGTCTAAATTTCTAATAGTTGGACTCACAATAGCTGTTGTGGCTACAGTAATAATTGTCATTGTCCCACCAAAAACCACGGCTGTAACTGGGCCTAAAATTTTTGCAGCCAAACCACTTTCAAAAGCACCTAACTCATTTGATGAACCTACAAACATAGAATTTACAGAGGATACTCTACCTCTCATTTCATCTGGAGTTTTTAACTGCAATATTGTTTGACGAATAACCATAGAAATACCATCTGCTGCACCACTTACAAACAAGGCTAACAAACTTACCCAAAAGATAGATGATAAACCAAAAGCAATAATACTAAGTCCGAATATGAAAACAGATATCAACATTTTTTTACCTGTATTTTTATTGATAGGTATATAGGTTGTTAATAACATGGTTACAATACTACCAATAGAAATAGAGGCGTTTAATAAGCCAAAACCTTCTGGACCTACCTTTAAAATATCTTGAGCAAACACAGATAAAATAGCAACTGTACCACCAAATAAAACTGCAATCATATCTAAAGTTAAAGCTCCTAAAACTGCCTTATTGCTAAACACAAATTTTACACCTGCCTTTAAACTTTCTGTAATTGGTTCTCCTATTTTTTTGTTTAAAATCGGCTTCTTTTTAATTAAAAAAGTAAAAATTAACGATAGAATTACTAGAATAAAAACCAATAATAAAGTGTTGTCAACATCTATCCAACTAATAAAAAAACCTCCACATAAAGCACCGGAAACAGAGGCTGTTTTCCAAGTACTAGTGCTCCAAGTTGCAGCATTATGATATATTTTTTTGGGTACTAATAACGCCACTAAAGAAAATATAGTTGGGCCAAAGAAAGAGCGTAAGAAACCACCAAAAAACACCAAACCATAAATACAATACAAAATAGAATTTGTAGACCATAGCTTTACAACTTGGTCAGAAGTTAATAAAAACAAACCTAAACTTATTAAAGAAAAAGCTGCTGTACATAAAGCTAATAGGTTTCTCTTTTCTTTTTGATCTACGATATGACCAGCAAACAAGGCCATAGAAAAAGCAGGAATAATTTCCATTAAACCAATAATACCTAATGAAAGAGGGTCTTTAGTAATTGAATATACTTGCCATTCAATAACTATAAATTGCATAGACCATCCAAATACTAAGAGAAATCTTACAAATAAAAATATATTAAATTCTCTAATTCTTAGAGCTGCATATGGATCTTGCTTGGCCATCTTTTAGTTTAATTTCATATCCATTAAAATGGCAAATGTTTGGTTAATATCTTCTTCATTAACCACAATTGTCATTTCGTTAGTAGTGGAAATAATTTCTTGTAAAGAGATATCTGCCCAAGCCAATTGCTTTAAAATAAAGTAATAAATACCTGATTGTTCTAAATTTTCTTTTGGCAACTTTATAGTAATAGAAGCCAAATCTAACATACTGTTTGTAAGTGTTTCTTGATCGAAAATTTCTTCTACAAAAGGTCTTAAATTTTTACTTGTTACAATATTTGTTTCGAAAATACCTTGAGAAACCGTTAAAAAATAGTCTGAACTTTCTGATGATTTTGTAAGTATTTTCGCAATTTCTTTTAATAAAGAAGGTGTGTTTTTAAATGTAAAATCGCACAAATCAGAACGTACAATTACATCACCCAAATCTAAAGCAAGTTTTTTAATATTTTTTCGAATACGTAATTCACTTGCAGGAGAAAGCCTATTAATAGCCATCATAACTGCACCTACTTTAACCTCTTTCTTTAAAACTTTAGAAACTTCTGGTAAAATAATTCTGGCCAAAGAAGAAACGTTTATTAACTTTTCATGCAAAGCCTCTTCTATAAATGGTGTTTTTCTGATGGTGCTTTCAACAACTTCTTGTATTGTTTTCATAATAATTGTTTAATACATTACAATAATGTTCAAAATTAAACAATTAATCCAACTTATCAGTTAACTTTTTAAATTCTTTTTTAGGATTTTTATTTTCATACAAAATGCTGTAAACAGTATCTATAATTGGTGTTTTTGCTTTTTTATCTTGCTTAATTTTATATGCACTTTTAGTTGCATAATAACCTTCTGCAATCATACTCATTTCGTGCTGAGCAGAAATTACAGTGTAGCCCTTACCAATCATATTACCAAACATTCTGTTTCTACTAAATACAGAATAACCAGTTACTAACAAATCGCCCAAGTATGCAGAGTTGTTTATGTTTCGTTTCATTTTGTGCACTTTTTTAATAAAGCGTTTCATTTCACGAATGGCATTACTCATAAGTACCGATTGAAAATTATCTCCATAACCCAAACCATGGGCAATACCTGCAGCTACAGCATAGATGTTTTTAAGCATTGCAGCATATTCTGTACCAATAATATCATCAGAAATTTTAACTTTTATGTACCAACTTTGCAAAGCTTTAGCCATAAATGATGCTTTAGCTTCATCTATACAAGCAATAGTTAGGTAAGATAAACGCTCCATAGCCACTTCTTCTGCGTGACAAGGTCCTGTAATTACACCAATGTTTTCTAAAGGAATATTAAACTTCTCGTTAAAATGTTCACCAATAATTAAGCCTGTTTCTGGCACAATACCTTTAATTGCAGAAAAAATGGTTTTACCTTCTAAAGACTCAGATAGTTTATTTAACTCGCTTGTTAAAAAGGCAGAAGGCACTGCAAAAATTAAAATACTATAGTTTTTAACGATGTAATTGATATCATCAGATAAATCTAAAAAGTTAGCATCTAATTCAGCCGAAGATAAATACTTTGGGTTGTGATTGTTTTTTTTAATATGTACAATAGAATTGGTGTTTCTCATATACCAACCTATTTCACTTACATTCTCTGTGAGCATTTTAACAATTGCAGTTGCCCAACTTCCTCCACCAATAACAGCTATATTCTGTTCGTTTACCATATTCATTAATTTGCTGGTCAAAAATAATAAAACTATTAGCTTATAAAAGAAAGGGGTCTCATTTATTATATTTGTTTAATAATCTACCTTTATGAACAAGTCCTTTTTTATTGTTTCAGTATTATTTCTTTTAACCATTGGTTGCAAGACTGCAGAGGTTAAAAAAGAAGTTAGAGCTGAGGTAAAAAATGAGAAATCTACTAGAACTAATAATATTCAAATCTTAGAAAAAGAATTTATTATTAATGGTTTAAATGAGAAATCTCATAAAGTTTGGGTGTATTTACCACCAAATTATACAACAACTTCAAAACGATTTCCTGTAATCTATATGCATGATGCTCAAAATTTATTTGATGCTGAAACTTCTTATGCAGGTGAATGGAATGTAGATGAGACCTTAAACAAATACTACCAAGAATCTAAGAAAGGATTTATTGTTGTTGGTATAGAGAATGGTGGAGATAAACGAATAGAAGAATACACACCTTGGCCAAATAAAAAATATGGTGGAGGAAAAGGCGCTATTTATATCGATTTTTTAGTGAATGATTTAAAACCTTTTATTGATAAAAATTACAGAACCAAAAGCAAAGCAAAACATACAGCAATAATTGGTAGCTCCTTAGGTGGTTTAATTTCTTTTTATGGCGGATTTAAATATCCTGGTGTATTTGGTAAAATAGGTGCATTGTCTTCTTCTTTCTGGTTTTCTAACAACATATATGCTTTTGCTTCTAGAAATAGCGCTTTGAAAAACACAAAATTATATATGTTAATTGGTGAAAAAGAAGGTGGTTCTATGGTTGCTGATACAGAAAAAATGGAAAAATTATTAATAGAGAAAGGTTTCCCAAAAGACAATTTAACTACCAAAATAGTTGCTGATGGTAAGCACACAGAATCCTTTTGGCGAGACGAATTTTTAGAAACAATATTATTCTTATACAACTAACTTTTATGAACGTACAAATTACTAACAAATCTAAACATGCAACTCCTAATTATGAAACTGAAGGAGCTGCTGGTATGGATTTAAAAGCAAACATAGATGCAGCAATCACGTTAAAACCATTAGAAAGAGCAATAATTAAAACTGGTTTATTCATTGCTTTACCTATAGGTTTTGAAGCTCAAGTAAGACCTAGAAGTGGTTTAGCTGCAAAAAAGGGTATTACTGTTTTAAATTCTCCAGGTACTGTAGATGCAGATTATAGAGGTGAAATTGGTGTTATTTTAGTGAATTTATCTAATGAAGATTTTGTGATAAATGATGGTGAAAGAATAGCTCAATTAGTTATTGCTAAACACGAGCGCGTAAACTGGCAAGAAGTTAATGTTTTAGATGATACTGAACGTGGTTCAGGAGGTTTTGGTAGCACAGGAGTATAAAAATAAATTAAAGCTTTTTATAAAGCTGACTCATTTTTTTAACCTCATCGAACATCAAATCAAAGGGTAAAAATATATGTGAATGGTATTGATAGCCTAGCTTTTTATAGAATTGGAAGGCTTGTTGTTTAGCATCCATAGCATCTAGCCAAATTGCATTGTACCTTTTGGCGATAGCTTGTTTTTCTAACCATAACATTAACAATTTTCCTACGCCTTTTCCTTGTACTTTTTCATCTAAATACAGTCGATGTAATTTTACTTGATTTTCTATTTGAAGGTTACTTAGGTTTTCATCCCAAACAATTCTAAAATTGCCTACAATTTCATTGTCTACTAAAACAAAATAGTAGTCAGCATTTAGTTGTTTAAGCTCTTTTAATATGTTGCTTTTAGAGTATTGCTGATGAATATACCAATTGCCTTTATCTGGCCAAAGAAAGCTATAAGCTGCAGGATATATTTTGCACATTAACTGATACAAAACTGCTACATCTTGCTCAGTAATTGGTTTTAGTGTTATATTTTTTGAAACTGATATCATCTTTATAAAAAAACTGCTATAGATTGATTACTTCTACAGCAGTTTTAATAATTGTTAGAACTTTTAAATAAACTTATTCTTGATTTTCGATAGCATCTTTTATTTTCATTTCTAACTCTTCCATCAACTCAGGATTATCTTTTATTAAGCCTTTAACAGCATCTCTACCTTGCCCTAATTTGGTATCACCATAACTAAACCAAGATCCACTTTTCTTTACAATTCCTAACTCTACACCAATATCTAAAATTTCACCAACTTTAGAAATTCCTTGTCCATACATAATATCAAACTCTGCAATTTGGAAAGGTGGAGCTACTTTGTTTTTTACAATTTTTACTTTTGTACTGTTACCAATAACCCTATCACCATCTTTAATTTGGGTTCTTCTTCTAATATCTAAACGAACTGAAGCATAGAATTTTAAAGCATTACCACCAGTTGTAGTTTCTGGGTTACCAAACATAACTCCAATTTTTTCTCTTAACTGGTTAATAAAAATAACTGTACAGTTTGTTTTAGAAATAGTACCTGTTAATTTACGTAAGGCTTGAGACATTAAACGTGCATGAAGACCCATTTTAGAGTCACCCATTTCACCTTCAATTTCAGATTTTGGTGTAAGTGCTGCAACAGAATCTATTACAACAATATCTATTGCACCAGATCTAATTAAATTGTCTGCAATTTCTAATGCTTGCTCTCCATGATCTGGCTGAGAAATAATTAAATTATCTATATCTACACCTAAATTTTCTGCATAAAATTTATCAAATGCATGCTCTGCATCAATAAAAGCTGCTATACCACCTGCTTTTTGTGCTTCTGCAATTGCATGTATAGTTAACGTAGTTTTACCTGAAGATTCTGGCCCATAAATTTCAATAACTCTTCCTCTTGGGTAACCTCCAACTCCTAATGCTAAGTCTAACCCTAAAGAACCAGATGAAATAGCATCTACATCTTCTGTTACTACATCTCCTAATTTCATTACAGAACCTTTACCATACGTTTTATCTAGCTTATCTAGAGTAAGTTGTAATGCTTTTAGTTTTGCTGCTTTTTCTTTATCTGCTGCCATAAATCTTGCTAATATTAATTTTAAAAATAGTGTCACAAGTTACGAAAAACTCTTCTCAATTACCTAACAAAATAAGTGCATTTTATGTTATTTTTACTAAAATTTAGTTAAGATGAAATCGATAATTGTTTTAGAAAATAGCAACAGTAAAGTAAGTATAGAAAATGGCGAATTAATTAGTTTTATTTTTAAAGGTGATGAGTATGTGCACCAAAAAGGAAATAAAGGTTGGCGAAAATCTGATGATGAAATGTTTCCTGTTATTGGGCCTACCTCTATGAATAATTACAGAATGCATACCAAAAAAGGTGAGGCCATACAAGATCAGCATGGTTTACTTCGTGAATTAGACTATGAATTATTTTATAAAGATAATGCTTGTGTAAAATTTATAAAAAGTTATGCTGCTAATACTAAAATTAACAATGCAAAGTTTCCAGAAAAATCTACTGAATCGCTTTTAAATTGGCCTTTTGATTTTACCTTCGAAAAACACTTTACATTAAAAGAAGGTATGCTAGAAATAAATTTTATTATTAACTCAGAAGAAGGTATGCCTTACATGTTGGGTTATCATCCTGCATTTATGTTGTCTGACAGTGGTAAAGAAACTTTAATTGCTAATGATAAAAATATCACATTAGAAAATATTTACGAAGCTGGGCATAATGCATTTCCTGTTTTAAATACAGATAAGATTGTTCTTAAAAATATAGATAAAAACGATTTAGAAATCACAACTACAGGTTTTGATAATTTTATGTTATGGACACAGGTTGATAACATGTTATGTATAGAACCTATTACACAATATACCTCTTATACAGATCAGAAATTTTCTGAAGAAAACATGCGTCTTTCTAAAGGTAAAAATGAATTTTCTGTGAAGTTAAAAGTTATTTAAGTTCATGAAAGAACATCGTCATTTTATCCTTCATAAACCTTATGGTTATTTATCTCAGTTTATCACCAATCAAACTAAGAGAAAGAAAAAAATGTTAGGAGAATTGTATGATTTTCCTGAAGGAACAATGGCTATTGGACGTTTAGATTTTGCATCTGAAGGTTTACTTTTATTAACAACAGATGGTAAAGTATCTCAAGAAATTAGGAGCAGTAAATACGAAAAAGAGTATTATGTTCAGGTAGATGGTTTAATAACTCAAGAAGCTATAGAACAACTTAAAAAAGGTGTAGAAATTGGTTTTGAAGGCAAAAAGTACATAACAAAACCAGGAAAAGCGTCTATTATTAACAATCCTGAATTTCCTTTAAGAAGTCAGAAAATTAGAGATGACAGACATGGGCCCACAAGTTGGATTTCTGTAATTATAAGAGAAGGTAAATTTAGGCAAGTTAGAAAAATGACAGCTGCTGTTGGTTACCCAACTTTACGTTTATTACGCATTAGAATTGGTACAATTACTATTGATGATTTAAAAAATGGTGAAGTTCAAGAAGTAAATCAATTACTTTAATCTCTATCCATTCTAATATGTGGTATACCATCTTCTAAATATTCATCATTTACTTGATAAAAACCATGCGATTCATAAAACTTCTTTAAATACTTTTGTGCTGAAATAGTAATTTTATCAACTTTATAATACTCTTTAATAGCTTTTAAAGAAGCTTTCATAATTTGATGACCGTAGTTAAATTTTCTTTCAGTTTCTTTAACTAAGACTCTACCAATACTTGAATTATCAAAATAATCTCCAGGTTTAAAAATACGTGTGTATGCAATTAAAACATCATTCTTATAACCCAAAACATGCAAAGCTTTTTGATCTTTAAAATCGATATCTTGATACACACAGTCTTGTTCTACCACAAAAACTTCAGATCGTAATTGAAGAATACTGTACAACTCTGTAGTATTAAGTTCTGAAAAACTTTTTACTAGAGTATTCATTAGCCAGCACAAGAAATTTTGTTTACTCTATTTGCATGACGTCCACCTTCAAATTCGGTGTTTAAAAATACATCTACAAAACCAAGAGCTTGTTGTAAAGACACAAAACGTGCAGGAATAGTTAAAATATTAGCATCATTATGTTGTCTTGTTAAAGCAACCAACTCATTATTCCAACACAAAGAAGCTCTAATACCTTGATGTTTATTAGCTGTCATTTGTGCACCATTACCAGAACCACATAAAATAATACCTAATTCTGCTTTACCAGATTCAACTGCATCTGCTGTTGGGTGAATAGCATCAGGATAATCCATAGAATTGTTAGTATCCGTTCCAAAATTTAGAACAGTATATCCTTTTTCCTCTAAATGTTTTATAATTTCGAACTTGTATTCAGTTCCTGCGTGATCATTACCTATGGCAATTGTCATAATAAATTGATTTTATTGCGTTTAACAGGTGCAAAAATATAGAATTTAATGGTTATTAACAGTTACAAATTTTTAAAACTTATCAATTTTTAATAACTACTTATTTTTAAAGCTTTTATGTGTTTTAAGCCAATGTTAAGAACTTATCATTAAAAACTTGAAAGTTTTTTTGGTGTATTTAAATATTATTACAATACAAGGAGGTAAACCACATACGCAACTTTTATTATTGATTTTTGATAAAAGTTTATCAACATAAATTTTACAATTAATTTACATTAAATCTTCTATTAATTATGAGTAAAAGTATGTGAACTACTGTTTATAAGTTTTGTTAATAAGTGTATTTTTTAATTGATTTTTAAGAAGTTGGGTTACTTATAAAATGTCAATAGTTTTTAATAACTGATATTATAAAATTTAAATCTAAAATTTTATTGTAGCTATTCACATCCTATTATAAACATCATTGTTTTTTAAAATTTTTAAAAAGAAAAAGTATAATACTATATAATGTTAATAAGTACAGAAATTTTAAAAATTAGAATTTCAAAAAATTAAAATAAAGGAAACTTAAACAGTTTTGTTATTTGTTTTATGAATAGAAAGTGTGTCTTTTTGAACTTCTACAGTTTCTTTTGGAATCTCAGTTTTGTTAAGCGTAGTATTTACAAGGACAACAGTAATTAAAATGCCTGCTACAAAGATGAAAGAGAATAAAGCAATGATTTTACGTAGATTTTTCATGGTAATTGGTTGACCTTCATTAATAAAGACGTAAAAAATTGCGAATTGTTACATAAAATTTAAGATTTCTTTAACTTTTTAAGAATTCACCACAAAATTAATGGCCTTATTAACAATAGTAAAAGTTACTTTTTGATTTCCAATTAATTCACCATCAGCTTGTATATAAGTATTTTTAGTATTCGATTCTATGGTAATTTTATTAGTTTTATAGGTAGATACTTCTTCTAATTTGTAAAGCGTTCCTTTAAATAAGTTGTTGATATTTAGTAATATAGTACTAAATTTTAGATTTTTTGCAATGGTAATATCAAACAAACCATCAGTAGTATTTACATGATCTGTAAATTGCAAACCACCACCAGCATATTTACAAATACCTACAATTGTTAATAAGGAGCTAGTTTCTATACGTTTATCATTAAAAGAAATTTTAAATTTTGATTTTTTATACCTTATCAAACTACTTATACCCGCTAATAAGTAACTAACAGCACCAAATTTTTTAAAATTGTTTAGTTTATGAATTACATAACCATCAAAGCCTAAACCAGCTACGTTTGCAAAATAATTTAGTTTACTATCTTTAGTAGTACACAAGCCTATATCTTGTAAAATGATTGATTTATTCTTTATAATTTTGATAGATTCTACTATAGAATTTGGAATGTTATAGGTTTTAACCCAATCATTTCCAGTCCCAATTGGTATTACTCCAATAGTTATATCAGAAGTTTTTACGTATGTTTGCAGCATAATACCATTAACTACATGATGTAGAGTGCCATCTCCACCTACAGTTATTATTTTTCTAAATCCTTTTTGAATTGCTTGTTGCACCAACTCAATTTCATGTTTAGAAAATGTTGTGAAAGCAAAAGAGTAGCTAATATTATTTAGTGCTAATTGCGTTTTTATTTCTCTCCACTGTTTATTAAAAACCTTGTTTCCTGCAGTAGGATTTGCAATTACAAACCAAGAATTTTCATCATTTTTATTGATGAATTCAGACATAAAATATAGAATTAAAAAACTTCAAAATACAAAATTGAATTATAATAGTTTGTTAACCTAACTAAAGTGAATTAATTAGTATTTTGGTAATGATAATAATAGAATAAAATTAATGACAAGAAAGAAAAGAAAAATCTTTAAAAAGAAAGGAAAAGTCATCAAAGATTTAACAAGAAATATATTCAAAATATTGAATGAAGATAGTAGTAAGTTTTACAACTACAAACAAATAGCTGCAAAATTAAATGTATCAGATACTGATGGTAAAACTCAGATTTTAAAAAAATTAGCAGAATTAAAAGCGAATAAAAAAATTAAAGAGGTAGATAGAGGTAAGTTTCAAATTAATGAGGATAGAAAGTATTCTATTGGTACTTTAGATATTACATCTAATGGTAATGGTTATTTTGTAACTGAAGATTATGAGAACGACATTTTTATACCAAATATTAACCTAGGTAAAGGTTTACATGGAGATGTTGTAAGAGCTTATGTTTACAAACGTAAAAGAAGTCATAAACTAGAAGCAGATGTTGTTGAGGTTATAGAAAGAGCAAAAACAGAATTTGTTGGTGTATTGCAAAAAAGTAAAAACTTTGGTTTTGTAATTTGTGATAACCATAAGATGTATGCAGATATTTTTATCTCTCAAAATAAAATGAATGGTGCAGAACATGGAGACAAAGTGCAAGCGACCATTTCTGATTGGCCAGAAAATTCTAAAAATCCGTTTGGAAAAATTACCACTGTTTTAGGAAAACCAGGAGATCATAATACAGAAATGCATTCTATTTTATTAGAATACGATTTACCTTATGAGTTTGATCCAGAAGTCGAAAAAGAGGCACAAGAATTACCTATAGAAATTACAGACAAAGAAATTGCGAAACGCAGAGATATGCGAAACGATTTAACGTTTACCATAGATCCAAAGGATGCAAAAGATTTTGATGATGCTTTATCATTCACAAAATTAGAAAATGGTAATTATGAAATAGGAATTCATATTGCAGACGTTTCTCACTATTTACAGCCTAAAACTATTTTAGATGATGAAGCTTTCGATAGAGCAACATCTGTTTATTTAGTAGATAGAGTTGTACCTATGTTACCAGAAATGTTAAGTAATGGTGTTTGTTCATTAAGACCAAATGAAGAGAAATTAACTTTTTCTGCAGTGTTTGAAATTAATGAGAAAGCACAAATTAAAAAACAATGGTTTGGTAGAACTGTTACTTATTCAGATCAACGATTTGCTTATGAAGAAGCACAACATATTATAGAAAATTGTAAACTATCAGATGATGTACAGCCTTTTACAATGCCAGAAAATGTTTCTATTACAGATAGCGCTTACGAAGTAAAAGCAGAAGTAGTAGAAGCAACTTTACAATTAGATAAATTAGCTAAAATTCTACGTAAAAAAAGAATGAAACAAGGTGCCATTTCTTTTGATAGAGTGGAGGTTAAATTTAATTTAGATGAAGAAGCAAATCCTGTAGGTGTTTTCTTTAAAAGCTCTAAAGATGCTAATAAATTAATTGAAGAATTTATGTTATTAGCTAATAGAAAAGTGGCAGAATATATTGGTAGCAAACAAGGTAAACCTTCTAATAAAACATTTATTTACAGAGTTCATGATGAGCCAGATGTAGAAAAATTGGCATCATTACAAAACATCATAAGTAAATTTGGATATAAGATAAATACAGAAACTAAAGAATCTACATCTGAATCTTTAAATCAGTTATTAAATGATGTGCAAGGTAAAGCAGAATCTAACATGATTGAGACTTTAGCTATTAGATCTATGTCTAAGGCAGTGTATACTACACAGAATATTGGTCATTATGGTTTGGCTTTTGATTATTACAGTCATTTTACATCACCTATTAGACGTTATCCAGATGTAATGACACATAGATTGCTTCAGCATTATTTAGATGGTGGAGAAAGCCCAAAAGCAGATCCTTATGAAGAAAAATGTAAACACTCTTCTAAAAGAGAAGAATTAGCCTCTAAAGCAGAGCGTTCATCTATAAAATACATGCAAGTAAAATACATGCAAGATCACAAAGACGAAGTTTTTGAAGGTGTAATTACAGGTGTTACTGAATGGGGTATTTATGTAGAAATTACCAAAAACAAATGTGAAGGAATGGTTAGAATTAGAGATATAAAAAGCGATTATTATATTTTTGATGAAGATCAGTACGCAATTGTTGGACAGTCTACAAAACACATGTACCAATTAGGAGATGATGTTAAAGTGCAAGTAAAAAAGACAGATTTAGAACGCAAACATTTAGACTTTAACTTAATAGAAGATTAAATTAAAACCATGATATTAACTACAACAAACAACATAGAGAATTTTAAAATTGTAGATTATTTAGGCATTGTAACAGGTACAGCTTATGATTCTAGTTATTCTTCTAATGGCAAGAAAATGTCTTTTACAGATATGTTTAGCATGTCTAAATACAGAGAAATGTATACTTTAGGTTTAGAAAGTATTAAAGAAAAGGCATTTCAAGATTTAAGAGAGAATGCTGTAAAACTTGGTGCAAATGCAGTAGTTGGTATACAGTTAGATGTAGAACCTTTAGCAAATTCTGCTACATTATTGGTTTCTATAACAGGTACAGCAGTTAAGGTGCAATAAATAGGGTATCATCACAATATAATTTGTTATTTCTCATTATATAATTTATATATTGCTCTTTTAATTTAAGAGGATTCAAACTTTAAAAAATGAAGAAATACATTAGTTTATTCATATTATGTTGTGGTTTTACTGTTTTTGGGCAAACTACAATTACAAAGAATTTAGGAGATTATACTACATTAAAAGTTTATAATGGTATTGAGTTAGAGTTGATAAAATCAACAGAATCGAAACTAGTAATTACAGGTAATAAATCTGAAATGGTTACTGTAAAAAATGTAGATAATACATTAAAAATTACACTACCATTTTCAATTAAACCAGAAAATAATAGTGCTAATGGTCAGGTTTTAGTTAAACTTTATTACATGAATCCTATTGCAGTAATAGATGCAAACGAAGGTGCAACCATTACAGGTAAGGAAATTAAGCAAGAAAAATTAGAAGTAAACTCTCAAGAAAGAGCTTTTATCAATTTGGTTTTAGATGTAAAACATTTAGAGGTAAGAGCTTCATCTGGAGGAATAATTAAACTTTCTGGTTCTGTCAAAAATCAAGATGTAAATGTAGATTTATATGGTATTTACAACGGTTATACACTGTTAGCAAGTTCAAATAGTACTGTAAATGCTGGTACAGGAGCAAAAGCAGAAATTTCTGCAGGAGAAACTTTAAAAGCGAAAGTTAGTTTTGGTGGCTCTATTTTTTATAAAGGAAATCCTGAGGTGTTAAAAGATAAAAAAGTGGTGGGTGGTATCATTCAAAAAAGAAATTAATAAAAAGCTTTTTGTATCTTTGCAATAATAAAATATAACTAAATGATGAGTTTACATACTTTTTTAGCAATACCTGGAGGTTACTCAATAATTTTAATTGTTGTAGTAGTTTTATTACTTTTTGGAGGTAAAAAAATACCTGAATTAATGAAAGGTTTAGGTGGTGGTATTAAGGAGTTTAAAAAAGCTTCTAAAGACGATAATGAAGAAAAATTAGAAGAAAAGAAATAAACCTCTTTTTTTAATTTCATAAACTAAAAAAGCTCTATTCGTATGAATAGAGCTTTTCTTTTGTTAATTAAAATCCCCCAATTTTAATTTGGGTAAATATAGTATACTATCCTCTATGATAGTATAATTTGTTTTCAACTGGTAAATTTTAGGTATTTTTGGGATAAATGGGAAACCATTTTATCCAATTAAGCCCATAAGAGCCTTTTTACTAAAGTTTCTAGATACAGGTATTTGATGATCTATAAGTGCAGATTCTAATAAATAACCTCTTGCATTACCTTTAATTTCATTAATGTATTTTGTATTTACAATATAAGATTTATGACATCTAATAATGTTAGGATACTCTTCTAAGTTCTCTTTAATTTTGGTTAACGTAACTCTAAGTATTTTTTCTTTGAGCTCGTTTTTATTATTTTTTAAAAAGAAGCTGGCATAATTTCCTTGTGATGTTATGTAAACTAAATCTTCTATAAAGAAAGCTAGACTTTCTTTTTTATTGCCAGATTTAAGAATTACTTTATTTGGTAAAACAGGTTTTTTTTCTTCTACTTTTTGCGTTTTAATGCTAGTAATTTCTTCAGCCTTTTTCTGTCTACGAAGTCTAACCATTTTTTCGTTGAAGAAAACTCCTAAAAGAATGGGTATTACACCCACCAAAAACGTGTAATATATAAACATCAAGTACTCTATATGTTGAATGTCTTTTTCTGCCTTAAACCATTTACCATAATACCAAAGTACAGATCCAACTAGAAATAACCCTAAAGCAATTAATAGAATACTTTTACCAACAGTCCAATTATCTTCTTTAAAATACTTTCTAAATAGTAATGGTGGTATAGCTAAAGTTAAAAAACTACATGCAAATGTTATTAGACCAATGCTAAAGGTATATTCTAATAAATATTCTTTAAAACTGTATAAAGTAAAAGGTCTAAAAACATACAGAAATAGAAACACAAATAATCCAAAAACTAAACTTACTTTAAATTTAAATTTAGTTGATGGATTAAAGTAATAAGGAGTTGCAAGCCAAGTTTTAAGATTTGCAATCATATTTATTAATTATTACAAACTTGTTATTCTTTTAACTTTTTAGGTTTTGCATTTTTCATAGCCTCACCTATTTGATTACTAGCTGTAAAACTTGCAACCATATCATTTAACATTTGACTACCTGCTTGTGGTGAGTTAGGTAACAATATTAAATTACTATTGGTTTCTTGTCCTATAGATTGTAAAGTATCATAATGTTGAGTAACAACAATTAGAGCAGATGCCTCTTGACTGTTAATACCAACTTTATTTAATACTTCTACAGATTCTTCTAAACCTCTTGCAATTTCTCTTCTTTGATCTGCAATACCTTGTCCTTGTAAGCGCTTGCTTTCTGCTTCTGCTTTTGCACGTTCTACAATTAAAATACGTTGTGCATCACCTTCAAATTGTGCAGCCGTTTTTTCTCTGTCTGCAGCATTAATTCTGTTCATGGCAGCTTTTACCTGAGCATCTGGATCAATATCTGTAACTAAAGTTTTTATGATATCAAATCCGTAATCAGACATGTATTCTTTTAATTCTCTTTTTACAGCAATGGCAATGTCGTCTTTTTTAACAAAAACATCATCTAATTTCATTTTTGGCACTTCTGCTCTAACTACATCAAATACAAAAGAGGTTATTTGCTCATGAGGATAATCTAACTTATAAAAAGCATCATAAACTTTTTCTCTAATAACCATGTATTGTACAGAAACTTTTAGTTTCACAAATACATCATCTAACGTTTTAGTTTCAATAATTACATCTAATTGCTGAATTTTTAAACTTACTCTACCAGCAACTTTATCTACTAAAGGAATTTTTAGTTGTAAACCTGATTGTCTTATTGAACTAAATCGTCCAAAACGTTCTATAATTGCTGCTGTTTGTTGCTTTACTAAGAAGAAGGAAGCAAAGAAAATTATAAATATAAATACTACTAGAATAATTAATAATGGATTCATAGGTTGGTTTTTTTTAAGAGTTTATAAAGTGATATGTAAATATACTGATTTTAGGCAGTTATTTATTGGACGCAAATATTTTTAAATTGTTACATTTTTTAAATTAAAGAGCAATAAAAAACCCTGAATATCAATTATTCAGGGTTTTTAATTATTCTTTTTTCTCTTCGTCTTTTGGAAAAACTTTGTACATTTTTCGATTGTACTTAATCCATTTTTTATACTGTTTTTCAGATAAAATTTCTTTGATTGATTTATCTAAAGCCCTGTCTTTTGTTCTTAATGTTTCAGAAATTGGCGTTAAATTCTCTACCATTTTCTTCTGTACTTTTGTTCTATCTGAAAAATCTCCATTTTTTTGAGCATTTTTCTGAAAGTTCTCCATCATTTCTTTAGTACTTCTAAGGGTAAAGCTATTAATTCGTCTAATATCCTTAATTTCTTTATTGTACTTGGTTAACAAGGTTTTGAACTTTTTACCTTCTTCTGATGATAATTTAATACTCGATTTTTTTGCTGCTTTTTCAATGTCATAAATTACAATACCTAAGTATTTTTCTACTTGAAAATTAGGTTCTGGAGCTTTTCTAGGTGTCTGATTCATCTGATTTTGACGACTGTTTCTCATTCCACCTCTGTTTAGCTGACTATGTGCTAAAAAGCTTGTTAACAACGTAAGTATTAAAAGATATTTTTTCATTATGATAATTTTTCGATTGCGTTTTCTATTCTCTGTATCGTTTCTTCTTTCCCAATCATTGCTATAATATCGAACAAATGAGGCCCTGCTAATTTACCAACTAAACTTAAACGTAAAGGTTGCATTACTTTACCAAAACCAATTTCCTTGCCAGAAATCCATTCTTTGATAATTTTTTCTGTGTTTTCAGAAGAAAAGTCTTCAATATTTTCAATAACTGAATTTAATTCTTGCATTAATTCAGAGGTACCTTCTTTCCAGTTTTTCTTGCTTGCTTTAGCATCATACTCTGTAGGAGTTTGAAAGAAAAAATGAGATAGTTCCCAAAAATCTGCAACAAAAACAGCTCTTTCTTTAATAGCAGCAACTACTTTTTGTACGTAATCAATGTTTTTAGTAATGCCTTTTTCAGCTAATATAGCTAAATACAAATCAGTGAGTTCAGCATTATCTTTCTGCTGCATGTACTGTTGTTGGAACCATTTTGTTTTATCTGGATTAAATTTGGCTCCAGATTTACTAACTCTTTTTAAATCGAATTCTTTAATCAATTCTTCTAAAGAAAAGATTTCTTGTTCTGTTCCAGGATTCCAACCTAGGAAAGCTAACATGTTTACTACAGCTTCAGAAAAATAACCATCTTCTTTATATCCACGTGAAACATCGTTTGTTTGTTCGTTAGTATAAGCTAATGGAAAAACAGGAAAACCTAATTTATCTCCATCTCTTTTACTCAATTTACCTTTACCAACAGGTTTTAAAATTAATGGTAAATGTGCAAATTTTGGAGCTTGCCAATCAAAAGCTCTGTATAATAAAACGTGTAAAGCCATAGATGGCAACCATTCTTCACCACGAATTACGTGGCTAATTTCCATTAAATGATCATCTACAATATTAGCTAAATGATAGGTTGGCATTCCATCACTTTTAAATAGAATTTTATCGTCTAAAGTATTTGTAGCTATAGATATTTTACCACGAATTTTATCTTCCATTTCTAAAGTTTCGTCTTGTGGACTTTTAAAACGGATTACATAATTCTCTCCAGAATTTATTTTTTCTTGTACAATTTCATCAGACAAAACCAAAGAATTTACCAAACGCCCTTTTTCACGATTGTGCCAATTGTAAATAAATGTTTTGCCT
Organism: Polaribacter sp. P097; assembly: GCF_036864555.1. NCBI lineage: Bacteria > Pseudomonadati > Bacteroidota > Flavobacteriia > Flavobacteriales > Flavobacteriaceae > Polaribacter > Polaribacter sp. P097. The sequence goes on along the minus strand of NZ_JAZETJ010000001.1, from coordinate 969,028 downwards.
TCTGCTTCATGTCCTTTTCTGTGTGCATCTAATTGTTCTGAAGTATCAAAAGCATAATAAGCCCAACCTTTTTCAAGAAGAATATCTGCATATTTTTTATACAAATGTTTACGTTCAGATTGTCTGTAAGGCCCAAATTTTTCGTTTTTATTGATGCCTTCATCATAAGGAATATTACACCAATTTAAAGCATCAATAATATATTGTTCTGCATTGGCTACATACCTATTTTGGTCTGTATCTTCTATTCTTAAAACAAAAGTTCCATTGTGTTTTTTAGCGAATAAATAGTTATATAAAGCTGTTCTTACACCTCCAATATGTAAAGGTCCTGTTGGGCTTGGTGCAAAACGCACACGAACATTAGATTTCATTTTCTTAAATTTAAAATGCAAAGATACTTTTTCTAAAAAGAGAATAGAAATAAGAGAAACAAAGAATTTTTATTTTCTTAGAAAGTATTAAAAATACCAAATGAAATGGCTGCTTTTTTAGGAACATTATTACCAGATAATGCAGACCCAAAACCAGCAGTTAAGCCAAAATCGCAAAACTGTAAAATGCCTTTAAGACCATAAGCTACATATTCTTGATCGTTAACATATAAATTGTTGGCTGCATTGTTGGCAGGGAAAGTAATATTGCCATTATTTAAAGACTGAGAAATATCTACAAAACCAATTAGCCATATATTCTGCGTTAGTTTTCTACCAATTTCACCACCAATTTTTAAATTTGAACTGTAATTATTGGTTCTAATATCTGCACCAACAAAAGATTGAAAATAGTTTTTACCAAAACTTGTACCTGCTAAAAACATAGGTGTAAAAGTATAAGCATCGTAACCAGTTCTTATAGCCGAATTTTCATCATAAGAACTTGTGTTAATTTCCATATTTAATTGGCCAGATAATACCCATTTTTTCTTACTAAAATTGTGTTTTAATCCTAATGTGATATTACCAAAAGCAGTTTCACTAAAACTCTCAGAACAATCTCCTTGACATAAAATTGCAGGATCTACATAATTGTTGATATCTATTGATTTTAAAGGAATGTTTACCAACAGACTTGTACTGTTGGTTAAACCATATTCGCCATAAAACTGATAAGTTCTGTCTGTTATTGTACCAGACACATTAAAATCTGGATCGCCAAATAATTCTGAATAATCAGAAATAGAAGAATAAGATAGGTTGGTAAAAAATTGTCCTTTTTCTTTTGTCCAAGGGCTTTGTGCAGTTGCTTGAAGTGTTAAAAAAAGGGCAGTTAATAAATATATAGGTTTCATAAGGTATAGTTTATGATGTTTTAGTTGTACTATGTTAGAATTACTTACAAAGTGTTTTAACAATTATTTGATGGTGAATCTTATCAAAAATAGTATTTTTATTTATTGATTATGAGCCATTTCCAAAACATACAAAAAAAGTTATATCAATTTACGCGTAAATTTTATACAAATGAGTTGATAAAAGGAAGCATTTTATTTGCTTCACTAGGTTTCTTGTACTTGTTTTTTATTCTTTTTATAGAGTATTTTTTATGGTTAAAACCAACTGCTAGAACAGTTCTTTTTTGGATATTTATCCTTGTAGAATTATTTCTTTTAATAAAATTTATTTTTATACCTATTGCCAAATTAATTGGGCTTAGAAAAGGTATTTCCTTACAAGATTCTTCAAAAATTATTGGTGCTCATTTTCCTGAAGTAGAAGATAAACTTTTGAACGTTTTACAACTACAAGAAAATAAGGAACAATCAGATTTAATTTTGGCAAGTATCAATCAAAAATCTGAAGAATTAAACCCAATACCTTTTACAAAAGCAATTGATTTTAAAAGCAATACAAAATATTTAAAGTACGCTATAATTCCTGTTTTAATTTTTTTAATTAGCTTATTTACAGGTAATTCAATAAGTTTAGGTAAAAGTTTAGAGCGTGTTGTAAATCACAGAACAGCCTACAATCCTCCTGCACCATTTGCTTTTAATTTAATCAATCAAAGTTTACAAGTTATTCAAGGAGAATCTATTACAATCCAGTTTAAAACTATTGGAAATACAGTGCCAAATGAAGGTAAAATAGTTTACGATGATCAAAGTTATTACTTAACCTCTAATGGCAATGCCGCTTTTTCTTACACCTTTTCAAATGTTCAAAAAACTGTCGATTTTTATGTAGAAGCGAATGGTGTGCAGTCTCAATTTTATCAAATTCAGGTTATTGGTACTCCAACAATTAACAACATTAGTTTAGATTTGAATTATCCTAAATATTTAGGGCAGAAAAATAAAACAATTCAAAATTCGGGAAATTTAATTGTTCCTGAAGGAACCACCATTACTTGGAATGCACAAACAAGTAAAACTACTAGTCTAACTTTTATAAATAACGCAGAACGATTTGCTTTCGATGAAACATCAAATAATAACTTCCAGTATCAAAAGCGAATTTTATCGCCTTTAAATTATCAGATTGCATCATCTAATAAGGATTTAGTCGATTTTGAAAAGTTGCAGTTTTCTGTGGCAGTTGTAAAAGATGAATATCCAATAATTTCTGTGAGTTCAAATATTGACAGTATTTCACGTGGAACAGCACAATTTGCAGGTCAAATTTCTGATGATTATGGAATAAGAAAATTGCAATTGGTGTATTATAATGAAGATACTCCAGAGCTTAAAAAAGAGTATTCAATTCCTGTTACAAGCCAAACCATTCAAACGTTTTTTTATGATTTTCCTAAAGGCATTAATTTGCAGGAAGGCATTAATTATGAAATGTATTTTCAGGTTTTTGATAATGATGGTGTTAGAGGAAGTAAATCTGCTAAAAGCAAAGTATTTAGTTACAGACAAAAAACATCCGAAGAAATAGAAGAAGAATTATTTCAAGAACAAAGAAATACCATTAATGATCTAGAAAATGCAGTTCAAAAGCAGAAAAAGCAACAACAGCAATTAGAAGAAATTCAACAAGATTTACAGAACAAAAAAAGTATAAATTGGAATGATAAAAAGAAAGTTGAGAGTTTTATAAAGCGTCAAGAACAGTATAAGAAAATGATGCAAAGACAAACTGATCAGCTTCAAGAAAATTTAGATGAAAAGAAAGAGAATGATCCTTCTTTACAAGAAAAGAAAGATGATTTAAAAGAACGAATAAAAGAGTTAAAACAACTTAGCAAGCAACAAAAGTTGCTAGAGGAAATTCAGAAAATGGCAGACAAGCTAAACAAAGAAGATTTAGTACAAAAAGCCAAAAAATTAGCACAGCAAAACAAACAGCAACAGCGTAGTTTAGAGAAAACCTTAGAAATGGTGAAGCGTTTTTATGTAGAGCAAAAAACCATGCAGATTGCTAATAAAATAGAAGAACTTTCTAAGGAACAAGAATCACTAGAGAAAAATGAGAATAATCTAGAAAAGCAACAAGAGGTTTCTAAAAAATTCGATGATATTCAAAAAGATTTAGAAGAACTCAAAAAGGATAACGAGAAATTAAGGAAACCTATGGATTTGCCAGAGGTAGAAAATGAAGAGAAGCAAATTGATGAAGAATTAAAGAACGCTGAAGATTTAATAGAAAGCAAACAATCACCGAAAGCAAAAAGTAGTCAAAAAAAGGCATCTGAGAAGATGAAAGAAATGAGTGCAAAAATGCAGAAATCTATGATGGATATGCAATCGGACTCTATGGAAGAAAACATGGAAGATTTGCGAAAAATTTTAGAAAACTTGGTCATTTTCTCTTTTCAGCAAGAGCAACTGATGGATAAGTTTAGTGAGAGTTCTACTTCGAGTCCAGATTTTGGAAAAGATTTAAAGAAACAAAATGAAATTAGAACTTATTTCGAGCATATAGATGATAGTTTGTATGTATTAGCAATGCGTGTTCCAAAAATTTCCACTAAAATTCAAAACGATCTATCTTCTGCACATTATAATTTAGAACAATCCTTAGAAAATTTTTCTGAAAATAGATTTAATAATGGTTTGGCAAATCAGCAGTATGTGATGACTGCTACAAATAATTTAGCAGACTATTTGAGCAATATCTTAAATGGCATGCAGAATAATATGTCTATGAAAATGGGCAAAGGTAAAAAGAGTGCTAAACCAGGTTTTAGCTTGCCAGATTTAATTCAGAAACAAAAGGGTTTGTCTGAAAAGATGGAAAAAGGTATGAAGAAAGGAGAGAAGAAAGGTGATGGAAAAAAAGGCAGTAAGCCAGATAAAAATGGAAAGCCTGGTGATAAAGGTAATGAGGGTAAAGAAGGAGATAAAGGGAATAATCAAGGAAAGAATGGTGAAGGTGAAGGTAATGCTAATGATGATTTGGATGGTGAGTTGTACGAAATTTTCAAACAACAAACTCAGTTAAGACAAGAATTGGAAAATGCCATTAAGGAAAGTGAAAATGGTAAACCTGGTGGAAATGGTGCCGCAAAAAAGGCTTTGAAAACAATGGAACAGTTAGAGAATGAAATTTTAGAAAAAGGTTTTAATTCGAATACACTCCAAAAAATGCAGAATTTAGATTATGAGCTTTTAAAATTAGATAAGGCAGCTTTAGAGCAAGGAAAAGATAAAAAGCGTAAGTCGAATGCAAATAGCATAGAAAACCAAAGAAATAGAGCAAAAGCATTAAAATTTAAAAAGCAGTTCTATAATCAAATAGAGATATTAAATAGACAATCATTACCTTTGCAGCAAAATTATAAAAAGAAGGTGAGAGCTTATTTCTCAGAAGCTAAGAAAATATAATTAATGATTGAATTTAATTACGAAACAGAATTTATTTTAGAAGATGAAACATCTTTAAAAAATTGGATTAATGCTGTTGCTTCACAACAAGAATTTGAGGTAGGAGAGATCAATTATATTTTTTGTGATGATGCTTATTTGCATAAATTGAATGTTGAATTTTTAGATCATGATACCCTAACAGATATTATTAGTTTCGATAATTCTTTAGGTAAATTATTAAATGGTGATATTTTTATTTCTGTAGAAAGAGTTAAAGATAATGCAGATGATTTTAAAGTTACTTTTCAAGAAGAATTGCATAGAGTAATGATTCATGGTATTTTACATTACATGGGTTATAAAGATAAGTCTGAGGATGAAAAGAAAGAAATGAGAAAACAAGAAAACCTTGCGATTTTAAAATTAAGTAATTGAATATCAATAATATAAGATGTAAGTTTCACGTGGAACTATAAGATATGAGTTTATTTTCAAGAACATATGACGTTATTGTAGTTGGTGGTGGTCATGCAGGTAGTGAAGCTGCTGCTGCTGCTGCAAACATGGGTGCACATACCTTATTGATTACAATGAATTTGCAAAATATTGCTCAAATGAGTTGTAATCCAGCAATGGGTGGAATTGCAAAAGGTCAAATAATTAGAGAAATTGATGCTTTAGGTGGTTATAGTGGAATTGTTACTGATAAAACAGCGATTCAATTCAAGATGCTTAACAAATCTAAAGGACCTGCAATGTGGAGTCCAAGAGCTCAATCAGACAGAATGCAGTTTGCTGAATGTTGGAGAACTATGTTAGAGCAAACTGAAAATGTAGATTTTTATCAAGATTCTGTGAATGGTTTAGTGTTTGATGGTAACAAAATTATTGGTGTTAAAACAGCTTTAGGTCTGGAGATCAATGCTAAAACAGTAATTATAACTGCTGGTACATTTTTAAATGGTTTAATTCATATAGGTGATAAAAGTTTTGGAGGAGGTAGAGCAGGTGAAGGTGCTTCTAGAGGAATAACTGAGGATTTAGTGGCTAAAGGTTTTGAGGCTGGTAGAATGAAAACAGGAACACCTCCAAGAGTAGATGGTAGGTCTTTAGACTATTCTAAAATGACTGAACAACCAGGAGATGAAATCACAGAAAAGTTTTCTTATTTACCCACAACGAGTGCTTTAAAAAAACAACGTTCTTGTTGGCTAACTTATACAAATCCAGAAGTACATAATTTGTTGCGCGAAGGCTTTGATAGATCACCAATGTTTAATGGTAGAATTCAATCTTCAGGACCAAGATATTGCCCATCAGTAGAAGATAAAGTAGATCGTTTCGCAACGAAAGAAAGACATCAGATTTTTGTAGAGCCAGAAGGATGGTCTACTATTGAAATGTATGTAAATGGTTTTTCAACTTCTTTACCAGAAGATATTCAAGATAAAGCAATTCGTGCTGTAGCTGGTTTTGAAAACGTAAAGTTTTTAAGGTATGGTTATGCCATTGAGTATGACTTTTTTCAACCAACTCAACTGAAACATTCTTTAGAAACTAAGTTGATTGAAAACTTATTTTTCGCTGGTCAAATTAATGGTACAACTGGTTATGAAGAAGCAGCTGCTCAAGGATTAATGGCTGGTGTAAATGCAGTTTTGAAAGTACAAGGTAAAGATCCATTTACATTAAAACGTGATGAGGCTTATATTGCTGTTTTAATTGATGATTTAATTACAAAAGGAACAGAAGAGCCATATAGAATGTTTACTTCTAGAGCGGAATATAGAACGTTGTTAAGACAAGATAATGCAGATTTAAGATTAACACCTAAAGGATTTGAGCTTGGTTTAGCCTCTCAAGAACGTATGGATCGAGTTTTAGAGAAGCAACGAAAAACAGATTTGTTAATTCAGTTTTTAGAGAAAACTAGTGTTAAAAAGGAAGAGATTAATCCAATATTAGAGGCTAAAAATTTAGCACTAATTAATCAGTCTATGAAGCTTTTTAAAATTGCTGCTAGGCCACAATTAGATTTTTCTGATTTTAAATCTGTGGAGAAATTAAGTGCTTTTATTGAAGAGAATGATATCGATAAAGAGATAATAGAGCAAGCAGAAATTCACCTTAAATATTCTGGTTATATCAACAAAGAAAAGAACAATGCTGATAAGTTAAATCGTTTAGAGAATGTAAAAATTCCTGCATCATTTAATTATCATAAACTACAATCTTTATCTTTTGAAGCACGTGAAAAATTAACCAAGATTCAACCAACGTCTATTTCTCAAGCCAGTAGAATAAGTGGAGTTTCACCTAGTGATATTTCTGTTTTGTTGGTGTATATGGGTAGGTAGAATTCTTTCTAAAATTTAAAATGTTCCACGAGGAACAATCAACTTTCTATGTCAGATAAAATCGATTTTTATAAAGATCTTCAGCCTTTTTTAACTTGTAAAGATTATACAGTTTCTGGTGAGTTGTATCAGGTAAAATTGAATAAAGAATTTGATATGCTTGTAACAACACCTGTTCCAAAAAACTTGGGTGAGTATTACAAAAGTGAAGACTATATTTCGCACACAGATGCAAAAGATTCTTTGTTTGATAAAGTATATCAGTCTGTAAAAAATATTACTTTAAAGAAAAAATTGAAGTTGATTAACTCTTTCAATTTAACATCTAAAACCATATTAGATGTTGGTGCAGGTACAGGTGATTTTTTAAAAGTTTGTCAAAATAATTCTTGGGAAGTTTTTGGCACGGAACCTGATTTGGATGCAAGAACAATTGCGAAAAATAAAGGGATTAATTTACAAGAAAATTTAGCAAAATTTGGCTCTCAAAAATTTGATGTAATTACTCTTTGGCATGTTTTAGAGCATGTAGAAAATTTACAAGAGTATATTAAATCTTTAAAAGAATTATTAAAAGTTGATGGCAAAATAATCGTTGCTGTACCCAATTATAAAAGTTTTGATGCTACATCTTACAACCAATTTTGGGCAGCTTTTGATGTACCTAGACATTTATGGCATTTTTCTCAAAAATCCATTTCTAAATTATTTAATAAAGAAAAGATGGTTGTAGAAAAAATACTACCTATGAAATTTGATTCTTTCTATGTTTCATTATTAAGTGAAAAATACAAACATGGAAAAATGAAACCTTATTCAGCTTTTAGAAAAGGTTTGCAATCAAATTTAAAAGCTAAAAGGACTGGAGAGTATTCTTCTTTGATTTATATCATCAAAGAAGCTAAATAATCAATTTTAGAATGTTTTAATTCCTTTTTATTAATGTACTAATGAAAATATATTAGAAAATTTTAAAAAGTTCTTAAAACGGATGTTTTAAGAACTTTTTACATAGGTATTACTTATAGTTATGTTATAATGTTATAAGATTTAATTATTTAATAGATATACACCCAAGAGTGTAACTAAAAAATAGACTGCTAGGCTCATTGCTCCTGCATAATCTTTTGCCAAACGTTGGCCTATTAATAAAAATATTAAAGCTATTGCACAAAGCTCTGTTCCTAAAAGTGCAATTTCTTTTGCTCCAGAAGTATACAATTGATATACGCCAAATACCATCAGTAAACCTGCAATTATTTCTAGTACTAAGATAATTGCTAGTAGTAAAGGTACACTGTTTTTTAAAGGAGAGTTTTTAAAATGCTCTTTGATGAAAGATACATTTCCATTCCAATCTACTAATTTGTCTATACCAGATTGTAAAAAGGTTACTATTAAAAAAAGTAGTACTAAAACTTCTGTTGGGTAGTTTGATAAAAAATTCATGTAGTTAAGTTTTATAATTATTTAAAAGCGGCATCTATAGGTTCCCAAAGTTCAATTTTATTGCCTTCGTTATCTAGAATCCAACCAAATTTTCCATATTCAAATTCTTGCATTTCACCTACTATGGTAACTCCTTCTTTTTCTAACTCCGCTAAAAGTTCAACTAAATTTTCAACTCTATAGTTAAACATAAATTCCTTCTTAGAAGGTTCAAAATAATTAGTGTCTTTTGTAAAAGGACTCCATTGTGTAGAGCAATCATTGCCTTCTTTATTTTGCCACCAAAAGGTAGAACCATAATCATCAGTGTTAAAACCTAAATGTTTTTTATACCATTCTTTAGCTGCTTTTGGATCATCACTTTTAAAGAATAAACCACCAATTCCTGTAACTCTATTTTTCATAATTACTTTTTCTTTATATTATTTTCGTAAATCGAAATCCATTCTTCTACACTCATTTTAGTACAAAGTTCTGCAATTAATTCATAGGGTATTTCTTCAATTTTTTTGAATCGTATACAACTTTTACCCATATCTAACTTACGTTTGCAATGTTTAGGATATGCTTCTACAAACCAATCTAATAATTCTTTTTTAGCATAAATACCTGAATGATAAAGGTTTATAGAGTTTTTCTGTGAGGCTATGTTTATAAATGGTAAAGGTGTATTGGGTTGACAGTGATAACCTTCTGGATAGGTGTTTAATGGAACATAATAACCAATCATTTTATATAACATTCCTTCTTCAAAACCTTTTGGTAGATTTTCTGAAATTGTTTTTTGTAATTGTTTAAACGCTTGCTGTCTTTCTTCTGGAATTTGGGCTACGTATTCTTCAGGTGAGTCTGCTTCGTAAGTCATACTACTTATTGGTTGATTGTTGAATGCCTTAAGTTAATAAAAATTATCTTTTATTTTGTCTACGATTGTTTGTGCCAATTTTTCTTTGCTTTCAATAGTCCAACCCGCAACATGTGGAGATAAGATTACATTGTTTGCTTGTATTAAATACTGAAACGCTTTGGGCATATTATTATCTAAAAACAAATTTTCAAAAGATGATTTTTCATACTCTAAAACATCTAAACCTGCACCTAATATTTTACCAGATTTTAAAGCAGCTACTAAATCTTTTGTTACTACAGATGTTCCACGTGCTGTATTTATCAGCCAGAAATTTTTCTTAAAATTATTGATAAATTCATGATTTATCATGTTTTTGGTAAGTTCAGTTTGAGGGGTGTGCAGACTTAACACATCACTTCTTTCTTGCAATTCTTGCAACGATACTTGAGTGCAATTTTCATCACCTACATTTGGTTTTAAATCGTAACAAAGTACATCAACATCAAAACCTCTTAATTTTTTAGCAAAAGATTTACCCATATTTCCATAGCCAATTAAGCCTACAGTTTTACCATCTAATTCTAATCCCCTATTGTCTTCACGCAACCATTTTCCTTGCCTAACTTCATTATCTGCTTTATTTAGTTTATTAAATAAGCCAAGCAACACACCTAAAGAATGTTCACCAACTGCATTTCTATTACCTTCTGGAGCAGCAATTAGTTTTATTCCTCTACTTTCTGCATAATCACAATCTATATTTTCTAAACCAGCTCCTACTCTACCAATAAATTTTAGGTTTTTAGCTTTATCTAAAAATGGCTTATCAATTTTAAATCGACTGCGAATAATAAAGCCATCATATTTATGAATTTTAGCTTCTACTTCACTCTTTGATGAAGTATAAGCTTCATCATTTGTAAAACCTAAATCATTTAATTGTTGAATAAGTAATGGATGGTTACTGTCTAAATGCAGTATTTTCATAACGTTACTTTTTGTTGATTAACCTATGCTCTAGTTCTTTTATTCGTTCATTTTTAGTTTTCAATTCCAATTTATAATAGTATAAACTGGAGATTAAATAAACTACAACAGAAGCTTGCCTTAGGCTACTATTTTCAGAAAACTGAACATCAAAAAATGTATCTAGAAGATAGAGAATTGCAAAAGCTATTAAAGAAATGTAAGAAGTACTCTTTAAAATAAGTTTAATATTGTTCCTCTTCATTTGGAAAATCTTTACTTTTTACATCAGCAATATATTGTTGAAATGCTCCTGTCATTTCTTTATATAAATCTAAATATCTTCGTAAAAACCTTGGGTTGAATTCATGTGTCATACCAACCATATCATGAGTCACCAAAACTTGACCATCTACTCCATTTCCTGCTCCAATACCAATTACCGGAATTGAAATTGCTTCAGCTACTTTTTGTGCTAATTTTGCTGGTACTTTTTCTAAAACCAAAGCAAAACAGCCAATTCTTTCTAGCATTAGTGCGTCCTCCATTAATTTTTCTGCTTCCTCTTCTTCTTTTGCTCTTACAGTATAAGTACCAAATTTATATATGGATTGTGGCGTTAAACCTAAATGACCCATAACAGGAATACCTGCATTCAAAATTCGTTTTATAGACTCCTTAATCTCTTTTCCACCTTCTAATTTTATAGAATGCCCACCACTCTCTTTCATAATTCTAATTGCAGAACGTAAAGCTTCTTTTGGGTCTGATTGATAACTACCAAAAGGTAAATCTACAACCACTAAAGACCTTTCTATAGCTCTAACTACAGAGCTTGCATGATAAATCATTTGATCTAAAGTAATAGGCAACGTAGTTTCATGACCAGCCATAACATTTGAGGCAGAATCACCAACCAATAATACATCTACACCTGCATTATCTAATATTTTAGCCATGGTATAATCATATGCAGTTAACATAGAGATTTTCTCTCCATTGGCTTTCATTTCAACTAAAGATTTTACAGTAACTCTTTTGTACTGTTTTTTTGCTACAGACATAATGCGTTTTTTTGACGATGGTAAAAGTAAGAAATAATCACAGATTTTTAAGGTCTTAATACTTTCTATAATTTTATTGATATGCTTTTTTTAAGTAGATTTATAGATTCTAAATTTATTGATATGCAAAAAAGTATTGTATTTATTATTGTTTTGGTATTCTCAATTACATTAAATGCCCAAGACAATTCAGCACAAAATGATGTAAAATTAGTTATTGATACCTTTTTTGAAGGATTACATAAAGGGGATAGTACTTTAATGGCCTCTACTCTTCATAAAGATATAAAAATACAAACTACATCTAGCATGAGAGGGTCTAATGGGTTGTTGCAAACAGACTCTAGAACTAAATTACTTACTGCTATAGCAAATAAAAATCCAGAACATGTGTACTTAGAAAAATTACTTTCTTACGATATAAAAATTGACGGAAATATTGCTTCTGTTTGGACACCTTATGAGTTTTATTTTAATTCTAACTTTAGTCATTGTGGCGCAAATTCTTTTCAACTTTTTAAAGATAATTCCAAGTGGAAAATTATTTATTTGGTAGATATGAGAAGAAGAAATAACTGCCAAGCTTTAAAAGAAAAAAAATAAGTTATATTTGATTTTTTCCTGAAAATAAGAATGTTACAAAACAAAAATACTTTAAACCCCAATAAATGGATAGACCAATATGCAGACTATCTATTTAATTATGCTGTTGTGCGTGTTAACAATAGCGATTTAGCAAAAGATTTGGTACAAGACACTTTTTTTGCAGGATTAAAATCTGCAAAGAATTTTCAAGGTAAAGCTTCAGAAAGAACTTGGCTGGTGTCTATTTTAAAACGAAAAGTAATAGATCATTATAGAAAAATCAACTCTAAAAAAGGCCAGGCAGAAGTTAGAATGAACTTTTATAATGATGGTGAAAATGAAGGAAATTGGCTCGAGGAAAGAGTACCACAAGATTGGAACAATGCTTCAGAAAAAGCCATTGAAAACGAAGAACTTAAAAGTCAAATAGATGCATGCATAGATAATTTACCAGAAAAATATGCTATGGTGTTTAGAATGAAAACAATACAGGAATTCGAAACAGAAGAAATCTGTAAGGAGTTAGAAATAACTGCGTCCAATTTATGGGTAATTATCCATAGAGCTAGAACGCAATTAAGAAAATGTATGGAAGATAACTGGTTTAATAATTAAGAGATGTTTAAAAGATTAAATATAACTTGTGATGAAGCCACAAAAATTTGTGACAAAAATCAATATGGAGAGGCTACACTTTTAGAAAAGATAAAATTAAATCTTCATTTTTTGCGCTGTGAAATTTGTAAACTTTACACAAAACAAAACTTACTACTTAGTGTTTTTTATAAGAAAAAAGCAGAGGGTTGTAAAAAAATCAATCATTGTTTAACTTCTGAAGAAAAAGAAGTTTTAAAGCAAAAACTAAAAGAGGTTAAGGCCTAAATAATTGCAGTGCACGTCACTGTTTTTTTAATAACAACTAAAATAGAAACGGATTTTTATAGAAATATAAAGTCCGTTTTTTTACTTTTGATAAAAATTTAAGCATGCATTTTCTACCTGAAAAATTAGATGATTATGTTGTGAATCATTCACAACAAGAACCTCAAATTCTTAAAGAACTAAGTAGAGAAACTTGGCAGAAAGTATTAAACCCTAGAATGTTAAGTGGTGCTTACCAAGGTAGGTTGCTTTCTATTTTATCTAAATTAATAAATCCGAAACATATTTTAGAAATAGGTACTTACACAGGGTATTCTGCACTATGTTTGGCAGAAGGTTTACAAAAAGAAGGCACTATTATTACTTTAGATAAAAATGAAGAGTTAGAAACCCTTCAAAACAAATACTTTGAAAAATCGGGTTATAGAAATCAAATTGTACAAAAAGTAGGTAATGCTTTAGAAATTATACCTACAATTTCAGAAAAGTTCGATTTGGTTTTTATTGATGCAGATAAATCAAACTACTCAAATTACTTTCATTTAATCATTGATAAAATGAAACCAGGAGGAATTATTTTATCTGATAATGTTTTATGGAGTGGTAAAGTAATTGAAGAACTAGATCCAAAAGACAATGATACTATAGAATTATTGGCTTATAATACGTTATTAAATACAGATGATAGAATAGAAACTGTGCTTTTGCCAATAAGAGATGGCCTTACAATAAGCAGGATTAAGCAGTAATTTTTATCGATTTCTTTTAATTGGGCCAGTAAAATCGTCTAATTTATCTTTAACCCCATTTACCTCTTTAGTGATGTCTTTGGTAACATCAATATCTAAATCGTTTAATTTAGCACTTTCGTTAATTTCTTTTTTGATGTCATTAGTAGCGTCTTTTACTTGACGAATTCCTTTGCCTAAACCTCTGGCTATTTCAGGAATTTTATCTGCACCAAAGACCATAACTACAATTAACATAATTACAAAAACCTCTGGAGTACCAATAAACAGAAAATGTGTGCTTAACATGCTGCAAAGATAAAGTTAATTCTAATAAATAATTTGCTCAATTGGTCAAAATTTTAGTTTTTAACGCTTATTTAATATTCTGATAGTTAAATAATTGTAAATTCTTTAATTTTTAAAACATTGTAAATCAATTGATTAAAATTAAAATAAAAGTAAATCTTTCCAAAATGGAATATTTTTTTAAAGTTCGTTCGGTTTTAATGAAAATTATTATTTAACTTTGTTGCTTTAACCCTTAAACCCCTTAAGATGAAACCCCTAAGAAAAGTTGCAGCGCTAGCTGTAGTACTTGTTGGTATATTTGCTTTTAGTAAAGCAGAAATGTCTTCAACAAAACCAAGCCTTAATTTAGATACCATTAACGTTATTGAAACCTTATCCAAACAGCAGTTTGAGTGTAGGCCTACGTCTGATTTTATGTTTTACGTAGAAACAGATCTTGTTAAAAAGATTCGTGGTGCAAACAACGTAAATGCCAAAGTTTATATTTTAGATAAGGTATCTGGTAGAAAAGCTTTATTGGCAGATGAAAACATTCAAATTAAAAAGTTTGAAGGTGCTATTGAGTTAAAAGATCATAGTGCAACTAATAATTTTAAAAGTTCATTAATTAAAAATGGCGATTTAATTATTGGTAATGCAAATGCAGCTCCATATAGTTTTGATGAGTTAATTCAATACGAATCTATTTACAATAGTTACTTAAACTCAACCAACAAATTACTTAGATTAAAGAGGTCTATCTAACAATATATATTACCCCTAAAACCCCTTAGAATCTAAAACCTAAAAGCAATTTTTTTGCTTTTAGGTTTTATTTTTTTATGTTTATACCAATGATAGATTTAAGTGTAAAAGAAATATATACAATAGTGGGTGTACTAATGTTGCTAATGGCAGCATTTACTTATTCTCAAAACAAAAAACTTACGTTAGTCTTTGGTATTTCAGGTGCTTATTTGGTGCTTAATTATTTTCTACCTAAAAACTTATTTTTTGATATTGTTTCTTTTGTTGTATTAATTACTCCCTTTGTTTATGCTAGAGTTTATAAGAAGAGCTTGTTAGATTAAATGCTATTGGAAATTTAATTTAGCTTGCCTATCATACATAACAATACTACCAGCTACAGCCACATTTAAACTTAATTCAGATTTAAATTTTACAAGATGATGCGCTTTTTCTACAGCCAATTTAGGTAAACCATGATCTTCTGCTCCTAGTAAATAAACACAACGTCTAGGGTGTGTAAACGTTTCTAATTGAACCGCTTTTTCATGTAGCTCTACACCAACTAACATTGCACCTTTGGGTAAATTATCAAAGAAATCATTAAAATTTTTGTAATGAAAATAAGGCATTGCACCAGTTGCTTTATGTGTATCACAGGCTTGTTTTGCATATCTATTACCAATGGTAAAAATAAAACTTGCACCCATATTTTGTGCAGACCTCCAAAGAACGCCTAAATTTTCAGGTGTTTTTCCATTCTGAATACCTATGCCAAAAAAGCCTTGTTCTAGATTATTTACCATTTTCTTTAATCAACATTCGCTTTATTTCGTTCAATTTCATTAAAGCCTCAATTGGTGTTAGTGTATCAATATTTGTTGCCAATATTTCTTCACGAATATTTTCTAATAAAGGATCATCTAACTGAAAAAAGCTAAGCTGCATTTCTTCATGCTGTGTTTGTTTTAAAACATCCTTTACCTCATCATTTTTATTATTTTTTTCTAGTTGAGCTAGTATTTTATTCGCTCTATGAATTACCATATTTGGCATTCCAGCTAATTTAGCAACGTGAATACCAAAACTGTGATTTGAGCCTCCAGATACTAATTTGCGTAAGAAAATAATGTTGTCTTCTAGTTCTTTTACAGACACATTAAAGTTTTTAATGCGCTCAAAAGTGGTGGTCATTTCATTCAATTCGTGATAATGGGTGGCAAATAATGTTTTTGCTTTGGTAGGATGTTCGTGTAAGAACTCAGAAATGGCCCAAGCAATAGAAATACCATCATAAGTAGAGGTTCCTCTACCAATTTCATCTAACAAAATTAAACTGCGCTCAGAAACGTTATTTAAGATTGATGCTGTTTCGTTCATTTCTACCATAAATGTAGATTCTCCCATAGAAATATTATCACTAGCACCAACTCTGGTAAAAATCTTGTCTACAATCCCAATTTTTGCATTTTGAGCAGGCACATAACAACCCATTTGAGCCAGTAAAACAATCAAAGCAGTTTGACGTAAAATGGCTGATTTACCAGACATGTTTGGTCCAGTAATCATTATAATTTGTTGTTGATTCCTGTTTAAAACAACATCATTAGCAATATAGGTTTGATCAATAGGAAGTTGTTTTTCAATTACAGGGTGCCTTCCATTTTTAATCTCTAAATCTGTACTTTCATCCATAATTGGGCGTACATAATTATTATCTATAGCCAATACAGAAAAAGACAACAAGCAATCTATTTTTGCAATTATTTGCGCATTTTCTTGTACAACATCAACAAATTGAATGATGTATTGTAAAAGCTTAGAGAAAATTTCTTGCTCTAATTTGGCTATTTTTTCCTCTGCTCCTAAAATTTTGGTTTCGTATTCTTTAAGCTCTTCAGTAATGTATCTTTCAGCAGAAACTAAGGTCTGTTTTCTAATCCATTGTTCAGGAACTTTATCTTTATGCGTATTTCTAACCTCTATGTAATAGCCAAACACATTGTTGAACGCAATTTTTAAGCTTGTAATTCCTGTAGCTTCAGTTTCACGCGCTAACATATCATCTAAAAACTGTTTTCCTGATGATGAAATTGCGCGTAAATCGTCTAATTCTTGATGTACATTGTTGGCAATTGCATTTCCTTTATTGATGTTTACAGGAGCTTCATCAAACAAGGTTTCAGAAATTTTAGTGATTAAATCTTCACAAGTGTGGAGTTGTTTTCCTAAAAGTTGAACAGCTTTATTTTTACTCTTTGCTGCATTTTTTATCGGTAAAATTGCTTTTAGCGAATCTTTTAACAATACGATTTCTCTTGGAGAAGCTTTACCTGTAGCTACTTTAGAAATGAGCCTTTCTAAATCAGAAATTTGTTTTAATTGATAGGTTACAGTTTGTGAAAATTCATCAGAATCTATAAAAAACTTTACCAATTCATGACGATTTTTTATTTCATCAATATTTTTTAATGGTAAAGCCAACCAGCGTTTTAATAACCTTCCACCCATAGGTGAAATTGTTTTATCAATTACATCTAAAAGCGTAACTGCGTTTAAAGAATTTGGATTGTACAATTCTAAATTTCGTACCGTAAAACGATCCATCCAAACATAATTATCTTCAGCAATTCTGCTGATATTTTGAATGTGTTTTAACTGATTGTGCTGTGTTTCTGATAAATAATACAATACTGCACCAGCAGCAATAATTCCGTTTTTTAAATCTTGAACTCCAAACCCTTTAAGTGTTTTTACCTCAAAATGATTTTGTAACGTTTCATGAGCATATTCTTTTTGATACACCCAATCATCCAAGTAAAATGTGTAATACCTATTCTCAAAAAGTTCTAAAAATTGTTGCTTATTTTGTTTCTGAACTAAAACTTCACTTGGGCTGAAATTCTGTAACAATTTATCAATATACTCTGCAGTTCCTTGTGCAACTAAATATTCACCTGTAGAAACATCAAGAAATGAAATTCCGAGTTGTTTTTTATCAAAATGAACAGCAGCTAAAAAATTGTTGCTTTTGCTTTGTAAAACTTCGTCATTTAAAGAAACTCCAGGCGTAACCAATTCTGTAACTCCACGTTTTACAATGGTTTTGGTCATTTTTGGATCTTCTAACTGATCGCAAATGGCAACACGCATTCCTGCTTTTACCAATTTTGGTAAATACGTATTTAAAGAATGATGAGGAAAACCAGCTAAAGCTGTTTCAGAGTCTGAACCTGCACCTCTTTTGGTAAGTGTAATGCCTAAAACTTGTGCTGCTTTTTTAGCATCATCACCAAAAGTTTCATAGAAATCTCCAACACGAAAAAGCAACATAGCATCAGGATATTTAATCTTGATGGCATTGTATTGTTTCATTAAAGGCGTAACCTTTTTCGCTTTTGATTTTGCCAAGTTTTTGGAAATTTTCAGTTAGTTTTGCGAAGATAAAAAAAAGACTTTAGCCATTGGCTTTTACCTGTTAGTTTTCATAGTAAACGGACTAAAAGCCAAAAGATAATAGTACAAGCAACCATGAGGAAATTAAAAAATAACGAGTTAGGTAGAATTTCTGTTGATGAATTTAAAGCTGTAGAAAAGACGCCTATAATTGTAATTTTAGATAATGTAAGAAGCCTAAATAACATTGGCTCTGTTTTTAGAACTAGTGATGCTTTTTTAATTGATAAAATTTACCTGTGTGGTATTTCTGCTACTCCACCTAATAAAGACATTCATAAAACTGCTTTAGGAGCTACAGAATCTGTAGATTGGGAATATGTAGAAGATACTTTAACCTTGGTGAAAAAGTTGAAAAAAGAGGGTATAAAAGTACTATCTATTGAACAGGCTGAAAATTCTACAATGCTTGATACTTTTACTCCTAAATTGGGTGAAAAGTATGCAATTGTTATGGGAAATGAAGTTAAAGGTGTGCAACAAGAAGTCATAAATGCTAGTGATTTTTGTATAGAAATTCCACAATTGGGTACCAAGCACTCTTTAAATATTTCTGTAACTACTGGAGTTGTAATTTGGGACTTATTCATTAAAATTAGAAGTTTATAAAGTATAAGTTAGCTTATAAATTCTTATAGTTTATAAATAGGTTTAGCCCAGATTGAATGGCCTGTTTGAGCTCTTTTTATTTTTATAAAAAAGCGAGTAATGAAAGCTGGAAATGGCTTCTAAAAACCTAAAACTAGTTGGGCTATTGTAAAATAGATTAAAATACCTAAAATATCATTACTAGTAGTAATAAATGGGCCAGTTGCTAAGGCAGGGTCTACACCTCTTTTTGCTAAAATAATAGGTATAAATGTGCCAATAATTGAGGCAATAATAATTACAGAAATTAATGAAGCTGCAACTGTAATACCTAAGTTTAAAGGAAAACCAAGAAATAGCATTCCTGCAGACATTAATAGTGCTGCCAAAACAAAACCATTTAGTAAACCTTGTAGAATTTCTTTTAACAAACGTTTAAAAAGCGAACCTTTAAGGCTATCATTTGCCAAACCTTGCACAATAATTGCAGAAGATTGTACACCAACATTACCAGCCATTGCTGCAATTAAAGGTGTAAAAAAGAAAAGCTCTGGATATTCATTCATGGCACTATCAAAACTACCTAAAACAGATACTGAAATAAAGCCACCAAAAAGTGCTAAAATTAGCCATGGTAAACGTGCTTTGGTAATTTCCCAAATGCTATCATTTACTTCTACATCTTGAGAAAAACCTGCAGCCATTTGGTAATCTTTGTCTGCTTCATCTCTAATTACATCTACAATATCATCAATGGTAATTCTACCTAACAAAACGTTATTATCATCTACAACTGGTATGGCTTCTAAATCGTATTTGGCCATAATTTTTGCAATTTCCTCATCATCTTCAGAAACATTTACAGCATCTACTTTATGTTTAGAAATTTCAGCAATTTTTTGATCTGATTTTGCAATAATTAAGTCTTTTAAAGAAAGTCTACCAACTAATTTTTCTTCTTTATCTACTACATAAATAGAGTGAACTCTGGTTACTTCTTTGGCTTGCCCACGAATTCTGCGCATACAGCCTGCAACTGTCCAAGTTTCATATACTTTAACTAATTCTTTAGCCATTAAAGCACCTGCAGTATTTTCTTCGTAAGATAAAAGTTCTTTAATATCTGCAGCAAGTACATCATCTTCTAACGCATTAATTACCCTGTTTTGACGCTCAATAGATAACTCTCCAATAATATCTGCAGCATCATCTGAGTCCATCTCACCTACTTCATCCGCAATTTCTTGTGCAGATAAGTTTTGAAGAATTTTTTCACGAATATCTTCATCTAATTCAGTAAGAATTTCTGAGGTTTTTTCGCTATCTAAAAGTTTTATGATGTAAATAGCCTCTTCAAAATTTACCTCATCTAAAACTTCTGCTATATCTGCAAAGTGAACATCAGCAAATAGGGCAGTAATTTCTTTAGATTTATCTAATGCAATTAGATCTGATAGGTTATCTAAGAATTCTTCTGAAATATCAAATGGCATTATTTGCTATTTTTTGCGTGAGTGAAATAAATTCTTGAACAGACAATTGTTCTGGTCTTCTCGCAAATATAGGGTCTTCTTTTAAAGAATCCGAAAGTTTAAAGGATTTTAAGCTAGACCTTAGCATTTTTCTTCTTTGGTTAAAAGCGGTTTTTACGACTCTAAAAAATAGTTTTTCATCTACAGGTAAAGAATAGTCTTTTTTTCTGATTAAACGAATTACACCAGAATCTACCTTTGGTGGTGGATTAAAAACTGTTGGAGGCACAGTAAATAAATATTCTACATCAAAAAAAGCTTGTGTTAGTACAGATAGAATTCCGTAAACTTTAGAACCTTCTTTTTCTGCAATTCTTTGGGCTACTTCTTTTTGAAACATACCCGCAAATTCTGGTACAAATTCTCTATTTTCTATAGCCTTAAAAACAATTTGGGTAGATATATTATAAGGAAAGTTACCAATAATAGCTACCTGCTCTTTATTAAAAAGTGTTTGTAAATCTTTCTTTAAAAAATCGCCTTCTATAATTTGAAAATTATCTGAAGTAGTATTTAAATTTAAATGTTCAATTGGAAAAACGTCTTTTAAATAACTTACAGATTCTCTATCTAACTCTAAAACAGTAGTTTTAGGTTTTTTCTGTAACAAGTATTTGGTTAAAACACCCATTCCTGGCCCAATTTCTAAAACATGGTTATATCCTTCTTCAGTTAGAGCATCTGCAATATCTTTTGCAATACTTTCATCTGTTAAGAAATGTTGGCCAAGGTGTTTTTTTGCTTTTACAGACATAGTTTTAGTTGCTCATTGCTGTTGGATAAAACTCTTTAATTAGTCTTAATTCGGTTCTGAAAGCTAAAATTTTGTCGCCAAATTTTTGCAAAGTTTCTATACGTAAAGCCTCTGCATCATCATTATAATAATCTTCTAAATCATCTTTAGTTTCTGCAGTGTATTGCACAGAGTAAGATTTACCTCCCATTTCTTCTTCAACCATAATCTGGGTGAATTTTGCAGATATAAATTTACCTGTGTTTAAAACATCTAAAATGTGAGTTTCCATCCAAGTTAACCATTCTTCATGAACAGCATCATCTACATTTATAGTTACGTTGTATATGTACATTTTATATTTTTTAAAGGTTATCTCCTCTTAATTTTCTAAACTTTTTTCTTGCCTCTACTAAATAAATGCTAGAAGGATGGTCAAAGATAATTTTTTGATAGAACTCTTTGGCTTTTTCTGCATCATTTAACTGATAATTGTAGGTTTCTGCCATTAAAAAGTAAATATCATCTACTAAAAAACTTTGATTATCTGTTGCAATTATTTTTTCTAAACTGGCAATAGCCTCTAAAAAACTATCTTCTTTAATTAACAGTTTGGCTTGTAAAAAAAGAGCATCATCATAAATTACTTCTCCAGGAACTAAACCATTTACAAATAAATCTTTAGATGAAAATAAATTAGCAATTACCTCTAAACCTTCTTGGTTTTTATTTTGATAAGATAACAATTCTGCTTTTGCCAATTGTTTTAATCCAGAAGGTATAGAATCTACTGGTTCATTGTCGGTAATTTTTAAAAATAAATCTATGGCGTCATTAGCTATAAGTTTGGTTGTAGCGCCTTTTAAAACTTTTAATTGTGCCTTCGCCCAAGTAAAATCGCCCTTAAAATAACTTGTCTGTGCTACTTTAAAGCGTGCTTCTTGTGCTAATTCAGAGCCTTTTAACTGCGTTTGAATCTGTGAGAAATATATAAGTGCTTTGTTAAACTGCCCTCTAAAAACCAACACATCTCCTAATTTTAGTTTGATGTTGCCTTTTTCGAATTTAGAATAAGCATAAGACAAAGCTTCTTCTAAAACTTTAGTGGCTTGTAGAGGTTCGTTTTTAACAAAGGTTAAGTAGTCTGCATATTCTACTTGCAATGCTATTGTTAGTTGATTTTTACCAAGCTCATTAAATAAATTTTGAAATAAATTTTCTGTTTCTGGATTTTTGGTAACAACTGCTATTTTGGCTAGGTATACATTTGAATCTACACGCTCTTCTACTAAAAATGCTTTTTCATTAACAAAATTAAAACAATCTTGAGCTGCTTCATAAGCTCTGTTTTCAAAAGCTATTTTACCCAAATTAAAAATTTGGTCTAAGTTGCCACTATTTCTTTGATACAAGGCTTTCTCTTGTATAAATGCTTTATTGTAATCTTTCTGTTGTGCAAAAAGCCAACTTAAGAGAATGTTCCATTCGTTTTTTGGATTACTAGCAGCTTTTCTTAAAAGTGTTTTTCTAAAAATTTGATTGGTAGTATTTTCGGCATCATCTGTAATATATCTGCTAGCATATCTTTGCACCAAATCTAAATAAGAATTGTTTTTATCTAAAAGGTTTATATACGATTCAAACATTTGTTGATAATTACCTTTTTCTCCATAAATCTGGGCAATTTGAAAGTTATAGTTAACATTCGGATTTTTTTGCATGGCTTTTTCATACGCCAATATTGCATTATCTAAAAGGTTGTAATCTTTAAAAAGCCTACCCATAATGCCTCCATAATTGGCAAATTTTTCTAAAGAGTTTATTGCTTTTTTATAGTTCGCATTTGCCAATTCTTTTAATTGTTGTCTATCAAAATTATAGCCTAATAAAACGTACAAATAACTATGAGTTGCATTTTCTTTAATTCTATTTTTTAATAAATTTTCTGCAACATCAAATTTATCTGTTTCTTGGTAGCAAGAAATTAAGCGTGTTAAATAGGTAGTATTGAATGAACTTTTTTGATAAAGTTTCTCAAAAATTTGAGTTGCTTTTTCGTATTCTCCTTGCCTATAGTAGGTTTCTGCTAAATAAAAGCTGTTTTGATCTTCACTCTGTGCAAAAGACAAACAACTAATTAATAGAAAAAAGGTTAGGAAAATTTGTTTCATACTTTTCAAAGATAATCAACATAAATGTTAATTTTTTACTAAACAAACCTTATTTAGATGAATTGTTTGTAACATTTTGGCACGAATGTTGTCTATATGATAAATAACTAAACTAATAAGATTATGAAAGATCTAACTAACAAATACGAAAACGCAAAATCTAGCTCTATAGAGTTTATGAAAAACGGACAAATAAGTGCTTATTTAAACTCGCTTTTAGAGATGAATAAATACAAGAGATTAATGGTAGCAATTACTGCTAATTAATCATTTCAAAACCAGTATAAGGAATCAAGACTTCCGGAACTTGAATTCCACTTTCTGTTTGATAATTCTCTAAAATTCCAGCTAATACACGTGGTAAAGCCAATGAGCTACCATTTAACGTGTGTGCTAATTCGCTTTTACCTTCTTTGTTCTTAAAACGAAGTTTTAATCTGTTTGCCTGAAAAGTTTCAAAATTAGAGGCAGAACTAATTTCTAACCATCTATCTTGAGCTGTAGAAAACAATTCAAAATCGAAAGTTAAAGCAGAAGTAAAACCTGTATCTCCACCACACAAACGTAAAATTCTGTAAGGTAATTTAAGCTCTCTTAGAATATTTTTAATGTGTTCAACCATTCCATCTAAAGCCTTGTAAGAATTTTCTGGGTGCTCTACTCTTACAATTTCTACTTTATCAAATTGATGCAATCTGTTTAAACCACGAACGTGAGCACCATAACTACCAGCTTCGCGTCTAAAACAAGGTGTATAACCAGTTAAAGCAATAGGAAAATCTGATTCTTGAACCAAATCTCCACGAAACATATTTGTAATTGGTACTTCTGCAGTTGGTATTAAATATAAATCATCTACAGTTGAATGATACATTTGGCCATCTTTATCTGGCAATTGTCCAGTTGCAGTTGCAGAAGCTGTATTAACCAAATGTGGCACTTGCACTTCTTTATAACCAGCAGCTGTATTTTTATCTAAAAAATAATTGATTAAAGCACGTTGTAATCTTGCTCCTTTTCCTTTATAAACAGGAAAACCAGCACCAGAAATTTTAGTACCCAATTCAAAATCAATAATATCATATTTTTTGGCCAACTCCCAATGAGGAAGGGCATGATCTCCTAAATTAGGGATAGTGCCTTCATTAAAAATATTCTCATTGTCTTCTTCTGAAGAGCCTGCTTTTACAGAAGCATGAGGTACATTTGGTATTTGATACAAAAGTTGGTCTAATTCATCAGAAAATTGAGACAGTTTTTCAGACAATTCTTTAGAGCTCTCTTTTAATTGCCCTGTTTTTTCTTTTAAAACATTAGCCTCTTGTGCTTTTCCTGTTTTGTACAAGTTACCAATTTCTTTAGATAGTTTATTAGATTCTGCTAAGGTATTATCAAGCTCAACTTGTGTAGCTCTTCTGTTTTCATCTGCAGTTAAAACTTGTTCAATAAGTGTTTCAGCATCAGCAAAATTACGTTTTGCTAAACCTTCTAAAACTTTGGTTTTATTTTCTCTAATAAACTGTACTTGTAACATTTTTTCGATGTTTTATAAGCCGCAAATATACACGAAGATTAAGACTTTGGCAATCTACTTTTAGAGATTGTTTTTAATGTAATCTCTTGCAATACGTTCGTCTTTTTTAAGTTGATGAATTAGTAAATCTAAAGATTCGAATTTTTGTTCGTCTCTTAAAAAGTATAGCAATTCTATGGTTAAATTTTGATGATATAAATCTTTATTAAAATCAAAGAAATGTACTTCTATGGTTTGATGATTTCCATTAACAGTTGGCCTGTTGCCAATATTCATCATTCCAAAAACCTCTTCTTTATCAATACTAGATTTTACAACATATACCCCAGTTTTCGGAATTAACTTGTAATCCTCCTGAATATCAATATTTGCAGTTGGATACCCAATTTTACCTCCTAATTTTTTGCCATTTACAACATTACCATTTAGCATAAAATTATAACCCAGATAATCGTTGGCCGTTTTTAAATTACCTTCATGCAAGGCACGTCTAATTTTTGTGGAGCTTACAGAAACATCATCAATATCTTGCGCAGGTATCTCTTCTACCTTAAAATCGTATAAATAGCTGTATTCTGTTAATTGAGTTATGTTACCTTCTCTATTTTTACCAAAATGATGATCATACCCAATAATTAGTTTTGATATGTTTAGTTGATTTACCAAAATATCTCTAACAAACTCTAATGCTGTGGTTCTAGAAAAAGCTCTACTAAAGGGATGAATTATCAGGTAATCTAACCCTGTTTTTTCTAATAAATTTGCTCTTTCGTTGATGGTATTTATCAATTCTATAGACGCATCTTTCTGCAAAACCATCCTTGGATGAGGAAAAAACGTCAATAGAACTGATTTTTT
This sequence comes from Polaribacter sp. P097, assembly GCF_036864555.1. Taxonomy (NCBI): domain Bacteria; kingdom Pseudomonadati; phylum Bacteroidota; class Flavobacteriia; order Flavobacteriales; family Flavobacteriaceae; genus Polaribacter; species Polaribacter sp. P097. The sequence continues at coordinate 943,484 of NZ_JAZETJ010000001.1, read as the reverse complement.
TTGCTCTTTTTTTGCTTCAGAAACTAATTTTTCGATAATTTTTTGATGCCCAAAATGTACACCATCAAAAGTACCAATTGTCACAAAAGTTTTCTCTTCTGAAGAAAAGCTAGAAGTTTTTTGAAAAATTTTCAAGAAAATACTGTTTTACGTTACAAATGTACAATATCTAGAAATTAAAAAAAGACTTTTGTATTATCATTTTACACTAATCATATACTAAATAAAACTGCTGATAATTGTTAAAATGATAAATTTAATAATCAATTATTCTGAAATTCAAAAAAAATTGTATTTTGCGTAGAAGTTAACAAACAATTCAAATTATGATAAAAAAGACTTTACTCTTGGTATTTATAGCTTTTGCTAGTTTATCAATGGGTGCACAAACTACTATTACTGGTGTAGTTAAAGATGCTAAAACAGGTGAAACACTTCCTGGTGCAAATATTAAAATTTCGAGAAAAGCGGTTGGTACAAACACCGATTTTGATGGAAAATTTGTTTTAACAACAACTGATGTGCCCCCTTTTACATTAGAAATATCAATGTTAGGGTTTCAAACAGAAGAGGTTCAGATTACAAAAAACAATCAAGAAGTTACTGTAATGCTTAAAGAAAATGAAACTGCTTTAGATGAAATTGTAGTTTCTGCTTCTAGAACACCTGAACGTATTATGGAATCTCCTGTAACCGTAGAAAGAATGGATACTAGAGCAATTAAAAACACCTCTGCTCCTTCTTTTTATGATGGGTTAGAAAATTTGAAAGGTGTTGATATTAATACAAACAGTTTAACGTTTAAATCTGTAAATACTCGTGGTTTTGCAACATTTGCAAATACACGTTTTATGCAGTTGGTAGATGGTATGGACAATTCATCACCAGCCTTAAACTTTGCAATTGGTAACTTATTAGGTATGTCTGAGTTAGACGTAAAAACGGTAGAATTATTACCTGGTGCATCTTCTGCATTATATGGTGCAAACGCATTTAATGGTATTATGTTCATGACTAGTAAAAGTCCTTTTGACGATCAAGGAATTAGCGTTTCTGTTAAAGGAGGTTATACAAGTCAAGAAGCTGCAGGTACTAATGAGTTTTACGACATGAATATTAGAATGGCGTATGCGTTTTCAGATAAATTTGCTGCAAAAGCAACTTTAGCCTATTTAGATGGTACAGAATGGTTTGCTACAGATTACAGAAACAACAGAGAAGGTACTTCTGTTGATGGTGACTATATTGCTGGTACTAGAGAAACTGATCTTAACTACGATGGTTTAAATATTTATGGTGATGAAGTTTCAACAAACATAAATGGTGTTGCACAAACTTTAGAAGGTTTAGGTATTATACCTAATGGTGCTTCTGCTTTAATACCAAGTGTTGATGTAAGTAGAACTGGTTATGAAGAAAGAGATTTAATGACTTACGAAGCTAAAAGTGTAAAGTTTGGTGGTTCTTTAAACTATAGACCTTTTGGTGATGATCGTTTAGAAATTATTTGGAACTCGAAATTTGGTGTTGGTAATACTATTTATCAAGGTACAAACAGATATAACATTCAAGATTTTTACTTAGCTCAACACAAATTAGAGTTTAGAGGTAAAAACTTTTTTGTAAGAGGTTATGTAACTAATGAAGATGCAGGTAATTCTTACGATACTCGTTTTGCAGCAATTAACATTAACAGAGCTTGGAAAGACGATAACACTTGGTTTGGTGAATATGTTGGTGCCTATTTAACAGGTACTTTAGGAGGTTTAAACTCAGATCAATCTCATGCTTTGGCAAGACAAACTGCTGAAACAGGAAGATTTGAGCCAGGAACTCCAGAATTTCAAGCTGCTTTTAACAGAGTAACTTCAGATCCAGATTTAGTAACTGGATCAAAATTCCAAGATCAAACTAAATTATATCATGGAGATGTAAACTACAATTTTCAAGATGTTATAGATTGGGCAGAGTTTCAAGTAGGTGGTTCTTATAGAAGATATTCATTAAATTCTAATGGAAGCATTTTTACAGATTATGATGGGCCAATTGATTATGATGAATATGGTGTGTATACCCAAATGCAGAAAAAGTTTTTAGAAGACGATCGTTTAAAGTTTACAGCTTCTATTCGTTATGATAAAGCTCAAAACTTTGATGGTAATTTCTCACCAAGAGTTTCTTTAGCATATGCAGGTGGTGAAAATAAAAACCAAAACTTTAGAGCATCTTTTCAAACAGGTTTTAGAAACCCAACTACTCAAGATCAATATATTGGTTTAAATGCAGGTAGAGCATACTTAGTAGGTTCTGCACCAGACAATTTAGATAGATATCAAACACAACCATTATTGGTTAGTGGATTTGGACAAGGTATTTTAGGTACAGCAACAACTACTGTTTCAGGTAGAGCAGCATATGAAAACTCTTTTGCAGCATCATCTGTAACTGCAGGTGCACCAGTAGCAGCAAATGTAGATTTAGTAGCTCCAGAAAAAGTAACTGCTTACGAAGTTGGTTATAGAGGTTTAGTAAATGCAGGTTCACAAAGAATTACTGTAGATTTAAGTGCTTACTATAACAGTTATGAAGATTTTATCTCTGGTAAAAATGTAATTACTCCTTTTTACGGAACTGTAGGTGATAATTCATTATCATTAGCAGCATTAGCTAATGGAGATTTTACGGTATTTCAAACTTATACAAACTCTGCAGCAGATATTAGTTCTTATGGTGCTTCAATTGGTTTAAATACAAAAATACTTAACGGTTTCGATTTAGGATTAAATTATACGTATGCAAAGTTTGACTTTGATAGAGATTCAGATCCAGATTTTGAACCAGGATTTAATACACCAGAACATAAAGTAAAAGTTCAATTCGGAAAAACTGATTTATTTGAAAACTTTGGTTTCAATATCAATTTAAGATGGCAAGATGAGTATTTATGGGAATCTACTTTTATGGATGCTACAATCGAAGGAAGAACTGTTTTAGATGCTCAGATCAACTATTCTGTACCAAGCATTAAGTCTATATTTAAATTAGGTGGAGCTAACTTAACAGGTCAAGAATACTTAAGTGCTCCAGGTGTTGGTGCAATAGGTTCTCAGTACTACCTTTCTTGGACAATAAATAACTAATAATAATTAAAATATTTTATGAAAAATTATAAATATATATCACTTTTTTTACTGTCATTAGGGCTTATTTCTTGTGATGTAAATAATGAATTAGATGAAATTCAAGCTGAGCCTGTAGAACAGGTAGAGTTGAATACAAACGGATTAGATTTTTCTTCGTATGTTTCTGTAGGTGCTTCTTTTACAGCAGGTTTTACAGATAATGCCTTATTTATTGCAGCACAAGAAAATTCTTTTCCAAATATCCTAGCAGGTAAATTTGGAACTAATTTTGCACAACCATTAATGAATGATAATATTGGTGGACTTTTATTTGCAGGAAATGTAATTCAAGGACCAAGATTGTTTTTTGATGGTGCAGGTCCAGCTGGTTTGCCAGCTACACCTTCTACAGAGGTTACTTCTGCATTATCAGGTGGCTTTAATAATTACGGTGTTCCAGGCGCAAAAAGTTTTCATTTTGTAGCTTCAGGTTATGGTAATGTTCAAGGTGTGCCAGTTGGTTTGGCTAACCCATATTTTGCAAGAATGGCTTCTAGCGCTTCTGCAACAGTTTTAGGAGACGCTATGGCTCAATCACCAACCTTTTTCACATTATCTGAAATTGGTGGTAATGATGTTTTAGGATACGCTTTATCTGGTGGTACAGGAGTTGATCAAACAGGAAATTTCGACCCAACAACTTATGGTGGTTCAGACATTACAGATCCAAATGTATTTGCACAAGTATTTACAACAATGGTTTCTACCTTAACTTCAGGTGGAGCAAAAGGTGTTGTGGCTAATGTACCCTACATTACAAACTTAGCTCACTTTACAACTGTGCCTCATAATCCAATTCCTTTAGATGCAGGAACAGCTGCTGCAGTAAATGGTGCTTATGCTCCATATAATGCAGGTATACAGCAAGCTTTTGGAGCTTTAGTACAATTAGGTTTAATGACGCAAGAAATGGCTGCAGCTGAAATTGCTAAAAGAACTATTTCATTTTCAGCAGGTTTAAATGCTGTTGTAATTATAGATGAAGATTTAACAGATTTAGAAGCGCTTAATCCTGCCTTTGCTGGTTTAAAGCAATTCAGACAAGCTACTGCAGATGATTTATTAGTATTAACTAGTTCTTCTTTTATTGGTACTTTAGCGGATCCTAACAATCCATTATCAGTAAATGGAGTAGGTGTAGCTTTAGCTGATCAATGGGTAGTTACGCCAGAAGAGCAATTAGCAATTAAAACTGCTACAGATGCATATAATGCTACAATAGAGGCAACAGCTTCAGCAAATCCTAACGTTGCATTAGTAGATTTTAAAGCTGTTTTAGAAGAGGCTTCTATGGGTATTATGTTTGATGATTATACATTAACTACAAGTTTAGTTACAGGAGGTTTAATTAGTTTAGATGGTGTTCATTTAACAGCTAGAGGTTATGCTTTAATGGCTAATAAAATTATGGCTGCTATGGATGCTGATTTTGGAACTAACTTTACTTCTGCTACTGGAGGTTTAGCGGTTGCAGGAGATTATCCTACCAATTATTCACCAGTACTTAGATAGTAGTTTACTACAAAAAAATAAAGGGTTGAAAACGTTGTTTTTCAACCCTTTATTTTTTAATTACAGATATTTTAAAAAAAGTATTTGCAGGGTTAATAAAACTTATTATATTTGCACCTCTCTAATAACAATTTAGAGATTGTTCATTAAAATAAGACTGCGAAAGTAGCTCAGGGGTAGAGCATCACCTTGCCAAGGTGAGGGTCGCGGGTTCAAATCCCGTCTTTCGCTCTAAACTATATAAGATTTCCATGCTGAAGTGGTGGAATTGGTAGACACGCTGGACTTAAAATCCAGTGAGCAGTAATGCTCGTATGGGTTCAAGTCCCATCTTCAGTACAAGAACCGTAACATTTATGTTACGGTTTTTTTGTTTTAATACTTCCCTGTTTCCATATTGTAATAATAACCGGTATTATTAGGAATAAAGTTATTTTTTCATCGCTTTTTTGTTACTCGTCTTATCAATATAAAAATATATTTGTTACTTAATTTTTATTTGATTTGATGAAAATTTTTTATGCCATAGATTCTTTAAGAAGAGTTTCTAAAGGAATAGATGGAGATTTTATTGAAAACATAAGTGGAGGGTTTTTGACATTTAAAAATAAATATGGAAAGGGAAATGCAAAAGCCTTTAAACTATTTACTGGTTTAGAGGTTTTATCCTTTAATATTTTAGATTCTGAAACTATTGTTTTAGAAGATTTATATAAGAATTGTAATTGTTTACATTTTATTTTTTGTACAGAAGGTTTTCTAACACATTATCTTAATAAAGCCGTTGAAAAACAGAATATTCATCGGCTTCAAAATGTAGTCATTGGTAATAATAAGAATAATGCTAGTACTATTGTTATTCCTGCGAATACAAAGGTTAAGTTTACTATTATTACAGTTATGGAGGTCTCTCATTTATCTAACGATTTAAAAAACGGGAGTCAACTTTCTAATTTGCTATCTAACATCATGTCTAATGTTAGCAGCAGAGAGAATTATACGTATTTTGGAGAGATTTCTAGTAAAACAGCCACTTTTGTAGATACAATAATCAATACTAATTTATCTGGTTTATCTAATAGGCTTATCAATGAAGCATCAGTTTACAGAGCATTAGCCTCTCAATATTCTAGTCCTGGGAATAATATAAAGAAGGTAGAAAATAAAAACCCATTATCTAAGAAAGATACTTTGCAGATTATTGAGTTGAGTGATTATATTTCACAAAACTTACATGAAACAATTCCGTTAAAAAAGTTAACCTTAATTAGTGGACTAAATCATAAGAAAATTCAAAAAGGATTTCAGTATTTTTTTGGTGAAACAATGAACAAATTCATCACTAATCTTAGAGTTTTGAAAGCTAAAGAATACTTAGAAGAAACCGATTTTTCTATCTCAGAAATCGTATACAAGGTTGGTTTAAATAGTAGAAGCTATTTTTCTAAGATATTCAAAGAAAAGTATGGTTTAATTCCTAAAGAATATAAAAAGTATCATCACCTTTCAAATCCTACATTTCAACTTTCTTACTATTCAGAAGCAGTAGAAGGCATTACTAAAAAAGATTTAACAGCTGTTTTAGAGGCTTCTAAAAGAAATAATAAGCTACAGGGTATTTCTGGTTGTTTAATTTATTATAAAGCTTCTTTCTATCAAATTTTAGAAGGACCAAAAACTGAAATTTTAAACCTTATTGAAATTATTAAAACAGATAAAAGGAACAAAAATGTGAACGTTATTTTTGAAGGGGTAAAGTCTGGTAGAACTTTTGGTGAATGGAATATGGCTTTAATACAAGATGATTTTAACACTATAGAGAGCAACGATGATTTTGATGTAATACCTATAGAATTTTTACCAATGACGGATATCAAAAACCTGTTAGTTAATAAATATTTATGGGAAAAGGCTAGAAATTACTTAATTATTAATCAAGAAGTAGATAAATAAAACTTTAGTAAAATCTAATTTTAGAAAGCTTAGAATCTCTATAATTAGATGGTGTTACTCCATATCTTTCTTTAAATGTTTTCGATAGATAACTATTGCTTTTTATACCCAATTCATGTGCAATTTCTGCCATAGACATTCTTGTAGTTTCCAATAGAATACGAGCTTGATTTAATCTTTTATTTCTTGTAAAATCGTTAACAGAACACTTATAATAGGTTTGAAAAAGCTTTTGCAATTTACTTTCAGAAACAAAATTACGCCTTGCAATTTCCTCGATAGTTGGTAAATTGTTTAGGTTGTTTACAATAAAATCAGAAATTTCTAAAACAGTATCTACTTCATCAGCAGCTAATTCATCTTCACAATCATCACACTTTCTAGCCATGTATTGCTCTAAAGTATTAGACAATAGAGTGTAGGTAATTCCTTCTTTATATAAAGATCCAATAAAACCTTCTTTAGAATTGGTTATGATTTTTTTTATTTGATCAAACTCTTCTGCACCAAAAGGATATGTATAAAAGAAAGGATTAATTGCTTTAACATCTCTTAAAAGTTCTGTTAAATCATCACCCAAATCAAACTTAAAACTTTTTAATTTGTGTTCAAATAAGGTTCTGTTTAGTTCAATACTAAAAAAGTGAATATTTTTTTCTTTCGGAATTTTAAATGTATGCACCTTTTCTATAGAGCTACCAATTATTGCTCCACTATATTTATTAATACCTTCAAACTCACTTTCGTTATTAAATTTATGATAGAAAGTATCACCTAATTTGAAGATAAATTTTAACGGATTTACCTTATGTTTTTGCATTTTAATAATGAAATCCTCACTTAAATTGTAATCTGTATTTATAATACCTAAACCAGATGCAAATTGAGTAGCTTCTATTTTTCCAGAACCAAATTATTCAGGCACAGATACTTTGGTATTGTTGTGTTCTTCTAAGTAAAGAGCGTGCATGCTCTTTGCCATTTCTTTAACAATTTCTTCTACAAAAAGGTCTTCAACAACTAGTTTTTGAGTCATTTTTAAGGTCTAATTTAAAACGCAATATACGTTTTTCAATATACTTTTTAAACTAGGTGTAAGTTTTAAAAAAATAACCAGATTGCACTTTTACTTTTGTTGATTTCAATATATTTGAAGCTCATAAAATAACTCTCCCTATGAACGATTTTGTTTTGTATTTTAAAATGGGTTTAACCCATGTTTTAGATTTTGCTGCTTACGATCACATTTTATTTTTAATCGTATTGGCTGTTGTTTTTAATTTTAGACAATGGCAAAAAGTATTATGGCTAGTTACATTATTTACTATTGGGCATTCAATTACCTTAGCATTATCAGCATACAAAATAGTTCAATTTCCTATAGATATAATTGAGTTTTTAATACCATTAACCATTTTTATTACAGGGTTTATTAATGTTGTATTTATAAAAAATACAGGAGCAAAAAACGGTTCTTTAAACCTAATATTTGCTTTGTTTTTTGGTCTAATTCATGGTTTAGGTTTCTCTAATTATTTTAAAATGATGATTGGCCAAGAAGAAGACAAATTAATGCCACTTTTAGAATTTGCTTTAGGTATTGAAGCAGCACAAATTATAATTGTTTTAGGTATTTTAATACTAGGTGCTATTTTTCAAGGCCTGTTTAAAGTTTCTAAAAGAGATTGGGTTATGGTAACTTCCTCTATTGTAATAGGTTTTGCTATTCAAATGATGATTGATAGAGTTTTCTGGTAGATTAAAAATTGTCTTATAATTAACGTTCAGTTTCTGTAAATCTCATTATTTTCGTGATATGACAGAAAAGAAACAATTAAAATATGATAAAGCCTATTTAAGAATGGCTTTAGAATGGGGTAAACTGTCTCATTGCAAACGCAAACAAGTAGGTGCCTTAATTGTAAAAGATAGAATGATAATTTCAGATGGATTTAATGGAACTCCTACTGGTTTCGATAATTGCTGTGAAGACGAAAATGGCGCAACAAAATGGGAAGTTTTGCATGCAGAAGCCAATGCTATTTTAAAAGTAGCTTCCTCTACACAATCTGCTAAAAATGCAACCTTATATATTACACTATCACCTTGTACACAATGCAGTAAATTAATTCATCAAGCAGGTATTAAAAGGGTTGTTTATGCAAATGCCTATAAAGATCCTTCAGGCTTAGATTTCTTAAAAAAGGCTGGTGTTTCATTAACCTATTTGCCTTATGAATAGAAATAACTTACCAATATATTTTGCAATTGCTTTGGTTCTTGGAATACTAATTGGCGTATTTTTTGGAGGAGATGCAAAAGATTTATTATCATTTTCTGAAGGAAACAAACAAGAGCAAAAAATAAAAAAACTCATCAATTTCATAGAACAAGACTATGTAGATGATGTAAATACAGATGATTTACTAGATGGTGCTATAACTCAAATGTTGGGCAAATTAGACCCTCATTCTGTGTACATACCAAAAGAAAATTTGCAAGCAGTTACAGAAAGTATGCAAGGTAATTTTGTAGGTATAGGTGTACAGTTTAGAATGATAAAAGATTCTATTACAGTAATTCAACCTATTAAAGGAGGCCCAAGTATAAAAGCTGGTATAAAAGCTGGAGACCGAATTCTAATGGCTAATTCAGACACTTTATTTGGTAAAAATCTTAGAACTGGTTCTGTACCAAAATACTTAAAAGGAAAACCAAATACAGATGTTTCTTTGCAAGTTTATAGAAAAAGCAACGATTCACTTTTCAATGTAAACATCACCAGAGGGAAAGTAAATATTAAAAGTGTAGACTTGGCTTATATGATTAATGATTCTGTGGGGTATATCAAGTTAGATCGTTTTGCAAGAAATACCTACAGCGAATTTAAGACCTCTTTAAACCAGTTAAAAAAGAAAGGCATGACCGATCTTGTTTTAGACCTTAGAGGAAATGGAGGTGGTTTCATAGAAATAGCAAACAGAATAATAGATGAGTTTTTAGAAAGTGATAAACTCATGGTATTTACAAAAGACAATAAAGAACAGGTAGAAAATTTTTATGCAACTTCTATGGGTGCTTTTGAGGATGGTGGTTTATATGTTTTAATAGATGAAAACTCTGCATCAGCCTCAGAAATTGTAGCAGGGGCTTTACAAGATAATGATAAAGGTACCATAATTGGTAGAAGGTCTTTTGGTAAAGGTTTAGTGCAAATAGAAATGGATTTAGGTGATGGTTCTGCAGTTCGTTTAACCACTGCAAGGTACTACACACCAACAGGTAGATCTATACAAAAACCGTATTCTGGCAATGGTAATAAGAGTTATTTTAAAGATTATCAGCAACGAGTTTTAAGTGGAGAATTATTAAGTAAAGACAGTATTAAAGTAGTAGATTCTTTGCAATACAAAACACCAAAAGGTAAAATCGTTTATGGTGGAGGAGGAATTATACCCGATGTTTTTGTAGCAATAGACACAACCTCTAGAATGACTAATTTCTATTTTAATACCATCAATAATTTTGCTTTTGATTATGTAGATGAAAATAGAAAAGAATTAAATGAATGGACTATTGATACTTTTGTGCAAGAATTTGATGCCAATGATGAAATTTATGAAAGTTATTTGTCATCCATAAAAGACAAAGTAACTCCCTCTTTTAGAACAGAACAAACCATAAAACCTTATTTAAAAGCATCTATAGCAAATGTACTTTTTGGCGATGTTGGTTTTTACAGAATTATGCATCAAGATGATAAAATGCTACAAAAAGTCTTGGAGTTGGAAAGTAAAAAGGAATAGCTTTTCTTTGTAAGAATGATTTCTATAACAACATCAAAAAATAAGAAAGTTTACTTTGCTTCAGATCAGCATTTAGGAGCACCAACAGCAGCTTTAAGTTTACCTCGCGAAAAGAAGTTTGTAGCTTGGTTAAATGAAATAAAAGAGAGTGCAGAAGCTATTTTTTTGATGGGTGATTTGTTCGATTTTTGGTTCGAATATAAAACAGTAGTACCAAAAGGGTTTGTGCGTGTATTAGGTAAGCTAGCAGAAATTTCAGATGCTGGTACACCCATTTATTTCTTTGTAGGTAATCATGATTTATGGATGAAAGATTACTTTAAAGAAGAATTAAACATTACTGTTTATCATAAGCCACAAGAATTTTTAATCAATAATAAAAAGTTTTATATTGGTCATGGAGATGGTTTAGGGCCTGGAGATAAAGGGTATAAGCGAATGAAAAAAGTATTTACTTTTCCTTTATTTAAATGGATGTTTCAATGGCTTCATCCAGATTTGGGTGTTAAATTAGGGCAATACATGTCTGTAAAAAACAAAATGATTTCTGGTGATGAAGATGCAAAGTATTTAGGAGATGACAATGAATGGTTAGTGCAGTATTGCAAAAGAAAATTAACTCAAAATCATTACGATTATTTTGTATTTGGGCATAGGCACTTACCTTTAGAAATAAAATTACAAGAAAACAGCAAATACATAAATCTTGGAGATTGGATACAATATTTTACATTTGGCGTTTTCGATTCAGCTACATTTCGTTTAGAAAAATTTAACTGAAAGCCCTATCATTACTAATAAATTGGCCAAAATCTTTAACCTTGTTTTAACAGATAAATTTTGTTAAAATTGTAGTTTTGTTTTTCAGAAAAAATTAATAATCAATTCGTATACTATAATGGACGTAGATGTTAGAGCAATTAACGAGAAAATAGAAAGAGAAAGTGCTTTCATAGACATTCTTACTTTAGAAATGAATAAAGTAATTGTGGGTCAAAAACAAATGATAGAAAGTTTGTTAATTGGTTTGTTAGGTAATGGTCATATTCTTTTAGAAGGTGTGCCTGGTTTAGCAAAAACTTTAGCTATTAATACACTATCTAAAGCTGTACAAGGCTCTTTTAGTAGAGTACAATTTACGCCAGATTTATTACCTGCAGATGTTGTTGGTACCATGATTTATAATATGAAAGAGAATGATTTTTCTATTAAAAAAGGACCAATATTCGCAAATTTTGTGTTAGCAGATGAAATTAACAGAGCACCTGCAAAAGTGCAGTCTGCTTTGTTAGAAGCCATGCAAGAGCGCCAAATTACTATTGGAGACACTACTTTTAAGTTAGATGAACCATTTTTAGTAATGGCAACTCAGAATCCAGTAGAGCAAGAAGGTACTTATCCTTTACCAGAAGCACAAGTAGATAGATTTATGCTAAAGGTGGTTATAGATTATCCAAAAATTCAAGATGAGCAAGTTATTATGCGTCAGAATTTGAGTGGAGGTTTCTCTAAAGTAAACCCTGTAATTTCAGTAGAGCAAATTAACAGAGCAAGAGAAGTTGTGAATGAGGTGTATATGGATGAGAAAATAGAAAAGTACATTTTAGATATCATATTTGCAACACGTTACCCAGAAAAATACAACCTACCAAATTTAAAAGATTTAATAAGTTTTGGAGCTTCTCCAAGAGGTAGTATCAACCTTGCAAAAGCTGCTAAATGTTATGCCTTTATTAAAAGAAGAGGTTATGTAATTCCAGAAGATGTTAGAGCTGTTGTAGGCGATGTTTTACGTCATAGAATAGGTATTACTTACGAAGCAGAAGCAGAAAATGTAACCTCAGTAGAAATCATCAATCAAATTATTAACGAAGTAGAAGTACCTTAGAATTAGCTCTTAGCGTTTAGCAAAAATCAAAAAGCAAAAAGCCAATAGCTTATAAAAATGGATACAAAAGAAATACTTAAGAAAGTTCGTAAAATAGAAATTAAGACAAAACGTTTGTCTAATGATATTTTTGGAGGTGAATATCATTCATCTTTTAAAGGACGAGGTATGACTTTTTCTGAAGTTCGTCAATACCAGTTTGGAGATGATGTTAGAACCATAGATTGGAATGTTACAGCTCGTTATAACGAACCTTATATAAAGGTTTTTGAAGAAGAACGCGAGTTAACCATGCTATTAATGGTAGATGTTTCAGGGTCAGAATTTTTTGGTACAACCAATCAATTTAAAAAAGACACCATTACCGAAATTGCTGCAACACTAGCCTTTTCTGCAACTCAAAACAATGATAAAGTTGGTTTGGTTTTATTTTCCGATGATATAGAGCTATACATTCCTCCTAAAAAAGGAAAAAGTCACGTATTAAGAATCATTAGAGAATTAATTGAGTTTAAGCCAAAAAGTAAAAAAACAAATATCTCTGTAGCCCTAAAATTTTTATCTAGTGTTTTAAAGAAAAGAGCAATTGTATTTATGTTATCAGATTTTATGGATGATGATTACGAAAAAACGGCAAAGATTGCTGCCAAAAAACACGATTTAACAGGCATAAGAGTGTATGACAAACACGATGAAGAAATTCCGAATTTAGGAATGGTACCAATGTTAGATTCAGAAACAGGTACAATACAGTATGTAAATACATCATCTAAAACAACCAGAAATAACTATAAAGCAAACGCTTTAAGATTAACAGATTATTACACCAATACTTTTCAAAGAAGTGGTGCAGGTACTATTAATACTAGGGTTGATGAAAGTTATGTAAAAAAGTTATTAGGATATTTTAAACACAAAGGAAGATAGTTTAGAGCATGAAAAAACACATTTTAAATATTTTTTTATGGATATCTGCCATTGGTTTTTCACAAACCTCAATGGTAAGTGCAGATATAGAAACCTCTAATATTAGAATTGGTGAACAGTTTAGTTACAAAATTGTAATTAATGAAACCGAAAACGTAATTCTGCCTAAGTTAGAACTTCAAGGTTTAGAAGTTATCGATTCTGCTAAGGTTGATACTATTAACAACAAGTTAATTCAAAAGTACATTCTTACAGGTTTCGATAGTGGAGCATATTACATTCCACAGCAACAAATATTCATTAAAAACCAAGCATACTTAACAGATTCTTTATTAATAAATGTAGCTACAGTAGCCATAGACACAACTCAAATAAAGAAATACCCAATTAAATCCATTAAAAAAGAACCTTTTGTTTTTGATGATTTTAAAATATACATCTATCTTTTAATTGCAGCCTTACTAATTATAGGTTTCTGGATTTACTGGTTTGTTATTAGAAAAAGAAAAACGCAAGAAGAAGAGCCAACTTACAGAGCATTGCCACCTTATGAAGAGGCTATGTATAGGCTGAATGAGTTAGATGAAAAATTGCTTTGGCAGAATAACAAAACCAAACAATATTATAGTGAGTTAACAGAAATTATTCGTGGTTATATAGAGCGTGAACTTAAAGTACCTGCTTTAGAAAAAACATCAGATGAAATTATAGAAACCTTAAAAGATTTTCACAATGCTAAAACCATTAGAACATCACAAGCAACAATTCAAAAGTTAAAAGAGCTATTCCAAGAAGCAGATTTAGTAAAGTTTGCAAAATCGAAACCTTTAGCTTTAGAAATTGAAGAAGACAGAAAAGATGCAGAAGCTATTGTTGGCGACTTAAAACCTAAAATTATTAGCAAAGATGATGAATTGGAGTAATTTTGAGTTTCTAAACCCAGAGTTTTTATGGTTGCTAATTCTAATTCCGTTATTAGCATTATGGTACTTTTTTGTACGAAAAAAAGATGCAGCAGTATTAACGGTGCCAAGTATAAAAGGCTTTAAAACCAAAGCCTCTTTCTTAGCGAAGTTAAAGCCAATTTTATATGTATTTAGATTATTGGCCTTAGCAGCAATAATTGTTGCACTTGCAAGACCTAGAAATGTATCTGTAAGCAAAAGAACAAAAACAAATAGAGGTATAGATATTGTTATGGCTATAGATGTTTCTGCAAGTATGTTGGCTAGAGATTTAAAACCAAACAGACTAGAAGCTTTAAAAAAGGTAGCCGTAGATTTTGTAGATAGAAGGCCAAATGATAGAATTGGTATCGTAGTTTATGCAGGAGAAAGTTTTACACAAACACCAATTACTAGCGATAAAACCATTGTAAAAAGAACCATAAATCGTTTGCAATGGGGTCAATTAGAGGGTGGTACTGCAATTGGTATGGGTTTAGGTTCTGGGGTTAATAGATTAAAAGATAGTAAAGCCAAAAGCAAGGTTATTATTTTACTTACAGATGGTGTAAACAATGCAGGGAATATAGACCCTACAACAGCAACAGAATTAGCAAAAGAATTGGGTATTAAAGTTTATACAATTGGTATTGGTACAAATGGAATGGCCGATTTTCCTTGGAGTAAAGACCCAAGAACAGGAATGTTAAACTTTAGAAAGCAACAAGTGCAAATAGATGAAGATTTGCTGAAAAATATTGCAGAAGAAACACAAGGGAAATACTTTAGAGCTACAGACAATACATCATTAAAAGAAATCTATGATGAAATTGATGCTTTAGAAAAAACAAAAATTGAAGAATTCAAATACTATAACTATCAAGAAATGTATAGAGATTTGGTATTCTTGGCCTTAGGTTTATTGATTTTAGAATTTTTATTAAGAAACACATTATTTAAGAGTTTTATTTAAATGTACAGATTAGAAGAACCAATTTATTTTTATGCATTAGCAATCATACCAGTTATGATTGTAATCTATTTGTTGGTTTTATGGTGGAAAAAAAGGACGCAGCGTAAATTCTCGAATGCAGAATTATTACAAAAAATAGCACCAAATTCTTCAGTTTTTAAATCAACATTAAAACTAATTATGTTGTTATTAGGTATTTCTTTTTTAATACTTTCTTTAGTAAACCCAAAAATGGGATCTAAACTAAAAACGGTTAAGAGAGAAGGTGTAGATGTGGTTTTTGCTCTAGACGTTTCTAAAAGTATGTTGGCAGAAGATATTGCACCAAACAGATTAGAAAAGGCAAAACAAATTATATCAAAAATTATCGATAAATTAGGCTCAGATAGAGTGGGTGTTATAATTTATGCAGGTAATTCATATCCGCTTTTACCAATAACAACAGATCATGCAGCTGCAAATATGTTTTTGCAAAATGCAAATCCAGATATGGTTTCTAGCCAAGGAACAGCAATTAATGAAGCTTTAGAACTGGCAAAAACGTATTATAATAACGACGAACAAACCAATCGTTTTTTAGTAATTATTTCTGATGGAGAAGATCATCAAGAAGAAACAAAACAAGTGGCACAAAATTTGTCTAATGATGGTGTAAAGATCTATACTATTGGTGTTGGTACAGAAAAAGGTGGCCCAATTCCTATGCGTTTAAATGGTTCTATGATTGGTTATAAAAAAGACAATCAAGGAGAAACTGTGATAACAAAATTAACGCCAGATGTTTTAGAAGATATTGCAGATGCAGGAAATGGAAGATATGTGAATGGTAACGTTACAGAAACTCCAGTAAATATAATTTCTGAAGTTATTGCTAATGCTCAGAAAAATGAATTTGAAACCAAACAATTCTCTGATTATAAAGACCAATTTCAATGGTTTTTAGGAGCAGGTATTCTATTTTTATTGCTAGATATTTTCTTGTTTGACAAGAAAACAAAATGGTTAAGAAAAGTAGATTTGTTTAATGAAGAAAAGGTTAAAAACAAATAATATGAAAACGTATTTAAAAATAACAATGCTCTTTTTGATGCTGTTTTCTATCAACGAAATAACAGCACAAAAAGATTCTACAGCTTTACAACGTAAAGCCAGAAGTATGGTTAGACAAGGCAATGAATTGTACCAAAACAAGCAATATACAGATGCTTCTGTTGCCTATAAAAAAGCACTAAGTAACAGCTCTTATTATGATAAAGCCAGTTATAATTTAGGTAATGCTTTGTATCAAAGTAAAAACTTTAAAGAAGCTTTACCTCAATATGAATTAACTGCAAAAACAGCAGAAGATAAACTTACTAAAGCACAAGCTTATCACAATATTGGTAATGCACATATGGAAACCAAAAATTATCAAGGTGCTGTAGAGGCTTACAAAAATTCGTTAAGAAACAATCCTACAGATGATGAAACTCGTTATAATTTAGCTGTAGCTCAAAAATTGTTAGACAAAGAAAATCAGCAAAATAAAGACGATAAAAACAAGGATAACAAGGACAAGAAAGATCAAAAAGACCAAGATAAAGATCAAAAAGACGATCAAAATAAAGATCAAGACAAGGACAAGAAAGAGGGTGATGATAAGGATAAGAAAGATGACAAAGATGGTGAAGGAGATAAAGACAAAGACAAGAATCAAGATCCTAAAAAAGACGATAAAAAAGATCAAAATAAAAAGCCTAAACCACAGCAAGGTAAAATGTCTCCACAGCAAATTAAGCAGTTGTTAGAAAGCTTAAATAATGAAGAAAAGAAGACACAAAAGAAAATGAATGCTAAAAAGGCGAAAGGCAAAAAAACAAAACAAGAGAAAGATTGGTAAAACTAGCAATTTAGAAAGACGATGAAGTTGAGATTTTACATATCACTATTTATAACCTTATGCACACTATCTGTTGCTGCTCAAAAAGCAGAGCTAAGTGTTGCTGTAAGCAAGAATAAGTTAGGCTTAAATCAGCGTTTACGAATTGAATATTCTATAAATAAACAAGGTGCAGATAACTTTAAGGCCCCAGATTTTACAGGGTTTGATGTTATTCAAGGGCCAAGCCAATCTGTGAGTCAATCTTGGATTAATGGTAAAGTAAGTTTTTCTCAATCTTATTCTTACATCTTAAAACCCAAAAGAAGAGGAGAATTAATTATACAGCCTGCAAGTATTAAAATTAATGGTAGCACAATAGATTCTAAAATGATGAAAATCATTGTAACAGAACCTATTGCAACTCCAGATAATCCTAATGATCCAGATTATATTGCTGAACAGAACATACATTTAGTTGCAGAGATTTCAAAATCTAGACCTTATGTAGGTGAAGGTATTTATGTAGAATACAGATTATATGTTAGCGAAAATGTAAGTGTTTACGATACGTCTGTAACAGAAGCTCCTCAGTACAATGGTTTCTGGAATCAAGAAATTAAAATAAACGGTTTCCCAGTAAAAATGGGAAAATACAATGGAGAAAACTATAGATATATTGTTTTACAGAAAGCACTGCTAATACCTACTAAAACTGGCAGACTTACTATAGATCCTATGAAAATGGATATTGTAATTGGTGTACCAACAGGAAGAGCAGATTTCTTTGGTAACGTAATTACAAAAAACATTAAGAAAGATTTTTCTTCTGTTAAAAAGGTAGTACAGCCAAAAAGTTTACCATTAGAAGGTAAGCCAGAAAATTTTACAGGTGCTGTTGGTCAATTTAATTTTGAGGTTAGTTTGAGTAAAGACATCCTAAAGGCAAATGAATCATCGCAAATAAAAGTAGCCGTAAATGGTAGAGGAAACTTAAAGTTATTTGAGTTGCCAGCAGTTAAAACACCAAAAGAATTAGAAACTTATCAGCCAGAAAGAAAAGAAAGCGTTAGAATAACTAGCAATGGTTTGTCTGGTTCTTTCTCAGACACCTATACAGTTGTTCCTCAATACAAAGGAAAATACAAATTACCAGATATTTCATTTTCTTATTTCGATCCTAAAACAGAACAATACAATACCATAAATACAGATGATTTGTATGTAGATGTTTTAGAAGGTAAAGAGCTAATTACAACAACAGAAAATACAGCTGTGCAGCAGAAAAATGTAGTTTCTTCTGGTAAAAGTTTTAGGTATATACAAACAAAAACAGAATTAGAAATAAAAGACGAGAGCGATTTTTATCAATCTAACCTTTTCTATATTCTACTAATTTTACCTTTATTATTTATACTATTAGCTATTTTAATTGGTAAAAACAATGAGAAGAGAAGAAGCGATGTTGTTGGTTTACGTTTAAGAAAAGCAGAGAAATTAGCCAAGAAATACTTGTCTGAAGCCCAAAAACAATTAGGTAAAAAAGAAGCTTTTTATGAGGCTTTGGAACGTGCATTGCACAATTACCTTAAAGCAAAATTAGGCGTGGAAACTGCAGATATAAGTAAAGAAAATATTACGTTAATTTTAGAAAAGAGAGCAGTTAGTGATGCTACCATAAAGCAGTTTATAGATGTTTTAAAAGCATCTGATTTTGCAAGATATACTCCTGTTACAGATACAGAAATGAAACAGGAATATGGAAGAGCCAAAAAAGTAATCGTTGAATTAGATAAACAGTTATAAGATGAAGAAAATCCTATTTTTATTACTGCTAGTTGCTAATGTATTTTATGCTCAAGATGAGCAAAAGATATTCGAATCTGCGAATGAAATGTACAAACAGCAGAATTATGAAAAAGCGATTGAATTATACAAAACTTTAGAAAAACGTAACCTAGTTTCTTCAGAGTTGTTTTACAATATAGCTAATGCACATTACAAATTAAATGAGGTTGGGCCTGCTATTTTCTATTATGAAAAAGCATTGCAAATAGACCCAGACAATGAAGATGTAAAAAACAATTTGGTATTTGCAAAAAGGTTGGCTTTAGATACTATAGAAGAATTACCAAAAACATTCTTTCAAAAAATTAATAGTAATTATATTCAACAATTATCTTACAATGAATGGGCAATAGCAGTTATAATCTTTGCCTTTTTAGGAAGCATTTTATTCTTACTATTTTATTTTTCTAACAAACCTGGTACCAAACGATTTTTCTTTGTTTTTAGCATGTTTAGCTACTTGCTTTTAATCATCACTTTTGTTATTACCATCAACCAACATTCTTTAGCAGGCAAAAGTAAAATTGCTATTGTGTTTGCAGAAGAAACAGAGGTTATGAATGCGCCTACTTTAAATTCAGAAGAGTTATTTACTTTACATGAAGGTACTAAGGTTACTGTTTTAGACAGAGTTGATAACTGGAAAAAAATTAAGTTAGCAGATGGCAAAATTGGCTGGATCATAGCTAACGAAATTAAAGAGTTAGACGAAATATAATTTTCAATTTCACTTAGAAATATCTTTTTCTTTTTATATTGCATTGTTTCCAGTAAATGGATACAAAAATCAATCAATCAAAAAACTTCTCTCGATTTACGATATCGATATAAGTTCATTTAATACAAAGTAAAATTTATGTTTAAGTATTTAAAGAATGATTTACCTGCAAGTGTTGTAGTCTTTTTTGTGGCTTTACCTCTTTGTTTAGGTATAGCTTTAGCAAGTGGTGCACCCTTATTTTCTGGTTTAATAGCAGGTATTGTTGGTGGTATTGTTGTTGGTGCATTATCTGGTTCTAAAATTGGTGTTAGTGGGCCTGCAGCAGGTTTAGCAGCAATCGTTTTAACTGCCATTGGTGCTTTAGGAGGTTATGAAAACTTTTTAGTAGCAGTAGTTATAGGTGGTGTAATTCAACTAATTTTTGGAGTTTTAAAAGCAGGTATTATTGGATATTATTTTCCATCATCTGTAATTAAAGGGATGTTAACTGGTATTGGTATTATCATTATTTTAAAACAAATTCCTCACTTTTTTGGTTATGATGCAGATCCTGAAGGAGATTTTGCATTTTTTCAGGTTGATGGAGAAAACACATTTTCGGAAATTTTTAAATCGATTAATAACATTAGCTTAGGGTCTACTATTGTTGGACTTGTAGGTTTAGGTATATTGATTCTATGGAGCAATGTTTTATCTAAAAAAGGAAAGATTTTTCAATTAATTCAAGGGCCATTGGTGGCTGTAGTTTTTGGTATTGTTTATTACATATTTACAGATTCTACTTCTAAATTTGGTATCAGTTCAGAGCATTTAGTAAGTGTTCCTGTTCCTGATAGTTTCGATTCTTTTTTAGGTCAATTTAGTTTTCCAAATTTTGCAGCAATAACAAATCCGCAAATTTGGGTAGTTGGTTTTACAATTGCATTGGTAGCAAGTTTAGAAACATTATTATGTGTAGAAGCAACAGATAAATTAGATCCGCATAAAAATGTAACACCTACTAATAGAGAATTATTAGCACAAGGAACAGGTAATATATTATCTGGTTTAATTGGTGGTTTACCTGTAACACAAGTAATTGTAAGAAGTTCTGCAAACATTCAATCTGGAGGAAGAACTAAGTTATCTGCAATATTCCACGGTTTTTTATTATTGATTTCAGTAATATTAATCCCTACTTTATTAAATAAAATTCCACTTTCTGTATTAGCAGCAATTTTATTAGTTGTTGGTTATAAGTTAGCTAAACCAGCATTATTTAAAAAAATGTGGGATTTAGGATGGAAACAATTCATTCCATTTACAGTAACAGTTGTAGGTATTGTGTTTACAGATTTACTGGTAGGTATTGCTTTAGGTTTAGCAGTAGGTATTGTTATCATCTTAATTAAGAGCTTCCAAAACTCACACTTTTTACATATTGAAGATAAAAGTGATGGTAAAAACAGAATTAAAATGACGCTTGCAGAGCAAGTAACTTTCTTTAATAAAGGTGCTATTTTAAACGAGTTAGATAGTTTGCCAGAAAACACCTATTTAGAATTAGATGTTAGAAAAACGATCTACCTAGACAATGATATCGTAGAAATTTTAGAAGATTTTGCAGTAAAAGCAAAAGAAAGACACATAGACATTAAAATCATTTCAGAGAGAGGAATTGTAGAAAACCCAGACAGTTTTATAGAGTTCTTTAAATTGGAAAAAAAATCATAAAAATAGAATGAGAAATACAGCCATTAATAAACAAGTACAAGACAATTTAACGCCTGATGATGTTTTATCTGATTTATTAGCAGGTAATGAACGTTTTATAAATAACGAATTAGATGAGGTTTCTCATTTAGATTTGGTGCAACAAACAACAACGGGTCAATACCCTAAAGCAGTAGTACTTTCGTGTATAGACTCTAGAGTTCCTGTAGAGCAGGTTTTTGATCAAGCAATTGGCGATGTTTTTGTGGCTAGAGTTGCTGGTAATTTCGAAAATGAAGATATTTTAGGTAGTTTAGAATATTCTTGTGCAGTTGCTGGTAGTAAATTGGTGATGGTATTAGGTCATGAAAGTTGTGGTGCTGTAAAGGCTGCATGTGATGATGTTAAATTGGGTAACATAACTCATTTGCTTTCTAATATTATGCCAGCTGTTAAAAAATCGGCAAAAGAAATAGATGGTGATACTACCTCTGCAAACCCAAAGTTTGTAGCCAAAACAGTAGAGAACAATGTACTTTTAACTATTGATAGAATAAGAGAAAGAAGCGAAATTTTAGCGGATTTAGAAAGTTCTGACTCAATTAAAATTGTTGGTGGTGTATACTCGTTGCAAACAGGTAAAGTAACAATGTTGTAGTAAAGAAAAACAACAAAATAATAGAGAAGCTGAGAATAATCTCAGCTTTTTTTATACCTATTATTTACCTTTAATAAACTTTAAGGAAGGATTATCTTCATCCATTATAGATGGTATAAGTGTTGGTATAATTGATTTTATAGGATAAAACATAACAGACTCATCTAACATTTCCTCTTCTACAAAAGGTATGGTTTTGTTAAATTTATCAAACAGTAAAAAGATTACACTTAAAATGAAAGACCATTTTAAGGCACCAAAAATAGCACCAAGTATTTTATTTAATAAACCTAAAGCAGTAATATCTGCTAGCTTTGTAAGCAATTTACCCACAAAAATTACAGCAAGAACTACAGCTAAAAAGGTAACAGCAAAAGCTACAATTTTATTGGTTTGATGAGACCATTCCAAAACAGAATCATTCAAAGCATATTCTATGTAATACGAATAATGTATCGCACAAAAAACACCTGCAATTATAGCCACTAAAGATGCAATTGCAGCAAACAGCCCAGTCATAAAACCTCTTACAGCTGCAAAAAGTAATATTACAATGATTATAATATCAATTATATTCATGGTTTATAATTTATGTAAATCTACAGTATATTTTATCAAATTAAAAATGCGCATTGTATCTTTACATTTTAATTCTATAAATGACAAAAGAGAATACTTTAAAAGAAAAATGGAGTCTTTTAGTAAGCAAATTATCGGCTGATTTTGCAGATGGAGATGAGCTAAATGTAGATGGTATTATCTATTTAATAGGTGTTCAAGAATTAGGGCAAGGACATAGGGCGTTTAAAAAAGACGAGAAAATGAACCTAATGCACATTGCCATTTGTAAATTACTAGAACCTTATGGTTATTATGAATTTGATTATTTTGATGATGATGGCTGGCCTCATTACAAAATACTTACAGATTTACCTAACCTAAAACCAGGTGAGCAAACTGTTTTAATGAAAGAAGCCATTGTAACTTATTTTGAAACTTTAGAATATTTTTAAGTTCTAGGTTACACTCATTTTACGAATCATTACAGAAAATACTTTAGGCATCCAGCGTTTTACGTAAACCCCTAATTTTTCTTTGGCACCAGAAATATAAACTTCTTCTTTTTTCCTTAGTACAGCTTTCGCCATTAATTTTGCAAAACGATCTGGCTGAATACCATTTGCAGTGGCATTATCCATTTTATTTTGTGGAGATCCATCTCCTGTTAGCGCATTTTTAGAAATATTGGTGTTTACAAAACCAGGGCAAACTAAAGTTACAGCAATATTATCGTTAAAATGTTCCGCTCTTAAACTATCGTAAAAACCATGCAAAGCGTGCTTACTTGCTGCATAGCTAGATCTTAATGGTGTACCTATTTTACCAACAATACTCGTTGTAATTACAAATTGCCCACTCTTATTGGCAATAAAATGTGGTAATAAAGCTTTTGCCAATGCTACATTGCCCAGATAATTAATATCCATTATTCTTTTATCTACCTCTATTTCTGAGTCTTTCACTAAAGAACGCTGACTAATACCACCATTATTTACCAAAATATCAATTTTACCAAAAGCTGAAATTGCTGTATTAGTAACCTCTTGTAAATTGGTATAATCTTCCAAATCTAAGGGTATCACTTTTACCTTATTTGGATCTTTACAGGCCATTTTTACCTTCTCTAAATCCTGTTTATTTCTAGAAGATAAAATTAATTGTGCATTCTGTTTTGCTAGTTCAATTGCTAACGCTTTTCCTATTCCAGAAGAGGCTCCAGTTACCCAAATTGTTTTATCAGAAAAACTCATTCTTATATATTTAACGTTACAATATACCTATTTAAAAAGAGAAATGGTATTTTTGGTATGCTTCTTGAAAAAAATTATACAAACGTAAATTAATTAAAATGGTAAAGAGAATTCTTCTATTGCTGCTATTTGTTAGTACTTATATGCATGCTCAACATTCTGTAACAGGAGTTATGAGCCCTAAATTAGAATCAGATTGGCTAATTTTATACAAGTTAGAAGGTACTAAACAAGTGTTTGTAAATAATACAAAAATAAATGCTGATAGTGCTTTAATAGGGGGAAAGCAAGAAGCTATTGGTAGATTTCAAATTCAGTTGCCAGCAAATGCAAAACCAGGAGTTTACAGAGCTACTTACAGATTAGAAGGTGCAGGCTTTGTAGATTTTTATTACAATAATGAAGACGTTACTTTTATTTTTAATCCAGAATATCCTCAAGAATCGATTGCATTTTCTGATAGTGAAGAAAACAAATTGTATCAAGAATATTTAGTTGATATTTCAAAGGCGCAACAAAAATTAGATAGCATTCAAGTTGCTGTTTTGCAAGATTCAACATTAAAAATGGCAGAAGCCTACAAAGCTGCTTTTCAAAATTTAAATAGCATACAAAACAAGTATGAAAACCTTTCAAAAAACAAATACGTAGCCCCAGTAATTAAAGCTAGTTTAAGAGTTAATTCGCCAACAATTTTAAATTCGGTTAATGGATATTTATCAAGTATTAAAAGTACCTTTTTTGATCGTTTAGATTTTTCGAACCAAACCTTAAGAAACTCATCATTTTTAACCAATAGAATTTTAGATTACATTTTTTACATCAATTATTCAGATGATTTGCAAGAGCAAAAAAATCTGTATAAAAAGTCTATAACAACTGTACTTTCTAAAATATCAGATCAAAAATATAAAAGGGATATTATAGTATTTTTAATAGATCAATTTGAATCTTCTAAAAACATAGCTATTATAGATTATCTATTTAAAGAACATTATTATAAGTTGCCAACTGCATTGCAAGATGCTAAGTTTAAAAAAGAAAAAGAAGCTTTATTTGCTACAGAAATAGGTAGAATAGCACCCGATTTTTCATGGACAGAAAATGGAAGATCAACAAAACTTTCTAATTTAAACGATGCAGAGAATTATGTATTGGTATTTTGGAGTACAAGCTGTTCTCATTGTTTAAGAGAAATTCCTCAACTGCATATGTATATGAAAAGTAAACCTGCTGCTAAAGTGGTAGCTTTTGCTTTAGAGAATGATGCTTTTGTTTGGGAGACCTACAAGAAAGCAAATTTACGTGGTTGGCATAATGTGTTAGGCTTAAAAAAGTGGGAAAATAAAGTAGCCAGAACTTACCAAATAAATGCAACCCCTACTTATTTTGTATTAGATAAAAACAAAAAAATTATTGCCAAACCTAATGATATAGATGATGTTAAATCTTTCTTAGAAAAGCTCTAGAAGTGTAAAAATGCATCTTCTATATGCTCTATTTTAGTTTCGTTTTTATTGCAAATTATTGCTATTATATCAAAACGAACCTCAACATCTAAATCAGCATTAGTTACATAGAAATCTATTGCAGAAAGTAATAGTTTTATTTTCTTCGGATTTACAAAATCTTGAGGATTGCCAAAGTAAGCAGAAGTTCTGGTTTTTACTTCAACAGCAATAAGGATGTCATTTTTTTGGGCAATAATATCTACTTCTGCTTTTAAATATCTATAATTTTTTTCAAGAATGGTATACCCATTTTCCCGCAAAAAAGAAGTAGCAAGTTGCTCACCTTTTTTACCCAATTCATTATGTTGTGCCATTGTGTGAATTTACAATTATTTACTTATTTTTAAGCCCTATGGATTTTTCCTTTGCTTTTGGCCAAAAAAGTTCGCTGCTTTTAATTTTCTTTTTTCACGGAATTGTATTTTCTTTTTTATTAGCAAGAAAAGGAATTCTCTATAAAAACAAAGCAAGCAAATGGTTAAGCTTTTTTTTGTTTTTGTGTGCACTTTATATTTCTCCTTACATGTTGGGCTATGCCAATTGGTATTCTAATAAAATAACGAGAGAAATTTTGTTTTTTGTACCTTTTATGCAGGTATTATTAATTGGCCCAGTAATTTATTTTTACACAAAAACGCTATTAAACAATCAATTTAAAATGGCCAAAAAAGATTGGCTTCATTTTATTCCTGCAATTTTGTATTTGCTTTATAGCTTGATTGTTTTTATTACTGATAAACTCATTTTAGACGAATTCTATTTTTATGCAGATGGTAGAGATAAAGATTTGGCAAATTGGTATCAAATAGTAGGCGTAATTTCTATGAGTTTTTACCTGATTTTTAGTTTAAAACACTATGCAAATTACAAAAAACTAATATTTGAAAAGGTAAGTTTTGCTGATTCTATTTTGTTTCAATGGATACAAAACTTCCTCATTGCTTTTTTAAGCATTTTAATTTTACGCGTTCTCTTATTTATATTAAATCCAGAATGGGGCGAATTTGGAAGCCAGTTTTGGCATTATATTGTGTTTTCAATCGTTGTTTTTTACATTTCCATTAATGGATATGCAAATGCAGTTAAAATGTCTTTTTTGGGTGATATAAATTCAGAAAGCGTTGCAATTTTTTCTGAATCAATAATTGAAGAAAAACCAAGACAAGAAACCATTAATCAAAAAGAAATTGAGTTTTGGAAACAGAAAATTTTACAGCTAATTGAAAAAGAAAAGATATACACAAACGCCAAATTAACACTTTCTGATGTATCTAAATTGTTAGAAACAACACCTAAAACTATTTCTAAAAGTATCAATTCAGGATTTGAGATGAATTTTAATGATTTTATCAATAAGTTTAGAATTGAAGCTGTAAAAGAAAAATTAGAAAAAGGAGAACATAAAAAATCAACTTTATTAGGCATCGCTTTTGATTGTGGCTTCAATAGCAAAGCGACTTTTAACAGAGCTTTTAAAAAAAGCACAGGTTTAACACCCAAAGATTATTTACAAAACATAAGCTCGTAAATTGGTCTCAAATCAAGATTTGAAGCGATTCAGCTTGGTATTCATCTCATCTTTGCATCAAAATAAATACCATATCAATGAAAACTAAAATTCTATTTGTTGCACTTTTAATTTCAACATTTTTAAACGCTCAAGAAAATAAAATTACTAAAATTGATTCGATAGTAAATGCTAAAGTGAAACCAAATCATCCTGGAATTGCAGTCGGAATTGTTAAAGATGGAACTATCACCTATGAGAAATATTTGGGTTTAGCCAATTTGCAACATCAAGTAAAATTTGACGAAAAAACAAGATCGAACATTGCATCAACCGCAAAACAATTTACGGCTTTAATGATTTTAGATTTATCTATAAAAGAAAAATTGAGTTTAGAAGATGATATCAGAAAATACCTAACGAAACTATATCCAACAGTAAAAGAGAAAATAAAAATTAGAAACTTATTGAATCATACCAGTGGAATTCGAGATTATGTAGAATTGTTAGATTTAGATGGTGCTGTTTGGTGGCAAAGGTTTGGATATGATAATGATGATGTCTTGGAATTATTGGAAAAACAGGAAGATTTAGGTTTTAAACCAGGAACTATTTATTATTACAGCAATTCCAATTACAATCTATTAACCAAAATAATTGAAAAAATAACTGGGAAAACATTTAATGAATACTCTAAAACTTTCTTTGAAAATTTAGGAATGAATGAAACTTCTTTTGTAGAAAGATATATGAAAGTTATTCCTAACAGAGCGAACCCATATTCTGATTGGGGAAGAGGTGAATGGTGGGAAGTGCCAACTGTTACCAAAACTAATGGCGAAGGTTTTTTATTTACTACATTAAAAGATCAACTGACTTATGAGATTGCTGTTCAAAATGCAAATTATAACAATAATATTTTGCTAATTGAAAGTCAAAAATCAATACCTAATAGTGAAATTAAAACTTATGGTTTTGGATTAGAATTGAAAGATAAAATAGGCAGAAAAGCAGTACATCATTCAGGAGGAACTTATGGGTTTCACTCACAAACATATCGATTTCCAGAAGAAAAACTAACCATTTTTGCAATGAGTAATAATGGTAACATTAGCACCAATTTAATTGCACAAAGTATCGCAAAGTTGTTACTTCCAAAATCAACTCAAAAATCGAAATATGATTCAAAATTTTATGAAGCAAAGAATATAAAAGGTGAGGTTACCATTTTAGGAAAATATATCTATCCAAATGAAAATAAAATCGTTCAAATTTTAGAAAAAGAAAGTAAAATCTATTGGAAAGAGAAAAATTTTACTGTAGAAATGGTTTCTGAAAGTAAAAACACATTTTCTTTCACAAATAATCCAGAACTAAAAGTTGTTTTTTATCAAGATAAAATGACAGAATATTATGCTTCAGGAAAAACGATGCATTATAAAAGAATCAATACTTTACCAGTTTTACTTTATGATTTAGAAGGATTAACAGGTAATTATTATAATAAAGAATTAGCTATAAATTTTGATTTAAAATTGACAAAAGAGAATAAATTAAAATTTAAACTTTCTACCAATAAAGATTCTAATGATGTTGAAATTTACAATAGAAAATATATGCAATCAGATAACTTTTTTCTGAAAATAGTTAAAGATCAATTTGAAAGAGTTGTAGAAGTAAAGCTTACTTATGATAGAGCTAAAAATATAAGATTCAGAAAGAAAACAAATCTAAAATTTCAACCAAAAATTAAAACCGAAAATGGTTCTATAAACGTTACTACAATTGGTTCAAGAAAAGGAAATTCATCCCAAATTTTATTGACAAAAAATTATGAAAATGGAAATGAAATTTGGTTTAAAAAATTTGGTGGAAAAAGTTATGATAAAGCCAATTCAATTTTAGCAACAAACGATGGTTATTTAATTATTGGCTCCACAAGTTCTTATGGAAATGGTAATTATGATATGTATGTAATTAAAACTAATAAAAAAGGGAAGAAAATTTGGCAAAATACATATGGTGATTTTTATAACGAATATGGCTATTCTGCAGAAAAAACTTCAACTGGCTTCTTGATTAAAGGAACCAAACAAAATTGCACATCAAATTCAGATATTAATAGAAAATGCACCACCAATGTTTGGTTTGTTAATATTGATAAAAATGGGAAAGAGGTTTCTAATAAAATTTTAGAGCAAATAAAAGACTAGTTAAAAACTAGGTTTACATCTTCCATATCTTCTTCAACTTTTACTTTTCTCCCAAAAATCAAAGCTCTATTATCTGCTTCATGACCTGCAGGAAAATTGAAAAATACAGGAATATCTTTTGGAATGGCATCTAAAATAAGTTGCTCTATAGAACTTCCCCATTTTGTGGAATTCTTTTTAATCAAACTCATATCACCCACAATAACAGCTTTAACTTTGGTAAAATAATTGGCACGTTTTAAACTTTGTAACATTCTATCAATAGCGTATTTATATTCACCAATTTCTTCTATAAATAGTATTTTATTATCTGTATTCATTTGACTCTTAGAACCCAACATAGAAGCTTGTATAGCCAAATTACCTCCTACCATTTTGCCTTCAATTTTAGATAAACCTAAAGTTCTGTTGTAGCTAGAATTAGGTATGGTGTAAGACAATTTATCACCAAAAAGAGCATTTTTAAAACTAGCAATGGTTTGTTTGATTTCAGTTGGTTTTTCTTCGAGACTGGTAGCCATCATCGCATGTAAGGTTTCTACACCTAGTGCATTTATGTGGTTATGAAAGGCAGTAATATCAGAATACCCAATAATCCATTTAGGATGTTGTTTAAATTTAGTAAAGTCTAATAAATCTAATATTCGAACAGAACCATAACCACCTCTTGCAGCCCAAATTGCTTTTATAGAAGCATTATCTAGGGCATCTTGAAAATCTTGACACCTTTCAATATCCGTGCCAGCAAAATGATTGTTATTATTATAAATATTCTTACCAATAAGCACATGTAAACCCCAACTCTCAGCAAGTTTTTTAGCTTTTAAAATAGTTGCTTGCCTATTTTTTAAAATACCTGCAGGTGCAACAATTGCAATAGTGTCTCCTTTCTGTAAATAAGGTGGACTTACTAATTTTTCTTGAGCTTGAAAAACTGTACAAGCTATTAGAATTAAAAAGGTAATTATTTTATTCTTCATCATTATAAATTTTATGCCAACCTAATCCAAAAGTTAGCCCTAATCCAACATAAGATCTTTTAGCAATATTTGCATGTAGTTTAAAGCCAATGGACCTGCCAAAACTAGTGGGTTTACCAACAGGAATTAAACCATATAAAACTCTAAAACGTCGCTTTTTGTTTTTAAACCAACTTACTCCAACTTCAACTGGAAACCCAAAATAATTTAAAGCTAAATTATCATTTTCAAAGTTTTTATCATAGGTAGCAAAAGAAATTCCTCCAGAAAAATGATATGAAAATCCCTCTTCAATATATCTCTTACCATATAATAAAGAATATTCTGTCATTGTTTCACTTTCTATATTATAAGGGAATATTAGAAAAAAATCTATTTTTTTAATATTAACAATTTGTAATGTTCGAAATGTAAATAGATTGTTTTTTTTCTGATAATTTACAGAACCACCAACAGTAAAACCTTTAACAAAGCCATTTGAATAACCTAAACTGAAATCACCAAAAATAATAGGGTTAGGTTTCGTATTTAAGCTATCTATATTTTCTTGCGCTTTTATTGATGAAATAATTAATAAGAAAATTACGAGAGGTAATTGTTTCATCATTTAAAAGGGTATTCGTTAATTAGATAACTATTTTAAAAAAGTAGACCATTGTAAATGTATTACTTTTCGATGGTTTTTAAAACCATGTTTTCGTACTTTTGTCTCTTCAAAAATGATTCCAAAAAATTAAGAGAAACACTATGAGTGCTCCAAAAAGATATACAATTACAGCAGCTTTACCTTATACAAATGGGCCTATTCACATTGGTCATTTAGCTGGGGTTTATGTACCTGCAGATATTTATGCGCGTTATTTACGTTTAAAAGGTAAAGATGTGGCCTATATTTCTGGTTCAGATGAACATGGAGTAGCTATACCAATGAGAGCTAAAAAAGAAGGTGTTACTCCACAAAATATTATAGATAAGTATCACACAATTATTAAAAAATCTTTTGAAGATTTTGGAATTTCTTTTGATAATTACTCAAGAACATCTGCAGAAATTCACCACAAAACAGCTTCAGACTTTTTTATAAAAATGTATAATGAAGGTGATTTTATAGAAGAAGTTACAGCACAATTGTATGATGCTGAAGCAGATCAATTCTTAGCAGATAGATTTGTGGTAGGTACTTGCCCTAAATGTGGTTTTGAAGAAAGTTATGGAGATCAATGTGAAAATTGTGGTACTAGCCATAATGCAACAGACTTAATCAATCCAAAATCTGCAATTACTGGTAATATACCAACTGTAAAAGAAACAAAACACTGGTTTTTACCTTTAGATAAGCATGAAGATTTTTTAAGAAAATGGATTTTAGAAGGGCATAAAAAAGATTGGAAACCTAACGTATATGGTCAAGTAAAATCTTGGGTAGATGATGGTTTAAGACCAAGAGCAGTAACCAGAGATTTAGATTGGGGTATTCCTGTGCCTGTTGAAGGTGCAGAAGGCAAAGTGCTGTATGTTTGGTTTGATGCACCTATTGGTTACATTTCATCAACCAAAGAATGGGCAGAAAGAGAAGGTAAAAACTGGGAAGATTATTGGAAAAAAGACGATACTAAATTGGTGCACTTTATAGGGAAAGACAATATAGTTTTTCACTGTATTATTTTTCCTAGTATGTTAAAAGCACATGGAGATTATATTTTACCAGATAATGTGCCAGCAAACGAATTTTTAAATTTAGAAGGCAACAAATTATCCACGTCTAAAAATTGGGCAGTTTGGTTGCACGAATATTTAGAAGACTTTCCAAATCAGCAAGATGTTTTGCGTTATACGTTAACAGCAAATGCCCCAGAAAGTAAAGACAACGATTTTACATGGAAAGACTTTCAGGCAAAAAACAATAATGAGTTAGTTGCCATTTTTGGTAACTTTATCAATAGAGTAGTAGTATTAACTAATAAATATTACACAGGTGTTGTACCAACTCCAAATGATTTTACTGAAGTAGATGAAGATGTTTTAGCAGCTGTAAAAGAGTTTCCTAACGTAATTGGTAAATCTGTAGAAAGATATAGATTTAGAGAAGCAAGTCAAGAATTAATGAATTTGGCGAGATTAGGAAATAAATATTTGGCAGATGAAGAACCTTGGAAAGTTATAAAGGTAGATGAAGAGCGTGTAAAAACAATCATGTATGTTGCTTTACAAATTTCAGCGGCGTTAGCTGTGGTTGCAGAGCCATTTTTACCATTTACTGCAACAAAATTAAAAGGTATCTTAAATTTAGAAACTTCTATTTCTTGGGATGATATTTCTGATAAAAACGTATTAATTCCTGCAGAACATCAAATAAATAAAGGTGAACTTTTGTTCTCTAAAATTGAGGATAAAACAATCGATGCGCAATTAGAAAAACTACAAGCTACAAAGTTGGCAAATGAACAAGAAAATAAAGTTGTTGAGCCACAAAAAGAAACAATTGAGTTTGATGATTTTACCAAATTAGACATAAGAATTGGTACAATTCTAGAAGCAGAAAAAGTAGCAAAAACTAAAAAACTACTAAAACTTAAAGTTGATGTTGGTATAGATACAAGAACAATAGTTTCTGGTATTGCAGAAAGCTTTTCTCCTGAAAATATTATTGGCCAACAGGTATCTGTCTTAGTGAATTTAGCTCCAAGAAAAATTAGAGGTGTAGAAAGTCAAGGTATGATTTTAATGACAGATACTCCAGATGGTAAATTGGCTTTTGTAGAACCAGAAAAAACGGTAAAAAACGGGCAACAAATAAGTTAGTATATTTACTTTATGTCAAGAAAGTTAATATTTATTTCATTTGTTGTTTCTATTGGAGGCTTTTTGTTTGGCTTCGATGCTGGTATTATTTCTGGAGTTATGTCTTATGCAGGTCCAGAATTTAATTTAAACGATATACAATCTGGTTGGGTTGTAAGTTCGCCTTCTTTTGCAGCCATGATTGCTATGCTTTTTTCAGGTAGATTAAGCGATATTTTTGGACGAAAAAAAATCCTAATTCTTGTAGCCCTTCTTTATGCTGTTTCAGCACTTTTTTCTGCCATAGCTAATTCTTACGAAATGCTTTACATAGCTAGAATGATTGGTGGCTTAGCCTTTGGTGCAGCTCTAGTTTTAGCGCCTATGTATATTGCAGAAGTTTCTACAGCTAAGAATAGAGGAAAACTTGTGGCAATTCAACAATTGAATATTGTACTTGGGTTTTTTGCTGCTTTTTTAAGTAATTATTTATTTAACAAATACAATCAAGAAGTTTCTTTTTTAAATGATGCTACAGTTTGGAGGTACATGTTAGGGGTAGAATTTTTGCCTGCTATCGTATATTTTTTAATTTTGTTTTTTGTACCAAAAAGTCCAAGGTGGTTATTTTTAAAGAATAAAGCAAAAGAAGCTAAAGATGTTTTAGTAAGTATTCATGGTAAGGTTGTTGGTGAAATAGAGATAAAGGCTATTCAAGAGAGTACGAATACATCAGAAAATGACCAAAAAATTAGTTTAAAAGAACTACTCAAACCATCCCTTCGTTTTCTATTTCTAGTTGGTTTAACTGTTGGTATTTTACAACAAATTACGGGTATTAATGCAGTTTATTTTTATGCAACATCAATATTTAAACAAACAGGTATAGGTACAGATGCTGCTTTTTCATCAGGAATTTTACTTAGTTCTGTAACTGTTGTTTTTACCATTATTGCTATGTATTTAATCGATAAAATGGGTAGAAGGCCTTTATTATTGGTTGGTACATTAGGTATTGCCATTAGTTTATTGGTATGTGCATATGGTTTTAAACAAGTTACATATCAACTCTCTAAAGAAAAAATTGAAGCCTTAAGTTTTAGTGGTTCAGAAAAACTACAAACAATAGCTAATAAACAATATGCTTTTGATGTTGAATTTAAGAATGATTTAAAGTCAATTTTAGGCAATCAAACCTATGCTAAAAATGATGGCGAAATTTTAGAGGCTGCAATTACCATAAATGCAAACTTGGTTTTATTTGGTATACTTGGTTTTATAGCATGTTTTGCCTTTTCTTTAGGGCCTGTAATGTGGGTTTTATTATCAGAATTGTATCCATTAAAATATAGAGGATTAGCTATTGGCGTAATCGCATTTGTAAATTCTTTAATAAGCTCTTTGGTACAACTTGTTTTTCCTTGGGAGCTATCTAATTTGGGTAATGCCATGTCTTTTTTCTTGTTTGGTAGCATTGCTTTAATAGGCTTTTTTATCATGCTAAAAATTGTGCCAGAAACCAAAGGAAAATCTTTAGAAGAAATTGAAAAGGAGTTTGTAAAAGGGTAATTTTTTAGCTCAAGCAATTTTTTTTGGCATTGTTGTTGGTGTTTTTTCAATTCAAAAAAACCAACAAACTATGAAAAAAACTACTATTCTATTTCTTATTTTATGCTGCAGTTATACTTTTTCTCAAAATAAACTCAATGGAAAAGATCTTAAAAATGCTTACGATAAGTATACTAATTCTTACCAAGAAGTTGTATTTGCACATTTAAATAAGGATAAATTAATTCAAGGTGAAGCTTTAGGTTTTACAGCTTACGTTTTGCATAAACAATCTAAAAAGCCTTCTGAGTTAACCAAAAACTTATACTGTGTAATTGAAGATGAAAACAAAAATATTGTTAGGAAGAAGCTCTATAAAGTAGAAAACGGAATAGCTAATGGCATTTTTAACATAGATAGTAAATTTAAGGGAGGGAATTACACCTTTAAGACGTACACCAACTATATGTTAAACTTTACTGATCAACAAAATTATTATTCTTCTAATTTTCAAGTTCTAGATGTAACCTTGGATATAAATATTGCAAAAATTAATAGAAGTAAAAGTTTAGATGTACAGTTGCTTCCAGAAAGTGGGCATTATTTATACAATACAAACAATACAGTAGGTGTAGTGGTTAAAGATAGCTTGGGTTATGGAGTTGCTAATTTAAAAGGACAAATAATAACTAATGAGAATAAAACCGTAAGTAGCTTTGCACTGAACCATTTAGGAATAAGTAGATTTTCATTTACACCAGACATTACAGAAAGCTATACAATAGTTTTAAAGGAGAAAAATAAAATTATTTTAGAAAAGAGCTATAGGCCTAATGTAAAAATTAATGGTATAATTTTAAAAGTGGGTTACAATGGCGAAAATTGTATAGTTTCAGTAAAGACCAATGCAGAAACACTACCTAAAATTACAAATAAGAAATTTGTACTTAGCATACATGATGGAAAACAATTAAACCATTTAGATATTGTTTTTAATGATAAGACAGAGGTGACTAAAAAAATACCTTTTTCTTATATGGCAAAGGGTATAAATGTAATTACACTTTTATCGGATAACAATATACCCATAGCAGAAAGACTTTTTTTTAATTATCACAATCTAAACATTTTAAAAAGTAAGGTTACCCTTGAGCAAAAACGAGATACTGCTAGTTCTATAAGCTTGAATTATAGCAAGTTTAGAGAAAGTCAATTTAATAATGTAAGCATATCAATTTTACCTTCACAAACTAAATCTTACAATAAAAACACAAATATTATATCTCAGACCCTTTTATTACCCTATATAAAAGGGACTATTGAAAAAAGTGGTTATTATTTTAAAGAAATAAATAAAAAAACGAAATACGATTTAGATAATTTGTTAATTACACAAGGATGGAGTAGCTACAATTGGAGCAATATCTTTAATAACAACAATATAAAACGTTTTAATTTTGAAAGAGGAATTTCTTTAAAAATCAATATTCCTAAAAAAGAAAAAGCTACGCGTTTTTACCTACACAATACATCACAAACAAGACCAGAAAGTTTTGAATTAAATAAAGGTGTTAAAACTTTTATTTATGATAATTTTTATCCAAAAGATAAAGAACCCATCTATTTTTCTAAAATAAATAAAAAGGGAGAAGCAAGCACAATTGGTTTATATGTACAATACTTTCCTAGTACTATCCCAACTTTAAATAAAGATGCAAATAGATTAAGACTAAAAAAGGAATACTTTACAATAGAAGAAGACACAGAAAATTTCTCTTACCTTAATCTAAACAGAACACAAATACTAGACGAGATTGAAATAAAAACAAGTTTAGAGGATATGAGAAGAAACTCTATTAAAAACGCAACCAGAGGCGAAGTATTTTTTATAGAAGAAAGAGATAGAGAAACTACATTAGCAGACTATTTGAATGATATTCCTTATGTTTTTGCTGAAGAAGATTTTATAAAAAAAACATTTAGGTCTTTTAATAGAAATAATGGGGAGCCTTATACTATGGTTGTAGATGGAGTGGAAAAAAGACAGAGAGAATTGCATAATTTTTTATTAGATTATATAGACTTTATAGATATAGACCCATATAATCGTTCTTATGGTGATATTATGAGCATGGGTGCAATAAAAATTACAACGCATCCAGAAAGATATAAAGCAACCATAAAACAAACCAAAAGCAAATTTAATGTGCCTTTAGGTTTTACTGCATCTAAAACATTTTATAAACCTTTATACCCTACTTATAAAGATAGTTTTTTTAAAGAATTTGGAGTTATAGATTGGTTGCCCATTAATGAAATTGATTCAAATGGAAATTTGTCTTTTTCTTTCTGGAACAATCAACCCAATTCATATAAACTTTTTATTGAGGGTGTAACAGCAGATGGCGATTTTATCTTCGAAGAAAAAATTATTTCAATGATTAAATAAATATTTAGTTTTTCTAAAATAGAATTTAGATGCAAAATTTCTAAATTTGTTTATGCTAAAAATTGCACACCATCCTATTTATCATCATCCTTTAAAAGAAGGGCATCGTTTTCCGATGATAAAATACGATTTGCTGCCTGAGCAATTAATTTATGAAGGTACTTGTTCTTTAGATAATTTTTTTGAACCAGAAATTCCTGATAATAAGCACTTTTTCACGGTTCATGAACCAGACTATTTTTTCGATTTACTAAATATTACTTTAGATCAAAAAGCAGCTAGAAAAATTGGTTTTCCTCTCTCTGAAGTTCTAATAGAAAGAGAAATGGTTATTGCAGATGGTACAATGAAAGCATCTGAATTTGCACTAAAAAATGGTATTGCAATGAATATTGCAGGGGGCACACATCATGCATTTTCAAATAGAGGAGAAGCGTTTTGCATGTTAAATGATCAAGCAGTTGCAGCAAAATATCTTCAGTATAAAAATTTAGCTAAAAAAGTTTTAATTGTAGATTTAGATGTTCATCAAGGTAATGGAACTGCAGAAATATTTGCAAATGATAATTCTGTTTTTACCTTTTCTATGCATGGTAAAAGCAATTATCCTTTTATTAAAGAATCTTCAGATTTAGATATTGCTTTAGAAAACGATACTAAAGATGATGAGTTTTTATCAATCTTAAAGAAAACTCTTCCAAATTTAATTGAGTCAGAACAACCAGATTTTATTTATTATTTATGTGGTGTAGATGTTTTGGCTGCAGATAAATTAGGAAAATTGGGTATGAGTTTAGAAGGCTGTAAAGAAAGAGATCGATTTGTTTTACAAACGTGTTTTGATACTAAAATTCCAGTAATGTGTTCTATGGGAGGTGGGTATTCAAAAGATGTAAATATAGTTGTAGAGGCACACGCAAACACATTTCGTCTAGCACAAGAGATTTTTTATTAAAAAGTTCAATTTTATGTTAATTTGGCACGATTTATGTTAATTTATTAAAAAATCCTTCAAATTATGAAAAGAACTACAAACCAACCACACATCACATTAGCATTTTTAATTTTTTTCTTTACTACATTTTCAATATTTAGTCAACAATCTTTTCAAGATTTAAATATTGAAGATGAATTTAAAAATTATACCCAACCTTATGAAGAGGTAATGTATGCACATTTAAACAAAACTAAATTTATTGTAGGAGAAAATATCGGGTATACAGTATATGCTTTTAACAAGAAAAATAAAATACTGTCTTCAGTAACCACGAATATTTACTGTGTAATTACAGATAAAAATAACAAGGTTGTGAAAGAACAAATGATAAAGGCTGAAGATGGCATTGCAAGTGGTTCTTTTTTTATAGATGATAAGCTATTTAAAGAAGGGAGTTATAATTTTAGGGCCTACACAAATTGGATGATGAACTTCTCTTACCAAAACATATTTTCGGAAAACTTTGAAGTTTTAGGTACAAATTCAAATCAAAATAAATCAAAATTAAATAGTTTTAAAAATATAGATTTACAGGTTTTACCAGAAAGTGGTCACCTTTTAGGGGGTTTAATTAATACAGTAGGTATAATTGCAAAAGACTCTTTAGGCTTTGGCTTATCTAATGTAGAAGGTAAAATTTTAAATAGTGAAAATAAAGAAATCACCAATTTTAAATTAAATGATTTAGGTATTGGTCGTGCTTCATTTATCCCTAAAAATCTAGAAGCTTATAAAGCTGTTATTAAATATAATGGAACAGAACAAACCATTTTATTAAAAAATAAAGTGGAACCTAAAGGAGTTATTTTAAAGGTTACTTCGAATAATGATTATGCACTATTATCTATAGTTGCCAATGAAAATACAAGAGAATTTATTAAAAACAACAATTACAAACTTGTGTTACATGATGGAAAAAATATAGAAACAATACCTGTAAATTTTAATGATAAACTTACGCATACATTAAAAATACCATTAGAAGAAATATCAAAAGGGGTTAATATTTTTACCCTGTTTAATGAAGAAAACATTCCAGTATCAGAAAGGCTATTTTTTAATTTTAAAGGATTAAACCTTAAAGAGAGCAAATTGGTTTCTTCTAATACAAAAAATGGAAAAACAACTGTAAATTTTCAATTTAACAATTCAAAAATCATTAATAACAATAATGTTAGTGTTTCTGTTTTACCAAAAGGTACAAAATCATACAGAAAGAATACGAATATGATTTCTCAAATTCTTTTAGAACCATATGTAAATGGTTTTATAGAAAATGCCAATTATTATTTTTCGGATATGAACCTAAAAAAACAATTAGAGTTAGATAATTTATTACTTACCCAAGGATGGAGCAGTTACGATTGGCTAAATATCTATAACAATAAACAAAAAATCAATTATACTTTTGATGAGGGAATTGCCATAAAATTTAATGTACCAGCAGAAAAGAAAGAAAGTAAATTTTTAATTCATCCGTTAAAAGAAAACGAACCTCAATTAATTTCCTTTAATGACAAAGTATCCTCTTTTACAGCTAGCAAATATTTTCCAGAAGAGGATGAAAAACTTTATTTATCTAAAATAAATAGAAATGGTAAGGCTATTAAAACACCTGTTTATGCGCAGTTTTCACCTAATCAAATACCAGATTTAAAAGATAAACTTACCTTTTTAAAAGCTAAACCTAACTATTATAGTTATGAGAACTTAGTAGATATTAATAGTTTTATTAAATTAAACAATACAGAAGTTTTAAGTGAAATAGAAATAAAGGCGAAAACAGAAAGAGATAGAATAGAAAGAATAAAAAATACAGCTTTTGGTAAGGTAAAATTTTTAAATGATAATGACAGAGTAAGTACTTTGGCTACATATTTAAATGCACAAGCAGGAATTGCTGCCATAGACGATCATAGAAATTCAACATTCCGAGTTTACTCCAGATCTGCAGATGGTGTACCTTCAATATTTATAAATGATTTTTTTACTAACGATTATTCTATATATTATAATTATTTTCTAGATAATGTAGAGTATGTAGAAATAAACCCACTTGGAATTGGGCCTATGCAATTGGGAACTGGAGGTACAATCAAAGTTTATGAAAATTATAAAAAGTTTAAGAATTATAGACCTGCTTTGTCTAAAATAGATTTTCCTGTAACATTCTCAAAATCAAAACAGTTTTACATACCAAAATATGCTAACTCTAATAATAATTTCTTTAAAAGTTATGGGGTTTTAGATTGGTTGCCAAAAAATAAAATCAATGAATCTGGTAATTTAAATTTATCTTTTAATAGTAATAATGTTAAAGAAATAGTTTTATATATAGAAGGTATCACAGAAAGCGGAGATTTTATTTTAGAAGAGAAATTAATAAAAACAGAGTAACAAATAATTAACCTATTTTTTACAACAGCACCTTTATTTAACCATTGTAAATGGCTAAATTTAAAGGTGCTTTTGCTTTTATAATATTTTAAAGGTTGTTTTTTAAGTTTGTGTTGGTTTTTCATCATAATCTAAATGAAGTAACTTTTATTCTATTTGAGTTAACAAAACACTAGCAATTAGCGTTACTTTGTTTCAAATTAAAAAATCAATTATGAAAAAACTTTTAAC
Source organism: Polaribacter sp. P097 (assembly GCF_036864555.1). NCBI lineage: Bacteria > Pseudomonadati > Bacteroidota > Flavobacteriia > Flavobacteriales > Flavobacteriaceae > Polaribacter > Polaribacter sp. P097. The sequence continues at coordinate 903,097 of NZ_JAZETJ010000001.1, read as the reverse complement.
ATTGATGTTAACCATACTATTATTTTCTTGTGGTGCATCTAAAAATGTAAGAACTCAGCAGAAGGTTATAAAAGGAAATTGGGTATTAACAGATATAGTTTATAGTAAAACTGGAGACTATAAAGTTGTTCTTTTTAATGATGCAAATAAAGAATGTTTAGAGGGCAGTACTTGGAAATTTGTACCAAACAACAATACTGGTACATACACTATTTCTGACCCAAACTGTATTGAAGGAGAAAGAGAGTTTGTTTTTGTAATTCAAGAAACAGATTTAAACACGGGTTATTATGATTTTCTCTTAAAACCTAAAAACAATGAAAACAATATAGGTTTTCGTTTAGACTTAATGCAATTAACCGAAAACACCATGGTTTGGCAACAAAATATTATGGTAAACGGATCTCCGTTTTTAATTAAAATGAACTTTACAAAACAATAAAACATGAAAAATCTTACAAAAAAAATATATACAGTAGCATTAGCATTATCAGTAGCTTTTACTTTTTCTAGTTGTGAAGCAACTAAAAATGCAAATAATAAACAAAAAGGTGCAGCAATAGGTGCAGCTGGTGGTGCCATTCTTGGAGCCATTATTGGTAACAATGTAGGTAGTGGAAAAAACAGTGAGCTAGGAGCTGTTATTGGTGGTGTTATTGGTGGTGGAGCAGGTGTGCTTATTGGTAAGCGAATGGATGAACAGGCTAAGAAAATTGAAACTGAGGTTCCTGGGGCAAAAGTAGAAAGGGTAGACGATGGTATTGTTGTAACTTTTGATGAGAATAGTGGTGTTTATTTTGATACAAATAAATCTAACATCAATACAAAATCTCAGCAAACCTTAGATAGATTGGCAAAAGTATTTTTAGAATTTCCAGATACTAAGATTTTAGTTGTTGGTCATACAGATAACACAGGTAATGCAGATTATAATTTAACGCTATCAGAAAAAAGAGCGAAATCTGTAACAAATTATTTAATTAGTGATGGTATTGCTAGCCCAAGATTTCAAACACTTTGGTATGGTGAAGCACAGCCAAAATATGATAATTCAACTGCAGAAGGTAGAGCAAAAAATAGACGTGTAAACGTTGCTATTGTACCTAATGAAAAAATGAAAAATGAAGCAATTAAAGATGCTCAAAATTAGTAATAAGATGTTATTTGAATAAAAAAAAAGCCGCATTTAGCGGCTTTTTTTTTATTCAAATAATTTAACAGTTTTGTCTTTATCATCTTCTTTAATTTCTACTAATAATTTTCGAAGTCCAAGTCTATTTACTTTGTAAACTTTAGTACCAACACTCCAATTTTCTTTTCTTGTTGTGCCTGGCATCATAGGAAAACCATAACTAAAACTACTACCATCTTTTTTAGGGCCTACAACCACAAAATTGTTTCTATTCCATGAGTTGTTCTTAATCTTAAATGGTATCCAAGTAACCTTTTTATTTCTATATTTCTTTGTTTTTGCTATAGCTTTTGTAGTATCTCCTTTTAATGATTTTGGGATATTTGCCAATACCAATTTTCCATCATTTTTAACAATAGAGTAAATTTCATTGTTAGCAAAAATTGTAGCTTTTCCTCTTCCCCAAATATTTACTCTAGCGTTTTCTGCAATTAATTCAGAAGCTTGAACTTCACCTAATTCTACACCAATATTTAGTTGGTTTACCTTACCATTAACTACTATTTTACCTACAAGAGCCATCAGATTTAGATACTCACTATTCACATTATTTAAGTATAAGGTTTCATGTGTACCAGTTTCAATTCTCTGCAAAAGAGGTGCCCCAATTTTAATGATGATATTTTTTGAAGGTTGTATCCATTCTAATTGATTTAGGTTTAATTTACCATCAACAATTTCTGTATCAATTTTTTCAAAAAGGTTGCTGTCTGCAGTAATTTGCATGCCATTTTTTAGAGATTGATCTACAGTTATTTTTGCATATAAATTCACTTTTAATTCCTTTAAATTAGGAACGTCAAAAGTTCTAGTTTCAATGTTTTTGTTTCCTTTGATCTGCCCAATTAAAGTTGAGCTGGTAAAAACGAGTAGTATTAGTAATTTTTTCATGATATTATTTTTTAATGATTGTAGCTGTTGTATCGTTAAATTTTGTTTGATAGATTAAAGTTTCGGGTTTGTACTCGAATGTTATTTTTCTGTTGTTTTCATTTTTTAATTCGTAGTCAAATCCGTTTTTGACAAATTTAAAGGTGATACTATTTACAGCTGTTTCTTCTTGAAAATTTACTTCATAAATACCATCATTATTTTCATCGGTTAAAGGATAGCTTTCTCGCCATTGATTTGGTAAAAAACTACCTCTAATCCCTAAGGTTTCTATGCCATCTATTCCATTTGTGTCTACAATAAAAGTTACATTTTTTTGATGTTCTTTTTGAACGCAGCTTGTAAATACACTTAAAAGTAGTAGACTTATTGTTATAATTTTTTTCATAATTTTAATTTATTTATTTAATTTTTTTGCGATTATATAGTCAATTCCAAATCTTCCAGATCCTAAATAAAGGTGATACAATGAGACCCATAAAAAGCCCATTGCTGGCAACATAGACCACATTCCTTGGTTCCATTTTTGCAAGAAAATTGCGACTAACATTGTACATAGGATTAAGAAAGATGCAACTCTAGTTTTATAACCAAGAGCCAGCATTAAACCACCAACTGCTTCAGAGAAAGCACCCATCCAAGCAAAAAATACTGGAGCTAAGGCAAAGATTCCACCATATTCTGCAACATCTTTTGGAAACCATGCTACCACTTCAAAAAAGCCTAAATTTTCTGTATTAGACCAAGGCAAGCCAAATTTGTCTGAGCCAAAGCTTAAGGTTAGTAATAAACCACAAATAATTCTTGGTATGCTAAAAAGTAAATCTGCAAGCCAACTTTTTTGAATAATTGGAGTAATAATAAATTTTGATAAACGAATGAATTGTGCTTTCATAATAGAGTTATTGTTCTGTTTGTATTTGGTTACAAAGTTGAACTTAATCTATCTTTTAAAAGACTTAGAAGGTAAAAGCTGGGCTCATTTACAATTTGAGACGTCTTATTTTGGGCTAGAGCCCTATCAAACTCAATTTAAATTTAATTAAGATTTTAAGGTATTTAAAAATTCGGTAGGCGATCTTTGTGTAATTTTTTTAAACACTCTATTAAAGGTTGCTTTGCTGTTAAAACCACAATCGTAAGCAATACCTAAAAGAGAAAGTTGTTGGTGTTCTCCTGATTTTAATTTTGCTTTAAAGGTATTTACTCTGTATTCGTTAATAAAGTCATTAAAGTTTTTGCCAAAACCAGTATTGATGATTTTACTTAATTCAGCCCTTGTAAGATGTAAGGATTTAGACAAGTCAGAAAGATTTAAATCTGGATTTAAATAAGGCTTTTCTGTATTCATAAAAGTGCTAACCCTTTCTAAATCGGATTCTAAAAACTCACTAGAATTGTTTTTTTGTTGAGGTATGCTTTCTGGATTTGGTGAGAAACTAAAGGATAATTTATTCAGTTTTGTGGTATCTGTAAAATAGCCTTTAACACCCACAAATAGCACAACAAGTGCCATAAAAATGTTTAACCACCATCGTTGTTTATAATTTAATTCAATAATAAGGCTACCTACAATATCTTGTAAAGAACTGTAAAGAAAAAGCAGTGTAAACGCAATTAAAAAACTAAGTATCCAATTTAGTTCTAGTTTATAAGTATTAGAAAAATACTCTCTAATTCTTTTTCTGTAATTGTAAAATAGCTGAAAAGTAAATGCCAAATACAATAGCATTTGTGCAAAACTCACAAAAACCCAAAGAGGAGAAATTATGGGTTCATCTACTGAGAGTTTTAAAATTCCATTTTGAGTATCATCAAAACCTGGTTGTAAGCTATCATAAAAATAAATGGTTAAACGAAAGAGAATTAAAGAGAAAGCTAATACAAAGTGAAGCCAATCCTTTTTACGAAATGTAAAATTAGACGTTGTTATTGCTTTCACATAAAAATAAATTAAAGGCGCAATTGCAACTCCCATTGGTATTAAGAAATAGTTGATTTTTGTATTTCTAAAAACGTTATACCAACCCATAAAACCAACTGTATAGCAGGTTTGCTCGTAACAAATGATAAGTAAAATTAAACCCAGAAATAAATCGGATATATTTTTCTTTTTAAAATATCTCGCCAACAATAATGCAACAAAGACTAATCCTTGAAAAACAAGAATTAACAATGGTGTGCTGTACAGATTAAAATCTGGAAAGGATAAGAAAAATGATGGCATTATATTATCCTAAAACAGTGCTCTTTTTTAATTCTTTTACAAAAGGCTGGCTATACAATCTTTGACCTAATGCTGCATGAATAGCATTTGAAACTGCGCCACCTGCAGGTGGTAAACCAGGTTCTCCTAAACCAGTTGGTTTTTGGTCATTTTCTACAAAATAAACATCTACTTTAGGTGTTTCTTGCATTCTAATAAGTCTGTAAGTATCAAAGTTTTTATGCTCTGGTTTACCGTCTTTAAAAGAGAAATCAGAATACATGGCATGACCAATTCCGTCTAAAACTCCACCTTCAACTTGATTTTTTGCTCCTGTAGGATTTACCAATATTCCACAATCTACAGCAACTGTAACCTTTTCAATAATAGGATAACCATCTTTTAAAGTGATGTCTGCAATTTCTGCAACATGAGTATTATGGCTGTAATAAGCTGCAAAACCTTGGTAAACTCCTTCTTTCGTTTTACCCCAATTTGCTTTTTCTCTTACCAATTTTATAGTGTCTTCCATTCTTTGACCAGAATATTCTATATTTTCATCGGTAGTATTTTTTACATTCTGTAACAAGTCTAAGCGTAATTGAATTGTGTCTACACCAAGTTCATTAGCCAATTCATCAAAAAACGATTGTTCTGCAAAGGCTAAAAAATTAGTGTAAGGTGCTCTCCAAGCACCTGTAGTAATATTGCTTTTGTAACTTTCTGTATCTACTTTATAGTTTGGTATACATCCTGCAGGAAAAAAGTTAGGAATTAAACCATACATATTACCATTTATAGCTGCTTCTTTTAAATGATAACCTGATACTGTACCATCTTTTAAAGAGGCTTTTATTCTGTATTTAATTGCTGGTCTGTATGTACCTGCAGTCATATCATCTTCTCTAGAGAACACAACTTTTATAGGTTGTTTTGCGATGTTGGAAATTTCTGCTGCTTCTAAAGCAAAATCCCCATACAAACGTCTTCCAAAACCACCACCCATTCTTGTCATTTCACAATGAATAGTTTCTACTTTTCTATCTAATAATTGAGCAACTCTATTTACTGTCCATTGTGGAGTTTGAATTGGCCCTACTAAATGTACTTTGTCTGCTGTTACATTTGCATAAAAGTTCATTGGTTCTAAACAATTATGAGGTAAAAAAGGTGAATGATACGTTCTCTCAATAACCTTATCTGCATTTTTGAAAGCCTTATTAATATTACCATCTTCTCTTCTGGTATTAAATTTTTTACCATCTAAAATTTTGGTCAAAATCTCATCGTGATTTTTTGTGCTTTCTGGTTTTTCAGATTTCCAATTCGCAGATAATGCTTTTTTACCTTTCATTGCAGCCCAGGTAGAATTGGCTAAAACAGCCACTTTATTACCAAATTTTATAACATCAACTACACCATTCACGGCTTTAGCTTTTGAATCGTCAAAATCTACTAATTGTTGTCCAAAAGCAGGTGGTCTTAAAACAGAAGCAATCATCATATTGTCTGCTTTATAATCTAAACCAAATAATGGTTTACCTGTAATAATTTTATCTATATCTACGTTTACAGCATCTTTACCTATAATAGTAAAATCTTTTTGGTCTTTAAGTTTTACATCTTCAGGTACTTCTAATAAAGCAGCTTCTTTTACTACATCTCCATAATTAAATTCATCGCCATTTGCATTGGTAATAATTCCTTTTGAGGTTGATAATGTAGTTACATCTACATTCCATTTTGTTGCTGCAGCATTTAATAACATTTGTCTAGCAGTTGCTCCTGTTTGTCTAAGAGCATCCCAACCTTGACGAATTGACTGACTTCCTCCTGCAACTTGTCTTGTAAAATTTTTGGTATCTAGAGCACCTTGTGCTACAGTAACTTTGCTCCAATCTGCATCTAATTCTTCTGCAATTATCATTGGCATTGCAGTTTTTACACCTTGACCAATTTCTGGGTTAGGAGAAAAAATGGTTACATAACCTTCATCAGAAATTCTTATAAAGGCGTTAAAATCATTAAAATTAAGGCTAGCAACATCAACAGGCATGGTAGCTTCTGGCTTGCAGGCTGTTAAAAAATTGAATCCTATTAGTAAACCACCACTAGCCAAAGCAGAGGTTTTTAAAAAATTTCTTCGACTAAAATTATTTTTGTTTTGTAGTTTCATGTTGTTCTAATTTTAGTGATTACATTTTACCTGCAGCTACCTTTACTGCTTTTTCAATTCTATTGTAAGAAGCACATCTACAGATATTACCATGCATTGCTTCTCTTATTTCTTCTTCTGATGGATTACTGTTTTCGTTTAAAAAGGCAGATGCTGTCATGATTTGTCCTGCTTGACAGTACCCACATTGTGGTACATCAATTTCTTTCCAAGCTTCTTGCACAGGGTGTTTACCATCTTCAGACAAGCCTTCTATAGTAGTAATTTTTACATCATCTAAAAGCGAAACTTGCATTTGACAACTTCTTACGGCTGTTCCATCTAAATGAACAGTACAAGCACCACATTGTGCAATTCCACAACCAAATTTTGTACCCACTAAATTAAGTTCGTCTCTTAAAATCCATAAAAGAGGAGTGTCTTCATCTGCAGTAACAGATCTATTTTTTCCATTAATATTTAATGTATAGTTTGGCATAGGAAGTATTTTTAGAATTTGATTTGTAAGTTACAAAAAATTCTAATTGAAAATAATGAGCAGAATAATTTAACAATTCTATAATTTATTACTCTGATTTATAGAAATCAAAACCTAAGGTTGGTTTGGCATTGTTATCAAAAAGAGTGGCATTATCCCAATGAGAACCTTGGCCCCATCTTGTAGCACAGTTATTAGAAAGCCAAGCAGGCTCCCAATAAACAAGGCCTGAGCCACCTGCAGTTTTTATGGCTTGTTTTAAATCTAAAAGATATTTTAACTGACCAGCTTGAGTAGCTTCATAACCCGTAATTAGGGCATCTGTACCTAAGATATTATTTGCACTATCTGCATTTAGAAGGCTAAATGGATAAGCGGTTTCTACAATCATTAATTTTTTACTGTAAGTATCTATTAAGTTTTTTAAAACTGGAGCTACATTTTGAATGGTATACTGAGACCAATTTGGGTAATAAGAAAGCCCAATCCAATCAAAATCTGTAACACCATTTTCTTTAGCTTCTTTAAACCACCAAAGACCATTTTCTGGTTGAGCGATGTGAAGCATTACTTCTATGTTTTTATTCTTCTCTTTAGATAAATCCCTAACTGCTTTAATGCCTTTATTTAGTAAAAATGAATTCCTAGGCCAATCCATAGGATTTGCATTGTTGTCTTTTTGTAAAATCATTAAATTGATTTCATTACCAACTTGTACCATTTCTGGTAGCAAATTTTTATCAGATAGTTTTTCTAAAACATTATAGGTGTAATTGTAAATAGAATCTCCTAACACTGGTAAATTATCTATTACTGGTAACCAAGCTTTAGGTATTTTTTGTTTTTCTGGATCTACCCAATCATCAGAATAATGAAAATCTAAGAGTACTTTGGTATTTGTGTTTTTTGCTCTTTGAATGGTTTTTTCTACGTCTTCATAGTTAGAATAATTGGTCCAAGTTGGATTGTGCCATAAACGAACCCGAACTAAATCGCTTCCACCCTCTGCAAAAATTTTAAAAACATCTTCAGTTTTACCTTCCTTGTTTTTGTAGAATACTCCACAATTTTCCATCTCATTTACATAAGACAAATCTGCACCTAGATAAAACTCCTCTGAATTTACATCAACTATAGAACTGCTTGAGTCAGTTTCTTCTTTTTCTGATGAGCATGAGAAAAGTGCAAATATTGATAGGATGAAAAATGAAAATTTTAGTTTTTTTAGTACAACCACTAGCATTAATTTCTTTTATAATTTCTAAGTGAAGTTAGTAAAAGTTTACAGCTCTAAAAAATTAAAGCCTGAGTTTTATACTCAGGCTTTCTAAAACTATTTGTTTCCAAGCATTAGCAACTCATTACAGACTATTTCTGTAATGTATCTTTTTTCTCCTTCTTTAGTTTCATAATTTCTGCTTGTAAGTTTACCTTCAATGGCAACTTCGCTGCCTTTTTGCAGGTATCTTTCTATAATATCTGCTGTTTTATTCCAAGCCACAATATTGTGCCATTGCGTGTCTGTAACTTTATCGCCATTATTATTTTTATAACTCTCGTTTGTAGCAATAGAGAATTTTGCTAATTTTTTACCACTATCTAAAGTGATGATTTCTGGGTTGTTTCCTAAATTTCCAATTAGTTGTACTTTGTTTCTTAACGTACTCATAAGATAAGTTTTTAAATTAATTTATTTGTTTTGCCATTATTGTTAGACACTGCAAAGATGCAATTCAAGGAAAGTTATAATCGGTTATAAAGCGCTTACTTTCGGTTGTAAATATTTGTAGTCGTTTGTAAACGAATAAATAGTTGTACTTTTGTAGCATGGAAAATAGAACTTGTTTGGAGTGTGGAGAACCTGTTAAAGGCAGAGTAGATAAGAAATTTTGCTCTGATTACTGTAGAAATTCTTACAATAATAAAGTAAATAAAGACAGTAAAAACCTTATTAGAAATATTAATAATAGACTCAGAAAAAATTATAAAATTTTATCTGATTTAAACGTTTCAGGTAAAACCAAAGTAACTCGAACCAAATTATATGACAAGGGTTTCGATTTTCAATTTTTTACATCAATCTATAAAACAAAAACAGGTAATACCTATTTTTATGTGTATGATGAAGGTTATTTAGCGCTAGAAAACGAAGTGTTTTTATTAATTAAAAGAGAAGCGTAAAACTTATTTCCAAGTATTGCCTTTTACTTTTATAGCCGCTTTTAAAACATCTTTTTGACTTAATTGCCCTATTAACTTTCCATTATCACATACAGGAAATCTTCTTCTGTGAGAACTTATAAATTTAAAAGCCGCATCAAAAATATTCATGTCTTTATCTATGGTATCTACATCTGTAACCATGTATTTACCAACTGTGTTATTAGTATCAGAAGGCATGTTGTAGTATTTGCTTTCAGAAATATGTTTGATACAGTCCGTTTCAGAAATAATGCCTATTAGTTGATTGTTATCGTTTACAACTGGACCTCCAGAAATTTTGTTTTTTATCAATAATGCAATAACATGATCTAAAGAATCTTCTGCTTTAAATGTTATTAATTTTGTAGTCATGTAATCTGAAACTAAAATTTGTTCTTCACTCTTTGAGTGAGACTCGTCTCTTTTACCTTGAAAGCTCTTAATTCCCATTTTAGTTAGTTTTTAGTTTCTTCTAAAATTACAGATTTTTCTGTTTTATCCAACATTTAACAAAAGTTTTTTTTATTTCATACATTTATAAAAACTTAACAATCAAATGAAAAAGACTTCATCCCTAATATCTTTCTTACTAATTCTTGGTATAGTTTATTGGGGTTTTTACGATTTAAAACCTACTTCATCTACAGAAAAAGCCTTGGAGAAAAAAGGTTTTTACATGAGTAAAGCTTTAAATCATTTACGGAAAATTAGCACAAAAACGCATTTTGTAGGCTCTAAAAATCATAAGGAAGTACAGAATTATATTGTTGATGAATTAACTAAGTTAGGTTTAGAAGTCAGTATTCAAACACAAACTGCAATAAACAAAAAATGGGTTGCTGGCACAACTACAGAGAATATTTTAGCGCGAATTAAAGGTTCTAAAAAAGGCAAGGCATTGCTACTTTTAACTCATTACGATTCTAACCCACATTCAGCTTTAGGAGCAAGTGATGCAGGTTCTGGAGTTGTTACAATTTTAGAAGGAGTTAGAGCTTTTTTGGCCAATGGAGAAACACCCAAAAATGATATTATAATTTTAATTTCTGATGCTGAAGAAATAGGTTTGTTAGGTGCACAAGCTTTTGTAGATGCTCATGACTGGGCTAAAGACGTAGGCTTGGTATTAAATTTTGAGGCTAGAGGTAGTGGAGGTCCAAGCTACATGTTAATGGAAACCAATAGAAAAAACAGTAAGCTTTTAAATGCTTTTTTAGAAGCAGAACCTAACTTTCCTTCTGCAAATTCTTTAATGTATAGCATTTATAAAAAATTACCTAACGATACAGATTTAACCGTTTTTAGAGAAGATGGCGATATTAATGGTTTCAATTTTGCTTTTATAGATGATCATTTTGATTATCATACAGCACAAGATTCTTACGAACGTTTAGACAGAGAAACGTTAATGCATCAAGCAGATTATTTAATGACCTTGTTAAATTATTTTGCTTTTTCAGACATCGAAAATTTAGACTCGGAGGAAGATTCAGTATATGTAAATTTTCCATTTATAAAAATGCTAACCTTTCCTTTTGCTTGGGTAACTGCTTTGCTAGTTGGTGCTATTTTAGTATTTCTAGTTTTACTGTTTTTTGGCTTCTCTTTAAACAGGATAAAAGGAAAAGAAGTGTTGCTGGGCTTTGTTCCGTTTTTGGCTTCTTTACTTTTATGTGGTTTACTTTCTTATTTTGGTTGGGAGTTGTTGAAAGTAATTCATCCACAGTATAATGATATGTTGCATGGTTTTACCTATAATGGTCATGCTTATATTGCAGCATTTACATGCCTAAACTTATTTATTACATTTAAAATTTATAGTTATTTTTCAAAACTTGAAAAGCCAACAAGTTTAATAATTGCACCTATTTTTATATGGTTAATTATTTGTACAATTATCACCTTTACTTTAAAAGGAGCAGGGTTTTTTATTATTCCTGTTTTTATAGGTTTAGTGATATTGGCTTTGGCAATATTTACAAATTTGAATTCTAATTTTAGGTATGTTCTATTTACCATTTTATCTATACCAACAATTTATATTTTTGCGCCTTTTGTAAAAATGTTCCCTGTTGGTTTAGGGTTAAAAATGTTAGTAATTAGTGCCGTTTTTGTTGTACTAATTTTTGGTTTACTTGTGTTGTCATTCAACCATAAAAGAACAGGAATTATCATAAAATTAAGTGGTTTATTTTGTGTGCTATTTTTTGCGTATGCTACTTATAATAGTGGCTTTTCAGTAGACAATAAAAAGCCAAATAGTATTGTGTACATTCAAAATTCTAATGATTCTACAGCATATTATGGTACTTATAATAAAACTTTAGATGCCTACACTTCTCAAATTTTTGATGAAAATTCTGTTAAAGGTAGTATTGAAAGTGCAGAAACAAAAAGTAAATACAATTCACGTTTTACGTATCATAAAAAAACCGACTTTAAAAATATAGCTTCTGCAAATATTACGATTACTACAGATACAATAATGGGTAAAAAGCGTTTTTTAGAAGTAATTGTTTCACCTGAAAGAAATGTAAATAAATTAGAATTTATTACTAAAGATAAAGTAACCTTACACCAGTTTAAAGTAAATGACGCTTTGGTTTTAAAAGGCAAAAATTATACTGTTAATTACGGTACATTTTTAATTTATCATATGGCAAATTCTGATGAAGGTGTTACTTTAACTTTTACTGTAGATAAAAATGAAAAGCTAGATTTTATTCTAAATGAAATTTCTTATGATTTATTAACTAATGATAATTTTAAGATTATACCTAGAACAGATGAAATGATGCCTATGCCATTTGTTACAAATGATGCAATTATTATAACAAAAAAGCTGAAAATATAATTCTATATTTTCAGCCTTTTTCAATAATTTATATTTAAATACTATTTTAAAATAGCTTCTATACCTGGTAAAGATTTACCTTCTAACATTTCTAACATTGCTCCACCACCTGTAGAAACATAGCTTACTTTATCTGCAAAGCCAAATTGTTTTACTGCAGCAACAGAATCACCTCCACCAACTAAAGAAAATGCGCCGTTTTTTGTAGCATTATCAATTGAGTTTCCAAGAGCAATGGTTCCTTTTGCAAAAGATTCCATTTCAAAAACACCTAAAGGCCCATTCCATAAAATGGTTTTACACTTGTTTACAACTGCATCAAAATTTTCTAATGATTTAGGTCCAGCATCTAAACCTTGCCAACCATCAGGAATAACAGTTACATCTATAACTTGTGTATTTGCATCGTTGCTAAAAGCATCTGCAGCAATTACATCTACAGGTATATGCACTTCAACACCTTTTTCTTTAGCTTGTTTTAAAATATCTAAAGCCAACTCCATTTTATCATCTTCACAAATAGAATCTCCAACAGAACCACCTTGCGCTTTTATAAAAGTAAAAGTCATTCCACCACCAATAATTAAATGATCTACTTTGTCTAGAATATTTTCAATCACAGTAATTTTAGAAGATACTTTTGCACCACCTAAAATGGCTAAAACTGGTTTTTCTGAATTGTTTAAAACCTTATCTATACTTTCAATTTCTCTAGCTAATAAGTTTCCAAAACACTTATTTTCTTCAAAAAACTGTGCAATTATTGTAGTAGATGCATGCGCTCTATGAGCTGTACCAAAGGCATCATTTACATAAATGTCTCCAAATTTAGATAACTTTTCTGCAAAGGCTACATCACCATTTTTTTCTTCTTCATAAAAACGTAAATTTTCTAAAAGTAAAATCTCACCAGCATCTAAATTAGCAACAGCTTCTTCTACTTTAGGTCCTATACAATCATCTACAAATTTTACATTACACCCAATTACATCTACAACAGATTTTACTACATGCTTTAGTGAAAACTCTTCTTGCTTACCTTTTGGACGCCCTAAATGCGACATTAAAACACAACTACCTCCATCTTCTAACACCTTAATAATTGTAGATTTTGCAGCCTGAATTCTAGTATTGTCAGTTACTTCAAAATTATCATTTAAAGGCACATTAAAGTCTACTCTAATAATGGCTCTTTTTTTATCGAAATTAAAATCGTTTAAGGTTTTCATGTTTTTTGTGTATCGCTTTTCAACAAAAATACTTTATTATTTAGGTTTACCGAAATTGAAATCTTAAAAATTAAGATATCGTTTTCGCACTTAAACCATTCTTTTAAAACTTAATAAAAGGATTGCTTTTTCTGTTTTTAAATCCATGGTAAGCAGCTAAAACAAACAGTATACCTGCAGCTATAAAGGCATTATTAGCAACAGTTGTGTAATTATCATAATTTGCTACACCAATGGCAATTAAGGCCCAAGTGCCTACAAAAGCAAACTCTCTCATATTTCTTTTAAATATAATAATGATGTTAATAATTGTTGCAATTGCAATCATTATTATAGTCCAAACTTCTGCAGATAATCCAAAGCCATTCCAGTTTATTTTTACCAAATAAGAAGAAACATTGGCAATACTTGCAACTGTTACCCAGCCACTATAGATTACAAATGGCCACCATAAAAATACAATGGTAGATTTTGAGGCATCAAAAAGCTCCATATTATTATTTACTACTATTTTTAAAAGTGATATCAGCAAAACAAAAATGCAAATGCATGATAGACCTGTGTAACCGTAAATCCAGCAGAAAACCCAGGCACTATTTGCAATGCAAGAAATGATAAACCAAAAACCTATTTTTAGTATAAAATCATCGTTTTTAACTTTAACAAACAAACTTCTGCCTTGATAAATAGCAAACCCAAGCAATAATAAATAAATGATACCCCAAATTGAAAATGCATAGCCTGCAGGTGTAAATAAAGATTTTATATTATCTGAAACTCCACCAATTGTTTTGCCATCCATAGCACCTGTATTTGATAAGTAGTTGATAAAAATCACAGATGCAAAGGCAATACCATTTAAAATTTGTAATAATTTCTTCATTATTTATGTTTGATAAGTTCAGTGATTAAAATTACAAAATCTAAATTTAAAATTTTCTAAAGTTCTATATTTGCTATATGCTTTTCAACCAAATTATAGGTCAAGAACATATTAAAAATCACCTTAAAAAGTCTGCAGAAAATGGCAGAATACCTCATGCTCAATTATTTGTTGGTAAAGAAGGTTCAGGTACTTTGCCAATGGCAATTGCTTATGCTCAGTATTTGTTGTGTAATTTTTCTAGTGATGCAGATGCTTGTAATTTAAAGTGTAATAAACTACAACATCCAGATTTACATTTTGCTTTTCCTGTAACTACTAACGATGTTGTAAAAAAGCACCCAGTTAGTAATCTGTTTTTAGAAGATTGGAGAGATTTTGTCGAAAATCAACCTTATGGAAGTTTATTCAATTGGTTGCAACACATAGGTGTAGAAAATAAGCAAGGCCTAATTAATGTTGATGAGGCAGAAGATGTTGTAAAGAAATTAAAACTTAAAAGTTTTGAAGGTGGTTTTAAAGTGATGATAATTTGGATGGCAGAAAAAATGAATATTGCAGCTGCTAATAAATTATTAAAGTTGATAGAGGAACCACCAGAAAAAACGGTGTTTATTTTAATTACAGAAAACGAAGAGCAAATTATAAACACGATTAAATCGCGTTGTCAAGCGCTACATTTTCCTGTTTTGGCAGAACAAGACATTACAAATGCTTTAATTGTAAATCATCAGGTAGAAGACAAAAAAGCTGCAAATATCGCGCATCAAGCAGAAGGTAACTTTAATAAAGCTTTACATTTATTACATAATGATTCTTCTGATTTAGTTTTTGAAGAGTGGTTTATTGCTTGGATAAGAACTGCCTTTAAAGCCAAAGGAAACGCTACAGTTGTTCAGCAATTAATTGCATGGTCTGATACGATTGCAAAAACAGGTAGAGAAACACAAAAGCGATTTTTAGAATATTGCTTACAGTTTTTTAGACAAGCATTGTTAATGAACTATAAGTCTGATCAGTTGGTTTTTATGGAAACAAAAACCAATTTTCAGTTGTCTAAATTTGCACCTTTTGTGCATTCAGGAAACATCTTAGAAATTGAGAAAGAAATTAGCGAAGCTATTTATCATATAGAAAGAAATGGTAATGCAAAAATTATCTTGTTAGATCTTTCTATGAAATTAACACGATTCTTACACAAGAAAGAAGAGAAGGTTTAAAAATTATTTTTTCCAAGTACCTCCATAAACGTAAAGAGGATTATCTTTTTTTACATTTAACAAACACTGTTCACAGGTAAAAACCCATTTTTTAGGCTGCTTATATTGTATTCTATACATGGTAGAAAAATCTTTTTTACAGATTTCGCAATATTTAATTCTAGATTTAGCCACTAGAAATAAAGGTTAAGACAAGTTTGTTAAACGAGCTACATATTTACCAATTACATCAAATTCTAAGTTTACAGTATCACCAATTTGCAACGTTTTAAAGGTTGTATTTTCCCAAGTATAAGGAATTATGGCTACAGAAAAACTAGAATTGGTTGAGTTAACTACAGTTAAACTAACACCATTTATAGTTATAGAACCTTTTTCAATGGTAACATTATTTTTATTAGAGTTGTATTCAAAAGTATACACTGTACTTCCATTTTCATCTTTAATGTTTTTACAAACGCCAGTTTCATCTACATGACCTTGTACTATATGTCCATCTAACCTATCACCCAATTTCATAGCGCGTTCAAGATTTACAATGTCTGTAGGTTTAAGGTTGCCAATATTGGTTTTATCTAAGGTTTCTTTAATGGCTGTTACAGTATACTCGTCATTTTTAATACCAACCACAGTTAAGCAAACACCATTATGAGCTACACTTTGGTCTATTTTTAATTCATTAGTTATAGAACTTTCTATGGTTAAATGAACATTTTCTTGTTCTTTAACTACATTTTTTACGGTACCAAGTGTTTCAATTATTCCTGTAAACATATCATTAAAAATTAGTTACTTTTGTAGTAACAAAAATAAGCATATTACAAGGTTTACTATGGATAAAACTGATAAAATAATTGTTGGTATTTCAATTGGAGATTTAAATGGAATTGGTGTTGAGGTAATTTTGAAAACTTTCGAAGACAAACGAATGCTAGATTTTTGTACCCCTGTACTTTTTGGAGCTACAAAGGCCCTTTCTTATCATAAGAAAGCATTAGGTTTAGAAACTCCTGTTCATGGAATTACATCAATAAACCAAATAAACAACAACAAGATAAATGTTTTAAATATTTGGAAAGAGGAGGTTAAACTAGAATTAGGGAATGCTACTAAAGAATCTGGTAATTATGCCTTTAAATCTTTAGAAGCTGCAGTAGATCATCTCAAAGAAAATAAGATAGATGTTCTTGTAACTGCACCAATTAATAAAGAGAATATTCAGTCAGAATTTTTTAAGACACCTGGTCATACAGAATATTTAGAAGAAAAATTAGATGGGAATAGCCTAATGATTTTAATGACGGATGAATTAAGAATTGGTTTAATTACGGGTCATATTCCTATATCTAAAGTTGCAGAAACAATTACTCCAGAATTAATTAAGAGTAAAGTATCAACCATGCATAACTCCTTACGCAAAGATTTTGGCATCAATAAACCTAAAATTGCGGTTTTATCTTTAAATCCACATTGTGGTGATAATGGAATTATAGGTGAAGAAGATGATGCAATAATAAAACCAACTGTAGCAGAAATTGCAGCATCTGGTATGCTAGTGTTTGGACCCTATGCAGCAGATGGTTTCTTTGGTTCAGAAACCTATAAGCAGTTTGATGGTGTCTTGGCTACTTATCACGATCAAGGTTTAGCACCATTCAAAGCGTTGTCTTTTGGTAAGGGTGTAAACTTTACAGCAGGCTTAAGTCATGTAAGAACTTCTCCAGACCATGGCACAGGTTATGACATTGCAGGTAAAAACCAAGCCAACCCATCTTCTTTTAAAGAAGCATTATTTACTGCAATTCAAGTATATAGATCTAGAGAGGAGTATAAAGAATTAACGCAAAACCCTTTAAAAGTAAGGTAATTTTAAAGTATTTTAATTTTTTAATAAAAATATGGCAGAAATACATTTTTTTGTATCTTTGCACGCTCAATTGATGTTTGACAATGAAAGACTTAAAACAATTCAACATACAGTTTGTAGGATTAAAAGAAGGAAAACATGAGTTCAATTATTCTATTGATAATAAGTTCTTTGAAGCTTTTAATTTTGATGATTTTGAAAGTGCATCTATAAAAGTTTCATTATATTTTGTAAAAAAAAGCACGTTATTCGAGCTTACATTTATAGCAGAAGGTACAGTAGAAGTGCCTTGTGATGTTACAAATGAGTTGTATGACCAAGAAATTGATTCAGAATTACCTTTAGTTGTAAAGTTTGGTCCTGAATATAATGATGATAATGAGGAGATTTTAATTTTACCTCATGAAGCATATGAGTTTAATGTTGCACAATTTATTTATGAAATGATTGTTTTAGCGGTTCCTAATAAAAGAGTACATCCAAAAGTATTAGATGGCACAATGGAATCTGAAGCGTTAAACAAATTAAAAGAACTAGAAATAAAAGAAGAAAAAACTGTAGAAACTACAGACCCAAGATGGGATAAATTAAAGAATTTAATAACAGAAAAAAAGACATAAAATGGCACATCCTAAAAGAAAAATATCTAAAACTAGAAGAGATAAGAGGAGAACACATTATAAAGCATCTGCTCAACAAATAGCTACAGATCCAACAACTGGAGAAGCACATTTATATCATAGAGCTCATTGGCATGAAGGTAAATTATATTACAGAGGCCAAGTTGTTTTAGAATCTGCATCTGCAGAGGCTTAAGAACAAGCTTATCAAAATATCAAAAAACCCTCAATTTTGAGGGTTTTTTTTCGTTATTTATCTAAAAACTGTCTATTTTGATGTTTTTTAGGTAAAACAGTGTTATAATTTTCATTACTTTTGACTATTCTAAATTTTAGAAATAAACCTTAATTATGACAAAAATAACTGCAGCAATTACAGCAGTAGGAAAATATGTTCCTGATTACATTCTAACCAATAAAGAGTTGGAAACCTATGTAGATACGAATGACGAATGGATTACGTCTAGAACAGGAATTAAAGAAAGAAGAATTCTTAAAGGTGAAGGTTTAGGTACATCATATATGGCCATAAAAGCGGCTGAAGATTTACTTCAAAAATCAAATACCAAAGCAGAAGATATAGATTTATTAATTGTAGCAACAGCAACACCAGATTTACCAGTTGCAGCTACAGCAGCATACGTTGCTACTAAAATAGGTGCAAAAAATGCATTTTCTTACGATTTGCAAGCAGCCTGTTCAAGCTTCCTATTTGGTATGTCTACAGCTTCAAGTTACGTTGAATCAGGTAGATACAAAAAAGTACTTTTAATTGGGGCAGATAAAATGTCTTCTATTATAGATTATAAAGATAGAGCTACATGCATCATTTTTGGAGATGGAGCAGGTGCAGCTTTATTTGAGCCAAATGAAGAGGGTTATGGTTTACAAGATGAGTTTTTGAGAAGTGATGGAATTGGAAGAGATTTCTTAAGAATCGAAGCTGGAGGATCAATTTTACCACCTTCTGAAGAAACTGTAAAAAACAAACAACACTTTGTACATCAAGAAGGTAAAACTGTGTTTAAATATGCAGTTTCTAATATGGCAGATGTATCAGAAAAAATGCTTACCAGAAATAATCTTAAAGAAGAAGATATTCAATGGTTAGTGCCACATCAAGCTAATAAAAGAATCATAGAGGCTACAGCCAATAGAGTAGGTGTAGGTTCAGATAAGGTTATGATGAATATCCATAAATATGGAAACACCACATCAGCAACTTTACCTTTATTATTAGCAGATTACGAAAATCAATTAAAAAAAGGAGATAACTTAATTTTTGCCGCTTTTGGTGGTGGTTTCACATGGGGAGCCATTTACTTAAAATGGGCGTATAATTCTTAATAACAAAAACTAAACAGTAAGAAGTATGGACATTAAAGAGATTCAAAATCTTATAAAATTTGTAGCAAAATCTGGCGCAAGCGAGGTAAAGTTAGAAATGGAAGATGTAAAAATTACAATTAAAACTGGTACAGGTAAAACAGAAACTACTATTGTGCAAGCAGCACCAATGGCTGCAATGCCTCAAGCAGCAGCACCTGCTCCTGCAGCAGCACCAGTAGCTGAGCCAGCAGCACCAGCAAAAGCAGCTAGCAATGATGAAGATAAATACATCGTTGTAAAATCTCCAATTATTGGAACATTTTATAGAAAGCCAGCTCCAGACAAACCAAATTTTGTAGAGGTTGGTTCAGACATTAATTCAGGAGATACAGTTTGTGTTATTGAAGCAATGAAATTATTTAATGAAATTGAATCTGAAGTATCAGGAAAAATCGTTAAAGTTTTAGTAGATGATTCATCACCTGTAGAATTCGATCAGCCATTATTTTTAGTTGATCCTTCTTAAGTAATGAGTTTATTTTAGAGTTATAGATTATTTACTAACTCCCCTTAAAACTCATAATTCAAAATTATTATACGATGTTTAAAAAAATATTAATTGCAAACAGAGGAGAAATAGCCTTACGTGTTATTAGAACCTGTAAAGAAATGGGTATTAAAACTGTTGCAGTATACTCTAAGGCAGATTCTGAAAGTTTGCATGTTAGATTTGCAGATGAAGCAGTTTGTATTGGACCAGCTCCAAGTAGCGAATCTTATTTAAAAATGTCTAATATCATAGCAGCTGCAGAAATTACAAATGCAGATGCCATACATCCAGGTTATGGATTCTTATCTGAAAATGCTAAATTCTCTAATTTATGCGAAGAGCATAATATTAAGTTTATTGGAGCCACAGGTAAAATGATAGATCAAATGGGAGATAAGGCAAATGCCAAATCTACCATGATTGCTGCTGGTGTACCTTGTGTGCCAGGATCTGAAGGAGTAATAAAAGACTTTGAAGATTGTGAAAAATTAGCAGTTGAAACAGGTTACCCAGTTATGCTTAAAGCTTCTGCAGGTGGTGGAGGTAAAGGTATGCGTGCTGTATGGAAACCAGAAGACTTAAAAGATGCTTGGGATTCTGCAAGACAAGAAAGTAAAGCAGCTTTTGGTAACGATGATATGTATATGGAAAAGCTTATTGAAGAGCCAAGACATATAGAAATACAAATTGTTGGAGATTCTTTTGGTAAGGCTTGTCATTTATCAGAAAGAGATTGTTCTGTACAAAGACGTCATCAAAAATTAACAGAAGAAACACCTTCTCCATTCATGACAGATGAATTAAGAGATAAAATGGGTGAAGCTGCTGTAAAAGCTGCAGAATACATTGGTTATGAAGGTGCAGGAACCGTAGAATTCTTGGTAGATAAACACAGAAATTTCTACTTTATGGAAATGAATACCAGAATTCAAGTAGAGCACCCAATTACTGAAGAAGTAGTGAATTACGATTTAATTCGTGAGCAAATTTTAGTAGCTGCAGGTGTGCCAATTTCTGGTAAAAATTATTATCCACAATTACACTCTATTGAATGTAGAATAAATGCAGAGGATCCTCATAATAACTTTAGACCTGCTCCAGGTAAAATTACGGTTTTACATACTCCTGGAGGTCATGGAGTAAGAATGGATACTCATGTATATGCTGGTTATATGATACCACCAAATTACGATTCTATGATTGCTAAATTAATTGTAACTGCTCAAACCAGAGAAGAAGCAATTAATAAAATGAAAAGGGCTTTAGATGAGTTCGTAATTGAGGGTGTAAAAACTACAATACCTTTCCATAGACAATTAATGGATCATCCAGATTATGTTTCTGGGAACTATACCACTAAATTTATGGAAGATTTTGAAATGAAAGCTTAATATTCATTTTAGATATATAATAAGAGCATACTTAAAGGTATGCTCTTTTTTTTTATCTTTAAACCAAATAAATTAGAGCATGAAGATTGATGGGATTGACAAAATAATCATCAAAAGATTAGTGAAAGATGCAAGAACACCTATTTTAAGCATTGCAAGAGAAGTAGGTATTTCTGGTGCAGCCATTCATCAACGACTAAAAAAGTTAGAAAAATCTAAACTTATAGATGGTTATAAAATGGTTATAAACCCTAGGTCTTTAGGTTATACAACAACCGCTTTTGTAGGTATATTTCTAGACTCATCTAGTCTTTATTCATCAGCAATAAAAAGGTTAAAAGATATACCAGAAATTGTAGAAAGCCATTACACCACTGGTAATTATGCAGTGTTTATTAAAATTTTGTGTAAGAATAATGAAGATCTTATGCATCTATTAAATAAAGACATACAAAATATAAAAGGTGTCTCTAGAACAGAAACCTTTATTTCATTAGATCAGCAAATTAGCAGGCAAATAAGTATCTAAAGTTATAAGATTAACCTTCAAATTGTACCATTTAAAGGTTTTAGAACACATTTTATCAAATAATAATTGATTATCTAAATATTTTAGTTGATTTTTACATACCCATAAATACGCCTAACATGAAATCTTTATCGATACTTTTTATAGATGATGACGAAATTGAAAGATTGAAGTTTAAAAAGGTATGTAATGAGTTTAATGCCAAAAATACCATTTTAGAAGCAGAAAATGGTAAGAAAGCATTGGCATTGGTAAATGAAAAAAACGCAACTTTTGATTTAATCATTTCCGATTTAAACATGCCTGTAATGGATGGTTTCCAGTTTTTAGCTGAACTTAAAAAGAATTCTAGTCTTAAAAGAATACCAATCGTTATCATTTCTTCTTTAGATGATAAAGAAACCATAGAACAATGTTACGATTTAGGTATCTCTAGTTACTTCAATAAATCAGAAGAATTTTCTAAGCACAAAAGCAATTTACTATCAATTTTAGATTACTGGCAAAAAGTAGTTTTATAATTTCTATAATTTTATTAAATTAGAGGTAGAAATCAAAACACTAAAATGGAGCAACCAAACCTATCCTTAATCAAAGAAATTGCTGGCAATGATGAGGATTTTCAAAACAGTATTTTTAGTATTTTAAAAAAAGAGTTCCCTATAGAAAGAGATTTGTATATGGAAAATTTTGGTGCCCAAGATTTAGAAAAAGCCGCTGATGATGTGCATAAGCTTAAGCACAAAATTAGTTTATTAGGCCTACCTAAAGGATTTGAAATTGCCACAAAATACGAGAAAGAACTAAGAGCAAGCAATACAGAATTGCATGATAATTTTGTTGAGATATTAAACAAAATTCATGTATATTTAAACAATTAACCTTTTTTTTGAGATGAAAAATATGAACTGTATAATAATTGATGATGATGAAACTGCAAGATTAATTATAAAGCAACATTGTATAAACTCAGAAAAGATTAATGTTTTAGATGAATTTTCATCAGCAATAGAAGCTATTAAATATTTAAATACAGCAAAAGTAGATTTGGTGTATTTAGATATTCATATGCCTTCGTTTTCAGGGTTTGATTTTATACAAACACTTAAAAACCCACCAAAAATAGTACTAACTACAAGCGATAAAAATCTTGCAATTGAAGCTTTTGAATTTAAAAGCGTAGTAGATTACTTACTAAAACCAATTACCAAAGAGAGGTTTACTAAATCTTTAGAAAAAATAGAATCATTATCTGTAACTGAAGATCCTCAAAGTGAAATTAAAACAAACGCTGAGTCACTTTTTGTAAGTGTTGATAGACGTTTGGTAAAAATAAATATTGCAGATATTTACTTAATTGAAGCCAAAGGAGATTATATTAATATTAAAACTGATGGTAAAAATTATATTGTTCATTCAACTTTAAAGAAAATAGAAGATAAATTACCTGCAGAAAACTTTTTTAAAGTACATAGATCATTTATTATCAATACTACAGAAATTGTTGATATTGAGGATAATACAGTATTAGTTCGTAAGGATGTTGTACCTGTAAGTAGGTCTAACAAAAGCGAATTAATGAACAAACTTAATCTATTATAATTTACATTTTGTCGACACTTATCTGCCATTCATCGAATGAAAAAGTTCAATAAACGAACGTAAATGAGCATGGCCTTAAATAGCATTAAATTTAAAGGATAGAACAATTATAAGTTGGGGGATTTATAAATTGTATTCAATGGAGCTGATTTTTTAAATCAGCTCTTTTTTTATGTCATTCATTTAAACCTAATTCCACTACATTTGTTTCAAGAAGGTAATTTATAAAGTTGTGAAGTCTAATAAACCCATTTTTTACATGATATTTAGCGTAGTTGCTTTTGCGCTAATGAGTTCTTTTGTAAAGTATTTAAGTGATTTTAATGTATATCAAATTGTGTTTTTTAGATCAATTGGTACCTTATTCTTTACACTTCCATTAATTATAAAAAACCGAATTCCATTTTTTGGTAATAAGAAAAAGTGGTTGTTTTTAAGAGGCCTATTGGGAGTAGTTTCTTTAACTTGTTTTTTTCAATCGTTAAATTATTTACCTATAGGTACTGCAGTATCATTAAGATATGTAGCACCAATCTTTGCTGCTATTTTTGCATACATTTTCTTAAAAGAGAAAATTAAACCCATTCAGTGGTTTTTATTTTTCATTGCTTTTGTTGGTGTTCTAATTATTAAAGGTTTTGGTACAGATGTAAATTATATTGGGTTATTCTTTGTACTCTTATCAGCTATTTTCTTAGGTTTAATTTTCGTCGTAATTCGTAAAATAGGTACTAGTGAAAATCCATTAATTATCATTAATTATTTCATGGTTATGGCTTTTGTTTTTGGAGGGTTAATGAGTATTCCTTATTGGAGAAATCCTACTACCATTGAGTTGTTATTGTTTCTAAGCACAGGAGTTCTAGGTTATATTGGTCAGTTATATATGACCAAAGCTTTTCAAGCTCAAGAAACTAATTTAATTGCACCTATTAAATATTTAGAAGTAGTAATTACAATTATTATAGGAGCATTTTGGTTTGGTGAAGTTTATAATTTATGGACTATATTAGGTATACTATTAATTGTTTCAGGCCTTATCTATAATATTTATGTTAAGCAAAATGATACCAAATAAAAAACCTTTAAAATCGATGGGATTTTAAAGGTTTTTGTACTCAAGGTGGGAATCGAACCCACACTCCCGAAAGAACTGGATTTTGAATCCAGCGCGTCTACCAATTCCGCCACTTGAGCTTTTAATAGAGAATGCAAATCTACTAATAATATTTAGTATTTAAAGTGAAAATTTTAATTTCAAACTCAATAAATAATTTCTACTTTTGTACGCTTACAACAACACAACAAAAATCCTTATTAGATGATTAATAATCAACTTGCTCCAAAACTTTTTGCTTGCAGACAGAGTACTGTTTTAGCTGAAAAAATTGCCAAAGAATACAACACTGAGTTAGGTAACGTACACACAACTTATTTTAGTGATGGTGAATTTCAACCAGCTTTTGAAGAATCTGTTCGTGGAAGAAGAGTGTTTATTATTGGCTCTACATTTCCTAATGCAGATAACTTAATGGAAATGTTACTAATGTGTGATGCTGCAAAAAGAGCGTCTGCAAGACACATTACAGCTGTAATGCCATATTTTGGTTGGGCAAGACAAGATAGAAAAGATAAACCTAGAGTTGCAATTGGTGCAAAATTAGTAGCGAAATTATTAGAATCTGCAGGGGCTACAAGAATTATGACAATGGATCTTCATGCAGATCAAATTCAAGGATTTTTCGAAAAACCAGTAGATCACCTATTTGCTTCTACTATTTTTATGCCTTACATAGAAAGCTTAAAGTTAGATAATCTAACAATAGCTTCACCAGATATGGGAGGATCTAAAAGAGCATATGCATATTCTAAGCACTTATTATCAGATGTAGTTATTTGTTACAAACAAAGAAAAAAAGCCAATGTTATTGGGCATATGGAGTTAATTGGTGATGTTAAAGGTAAGAATGTAATTCTTGTAGATGATATGATAGATACAGGAGGAACACTTGCACATGCTGCTAATTTAATGAAAGAAAGAGGAGCATTAAGTGTAAGAGCTATTTGTACACACCCAATCCTTTCTGGAGGGGCATATGAAAAAATAGAAAACTCAGCCTTAACAGAATTAATAGTTTCAGATACAATTCCTTTAAAAAAGGAGACTTCCAAAATAAAAGTTGTATCTTGCGCGCCCTTATTCGCTGATGTTATGCATAAAGTACAGGATAACACCTCAATAAGTGGACAATTTTTAATGTAAATAATTAACAAAAAAAGTAATGAAATCAATTACAATTAAAGGATCAAAAAGAGAAAGCGTGGGCAAAGCAGCAACCAAAGCCTTACGTAATGCTGGTATGGTTCCTTGCGTTATATACGGAGGAGAAACACCAATACACTTTTCAGCAGAAGAAAAAGCGTTTAAAAATTTGGTATATACTCCAAATGTATATACTGCAAGTCTTGAAGTTGATGGAGAAAAAATTCCTGCTATTTTACAAGACATTCAGTTTCATCCTGTTTCTGATAAAATCTTACATGTAGATTTTTATCAATTATTCGATGATAAAGAAGTTACAATGAACATTCCAGTTCAATTAACAGGTACTTCTCCAGGGGTATTAAATGGTGGTTCATTACGTTTTACAAACCGTAAATTAAAAGTAAAAGCAATACCTGCTAATTTACCAGATTTTATTACTGCAGATATTTCTAAATTAAAAATCGGTCATAAATTAGTGATTACTTCATTATTTAATGATGATTATACTTTTATGCACCCAGATAACACTGTTGTTGTTCAAGTTAGAACTTCACGTAATGCAGCAGCTGGTTCTGATGATGAAGATTTAGAAGATGCAGCAGAAGTTGAAGCAACTGCAGAAGGAGAAACTACATAGTAGTTATCGACAATAAATTTTAAAGAAGCGTTACAATTTTGTAGCGCTTTTTTTTTGTAAAACTTTCAAAGACAATTATCTAATTTCTTTATACTTTTGAAAGCTAATAACGATGTTAAATTTAATTTTAAAGCAATTAAAGTTAGAATAGAGAAGAACATGAAGAAAAAATTAATTGTTGGTTTAGGCAATATTGGCGATAAATACACTTACACGCGTCATAACATTGGGTTTAAGATTTTAGATGAAGTTGCTGAAGAACACAATGTAAGCTTTGAAACAGAAAAGTTAGGTGATATTGCTAGTTTTAGATTTAAGGGCAGAACTTTTATCCTTTTAAAACCTAGTACTTTTATGAATCTAAGTGGTAAAGCTGTAAAGTATTGGATGGATAAAGAAAAAATTTCTATTGAAAATATACTTGTTGTAACTGATGATTTAAATATCGATTTTGGAACTATAAGACTTAAAGCTAAGGGAAGTGATGGTGGTCATAATGGATTAAAAGACATTCAAGAGAAATTAGGTACTAACAAGTATCCAAGATTTAGATTTGGTGTTGGCGCTAACTATTCTAAAGGTCGCCAAGTAGATTATGTTTTAGGAGAATGGAATAAAGAAGAAACAAGCTTACTAATAGAAAGACTCCCTTTATCAGCTAAGGTAGTTACATCTTTTGGTACAGATGGTTTAGCAAATACTATGAATAATTATAATAATAAATAGTTATCTAATAGAACTTAAATAAAAAAGAGCTTGAATTCATCAAGCTCTTTTTTATTTAAATTTATGGATTTAATCTCTTACAAAATCTATGGTAACTGAACTGGTTATAGTATTAGATCCTGAAGTTTCAATATCTTCTTGATTAATACTAAAAATGGTATTATTAAAGTTGATTACATTATAAGTATCCACTAAAAAATCACCATTTATTGCAGTAAATGTAATAGTATTATTTATTCCATTTAATTGATAAGTACCATTAGTATCTGTAGTTAAAATACTCGTAGTTTCTGTTGTAGAACCTCCATTTGGAGTAGTATTTTTAACTTCTCTGTACAACCCAGAAATGGAATATGTACCATTTGCGTTAATTAATAAATCTACTTGAAAAGTATCTCCTACAATAGTTGAAGTTGCTAAATCTACTACAGCACCTGTGCTTGAAGTAGCTGTTTCTTTTTCTTCGCCAGTTAAGTTTCCAATGGTATAAGTACCTGCTAAGTTCGCATTAGAAAGTAGTAAAGGGGTATCGTTATTATCATCTCCACAACTTACCAAAAAGGTTGAAAGAAATAATAGTAGAACGAATTTATAATTTTTCATATCGATGATTTTTTTATCAAATATAACTTCAAAAGAAACAGAAAAGTATATTTTGATGTTACTTTTATGCTAATTTCTAGTTTTCACTAGCAAACCATTCTGCAAAGCTAGAATCTGTTTCTTGTAATTTTATAGAATGTAGTTTAATATTATCTGGCAATCGTTTTTTTATTTTATCAGCAAAATCAATAACCATCATTTCACTGGTGGGTTGATAATCAACTAAGATAACATGATGATCTCTATCCATCAATTCTTTAGCCAATTCTACGTGAGGCGTATTTTTATTAAACACAGTAGCATGATCGAAGACATCTACAATCTCCTCGTTTACAATCTTTTTTAAATCACCAAAATCGATAACCATACCAAACTTTACATGAGAATTGTCTGTAATAGGTTGCCCAGAAACAGTAACAGAAAGTTTGTAAGAATGTCCATGAACATTTTTACATTTACCATCATAACCATATAATGCATGGCCAGTTTCGAATTTAAATTGTTTGGTAATTCTAATAGTACTCATGAAGATTGATTTCTAAATTTGAGGCAAAAATAAGCAATAACAAAGAGTATAGCTAAATCTGTAAAATTTATTTAATTATTGATGTAAAAAATTCTCAAGAACATCTGCAATTTTACGGTTGTCTGACAATTGCGGAATCTTATTTTGACCTCCAAATTTACCTATTGATTTCATGTACTCATGAAAGCCACCTTTTTTAACCTTTCTAATAACAAGTGGTCTTAAAATTTTACCTTCAATCAAATCTAGATAATATATGTTCTGAGCTTGCATAGAAGCATCTATTTTAGATGCAAATTCCTCTAAATTAATTGGTTCGTTTTCAAATTCTATGAACCATTCGTGATAAGGTAAACCCTCTGTAGGATTCACTTGAGGTGCAACAGTAAACTCGCTAATATTTATTTCTGTTCCAAGAATGGCATCATTTAGTGCTTTTTCTACTTCTTTACCAATAACATGTTCTCCAAAAGCAGAAATGAAATGTTTAATTCTACCTGTAACTTTAATTCTATAAGGTTTTGTAGATGTAAATTCTACAGTATCTCCAATATTATAACCCCATAAACCAGCTGTTGTGTTTAAAATGATTACATAATTAACTCCTAATTGTACCTCTTTTAAAGAAATTCTAGTAGGATTTTCATCAAAAAATTCTGTTGCAGGTATAAATTCATAAAAAATACCAGAATCTAATTGCAATAACATCCCTTTTGCTGTCTGTGAATCTTGATAAGCAATAAAACCTTCTGAAGCAGGATATAGCTCTATATAATCTATTTTTTTACCAATAATACTCTCAAATTTATTTTTATAGGGTTCAAAATTGACACCTCCATAAATAAAGAAGTTAAAATTTGGGAAGATCTCAGAGATAGATTTACCCGTTTTTTCAATTAGTTTTTCAAAGTACATTTGCACCCAAGAAGGGATACCACTAATAACAGACATGTCTTCATTAACGGTTTCTTCTACAATGGCATTTACTTTTGTATCCCAATCTTCGATACAATTAGTTTCCCAACTTGGTAGTCTGTTTTTTAACAAATATTGAGGTACATAGTGAGCTACAATACCACTTAATCTTCCAAGTTTAATTCCGTTTTTATCTTGTAGAACAGGGCTACCTTGTAAAAAAATCATTTTACCATTTACAAAACTGGCATCGTTTTTTTCTGCGATATAAAACAACAATGCATTTCTTGCTGCTTTAATATGAGTTGGCATAGAATCTTTGGTAATTGGTATGTATTTTGCACCAGAAGTTGTACCTGAAGTTTTTGCAAAATAAAGAGGTTTACCTGTCCAAAGCACATCAGATTCACCTTTAACAATTCTATCTACGTAAGGCCTTAAACCTTCGTAATCTGTTACTTTTACGCGCTTTTTAAAATCTGCATAGGTAGATATGTTTTTAAAATCATGATCTTTACCAAAAGCAGTTTGATGCCCTTTAGCAATTAAGTTTTTAAAAACTTTATCTTGAGTTTTAAAAGGTTTGTTTGCCCATTTCCAAACTTGCTTAGTAGCAAATTTTGCAAACGGAATTGCGAAAAATGATTTTATACTCATTATTTAAAGTCGATCAAATTTGTTGGATTCACTGCATAACCATCACTCCAAAGTTCAAAATGTAAATGTGGCCCAGTGGTTAGCTCTCCTGTAGAACCTACACTTGCTATAACCTCTCCAGACTTTACAAAATCACCTTGTTGTTTAAGTAAATTACCATTGTGTTTATATACAGAAATATAATTGTAAGCATGTTTTAGAATAATTACATAACCAGTTTCTGTTGTCCAACCAGAGAAAATTACAGTACCATCTGCAG
The DNA here is from genome assembly GCF_036864555.1 of Polaribacter sp. P097. Lineage (NCBI taxonomy): Bacteria > Pseudomonadati > Bacteroidota > Flavobacteriia > Flavobacteriales > Flavobacteriaceae > Polaribacter > Polaribacter sp. P097. The sequence continues at coordinate 873,289 of NZ_JAZETJ010000001.1, read as the reverse complement.
TTGCTTTTACTGGGGCATTTTTACTAGCAGTAATATCTACAGCCAAATGTTTTGTTTTAGCATCAAAAGGTTGAGAAATACTACCAGTTACTGGAGCAAAGAATACAATTTTTACGTTAGAAGAAGTGCTATTTTGTATTGGAAAACGATCTCTACTTTCTATTTTTTCTCTAAACAAAGAATCTTCTCTACTTGCATTTAATAAACTGTCTTTAATTACAACTTTACTAGATTCTATTTTAGTTGTATCTAAAACATCTGCCTTAATTTGTCCTGTTAATATAGGTTGTAAGGCTTTAGTATAATTATTTAAAACATCTAATTTGCGTTTTAAAGAATCTGTTTGAAAAGCCAACTTTGTAGCTTTAATTTTTAAATCGGTTGATGAATAACCAGGAATAAATTCTTTGATTGGCGTAAAAGTGATAAAAAAAGTTGTTATTAAAATTAGTAAGAACGATAAAACGCCCCCCAAAACAAATACATTTAAACGAGATAGTTTTAAAGAAAAACGTTCTTCAAACGTATCTTCATTTAAAACCACTAATCTGTATTTATCAGTTAGTTTTTGTTTTAATTTGCCTTTACTTTTCGGTTTTTTACTCACTATTTTTTTGTGCTTTTACCTTTAGATTAACGTAAAAATAACGAAACTATTTTTTATAAAAATTCATTTCATCTATATATTGCCAAACTTCGTTGGTTAATAGTGGCTTAATGTTTTTTTTATTTTTAATTCCGTTTCTAATCATGGTAGAAGAAAGCTCAATAATTGGAGCATCAACCTTATGGATTTTAGGATGATTTTTAAATTGATGTTCTACAGTTCCATCAGAAATTCTTGGATAGACATAAATGTGATTGTGCTCTAAAATAGTCTCATAATTCTTCCATTTATGAAAACTCTTCAAATTATCTTCGCCCATTATCAAACAAAATTCTTTATTTGGGTAAGTATCTGCAATGTGTGCTAGAGTATGTACAGTATAATTTGGCTGAGGTAATTTAAATTCGATATCTGAAGGTTTAATTTTTTCATAATCTTCAGTTGCTCTATAGACCAACTCAAATCTATGATGATTTTCTAAGAGTGAACTCTTTTTCTTAAAAGGATTATGAGGTGTAACTACCATCCAGATTTCATCTAACTCAGAGTTTTCAACCATATGGTTTGCAATGATTAAATGACCTACATGAATAGGGTTAAAAGTGCCAAAGTATAAACCAACTTTACTCATAATTTTATTATAACTTCTAAAATAGAACTAAACTTGCAGTACGTTTTACTTTTTGTCTAAATTTAAAAAATCACCTACTAAATCTTCAGCTTCTTTTAAAGCCACTTCTAGGTCGTAATTTTTTATAATTCTGTCAAATTGAGGTGCAGTAGCCAATTCTACTGAAGCCTTTGCAATTCTCATATTAATTTTTTCTTCGCTTTCGGTTTTACGCTTTTTCAAGCGAATTTTAAGTTCATCAACACTTGGTGGTTTTACAAAAACCGATAAAGTTCTTTCAGGATATTTCTTTTTAATGCGCAAACCACCAGCAACATCAATATCAAAAATAACGTGTTTTTTCTGAGCCCAAATTCGTTCTACTTCTGTTTTTAAAGTTCCGTAGAAATTATCTCTATACACTTCTTCCCACTCTAAAAAATCATCAGCCTTAATATGTTCTTTAAACTTATCTAAAGAAATAAAATAATAATCTGCACCGTTTTTTTCGAATCCTCTAGGAGCTCTAGATGTAGCCGAAATTGAGAATTCTAAATTAAATTTTTCTTGGGCTAATAAATGACGAACTATGGTAGTTTTACCAGAACCTGAAGGTGCTGAAAAAACAAATAGTTTACCCTTAAAATCAGACATAGTATGTGGTTTTTACTTTTATAAATGTACAGTAACCTTTACTGAAAAAATATCAATTTAAAGTACGTTTAATATTTGTTCTTTTATTTGTTCTAATTCGTTTTTCATTTGAATTACTGCCTTTTGCATTGGTGCAAAATTTGCTTTAGAACCAGTAGTGTTTATTTCTCTACCCATTTCTTGAACAATAAAACCAAGTTTTTTTCCATTAGAATCTGCAGTAGCTAAAGTTTCTAAAAAGTAGTTTAAATGATTTTCTAAACGCACCTTTTCTTCATTAATATCTAATTTTTCTAGATAGTAAATTAGTTCTTGCTCAAAACGATTTTCATCTGCATCTACCTGTAAATCATTAATGGCTTTTTGTAAACGCGTTTTTACGTTTTCTATTCTATCTGCATCTAAAGCTTTTACTTCTTCTAAATACATTCTAATATTGGCAACTCTTTCTTTAAAATCTATTTCTAAAGAAGCAGCTTCATCAATTCTATATTGAGTTATTTTTTCTATGGCTTCATCTATATTTTGATTGATGATTGCCCACTCATTTTCATCTAACTCTTCACGTTCTGTTTTAAGAGCATCAGGCATAGAAATTGCCATTTTTAAAAGCTCCACATCAGAAGCTCTGCCAGTTTCAACAACATTTTTTAGTTGATTAATATAGTCTTTAACCACACCTTTATTAACAGTTGTAGAAGTTTCATCTGCAGTCATCTCAACAAAAATTGAAAAGTCTACTTTACCTCTGACTAAAGCACTTGCTAATTTTTTACGAACAGCTAGTTCTTTTTCTTTGTAATAAGAAGGTATTCTAACGTTTAAATCTAAGTTTTTACTATTTAAAGATTTAATTTCGATAGTTACTTTTTTTGTTGGCAATTGCAATACAGATTTTCCAAAACCTGTCATAGATTGAATCATACAATCAATTTTTTAAATGAGGAGCAAAGATAAGTTTTTATTTTATTGATTTCTTGGTTTGCTTGGTAACTAAGTAAACACCTAAAAAGATAATTAAAGTAGCCGAAATTTTAATGATGTTTAAAGAATCACTGCCTACTAATAATGCATAAGTAGATGCTATAACTGGCTGCAAATAAATAAAGACACTTACAGTGGTTGGTTTTAATTTAGATAGGCCATACAAATTGAATAAATAAGTAATACAAGTTGTAAAAAGAATAACAAAGCCTATTTTTAAGTAGATTGTGGTTGGCATAGCTATCCAATTAATATCGCCCATTTCAGATAACCCAAATGGTATAATAAAAATTAACCCAAATAAGTATAACCATTTTATAAAAATTAAAGGGTTGTATTTAGATATTAAATTTTTAACCAAAACCAAGTATAAACCATAAGAGGTTGCATTTACAAAAACTAAAAAATTACCAAGAGCAACATTACTGGCGTTTTCGTTAGAAGTATTGCCATAAACTATTAAAAGTATGGCACCAATTAAACCAATACCAATTCCTAAAATTTGTCTTGGAATAATTTTACTTTTTAAAAGTAAAAATGAGAATAACAAAACCATTATTGGCGATGTTACCATCATTACAGAGGCGCTTATTGGAGTTGTTAAACTTAGCCCTTTAAAAAAAGATAGCATGTTTAATGCAATACCAAAAAACGATGCCAATGCAATTTTTTTATAATCTTGTTTTTCTATTTTTTGTGATTTTATAAATAAACTTAAAAACCAAAAAATAAGAGTAGCACCAGAAACTCTCAGCAAAATAAAAGCATAAGGTTTAACGTAAGTAGGCATAACATCTTTTGCAATAGTGTAATTAACACCATATATAATAGTAGCAATAGAAACCGCAATTAAGGCTAAAGTTCTTGTTTTCATTGTTAAAATTAGAATTGCAAAGTTGATGATTATTTTTAATTTAATTCAAACAAATTAGTTACTTTAGAACGTATAATAAATAGCATTATGAAAGTACATTACATAGGAGAAAACAATTCTGTTCTTAACTCATTTATTGCCGAAATTAGAGATAAAAACATTCAAAAAGATTCCTTAAGATTTAGAAGAAATATTGAAAGAATTGGAGAGATTTTAAGTTACGAATTAAGCAAAGAATTGTCTTATTCTAGTGTTTATGTAGAAACACCCTTAGGAAAAAAGAAAATGCAACTTTCTTATAACGATTTGGTTTTATGCTCTATCTTAAGAGCAGGCTTACCTTTGCATCAAGGTTTACTTAATTATTTTGATAAAGCAGAAAACGCATTTATTTCGGCTTATAGAAGTCATACTAAAAATAAAGAAAAATTTGATATTGTTGTAGAATATTTTGCATCACCAGAAATTGAGAATAAGACATTGTTATTGGCAGATCCAATGTTGGCTACAGGTAAATCTTTGGTAGCAGTTTATGAAGCAATCAAGAAAAAAAGTACACCCAAAGAAATTCATATAATTGCTGTAATTGGTTCTAAAGAAGGAGTTGATTTCATTGCTGATAATTTTCCAGAAAACACTCATTTATGGATAGCAGCCATAGATTCTGAACTAAATAATAAAGGATATATTATTCCTGGGCTTGGAGATGCAGGCGATTTAGCTTTTGGAAATAAATTATAACATGATATAAAACCCAATTGCACAAAAAATCATGAAGTACAAAGCAATATTTTTAAATAACTTTTTGGTAATCATTTCAATTCCGTTTGCAAGAATTATAGCAATTGTAAACAAAATATAAATGGTTTCAGATCCATTTTTATCAGCAACAAAAAACAAATAAATTATAGCAATTAAGGTGTGTATAATCAATAATACCCAATTTCTTCTAAAGGTATTGTTTATAGTTAACGTTTTTAGAGATTTAAAAATTAAGGAAACAAAACTAAGTACCAATAAAATAGTAATAAGTAATAAGTACTTTGAATTTGTGTAGAAATCAAAATTTAAACTAAAATTAGGTTCAAATAAATTGGTAAACTCCTCTGTTTTATCATACCAAAAATTGTATGTAAAATAGATAAACAATGGAGTTGCAAAACCAACCACAGGCACAAGAGTTGTATGTATGGTTATTTTATGATGAATATAAATAGCAGCATAAATTAGAGGAACAAATATTAAAGTTCTTGAGTCTAAAATAAACAAAATTCCTAACCACAGACCTGCATCAAAAAGCTTTTCTAACACCTTGTTTACAGATCTTAAACTGTATATTTTTCTTACAAACAAAAGGTAAATAACAAATAGTATCAACACCTTATAGTTTGCAATTACAGGTAGCATGCAGAATGTTAAAAGTATAAAAAAGAAAAAAGCATAAGAATTGTCAAATGTTAATCTATTTTTAACCATAATAAAGTTAAAAATAAAGAAGATAACTATGAAGAGCGCCAAAAGTAAGATGCTTTCTAATAAGGTGTTAAAGCTAAATTCTTTAGAAGAAAATAAACGAAACAAATACGATAAGTAACCCAAAAAGAAAAAAACAGTTAAACCAATAAAATTGATTGGTTTAGATTTGTTTAAAAAATTGGCTAGCATTGATTCTTTTGTTATTTTTGCAGTGTAAAGATAAATAAGTTATGATAGCAAGCAATATTTTTAAATGGATTGGTAGTTTATTCACAGATATTTTATTCATCCCTTTTAGATGGTTAAGATTAGAGGTTGCAACTGCAGATTTAGGATGGTGGATATCAAATGCTGTTAACTGGGCATTTTTAGTAGTGCTTTTAGTTTTATTCGCTTATTGGATGAAGCAGTCTAAAAGATTTTTAGACGAAGGAACAGAAGATAGAGCATAATTTAGCAATTTGGGAAGTAAAAATAAACTGAAACGTTTTCAGGAAAATGAAACGTTTAAAAATGTCATTCAGCCAACTAGAGAAGAGGCTATAAACAACTTTTCTCACAAAGGTAAATGGCATTCTTTTTTTGGTAACAATAATCCTATTATTGTAGAATTAGGTTGTGGTAAAGGTGAGTATACAATTGCTTTAGCTCGTAAGAATCCGAATAAAAATTATATTGGTATAGATATTAAAGGAGCTCGTTTTTGGAGAGGAGCAAAAACGGCCCTCGAAGAAAATTTAGAAAACGTAGCTTTTGTAAGAACTCAAATTGAGTTGGTAGATTTTATCTTTGCAGAAAATGAAGTTTCAGAAATCTGGATTACTTTTCCAGATCCACAAATCAAGTACCAAAGAACAAAACATAGAATGACAAATGCTTCTTTCTTAAAGAAGTATAATAAGGTTTTAAAAGACGATGGTATCATTAATCTTAAAACCGATTCTGAGTTTATGCATGGCTATACTTTAGGCTTATTGCAAGGTGAAGGTCATGAAATTTTATATGCAAATCATAATGTATATAACAATGAAGGTGCACCAAAAGAGGTAACAGAAACCCAAACTTTTTACGAAAATCAATACTTAGAAGTAGGTAAATGGATTACCTACATTCAATTTCGTTTAAAGTACTAATCAAATTCTTTATTCTTTTTAGTTATTTCATATCTTCACAACATGAAGAAATCTGATAATTTTTTCGAAAAAGTATATGATGTTGCACGTAAAATTCCTTCAGGAAGAGTTACAAGTTATGGCGCAATTGCAATTTATTTAGGAGCTGCAAGATCTGCAAGAATGGTAGGTTGGGCTATGAATAACTCTCACAATCAAGAGCAAGAAGTACCTGCACATAGAGTTGTAAATAAAAAAGGTTTGCTTACAGGCAAACACCATTTTAATGGTACAAATCTTATGCAACAATTGTTAGAAAACGAAGGTATTGTTGTAGTAGATAATCAAATTCAAAACTTAGAAACTATATTCTGGAATCCATCAGAAGAATTAAAATAAACTCCTCTTATAAAAGCATAAATTTTCACAATTTATTCACTTTATTATCTTGTTGTTAAGACGTATCTTTGTAATCAAGATTAAATAAAAATAAGTCTTTAGAATTTTAATCTATTCTAAGAACTAAATATAAATTATGAGTTTTAAAAAGCAAGATATTTATTCAGCATTAGAAACTATTACAGCACCTGGAGAAGGCAAAAGCCTAATAGAAAACAACAATGTTACAAATGTGGTTATTTTTGGTGATGAGGTTAATGTTGATGTTACTATAAGCAACCCAACATTACAAGCAAAAAAGAAAATTGAATCTGAAATAACCAAAGCAATTAAAACCAATGTTTCAGAAAAAATTGAGGTAAAAATCAATTTAAAGGTAGAAAAACCAGTAGAAAAGAAAGACCCTAATTTAATTAGAGGTAAAGAAATACCAAATATTAAAAATATTATTGCAGTAGCTTCTGGTAAAGGTGGTGTAGGTAAATCTACCATAACTGCAAATACTGCTATTTCTTTAGCAAAAATGGGTTTTAGTGTTGGTGTTTTAGATGCAGATGTATATGGGCCATCACAACATATAATGTTCGATGTAGAAAAAGAAAGACCACTTTCTGTAAACGTAGATGGGCGTTCTAAAATGAAACCTGTAGAAAATTACGGAGTAAAATTATTGTCTTTAGGCTTTTTTACAAATCCAGACCAAGCTGTAATTTGGAGAGGGCCAATGGCATCTAAGGCATTAAATCAATTAATTTTTGATGCAGCTTGGGGTGAATTAGATTTTTTATTGATTGATTTACCTCCAGGAACAGGAGACGTGCATTTATCAATAGTACAAGCCTTGCCAATTAATGGGGCAGTTGTAGTTTCAACGCCACAAAATATTGCTTTAGCAGATGCTAAAAAAGGAGTTGCAATGTTTCAACAAGATAGCATTAAAGTACCAGTTTTAGGTATTATAGAAAATATGGCCTACTTTACACCAGAAGAATTACCAGATAATAAATACTATATCTTTGGTAAAGATGGTGCTAAAAACCTGGCAGAAGATATTAATACTAAGTTCTTAGGAGAAGTTCCTTTAGTACAAAGTATAAGAGAATCTGGAGATGTTGGGCACCCTGTAGCATTGCAAGAAGGTACAGTTTTAGAAACTGCATTTAGCGATATTACCAAAGAAATGGTTGCACAATTATTAGAAAGAAATAAAAATTTACCACCTACAGAAGTTGTAAGAATTACTACAATGAGTGGCTGTAGTTCAGTTAAAAAATAAGATTATGACAGCACAAGAAATACATAATAACGTAGAAAAAGCGTTAGATGAAATTCGTCCTTTTTTAATGAGTGATGGAGGAAACATTAAGTTGCTTTCAATAGAAGATGCCATTGTAAAAGTACAATTGCAAGGTGCATGTACAGGTTGTTCTGTAAACCAAATGACCTTAAAAAATGGTGTAGAAGCTACGATTAAAAAGTATGCTCCACAAATAGAGCAAGTAATAAACGTTGCTTAATTAAATTTTTATTTGAGCGTTACCTAAAGGTCAGGCTTTACGTTATATCTTTTTTGTGAAAAACAAAAAAGGATGTCACTACAATCCTTAACGCGCTCAGCAAACTCAAAATATTTTTATCAAAATGATAAAAACAGATATATTAATAATAGGTGCAGGACCAACAGGTTTATTTACAGTTTTCGAAGCAGGTTTATTAAAACTACGTTGTCATTTAATAGATGCTTTACCACAAGCAGGTGGTCAGTGTTCAGAAATTTATCCTAAAAAACCTATTTATGATATTCCTGCCTATCCAGAAATTTTAGCAGGCGATTTAACAGATAAATTGTTAGAACAATCTAAACAATTTGAGCCAGGTTTTACATTAGGAGAAAGAGCAGAAACTATAGATAAGCAGGAGGATGGTTCCTTTATAATTACTACAAATAAAGGCACAAAACACCATGCACCAGTAGTTGCAATTGCTGGTGGTTTGGGTTCTTTTGAGCCTAGAAAACCTCCTATACCAAACATTGCAGATTTTGAAGACAAAGGTGTAGAGTATATTATTAGAGACCCAGAAGTGTATCGTAACAAAAATGTAGTTATTTCTGGTGGTGGAGATTCTGCTTTAGATTGGTCTATATTTTTAACAGATGTTGCAGCATCTGTAACTTTAATCCATAGAAGAAACGAGTTTAGAGGTGCTTTAGATTCTGTAGATAAAGTGCAAGAATTAAAAGATGCAGGTAAAATTCGTTTGATTACACCTGCAGAAGTTATTGGTATTTCTGGGAAAGAAAAAGTAACAGCTGTTGAGGTGAAACAAAAAGATAAAGAGAATTTTATCATTGAAACAGATCATTTCATTCCATTATTTGGGTTATCACCTAAATTAGGGCCAATAGGCAGTTGGGGCTTGGAGATAGAAAAAAATGCTATTAAAGTAAATAACGCATTAGACTATCAAACCAACATTCCTGGTATTTATGCAATTGGAGATGTAAATACTTATCCAGGTAAATTAAAGTTAATTTTATGTGGTTTTCATGAGGCAACTTTAATGTGTCAAAGTGCATACAAGCGTATTTTTCCAGATAAAAAATATGTTATGAAATACACAACAGTAGGAGGTGTAGATGGTTTTGATGGTACAAGAAAAGAAGCGCCAAAGGCCGTAATTAAAAAAATTGAGTAATTTAATACTTACTTAACAGCCTCAATTTGTATTATATTTAATAAACTTCTTTAGTTTTCATACCTTTGTTAAAACTACGAAATCGATTAAGATGTTTTCAGATTTACTTTCTTATCTAAAATTCTTAATAAAGCGCAATCCAGAATGAGCGTTTAATGTATCAGTTTTGCAAACTAAAGATATAGCAGTTAGTGTTTAACGCTACTTTGTTGTATTATTTATTAACATATAAATACATTAGAAAATGCCTTTTTATCATAAATTAGGAGAAATTCCACCTAAAAGACACACACAATTTCGTAAAAAAGACGGTAGTTTATATTACGAACAATTATTTGGTACTATTGGTTTTGACGGTATGTCTACCAACAGTTATCATGAGCACAGACCAACAATGGTTAAAAAAATAGGGAAACAGTACTCTGTTAAACCTAAAATTGCAAAAGCTAATAACATTCAATCTTACAGATTTAGAGGTTTCCAAGTAAAACCAGAAAATGATTATTTAGATAGTAGAAAAGTGGTGCTTACAAACTCTGATTGTAACATTATATTATCAGCACCAAAAAAATCGACAGATGACTATTTTTATAAAAATACAGATGCTGATGAGGTTATTTTTATTCACAAAGGTTCTGGTAAATTAAGAACACATCTTGGAAATATTGATTTTAAGTATGGAGATTATTTAGTAATTCCTAGAGGAATTATTTACAAGTTAGATTTTGATGACGAAAATAATCGTCTTTTTATAGTTGAATCATATAGTCCTGTTTATACTCCAAAACGTTATAGAAATTGGTTTGGGCAATTGTTAGAGCATTCACCATTTTGCGAGCGTGATTTAAGAAGGCCTTATGAGCTGGAAACCTACAATGAATTAGGAGATTTTTTAATTAAAGTGAAAAAACAAGGCGAAATTATAGAAATGACTTACGCTTCTCATCCTTTTGATGTAGTAGGTTATGATGGTTATAACTTCCCTTATGCTTTTTCTATTCACGATTTTGAACCAATAACAGGTAGAATACATCAACCACCTCCAGTTCATCAAACTTTTGAAACAAATGCTTTTGTAATTTGTAGTTTTGTGCCACGTTTGTATGATTATCATCCAAATTCAATTCCTGCACCTTACAATCATAGTAATATAGATTCAGATGAGGTTTTATATTATGTAGATGGAGATTTTATGAGTAGAAATGATATCGATCAAGGTCATATTTCATTGCATCCAGCAGGAATTCCTCATGGTCCACATCCAGGTGCCACAGAAAGAAGTATTGGTCATACAGAAACTGAAGAATTAGCAGTTATGGTAGATACTTTTAAACCATTACAAGTAACAGAAGAAGCTATGAAAATTGCTGACGAAGATTATTATAAATCTTGGTTAGAATAATCAATCAAAAAATATAAAAATGTCAAAAAAGATAGAATCAGTAAACTACGGTTTAGAAAAAATATTTGAAGGAGCTCAAGACTTCCTTCCATTGTTAGGTACAGATTATGTAGAGTTTTATGTAGGTAATGCAAAACAAGCTGCACACTTCTATAAAACAGCATTTGGTTTTCAATCTTATGCGTATAGAGGTTTAGAAACTGGTGCAACAGACTCTGTTAGTTATGTGCTTACTCAAGATAAAATAAAACTAATTTTAACAACACCATTAAATAGTAAATCACCAATAAACGATCATATTGTAAAACATGGTGATGGAGTTAAAGTTGTTGCACTTTGGGTAGAAGATGCTAGAAAAGCTTATGAAGAAACAACTTCTAGAGGTGCTAAATCTTATATGGAACCAACTGTAGAATCAGATGAATTTGGTGAAGTTGTAAGAGCAGGAATTTATACCTATGGAGAAACTGTGCACATGTTTGTAGAACGTAAAAATTATAATGGTGTATTCTTACCAGGTTTTCAAAAATGGGAATCAGATTATAATCCGCCAACTGCAGGCTTAAAATATATAGATCATATGGTTGGTAATGTAGGCTGGAACCAAATGGATGTTTGGGTAAAATTCTACGAAGACGTAATGGGCTTTGTTAACTTTTTATCTTTTGATGATAAGCAAATTCACACAGAATATTCTGCCTTAATGAGTAAAGTAATGTCTAATGGGAATGGACGAATTAAATTCCCAATAAACGAACCTGCAGAAGGTAAAAAACGCTCGCAAATAGAAGAATATTTAGACTTTTATGAAGGTGCAGGCGTGCAACATATTGCAGTTGCTACTGACGATATTATAAAAACCGTATCTCAACTGCGTGCGAATGGAGTGGAATTTTTATCAATTCCACCTGAAGATTATTATCATCAAGTGCCTGTTAGATTATCTGCTTTTAGTCATGAATTAGCAGAAGATATAGAAAAGTTGAAATCTTTAGGAATTATGATAGATGCAGATGAAGAAGGGTATCTACTTCAAATTTTTACCAAACCTGTAGAAGATAGGCCAACATTATTCTTTGAAATTATTCAAAGAATGGGAGCCAAAGGTTTTGGCGCTGGTAACTTTAAAGCGCTTTTTGAATCAATAGAAAGAGAACAACAAAAAAGAGGAACTCTTTAAAAAAGTAAAAAGAGAGAAAATAAAACCAAGAATCAAGAGTAAGTACTTTTGGTTCTTGGTTTTTTTGTTTTTAAAAATTTCACTCAATTTATAAACCTAACATTTGTATTTCCGCAAATAAATTAGATTTTCAAAAAAAAGTCTTGTTTCTTTGTTCTTATATCTTGATTCTAAAAAAATGAATAGAGAAGAAATTTTAAAAGCCATAGAAGAAAAGTACGATAAATTAGGTGTGCCTGTAGATGCTATGCTAGAGGGTTTATTGCACAGTACTCCAATTACTTATTGGGATTATATTCAAACAGACGCTTTGTTAGGCTTGCAAACACCAAGAACCAATCAGCCAGATGAAATGGTATTTATCATGTACCATCAAATAAATGAGCTTTTGTTTAAAATGATTTTGTGGGAAATTGAGCAAGTTGCCAAAACCAACGAGGTTTCTGCAGACAAGTTTTCGATGCATTTAGATAGAATTAGTAGGTATTTTGATATGCTTTGTAGCTCTTTTGTGGTAATGACAGAAGGAATGGAAAGAGAGCAATATTTAAAATTTAGAAATACATTAACACCTGCAAGTGGTTTTCAATCTGCACAATATAGAAAAGTAGAGTTTGCATCAACAGAATTGATTAATTTAATCGATGCTAGATATAGAGATACCATAGATCAAAATTCATCATTTAAAAATGCCTACAATCATCTGTATTGGCAAGCTGCAGGAAAAAATTATACTACTGGTCAAAAATCAACCTTATTAAATCTTTTTGAGAAAAAGTATAAAGGAGATTTTATTGATTTTATGGAAGATTACAATGACATTAACTTGTCTTTAAAGTTCAAGCAGTTGCCAAAACAGGTTCAGCAAAATAAAGATTTGATAAAAGCAATGCGTCATTATGACTATACTGTTAATGTAAAATGGGTAATGGCTCATTACAATGCAGCTGCAAAATATATTGGAGGAGATGATTCTGAACTTAAAGCAACTGGTGGTAGTAATTGGCGTAAATACATGCATCCAAAATACCAGCGAAGAATCTTTTATCCTTATTTATGGTCTGAAGAAGAACTTAAAAATTGGGGAACGTTTTAAACCAAGATTACAATAATATAAACTCATTTTAACTTTTGTTTTAAATGAGTTTTTTTGTTTTGGAACAGTAATTGTCATTACTTTTTTATAAGTTTGAGAGTTATGAAGAAAAAGACCCTTTTATTAATAGCCATATTTACAACTACGCTTTTTTTAGCGCAAGAAAAAAAACCTGCATTCCAATCTGGTGAATGGTTGCGTTATAAGATGAGTTATAGTGGGTTTTTAAGAGCAGGTTCTGCAATTTTAGAAGTAGACGAATCTGAAATTAATGGTAAAAAAGTGTACCATACTAAAGGTAAAGGCTGGACTTCTGGAATGATAAAATGGTTCTTTCAAGTAGAAGATTTGTATGAATCTTACTTTGATCAGGTAGAAACTAAACCTTATCTATTTAAAAGAAAAATTAACGAAGGTGGCTATAAAAAACATAGAATAACCTCTTTTAATTACCATTCTAATCAAGCCTATATTCAAGATTTTATAGCTCAAAAAGATACCACTGTTGCTTTTAGTAATGTACAAGATGTGTTATCATCATTTTACTTTTTAAGAAATCAAGATGTTAGTAACCTTACAAAAGGTGAAGAAATTAAGTTAGATATGTTTTTAGATTCGCAAGTGTATCCCTTCAAACTTAAATTTTTAGGAGAAGAAGTCATAAAAACAAAATTCGGAAAAGTAAATACGCTTATTTTTAGACCTTTAGTGCAATCAGGTAGAGTGTTTAAAGAGCAAGAAAGTGTTACTATTTGGATTACTGATGATGCCAATAAAATACCAATTAAAATGAAAGCCTCTTTAACAGTAGGGTCTTTAAGAGCAGAATTAGAAGAATACAAAGGATTGGCAAATCCGTTTAAAAAGTTGTAAAACTACAGTTAATTCTTTTTTAGAAGTTCTATTTTTAGATTAAGAATAAATCATTTTTATTTGTATTTTTGAGGTTGATATTAAACTACTCGCTTCTTGAAAAATATAGTAATTCTCTTCGTTTTTATTCTTGCATTTACATCTTGTAAAGAAGAAGATAAAGCACCTGAAAGCCAGAAAATTGTTGAACCAGAGCCAGAAATAAGATTTGGTTACAAAATAGACGATTATAAGGTTATTCAAGATACTATAAAAAGTGGTGAAAGTTTTGGAATCATCTTAGACAGGCATCATGTTTTTTATCCTAAAATAAATCAAATTGCAGCAACTGTAAAAGAAACTTTCGATGTTAGAAAAGTAAGAGCAGGTAAGCCCTACACCATCTTAGCAAGTAAAGATTCTACAGAAAAAGCACAAGTTTTTATTTATAAGCACGATAAAATAAATGCCACAATTGTGGATTTTAAAGACTCTGTAATAACGGCCAAAGTATATAAAAAGCCAATTCGTTTGGTAGAAAAAGTGGCAAGTGGCGTTGTAAATAGCAATTTTACAATCTCTATGGACAGTTTAGGTTTAAGACCAAACCTTACCTATAAAGTTGCAGATATTTATGCTTGGACCTTAGATTTCTTAAGACTTCAAAAAGGGGATTCTTTTAAAATTGTTTATGAAGAAAAATTTATAGACGATTCTACATTTGCAGGCTATGGAAATGTAAAATCTGCAGTATTTAGGCACAAAGGAAAAGATTTATATGCATTTCGTTTTTTAGCAGATTCTACTTTAAACATTCATGAATATTATGATGATGAAGCAAATATGCTTAGAAGTCAATTTTTGAAAGCACCAATAAAATTTCAGTATAGAATATCATCTAGATATAACTTAAGAAGAAGAATAGCTTATTATGGCAATAAAATAAGACCTCATAGAGGTACAGATTTTGCTGCTAAAATAGGTACACCAATTATTGCTACAGCAAGCGGAACTGTTGTAGAATCTACAAGAAGAGGTGGTAATGGTAAATATGTAAAAATTAAACACAACAGTACCTATTCTACCCAATATTTACATATGAGTAGAAGAAAAGTGAATAAAGGTCAATTTGTGAAACAAGGTGATGTGATTGGATATGTTGGCATGACAGGAAATACTGGAGGACCTCATGTGTGTTATCGTTTTTGGAAATATGGAAAACAAGTAGATCCTTTAAAAGAGAAGTTACCTGCAGCAGAACCAATGAAAAATAATGTAAAACCTGCATTTTTCGAGTATATCAAACCTTTAAAGTATCAGCTAGATTACGAAAGAATAGAGGTTCCTGAACCACAAGAAGTTAAAGAAATTATTGCACAAAACTAAACAATGGCTTTACCAAACAACAACCCAACCAAAACAAATGCTTGGCAGCAATTAACAAATCATTTTAATGAAATTAAAGACATTAAAATTCAAGATTTGTATAAAGATGAAAACAGAAAAGAAGATTTTTCTCTTACTTTAAATGATTTATCAGTAGATTTTTCTAAAAATAGAATAACATCAGAAACCATAAAGTTATTGGTAGATTTGGCTGAAGAAGTTGGTTTAAAACAAGCTATAGAAAGTCAGTTTAATGGAGAGGTAATTAATGTAACAGAAGGCAGAGCTGTTTTGCATACTGCTTTAAGAAGTAACTCAGAAGATCCTGTTTTAGTTGATGGTAAAAACATTAAGCCACAAATACAAACCGCTTTACGTAAAATTAGAAGTTTTAGTAATAAAGTGATTTCTGGAAAATGGAAAGGTTATACAGGTAAACCTATTGCAGATATTGTAAATATTGGTATTGGTGGTTCTGACCTTGGGCCAGATATGATTGTAGAATCTTTACAATATTATAAGAATCATTTAAATACACATTTTGTTTCTAATGTAGATGGTGATCATGTTTCTGAAATTATAAAACGTTTAAACCCAGAAACTACTTTATTTGTAATTGTATCAAAAACATTTACAACGCAAGAAACCATTACTAATGCAGAAACCATTAAAAATTGGTTCTTAAAATCTGCTACAATTTTTGATATTCCAAAACACTTTGTTGCAGTTTCTACAAATTTGGAAGCCGTGGATAATTTTGGAATCGATAAAAAGAATGTTTTTCCTATGTGGAATTGGGTTGGTGGTCGTTTTTCTTTATGGTCTGCTGTAGGTTTATCAATTAGTTTATCTGTTGGTTTTGATAATTACAGAGCATTGTTAGATGGTGCAGAAGAAATGGATATCCATTTTAGAAATCAAGATTTTGAAAGTAATATTCCTGTAGTTTTAGCCCTTTTAAGTATTTGGTATAACAACTTTTATATGGCAGAAACAGAAGCTGTTTTACCATACTCACAATATTTAAAGAAGCTTCCAGATTATTTACAACAAGCTATTATGGAAAGTAATGGTAAAGGTGTAGATAGAAATGGAGATATTATAAATTATCAAACAGGAACAATTGTATGGGGTAGTACAGGTACTAATATGCAACATGCATTTATGCAATTGGTACATCAAGGTACAAAGTTAATTCCTGCAGATTTTATTGGCTACAAAGAGTCTTTGTATGGTTTAACAGATCATCATAAAAAATTAATGGCTAATTATTATGGACAAATGGATGCTTTAGCTTTTGGTAAAACAAAAGAAGAAGTTCATTTAGAATTACAATTTTCGGGTAATACAGAGCAAATTAATACTTTACTACCATTTAAAGTTTTTGAAGGTAACAGACCAAGTAACTCAATTTTGTTTGATAAACTTACACCTAAATCATTAGGTAAATTAGTAGCTTTATATGAACATAAGATATTTACACAAGGAATTTTATGGAATATCTATAGCTATGATCAATTTGGAGTTGAGTTAGGAAAAGAATTGGCAAAAAAATTACTGAATAAGCAGTAATTTGCACTTATTTCGAAGCTAATTTTAGTTAATTAACAACTACTTAAAATATATTTTTATTTAAAAACAACCTAAATCACTAGTTATTAGTAGTTTAGGTTATTTTTTTTAATTTGTTGAATCATAATTATATGTTAAACCTTAACATTCAATTAACAATACACTTGTAAAAATTAGAGAGTTTTGCAAAACATTTAATAAACTAAATTCAACAATGAAAAATTTTAAAAACTTATTATTTGTAGCGTTATTCTTTATATCGGCTACAGTTTTAGGACAAACCAAAATTACTGGTGTGATTGTGGATGACACAAATCAACCAATGCCAAGTGCTAGTATTCTTGAAAAAGGTACTACTAATGGTACTCAAACAGATTTTGATGGTAACTTTACGTTAACTACTAAAAGCAACTCAGGTGTTTTAGTAATTTCTTACATTGGTTACAAGTCTAAAGAAGTTAGTTTCAGCAGTTCAAAAACGAACTTAGGAACAATTAAATTATTTATGGATGAAAACTCTTTAGAAGAAGTAGTTATCGTTGGTAAAGGTGTAATTGATTTAGCAGGTGGTAGAAAAACTCCTGTTGCTGTTTCTACAATTAAAGCAGCTGAAATTCAGAAAAAAGTAGGTACACAAGATGTTACTATGACATTAGTAAATACGCCTTCTATCTACGTTGCTGGTCAAGCAGGTGGTTTTGGAGATTCTAGAATTTCTGTTCGTGGTTTTGATCAAACAAACACTGCATTCTTATTAAATGGTCAGCCAATTAACGGAATGGAAGATGGTAGAATGTATTGGTCTAACTGGTCTGGAGTTAATGACATTGCTAGTGCAATTCAAATTCAGAGAGGTTTAGGTGCTTCTAAATTAGCTATTTCTTCAGTTGGTGGTACAATGAACTTTGTAACAAAAACTACAGACAAACAAGAAGGTGGTTATTTCTATGCAGGTACTGCAAACGATAGTTACTTAAAAACTACTGTATCTTACAATACAGGAATGAATGATAATGGATGGGGAACAAGTGTTATGTTATCTCATTGGCAAGGTGAAGGTTACAACAACGGAACAAAAGGTCAAGGTCAAACTTACTTTATTTCTTTTGGTTACAAGCCTAATGACAACCATAACTTTAACTTCTTAATTACAGGAGCTCCACAATGGCATGATCAAAACTTTACAAAAAGTATTTCTACATACTTAGATAATGGTTTTAAATACAACAACAACTTTGGTTTTTACCAAGGACAATACTTAACTGAAAGAAGAAACTTCTATCATAAACCAGTATTAAACTTAAACTGGGATTATACAATCTCTGATGATACTAGTTTATCTACAGTATTATATGCTTCTTTTGGTAGAGGTGGAGGAACTGGAAACAGAGGTAGAAGAGTTAGAACTGCAGATGGTTTAATTGACTATGATGCAATTTATGCGAACAATGCTGCTACAGGTGGTGATGGTAACTTTGGAAACGACGCTTACATTACAAGAGCTTCTATGAACTTACATAGCTGGTATGGTGTTGTATCTAACTTAGAAACTAAAATTTCTGAAAATGTAACTTGGAATGTTGGTACAGACTTAAGAACATACTATGGTACTCACTTTAGACAAGTTGAAAACTTTCACGGTTTAACTTCTTGGACAGAAGACAGAAGCTTAAGAGATGATACAGACAATAGAGTTGGGCCAAGTGTATCTGTTACTGCAACAGAAAGCATGAACGCTAACCCATGGGAAGCAACTTTTAGTACAATGTCTGAAGATCAAAGAATTGATTACGATAACAGCGAAAGAATTTCTTACGGAGGTTTATTTACTCAATTAGAGTATGCTGATGAAACTGTATCTGCATTTTTCCAAGGATCTGTATCTAATCAATCTCACCAAAGATTTGACAGATATGATTATCAAGAAGAATTTGAAGAGTCAGAAAAAATCAACAACTTTGGTTATAACATTAAAGCAGGTTTAGGTTTTAAATTAAGCGATAACAGTAACTACTATTTCAATACTGGTTACTATTCACGTCAGCCTTACCATGATAATATCTTTAACCAATTTACAAATGCAGTTAACCCATCATCTCAAAACGAAAAAATCTTCGGTTTAGAAATGGGATATAACTACAGAAGCGAAAAGTTTAGTGCAAACGTAAACTTATACAGTACTTCTTGGAGAGATAGAGTAGATGGTTTTTCAGATGTAGATCCAACTACAGGTGTAGTTACAATTACTCAAACTACAGGTCAAAACCAATACCATATGGGTGTTGAGGTAGATTTCATTGCTAACATTACAGATAACTTCAGATTAAAAGGATTTACTTCTATTGGAGACTGGAAATATAAAGGTGAATTAACTACTTTAGTTTTTGACGAAGACAGAAACCAAATTGGTGCTGCTTCTACTGTTGATGTAGATGGTATTAATGTTGGAGATGCTGCTCAGTTTACTGCAGGTTTAGGATTTGATTATTCAATCTTAGATAACTTAAGTATTGATGCAGATTACAGATTTTACGATAACTTATTTGCTAACGTAAGTCCAACTCAAGGTCAATTACAGTTACCTTCTTATAACATTACAGATGCAGGGGTATCTTACACTTTCAACTTAAAGAATGATAAGTCATTAGACTTTAGAGCTAACGTAAACAACGTATTCGATGCTAGATATATTTCTGAATTATCTTCAGCAAATCAAGCAACTTCTAACTCAACACTGTATAAAGGAATCGATGTTTCTAACAGAGGTTACTTTGGTTTAGGTAGAACTTGGAATGCAAGTGTTAGATATAACTTCTAATATTTAAGAGTTTATTTATTATATAGAAAACCACCTCATTTGAGGTGGTTTTTTTATACTTAAAATTGTAACTTTACACTATTAAACATCACTATCTATTATGAAAGAAGTACACTCTTATTGGGCCTATTTAGTTTTAGCTATTTTAATTTTTGCAGTAGTAAATGCAATCATTGGTTTAACGCAGAAAAAACAATTTACAGACAAAGATTTAAGAATAGGTTTATTTACTTTAATTGTAACTCATATTCAATTATTAATTGGTTTGGCTTGGTATTTTATGTCTCCTTGGTTTGAGGCATTAACTAATGATGCCAGCACAGTTATGAAAACTAAAGAGGTTAGATTATTAGCAGTAGAACACCCAAGTATGATGATTATTGCAATAATCTTAATTACAATAGGATGGTCTAAGCACAAGAAAAAAACAACAAGTGAAGGTAAATTTAAAACCTTTGCAATCTTTTATGGTTTAGGTTTATTAGTGATACTTTCAAGAATACCTTGGAGCAACTGGATCTAGTGAATGAAGATAATTAGTTATATACTATCACCAATATTTGCAGTTACATTTATATTGCTATTGGTAATATTTCATCCATTACAATGGATTGCCTTTAACGTTTTTGGCAGAAAAGCACACGAAGCTGTTGTTGCAGCACTTAACTTTTTTCTGGTTAAATCTTTGCTGATTTTAGGAGTACCTATGTTCTTAAAAAACGAACACGAACTCCCTAAAAACACTTCGTTAATATTTGTAGCAAATCATCAAAGTACTTTCGATATTCCTCCTATAGGTTGGTATTTTAGAGAGTTTAAACCAAAATTTGTAGCCAAATATGAATTAGGAAAAGGTATACCAAGTGTTTCTTACAACTTAAGACATGGAGGTGCAGCTTTAATCAATAGAAAAGATCCTAAGCAAGCAATTTCTGCATTGGTAGACTTTTCAAAACGAATTAATAAAAATAAATGGGGAGCCATTATTTTTCCTGAAGGAACAAGAAGTAAAACTGGCGAACCTAAAAAATTTGCTTCAAACGGTTTAAAGGTAATTACGAAATACAACAAAGACGGTTATGTTGTACCTTTAACCATTAACAATTCTTGGAAAGTGTTTAAATACGGTAAATTCCCTTTAGGTATTGGAAGCCCAATTACCATTACTACACACAAACCTATTAAAATAGATTCTATGCCTTTTGATGAACTATTGGCACAAACAGAATCAGTAATTAAAGAACATATAAATTAAAAAAATGTCGATAAAAAACATAAGAATTGAAGTTATGCAAACTTTAGAAAAAAAGATGCAGAGCTTCATGGATACTTATTTAATACCTGCTGAAAAAATTTGGCAGCCAACAGATTTTTTACCTAATTCTCAAGAAGATTCATTTATTAGTGAAGTAGAAGAAATTAGAGAAATATCTAAAGAATTACATGATGACTTTTGGGTTGTTTTAGTTGGTGATACCATCACTGAAGAAGCATTACCAACTTACGAATCTTGGTTGTTAGATTTAGATGGGGTAACTCAAGATCCAGATAATAGCTGGGCAAAATGGGTAAGAACATGGACAGCCGAAGAAAACAGACATGGAGATGTTTTAAACAAATATCTTTATTTATCTGGTAGAGTTAATATGCGTGAAGTAGAAATTTCTACCCAGCATTTAATTGCAGATGGTTTTGATATTGGTACTTCCACAGATCCCTACAAGAATTTTGTGTATACAACTTTTCAAGAATTGGCAACGTACATTTCTCATAATAACGTAGCTAAAATTGCACGTAAGAAAGGGCATAAAGCATTGGCAAAAATGTCTAAAATTATTGCTGGAGATGAGATGCGTCATCATCAAGCATATTCACACTTCGTCAAAGAGATATTTAAGATAGATCCTTCAGAAATGATGTTAGCTTTTCAACATATGATGAAACATAAAATTGTAATGCCAGCCATGCATTTAAGAGAATCTTTTGGAGAAAAAGGAAGTCTTTTCGACGACTTTTCTACAGTAGCTCAAAGAATAGGGGTATATACAGGTTTTGATTATGTAGATATCTTAAAGAAATTAAACACAGCTTGGGAAATAGATAAGATTACAAACCTTACACCTGAAGCAGAAAAGGCAAGAGATTTCTTAATGAATTTGCCTAATAGAATGTACAGAATTACAGAGCGTATAAAAGTACCAGATACTGAATTTAAGTTTAAATGGATGTTACAACCAAGTTAGACTTTCTTATTCTTAGAAATGATACAGAAGTATACTTGAGATAGTATAGCCAAAAAAAATCCCATTAGTTTCTAATGGGATTTTTTTGCCATTCCATTTATTTATTGATAGTAAATGAGTCTTTATCCTTTAAAAAACCAAGTTTATTTCTAACCTTATTTTGATGATCTTTCTTTAAAATAGCAGAAATAATTCCAACTTCATTTTCAGCTAAATTAGAAAGTGTTTCACCTAAACAATCTACAATTAAAGAACTTCCAGAATATTGATAGTTATTAGCATCTAGCCCAGTTCTATTTACGCCAATTGTATAACTCATGTTTTCTATTGCACGTGCTTTTAAAAGCGTTCTCCAAGCTTTAATTCTTGTATCAGGCCAATTAGCCATATAAATTAGGATGTCATAATTTTCAGTATTTCTTGCCCAAACAGGAAACCTTAAATCATAACAAATTAGTGGGCATATTTTCCATCCTTTAAAATCTATAATTATCCTTTCAGTTCCTGATGAATACACCTTATGTTCACCTGCCAAAGTAAATGAATGCCTTTTGTCATAAACATCAATTTTACCTGAGGGTTGTATAAAAACTAACCTATTATAAAACTGATTACCATCTTCAATAACCAAACTTCCTGTAATAGCAATATCATATTCATTTGCCATTTTCTTCATCCAAGTAATGCTTAAACCGTTCATAGATTCAGCAACATTTTTTGGTTGCATTGTAAACCCTGTAGTAAACATTTCAGGTAAAACTACTAAATCTGTATTAGTAGATAAGTTTTTAATTTTATCCTCAAAACATTTTAAATTTTCAGCTGGATTTTCCCAAATTAAATCTGCTTGTATTCCAGCTACATGTAATTCGTTTTTCATTAAAATAAAATTAAGGTTTACAGAACTATAAATGTAAGTTTTTGTAATTTAGAAAACCAAAAAAAGGCTATGCAATCTTTTATTTCAGAAACTTTAGACGATATTTTACAAACTACACAAACGTTTGAAGATGTGGTTTTTATTTTGCCATCACAAAGAGCAAAAGTATTTGTAAAACAAGAATTTAAAAATAAAATTTCTGTTGGTTTTTTACCAGAAATTTTAAATATAGAGCAGTTTATTCAGCAAGTTTCTGGGGTGCAAAAAGCAGATAATATTCAGTTATTATTTCATTTTTATAGTATTTATAAAAGTGTAGAGAAAAATGCAGATGCTTTTGATGTTTTTTCTTCTTGGGCACTAACTGTATTGCAAGATTTTAATGAATTAGATCAGCATTTAGTAAATACAAAAGACATCTTTATCTATTTAAGAGATATTGAACGCCTTAGAAAATGGTCTGTAAAAGGTACTTTTAAAGAAACAGATTTAATTAAAGACCATTATTCTTTCTTAGAAAAACTGAATGTTTATTATGATGCGTTTTATGCTTTTTTAGTTGATAAAAATATTGGCTATCAGGGTTTAATGTATAGAGAGGCTGTAAAAAAAATAGACCATTTTTTATCTCAAAACAGGAATAAAAAATTCTTTTTCATTGGCTTTAATGCTCTAAATAAATCAGAAGAAAAACTTTTTCAAAAAGTATTAGAATTAGGTAATTCAGAAATTTATTGGGACATAGATGAGGCTTTTTTTAACAGCAACCATCAAGCAGGAAAGTTTATAAGAAAATATAAAAGTGAATGGAAATATTTTGAGAAAAATCAGTTAAAAACTATAGGTAATTCCTTTTCAAACACAAAAAACATTAAGGTAATAGGCGCAGCTAAAAATACTACTCAAATAAAATATGTAGGAGAAATTTTAGAAGAAATGCCAAGTTTCGCGAATACAGCATTAGTATTGGCAGATGAAACCTTGTTACCAATTACCTTAAATTCCTTACCAAAAGCTATCAATGCAATTAATATAACAATGGGTTATCCTTTAAAAGATGTACCAACTACGAGTTTATTATTTGCAATTTTTCAATTGTACACCTCTCAAGAAAAGTTACAAAAAACAACTTTAAATCAGTTTTACTATAAAGATGTTATACGCTTTTTAAAACATCAATCTATTTATAAATTACTGAGCTCTGTTGACGTTTTTACAACGCAAATAGCCAAGAATAATCAAACTTTTATAACGGAGAGTGATATTGAGCTATTGCTCAAAAATGAAGATGGTTCTATTAAAAATGTAATTCATAATTTATTTAAACCATTTATTTCGGTTGCCGATTTTATAAATCAAATATTAGCATTAATCGATGTTTTAAAAGTAGAGGTAAATACCTTAGAAAAAGAATATTTATTTCGTTTTTATACTGCTTTTACACAACTTAAAACATTACAAACTGAGTTTGAATACTTCACAGATTTAAAAACTTTATCGCAATTTTTTAAACAACTTATAGATTCAGATAGTTTGTCTTTTCAAGGAGAACCTTTAAAAGGCTTACAATTAATGGGGATGTTAGAAACACGTGTTTTAGATTTTGAAAATGTAATTTTAACATCAGCAAACGAAGGTGTTTTACCTGCTAGCAGTCAGCAAAACTCTTTTATTCCTTTTGATGTAAAAATTGAATTTGGTTTGCCAACTTATAGAGAAAAAGATGCCATATTTTCGTATCATTTTTTTAGGTTGATGCAAAGAGCAAAAAACGTCTACATATTATACAATACAGAACATGATGTATTTGGAAGTGGAGAAAAAAGTAGGTTTGTAACCCAATTAGAAATGCTAAGAACAGATATTGTTCATAAAATAGTATCACCAAAAGTAGTTGCACAACACACAGCATTAAAGCAAGTAGCTAAAAATAATGATGTCCTAGAAAGGTTAAAAGAGATTGCAAAATCTGGTTTTTCGCCTTCATCATTAACTAATTACCTATACAATCCAATTGCTTTTTACAAACAGAAAATATTAAAAATTAAAGAGTTTGATGATGTTGAAGAAACTGTTGCTTACAATACATTAGGTACTATTGTGCACGAAACTTTAGACGAGCTTTACAAACCTTTTGTAGGTAAATTTTTGCAAGAAGAAAATGTTGAGGAAATGCAAAAAATAGCCAAAGATTTGATAATAAAGTATTTTAAAATTGAATTTAAAAATGGTGATATTTCTACAGGTAAAAATCGGTTAATTTTTGAGGTTGCAAATCGATTTGTGGCTAATTTTCTAACAAAAGAAAGATTACTATTAAAGGATAAAAATAATCAACTTAAAATTGTGGCAACAGAAGAAAATTTATCTGCACAAATTACAGTAGATGGTTTAGATTTTCTTATAAAATTGCATGGTAATGTAGATAGAGTTGATGAGTTGAATGGAGAATTACGTATCATAGATTACAAATCTGGTATGGTAAAATCGCCTGAATTAAAGGTTTTAGATTTTAATGCCCTTAGAGAAAAAGAACAGTATAAAGCAATTCAGGTTTTATTGTACGCTTTTCTATATACAAAAAGCAAAAATTTCGATTTCACTAAAAATTTAAAAGGCGGAATTTATTCGTTTAAGAATTTAAACGAAGGTTTTTTAAGTATCAATTTTTCATCAAGCTATAAAAATCCAGAAACAAATATCACCCAAGAAAGGTTAGAGGAATTTATTGCCCAATTAAAAGAGTACCTGCTAGAAATTTATAATATGGAGCAAGAGTTTTTAGAACCTGCAGATTTAAAGTACTAAACCTATTTACCTTTAAGAACGAGTAAAGGCACGTTTGTAAAAAACTCTTCTTTTAAAATGGTGCTTTTTTCCCAAAGCTTTTTAAAGAATCCTCTTTTACGTCTAAATACGCAAAGCATATCTGGGTTGTGAGTATTTATGTGTTCTAAAACACCTTGAAAAGTAGTAGCGTTTTCTGTTGTAGTTAACGTACTTTGAAGTTTTGCTAATTCGTCATTTATAACCAAATCTTCTTCTGTATAGTTAGGTGTTTTTACCAATAGTAAATTCACTTTTGCCGAAAATTTATCAGCTATAAACTGTAAAGGTTTTAGTGCGGTTTTACTATTAATATTTCCTGATTTAAAAGCAGTTAATATGTTTTTTACAGGTTTGTATTTGTATCCTTCAGGTACTGTTAATAATGGTAATTCTGTTTGTTTTACCAAGCTACCAGCAGTTTTACCTAAGAATAATTCTTCTTTAATAGAATTACTTTTGGCGCCAACTATTATTAGGTCTATACCTAATTCTTCATTAATACTTTCTACGCTATCTATCAAAGATCCTTTAGCAGAAATTAATTGAATTTTTACATCTTTAGTATCTGAAGCATTAACCATAGTTCTTAAATATAGATTGGTTTCACGCTCTATGATTTTATCAAGATTAATCATAGTACCAGCTTTAGATTGTGAGCTGTAAGCCCTAAAAACAAAAACTTTTGCGTTAATTTCTGAAGCGAAATCTATTGCATATTGTAAAGTGTTTAAAGCATTCTCTGTAAAACCTATGGGTACTAGAATATTTTGCATAATCAATTTAATTTTAAAACAAAGTTACTCATTTTTTAAAAAGTAAAAGCAGTTCTCGTTTTTAGATATGTACCTTTGTGAAAAAGCAACGTTTTGAAGGCAGATATTAGTTTTAAAAACATTAATAGATTGGCAATTCCTGCCTTAATTGCTGGTATTGCCGAACCACTTTTATCGATTACAGATACTGCAATTATTGGTAATATAGATGAAAATGCTACAGAAAGCTTGGCAGCTGTAGGTATTGTTGGTGCTTTTATTTCTATGCTAATTTGGGTTTTTGGACAAATTAGAAGTGCAATATCTTCTATTATTTCACAATATGTAGGTGCTAATAAAATAGATCAAATTCAGAAATTACCCATACAAGCTATTGCTATAATAATAACTGGTAGCTTATGTATTTTGGCTATTAGTTATCCTTTTGCAAAACAAATTTTTCAGTTTTATAATGCATCTGGACAAGTTTTAGAATACTGTATAACTTACTTTAAAATCAGAATTTTTGGATTTCCATTTTCATTATTTGTATTCGCAATTTTCGGAGTTTTTAGAGGTTTACAGAACACTTTTTATCCTATGATTATTGCTATAATTGGTGCTCTTTTAAACATTGTCTTAGATTTAATTTTTGTTTATGGTATAGAAGGTTATGTACCTGCAATGCAAATTCAAGGAGCAGCTTATGCAAGTGTAATAGCTCAAATTACTATGGCTGTAATTGCAGTAGTTTTATTGATAAAAAAGACAACAATTTCGTTAAAATTCTCCTTGCCTTTTCATACAGAAATCCCCAATTTATTAGGGATGATTGGCAATCTTTTTATTAGAACACTTGCCTTAAATACAGCTTTATATTTTGCAACTTCTTATGCTACAGATTATGGCCCAGCTTATATTGCAGCTTATACTATTGGTATAAATATTTGGCTTTTGGGTGCTTTTATGATAGATGGTTATTCGAGTGCAGGTAATATATTATCAGGAAAATTACTTGGTGCAAAAAACTACAAAACTTTAGTAGAATTAAGTACTAAATTGTTCAAATACGGAATTTCAACAGGATCAATAATTGCCTTAGTTGGGTTTGTTTTTTACAATTTTATAGGTGAAATTTTCACAAAAGAACCAGAAGTACTCACTCAGTTTTATAATGTTTTTTGGATAGTTCTATTAACCCAACCCATAAGTGCAATTACATTTATTTTTGATGGAATGTTTAAAGGAATGGGTAAAATGAAATATTTAAGAAATGTATTATTATTCTCTACAGGGCTTGTATTTATACCAACATTACTATTTTTTGATTATCTCGATTTAAAACTTACAGCCATTTGGATTGCTTTTACATTATGGATTATGGCTAGAGGAATACCATTAATTATAAAGTTTAGGCAACTATTTTTACCTTTAGCAAAAGACTAGTTTATTATTTATAATATCTTGTAGCTTAAAACTATTAAACATGAAATTTAAATCTTTATTCTACTTTTTATTTTTTGGAACACTTATTGTTGCTTGTAAAAAAGAAATAACAACAGAAGATTATATGGTTAACTCTTGGCAAACAACGTATATGAAAATAGAAATGCCAACTTATGAGAAATCAGATTCTTTGTATGTTTATGAAGATAAATTTGAAAATAACCCAGAATTAATAGCACAATCTACCTATAATGCAGATGGTACCTTTAAAGCTTGGTTTGTAAATTTAAAAGGAGAAAAAATCTCTGAGTCTTCAGGGAATTGGAGTGTAGAAAACGATTCTCTATTTGTAGATTTTTTTTACAATAATAGAGATATAAAAGTAGGGTATCACATAGAAAAAACAGAAGAAGGTTTTACTGCTAAAAGTAAATTTGATTGGGATAATGATGGCGAATTTGATGATGCTCTTTTAATGAAAACAAAACAAATTAAAATACAATAAGGTTGTTTAAACTAAAAAATATTTCTTTAAAAATACGTATTTTTCTAAGTATGATACTTTTGGTGCTTTTAGCATCAATCTTAATATTAGTAGTTACAGTAATTCAGTATGATGAGCAAACAAAAGACTACAATATAAAGCGTTTTGAGCGTAAAGAGGCTACTACATTAGAAACCATAAATTTAGAACTTACCAACAAAACTACTTACCCAGTTAATACAGAGAACTTAGCAAAGATTTTTCAAGATCGTATTTACGAAATATCTTCTATCAACAAATTAAATGTTTCCATTTTTGATTTGCATGGTAATTTGTTGGTTTCATCAAAAAAGAATGCTTTTGAAACCATCAAAACAAAACCTTTAACTTATGATGTATTAAACAAACTTTCTCAAAATTCTAGTAATAGAATTCTGTTGCCATTAGTAATGGAAGATGGTATGGGTTATGAAACTTCGTATACATACATAAACGACCCAAAATTTAAAAGAATAGGAATTGTAGAACTACAATTTACACAAGACAATACAGAAATAGAAGAAGAATTAGAGGAGTTTATTCAAAGACTGAGTCTAGTTTATATTTTAATGTTTTTTATAGCAATTGCACTGGCTTATTTTTTATCAAGTTACATTACAAGATCTATACAAACCATTTCTGATAAAATGCAGCAGACTCGTTTAAATGAGAGAAACGAAAAAATTATGTTGGGGTCAGCTAGTTCAGAAATTGAGGTTTTGGTAGATGCTTATAATAGTATGATAGATCAGCTAGAGGAAAGTGCAGCTAAATTAGCTAGGAGTGAACGTGAGCAAGCATGGAGAGAAATGGCAAAGCAGGTAGCTCATGAAATAAAAAATCCGTTAACTCCAATGAGACTTTCTGTACAGAGTTTTGAACGTAAGTTTAATCCTGATGATGAAAATATTAAAGAAAAGTTGGCAGAATATAGTCAAACACTTATTCAGCAAATAGATGTTATGAGTTCTATTGCCTCTGCATTTTCGGATTTTGCGAAAATGCCAAGTCAGAAAAGAGAACGAATAAATGTGGTAAGTGTTGTAAAGTTGGCTTTAGATATTTTTAATGAGGATTCTATTAGGTATTTGCCAAGTGAAGATGAAATTTATGCAAACCTAGATAAAACACAGTTAATTAGAATTGTAAATAATCTGGTTAAAAATGCAACACAGGCAACAGATAAAGAAGAAAATCCGTTAATAGAAGTTAAAGTTATTTCTGATAATAAAAATGTAACTATTTTAGTATCTGATAATGGTAAAGGAATTTCTGAAGAGGTAAAAGACCTAATTTTTGAACCAAAATTTACAACAAAAACAAGTGGTATGGGTCTTGGTTTAGGTATGATAAAAAATATCATAGAAGCCTATGATGGTTCAATTTCATTTACTTCGAGAGTTGGGGAAGGTACTGTGTTTACAGTAATTTTGCCTAAAGAATAAAAATAATCAAAAGAATAATTTAAAATATATAAAATGAGTTTCAACAACATTTTAGTAGATAAAAATGATGCTTTAGCACAAGTTACTATCAATAGGCCAAAAAAGTTAAATGCGCTTAATAAAGAAACTATTACAGAATTAAGTAATGCTTTTACAGAATTAGAAAACGACGAAGCTATTAAAGTTATAATTTTAACAGGTTCTGGAGAGAAAGCATTTGTAGCAGGTGCAGATATTTCTGAGTTTGCTAATTTTTCTGTAGAAGAAGGTGGAGTATTAGCAAGAAAGGGTCAAGAAATATTATTCAATTTAGTAGAAAACTTATCAAAACCAGTAATTGCGGCTGTTAATGGTTTTGCTTTAGGAGGTGGTTTAGAATTGGCCATGTCTTGTCATTTTAGAGTAGCTTCAGACAATGCTAAAATGGGTTTACCTGAAGTATCTTTAGGAGTAATTCCTGGTTATGGAGGCACACAACGTTTATCTCAATTAGTGGGTAAAGGTAAAGCTATGGAAATGGTTATGACTGCAGGAATGATTTCTGCTGATGAAGCATTAAGTTTAGGTTTGGTAAACCATGTAACCACTCAAGAAGAATTGTTGCCTTTAGCCAACAAATTAGCCAGCAAAATTTTAAGAAACTCTTCAGTAGCTATTTCAGGAGCTATCAAAGCTATTAACGCCAATTACATAGAAGGTGTAAATGGTTATGATGTAGAAATAGAAGAGTTTGGTAATTGCTTTGGTACCGAAGATTTTAAGGAAGGTACAACTGCATTTTTAGAAAAAAGAAAGCCTAATTTTCCAAACAAATAGATAAAAAAAAACGAGCCTTTTTAGGCTCGTTCTTCTTTTGGCGAAAAGTAGAAAATTAGATTTTAAACTGGTTTGTATAACTTCTATTATTATTTCTAATAATTACTTTATACTCTCCTTTTTGTTCGTTGTCTAATTTGTAAACTCGGTTTAAAATTGTTTCAGAAACAACAGTTTCAGAAAGAATTATTTCATCATTAAAGAACAAAGTAACTTGTAAAGGCTTTTTATCAAAAGCTATTTTGCTAATCATTAAAGTGTTTGCTTCGTTTCTTACAACTGGCTTAAAGATTTTTCTTTCTGATGCTTCATCAAAAATAATTTCAGTTTCTTTTACCTTAACAGACTTAATAATAATTTCAAAATCTTTTTCTAACTCTAAAGTATAATTTCCATTTTCTAATTTAGAAAAATCAAATACTTTTACTAAATCACCTTTCTTTTCAACTTCTTCAGTATGTAAAATTACACCTGCACTGTTTTTAATAATTAATTGATGACCTTTCTTAGCATCTTTAAATGCAACCTTAATTTTCTTTGCATCTAAGTTAGTTTCTAAATTCGTGTTGTTTGCGTAGTTTACCAATGTTCCCAACATAAAAACTACTACTAGTACTCTTGTTTTAATTGACTTCATAACTTATTGTATTTAGTTAAATTGTTTTAATTCTATTTTGTAAACATTTAATTATTAGAGTATTAATATCTAATTTTTGAAATGCTTTTTAATTTTTATAAATACAGTTTTAATTTTTGTTGTATTTATTTTTGTGCAAAGTTACAGGTGAAATACAGTCTGAAAAACAACAGAATTGGCTATTTTATATGCTAAATTAACAAAATTAACTATGTTAATTAGATGTTAAGTTAATTTAGCATAGAATATTGATAATTTTATATAGATAGTCTTATTTATGTGTTGTATTTTTGCATCATGATACAGAAGAAACCAACATTAGAAAAAATTACGCCCAATTTTGGTAGTTCATTGTTGGTAAAAAAACATGAGGAGTTCTTAAAGACCAATGTTCCTTTTTGGCATTTTCATCCAGAGATTGAGCTGGTATATGTTAATAAGGGAAAAGGGAAAAGACATATTGGTAATCACTTAAGTTACTTTAATAATAGTCAGTTAGTATTAATAGGTTCTAATTTGCCACATATTGGGTATATAGATCGTTTAACTACAAATGGTTCAGAAACATTAATTCAGTTTTTACCAGATTTTTTAGGAAAAGATTTTTTTAAAATTCCAGAGATGGCTGCTATTGATGCTCTTTTTGAGCGCGCAAAAAAAGGAATTCGTTTTAACATCGAAATAAAGCAAAGAATTGGTGCTAAAATTGAAAAGCTGGTTGAGTTAGAAGGTGCAACAAGAATTACCTCTTTTATAGAAATCTTAAATGATTTAGCAACCACAGACGATTATACATTGTTAAATGCCAATGGTTATGCTTTTGAAAGCACACATCAAGACAGTGATAAAATAGAAATGGTGTACAAACACATCAACAAAAATTTTAAAGAACACATTAGTTTAGATGAAATTGCAGAACTTGTAAGTATGACAGTACCTGCTTTTTGCAGATATTTTAAAAAGACAACAGGTAAAACTTTTACAAAATTGGTTAACGAGTATAGAGTAGTACATGCAACAAAATTATTAGCAGAAAGTAATATGAGTATTACAGATGTAAGTTTTGAATGTGGTTTTAATAATTTTTCTCATTTCAATAAACTATTTAAAGAGTTTACAGGTAAAAGTGCCTCTATTTATAGAAGTGAAATGAAAGACTTAATACAATAAACAATGGCCTTATCTTCAGAAAAAAATATTAAAAAAGCCTTAGAGTACTATACTTTTAAAAGTAAAGAGCTTAAAGCATTTATTAATGATAACAACAATTTAAGTGTAGAGCAAATTATAGAATCTGGTAAAGAACTAGAAATCTTAGAATATAAAATTACAGCTTTAGAGGTAGTAGAAGAAAATTAAAGTTCTAATTTACCATTCCACTCATTATAGAATTGTTTTAAAAACCCTTCCATATATTGATGTCTGTTTTCTGCAATTTTTTTGCCAGTTTCAGTGTTCATTTCGTCTTTTAAAAGCAATAACTTTTCGTAAAAATGATTGATTGTTGGGGCTTTAGAATTTTTATACTCTTCTTTAGTCATATTTAAATTTGGCTGTATTTGAGGATCATACAATGCTCTATTTTTAAAGCCACCGTAATTAAAACAACGTGCAATACCAATAGCACCAATAGCATCTAGCCTGTCTGCATCTTGCACAACCTGTAATTCTTTAGAATTAAACTGGTTTTTATTGTGCTCTAAAGAATTTTTAAAAGAGATGTTTTTAATAATATTAACTACATGTATACCAATTTCTTTAGGTACTTTTTGTTCAATTAAAAATTTAGTAGCTTTCTTAGGGCCTAGTTTTTCATTTCCATTATGAAACTTAGGATCTGCAATATCATGTAATAAAGCAGCTAAAGAAACTACAAGCACATTTACTTTTTCATCTTGTGCAATTAACAAAGTATTTCTAAAAACGCGCTCTATATGAAACCAATCATGGCCACCTTCTGCATCTTTTAGTTCTTCTTTTACAAATTCGATGGTATTTTGTATAACTTCTTCTTGATTCATTTTTAATTTCTTAAGCGTAGTTCTTTTTTAATTTTTGTAAACTCAAAGTACATTACAAAAAACATTGGAGCAAAAAATAAGGGTAAAAAGGTATGAAAGGTAACGCCTTTTTCTGCAGTAGAAAAAACAGCAAAAATGATCATTAGAAAAACTAAAAAGCCCTGAATAAATAAGATTGCTCTTTGTTTTTTTAATTTCTTTTCTAGTTCAGGTTTTGTGTAAGTAGAATATTGAGAAGCCATAATTTATTTGATAAAAATACAAAATCCACTTTATAGAAAGTGGATTTTGATTTGTTTCTTAATACGTAAAGATTAACAGTGCTCTTCGTAAGCAGCAGCTAAATTTTGTGCAATCATTTGTGCAGAACGTCCTTCAATATGATGTCTTTCTAACATGTGCACCAAATTACCATCTTTAAATAAGGCAATTGCAGGTGATGAAGGTGGAAAAGGAATCATAAATTCTCTTGCTTTTTGAGTAGATTCTTTTTCTACACCAGCAAAAACTGTTGTTAAATTGGTTGGTGTTTTGTCTGCACCTAAAGAAGCAATTGCTCCTGGTCTAGCAGTACCAGCAGCACAACCACAAACAGAGTTTACCATTACTAAAGTAGTACCTTCTTTAGACATTGCGTTTTCAACATCTTCACTTGTATATAATGCTTCAAAACCAGCGTTAATTAACTCATCACGCATTGGTTTTACTAATTCTTCTGGATACATAATTAATTATTTAGGTTGCAAATATAATCAATATTAAAGCAAAATTCAACTTCAAAATAATTCTTCTGACTATGTGTTTATCAATTAAATTGATGCCTAAAATTACCAACAATAATCCTAACGTTTGTTTATATTTGAAGCTAAATTTTAAAAAGAAGATGAGTAATTTTTCTAAGTGGTTAGGAGCAGGTTTAGGTTTTACTTTAGGAGGCCCAATAGGTGCAGCAATAGGTTTTGCAATTGGTAGCTTTGTAGATGGTTTTACATTAGACGAATTTAAGCAAGAACAAATAGATTACAAAAGAGATCGTAAACCAAAAGGTAATTTTAGAAGGGCCAATACACAATCTGGAGATTTTGAAATGAGTCTTTTAGTATTAGCTTCTATTGTTATAAAATCTGATGGAAAAATAGATAAACGCGAATTAGATTTTGTTCGTAGTCAATTTTTAAAAATGTATGGTAAACAAAGAGCAAATAATGCTTTTAAATTGTTCAAAGGAATTGTAAAAAAGCAAATTTCTGCACGTCAGGTTTGTATACAGATTAGAGAACACATGTCTCATTCTGCACGTTTGCAATTGTTACACTTTTTATTTGGTATTGCTAAAGCAGATGAATTTGTAACCGAAAAAGAGGTAGAAGAAATACGTAAAATTGCTGGCTATTTATACATTAATCAAAGTGATTATGAATCTATTAAAGCCATGTTTTATAACGAATCTGATAATGCTTATAAAATTTTAGAAATTACTAAAAGTGCCACAAATGATGAGGTTAAATCTGCCTACAGAAAGATGGTAAAAAAATACCATCCAGATAAAGTACAAGATTTGGGTGAAGAACATATAAAAGGTGCAAAAGAAAAATTTCAAAGCATACAAACAGCCTACGAAAACATTAAAAGTGAACGTGGAATGTAACCTATAATTTATTACGAAAAAGTTAAAGATTTCTCTTAAAACAAGTAAACTTTAATTTTAAGTAACCACACTTAAAAATTACTAGAAAATCCTTAATTTCGCAGTCTCATTAAAAATGAGCCTAAATGAAAGCGAAAACTTTAATTTTTAGAGCTTTATGATGATCACATTGTAAGTTTCTAAAATGATAAAAGTTGAAAGCGCATCATGAATTAAAATAAAAAAAATCCAGATGAAATTTCCTGAATACAAAGGACTAGATTTACCAAAAGTAGCAGAAGAAATCTTAAATTCTTGGCAAGAGAATAATATATTCGAAAAAAGCATTACATCTAGAGAAGGTGCAGAACCTTTTATATTTTTTGAAGGTCCACCATCAGCAAATGGTTTACCAGGAGTTCACCATGTTTTGGCAAGAGCTATTAAAGATATTTTTCCTAGATATAAAACCATGAAAGGTTTTCAGGTAAAAAGAAAAGCTGGTTGGGATACTCATGGTTTACCTATAGAACTTGGTGTAGAAAAAGAATTAGGAATTACTAAAGAAGATATTGGTAAAAAAATATCTGTAGAAGATTATAATGCAGCTTGTAGAAAAGCGGTTATGAGATATACAGATATCTGGAACGATTTAACTCAGAAAATGGGGTATTGGGTAGATATGGAAGACCCATACATTACCTATGAACCAAAATATATGGAATCTGTTTGGTGGTTGTTAAAACAGATTTATAACAAAGAATTAATCTACAAAGGCTATACAATTCAGCCTTATTCACCAAAAGCAGGTACAGGATTAAGTTCTCACGAATTAAATCAGCCAGGTACTTACCAAGATGTTACAGATACAACTGTTGTTGCACAGTTTAAAGCTATAAATGATACTCTACCAGATTTTTTACAAAACGAAGGTGATATCAATTTTATAGCTTGGACAACCACACCTTGGACATTGCCAAGTAACACAGCATTAACTGTTGGCCCAAAAATAGACTATGTTCTTGTAGATACGTTTAATCAATATACATTTGAACCTGTAAAAGTAGTGTTGGCTAAAAATTTAATTAGCAAGCAATTTGGAGGTAAAAATGCATTTGAAGTAGAAAACAGAGAAGCATTACAAGACTACAATAAAGGCGATAAAAAAATACCATATTTTGTTGTAAAAGAATTTATTGGTAAAGATTTAGTAGGCATAAAATACGAGCAATTGCTAGATTATGCTTTGCCAAACGATAATCCTCAAGATGCGTTTAGAGTAATTTCTGGAGATTTTGTTACCACAGAAGATGGTACAGGAATTGTACACACAGCACCAACTTTTGGAGCAGATGATGCTTTAGTTTCTAAGCAAGCATCACCAGAAATTCCACCATTATTGGTGAAAGACGAGAATGATAATTTAGTTCCGTTAGTAGATTTACAAGGTAAATTTAGACCAGAAGTAAAAGATGATGTTTATGGTTTTGCAAATGAATATGTAAAATCTGAATATTTAACAGAAGATGATCTTGCAGAAGAATTAAAAGTACAGCAAGAAAAGTTAAAAGACGTACTAAAAAATCAGAAGCAGTATTTATCTGTAGATGAACGTTTAGGTCTTAAATTAAAGAACGAAAACAAAGCGTTTAAAGTAGAAAAATACAAGCACAGTTACCCAAATTGTTGGAGAACAGACAAGCCAATTTTATATTATCCATTAGATTCTTGGTTCATCAAAATTACTGATGTAAAAGATAGAATGCACGAACTAAATAAAACCATAAACTGGAAACCAGAATCTACAGGAACTGGTCGTTTTGGAAATTGGTTGGCAAACGCAAACGATTGGAATCTATCTAGATCTCGTTATTGGGGAATTCCATTGCCAATTTGGAGAACAGAAGATGGTAAAGAAGAAATCTGTATTGGTTCTGTAGAAGAACTAAAATCAGAAATGGCAAAAGCTATAAAAGCTGGAGTTTTAGATAAAGATATTTTTGAAGATTTCGAGGTAGGTAACATGTCTGATGAAAATTATGCGAAAATAGATTTGCATAAAAATATTGTAGATGATATTACACTAGTTTCATCAACAGGTAAACCAATGAAACGTGAATCTGACTTAATAGATGTTTGGTTCGATTCTGGTTCTATGCCTTATGCTCAATGGCATTATCCTTTTCAGAATAAAGAATTGGTAGATACTACTTGGAGAAAGGCAGATTTTATTGCAGAAGGTGTAGATCAAACACGTGGTTGGTTCTATACTTTACATGCAATAGCCACTATGATTTTTGATGATGTTGCTTATAAAAATGTGGTATCTAATGGTTTAGTGTTAGACAAAAACGGTCATAAAATGTCTAAACGTTTAGGCAATGCAGCAGATCCATTTACAACTCTATCCACTTATGGTGCAGATGCCACAAGATGGTATATGATCTCTAATGCCAATCCTTGGGATAATTTAAAATTCGATTTAGAAGGTATAGAAGAAGTAAAACGTAAGTTTTTTGGAACATTATACAACACCTATTCTTTCTTTAGTTTATATACCAATATTGATGGTTTTGCATATAAAGAAGCAGATATTGCTTTAAATGAAAGACCAGAATTAGACAGATGGATTTTATCTGAATTACATACTTTAATTAATAAAGTAGATAAATTTTATTCAGATTATGAGCCAACAAGAGCTGCAAGAGCAATATCAGATTTTACTCAAGAATACTTAAGTAACTGGTATGTACGTTTAAGTAGAAGACGTTTTTGGAAAGGTACTTACGAAACAGATAAAATTTCTGCTTACCAAACTTTGTATACGTGTATGACGACTGTTGCAAAATTAGCAGCACCAATTGCACCGTTTTTTATGGATCGCTTGTATCAAGATTTAAATTCGGTAACACAAAAAGAGCAATCAGAAAGCATCCATTTATCAGATTTCCCTAAGTTCGATGAAAGCTTTGTCGATAAAAGTTTAGAGCGTAAAATGGAAAACGCACAAACAATATCATCTTTAGTATTATCACTTAGAGCAAAAGAAAAGATAAAAGTTCGTCAGCCATTGCAAAAAATTATGATTCCTGTTGATAGTGCTCAGCAGAAAGAAGAAATTTTAGCAGTAGAAAACTTAATAAAACACGAGGTAAATATTAAAGAAATTCAGTTAATGGAAGACGCTTCAGATATTTTAATCAAACAAATCAAACCTAATTTTAAAGCATTGGGTCCTAAGTTTGGTAAAGACATGCGTTTTATAGCAGCTGAAGTTCAGAAGTTTACTCAAGAAGATATTAACAAAATAGAAAAAGATAAAAACATTACTATAGAACTTAATGGTAAAAATATTATTTTAGATGCCTCAGATGTAGAAATTTCATCTAAGGATATAGAAGGTTGGTTGGTAGCGAATGAAGGTTCATTAACAGTTGCATTAGATGTTACCATAACTGAAGATTTGCGTAAAGAAGGTGTAGCAAGAGAACTGGTAAACAGAATTCAAAATGCACGTAAAGATGCAGGTCTAGAAGTAACAGATAAAATTAAACTAACAGTTTTAAATTTCGATAATTTACAACAATCTATAACTGATAATAAAGACTACATTATGAGTGAAACATTAACCCAAGAATTGGTTTTTGTAGATGAGTTAGAAGAAGGTACAAACATTGAGTTTGATGCCATTGAAAGTAAAATATTAATCGAAAAAATTTAGAAACATGCCAGATGTTAAAGTAAAATATTCTGAAGAAGATCTTAAAGAATTTAAAGCAATCATCGAAAAGAAAATTGCAAGAGCAAATGAAGATTTGGAGTTGTTGAGAGCAGCTTATAAAAATGATGCAAATAATGGTACAGATGATACTTTATCATCATTCAAATCTTTTGATGAAGGTTCTGATGTAATGAATAAAGAAGCAAATGTACAATTGGCAATAAGACAAGAAAAATTTATTAGGGATTTAAAAAACGCGTTGTTAAGAATCGAAAACGGAACCTATGGTGTTTGTAGAGTTACTGGTAAATTAATTCAGAAAGAGCGTTTAAAATTAGTACCACATGCTACTTTAAGTATTGAGGCTAAAAGAGCTCAGTAATAATTACTAAAAAATTTATAAAGCTTCTTTTCAAGAAGCTTTTTTTATGAAAAATACTTTTCTACTCCTTTTAATAAGTTTAACTACTGTGATGTTTTCGCAGAAAAAAGTGATGAAAAAACTGCAAACAAATGCAGCAGAAATTACTGTTTACACAAAAGGATTGGACAATATTATTCTCGAAAATTCATCTACAGAATTTATAGAAGTAATTTTAGAAGCAAAAAGTTACGATGAACAGCTTATTAAAATTACTGCAGATGATAAAAGGGTAGCCGTTAATTTTGATTTTGAAGGCACAGAAACTAGAGAAGTAATCTTTAGAAAGTTTATAACAAAACGCTTGCAAAGAGCTACAGCAATAGTAAAAATACCAAAAGGTAAAAAAGTATACATTTTTGGTGAAAATGTAGATGTAGAAAGCAAAAGTTTACAAAATGATTTAGCAGTTTATTTAGACAATGGTATTGTAAAGCTCAATACTGTAAAAGCTAACTTAATTTTAAAACTGTATTCAGGCAATGTTTATGCCAATTTAAAATACACAAATTATAAGGTATTTTCTAAGTCTGGAAAAATTATGGTTAATGGTGTACAAAAAGAAAAAGAGTATGAAAAGGTTGTAAATACATCTAAAGAAGAAACTACAATAAACTCTTTAAAAGCTAATATTTTCTTAACCACACAATAAACATAATAATATTACTATTTTTGTGACTTTAAAAATAATAAAATGTCTAAAAAAGCACTAGCTATTCTTACTATTCTAATTGCGATTATATTAGATCAAGTTATTAAAATCTACGTAAAAACTAATTTTATTTTAGGAGAAGAGGTTTTAGTTTTCGATTGGTTTCGAATTCATTTTGTAGAGAATAATGGTATGGCAATGGGTTTTGAATTTGGTGGTAAAACAGGTAAGCTGTTTTTAACCTTATTTAGAATTTTTGCTGTAGGTTTAATTATTTATTGGCTATCTAATAATATTAAAAGAAAAGTACACAATGCCGTAATTATTGGTATTGCTTTAATATTTTCAGGTGCTGTAGGTAATATTATAGACTCTATTTTTTACGGTGTTATTTTCGATCATCCAAAGCATAGTGTAGCTACATTATTTCCAGAAACTACAGATGGTGAGTTTTTTTACGGAAAAGTGGTAGATATGTTCTACTTTCCAATTTGGGAGGGTGTTTTACCAGATTGGATTCCTTTTGTTGGTGGAGAAATGTACACCTTCTTTCAATACATTTTTAACCCAGCAGATTCTTACATAACTATTGGAGTTGCTTTATTATTTATTTTTAGCAAACAAGCGTTTCCTAAAGAAGATAAACAAGAAAAGCAAGCTGCAGAAGCATAATATATTTCCTGTTTTTTTATTATTTAGTAGCAATAAATAAAAGCGCAAATTTGCCTGTTTAATTCTACATAAAAGTTATTTTTGTGTATGAATACTTCTTTAAAGCTTCAAATAAAAACACTGCCTTCTTCACCAGGAGTTTATCAATATTTTGATAAAGAAGAAAAACTGATTTACGTTGGTAAAGCAAAAAATTTAAAGAAACGAGTATCTTCTTATTTTACAAAAACACACGATAGTGGAAAAACTAGAGTGCTTGTAAAAAACATTAATACAATAAAACATATTGTAGTTAATACAGAAACAGACGCACTTTTATTAGAAAATAATCTAA
Source organism: Polaribacter sp. P097 (assembly GCF_036864555.1). Taxonomy (NCBI): domain Bacteria; kingdom Pseudomonadati; phylum Bacteroidota; class Flavobacteriia; order Flavobacteriales; family Flavobacteriaceae; genus Polaribacter; species Polaribacter sp. P097. The sequence continues at coordinate 832,551 of NZ_JAZETJ010000001.1, read as the reverse complement.
TTAAAAAATACAAGCCAAAGTACAATGTACTTTTAAAAGATGATAAAACTTACCCTTGGATTTGTATTAAAAAAGAACGTTTTCCTAGAGTTTTTATGACGAGAAGAGTTATTAAAGATGGCTCAGAATATTATGGTCCATATACTTCTGTTAGAACAATTAAAGCACTATTAGAATTAATAAAAGAACTCTACACACTTAGAACATGTAAATACGATTTAAGTAGAGAAAAAATAAATACAGGCAAATACAAAGTTTGTTTAGAATATCATTTAGGCAATTGTTTGGGGCCTTGTGAAGCTTTAGAAACTGAAGCCCATTATAATAATTCCATTAAAGAAATTCGAAATATTATTAAAGGTAATTTTAAAGAAAGTTTAGAAAGACTAAATACTTTGATGATGGGTTTTGCAGAAAAAATGGAGTTCGAAAAAGCCCAAAGAATTAAAGAAAAGTTAGATAGATTAAGCAATTATCAAGCAAAAAGTACCATAGTAAATCCTACTATAAATAACGTAGATGTTTTTTCGATTATTTCAGATAAAACACATGGTTATGCCAATTTTATTAAAATCTCTAATGGTTCTATCATACAATCTCACACTACAGAAATTAAGAAAAAACTAGAAGAGTCAGACAAGGAATTGTTAGAACTGTTTATTTTCGAAATTAGGCAAAGGTACAATTCAACATCACCAGAAATTTATGTTCCATTTCAAGTAAATATTGGTGAGAATGTAAAGGTTACTATACCAAAGGTAGGAGATAAAAAACGCATTGTAGAACTTTCAGAAAGAAATGCCAAATACTATAAATTAGAGCAATTAAAGCAAATTAAAATTGTAGATCCTGATAGGCATGTAAAAAGAATTATGGCTCAAATGAAGGCAGATTTGCGCTTAAAAGAAGAGCCAAGACATATAGAGTGTTTTGATAACTCTAACATACAAGGTACAAACCCTGTTGCAGCTTGTGTTGTTTTTAGAGATGGTAAACCTAGCAAAAAAGAGTATAGACATTATAATATAAAAACAGTAGTTGGCCCAGATGATTTTGCATCTATGGAAGAGGTTGTTTTTAGAAGATACAAAAGGTTGCTTTCTGAAGGTGAATCTTTGCCTCAACTAATTATAATTGATGGTGGTAAAGGTCAATTATCATCTGCAGTTAAAAGTTTAGAAATTTTAGGATTAAGAGGTAAAATAGCCATTATTGGTATTGCAAAACGTTTGGAGGAAATCTATTATCCAGATGACCCAATACCTTTGTATTTAGATAAAAAATCAGAAACCTTAAAAATCACACAGTTTTTAAGAAATGAAGCACATAGATTTGGTATTACCTTTCATAGAAACAAACGTAGTAAAAGCGCTATACAAAGTGAGTTAGAAAGTATACCAGATGTTGGTAAACAGACTATTACAACTTTATTACGTAAATTTAAGTCCGCAAAACGTGTAAAAGAAGCCAGTTTAGATGAGTTAAAAGCGGTTATTGGTAATGCAAGAGCATTAAAAGTGTACAATTTTTATCATTCAAAAAAAGAAAATGAAAAATAAACTGTTTCTAATTTTTTTACTTCCTTGGTTTGTTTTTGCACAACAAAATCAGCCTAAAGTAGGTTTGGTTTTAAGTGGTGGTGGGGCAAAAGGATTTTCACATATTGGCGTTTTAAAAGAAATAGACAAAGCTGGCATTCATTTAGATTATATTGCTGGTACAAGTATGGGTGCTATTATTGGTGGCTTGTATGCTGCTGGGTATTCTGCTGCTCAAATAGAAGATATTGTTATAAACACAGATTTTATGACATTATTGAGAGATAAAATTCCTAGAAGCTCAGAAACCTTTTTCGAAAAAGAATATGGAGAAAAAACCGTAATTACATTACCTGTAAATAAAGGTAAAATCGGTTTTCCAAGAGGAATTTCTAAAGGTCAAAACGTTTTAAATTTACTCTTAGAATTGTTCGATTCTTTAGATGGCAATCAAGATTTTTCAAAATTACCTACGCCTTTCTTTTGTATTGCTACAGATGTAGAAAATGGGAATCCTGTTATTCTAGAAAGCGGTTCGTTACCAATTGCATTAAGAGCAAGTGGTTCTTTTCCTTCTTTATTAAATCCTGTAGAAGTTGGAGATAAACTTTTGGTTGATGGTGGTATTGCCAATAATTTTCCTGTAAGTATTATGAAAGACAAGGGAATAGATATTGTAATTGGTGTAGATGTAGAAGGGAAGCTGTTTGAAAAAGATAAAATAAATTCGGTTGTTGCGCTTTTAAATCAAATTGTTAGCTATCAAATGTATAACAAGTCTGATGAAGAAATTAAAAAGCTAGATGTTTACATTCATCCAGAAATTTATGAATACTCTGTTGTAGATTTTGAAAGAAAAGAAGAAATCTTAGAAAAAGGAGAAATTGCAGCAAAGAAATACATAAAAGTATTTAAAGAAATTGCAGCAAAACAAACTGTAAAAAAGAAAAGACCCGAAATTAAAATGCATACAGAAAAAATGTTAATTTCAGACATTGCATTAAAGGGTAACAACAATTATACAAGATCTTTCGTACTTGGTAAATTGAATATTTTAGAAGGCGATAGCTTGTCTAGACAAGATATTACCAAAAGAATTTACTTGCTTTCAGCTACTAGAAATTATAATAAAATTGAGTATAATTTCATTAAAAAAGTGGATGGTTCTTACCTATTAAATTTCAATTTAACAGAATCTAATGAACGTGCAAACTTGAAATTGGGTGTTCATTACGATTTTTTATACAAATCTGGAGTTTTAGCAAATTACAATCATAAACGCCTTTTTGGAAAGAATGACATGCTTGCTGTTAACCTTATTTTAGGAGATAATTTAAGGTATGATTTAAACTATTTTGTAGATAATGGTTTTTACATTAGTTACGGACTTAGATCTAGGTATGACCATTTTAGAGCGAACTCAAAATTCAATTTGGCTATAGCAAATGATAATGATGTAAATAGTTTAAATATTAAATATACAGATATTACTAATCAGCTCTATTTACAAACTACTTTTGATAGAAAATTTGCAATTGGTATTGGTTTAGAGCACAAATATATTAAGGCAAGTACAGAAACGATTACTTCAAATGCTGGGGAAACCATTATAGATAACAGCGAGTATTTAAATTCTTATGGTTATATTAAACTAGATACATATGATCAGCAATACTTTGTTACAAAAGGATTTTTTGCAGATTTAGGAGCAAGATGGTTTATGAATTCTACAAATCATAACAAAGATTTTAAACCTTTTTTGCAAACACAAGGTACCTTGGGCTTTGCAACTACTTTTTTCGATAAATTAACTTTTCAATTAACCAATGAAGCTGGTTTTACATTTAATAATCCAGAATCTGATATTTTCGATTTTTATTTAGGGGGTTATAATCAAAACTATATTAATAATTTTTCGCGCTTTTATGGTTATGATTTTGCAAACCTTACAGATGATTCTTATGTAAAATCAGAATTAAACTTAAGGTATCGTTTTGCAGATAGGCATTATGCAACTTTTATTGCAAACTATGCAAGGCTAGACTCTAATGTGTTTAAAGACATAGATTTGTTTAGAGACATAAAATCTGGTTATGCAGCAGGTTATAGCTACAATAGCGTTATTGGGCCAATAGAACTCAAGTACGCTTGGTCTCCAGACACAAAACAAAATTTCTGGTTATTTAACTTAGGATTTTGGTTCTAAGAATTACACTTTAGTGCTTAAATAAAACTCTTCGTAAGTTTCAAGTAAGTTCATAAGCGCTTTCATTAAATCTTTTGTTTCTAAAAGTATACTAAAGTAAAGTGTTGTGTTTTTAGGACTCGTTTCGTCTGTTCTAATTCTGGCAACTTGCTTTTCTATAGATAAAGAAACATTGCTTAATAACTCTCTTTTTTGAATTAATAACGGATTTAAATCATCGAAATTACGCTCGTTAAAAATAGTAGAAATGATACCTAAAATGGTACTCAATTCATTATTTATAAGCTTTAAATCTTTAATTTGACCTTTCTTTAAATTCTTGTGGTTGTTATTAACATGCTTAAAACTTGCTCTAGAAATATAACTTATAGATTGTGCTGAATCTTGTAAATATCCTAAGACTGAAATATAGAATTTACTTGCTTGCACAGAAGTTTCATCTAACGATTTAATGAAATAGAAAACATTGTCTTTTAAATCATCAATTTCATCGTTTAACTTTTCTACGTGCTTATCTGTTTTTCTAAGTTTGTTTAAATCGTGATTTGCCAAATCATTTACAACATGTGTATACAATTTTTCAATTCTGGTTGCAACTTCAGAAACGTGTCCAGAACTTTCATCAATAACACCATTAATAGTAATTAATTCAGATCTTTCTATATATGTTTTTCTCTTTATTTCTTGTGCTTTTTTTCTATGTGCTATAGAATTCTTAGTAATTAAAGCAGCTACAACTACCAATAAAATTGGAATGAAAATAATATGTAAATGAATTAAATAAGCAACAATACCTGCAGCTACAAATGCCACTAAAGCAGTTAAAAACCAACCACCAATTACATTTAAAACCCCAGCAACTCTATATACTGCACTTTCACGACCCCAAGCTCTATCTGCTAGAGAAGTACCCATGGCTACCATAAAGGTTACATAAGTGGTAGATAAAGGTAGTTTCATAGAAGTTGCTATAGAAATTAAAACACTAGCCATAACTAAGTTTACAGATGCTCTTACTAAATCAAAAGCAGGCATTTCTATAGTTTTGTCATTTGGCAATTTTACGCTTGGTTTTTCAAATTTTGAGTTGATAAATGTTCTTGTTTTTTCAGGAAGCACATAATTAATACCCACATTTACAAACATAGCAAAACGTACAACTACTCTAGAGACGTTATTAGGTTGAAATTTTTCATGACCTTCACCTTGTCTCGATAAGTTAATGCCTGTTTCAATTACTGATTTTGCTTTAGAAGATGTCCATAAAGTAATAACCATAATTAAACCAGCAAGTAGTAATAACCACACATTAGATTTTACTTTAGCTGCTAAACTTGCCATAGAAAAGGTTTCTGCACTTACGCCAGAAACACTCCAGGTTTCATAAGAATTTAAAGCTGCAATTGGCACTCCAATAAAGTTTACTAAATCATTCCCTGCAAAAGCCATAGCTAGAGAAAATGTACCTATACCTATTATTAAAACAAGAATATTTAATTTAAAAATTTTGGTTAATAAGTAGGATAAAGCTGTCCAAAGTACAAAGCTAATGGCAATAATGCTTATGGTATTACCCTCCATTACATGAGCAATGTTTTCGTAAAAATCTGTACCCTTTAAACCTTTAATTATAATAAAATAGGTAATTGCAGTAATTGCAAAACCACCAAATAAAGAATTAATATAGGTAGGTCTGCTAGCAAAGTTAAAAGAGTATATAAGTCTAGAGAAATATTGTACAATAGCACCAACACTAAACGCAACTACAACAGATAGTAGAATACCTAATATTATATCAGTAGCTGTTTCATAATTAATGTATTTCCAAATAGCGGTTATTCCTTCAGCATCATTTTGAGATATTTTAATAAAGGCAATAACTACAGCAGAACCAAGCAATTCAAATACAATAGAAACTGTAGTAGAAGTTGGCATACCTAAAGAGTTAAAAAGGTCTAAAAGTAGAATGTCTGTAATCATAACTGCCATAAAAATGAACATCACATCTTGAAAAACAAACATACTTGGGTTAAAGATTCCTTTTCTAGCAACCTCCATCATTCCACTAGAAGATACAGCACCAAAGAAAACACCAACACTGGCAATAATCATAATATTTCTTACAGAAATTGCTTTAGAACCAATAGCAGAATTTAAAAAGTTTACAGCATCATTACTAACACCTACAACTAAATCTACAATAGCTAAAGCTGCTAGAGCAACTAGCATTAACACATAAGGATCTCCCATTTTTGGCGATTATTTTTATTCGGCAACAAAGTTAAATACACAGCAAGTTGATAATGTTATCTTAATGTTATGAAATTTATGCCCTATTTGCATAGGTAAATTTATAATTTTTATTTCTAATGCTAAGGTTTTAAGGTGTTTAAAAATTATTTTAAATCAATTTCTTCATTAACGTTTGCTTAACAGGTTTTTAACCCAAGCATAATTTATAGCTAACAATCAATTTACAGATGTGGAGCTACTTTTGCAACGAAAATTTATTTACAAGAAATGAAGAAAATACTATTTATAACTTTATTATGCTTAAGTCAATTTATTAATGCTCAAGAAAAGGGTACATTAAAAGGTTTACTTTCAGATAAAGAATCAAACAATGAGCCTTTGCCATTTGCAAATGTGGTAATTAAAGGTACAACTATAGGTACAACTACAGATTTTGATGGTAATTATACATTATCTGTTCCTGCAGGTAGTCACATTGTAGTGTTTAGTTTTTTAGGGTATAAAGCAGTTGAAAAACCATTTACAATTAAAGCAGGAGAAACTGTAACTATAAATCAAATAATGTCTGCTGAAGAGGGTGTTGCTTTAGATGATGTAGTAATTAAAACAACAACTACTAAAGATAATGCAAACGCACTTTTATTAGAGCAGAAAAAAGCCACTGTAATTAAAGAGAGTATAGGTTCTCAAGAATTAGCGAAGCAAGGTGTAAGTGATGCAGCAGGTGCAGTATCAAAAATATCTGGTGTATCTAAGCAAGAAGGTTCTAGTAATGTTTACGTGCGTGGTTTAGGAGATAGATATTTAAATACAACAATGAACGGTTTATCATTACCTTCTAATGATGTAAACAAAAAGAATATCGATTTAAATTTATTTCAATCAGAAGTAATACAAAGTGTTTCTATTAGTAAAGCATATTCACCAGAATTTTATGGAGACTTTGCTGCAGGTAATGTAAACATTGTTTCTAAAGAATATAAAGGTGATGGTTTCTTTGATGTTGCTGTAGGTACAGGAGTAAATACTAGGGCTGCAGGTAAAGACTTTAAGAAAACTAAAGGTACAGGTCATGTAGGTTTCTTTAGAAGATATGAGCACAACCCATTTGCACAGGTTTTATCTCATGGAATTGATCCAGAAAATGGTGGTGAGCCAATTAACTTAAATATTGGTTTAAGTGGTGGTAAATCTTTTGATTTTGGAGATGATTCACGTTTAAGCTTATATGCTACAGCATCTTTTCAAAACGGATATGAATATAGAGAAGGGCCAGCAGTAGATTTTACAAATGTATTTAAGGTAAGATACCCAACAGCTCAAGAATACGAGTACACTACAGCTACAACTGTAATGGGTAATGCACTATATAAAATTAATGATGATCATAAAGTAAAATACACTTCAATGTTCTTAAACAGTTCATCAGACCAAGTAGGGTATTTTGGTGTGAATGGTTTAGGTGAAAATAGAGATGCTATTTTAAACACAGACGAAGGCTTTTTTCAATTAAATGTACAGTTTAATCAAGATTTAATCTTTGTAAATCAATTAACAGGTGAGCATGACTTTTACAATGTTACAGACGAAGATCCAGAGTTTAAATTAACTTGGGGAATTGGTTTTAACAACGTTTTCTCTCATGAGCCAGACAGAAGAAGAATTAGTTTAGAGAATTATCAATTTTCGTTAGATAATGACCCTACAACAAATGCATCTTTCTACAATAACATTGTATTTGATAACCAAAGATACTTTCAGAAAATTATTGATTCTGAATTGAACAGTAGAATTAATTTAGAGCAAGTAGTTTCTGATAATTTTAGCTTAAACTATGGTTTTAATGGAAGAAGAAAAACGCGTAATTTTGAAAACATACGTTATGGCTACGATTTTTTAACTCCAAATGTTGAAATCGCAGATCCAAATAACATAGATTCTGTTATAAATATTGAAAACTTTCGTAATGTTTATAACACGGAGGTATTTAATTCTGTAGATCCTTCAAGATATCCTACTGCTAATTTTCCTGGAAGAAATGAAAATACATATTTTGGTAAATTAAGTGTATTTGGTGCTTCTTTAGGAGGTGTATTACAAGTAGGAGAAAAATTAACTGTTGTTCCTGGTATTCGTTTAGAGTCTTTTGAGCAGTTTATATCATATGATGTAATTAACATCAATCCAAATGATCCTAAATTTAGAAACGCTAAAGAAACATTTTGGTTACCATCTTTAAATTTAAAATATGCTTTAAATGATGATCAAAACTTACGTTTCACATTTAGTAAAACAGTTTCTGTACCAGAATTTAAAGAAGTAGCGCCATTTGTTTATGAAGGTGTAACACAAAGAATTGGCGGTAACCCAGATTTATTAGATAACCCGTCTTTTTCAGATGTATTTAATATTGATTTAAAATACGAATGGTTTATCAATAGAGGAGAAGTATTGTCTTTAAGTGCTTTTGGTAAACAAATTAACGATCCAGTAAACTTAGTTATTGCAAGTGATGCAACAGGTGTACAACGTTATTTTAGAACAGGAGATAAAGCAACTATTTTAGGAGTAGAAATAGAAGCCAGAAAAAACCTAATCACTGACGAAGATGATAATGCTCAACTTACTGCTGGTTTCAACTTTACATATATGCATACTGAGCAAGACTTATATGCCAATGTATCTGGAAGTGCTTTTACTACATCATTCAACAGAGCTACAGATCAGTTACAAGGTGCGTCACCAATCTTGGTAAATGCAAACATAAACTATAGCCCAACAAAATGGGAAAACTACAAACCAACTGCAACATTAGTATTCTCTTATTTTGCTGATAGAATTGATGCATTAGGATCAGGACAGATTGGTAATATCGTAGAAAAATCTGTACCAACTTTAGATTTTGTTTGGAAAAACAATATTGGAGAAAATATAGAAATCAACTTTAGTGCAAGCAATATTTTAGATCCAAGAATAGAAAGAGTAAGAGAAGGTACGCCTTTAGGAGACATCGTTTTATCTGGATATAATAGAGGTAGTAATATCAGCTTAGGATTCAATTATAAATTTTAATAAAATAAAAACTAATCACGAATTAATTAAAAATGAATAAATTAAACTTTAGAACAATGAGAAATAAATTTTTATTTGCAATGACAATTGCAGCAGCCTTATTCACGTCATGTGGAGAAGATGGTACAGCTGATATCGTAATTAACGATAATAGTGTTACAAACAACACAACAAACAATACGAATGGTGGTGGAAACACAGGAAACCAAGGACAAACAATTGAGTTAAATGGTACTTACACTACTAACTTAACTTTAGATGCTGCAAACACGTATACTATTACTGGACCTACAGTTATCGAAGATGGTGCTACTTTAACAATACCTGCAGGTATGGTTATTACAGCAGCAGCTACTGGTGCAGATGTATATTTAGCAGTAGCTCAAGGAGGTAAAATTATTGCAGAAGGTACTTCTTCTCAGCCAATTATTTTTACTTCTGGTGCAAATACACCTAATTCTGGAGATTGGGGTGGTTTAATCTTATTAGGTAAAGCACCTGTAAATTCAGTAACAGGTAGTGCAACTGCAACATCAGAAATAGGAAACTTACCTTATGGTGGTTCCGAAGCTGATGACAATTCAGGAACTTTACGTTACGTAAGAGTTGAATATTCAGGAGGTAAAGCATCAGGTCAGTCAGAAAACAACGGTTTTTCTTTCTATGGTGTAGGAAATGGAACTATTGTAGAGTACATTCAAATGTTTGAAGGTGCAGATGATGGTATTGAATTTTTCGGAGGTACTGTAAACGTATCTAACTTATCTGTAGTAAACTCTCAAGATGATTCAATTGACTGGACAGAAGGTTACACAGGTACTATTACAGATGCTTATGTAAAGCATGGTGTAAGTCATGATAAAGGTATTGAGGCAGATGGTTATAATACAGATGTAGGTAACAACTCTAACCCAATATACTTCTCTAAGCCAACTGTAACTAACTTAACTATTGTAGGTTTAGGTTCAGGTACTGGTAATGAAGCTATTCGTTTAAGAGCTGGTACTCAAGGTATCTTTTCTAACGTAAAATTAGAAGGTTTTGCTGAAGGATTTGATTTAGATGGAGATTCTGGAGATAACCCAACTGGAGCTGGTGTTTTAAGTGGAGATTTAAATGTAAACTCTGTTATTTTTGTAGACGTTACTGTTAACATGAAAAACGATACAGGAGAAACTTTTACAGAAGCAGATTTCTTAACTGTAGATCCAAATGCTACAGGTACAGATTATGCAACTTGGGGTGCAGGATGGACAAGATCTTAATCACAAATTGATAGATAAAAAAAAGCAGGCTTAAAGCCTGCTTTTTTTATTTTAAGAAATAGGAATTAAGCTTTTTTATCTTTACAACAAGCCATTTTACAATCTTCTTTACATTCCATTTTATTTTCGCTCATTTCGCATTTTTCTTTACAGTCTGCAGTACATTCATGCTTTTTAGCAGAAGGTTCAGATTTGATTGCAGAAGATTCTGAAGCTTTGTATAATTCCCCTCCAGCAATACCATCTACAAAAGCAATAAGCTCATCTTTAGAAGTAGTATTTGCATCAAATTCTATATTTGCAATACTATCTTTAAAAACTACTTTTGCCTCTAAAACACCTTCTTTTTTAGACAATTTAGATTGTATTGTTTTTGCACAACCAATTTCGCATGTCATACCAGAAATGGCTAAGGACACATTTTCTTTTTGTACTTCTTTGGCACATCCTACTAAAATAAAACAAGCAAGTACTATCGTATAAACTATTTTTTGCATTCTCATTAGAAACTATTATTTAATTATTGTACAAATTTATCAATATTTAAAGAGGTTTTTAAATAATTGTTCCACTTTTGCAAAAACTTTAACCAAGCTTATGAATAATCAACAACAGAAATGGTTGTATCTTCTTTTATTATCATTTGTTTGGGGAAGCTCCTTTATATTAATGAAGAAGGCTTTAATAGATTTAACACCTGTTCAAGTAGGGGCTTTACGCATGTTAATTGCTGGAGTTGTTTTATTGGCTTTTGGCTTTAAAAGTTTAAAACAAATAAAGAGAAAACACTACAAGTACATTTTTTATACAGCCTTGTTGGGTACATTTTTTCCTGTGTTTTTGTTTGCTTTTGCAGTAAATGGTATAGACAGTTCTATAGCTTCTATTCTTAATTCATTAACTCCTTTTAATACATTTATTTTTGGAGTTTTAGCTTTCGGATTAAAGTTTAAAAAAGAACAATTAGTAGGTATAGTTATAGGTTTAGTAGGTACAATTGTACTTATTGTTAAAGGTGCAGATCTAAATCCGAATCAAAATTATTGGTTTACATTACTAGTGGTAATAGCCTCTATAGGTTACGCTTTAAATGTAAATTTGGTTAAGAAATACCTAAGTGATGTAAGTGCTCTAAGTATTGTTACAGGTAATTTTTTATTATTAGTGATTCCTGCTTTAATTGTGCTTTATTTTTCTGATTTTTTTCAAACCATGGAGTTTACAGAATCTAAAACTAGTGCTTTAGGTTATGTGGCTGTTTTGGCTATTTTTGGAACAGGAATTGCCAAGGTTTTTTACAATAAAATGGTGCATTTGGCTTCGCCTATTTTTGCATCATCAGTTACTTATTTAATACCTATAGTTGCTGTGTTTTGGGGCATTTTAGATGGGGAAGAATTGAGCTTAATTCAATTATTAGCAGGTTTAATAATTTTGCTTGGAGTGTATTTATTAAATAGGTCAAAATAAAAAAGAGCCAAAGCGTAACACTTTGACTCTTTTAAATAATATTTTAAAAAGATTTATTCAAAATCAGCGTCTGTAACACCTTCATTTACTTTAATCTCTTTAACTTCAAAGTTTAAATCCATTGGTCCTGTTTTAATACCAACTGAATATGGAAATAAAACTCCGTTTACGGCTTTGTAGTTTCCAAACGTAGTTGGCACTTTTACCTCTTTACCATCTGGAGTTTTAGCTGTTTTTACTTCTTTGGCTTTTAATCCAGTTTTCATGTCGTAAAAAACCTCAGTATTATTAAACTTAACTACATAGTAATTTACGCCATCTATTGGCTCAATTCTGTCTAAAGTACCTTTTTTGTAAGCCATATCAGAAAATGGTACTAAAGTAGCTTTAGCTTCATCTATTTGCGCTTGTGGCATATCCATTTTTTGACCTCTTGCTGATTGGTAACCAGTTTCACCATTAAAAACAGATTTCTGCATTACATTACCCATAACAGCAATTTCTTGCAATGTTTTATTTGGTGCAGAAGATTTCATGGTCATAACTAATGGAGTACCTTGTATAGTTGCATTAGATACAATCATAGTAGTTTTAATAGCTTCTACTTTTTCTTTTCCTCCAATGGCTTCAATATACTTGTCAACTACTGTTTCTGCAGTCATACCAGCAGGAATTGGTAATGTCATTGGTGGTTTAACAGTTGGGTTACCTTCTTTGTCGAAATATTTAATTACGTAATCGGTTTTTTCTAAATTCTTAAGAACATCAATACCTTTACCTGTAATTACAATTCTTGCTTTGTTACCTGTAAAATATTTAATTGCAGCATTCTGTACATCATCTAAAGTTACTGCTTTAATATTTTTAATATAGTTTTCATAAAAATCTTCTGGCAAGTTGTAACGCTCAATATTTAATGCAAAGTTAGCTACTGTTCTTGGTTTTTGAACATCCATTACAAAACCTCCAATATATTCTTCTTTAGAGTTTTCTAATTCTTCAGCAGATACTTTTTTGTATCGCATTTTATTAATTTCTTTTTGTAACTCAACAACAGAACTATCTGTTACCATGTTTCTAACACTTGCTGTAGCTCTAAATGTACCTGCATATCTATTTTGTCTTAAACTAGAGTAAGAACCATAGGTATACCCTTTATCTTCTCTTAAGTTCATGAATAAACGAGCAGTACCACCACCACCTAAAATATTATTTGCTAAAAGTGCTGCATAATAATCATCATCACCTAAAGTTAAATCTACATTATTAATAATTGCAATTTCTGACTGAACTGCATTATCCATATTAATAAAATCAATTTCAGTAGTTTCTACGTTTTTAGCTTCTGGAATTTCGTAAGCAGGGATTTCTCCTTTTTCCCAACCAGAAAATAAATCTTTAACTAATTCTTTAGTAGCTTTTGGGTCAATATCACCTTCAATTACTAAATATGCATTGTTAGGCTTGTAGTAAGTGTTGTAGTTATTAATTACATCTTGTAACGTAATTTTTTCTACACTTTCTTTTGATGTAAATTCTCCAAAAGGATGATTTCTTCCGTAAGTTAAAACGTTTTCTACTCTTCTTGCAGCAGCAGTAACGCTTTTTTCGTTAGATTTAATTCCATCTAAAGTAATTTGAACTTCTTTGTCAAATTCTTCTTGAGAAAACACAGGATTCTGCATACCATCTGCCATTAAACCTAAAATTTCTGGAAAGTATTTTGTTAAAGATGAACCAAAAGCACCTGAGCTAAAAAAGCTAATATTTGCTCCGTAAAAATCTACTTTTTCGTTAAACTCATCTTTAGAGATAGATTTTGTTCCTCTACCTAATAAGCTTCCCATCATTCCAGAAACACCAGCAATTTCACCCTCTAAATAAGGTTTGTTATCTATAGTTAAGTTTGCAGAAATTCTTGGTAATTTATGGTTTTCTACCATAATTACTTTTAAACCATTGTCTAGTGTAAACTTAATTGGCTTACCTAATTTTACTACAGGATCTGGTCCTGGTTTAGGCATTGTACTTCTATCTATTTGTGCATTAATAGCCACTGTTGTAAGAAATAGCGCTACTAATGATAATATTTTTGTCTTCATAATTTATATCTTATTTTTAAACGAACTTCGATGTTATTATTTTGCTTCTGGTAAATATTCTAAAAGTAATCTTTGATTCGGATTTAGATATTTTTTAGCAACATCTCTAATTTCTTCTCTAGTAATTGATCTGTAAATATCAATCTCTGTATTGATTAAATTAGTGTCTCCATATAAAACATTGTAACGTGCTAAAGAGTTAGCAATACCTTCTACACTTGAGTTAGAATTTACAAAGTTGTTTTCGAACTGATTTTGTAATTTTTGAAAATCTTTCTCAGAAATTAATTCAGTTTGCATTTTTACAATTTCTGCATCTACTTCTGCTATAATATCTTTTAATTCTGTATCACCTTGTGGTAAACCATATAAGATATAAGTACCATAATCTTCTTGACTTAAGTTAATTGCACCAGCTTGTAAAGCCATTTTCTTATCATCTACTAACTTTTTGTAAAGAACAGAACTTCTACCAGTACTTAAATAAGAAGAAATCATATCTAAAACTCTAGAGTCTCTAGTTTTCATAGATGGTGTTCTATAAGCAGCCATAATTGCAGGTATTTGAATATTTGCATCATAGCCTTTAGCAGTCATTTGCTCAGTAATTGGGTCTTCTTTTGGGAAATTTCTAGTAATTTCTTCACCTCTTGGTATAGGTCCAAAATAATCTTCAATCATTTTCTTTGCAGCATCTTTATCAATATCACCAGCAACCACTAAAGTTGCATTGTTTGGTACATAGAACTTTTTGTTAAATGCTAAAAACTCTTCTAAAGTAGCAGCATCTAAATCTTCCATTTTACCAATAGTTGTTCCTTTATAAGGATGCTTTTTAAAGATGTTTTCTTTTACATATTCTAAGAATTTAGAATAAGGTTGGTTGTCTACACGTAATCTTTTTTCTTCCTTTACAACTTCATTCTGAGTATCTACACCATCTTGACCAATAATTGGATGTAATAAACGCTCAGACTCCATCCATAAACCTAACTCTAATTTATTAGAAGGAAAGATTTCGTAATAATAAGTTCTGTCATCTGTAGTATTGGCATTATTTCTACCACCATTAGAAGAAACCATTTTAAACCACTCACCTTTTTTAATGTTTTCTGTTCCTTCAAATAATAGGTGTTCAAAGAAGTGGGCCATACCTGTTCTTCCTGGTTGCTCATCTTTAGCACCTACATGATACATTACAGAAGTTACAACAACAGGTGCTGAAGAGTCTTGATGTAATATTACATGCATTCCATTACTTAAATCATACTCTTCAAATTCTACCTGTTGAGCATTCATAGAAAACGCAACTAATACAGCAGAAGCAAGAGATAAAATACTTTTCTTCATTGATTTTTTTATTTAATTAATAATTTACATTTGTGTTTGACGCTTCATTTTACAGAATGTTACAGAAAATAAAGTTTTTTGTCAGTTACCAAAAATAACAAAGGTTTGCTAGAAAACATAATGAAATTAAAGGATAAATATTTTTTATTTTTAATATTTAGCTTTATTGCTGATTTCTAAAAATTATGTATATTTGCATCCGCATTTTCAGTAAGTTAAGTGCAATAATAAGTATAAATACGCAAAACAAATAGTATGTACGCAATCGTAGAGATAGCAGGGCAGCAGTTTAAAGTAGCAAAAGACCAAAAAGTATACGTTCATCGTTTACAAGGAGAGGAAGGATCAAAAGTAACTTTTGATAACGTTCTTTTACTTGATGATGCTGGAAACGTAACTTTAGGCGCCCCAGCTATAGAAGGAGCATCAGTAACAGCTCAAATTTTAAGTCACTTAAAAGGTGATAAAGTTATCGTTTTCAAAAAGAAAAGAAGAAAAGGATACAGAAAGAAAAATGGACACAGACAGTCTTTTAGCGAGATTCAAATTGAATCTATTGCAGCTTCTGGTACTAAGAAAACTGCTAAGAAAGCAGCTTCTAAGAAAACAGAAACTACTGCAGGCGCTCCTAAGAAAGCTGCTCCTAAAAAAGCAACTAAGGCTAAAGCTGACGATTTAAAGAAAATTGAAGGTGCAGGTCCTAAGGCTGCAGAAGCATTAGTAAATGCTGGCTTAGATACATTTGCTAAAGTAGCTAAAACAGATGCTGCTAAATTAAGTGAAATTTTATCTGAAGCTAGTTCAAGATTATCTCATATTGTAACAGATACTTGGCCAAAGCAAGCTGGTTTAGCTGCAGAAGGTAAATGGGATGAATTAAAAGAATTACAAGATAGATTAGATGGTGGTATTGAAAAATAACTAACTAATTTAGCTTTAACCTATAAAAACTCAAGAAAATGGCACATAAAAAAGGTGTAGGTAGTTCGAAGAATGGTAGAGAATCAGAATCGAAACGTCTAGGTGTAAAAATTTTTGGAGGACAAGCTGCAATTGCAGGTAACATTATTGTTCGTCAGAGAGGTACAACTCACAATCCAGGAGAAAACGTTTACATGGGTAAAGATCATACTTTACATGCAAAGGTTGACGGAATTGTTGAATTTCAAAAGAAAAGAGATAACAGATCTTATGTATCTGTAACTCCATTTGAAGCTTAAGAAATTAAGTTTAAAACTAAAAAAGCTCAAACATTAATTTGTTTGAGCTTTTTTTATTGCTTACTTTTCACTCATAAAGGTTTCTCATTCAACTTTATAGAAAAATATTTTAGCTATGAAACAGCTTCTTTTTAGCTTCTTTTTGCTTTTTACAGTTACTTTAAAAGCGCAATTGGCAACAGATTTTCAAAAGATTGAAAATTTTATCATCGAAGAAAAATTAGATTCAGCCGTTTTTTACCTAAACAAATTAAAAGATGGTAAAGACAAGGTATTTTTAAAGAAAATGATTCTTAAAGATGAAATTTCTTATAAAGATTATTATCAATTTATTTCAAACCTAGCAAAAAGAGAAAATTTAGATTTTATTGCTGTTGCTAATTATATCAACAAAGAAGTTAAAACGCCTAAAATTAGTAAGGGTTTAAATAGAGATTTTTTTAATATTAAGTGGGTTTTAATAAGCAAACTTAGAAATGAAATCCATTTAGAAGAAGCAAATCAAGAGCAACTTAAATTAGAAAGCTATATATCAAAATTTAAGGATGCAAGTGATAATTACTTATGGGCAAGTACTAAAATACAAACACACCCTCTTGTAATTCATCTTATAGAAAAGAATATAACAGAAGGTAAAGAGTTAATTAAGAAAGGTGTAGCAATTGCAAAAGAGTTAGAAGATGTAGAATTAGAAATTACCTTCTTGAGCCATTCAAAAGGATTTTTAATTTATGAAAATAAACTAGAGGAATATATTGCTACTTGTGAATATATTCTAGAGTTAGAAAAACAGTTAGAGGAAAAGACTAGTTATTATTATGGTACCATTACAGATTTAGTAAATGCCTATATTTATAAAGGTGAAGACGATGAAAAGGTTTTAAAACTGATAGATGAATTGTACAATTCGTATTCTAAACTCTATTCTTATATGCTTTATGCACAACTTATGTCTACAGCAAAAGAAAAGCCAGAAATTAAAAATCTAATTCTAACAAAATTTAACACTTCTAATGTTTTAGAACTTGTAAAAAAGTTTGATGAGTTGGGTAAAGACCTAAATTTAAACGAATATTATCATCTTATAAATAAAAGTTCTGATGCTTTAGCAGAACACGATTATTTTGAGGAAGCTTTACAATACAAACACAAGGCACTTCAAATTACTAGAGATATTTATTCTGAAGATCTTACAAGATCGCTTACTAAATATAAAAACCAAGAAGCTTTAAAAATTAAAGAGGAAGAAATTGGTTTAGAAAAAGAACAAAGGCAATTGTATTTTATTATTGCATTGCTTTGTTTCGCATTGCTTATCATCACTTTTGTAGTGCTTAGAAAAATTAAAGATCAATCAAATGAATTGGCACGTAAGAATAAGTTAATTGAAATATCATTAGAGGAAAAAGAGACGCTAATTAAGGAGATGCATCATAGAGTTAAAAATAATTTTCAAATTATAAATAGCTTGTTAGATCTTCAAACAGATGAAATAAAAGATGTAAAAGCGCTGCAAATATTAGAGAAAGGACGCAATAGAATTAAATCTATGTCTTTAATTCATCAAAAATTATTTAGAAGTAAATCTGGTTTAATCAACTTTAATGAATTTGTAGATTTGTTGGTAAAGGAACTTTCTTACCTGTATAAGTTGGAAGATAATTTAGAGGTAACTGCAAATATTAAAGACATCTTTTTTGATATTGATACAGCCATACCTTTAGCATTGGTGTTGAATGAAATTATAACCAATTCTTTTAAATATGCATTTGAAACAGAGAAAAATAATAAATTAGAAATTACTTTAGATAAGCAAGACAGTCAAAATTACTTATTAACGATCAAAGACAATGGTTCTGGTTTTACAAAAGATTTTGAAATTGAACAAACAACAAGTTCTGGTCTAAAATTGGTAAAAAGATTAGTTAGGCAATTGCATGGTAAATTGACTATTATAAATAACGAAGGTGTTACTTTTGAAATTCAATTTCAAGATACAGAAACTAGAAAAGAGATAAACTAAATTTTATGGGCAAAATTAAAATTTTGGTGGTAGAAGATGAGATTATCATAGCAGATAATATTTGTAAAACGCTAGAGAGCTTAAATTATAAAGTTTTTGAACCTGTAATTAATTTTTCTGAAGCAGTAGCTAGTATAGAAAACCATAAGCCAGATATTTGCATTTTAGATATTCAATTATCAGGTAAAAAAACAGGGATAGACTTAGCTAAAAAAATAAATGCAGAATATAAGTTTCCTATTATTTTTTTAACCGCAAATGCAGATTCTGAGACACTAAATAAAGCTAAAGAAGTATCTCCAAATGCGTATTTGGTAAAGCCTTTTAGTAAAAATGAATTGTACACATCTATAGAATTGGCCATTTCAAATTATGCAAAAAAGGCCTTAAAGTTTGACCAAAAAGCAGTTTTTGTCAAAGAAAAAGGAGGCTTTAGTAAAATAAAATTCGAAGACATTCTTTTTATAAAAAGCGATCATGTGTACGTAGAAATTATACTTACCAATCACAAAAAAATAATATCTAGAATTAGTCTAAATGAAATTTCAGAAAAATTAAATGCAAGTTTTCAAAGAATTCATAGAGGTTATATTATCAATCTCAACTACTTAGAAAAGGTAAATCAAGATGCCGTTTTTGTTGCAGATTTTGATATTCCAATTGGAAAAAAATATAGAGAAGATTTAATGCAAAAGATGAATTTATCTTAGTTTTTTAACTTTCAGAACATTATTAAAGCGTTTAAGAACATTTTTTATTAGATATACTTAAATTAACCTAACTTTAACCAAAGTATAATTTCTATTTAATAATGTTGGGGGATATTATAACTAATTAAAATTATACCTATAAGCCACTCTTTAAGAGTGGCTTTTTTTATGTAATAAATGTTACGTTACTACTTACTACTATTTTGTATTTTTACACCTTATGAGTTTCCTATATAATTTAGTAGTTTACCTAGCTAAATTTTTCTTAGTACTATTCTCAAACTTCAATAAAAAAATAAAGCTTTTTGTTGATGGTAGAAAAGAAACTTTTTCTAAAATAAGCGAGTTAAAAAACCAAAAAACAATTTGGTTTCATGTAGCTTCTTTGGGCGAATTTGAACAAGCTAGACCTATAATAGAAGAATTAAAATACACTCACTCAAACTATAAAATTTTAGTTACTTTTTTTTCTCCTTCAGGATATGAGGTTCGAAAAAACTACAAACTAGCAGATGTAATTTGCTATTTACCTCTAGATTCTAAAAAGAATGCAAAGCAATTTATACAAACTCTAAATCCTGAATTAGCCATTTTTGTAAAGTATGAGTTTTGGCCAAATTTTTTAAATGAATTAAAAAACAAGGAAATACCTACAATTTTAGTATCAGGAATTTTAAGAGAAAAACAACTGTTCTTTAAAAGTTATGGAGGGTTTATGAGAAACTCTTTACACGCGTTTCATCATTTCTTTGTTCAGAATGAAACTTCTAAAGAGTTATTAGCTTCTATTAACTTTAATAATGTAACAGTTTCAGGAGACACTAGGTTTGATCGTGTTTCTAAAATTTTGGAACAAGACAATTCACTCGATTTTATCACTCAATTTAAAGACAATAAATACACTGTTGTAGCAGGTAGCACTTGGCCCGAAGATGAAGCGTTATTAATTAATTATATCAATAACAATGCATCAGAAAATGAGAAATTTATAATTGCACCACATAATATAAATAACGAGGCTATTGTGCAACTTAAAAAAGCTATTGCCAAGAAAACAGTCTTGTATTCGGATAAAGAACATAAAAAATTGAGTAATTATCAAGTGTTCATTATAGATACCATTGGTATTCTAACCAAAGTATATGCATCCGCAAATTTGGCATATGTTGGTGGTGGTTTAAAAACAGGATTGCATAATATTTTAGAACCTGCAACTTTTGGTATTCCAGTATTTATTGGCGATAAATTTAGTAAGTTTAAAGAGGCTGTAGATTTGGTTAAAATTGGTGGATGTATATCTATTCAAAACCAAAAAGAATTTACAGAAAACTTGCTACAATTAAGAGATGATAAAAATTATAGAACCTTAACAGGAACTATCAACAAAAAATATATTGAAGACAATTTAGGAGCAACAAAACAAATTATGAATTATTTAAAAACGCAATTATAAATGGATTTTCTTTTAGAACCTTGGCCTTGGTTTATTGGTGGGCCATTAATAGCTTTATCATTATTCCTTTATTTTTATTTCGGACAAAATTTTGGTGCATCTACCAATTTCGAAACCCTTTGTACAATGGCTGGTGCAGGCAAAGTATCTGACTATTTTAAGAAGGATTGGAAACAAAGAGATTTTGCTTTGTTATTTGTAGTGGGCTTAATTATTGGGGGTTTTATATCTGCTTATTTTTTAGTTCCAAATCCTGCTATTGATTTAAACCCAACAACAGTGCAAGAATTAACAGATATTGGTTTTTCTAATGTTGGAGAAACTTATTTTCCTGCAGAAATTTTTAGTGATGATGTTGTGTTTTCCTTGAAAGGATTTTTAATATTAATACTTTCTGGTGTGTTAATTGGTTTTGGAACACGTTACGCTGGTGGTTGTACTTCTGGTCATGCAATTACAGGTTTAAGTAGTTTACAATTACCATCATTATTAGCTGTAATTGGCTTTTTTATAGGTGGTATTATAGCAACATGGTTTATAATTCCAATATTATTTTAATACAAATTAAATAACAGATGAAAAATATAAAATTTTTAATATTAGGTATCTTTTTTGCAATTGTATTAAGTAAATCTCAAGCAATTTCTTGGTATCGTTTTTACGAAATGTTTAAATTTCAATCATTCCATATGTATGGAATCATTGGTGGGGCAGTAGTGATTTCTGCTATAATTATGCAGCTATTTAAAAGCGGAAAAATAAAAGACATTAATGGTAATAAAATTGTGCCTAAACCTAAAAAGAAAGGTGTTATAAGTACTATTTTTGGCGGAACCTTATTTGGTTTAGGTTGGGGAATTTCTGGTGCCTGTGCAGCTCCTGTATTTGTAATTTTAGGTTTCAAATTTTTACCAGCCTTAATCATTTTAATTGGTGCTTTAATTGGTGCCTTTTTATATGGTTTATTAGCAAAAAAATTACCCAACTAAATGAGTAAATTGGTAGATAATTTTGGTAGACAAATAGAATATGTTCGATTAGCGGTTACTGATCGTTGTAACTTACGTTGCCAATATTGTATGCCTGCTCATGGTATAGATATTGTATCAAGACAAGAACTACTTACTTTTAAAGAAATGTATCGTTTAATTCGTGTACTCACAGAATTAGGTGTAAACAAGGTGCGTTTAACAGGTGGAGAACCTTTTGTTCGTAAAGATTTTGTAGGCTTTTTAGAAATGCTTTCTTATAATGATTTATTAGATGCCATTAATATTACTACAAATGGTGCTTTAATTTCGCATCATATAGGTAAAATTGAGAAGTTAGATAAAGTTAAAAACATCAACTTAAGTATAGATAGTTTGCAAAGAGAAAAATTTGCAAAAATTACAAGAAGAGATGTTTTTGCTGAAGTGTATAAAACGTTTGAATTGCTAGAGAAAAGCAGTTTAAATTTAAAGCTAAATGTAGTAGTACAATCTGGTTTTAATACGGATGAAATTGTAGAATTTGTAAAACTTACAAAAGATAAGAATGTTGCAGTTCGTTTTATAGAAGAAATGCCTTTTAATGGAAAAGGTCAGCGTGAAATGCAAGAGAATTGGACGTTCAAAAAAATTTTAAATGAAGTGAAAACTGAGTTTGAGGTACAAGAAATTCAATCAGAAAAATCATCTACATCACGTAATTACAAAATAGAAAACCACTTAGGAACTTTCGGAATAATTCCTGCATTTACAAGAACTATTTGTAATGATTGTAATAGAATACGAATAACAAGTACAGGTACTTTTAAAAATTGCTTGTTTGATGATGGTGTTTTTAATCTAAGAGATTTTATAAGAAAAGGAGCAAGTAACGATGATTTAAAAGAACTCTTTTTATCTTTAGTAAAAGAAAAACCCGAAAATGGCTTTATTGCAGAAGCAAACCGTAAAAAAGGAAATGTTTCTGAAAGTATGAGTACTATTGGTGGGTAATTATATGATAGAAAATTTTTTAGAAAATATAAATAAAACGAAATTCAATGTTATTTTTACTGTTATTGTAATGGTAATTAGCTTTATAATTGGGCAACTACCTAACTTGCCTGATAGCATAGGTTTTGGTGGGTTTATACCTATAATTATGCCACCAATTTATGCTTTAATAACTTTAGCAATCTACTTTGTCTTTAAAAGTTTGTTAGTAAAAATTAGTTGGCTTATTACATTAATAGGTTCTTTATTTAATTTATATGAAGCCTTTGATTGGTATTTATATTATAAAAACTACAAATGATTTCAGTAAAAGAAGCAAAAGACATAGTTATAAACTCAGTTCAAGAATTTGGAGTTGAAGAAGTTCCGTTTCTAAAATCTGTTGGAAGAATTTTAAAGGAGGATATTGTTGCAGATAGAGATTTTCCGCCATTTAATAGAGTTTCTATGGATGGAATTTGTATAAACTTTAATCAATTCAAAGAGGAGCAAAGAGCATTCAAAATAGAAGGTATTCAAGCAGCAGGTAGTGAACAAATCACACTACAAAATCCTAATAATTGTATTGAAGTGATGACAGGTGCAGTACTACCTAAAAATGCAAATACTGTAATTCGCTATGAAGATGTAAGTATCAAAGAAGGCATTGCAACTATTAATGTAGATGAGATTAAGGAACAACAAAACATTCATAAAAAAGGAAAAGATGGAAAAGCTGGTGCTGTTTTAATTCAGAAAAATAAAATCATTTCTGCTGCAGAAATTGGAGTTTTAGCTACTGTCGGTAAATCAAAAGTGAAAGTGGCAAAGCAACCAAAAGTAATGATCGTTTCTACAGGTGATGAATTGGTTGGTGTAGAAGAAATCCCTTTAGAACATCAAATAAGAAGAAGCAATGTGTTTACGTTAGTTTCGTTGTTAGAAAGAATTCAGATTTCATCAGAAACTGCGCATATTACAGATGATAAACCAATTTTAAAATCAAAAATAGAAAGTTATTTGCAAGAATATGATGTATTGCTTTTTAGTGGTGCAGTAAGTAAAGGAAAGTTTGATTATTTACCAGCAGTTTTTGAGGAATTAGGAGTAGAAAAATTGTTTCATAAAGTAGCTCAGAGACCAGGAAAACCTTTTTTCTACGGAAAAACGAGTGTTTGTAATATCTTCGGTTTTCCAGGAAACCCGATTTCTACATTTGTAAATTGTTTGGCTTATTTTTATCCTTGGTATTACAAATCTGTAGGATTAGAAACCAAAGAAGAAACAGCTATTTTAACCAAAGATGTGGTATTTAAACCAGGTTTAGAATATTTTTTACAAGTTAAGTTAAGCGATAAATATGGTCATTTGTCAGCTACACCAATCACAGGTAATGGCTCAGGAGATTTAGCAAGTTTGGTTCATGCAGATGCTTTTATTCATTTACCAAATGATAAAACTGTTTTTAAAACAGGTGAGAATTACCCAATAATAAGATATAGATAATGAGTGATTTTAGTCATTTAAATTCAAAAGGAAATCCTAAAATGGTAAATGTTTCTGATAAGAAAATTACCAAAAGAACAGCCATTGCAAAGGCAACAATGTTTTTAGGAAAAGAAGTAATTGCTCATTTTTCAAATGACGAGTTAATTACCAAAAAAGGGCCTGTTTTTCAAACGGCTATTATTGCAGGGATTCAGGGTGTTAAAAAGACCTCAGATTTAATTCCTATGTGTCATCCATTATTAATTAATGGGGTAGACGTAGACATAAATATTACAGATGATGAACATGTAGATGTTATTTGTAAAGTTACAATTACAGGCAAAACAGGAGTAGAAATGGAGGCCTTAACAGGTGCAAATATTGCGTGTTTAACTATTTATGATATGTGCAAAAGCATCAGTCAGAAAATGATAATTAAAGAAGTGAAATTGTTAGAAAAAACAGGAGGAAAATCGGATATTAAAAATGGCTAAACATCAAAAACATACCAACTTAGTAAGAAGAAATAATGATAATTTTGCGCCTAATGAAATTGCTATTTTAGGTGCAAAATGTGATATCATTTCAGATTTAGTTTCTAAAGTTTCTCAAAATTTAAACAACTATAAATTAGCGTATTTTGATGCTTCTCACGCAAAAGATGTTATAAAAAACAAGCTTTCTGAATTTGTATTTCATCATGAAGGAAATTTACAAATTACCACAACTGGAGCTATAAATAAATACCAACAACGCATAGATTTTGCTCAGTTTGATTATGTTTTTATTAACGGAAATCATTATCAAGGAGCAAAACAAATTTTAATTCTAGACAAAGCCAAAGAGGCTTCTGTGTTAAAAAGATTAGATCAATTAGATAATATTCAATTTATAATCAAATTAGATTCAGAGACTGAGTTTTTTGACTTTTTAGTGGAAAAATATCCAAATATTAAAAACAAACATTGCTATACAATTGGTGAGATTGATAAAATTACCAATCATGTTCATAATTTAATTCAAGAAAAAATTGCTTCTATAAAAGGTTTGGTTTTAGTTGGCGGAAAAAGTACAAGAATGGGTACAGATAAAGCTGAACTCAATTATTTTGGAAAGCCACAAAAACAAAGAACAAAAGAATTATTAGAACTCAATAATTTAGAAACATTTTATTCGGTTCAAGAAAGTAGTAATGAAAATGAAATTTCAGATAAATTTGTAAATCTTGGTCCTTTTGGTGGTATATGTTCTGCGTTTCAAAAAGATCCAAATTTAGCTTGGTTTGTATTGGCTACAGATTTACCATTTGTGAATGAAGAAATTATTCAATTGCTTTTAAAACATAGAAACCCGTCTAAAGTAGCTACAGCAATAAAAGGTAAAAACAAGGAATTTGTAGAACCCTTAATTACCATTTACGAGCCTAAAGCATATCCTATTTTATTACAATATTTAGCTCAAGGTTATTCTTGTCCACGTAAAATGTTAATCAATTCTGATGTAGAAATTGTAGAAATAGATGATGATTTTATTAGAAACATAAACACTCCAGAAGAATTTAAAGCAGCAAAAGAAGAGATAAATGACAAATAAAAGCAAAATTAAAACCTCTTATTTAATTGTTGTTTTATTAATCACAGTTGTCTTATACTACAATTATTCTTTTGAGAAAAAAACAGCTTACTGTGCAACACCAGTTGCTATAGATTATACAGGAAAAAGTCTTACAGATAAATATAAAGAAGGAAGAAAACTATATAAAATGTTGTGTGCATCTTGTCATAAATTAGATAAAAAGTTAATTGGCCCAGCTTTGGCAAATGAAGATTTAACATTTGATTACTTTTATCAATATTCAATTAACGAAAAGAATCTTTTAGATTCCTTGAATATTCAAGCTTTAGAAATTAACAAAAGTCATATTGATTTTTCTTACGAACATTCATTTAATCAACTTAAAAAAGAAAATGTAAAAATGATTTATGATTATGTAAATATGGCTTATTTAGATTAAAATGAAACCAACAAAAAATCAACTTTTTAAACGTCAAATTACTTTGTCAGAAATTGGTGAAGCTGGGCAAGAAAAGCTTCAGAATGCTTCAGTTTTAGTGGTTGGTTGTGGAGGTTTAGGTAGCCCAATTGCTGTGTATTTGGCTTCAAGTGGCGTTGGTAGAATTCATTTAGTAGATTTTGATACGGTTGATATTAGCAATTTGCACAGACAAGTTTTTTATGCTTTAGATGATGTAGGCAAACCAAAAGCCGAAGTTTTACGTAAGTTTATACAACAAAGAGCACCTTTTACAAAAATAGAAGTTACCAACAAAGCTGTTTCTAAAGACAATATTTTTGAGTTGCTAGAAAACATAGATGTGGTGGTTGATGGCACAGATTCTTTGCCAACAAAATATTTGTTGAATGATGCCTGTGTTCTAAAACAAAAACCTTTAGTGTATGGTTCTTTATATAAATTTGATGGTTATGTTGCCTCGTTTAATATGCTTCAGCAAGATGGAAGTTATTCAGGGAATTTAAGAGATGCGTTTCCTGAAATGGCAACAGATATTCCTAATTGCGAAGAAGCAGGAACTCTAAATGCCATTGTTGGTTTTATTGCAACAGCTCAAGTTAATGAGGTTTTAAAAATAATAACAGGAGTTGGAAAACCGCTAAATAGTGAATTGTTAATTTATAATTCGTTACAAAACACACAATTAAAAATGAAGTTAAAATCTATTTTTACCATAGATAAAATTAGCAAAATCTTCAAAGTACAAACTTATGTAGATGCAGCTTGTGCAAACCAAAATCCTGATTGGCAAATAACACCTGAAGAACTAAAAGAGAAATTAACTGATGATAATATTGAAATTATAGCAGTATTAAATAATTTGAAATTACCTTTTAAGGTGCATCAAACCATACATATTAATCAGTTTGATGCAGAAAAAATAGAGGTAGATCACAACAAAACCTATGTTATGGTTTGTCAACGAGGTTTAAACAGTTACAGAGCTACAGAAAGATTAAAGAAAAAATATCCCAATTTAAAGGTGTTGAATTTAACTGGGGGAATTTCTAGTTATTAAAATGACGAGTAACAAAACTGGTATTGTAAAAATAGTTTCAGGTAAAAGACCTTGGTACGAAAGAATTTTGGCGTCGGTTTTTTATGGTTCAGGATTTTACCTAATTTTTTTGTTCTACAAAAATGTTGAATATACTTTTACAGAAGAGTATTATATAAGTAATTTAGAGGTTCTGTCTGCATTAGTAGTGATTTTTAGTTTTGCAGTGAGATATTCTTATACAGTTAATCATCATTTTGATTTTGATCGAAAAAGATATAGAAAGTATTTTTCAGTAGGTCCAATTGGAATAGGAAAATGGGAAAAGTTAAAAACTCTTATAAGAGTTTCTACTTTTTTAAACGGACAAGGAAATTGTGAAGTTAACATTTGGGATGTTCATAATAAGAAATACAGAATAGCTTATTTTTTTGAAGTAGAAGATGCTGTAACTTATGGTAGAACTTTGGCTGATAAATTAGAAATTAAATTTTTGGAAAGAAGTTAAAGAATGCAAAACCCAACAGAATTTTATAATCAACAAAAGAGTAAGTTAGAAGTTAAATCTACAAACCTTAGAAAAAAATTAATCAATTTAGGAATAATAAGGTTTGCTGTGTTTCTAGTGACAATTATCTCTGTTTATCTTACTTTTAGTGATATTCCTTTAGCGCTAACCCTTGGTTTTCTAGGATTTTCTTTATTTACTTTTTTGGTGGTAAAATTCATTAATGTAAAAAGAGAAAAAGCAATTATTGATCTAAAAATTCAAATTAATTCTTTAGAAATTGAGGTTTTACAAGGTAATTTTCACGATTTAGATACTGGTAAAGAATTTGTAGACGCTACTCACTTTTATAGTAATGATATCGATTTGTTTGGTAAAGGTTCTTTCTTTCAATACACGAACAGAACAACTACTTTAGAAGGTAAGAAAACCTTGGCTAACATTTTAACTTCTAATAATATTGAGGCCATACAAGCAAAGCAAGAGGCTATTGAGGAATTGTCGAACAAAGTAAGTTGGAGACAGCATTTTTCTGCTTTAGCGAGTCTAGTTACAGTTAAAGATACTTCGAATACAATTTTAAGTTGGATTGTAAATTATAAATCTGTTTTCCCTAAATATTTAGCTAAAATTCAAGTAGTTTTTTCTATTATTTCTGTTCTATTGATTGGTTTAATTTCATTCGGAATTTTATCTTTTTCTTTTCTAACTGTTTGGTTTTTTACAGGTCTAATTATAACAAGTAGGTATTTAAAGAAAACAAATAATTTATATGCTGAAGCAGGCAAAGCAAAAGAGACTTTTAAGCAATATCATCAGCTATTAAATGAGATAGAAAAAGAGCAATTTGTAGCCGAAAATTTAATAACTAAACAAACTGTAATTCAATCAGAAAACAAAAAAGCATCAACCATATTTAAAGAGTTTTCTAAAATATTAGATGCTTTTGATAATCGAAACAATATTGTAATTGCAGTTTTAGGAAATGGTCTTTTTCTTTGGGATATTTTAAATGCTTGCAAAGTAGAAAAGTGGATTTCTAGCTACAAACACACAGTAGAAAATTGGTTTCAGGTGGTTGCTTATTTTGATGCACAAAACTCATTGGCCAATTTTAAATTTAATCATCCAGCATTTGTGTTTCCAGAAATTTTGGTAGATAAAGAAATTATAAAGTCTACGAATTTAGGGCACCCTTTATTAAAAGCTCATAAAAGAGTGAATAATGATTTTATAATTAATGATGCCCAATTTTTTATAATAACTGGTGCAAATATGGCTGGTAAAAGTACTTTTTTAAGAACTGTTTCTTTAGCCATAGTAAAGGCAAATTGTGGTTTACCTGTTTGTGCAGAAAGCTTTAAATATCATCCTATAAAATTAATTACTAGTATGCGAACTTCAGATTCTTTAACTGAAGATGAATCGTATTTTTATTCTGAATTAAAGCGCTTAAAATTTATTGTAGATCAAATCCAAAAGGAGAAATACTTTATTATTCTAGACGAGATTTTAAAAGGAACCAATAGTAAAGATAAAGCTACAGGCTCTAAAAAGTTTGTCGAAAAATTATCTAATTCTAAATCAACAGGAATTATAGCTACTCATGATGTGAGCTTGTGTGCTTTAGAATATGAATTTACAGCAATCAAAAATTATTATTTTGATGCAGAAATTAGCAATAATGAATTGCATTTTGATTACACTCTAAAAAACGGAGTTTGTAAAAATATGAATGCCTCTTTCCTTTTAGAAAAAATGGATATTGTGTAGTTGCATTATTCTTTCCACTCCAAGCTTTCCATTAATTTTAGAATATCATTTTTAATATAAGCAACTGCAGGTAAAATAGAATCGTAATTTGGTTTTGCGTAAAAATATAAAGAGCCTTTTATGAAATTTTTTGTACTATCTGTTGCATGAAATTGTAAGTGAGATGCTGCATTTCCTGTAATTTCATATAAACTACCAAATACTTTGTTTTCTTCGTTTACAAAATCTCTAGGTATAATTTGTTCAGCCTTAACAGCATGTTTAAAAACTAATTTTTCTGCTTCTGTTAAGAGTTCTGTTAGATTATTTTCTACAGGTCTGTAGGTAATGTCTATAGATGCTTTTAGGTTAGGATATTTAATTTTTAGCCAATTATTCTTTTCATCTACAGTAATGATTTGTGAAGGTATTTTAAATGAATAAGGGCGTTCTAACTCTAATGCCTTGTATTTATTTTCTGGGTATTCTAAACTCAAATATCCTTTAGGTTTTGGCAATACTTCATCTTTACAAGAAGTAGTAATTACCAATATAAATACAGCTAATAAATACCTTAAAATTCTATTATACATTTCTTGTAGCTTTAACTTGTTTTATGCGTTTTTTATCTAACGCTTCAATAGTAAACGTATAATTCTTAAAGTTTATTTTCTCTCCTTTTTTAGGAAATTTACCTGAGATTTCTAAGATAAAACCAGCTAAAGTTTCACTCTCTCCTTTTTCTTCCTCAAAGATTTCTTCATCTTCATCATCTAAGACTTTACAGAAATCTTTAATAGTAGTTTTGCCTTCAAAAATGTAATTGTTGGCGTCAATCTTAGAATATTGCAAATCATCATCATCAAATTCGTCATTTATATCACCTACAATTTCTTCAATAACATCTTCTAAAGTTACTAAACCACTTGTGCCTCCATATTCATCTACAACAATTGCTAAATGATTTTTACGATCTCTAAAATCGTCTAATAAATCATCTAACTTTTTATTTTCTGGTACAAAAAAGGCTTCTCTTACTAAAGATTGCCATTTAAAATTCTTTTTATTTAAATGTGCCAATAAATCTTTGGCATATAAAACACCTATAATATTGTCTATATTTTCTTTATAAACAGGATTTCGAGAATATCCGTTCTCTAAAATTTTATTAAGAACAACTTCATAATTTTCTTCATCAGAAAGCGCAAAAATGTCTATTCTTGGTTTCATGATTTGCACAGTTTCTGTGTTACCAAAATTTACGATTCCTTCTAAAATCTTTTGCTCGTCTTTGGTTGTTGCGCCTTCAGAAGTAAGTTCTAATGCCTGTGACAAAGTCTCTACAGAAAAGTTAGAGTTTTTATTGCCTAATTTCTTTTCAATAAACTTTGTTAAAGCGATTAATGGTAGTGTAAAAGGAGTTAAAATTACATTTACAACATGTATAAATTTAGACATGTTTTTAGAAAAACGAAGCGCATTTCTAGATGCATATACTTTAGGTAAAACTTCACCAAAAAGTAAAATTAAAAAGGTAACTAATACAATTTCTATTAAAAATCGAATAGGTACTACAAAAAGATATAGGTTAAGTTGATAATCAAAACCACTAAATAAAGTTTCTGCTAAAGAAGCAAATAACAGTACAATAAGAATATTGATAAAATTATTGGTGATAAGAATAGTTGCCAATAACTTTCTGGGTCTTTCTAATAGAGTAACGATTACATTGGTTTCTTTACTTTCATTTGATAGTTCGTTTAAATCTGTTTGAGAAAGAGAGAAAAAAGCAACTTCGGTACCCGAAATTAATGCAGAGCTAATTAAAAGAATAATAAGAGCAATTGCATTTATGCCAGTTATAAAATCAATTGATGAAAGTAGTAAGAATAAAGGTTCAGGATCTGGATCCAATTTTATCGTTTTTGGTTAATTAAAATGGTAAATCGTCATTTTCTTCTTCAACAATAGTGTTTTTTGCTGGTGCTGCAGGTGGTTCTGTTTGTTGAATTGTATTTGAAGGCTCTGCATTTCTTTTTGTAGATAGCATCGTCATTTCATTTACTTGAACTTCTGTAGAGTAACGTTTCACTCCATCTTGTTCCCATTGTCTGTTTTTTAATTTGCCTTCTACGTAAACTTTATCGCCTTTGGTTAAATATTTTTCACAAACCTTAGCTAGCCCATTTCTAACAACAATATTATGCCAATCTGTATTTGTTATTTTTTCTCCAGTTTGTTTATTGGTATAGCTTTCTGAAGTTGCTATAGGAAAACGACCCACACAATTTTGATCATCAAAATAATGCATTTTTACTTCGTCTCCTAAATTTCCTATTAAAATAACTTTGTTAATTGTACCTGCCATAGCTTGTTTGTTTCTTACTCAAATGTACTAAAAAAAATGATTAATTTTTGAGTTTAAAATCTTCTAGGAAATTTGCAATTAGAACTGGTACAGGATAATCTTCTATGCTTTTCCAAGAAATGTTTGCAGAATAAAGCTGTTCTGTTTCTATTACCCAAAACTGTGTGTATAAATGCTGATGGGAGAGTTTGTGTACTATATCTTTTTTGTTAAATAACGATATTGAAACATCATTTGGAAAAAGTTCGTTAAATATATCTGATGCTAGCAGTTCCTCTTTAGTGATCATATGAGTGTCTTCCACTAAAGGAAATTGATACAGTCCTTGCCAAATACCCTTACCTTTTCTTTCGGTAAGAATTGTTTTATCATCTTTAGTTTTTACCACTAAATAGTTAAAGTATCGTTTTTTTACTTTTACTTTTTTCTCTTTTACAGGTAAAACTTCAATTAAATTCTTTTGTAAGGCCACACAACTTTCAGAAAAAGGACAAAACATACACAATGGTTTTTTAGGTTTACATTGTATGGCACCAAAATCCATAATTGCTTGGTTAAAAGTACCTGGTTGTGATTTATCGATTAAACTTTGTGCCAGTTCTTTAAACTCTTTTATTCCTTTAGATGAATTAATAGGTGTGTTAATGCCAAAATACCTAGAGAGTACTCTATATACATTGCCATCTACAACTGCTGTTGGCTCATTAAAGGCAATTGAGGCAATTGCAGATGCTGTGTAATCACCAACACCTTTTAATTTTATGATGTCTTTAAACGTACTTGGAAACTCGCCATTAAAATCTGAAACAATTTGTTTGGCAGAAAAGTGTAAATTTCTAGCCCTAGAGTAATAACCTAAACCTTGCCACATTTTTAAAACCGTGCTTTCATCTGCATTTGCAAGGTCGAAAACTGTTGGAAAATTGGTCGTAAATTTCTGGTAATAGTCTAAACCTTGCGCAACTCTTGTTTGCTGCAACATAATTTCTGACAACCAAATAAAATATGGATTTTTAGTTTTACGCCAAGGTAATTCTCTTTTGTTTTGTAAGTACCAGAAAATTAAAGTGTTAGAAAATTTCATTTTTAAAAAATAGATTTGCAATATTACATTTTAAAATTCACATAATTTTAAGTCTTTAAGTTTTCGGAATTGATTAATTATCATATATTTGCATCCGCATTTTTGAAACAAAATAATTAAGAATATAGTAAAAATAGAAACATGACGAAAGCAGATATCGTATCAAAAATTTCAGATAAATCAGGAATCGAAAAAACAGATGTTTTAGCAACAGTTGAAGCATTTATGACTGAAGTTAAAGATGCATTAGAAAATGGTGATAATGTTTATTTAAGAGGTTTTGGTAGTTTTATTATCAAAACAAGAGCAGAAAAAACTGGTAGAAATATTTCAAAGAATACAACTATTAAGATTCCAGCTCATAATATTCCAGCTTTTAAACCAGCTAAAACTTTTACAGAAGGTGTAAAAAATAAAGTAGCTGTTAAATAACAAAATATTAATCTAAACCGTTAAAGGTTTGCAAAACACTAGAATTTATGCCAAGTGGTAAAAAAAGAAAGAGAGCAAAAATCTCTACGCACAAAAGAAAGAAAAGAGCTAGAGCTAATAGACACAAGAAAAAGTAAGCATTTGCTTACTTTTTCGTTTATTGTTTAGCGAAAAAATTACAAGTTCATTGACATCGAGGTTATTTAAACAAACCTCAAATGGTATTATAAATACCTGACAATATTAATCCATCTGCACAAGTATGTGCAGTGTTAAAACCAGTTCAGTATGAAAACAGAATTAATAATTCGTAGTAATTCATCTGATATTGATTTTGCCTTATTAAGAGATGGAAAACTTATTGAATTAAATAATGAAACAACTGATAACAAATTCTCTGTTGGCGATATTTTTTTGGCCAAAATAGGAAAAGTGTTAACAGGTTTAAACGCTTCGTTTGTAAATGTAGGCTATCCAAAAGATGGTTTTTTACATTATCATGATTTAGGAGCGCAAGTAAACTCATTAAACTCGTTCATTAAGAAAGTAAGCACAGGTAGGTATAAAGAATTCACTTTAAAGAACTTTCGAAAGGAAGCAGACATCAACAAAGACGGTAGTATTAAAGATGTACTAAAAACAGGGCAAAACCTATTAGTACAAATAGTAAAAGAACCAATTTCTACAAAAGGCCCAAGATTAAGTTCTGAGTTGTCTATAGCAGGTAGATTTTTGGTCTTAGTTCCTTTTTCTAACAGAGTATCTGTATCTCAAAAAATTGCAGATCCTAAAGAAAAAGAACGTTTAAAAAGATTAGCGAAAAGCATTAAACCTAAAGGGTTTGGTGTTATTTTAAGAACTGTTGCAGAAGGTAAAAAAGTAGCAGAATTAGATAAAGATTTGCAAAACTCTTTAGAACGCTGGAAAACAATGTGTAAGAGAATACCTAACACAAACACTCCAACTAAAATTTTAAGCGAGCTAAACAGAGCATCTTCTATTCTAAGAGATGTTATGAATGAATCCTTCACAAATATTGTAACAAATGATGAAACTTTGAAAGTAGAAATAAAAGAGTATTTACAGGAAATATATCCTGAAAAGGAAAAGATTGTAAAACTTCATAAATCTACAGTTCCAATTTTTGAAAAATATGGAATAGAAAGACAAATTAAAACATCGTTTGGAAAAACAGTTTCTATGAGCAAAGGTGCCTATTTAGTTATAGAGCATACAGAAGCTTTACACGTTATTGATGTTAATAGCGGAAACAGATCTAACAAAGCAGGTTCTCAAGAAGATACAGCATTAGAAGTAAACTTAATTTCTGCCACAGAAATTGCACGTCAATTACAATTGCGTGATATGGGTGGTATTATTGTAGTTGATTTTATTGATATGCATAAAGCTGAAAACAGAAATAAATTGTTTCAGCATCTTAAAGAGCAAATGGCTTTAGACAGAACAAAACACAAAATTTTACCACCAACTAAATTTGGATTAGTGCAAATTACAAGGCAAAGGGTTAGACCTGAGTTGAGTATAAAAACTACCGAGCCAAATCCGAATAAAGATGGTCAAGTAGAAGCTCCTATTGTTTTATTAGATAAAATAGAAGCTGATTTAGAGAAATTCATTTCTAAATTAGAGAGCAGCAAATCAACCAATAAAAAGATTCAATTACATATTCATCCTTTTATTGCTGCCTATTTAACTAAAGGAGTTAACTCAGTACGTTTTAAGTGGTACTTAAAACACAAAAAGTGGATTACAATTATACCTAGAGACGCTTACACATATTTATATTATAAATTTACTTCTGTTAAAGAAGAAGTTTAAAATGTAATAAGGCAATAATTTATTATCATAAAAAAACCCGAAACTTTTACAGTTTCGGGTTTTTTGTTTTTAGAATATTCGGTTTTATTTCTTTTCTTTAATCAAATACATATATACAGGGTAATGATCTGAATAACCACCTGTATAACCACCATATGAAAAACTTCTAAAAGGGTAGCCTTTAAACTGGCCTTTTCTATTGGTTAAAAAACGCTTGTTAAAAATCATTGCTTTAAACATTTTATAGTCAGAGAAGTCTTTTTCACCTTTATCTAATAAGGGTGATGAGATTAAAATCATATCAAATAAATTGATGTTATCTCTATAGCCTAATGTATTAAAACCTCTTCTATGCAAATCTTCATATGGGTTGTAAATGTCTAAATCACCCACTTCACTTTTATCACTTTTAGTTTTTAGAACTTCTTTAAAACTAGTGTTTGTTGGGTCATCATTAAAATCGCCCATTGTTATAATCTTAGCATTTGGGTCTTTCTCTCTAATTTGTGCTATAATTTTTGTGTTTTGGTAAGCAGCTTTTTCACGTAAAGGCCTGCTTTTTGCTTCACCACCACTTCTAGAAGGCCAGTGGTTTACAATTATATGTATTAATTCATCATCTAAATATCCAGATACTAAAAGCTGATCTCTGGTATAAACCTTATATCCATTTCTGTAAATATTAGGATTAAAAACTTCATGATGCACAGGTTTAAAATATCTTTTTTGATATAAAAGTGCTACATCAATTCCACGTTTGTCTGGAGAATCATAATGTATAATTCCATACCCTTTTTTAGCTAAATTTTTAGACTTCACCAAATCTTCTAAAACACTAAGATTTTCAACTTCGGACACACCTAAAAGAGTAGGAGAAGTGTTTGCTTTATCTGCCCCAATTTGCATAATAACACTACTTAACTTATCAATCTTATCCCAATAAACCTCAGACCTGTTAGACTTAAGCTCCATCATTGGGCTAGCTTCATCGTTTATAGAAGTATCGTTAATAGTATCGAATAAGTTTTCTAAATTATAAAATGCTATAGTTCTAATATTGTATTGCTTACCTTTTTTTTGAGCTTGTACTGAAAAGGCTACTATAAAAAGTAGCACTAAAAAAGATAGTGTTTTTTTCATTTC
The DNA here is from genome assembly GCF_036864555.1 of Polaribacter sp. P097. Lineage (NCBI taxonomy): Bacteria > Pseudomonadati > Bacteroidota > Flavobacteriia > Flavobacteriales > Flavobacteriaceae > Polaribacter > Polaribacter sp. P097. Next base: position 796,243 of record NZ_JAZETJ010000001.1, on the reverse strand, counting down.
TTTAAGTTTTTGCAATAATATAAAACATATTGTATGCTAGAAATTATATAATGTTATATTAACATTAGGGTTTCTTAAAATATGTTAATTTTGCGCGAAATTGGTATTGAATATTTAATTAATTTAAAAAATTTTTATGAAACAAACTGTTTTAACAGTATTATTGTTTTGCTTCTTTATAACAGGGCTGCAGGCACAAAATATTGTAAAAGGAATTGTTGTTGATGGCGATTCTGAAAAACCTTTAAACGATGTTTCTGTTACTTTAAGCAAAAATAGTTCTTACATGGTAAAAACAGACCAAAATGGTGTTTTTACATTGCAAAAGTTAAGTAATGGCAGTTACATTTTACAAATTAAATTAAAGGGTTACGAAGTTCAAAATTTTCCTGTAGAGCTTACTGGTAATTCAATTGATTTAGGAACTATTTTATTATATAAAGATTTTTCTATAGATCAAGATTTAAGCTTAATTACAATTACAGATGATGAATTAAATGATGATGCAAGTGCTGCAGATAATATTGCTGGTTTATTACAAGCTACAAGAGATATTTATTTAAGAACAGCCGCTTTTGAATTTAGTTCTTCTTTCTTTAGAATAAAAGGTTTAGATTCTGGTAATGGTAAAGTACTTATTAACGGAATTGAAATGAATAAGTTATATGATGGAAGAGCTCAATGGAGTAACTGGGGTGGTTTGAATGACGTTTTAAGAAATCAGGAATTTAGTAATGGTTTAGCACCATCTAACTATACTTTTGGTGGTATTTTAGGTTCTACAAATATAGATACTAGAGCTTCAGAACAAAGAGCAGGTACTCGTATTTCATATTCTTCATCTAACAGAAGTTATGTACACAGAGTTATGGCTACACATTCTACAGGTACTTTAGAAGGGGGTTGGTCTATGACTTTTTCTGGAAGTAGAAGAACTGGTATAGAGGGTTTTAATGAAGGTACTTCTTACAATGCCTACTCTTTATTTGCGTCTATAGAAAAGAAGATAAATGACAATCACAGCATAAACTTCACCTCTATTTTTACACCTAATAGAAGAGGTAAATCATCTCCAAACACTCAAGAAGTTTTTGACTTAAAAGGTATAGCTTATAATGATTATTGGGGATATTTAAATGACAGAAAAGTAAACTCTAGAATTAAAGAAGTAGAAGAACCAATTCTAATGTTAAATCATTATTGGGATTTGAATGATAAAACTTCTTTACAAACAAATATTGCCTATCAATTTGGTAAAATTGGTAACAGTCGTTTAGATTTTAATGGAGGTGCCAATCCAAGTCCAACTTACTACCAATACTTGCCAAGCTTCTTTGAAAGAAATGATGATTTAGAAGGTGCGTATGAGGCTAGAGACCGTTTTGAGAATGATGGTCAATTAGATTGGAACAGAATTTTTGATGCAAACATTACAAACAGAGCAGCTGGCTTAAACAATGCTTATGTTTTGTATGAAGACAGAAATGATGATAAACAGCTTACTGTAAATTCAATTTTAAATTCAGAATTAACAGAGAATATTACTTTAAATGCAAAATTAGAATACAAAAGATTACGTTCTCATAGTTTTGCAGAAGTAATCGATTTATTAGGTGGTACAGGTTATTTAGATATAAATCCGTTTGCAGATACAATGGATGCTATGCAAAACAACTTGTTAGACCCAAATAGAGTGGTTGGAGTTGGAGAAACATTCAGGTACAACTACAAATTAAATTCAGATGTTGTTGGTGCATTTACTCAAGCACAATTTAAATACAATAAAGTAGATTTTTATGGTGCTGTAAATGTTTCAAGAACCACACATCAAAGAGAAGGGTTATATCAAAATGGACGTTTTGTAAATAATTCCTTAGGCCTATCTGAAAAGTTAGATTTTACAAACTACGGTTTAAAAGCGGGTGCAACTTATAAAATTACTGGGCGTCATTTAATAGATGCAAATGTTGCTTATATGACTCAAGCACCTACAATTAGAAACTCTTTTTCTAACTCAAGAGAAAATAATACAGTTGTAGAAGATTTACAAAGCGAAAAAGTATTTTCTACAGACTTAAGTTACATTGTTAGAAGCCCTATTATTACTTCTAGATTAACAGCTTACTACACAAATGTACAAGATGCAACAGAAATATCTTTCTATTTTGCAGATGGTGTTGGAGGAGATAACACTGCATTTGTACAAGAAGTTTTATCAGGAATAGAAAGAAATCACATTGGTTTAGAATTAGGTATAGAAGCACAAGTAACTTCTACAATTAAATTAAAAGGTGCAGCATCAATTGGGCAATTTACCTATGCTAATAATCCAGATTTATACCTAACATCTGATGTTGCAGATAATGGTGGTTTTGATAGCAACTTTAGATCTAAAAACTACGTAGCTTTATTAGAAAACTACAAATTGGCTTCTGGTCCTCAAAATGCTTATTCAGTAGGTTTTGAATACAGAGATCCAGATTATTGGTGGGTTGGTGCAACAACCAACTTCTTTACTAATACTTATGTAGATGTAGCGCCTTTAACAAGGTCTTCTAATTTCTATGAAGATGCAGATGGTTTACCATTTAGCGATTACGATCCAGAATTAGCCAAAGAATTATTACAACAAGAAAAGTTTGACGATTATATGGTTGTAAACTTAATTGGTGGTAAATCTTGGAAAATAGGAGATAAGTTTATCAGTGTTTTTGCAACTGTGAATAACTTATTTAACAAAGAATACAAATCTGGTGGATTTGAACAAGGAAGAAACGCAAATTTCAGACAATTAAGAGATGATAAAGCGTTAGATACTCCAGTTTTTGGTAACAAATATTGGTATGGTAGAGGTACAACGTACTTTTTAAATGTGAACTTAAGATTTTAATGATATTAAATAAATTAATTATGAAAACAAATAAAACAATCATCTTATTATTAGCTTTTGTTGCTAGTATATCTTTTACATCGTGTGTAGAGGATGGAGATTTTACTGTACCTCAAAGTATAGGCGCAGAAGAAAATGCAGCAGTTGAAACAATAGAGGCAGAACTAGCAGATCCAAATAGCGGTTTAACAGAAATTTCTATTTCAAATTTAGCTGGCTTGGTTGTAAATGGTCAAGCAACAGAAATTACATCAAACATTGTTGTTAAGGGCTATGTAACATCATCAGACGAAACAGGTAATTTTTACAAAGAATTTTTTATTCAAGATAAGCCAGAAAATCCAACAGCTGCAATAAAAGTAGCTTTAGAATTGGTAGATTCTTACAACAAATTTAACATTGGTAGAGAGGTTTATGTAAGGTTAAATGGTTTATATGTTGGTGAAGTTCGTTCAGGAGATGGTGTAGCAACAATTGGTGGTGATAAAAACGATGATGGAGATGAAGTAGAAAACTTATCTCTAAATCAATTAGAAACACAATTATTTAGATCTTCAAACACAGAAACTATTGTACCATTAAACGTAAAATTTTCAGAAATTAATGCCAGTCATATTGGTATGTTTGTTCAAGTAGATAATGCTCAGTTTCCAACAACTTTAGCTGGTAAAACTTACGTTGATGCTAATGATCAGTTCGATACTCAAAGAACGTTACAAAGTTGTGATGGTTTTGGTTTTACCACCTTTATCTTAGAAACTTCTGCATTTGCAAGCTTTAAGTTTGCTACACTTCCTGAAGGTGGTGGTTCTATTTCAGGTGTTGTATCTAAAACTTTTAATGGTAGTGATTTAGTTTTAGCATTAAATAATAATTCTGATGTGGATATGTCTGGAGCTAGATGTACACCTTTAGATATTAATGATTTTAATGTAATTGTAGAAGAAGATTTTGATTCTGGTGTGGATAACACAACATTTAATTTTCCTGGCTGGACAAACTTTGCTGAAGAAGGAAGCGAATTATGGACAGAGCAGGTTTTTAGTGGTAATGGTTATGGAGAATTCAGTACGTTTAGATCTGGAGATGACGTAAATGTTGGTTGGTTAATTTCACCAAGTATAGATATGGATGCTCAAACAAACGAGTTCCTAAACTTTCAAGTAGCTCAGCACCATTTAGATTCTGTAGACAATACTTTAGAGGTATTTGTATCTACAGACTATGATGGTTCTAATGTCACTGCTGCAACTTGGCAACCAGTTTCTGCAAACTTACCTGTACCAAGTGATTCTTGGTATGCATTTAAAGATTCTGGTTTGGTAGATTTATCTACTTACACAGGTACGCTTTACGTAGGTTTTAAAGTTACAGGTTCAGGTAATGACACTACCTTAGATGGTGCTTATATGATAGACGATTTTAAAGTATTAGCTCAATAAGCTTACTTTTTTAAATAAATCTAAAACCAGTAAAGTTTTCTTTACTGGTTTTTTTATTTTTACACTATGAATAAGATAGAACATATAGGTATTGCAGTTAAAGATTTAGAAAAATCAAATAAGGTTTTTGCATCACTTTTTGGTAAAGAACACTACAAAATAGAAGAGGTTTTATCAGAAGGCGTAAAAACATCATTTTTTAAAACAGGCCCCAATAAAATTGAGCTTTTAGAGGCTACTAATGAAGAGAGTCCTATTGCTAAATTCATAGCCAAGAAAGGCGAAGGTATACATCACATTGCCTTTGCTGTAGATGATATTCTTAGCGAAATAAAAAGATTAAAAGAAGAAGGTTTTGTTGTTTTAAACGAAACCCCAAAAAAAGGAGCAGACAATAAATTGGTAGCCTTTGTTCATCCTAAATCTACAAATGGTGTGCTTGTAGAATTGTGCCAAGAAATCAATTAGTTAAAATACTGCAAACTCTTCTTATCAACTGATTTCTAATTATTATCTTGCAATCGATTAAACCTTAAAATCAATGTCCAAAAAATTTGATTCTTATCAAAAAAGACGCTTACAATCTTCTTACATATCTGTTGTAATTAGTATTGCTTTGGTGTTATTTATGGTGGGTGTTTTAAGTTTAATAGTTTTAAAAAGCACAAAAGTTGCTAACTACGTTAAAGAAAAAGTGGCTATTACACTTTTTATAAAAGATAATGTTACTCAGAAGCAAATTAAAACATTTAGAGAATCTTTGTTAGAAGAAGAGTTTACTAAAAAAGCAATTTATACAAGTAAAGCTCAAGCAGCAAAAAGGTTTAGTGAGCAAATAGGTGAAGATTTTTTAGAGTTTTTAGGAGAAAATCCTTTAAAAAACGGAGTTGACATTTACCTAAAAGCAGACTATGTTACTCCAGAAAAAGTAGCTGAGTTAGAACAAAGGTTTCAAAAAAATGCTTTTGTAGCTGATGTTTCTTATGATAAACCATTAATAAATCTACTAACTAAAAATATAAAGCGTATTAGCTTTTGGCTTTTGGTTTTAAGTAGTTTTTTTGGCTTAGTAGCCATGATTTTAATAAACAGTTCTATACGATTATCTATCTACTCTAAACGTTTTAATATTAAAACAATGCAAATGGTTGGAGCTACAAAGAGTTTTATTAGAAGACCATTTATTTTTAGAAGCTTAAAATTAGGTTTGTTAGGTGCATTGATTGCATTAATGGGTATAGCAGTTATTATTTACTATTTAGACAAATACATACCAAGTTTAAACTTTTTAGAAGATTATGTTACCTTAACTTACATATCAGGTATTGTAATTTTATCTTCATTAATCATTACTTGGATTAGCACATTTTTTGCAACACAACGTTTTTTAAACTTGCAAACAGACGAATTATATTATTAAAATATGAAAAATAAGGTACAGCAAAAACCAGAGTTTTTATTTGGTAAAAGAAATTATATCATAATGCTTATAGGCATTGTGTTTATTACTGTTGGATTTATATTTATGTCTGGAGGAGGTAGTGATGACCCAAATGTTTTTAATGAAGAAATCTATAATTGGCAAAGAATTCGTTTGGCACCAACTTTAGTGATTATTGGTTTAGCTATCGAGATTTATGCAATTTTAGCAGATCCTAAAAAATAATATATGGACATTATAGAAGCTATTGTTCTTGGCGTAATTCAAGGTCTAACAGAGTTTTTACCAGTTTCTTCTAGTGGTCATTTAGAATTGGCTAAAGCTATTTTGGGTGATACATCTGTACCTGAAGAAAGTTTAACTTTTACTGTGGTTTTACATTTTGCAACAGCCCTTAGTACATTAGTAATTTTTAGAAAAGAAGTAGCAGAAATCTTAAAAGGTTTATTTCAGTTTAAATGGAATGATCAAACTAAATTTTCTATCAAAATTATTATTTCAATGATACCAGCTGTCATTGTAGGTTTATTGTTTGAAGAACAATTAGAAGCCTTTTTTGGAGGTAAAATACTTTTGGTAGGTATTATGCTTTTAGTTACAGCTGTTTTATTATTATTAGCAGATAAAGCCAAAAACACGAATAAAGAAGTCTCTTTTTCAAACTCAGTAATTATTGGTATTTCACAAGCTATTGCTATGTTACCAGGTATTTCTAGATCTGGAGCAACTATATCTACATCCGTTTTATTGGGTATAGACAGAACCAAAGCTGCTCGTTTTTCCTTTTTAATGGTGGTACCATTAATCTTTGGTAAAATAGGTAAAGATGTTTTAAGTGGAGATTTAAATTTTCAATCTTCAGAGATGTTACCAATAAGTGCAGGTTTTATAGCTGCATTTTTAGCTGGTATTTTGGCTTGCAAATGGATGATTGCTTTAGTGAAAAAAAGCAAACTGTCTTACTTTTCATTATACTGTGCAATTGTAGGATTTATAGCTATTGCTTACAGCTTATTCTCGGCATAAATTCAGTTGTTGATGACAGAAGAAGATTATAAAAACGGACAAGTTTTACTGATTGATAAACCACTTACATGGACCTCTTTTCAAGTGGTAAATAAATTGCGTTGGCATATTAAGCAACGATTTAACATCAAAAAAATTAAAGTGGGTCATGCAGGTACTCTAGATCCGTTAGCTACTGGTTTGTTAATTATTTGTACAGGTAAACAGACTAAAGAAATAAATACTTATCAAGGTCAAATAAAAGAATATACAGGTACTTTTACAATTGGATCTACTACACCTAGTTATGACCTAGAAACTGAAGTAGATGAAACGTTTTCTACAGAACATATTACTTCAGATTTATTAAAAGAAACTACCTTACAGTTTATTGGAGATATTCAACAAAAGCCACCTATTTTCTCTGCAATTAAGAAAGATGGTAAACGCTTGTATGAATTGGCTAGAAAAGGAGAAACAACAGAAATTAAATCGAGAACAGTTACTATATCTGAATTTGAAATTACAAAAGTAGCGCTACCAAATGTTGAATTTAGAGTTGTTTGTTCTAAAGGAACTTACATTAGATCTCTTGCTTACGATTTTGGAAAAGCACTTAACTCTGGTGCTCATTTATCTGTTTTAAGAAGAACAAAAATTGGAGAATTTTCTGTAGAAAATGCAGAATCTATAGAAGGTTTTATAGAAAAGCTAAAATCTGAAGATTAATTTTTTTATTCGTTTTTAATTTCTTCAAAGTCTAGAGTGGCTTTTATTTTATGTTTAGCATTTGTATCTAAATACAATTCTTGGTCTTTTAAAAGCTTAATTTTTTTCTCTTTTCCTTTTAGAATAGTGTACGTCTTTAAGATTTCACCATTTTTTTGAATACGAATACTAAATTTTTTCTTTCCTGTATTTTTTACAATCGCGTAACAATCTTGTCCATAATAAGGGTTTATTGCACCATCTTGACCTTTTCCTTTACCAGTCATGAGCATGTTTACATTTGCATCAAGTTCAAATTTATTTTCTTGAGAGTAAATTTCTAGGTTAGTAAATAATAGACAAACAAATAGCAGAGCAAAAACATTTTTCATAATAAATGAGTTAAGACTGGTAACGATTAAAACTCTAAATTACTGAAAATGAATGTTTAAAATTGTTAATGATTAGCCAAAATAATGGTTTACTTTTTTTGACTAGAAGTTCTTTTATAGAATAGTTCTACCAAAAAACTGAGGAAAATTATACCTAAAGCATTAAAAACGCCAATTTTGTTTTCTTCAAATTGCTGATATAGAAGAGTAAGAAAAGCAATAAAACAGATTATTGTTGCTATTAAGTGTATCAACTTATTTGAATTTAAAGTTTCATGTTTTTTAAAACCAATGAAATTTACAATGGTAAAAATTAGTAAAAAACCAGAACTACCAGCTGTAGATATACTTTTTAAATCAATTGTATTTACCAGAGCAACCGCTAAAATTGCAGTAATTAAAAACCCAATTGGTTTACCCCAAAACTTATGACTGAAATATTTAGGCAGTTCATCATCTTTAGCAATATCAAAATTTACTCTTCCACTTCCTAAAACTGTTGCATTTATTGCAGAAAATGTAGAAATCATAGCTGTTATTGTAATTATGGTAAAGCCTATTTTACCTAAGGTTGGCTCTGCTGCTTTAGCCAAAACATATTCTTCTGCACTTGCAATAGCATCAAAAGGTAGGGCTCCAATAGTTACAATGGCAATTAAAATATAGAGAATAACAACAAATCCAACAGCTCCAAAATAAGCTTTCTCTGTATTTTTTTCTTTGTTTTTTAAGTCTCCAATTGAGTTTGCAATCAATTCAAAACCCTCATAAGCTACAAAAATAACCATACCACCAGAAAGTAAAAGTAGTGGAGCTTCCCAATTTTCGGGAGAAAGTTGATCTAAATTCGATTTGTTTTGAGATATTCCATAAAAACCTACAGCAATAAAAGCAATAAGAATTATTAATTTAACAACTACAGAAACAGATTCTATAGAACTTACAAGTTTTATACTTAAATAGTTAATAAAAAGTGCGAGTAGAATAATGGCTGTTTGAAAAATCTTAACATCAACCTCATTATTATCAGTAATTGAAATAAGTTCTGCACTGTAAGAGCCAAAAGCAGAGGCGTATAAGGCTAACATTACAATGTAACTAATCCATAGCAAATTATTAATACCACCAGCAAATATTCCATTTCCAAATTGATGATGTACAAAGCGAACTGTACCTCCGTTTTCTGGATATTTTTTAGAGAGTTTGGCATAAGAATATGCAGTAAGTAACGCAATAATTCCTGCAAACAAAAAAGCGATTGGTGTACCACCTTTCGCTAGGGAAACTGCCAAACCAAGAACAGCGAAAATACCTCCACCAACCATACCACCAATACCAATAAATATGGCATCTTTAAGCCCTATTTTAGCACTCATATTTTTTTATAAATTAAGTATTTAAAGGTTTATTCGTAAAAATAAGGGAAACTAAAAATACTAACAACTAAAGTTTAATAGAAGTTTTATTTTTAAATATTTTATTTCTGGATTAATGAAAATAAAAAAATGCTAAAATATATAAGTGATATACATTTTAGCATTTTTAATTTTTATTGAAATAAACTAGATCGTTGTTTCTATCCTAAATAATAACGTAAAACTTCGGTTCTAGATTTGTTTTGCAATCGTCTAATAGCTCTTTGTTTTACTTGTCTTACTCGTTCTCGAGTTAAATCGAAAGTTTCACCTATTTCAGACAGGCTTGATGCTGTATGATTGCCTAAACCAAAAAACATTTTTATTACTTTAGCTTCTTTATGAGACAAGGTTTCTAAAGCTCTATCAATTTCTATATCTAATGATTGTTTCATTAAATTTTTATCTGGTCTTGGAGATTCATCAGACTTTAACACATTGTATAAATTAGAATCTTCACCTTCTCTAAAAGGGGCATCCATAGAAACATGTCTACCTGAGTTTTTCATAGATTGAGCTACATTTCTAACTGTAGTATCTAATTCATTTGCAATTTCTACATAAGTTGGTATTCTTTCATTTCTTTGCTCTAACTTAGAATATACTTTGTTGATTTTGCTAATACTACCAATTTTATTTAAAGGTAAACGAACAATTCTTGATTGTTCTGCTAACGATTGCATGATAGATTGTCTAATCCACCAAACTGCATAAGAAATAAACTTGAAACCTCTAGTTTCGTCAAAACGTTTAGCAGCTTTTACCAAACCTAAATTACCTTCATTAATTAAATCAGATAATTTTAAACCTTGATTTTGGTATTGTTTTGCCACAGAAACAACAAATCGTAAGTTAGCTTTTACCAATTTATCTAGAGCTCTTTGATCACCAGCTTTAATTTTAAGTGCCAATTCTACTTCTTCATCAGCAGTAATAAGGTCTATTTTACCTATTTCTTGAAAATATTTTTCTAATGATTTGGTGTCTCTGTTGGTTACTTGCTTTACAATTTTTAATTGTCTCATAAATCGATTTTAATTTTTAAGTTCTTAAATAAATAGGTTACAATCTCCACAGTCTTTTACCTCTCCATAGTAAGTTTCTCTATACTTATGTATGGTTTTCACAGGGAAACCTAATACGTGTTTTTTAATATAAACTACTTTAGAGTTTAAAATACCCATTGCAGATGAGTAGTATTTTTCTTGTTTTGTACTTCGTTTAATTTGAATTAATTTCATAATAGTAATGGTTAGAACGCAAACAATTTGCGTTCATTTATTAATAAGTAATAAATAATAATTTACCAGTTAGCAGAAAAGCTAGAAGGCAGAGGAATAAAATGGTACAGCAGCTTTATAAATAGAAGAATTAATAATCTGTTTGTACGCTTTAATTTTCATAGATGGCAAAATTACAAAAAATAAGCCGTTTTTGCTAAAAATTGACGTTTTTTATTCGTTTTTAATCAAAAATGGACTAAAAATGACCAAAAACGACAAATTTTGATGTTTTATTGAATGAGTCAAACACACTATGTTTTGGGTCAATAGAAACTGTAATGAGGTAGTACATTTGTACCATAATTAAATAGTAAACGAAAAGATTATGAAAACGATAAAAAGATTTACAGCAATTTTAGCCATGGCTTCTATAGTATTTGTGGCTTGTGATGCTAAGAAAGAAAAAGAATATAATTTAGATTTAAATGATGGTACATCAGTATTTTATAATTCTAATGATGAAGATGCTTTAAGAATTAATGGATGGACCTCTTTTAACGCAACTAACGAAACTTTAATTGGTTTAGAAGAAACAGATTATGATTTGCCAATGACTAGTTTAGAAAACTTAAACGATCCTATTGCAAACCTATCTAACTCTATACCAACTTCATTAAAAACAGAAGAGGTTTTAGAAGATATTGAGGATGTGCAAGAAGAGTACACAAAATTGATTAACGAAAAGAACGAACCTTTAGATAACGTTAAACAAAACATGGAAGAACTTGTAGAAAAGTTCGATGATTTAAGAGAAGAATTGAATGAAACAGTAGAAGACTATATTACTGAGTAATATAGCACATAAAGTGAAAGTAAAAAGGGAAGTTATTAACTTCCCTTTTTTTTGTTTAAAATCTTAAGGTTGCCCCAATTAAAAAGTTTCTAGTTGCTTGTGGGTAGTACCCTGCACCATCAACTGTGGTTACTGTACCAGGTACAGAAAAATCATCATCATAAGTATAATAATAACCTCTATCTACATATTCAGTATCAAAAATATTATTAATTAATGCTGTTAATGTAATTGAATCGAAGATTTTATTTGGTGTAATTGTGTACACAATATTGATATCGCTTGTAAAGTAGCTTTCTAAAACATCGTTTGTAGAAATTGCGCTACTTAAGTTGCTTAAAAACTGTTCACCAACATATTTTGATAATAAGGTTAACTGTAAATTATCTGTTGGGTTATAGATAAACATGTTACCCACTATTACATTTGGTGAAAACGAAATATCTGTATTCCCTAATAATTCAGGAGTTGTACTCCCATCTCTTGTAATAAAAAAGTCTCTGTTTTTGTTGGTGCTAAAAGCGGCATTTGGTTTCCAAGAAAATTTATCAGAAAAACGAATATCAGCATCTATTTCTAAACCTAATCTATAACTGCTACCAGATGTTTCTCTTACAGGAGCTCCAACATCATCTAACGCGCCTGTTAAAACTAACTGGTTCTTATAATCCATATAATAAACGTTAGTATTTAATTTAACTTTACCATTATTTAAACGCCAACCTACTTCTAAATCGTTTAAAGTTTCTGGTGTAGAAACTCCATTCTCAAAATCGTTTCTATTAGGTTCTCTATTTGCAACAGCAAACGACGTATATAAATTGTTGTTTGCATTTACATTATAAGTTAAACCAAATTTTGGATTAAAGAAATCGAAATTAGCATCTACATCTATAGGTGCTCTGTCTGAAGTTAAACCTTGTGTTTGATAAGAAACAAAACGCCCTTGTAAATCTGCATAACCAGATAATTTTTCTGAGATGTAAAAATTAGCTTTTGCAAAAAGTGAAAAGTCATTTTTTGTAGCATCAGAAAAATAGTAACGATCTCTAATTTCTGTATTTGGCGCTAAATCAGACCCCCAAATAACTTCACCAAAATGATCTCCAGTATAATTTGAGTAAGAGATTCCTGTAATTAAATTTAATTTTTCGGTTTTGTAATTTGTATTAAAGTTAGCTACATAAAAATCATTATCTAACCAACGTCTTACAATAACATCACTGCCATCTACAATTAAATTATTAAAATCTGCAGCAGATTCTCCTGGTTTGTACTGCTCAAAAAATCCAGATCCTTTAGTATAGTTTAAACCTAAAGTAGTACTCCATTTTTCATTTAACTGCTCATTCCAATGCAATTGATAATGGTTTTGCCCATAATCATCTACTTCATTTTCATAGGTATATGGGTTTTGTCTTCTATCTTGTGCTAACTGAGTAGCATCTAAACCAAACCAAGATTGGTAAGTTCTTTCTTCACCACCAAAAGTTATGGCCTTTATAAGAGTATTATCATCTGAATAACTACCTTGTAAATAGTACGATTTTAAATCTGTAAAAGCTCTATCTACATAACCATCAGAATAAATGTCAGACAAACGTCCTGCAAATTCTATATGGTCGTTAATTTTACCTGTACTAAATTTTACAGTGTGTTTACGTGTGCCAAAAGAACCAAAAGAATTCGAAATTTCTCCATAAGCTTCTTCAGAAACAGCATCTGTTAAAATATTTAAACTTGCACCAAAAGCACCTGAACCATTGGTTGATGTACCTACACCTCTTTGCAGTTGTAAGTTTTCTGTAGACGATGCAAAATCACCTAAATTAACCCAAAAAGTTCCATGACTTTCTGCATCATTATAAGGTATACCATTTACGGTTACGTTAATTCTTTCTCCATTAGAACCACGCACATTCATGTAAGTGTAACCAACACCTGCACCTGCATCTGAAGATGAAATAACAGAAGGTAAATAGTTTAATAAAATAGGAATGTCTTGTCCTAAATTACGCTTTGCGATTTCCTTTTTAGATAAATTAGAAAATGTTACAGGAATATCTGCATTTACCCTTACAGCATTTACAAGAACTTCATCTAATACAGTATTTTCATATTGCAGGGTAAAGTTGACAGTTACATTTTCATTGGTAATTACAATGCCTTGTAAATAGCTTTTGTAACCTAGATAAGTTACTTGAATAAAATGTTCACCTTTTGGCAAATTTAGTAGGTAAGAACCATCTGCTTTAGTAGTGGTACCTCTCTGTAAATTTTTTGCATAAACAGTTGCATTGGCTAAAGGTTCGTTGTTTTGGTCTACTACTTTTCCTGAAAGTTGGTAGGACTGTGCGTTTACAAGTATACTTGCAAACAAGAATAAAAAAATGATAGTTTTTTTCATTTTAAAAAATTTAAAACGAATAAAAAGAGGTAATTATTCTTGTAATTAATAGTGAATAATTAGTGTGTCATTCAAAGATGACTTTGTTAAACATCCCTAAACAGCATTATCTGTTCTAGGTTCATTGGGTATGATCTCAGCTTTTTACAGCACCCCTTTTGAGAACGCTGCAAAATTAAGTGCTAAATATGTATTATGAAATAGAAATATGCTTTTTTTTACTTTTAGTATATGGTGTAGAAAATTACGGAATAGAGCACATCATTGCTATCTGTATTCAATAAATTTGTTACTCACTTAAAAGCGATGTATTTAAATTACTTATTTGAATTCATTTTCTTTTATTTTACACACCAACCCATGAAATTATATAAAAAAGCAGTGCTATTTGTTTTTGTTTTGGCACTAAGTATAACAACTCAATCACAAGAAAAAGAAAACGAAAGTGGCTTAGATAAATTTGTTGAATACTTTACCTTTTATCCTAATAAAAATAAAGTAGCTAAAGACTCAAGTTTATATTTAGCTAAAATTATTACAGCACCAATTGTAAGTTATTCACCAGAAACCAGCCTTGGTTTTGGTGTAGGAGCAAAATATTTATTCAAATTTAAAGGAAGTGGAGAAGAGACAAGAACGTCTAACATGCCAGTTTCTTTATTATATACATTAAACAGTCAGTTTTTTATTTTCTCAGGATTTGAAATCTTTACCAATCAAGAAAAATGGGTAATTTCAGGTAATATTTTATTTCAGAACTATCCAAGATTGTATTATGGAATAGGCCAAAATACACCTGAGGAAAATGAAGAAATTTACGATACATATCAATTTTTATTTGAACCAATTTTATTAAAACAAGCCTTTACACGTTATTTATTTTTAGGTGGTGGAGTTAGGTATAACAAAATTTACGATACCAAAATTGAACCAAATGGATTGTTAGAAAGCACTCAACCTTCTGGTTTTAATGGCTCAACTTCTGTCGGTTTTGAGTTGGCTGCTTTGTATGATAGTAGAGATAATATTTTAAATGCTTCTAAAGGATGGTATTTAGAACTAACCAAAGGTTATTATGGTACAGCTTTAGGAGGTACACATCAATTTGAATTAACACGTTTTGATTTGCGCCATTACTTAAAAATATCACAGAAAAATAATGATGTTTTGGCATTTCAAGCCATTGGTCATTTTGCAAATGGAGACGCACCTTTGTCTGAATTGGCTCTTTTCGGAAACGAAGAAACAATGCGTGGTTATATAGAAGGTAGATATATTGAAGAAAATTTACTAGCAGCTCAAGTAGAATACAGAAAAACGTTTAAAGATAGCAGATTAGGGATGGTGGCTTTTTTAGGAGCTGGAGATGTTTTTAATAAATCTAAAGACTTAAGTTTACGTGATTTAAAATTAAATTACGGAGTTGGTTTACGTTTTATGTTAGACAAGAAAGAAAAATTAAATATTAGATTCGATTTTGGATCTGGAAGTAATACAGATGGTAATTTTTATGTAAATATTGCTGAAGCTTATTAATCTATTCTAGGTTTTTTTCGCAACGCTTTTTTTAAAGAATTACGTTTGTTCTTCTCAACATTTTTTAAAATAGAAGATCTGCTAGGTTTAGTAGGTCTTCTTTTTTTGGGTTTAATTAAATTGGTTTTAAGCAATCGTACAAAACGCTTTATTGCTAATTCTTTGTTCTTGTGTTGCGATCTTGTTTCTTCACAAAATAAAATTAATTGATTTTCCTTGGTTAATTTAGACGCTAATTTCTCTTTCAACAATTCTTTTTCTTTATCAGATAAAGCGAAAGAATTTTCCAAATCGAATGTCAATTCAATTTTTGACGAGGTTTTATTTACATGCTGACCTCCAGCACCAGAGCTTCTAATGGCCTTAAAGTTTAGCTCTTTTACAATTTGCTCTTTATTCATTATTAGCTTTACATTGTAAATTATTAACGCCAACAAGCAGCTCATCTATAGCTTTTGTAGCTGTGTGCAAGCGTGTTTGTTTATCTCCCTTTAATAAAATATAATTACAATTATGAGATTTTAGTGCATCTTCAAAGGCAGAGAACATTTCTTTCCTTAAATCTGGTTTGTCTCTAATTTCATCTGCTTCCCAAGGAATATCAATATAGGTCAGCAAGTATAAATCGTATGAATTATTTTTGGCAGCTTTGTCTAGTTGTTCATCAACAAAACCTCCATAGTAAGCTTCAGAATAAACTTTGGTTTCTAGTAAATCTGTATCGCAAATAAGAATTTTATTGGCTTTTTGGGCTAAGGTATTTTCTAGTTTCATTTGACCTATAGCAATAGGAAGTAAGTCTTTAGCTTCGCAAGTTTTTTGCTCTTTGTTCCATTTTTTTTGTAAATATTCACGTGCAAATTCAGGAGCCCAAACAGTATTGTAGTGCTCTGCTAATTGTTTAGAAAGTGTAGTTTTTCCAGTAGATTCTGGTCCAAATAATACTACTTTAATTAGGTTGTTGGGTTCTTGTGTAAGCTTTTCTTCCATGCTAAATAGCCAAAAATGGCAATAAATGTAAATCCTAAATATTGAAAGCTGGTAAAGGTAAATCCTTTATAGAAATATAAAGGTATAGAAATTAAATCTCCAACAATCCAAAAAATCCAATTTTCTATTTTACGTTTTGCCATTAACCACATACCCACAAAGAAAATTGCAGTTGTAAATGTATCTACATAAGCTACCCAAGAGGTCCATTTATCAAATTTTGTATATACCAAATACACAAAACCAAGTGTAGCAATAAATATAAAAACAGAGGTTGTTTTCTCTTTTTTTGTAGTTCTAGAAATTGGGGTAACATGGGTTTCATCAACTTTGCTTGTCCAAATATACCAACCATAAATGCTCATTATAAAATAGTAGGCATTTATCATCATATCACCTAAAAGTTCCCATTTATAAAGCAAGTAAACAAATATTACTGTACTTACCATACCTGTTGGGAAAACCCAAATTTTGTTTTGCTTAGAATACCAAACAGATAAAAACCCAAAAATTACTGCTATTATTTCTAGTAATGTATCTAGGGTAGAATAGTCTTTGTATTGACCAAAAAGAAAATCGAAAGCTTCCATCATTATTTACTGAACTTAAAAAAAAGTTTTGACACCCAATAGGTGATTAAAATTAAAATCGGGATTATTATAGTACCATAAGTATTTATCCAAAATAGTTTCATAGCTAACTGACCTCCTTGAAAATTATTCGTTTCTGAAAAAGTAAATGAGATATTACCAGCTAAAATATATGAAATAACAATCCAAAGAATAGCCAAAGTTATTGAAGCCTTTGTTAGATTGGCTAACATTTTAGTCATTTTTGTAGATGGATTCTCGAATTCATTTATCCCAAAATATAAAGTTAGGGGTAGTGCGATTATTCCAAACCATGTTATAAAGGTGCCTAATGGTATAGTATTACTATTATTCAAAGACAAAGTTAATAGTGATGAACCTGTGATTAGTAATAGGCTTGTTGTACAAAAGAGAAAGAAAGCACAGAGAAAATAGAGTTTTCTTTTTTTCATAAATTAAAGAGCATAAACACAAGTAAACCCTTCAAACTCGGTAAAAGCAACGTCGTAAGTAGCAGTTTCTCCATTAAAACGAATTTCTCCAGTTGTTTTAGCAGATTCAAATTTGAAGTCTGCTACATAAATATGATGTAAAAAAAGCAACTTTTTCTTCCCATAAATTTTATACAAACTTTCTTTAGCACCCCAAACAATAGTTAATTTTCGAATTAAAGCATCATGGTTTGCAATGGTTTTGTATTCTTCAAAAGGAGTAAATTTATGTGCGATTTTTAAAATTTTATCTCTTTGCTTTTCAATGTCTATACCTACTTCTTTTTCTGTAGAATATATGATTGCTGTAAAATTAAACGAGTGTGTTATAGAAATAAACCTTTCATTCGTTAAATGAGGTTTACCAAATTCATCGTAAATTAAATCAGCATCAGTTAAACCCACTTCTTTTAGTAAATGTCTAATAGATAAAAAACCTTTTTGATGCAATTCAGACTTCATAGATTTCAATCTTGCCTCATTTTTATCGGTTAATGAAATTGTTTCTTTAAGCGTTTCTAAGCTTTCTTCAATCTTCCAAATGAAGACTTTAGTAGTTTGTGAAACTGTTATAGTTTTGTAAAGAGGCATAGGTTTTAGAAAATGATGTTGTATCTTTGCAATCGATAAAATTAGACAATAAATATACATAATATGAGCATAAATACAGCGTATGTACCATTTAAAGTTAAAGATATTTCTTTAGCAGATTGGGGTAGAAAAGAAATTGAATTGGCAGAAGCAGAGATGCCAGGTTTAATGAGTTTAAGAGAAGAGTATGGAGATTCTCAACCTTTAAAAGGTGCAAGAATTGCAGGTTGTTTACATATGACAATTCAGACTGCTGTTTTAATTGAAACTTTACAAGCTTTAGGTGCAGAGGTAACTTGGAGTTCTTGTAATATTTTTTCTACACAGGATCAAGCTGCTGCTGCAATTGCTGCAACAGGCACTCCAGTTTATGCTTGGAAAGGTATGAATGAAGAAGAATTTGACTGGTGTATAGAACAAACTTTATTTTTTGGTGAAGACAAAAAGCCATTAAATATGATTTTAGATGATGGTGGAGATTTAACCAACATGGTTTTAGATAAATATCCAGAATTAGCTGCAGGTATTAATGGTTTATCAGAAGAAACAACTACAGGAGTTCATAGACTTTATGAAAGAGTAAAAAACGGAACATTACCAATGCCAGCTATTAATATTAACGATTCTGTTACAAAATCTAAATTTGATAACAAATACGGTTGTAAAGAATCTGCAGTAGATGCAATTCGTAGAGCAACAGATATTATGTTAGCAGGTAAAAGAGTAGTAGTTTGTGGTTATGGAGATGTTGGTAAAGGTACAGCAGCTTCTTTTAAAGGTGCAGGTTCTATTGTTACTGTTACAGAAATAGACCCTATTTGTGCTTTACAAGCAGCTATGGACGGTTTTGAAGTAAAAAAATTAGAAACAGTTGTGGCTAATGCAGATATTGTAATTACCACTACTGGAAATAAAGGAATAGTAAGAGGTGAGCACTTTGAAGCAATGAAAGACAAAGTTATAGTTTGTAACATTGGGCACTTTGATAATGAAATTGATGTTCCTTATTTAAATAACAATAGCGAAAAAGTAGAAATTAAGCCACAGGTTGATAAATACAACATTAATGGTAAAGATATTATTCTTTTAGCTGAAGGACGTTTAGTAAACTTAGGTTGTGCAACTGGGCACCCAAGTTTTGTAATGTCTAACTCATTTACAAATCAAACTTTAGCGCAAATCGAACTTTGGAATAATGCTGATGCATATGAAAACAAAGTTTATATGTTACCTAAGCATTTAGATGAAAAAGTAGCAAAATTACACTTAGCTAAAATTGGTGTTGAGTTAACAGAGTTAAGCAATGATCAAGCAGATTATATTGGCGTAACTGTAGAAGGGCCATACAAGCCAGAACACTACAGATACTAAAATAGATTTAAAAATAATTTTAGTAAAAGGTTCTTTCTCTCAGAGAAAGAACCTTTTTTTATTGCTAATAAGTAAGAAGATTATATATCTCATTAATATTATTTAAATTTAATCTAAATAAACTTTGTAATTTCAAATCCACGTATTATTTTCGCACTTTATTTAAAATCATTCTAAATGATTAGGCTGTTGCCTTCATTAGAATTGGTAAAAATGGTTCTAAAAATAGCGTTTTATTAAAATGAGTAAGAAAAAATATAGTGCTAAAAAATTTATTAATGATGTTCATCTATGGTTAGGTTTAGCAAGTGGAATTATACTGTTTTTAGTTTGTTTAAGTGGAACAGTTTTAGCTTTTGAACATGAAATAAAAGATGCTTTTTCAGAGGAATTTTATATTGAAAAAAAATCAGAAAAATTGACTGTTGATGAATTGGTTTTAGCTTTAGAAACCAACAATGAAGGCATTGTTTCAAGTGTTAAAATTCCTGAAGATGAAAGCAAACCTTATAGTTTTAGGGTAAAAAAAGATCCGAAGCAAAGAAGAGGTGCTACAGTTTTGGTAAATCCGTTTACAGCAGAAATTAAAAAGGTAGAAAAATCTAGTGCAGATGCATTTTTGTCTACGATGTTTAGACTACATAGATGGTTGTTACTAGACACCAAAATAGGTAGACCAATTGTAGGTACAGCAACAATTATATTTTTATTATTGGCCATTTCTGGTCTGGTTTTATGGTTTCCTAAAAAGCTAAAGTGGAAATATTTAAAACAAGGATTAAAAATTAAAACCAAGGCCAAATGGAAAAGAATTAACTATGATTTACACAATACCTTAGGTTTTTATGCCTGTATTTTCTTAATTATTATGAGTATTACAGGTTTATGTTGGTCTTTTGCAAGCTATAGATCAGGTTTAAGTACTTTAATTGGTGCAAAAGTTTTTAATAGAACTTCACCCAAATTTAACTTAGCTCAAAATAGGTACGGAAAAACCATCTCACTTAACGAAGCTTTAGCAATTACAAACTCAACCTTAAGTTACAAAGGAGATGTTTCTCTGAGTTTTCCTACTAAGAAAAATAATTATTTTAGTATTAGTAAAACCAACAAAGAAAACTGGTCTCCTGTTACTTCAGACAGATTATATTTAAGCAATTCTGGTAACGTATTAGAAGTGCAATATTTTAAAGATAAACCTTTAAACGTTCAATTTGCATCGTTAATAAAACCAATTCATACAGGAGAAATTTTTGGCAATTTTTCTAAAATAATATATTTTTTAGCGTGTTTAATAGCTACAAGTTTGCCTGTAACAGGTACTATTATTTGGCTAAATAAATTAAAGAAAAAGAAGAAGAAAAAAGCCAAAATAGCCTAAGATTTATTTTAATAGGTAGTTTTAAGCTTTCAGGTAGTTTGTAAAAACTTTTACTATTTTGCAAATGCTTAATGCATTAACATGAAAACTATTAAAAAAATAGGATTATTTCTAGGGCCACTTCTATTTTTCCTAATTAAATTTTTACCAATAACTTTGGTTTCCGAAAAAGCAGATGCAGTAATTGCAGTTGCTATTTGGATGGTTATTTGGTGGATAACCGAAAGTGTTCATATTGCTGTTACTGCTTTATTACCACTTATTTTATTTCCGCTTTTAAAAGTGATGCCAATTGCAGACGTTGGCGCCAATTATGGGAGTCCAATTATCTTTCTGTTTTTTGGTGGTTTTGTGTTGGCCCTAGCTTTAGAAAAAGTAAATCTTCATAAAAGAATTGCACTAAATATTGTAAAATTTACGGGTACAACATCAGAAAAAGTTGTTTTAGGCTTTATGCTGGCTACTGCTTTTATGAGCATGTGGATCAGTAATACAGCATCTACAGTGGTTATGCTACCTATTGCAATATCTGTAATTCGTTTATTAATAAATGATGAAGATGGTTTTACAAAGGGCGATAAGAATTTTGCACTAAGCATTATGTTAGGTATTGCATTTGCTGCCAATGCAGGTGGAATTGCTACAGTTATTGGTACGCCTCCAAATTCGGTTTTAATTGGTTTGTTAGAAAATCAATACAATATCCAAATTTCGTTTTTAACATGGATGAGTTTTGGATTACCATTTTCTTTAATAATGATAGCAGTTGTATATTTTGTATTAGTAAAATGGATGTTTCCTTGTAGAGAAATTCAATTTACAGCATCAGCTAATGTTATAGATGATGAGATTAAAAAATTAGGCAAAATTTCGTCCGAAGAAAAAAGAGTGTTAACCATATTTGGTATTACCGTTTTTCTTTGGATTACAAGAACCCTTATTAATGCTATTTTTCCAGAACTAAAACTTTCAGATACAATTATAAGTTTAATAGCGGCTGTTGCATTATTTGCAATACCCATGAGTTTTAAAAGAGGAAACTTTGTTTTGCACTGGGATGATACTAGCAAATTGGCTTGGGGTATTTTACTGCTATTTGGTGGTGGTTTAGCATTAGCAAAAGGCATGGCTTCAAGTGGACTAGTTGCTGTTATTACAGACGCAATTGCTGCAGGTAATTTTAATATTTTACTAACAGCCTCATTACTTATTCTATTAATGTTATTTATGACAGAACTAATGAGCAATGTTGCTTTAGTTGCTGTTTTAGCACCTGTAGTTGCAGGTATTGCAATAGGTTTAAATATACCAATGCTTAATTTACTAATACCAGTAACCATGGCAAGTAGTTGTGCTTTTATGCTACCTATGGCTACACCTCCAAATGCAATTGTTTTTGCCAGTGGTTATGTAAAAGTGAAACAAATGGTAAAAGCAGGTGTTGTTTTAAATATAATTGCTGTAGGTTTATTAATTCTTTATTATCAATTTATAATTCCTTTATTTTTCTAATTGATTTCAATTAGTTTTTGAATTTGTTTAGTATAATTTAATAGCTAACTACAAACGAAATCCACTATAGAATCACTAGGAATAGCTTTATTTTTTTGGTGAGGAACAAAAGCAATACTTTCATTTACATATCTCATTACTTGCATAGTATAAAATAAATATTATATTTGGTAAACCAAACTGGTCAACCAATTTATTTTATTTATGAAACAGTTCTTTAAAATTTTTATTTTATTTCTAGTAATTTCTTCTTGCGAAGAGAAAAAATCGAGCATAATTGTAAGTTCTAATTCAGAATTAGAAGAAGCTTTAAGCAATGTTAAAAAAGGCGATAATATTGTGCTTAAAAATGGAACTTATAAAGATGTAAATATAAAATTTATAGGTGAAGGTACCGAAAATGAACCTATAACTTTAAGTGCAGAAACTGCAGGAGAAGTATTTATAGAAGGTGAATCTAGCTTAGAATTAAGTGGTAATTATTTACAAGTTAGTGGTTTGTTTTTTAGAAAAGGGCACTCACCTAAGAAGAATGTAATCGCTTTTAGAACCAGTCCTAAAGATGTGGCAAATCATAGTTCGGTTACCAATTGTGTAATTTTAGATTTTAATAATTTAGAAAGAGATCAAGACAATCTTTGGGTACAGTTTTATGGTAAACACAATGAATTAAGTAATTGTTATTTGGCAGGTAAAACGAATGGAGGCCCAACTGTTAGAGTAGATTTAAAAGGTAATCAAAGCATTAGAAATTATCATAAAATTGTAAATAATCATTTTGGCCCAAGACCTAGAAAAGGTGGTGCTAGAGGAGAAACTATTCAATTAGGAAGTAGTTTTACATCTATGTCTCCTAGTAATACAACCATAGCAAATAACTTATTTGAAGAATGTAATGGAGAAGTAGAAATTATATCGAGTAAAACCAACTTTAACATCATTAAAAATAATGTGTTCTACAAAAGTGAAGGATCTGTAGTTACAAGACATGGAAACTATGTTTCTGTAGATGGTAATTATTTTATTGGTGATGGTGTAAACGAAAATTATGGAGGAATTCGAATCATAAACACAGGTCACTGGGTAACCAACAACCTTTTTTATAAAATTAAAGGGAAGAACTTTAGAAGTCCGATTGCAATTATGAACGGAATTCCAAAGTCTCCATTAAACAGATACAATCAAGTAACAGATGTAGTTGTTGCTTACAACACTTTTGTAAATTCAGATTCGCCTTTTCAGTTTGGTGTAGGTACAAATATTGCACAGGCAGATGTGTTACCAAAATCTGAAATTAGATCTGCAAGACCTTTAAGAACAGAGGTTGTAAATAACGTCATTTACAATGCAGAAGGTGATACTACACCTATTGTAGAGCATGATAAAGCAGATGGTGTTACTTTTAAAAGTAACGTAATTGATAATAATGGAGTAGCCATTGCAAATGACAAAGGTTTAATTGTTAAAGACTTAACATTAACAGATATTGGTAGCAATTTAGCTGTACCTGTAACTGGTTTTAATGATGTGGAGCCTTATAATGGTTTCGATTTTGAGGTAATTACACATGATTTGTTAGGAAAATCTAGAAAAAACAACAATCAAATTGGTGCTATTTTAAGCGATGAAAACATCAAATTAAATTTATTAGACAAATCTAAATATGGAGCTTCTTGGTTCTCGAATGAAGTTGAAGAAAAAGAACCAACTACGCATGCAGTATCAAATGCATCTGAGTTGGCAGAGAAATTAAAAGCAGCTGCAAGTGGGGATGTTATCAATTTAAATTCTGGTGAATATGTAATTTCATCATCTTTAACTATTGATAAAACAATTACTGTTCAATCTTCAGGAGATGCTAAAATAATGTATAATGGTGCTGCAAATACACCATTATTTCAATTACTGCCTTATGGAAAATTGATCGTTAAAAACATCAATTTAAAAGGCTCAAACACCCAACAAGCTTTTGCTACATTAAAGGAGAACATGTCTAATCATTTTGGCTTAGAAGTTCACAATGCTGAAATCAGTAATTTCAATTATGCTTTAAAAGTGTATAAACAAGCATTTGCAGAAGAAATTACATTTAAAAATACTTCAATTCTTAACTGTGAAAACGGATTAGAATTATCTGAAGAAACCAATGATAGAGGAGATTATAATACAGAATATTTAACAGTTGATGGTTGTACATTTAACAATGTAAAACAAAACGTAATCGATTATTATAGAGGTGGTTATGATGAATCTACAATTGGTGGTAATCTTTTGGTGACCAATAGCACGTTTGTAAATTGTGCTGCTAAAGAAAAAAACAACAGACTTTTAAATCACAATGGAATTCATAACGTAAACATCAACAAGAATACCTTTAAAAATAATCCAGTAAAATTCGTGTCTATTTTATGGGGAGCAAAAAACAATAAAGCATCTGACAATAAATTTATCAATTCTGGAACAATAATTACAGAACAAAATTTAAAGCAAACTTTAATGTACTAATCTATCAACTTAAAAACATGAAAAGATTAATCATACTCTCACTTAGTGTTATTGTATTTGTGGCTTGTAAGCAAAATTTAGCAAAAGAAGAAGCGCAAGATTCTGTTAAAGCAGCTACTATTAAATACCCAAGTGATGTAATACCATTTATGGACAAATGGAAAATTCTTTTGGGTGATGGCACTCGTTCAGATAGTTTAGTGAATTTTCAAAAAGACAATTTCTTTTATGTACAAACAGATTCTGTTGCAGATTGGGTGGTATACAAAACTCCAAATTCAGGGGTTACTTCTAGAACATCAAGCAATACTAGAACAGAGTTAGGAGAGAAAAAACATTGGATTCCAGAAGAAGGAGGTAAATTAACAGGAACGCTAAAAGTTCAACATGTTTCAACAACTGGTCATGCCAATGCAGCCTCATCATTTTCTGTAGTTGTTGGTCAAATTCATAGTGATGAAGGTCATGAAAACGAGCCTTTAAAAATTTACTACAAAAAGTTTCCAAATCATGAAAAAGGTTCTGTTTTTTGGAATTACGAAATAAATACAGAAGGAGATAATATTGGCAGATTTGATTACTCAACTGCAGTTTGGGGACATGATTTTGCCGTAGTTGGTAAAACTCCTACAGACTTTCCTGCTGAACCAGAAGATGGTATTAAGTTGGGTGAGGAATTTAGTTACGAGGTAAATGTTCATGAAGGCATTATGTATTTAACCTTTAAAAGTGAAAACCATAAAACTGTAACTTTTACAAAAAGTTTAATAAAATCAGAATTTTCAACTAGAGCAGCTGTTCCTGATCAAGTAAAAAGGGTTTATGCAAATAGAGAAAAAGGTGGTGGAGTTGAGCGTGAAATAGCGTATGCAGGTGAAATTAATTACTTTAAGCAAGGTGCATACAACCAAGCAAATGCCAAAAGCACCAAATCTGAAGTTTATGGTGGAGATATTGATAAGCAATATGCAAATGGCAGCTATGCAGAAGTTTGGTTTAGAAAAGCAACTGTAGGCCCAAGCACCAAGCCTTTAAACAAGTAAGGTGAATAAGGTATATTATATCATGGGTGTTTCTGGTTCAGGAAAAAGCACCATTGGTAAACTGCTTTCAAAAGAATTAAAAATTCCTTTTTTTGATGGTGATGATTTTCATTCAGCAAACAACATTCAAAAAATGTCTGAAGGAATACCTTTAACTGATGATGATAGGCAAAGTTGGTTACAAACACTTAATGATTTGGCTGTTGAGCAATCAACAAAAAATAGTTGTGTTATTGTATGTTCTGCCTTAAAACAAAAGTATAGAGATATCTTAAATACAAACCTTACAAGTAAAACAATTTGGATTCATTTGGTGGGTTCTTTTGATTTAATTCAAAAAAGAGTGCAAAGAAGAGCAGACCATTTTATGCCAACTGCTTTGTTGCAATCTCAGTTTGATATTTTAGAAAAAGATGCCAATGCAATTGAGATTTCAGTGGATTTATCACCCCAAAAAATTATAGACATTATAAAAAATCAACATCATGATTAAGTCTGATTTTGGACTTTTTGGTCTAGGAGTTATGGGCAAAAGCCTAAGCAGAAATTTAGCTCAAAAAGGATTTAAAATTTCTTTATTTAACAGGCATGTATCAGATGTAGAAGTAGATGTTGCCAAACATTTTAAAGAAGCACATCCTGAACTTAAAACAGCAGAGGCTTTTGATGATATTGAAGCATTTGTAGCTTCTTTAGCATCACCAAAAAAAATTATGCTAATGGTAAATGCTGGTAAAACTATAGATATTGTAATAGATAGTTTACTGCCTTTTTTATCAGAAAATGATATTATAATTGATGGAGGAAACTCTAACTACAAAAGAACAAAAGAACGTTTTACCTATTTACAAGCTAAAGGAATTGAGTTTATAGGTACTGGAGTTTCAGGTGGTGAAGAAGGCGCATTAAAAGGACCTTCAATAATGCCAAGTGGAACCAAAGACGCATATAATAATGTAGCTAAGTATTTAGAAACCATAGCTGCTAAAGACAAAAACAATTTACCTTGTTGTACTTACATAGGACCAGAAGGAAGTGGCCAGTTTATAAAAATGGTACATAATGGAATTGAATATGTAGAAATGCAATTATTGGCAGAAGTTGCTACAATTTTAAAACATAAAGGTAAAAATCCAGAAGAAATTGCAAATACTTTAGATAGTTTTAAAATTACTGCAGATAGTTATTTGTTAGAAATTACATCGAATATTTTAAGAAAAAAGGAAGGCGATTCTTGGTTGGTAGAAAAAATACTAGACAAGGCAGGTAACAAAGGTACAGGTAATTGGGCTACAATAGCATCAGCAGAATTAGGTGTACCAAATACTTTAATTGCATCAGCTTTATTCGCTAGATATATTTCATTTTATAAAGATGAAAGAGTTCAACTTTACAATCAATTCACTAAAAAATCGGTTTCTAGATTAAATGTAGATGATAAAGATTTGCTTAACGCCTATCAATTTGCAAGGACTATAAATCATTATCAAGGTTTTAAATTGATACATGAGGCATCAAAAGAATTAAATTGGAACCTTAATTTAAGTGAAATAGCAAGAATTTGGACCAATGGCTGCATTATTAGATCATCTCTTATGGAAGATTTAGTTGCTGTTTTTAAAGAAACAAATGATGTTTTAACGAGTGCTACTATCGCCAACAATATTATTGGGTGCAAACCAGCTATAAAAAGAGTGGTTTCAGATTGTGTTTTGAGCGATGTTCCAACTCCTGCCTTAAGTGAGGCTCTTCAGTTTTTTAATGGGATAACTACACAAAATTCATCAGCAAATATTATACAAGCACAAAGAGATTACTTTGGTGCACATACTTACCAAAGGATAGATGATGCTTCAGGGAAGTTTCATCACACTAACTGGATTTCATAAATTTTAAATAACCAAACCAATGAGTACAACCAAACCAAAAAAGTCACTATTAAAAAGAATTATTGCAATAGTCTTGGGTTTTGGTCCTGGTATTTTTGCTATTGGTTATACTATTGGTACAGGTAGTGTAACTTCTATGATTGTTGCTGGTAGTAAATTCAACATGCAATTATTATGGGTACTATTTTTAAGTTGTTTATTTTCTGGAGTTTTAATGTTTGCTTATGGTAATTTTGCTTTAATTACTGGAGAAACTGCTCTTTATGGGTTTAAAAAACATTTAAAATTTGGTAAACCTTTAGCCATTGCTATAATTATTGGAATAACCTTTGGACAATGGAATTCACTAATGGGTATTTTAGGAATTTCAGCCAATATTATTTTTGAAATTATATCACTTAATTTTCCAGATATTGTTCCTTATAAATACGAAACAGTTTTAGCAACTGCCATTGTTGTTATTGTTATTTTCTATTTGCTAATGCTTGTTGGTAAATATACTTTCTTCGAAAAAATATTAGTGATTTTTGTAAGCTTAATGGGCTTATCATTCATCTTGTCTTTATTTATGGTACAACCTTTAACAGCAGATGTTATTAAGGGTTTTATACCTACAATTCCTGATGTGCCAGGAGGTAAAATGTTAGTAGCTGCGTTTGTGGGTACAACAATGGCTGCAGCCACTTTTTTATCTAGGCCTTTATTTGTGAAAGGTAAAGGTTGGACTATTAAGAACCTAAATCAACAAAAGAAAGATTCTATTACTGCAGCCGTTTTAATTTTTATAATTAGTGGTACAATAATGGCAGTTGCTGCAGGTGCTTTATTTTATGAAGGTAAAGAAGTTACACACGTTTTAGATATGGCAAATACTTTAGAGCCTGTTGCAGGTAAATGGGCTGTAACTATTTTCTTTTTTGGAGGGTTAAGTGCAGGTTTATCTTCTATTTTTCCTTGCTTGTTAATTGCGCCCTTGTTAATTGCAGATTATCAATCTGGTATTTTAGATACCAATTCAAAACAATTTAGAATCGTTACAGCTATTGCATGTTTGGTAGCTTTAATTGGGCCAGCCTTTGGTGCAAATCCTATAGAAGTTCAAATATTATCGCAAGTATTTAATGTGTTTGTTCTGCCTTTGGTAATTTTAGGAATCATCATTTTGTTAAGTAATAAAAAAGTGATGAAAACCTACAAAACCAATATTGGTGTATACATTGGCATGTTTGCAGCTTTATTCTTCTCGTTAGTAATTTCTTACAATGGTATTCTAGCTTTACTCGATTACTTTTAATGATAAAACTCAAATTATGAATGTACACAAAAAACCTTCTTTAAAACTGATTGCAATAATTTTAGTCACTTTTTCTGTAGCTACAGGTTGCAAAAAATCAGAGGAAAAAAAACAGGAAATAAAAAAACAGGAAACAGTTTATGCAAGTGATGTAATTCCGTTTTTTGAGCATTGGAAACTTATTTTAGGCGATGGTACTAATGTAGGAGTACCATTAAATTTTGAAAACAAAGACTATTTCTACACAGAGAATGATGGCGAAAATAATTGGGTAGTTTTTAAAGCGCCAAATGGTGGTAATACGCATGGAACATCTAACAATACCAGAACAGAATTAGCACAATTAAAAAAATGGTATCCAAAAACGGCGAACGAAAAAATGACAGCCACTTTAAAGGTAATGAATGTTTCTGCTACTGGCGATGAAACAGTTGCAGCAACTCATTCTGTGGTGGTAGGTCAAATTCATAGTGCAGATAAACATGAAAATGAACCTTTAAAAATTTTCTATAAAATTTATCCAGGGCATAAAAAAGGTTCGGTTTTTTGGCATTATGAAATTAATACCAAAGGTGATGATAATTCTGGTAGATGGGATTTTTCTACAGCAGTTTGGGGTCATGATTTTTCAATTGTTGGCCCATCAGCAGATGAAGTTCCAGATGAACCAAAAGACGGAATTGCACTGGGAGAAGAATTCACCTATGAAGTAGAAGTGAAAAACGGAATAATGTCTTTAACTTTTAAAAGTAAAGGGCATGAAACCAAAACTTTTACAAAAAACTTAATTGAATCAGAATACCTTACAAAAGCAGATATTCCAAAACAAACGCAAGAGCTATTTTTTCCTATAGGTCAAGATGGTGTAGAGCGCAAAAATGCTTACGAAGGTGAAGGATGTTTCTTCAAACTAGGTGCTTATAATCAAACAAATGGTAAATCACCAGAAGTAAATAGAAATTGGTGTTCAGGAGCAGAGACCTTTAATGGTGATGTTGCAAAACAATATAAAACTGGAAATTATGTAGAGGTTTGGTTTAAATCTGGCAGTTTAAAAATAAGTGATAAGGTAGTATCTAATGAAGGCTATTTTTCTAAAAATGATAAAGTAAAATAAACTTAAAAAACACATGAATACAAAATTAACAGGTAAAAATGTATTGATTACAGCAGGTGCACAGGGTATTGGAGCAGCAATTACAAAACATTTTATAGCGCAAGGAGCTAATGTTGCTATCCACTATTTCTCTAGTGCAGATACAGCCAATGAATTGGTACAATTAGCAAAAAACAAAAAGGTAAAAGCTGTTGCTATTAAAGGTGATTTAACAAAAGATGAGGATGCAAATAACACCATAAAAGAAACCATTACTGCTTTTGGTGGCTTAGATATTTTAATAAACAATGCAGGTTCATTGGTGGCAAGAAATTTATTAGAAGATATGCAAACCGATTTTTGGCATAAAGTAATGGATATTAATCTAACATCAATGATGTTGGTTACAAGAGCAGCAGAGCCCTATTTATCTAAAAATGAAAATAGTAGTATTGTAAATTTGGCTTCTTTAGCAGGAAGAAAAGGTGGGCATCCAGGTTCATTAGCTTATGCAACTAGTAAAGGTGCTATTTTAACTTTTACAAGAGCTTTGGCAACTGAATATGGTGCAAAAGGCATTCGAGTAAATGCTGTTGCACCAGGATTAATCTTAGGTACACAATTTCATGATACACACACTACTAAGGAATCTGCAGCAAAAACTATAGCTGGTATTCCTATTGAAAGAGCAGGAAATCCAGATGATGTTGCAAGAGCTGTTTTGTATTTAGCTTCAGAATTTGATGGTTTTATTACAGGCGCTACTTTAGATATCAATGGTGGTGTTTATAATATGTAGAAAATGTAATGTTTTAATCGATTATTAATCAAGTTTTTAATTTAACTCAAATAAATTTTTATAATTCATATTTATTTGTATTTTTGAAAGCTAAGTTGGTAAACCAATTTGGTAAACCAATGATCACACTAATTAATTAATACTTATCTTATGAAAAAAACATTACTTTTATTTTGCTTAATTTTAATAAGCGCTTTATCCTATGGGCAAACCAACTTGGTTTTGAACGGGACTTGTGATATTCACACAAATCCTGATAATAAGGATAATGCAGATTCTTGGGATATGACTCCGAATTCAAAAATTATAGATGAATCAGGAGCAGAGATTGATAGTCCATACAGAGCACTTTGGTATAATACAGATCTAGCTGATTGGCTTGAAACAGCAACTGGGGATGGTAATGAACAGCCAGGTTCTTCTAGTGATGGAAATTGGGATTATTCAGCAGGTGCAGATCAAGGTGTAAAAACGGGTGGAGTTAAAATAAGTTCAGTTGGTCGTAGACTATACCAATTGGTAGCAGTTGAGGCAGGAAAGGAGTATACCTTTTCAATAGAATCTCGTTCAGAAGCTGAAAATGTTCCTTCAGAAGTGTTTATGCTAAATACGGAAATTACTTCAGAAGACGGTCTAAGTAGTACTGCTTCAACTGTTGATGGATATATGAATATTACAAATGATTTTAATTCAAGTAAATCTAATGCAACAACTAATAACTTTACAGTTACTACATTCGATTTTACTGCATCAACTAATCAAGTTGTTATTTATGTAAGAGCTTCTGGTGCAGTTGATAGTTCAACTGAGGTTTTTTATGATAACATTAGCTTGGTGGAAAAAGCTGCTTCATCTGCTGGTACAGTAGTAACACCAAGCACAACTACTTTTGATGCTGGTTATATGAATGCATTCAATCTAGATGATACTTTTGCTTTCGGATTTGGTTATCCAGTAGCTAATATGAAAACAACACAAACTGCTACATCTGTAACATTGCAACCAAATTTTGCAATTTGGGATGGAGAGGATGGAAATGCAGCATGGTTTGATGCAGATCCTAAAACACCTAATAAATATGTAGAAGCTAGTTCATATACAGAAAGTAATGCATTTAATGGCGAAGACTTAACTTTTGAAGGTGTAGTTAATGTAGCTAATTTAGATAATGCATATACAGTTACAGCTTTTATAAAGGCATTAGACCCTAGCAATAGTTACGCAACTGTAGTTCTTAAATCAGTTGAATTAACTGCTGCTGGACAGGAATTTTCTGTTTCAGCTACAGCTGCAGAATTAGCTGCTGGCTTAGTTGTGCAATATGGTTTTAGTGTAGTAGGTCCTCCGGCAGACCCAGCTAATGAAAGCTCATTAGGTAGTGTTGTAGTTGGAGAGCCAGGAACTGCTTCTGTAGATGATGTATTTGCATCTAACCTTACAGTTTATCCAAACCCAGCTAATTCTTTTGTTAATATTTCTTCTTCAGAAAACATTTCTGGTGTAGAGGTTTACAACGTAATTGGTAAAAGAGTTTTACAGGTTACTAATGTTGTAAACAATAGCATAGATGTATCTAGCTTATCTAAAGGAATGTATATCCTTAAAATTGCAAGCGGAGATTCTATTGCAACTAAAAAGATTATAAAGAACTAAATTCTTTAAAATATTATAATTACAAGAGCTTCATTATGTAAAAATTTTGAAGTTCTTGTTTTATACAATAACACTAAAATTTTATAATGCTAAAAATTGCCAGACTTTTTCTACTTTCAATTCTAATATATTCATGTTCTAATGATAACAAAGTATTAGTAGACGATTCAGAAGGAAATCATCCAAATTTAATATTAACAAAATTAGCGGTTTCAGAAATCAAATCACAATTGGGTGCTATTCCTATTTTTGATGAAACACTGGCTTTGGCAAAAGAAGAAGTTGATGCAGCAATAGAAAAAGGAATAGATGTGCCAATGCCTAAAGATATGGCTGGTGGATACACACATACACAACATAAATTAAACTATGCTCACATGCAAAAGGCTGGTGTTTTATTTCAACTTTTAGGAGATGAAAAATACGCTGTTTTTATTAGAGATATGCTCTTAGAATACGCAAAAATTTTTCCAACTTTTGATACGCATCCAGAACCTAGAAGTTATGCAACAGGTAAATTTTTCTGGCAATGTTTAAACGATTCTAACTGGTTGGTATATACAAGTCAGGCTTACGATTGTATTTACGATTGGTTACCAAAAGATCAAACTGCGTATTTAAACAAAAACCTGTTTAGACCTTATGCAGATTTTCTATCCGTTAAAAATCCAAAGTATTTTAACAGAGTGCATAACCATTCAACTTGGGGTAATGTAGCTGTTGGTATGATTGGTTTAGTAATGGATGATGAAGAGCTAATCAATAGATCTTTATATGGTTTAGAAAAAGGAAATGTAGACTTGAACGAAAAAGATAATGATGGTGGCTTTATTTATGATAAAGAAGGCAAAGCAGGCTTTTTAGCCAATGTAGATTCGCCATTTTCACCTGATGGATTTTATACAGAAGGTCCTTATTATCAAAGATATGCTATGTATCCTTTTTTAATTTTTGCAGAAGCACTACAAAACAAAAAACCAGATTTAAAAATATTCGATTATAAAGAAGGTGTTTTAATAAAAGCAGTAGATGCTTTATTAAATCTTACAGATTCAGATGGCGAATTTTTCCCTTTAAATGATGGGCAAAAAGGAATGTCTTATTACACATCATCTTTAGTATCTGCAGTAGACATTGCCTACTATTATGGTAATCAAGACCCAAGATTATTGTCTGTTGCTAAAAAGCAAGGTACTGTACAATTAGATGCTACAGGTTTAAAAGTGGCACAAGATTTAAAAGCGGGTAAAGAAGAGCCTTTTGTAAAACAATCAATGATGTTATCAGATGGTTCTAAAGGAGATGAAGGAGGTATAGGTATTTTACGTTATAACAATCAAGATGATACAATGGCTTTGGTATATAAATATGCTGCCCAAGGTTTAAGTCATGGTCATTATGATAAATTGTCTTTCTCTTTGTATGAAAATGGAGATGAGGTTTTACAAGACTATGGTTTATCACGCTTTGTAAATGTTGAGCAGAAAAATGGTGGAGGTTATTTAAAAGAAAATAAAACCTATGCCAAACACACAATTGCACATAATACAGTTGTTCAAAATGGTGTATCTCATTACAAATATGATTTTGAAACTGGGAGTAAAAACCATCCAGAGCAATTTGTTTTTGACGCCTCTGATGCTAACTTTCAAATTGTAAGTGCAAAAGAAAGTAATGCATATCCAGGTACAGAAATGCATAGAACTTTAATTATGATTAAAGATGATACATTAGAGAAACCTTTTATAGTTGATGTTTTTAATCTGCAATCAAATTCAAAAAATCAATACGATTTACCATTTCATTATTTTGGACAAATTATAGCCACAAGCTTTGATTATTCTGTGCCAAAATCGTTAAGCACGTTAGGAGATAAATATGGTTACAATCATATTTGGAATGAAGGTAGTGGAACTGCAAATGCAGAAAGTATTCAATTTACTTGGTTAGATAATAGAAGGTTTTACACCCTAACTTCTGCCACAAGTAAAAATGATGAAATTCTTTTTGCAAGAGTGGGCGCTAATGATCCTAAATTTAATTTAAGAAAAGACCCTTCTATTATTATCAGAAAAAATAATACACAAAACACAACATTTGCTTCTATTATAGAATCTCATGGAACGTACAATCCAGTAAAAGAAGTGGCTGCAAATGCATATAGTAGTTTTTCAAAAATAGAAGTAATTTCTAGTGATGAAGATTACACAGCCATAAAATTAGTATTTAAAAATGAAAAGGAGAAACTGCTAATTTTAGCCAATAAAAATAGCAACCCAAATACAGAACATAATTTTAAACTAAAAGATAAAACCGTAAACTGGAAAGGAGTTTACTATTATAAATAATTAAACAATAATAAAATGAAAAGATTTAGTGACAAGTATATCATAGCCAATAAATTAGAGTGGGAAGAACTTGGTGGAGGTGTATCAAGAAAATTTTTAGGCTATGACAATCAAATAATGATGGTTAGTGTAAAGTTCGAAAAAGGGGCTTTAGGTTCTCCTCATCAACATTTTCATACTCAAGCAACCTACTGTGTA
Source organism: Polaribacter sp. P097 (assembly GCF_036864555.1). Taxonomy (NCBI): domain Bacteria; kingdom Pseudomonadati; phylum Bacteroidota; class Flavobacteriia; order Flavobacteriales; family Flavobacteriaceae; genus Polaribacter; species Polaribacter sp. P097. The sequence goes on along the minus strand of NZ_JAZETJ010000001.1, from coordinate 761,180 downwards.
TCAGGTAAGTTTGAATTTGAAATTGATGGTGTTAAGCAAATTGTAGAAGCAGGTGATGGTGTTTACATAGAACCAAATTTATTGCACAGTGCAATATGTTTAGAAGAGGGGCAATTAATAGACACATTTAGTCCAGTGAGAGAAGACTTTCTAACAGGAGATGGCCCATCTTATTTTGGAGATAAAGATTAAGTATTAACAAATCAATAAATTATAAAAAATATCGTACTGAATTGTTACTAGTTCAGATACGATATTTTTTTGACTCAAAAATTGCCAAATTAGAATTTTATTAACCTTTTTTTAAGAAATTACTTGGTAAGTAGCAAAAAAAGATATATGTTTGGTAAACCAGTTTGGTAAACCAGTTGTTTAGGTGTGCAAAACTGGGATTCAAAATAAGTTTAGATATTCTGTGAGTCAAATCATTAGAATATATTTTTAATCCAATAATTCAATACATTGACTATGAATTTAAAAATTAAATCAGTCTTATTTACGTTGCTTTTATGTTGTTCTTTCTTGTATGCGCAAGAAGAAGTAACAGTAAAAGGTACAGTAACTTCAGAAGCTGATGGTGAACCAATTTTTGGAGCTAATATTCTAGTTCTAAACACAAAAAAAGGTACAGGTACCGATTTTGATGGAAAATTTCAAATTAAAGTAAAAACTGGTGAGATTATTCAAATTTCTTACCTAGGTTTTAAAACTGTTACTATTCCTTATGTGAATCAAAAACAGTTAAACATTTCTTTAGCAGAAGATGCTAGTACTTTAGATGAAATTGTGATTGTAGGTTATGGAGATCAAAGAAAGAAAACTATAACTAGTGCTTTAACAAAGGTAGATGGAGATGATTTACAAAAACAATCTGTAGCCAGAGTAGAAGACGCCCTTAGAGGTAGAGTTGCTGGTTTAAGAATTCAAACTGTTGCTTCAGAGGCTGGTGGAGATCCTAAAATTACATTAAGGGGTCCAGGTTCTGTTACAGGATCATCATCGCCATTAATTGTGGTAGATGGTATTGTTTTAGGTACAGATCCAGATATCTTAGCTACAATAGATAATAATAACATAGAATCTTTAAGTGTTCTAAAAGATGCTTCTTCTGTAGCAATTTATGGTTCACGTGGAGCAAATGGAGTTATTTTGGTTACGTTAAAAAAGGGAGTTGTTGGTAAAACTTCTTTCTCTTACAATACGTTTACAGGGTATAAATTTTCTACAAACAACGACAACTTTAACACAACAATTGCTCAAGAAAGAGCAAGATTAAATGGTTTACAAAGTGAAGTAGCTGCTATTTTGCCTTCAAGCCCAAATTTTGATAGAATTAATAGCGATTATAACAATGCATTTGCAGAGTTAGAAGCTATGGATTTTATTGCTTCTTTAGGTGGTGGTGAAACAAATTGGCAAGATGCTATTTTTACAGGTGGTTTTATTAAAAACCATTCTTTTGCTGCTAGAGGTGGTACAGATTTAACTACGTATACTGCTTCTTTAGGAGTTTTAGAAGATCAAGGTATTGCTTTAAAAGATAACTTTAATAAATATAATATTCGAGTTAAGATTGATAGCAAATCAAAAAACAAAAAAATTAAATACGGTGCTAACGTTCGTGTTAACTATAATGATCAAGAAAGATTACCTTCTAGATTTACAGATCCATTAAGACAATTAGGGCACTTACCTTTATATTTAAATGAAGATCATTTAGATTATGTTACACAATTCTCTACAGATGTTGGTGTATCTACAGATGCTGGTAAATTATTCGAAAATTTAGGTGTTGGTAGCTATGGTTTCTCAAGAGCTTTTGATCATGTTTTTACAGTAGATCCTAACAATCCAAGATCAATTTTAAGAGATCCTGTAACAGGTTTGCCAATTGCAAGTCCGTTAACATCTGGTGGGTTAACATTATCAACTACTAAGAATGTACATCCTTTAGTTCACTTCTTAGAAAGATCTAGAACTAAGAAAAAATTAGCTTTAAATGCATCGTCTTATATCGATTTTAAATTAGCAAAAGGTTTAAACTTTAGACAAACAGTTTCTGGTGTATTCAGACACAATAAATCCACAGCAGATGACTTTTTCTTTGGTCAAGAAAATAGAGATCAAGAATCTTTTAGATTTGAAAGAAGAGATGAGCTAAATCAATATGCATTTGAGTCTACATTAAAGTATAAGAGAGAAATTAAGAAACATAATTTTAACGGAATTCTTGGTTTTGAATATACACAGAGAGATTTTTACAGACAAGAATCTGAAGCAGTTGGTTACACTAATGATTTTAACAACAATATAGCATTAGCAGATGGTGGAACAACATATACAGATAATGGTACAGATAAATTAGTATCTTATTTTGGTAGAATCGATTATAGCTATGATGATAAATACTTATTCCAAGTTTCAGCACGTGCAGATGGTAGTACAAGATTTGGATCTGATAACAGATTCGGATTTTTCCCTGCAGCTTCTGTGGGTTGGGTAGCTTCTAATGAAAAGTTTTTAGAAAATAACGACTTTATTTCGTTCTTAAAATTCAGAGCAAGTTATGGTGTATCTGGTTCTAACCAAATATCAAATAACGTGTATGAATCTTTATACAGATTCGAAGAATCTTTTAGTACAATTAGTTACGATCAAAATACGGGTGTTAAGGGTATTACTTTAGCAAATCAATCTTTAGGTTGGGAAAAACTAATAGAATTTAACCCAGGTATAGATGTAACTTTTGCAGGTGGTTTATTTAGCTTAACAGCAGATTACTACATTAGAACAAGTGAAGATTTATTATTATTTGCGCCTGTTTCTGCAACTTATGGTACAGACAACTGGTTACAGAATTTAGGTGAAGTAGAAAATAAAGGGGTAGAGTTAGAATTAAGCTCTAGAGTTATTACTAGAGAAAACTTTAGATGGACAGCCTCTGGACAATTTTCTCTAAACAGAAATGAAGTAAAAAGTTTAGGAAGTAATGAGCAAATTATTTCTAGAATTGATCAAGATACAAGACCAACAGAATTTATAGCAAGAGTTGGGCAGCCAATTACTTCTTTTTATGGTTGGGTTTACGATAGAGAAATTCCTTTAGAATGGGTAGATAATCCTTTTAACAGATTTAATAATGATTTTGCAGATGTTTACGTAAAAGATTTAAATGGTGATGGTATTATTGACGGAGATGATAGAACAGAATTAGGTAGCCCTTATCCAGATTTTGAATGGGGTTTCAACTCAGATTTCGCATTCTATGACTTTGATCTTTCATTACAATTACAAGGTTCTCATGGAGCAGAGGTTAGAGTGGCAGATTTAGATCAGCTTTATTATGCAAGTGAATCTGCAGTAAACGAAGTTTCTAACTTTCCAGATAGAGATTTAACAGTGCACAGAAGGTTTACAGATGATCATATTCAAGATGCTTCTTTCATTGCATTAAGAAATGTAACTTTGGGTTATACTTTTCCAACAGATGTTACTGATAAGCTGAATATTAACAGATTAAGATTATATTTAACTGGTGAAAATTTATTATTCTTCACTGCTAAAGGTTATGAAGGTTTTAATCCAGAGGCACAAGGTCAAACATCAAATAATGCAAATACACCTTTAACTGCAGGTTACCAAAGAGGAGATGGTCCTATAGTAAGAACAGTATCAGCAGGTATTAACTTTCAATTTTAATTAATTATGAAAAATATATATAAAAATATAATCGTAGGTTTTTCTTTCTTAGCTTTATTGACAAGTTGTGAAACTGAACTAGATTTAAGCAATCCAACTGCTTTATCTTTAGAAGAGTTACTGCAGACAGATGATGGTTTTGTTGCCCTTTCAAATGGTATTTTAGATGCATACCAAAAAGTGCCTGCAAATGAATTTTACTTAACAGAATTAAGATCAGATAATGTAAGAGCAAATTCAGAGAATGGAAACTTTCCGTTAATTAGTTCTTATAATGTAGATCCTAATAATGGTGATGTTGCAACCTACTACTCAAATAATATGCATACAATTAAGCATGCAAATACTATTATAGATAACAGGTTTTTAGCACCAGAAAGTCAACAATATACAGTTGGTGAAGCTTATTTTATGCGTGCACTATGTCACTTTAATTTAGTAAGAGCTTACCAAAATGTGCCTTACATAGATAAAGTTTTAGATGTAACAAAGAACGAGGCATTAGATTATCCTCAATTACCAGAAGCAGAAGTTTATGAAAAAATTATTGAAGATTTTAAAACTTCTATTGCTTATTTAGATGGTGCAACTGTAGATAGATATCGCCCTTCAAAAGGTGCTGCTATTTGTTTAGCTGCTAAAGCTTATTTAAGTCAGCCAAGTCCTAATTATGGAGAAGCTGAATTATTATTAGCTTCTGTAGTAGAAAACAGTGCTTCTTACAATTACAATCTATTATTTACAGAAAGAAGCAATGCCAGACAGTTTGAGTTTAATGCAGATCCTGCAGATCCTACAAACGATTTACTAACGGATGATGAGTATAATGCAAACTTGGTAATTGACTATGGTAACATTTTTGGAAACGAAATTTCAGATGGTTATACAGATGGTGTTTTAGACGGTTCATGGTCTAACAACCCTGGTTTAGAAATTAACAATGAGGTTATTTTCTCTATTGCTTATGATTTAGTAAGTAGTGATAACTATGTAACTAGTGATAGTGGTTTAGATGATCAAGTAGAAACAGATTCTGAATCTCATAGTTTTGCAATGACTTTACAAGGGCCTTCAAATGGTGTTAATATTGCAACTTTAGAGTTTTTAGAAGTAATTAAACCAGAAGAGCAGCCAGTAAGATTTTATGCGAGTATAGATGCTTTATCTTATAACCCTGCAGATATTACGAACGATACTTTTAATGCTAAATTTCCTACAGATGGTGAAATTGGTGACAATGATTGGATTGTTTTAAGATATGCAGATGTTCTTTTATTATATGCAGAAGCAATTTTAGCTGGTGGAGATTCTACTACAGATACTAGAGCTTTAGCTGCTTTTAACCAAGTTAGAAGTAGAGCAGGTTTAGATGAAGAAGCAATTTTAACAAAACAAGCTTTATTAGACGAAAGACAAGTAGAATTCGTTTATGAAAATCAACGTTTATACGACTTAATAAGATTTAATGAAGCAGATAATGTGTTAGGTACATTCTCAACAAATAATAGTTTGAACTATACAAGTGGTAAGAAATATTTACCATTTCCTCAGAGAGAGATAGATAACTTACCTAACTTTTACAAACAAAATAATGGATACTAAAATTTATATACTTATGAAAAAGCAGATATCTAGATTTACATACATTACATTAACATCACTATTGTTGTTTGTATCTTGTGTAGATGACGATTTACCAGGAGTTGGAGATCTACCAGATTTCACAAATCCTACTCCATTTTACAATTTTTCAGATGTATCATCATCAGAATTTGATTGTAATGATGTAGAAATTTCAGCAAATTATGATTTTCAATTTCAAGCTGGTTCTAACTTAGCAGTAAATGGTACTCAATATGAGTGGTCTGTTACTCCAGATGCAGGTGTAGTTTTAATAAATAAAGACTTACCAGTTTTAGAACAACAAATAGATGCACAATTAGCTACAGTTGTTGCCATTGAAAATGAAATTGCAAAAATTGAGTTTAAATTACCTTGTGAAACAAATCAGGCAAAAATTGATGTTTTAGAAGCGCAGTTGGCAGATTTTAAAGTGCAATTACAAATAGAGCAAGATGCTTTATCAGATGAAACATTAGCAGCAGTTGCAGATTTACAAGCTCAAATAGCAGCTTTACCTGCAGCAACTTTACAAGATCAAGAATTAATTTTCTCTTTTCCTGGACCAGATACTTACACTGTTGGTTTAACAGTTACAGATGATTTAGGAAAATCAGAATATACAGAAAAGTTAATTACAGTAAATCAAGCAGTACCACAAATTCCAGTTCCAGAAATTGGTGAGCCAAGTTTTGAAGACAATAGCTTGTTTGATGGTACAGGAGATGGTAGAGATTCTTGGAGAGCACCTAGTAGTTCAAGATGGGGTAGTGTATTTCAAATCAATACAGACACAAACCCAGTAGATGCTCCAAATTTACCAGATGGTAGGCAAGCAGCTAAGTTTCCTGCAGATGGTACAAGAACAGGTTATCAAGAAATTGAGGTAACTCCAGGTGCAACTTATGTATTAACTTACTTTAGTGCATTTGAAGAAAATTCTTTTGGAGATTTAACAGTTTCTATCATTAACACAAATGCAGATAGTTTAGCAGATGCACAGTTAGATGCTAATATTATCGCACAAAGAACAGACAATAACATTGGTAGAGTAGATAATGTTTTTAAGAAACATGCACTTACTTTTGAGGCAGGTACAAATGAATCAGTAATAATTTTATTAAGAGGTTCTGGTGTAGAAAGTAGATTAGATGCTTTTGATATTTCAGTAAAACAATAAAAAATATTTAAAAAAATTAATAATTATGATAAATAGAAATCACAAAACATTTAAGGCTAGCACTTTAATGCTGTTCTTTATGTTTTTAGGTATTGTCTCATGTTATGATAGTGGTTATGAAGAGTTTACACCTCCTACAGGAAATGTAAACAATATTCAACCAAGCACATTATTTACTACAAGTCCAAAACCAGATGATAACTTATCTGTAATCTTTAGAAGTTATTCTACAGATGCAGTTTCTTACGCTTGGGATTTTGGAGATGGAGGTAGCTCTGCAGAAGCAAACCCAGATTATACATATGCAGAAGGTGGTTTATTCAATGTAAAATTAACAACTACAAGTTCAGATGGTTTACAAGCAGTAGATTCTGCTTTTGTAGATCCTATTTCTGTAGATTTTTCTTTTACTTCTGTAGATTCTCAAGTAACTTTTACAAACACAACTTCAGGTGCACAAAGTTTAACGTGGGATTTTGGAGATGGTGATATAGTAGAATGGAATGCAGATGACACACAAAGCGATCCAGATTTTAGTCCAATACATACGTATGCTACAGCAGAAACATTTGAAGTTACATTAACTGCAACAACATTTTTAGGTAAACAAGTTTCTGTTACAAAAAAAGTAGAAGGTTTAGTATTAGCTGCAATTCCAGATTTTACATTTACTACAAGTTCACTTACAGCAACGTTTACAGATGCTTCTTTATTAGCAGTTTCTCATAGTTGGGATTTTGGTGACGGATCAACATCAACAGAACAAAACCCATCACATACGTATGCACAATTAGGTACTTACGATGTAACTTTAACTATTACAAATAGCGCAGGTGTACCAAGAACAATTACAAAACCAGTACCTGTAGGTGGTGTAAAAGCTACTTTCAAGGCTATTGTGTTAAATGGTACTGCAAATGATTGGACAGCTTCTACAGGTGATAATGCTGATGCTTGGGATATGACTCCAAACTCAACAATTAAAGATAATTCAGGTGCAACTGTAGATAGCCCTTATAGAGCTATTTGGTATAATAAAGATTTAAATGATTATATCGATGCTACTTACTGTACAAGTGAGCAGCCAGGTTCTACTAGTGATGGTAATAAATTCGGACCAAATGCAGGTGGAGGAAGAGGAGTTAAACTAAGTAATAGCTGTAGAAGATTGTATCAAGTTGTAGCAGTAGAGCCAGGAGTAGAATACACGTTTACTATTGATACAAGATCAGAAGCAGCAGGTGTAAACACAGAAGTATTTATTTTAAATAAAGAAATTACAACAGAAGTAAATATTGAAGATCATGCAGATGGTTATTTCGATATTACTAATGATTTTAACTCTAGCAAGAGTTCATCAAGCAATGATACTTTTACAACTACAAGTTTTGTTTTCAAAGCAACATCTAATACAGCCGTAATTTATGTTAGAGCTTTAAAAGCAGTAGATAGCAGTAACGAAGTGTTTATTGATAATATTGATATTATTACCCCAGGTTTTTAATAATATTGGTTTTTGCTGTATGAAATTTTTAAAAAAAGTATAAATTTCATACATTTTAATAAAATGGTACCATATAATGGTAGTTTTCAGTACGTTTGTGCTCTTAAATTAAACTATAATTAGATACCATTTAATAAGCTATTAACCTTAAAAAATTTAGGAAATGAAGTTAGAAACACTCGCAAAATTAGACCAATCTAAGATTCAGAAGAGTATTATTTCACAAATTCGTGATTTAATAAACTTTAAGAATTTAGAACCTGGAGACAAATTACCATCTGAAAGAATGCTTTCAGAAAAGTTTGGAGTTTCTAGAAGTAATATTAGAGAGGCTATAGAAAAGCTTGAGTTTTATGGGCTGTTAAAATCTATTCCACAAAGTGGAACCTTCGTTGCAAATATTGGGGTAATTGCTATGAATGGTATGATAGAAGATATTCTACGTTTAGAAGATCCTGATTTCAAATCATTAGTAGAAACAAGAATTTTATTAGAATTAAAAACAGTTAGGTTAGCAGCTACTAGAAGAACAGAAGAAGATTTAGAAAATATTGAGGAGGCATTATATGCTTATAAAGAAAAAGCAATAAATGGTCAAGATGCTGTACAAGAAGATTTATTATTTCATTTAGCTATTGCAAAAGCAAGTGGAAACAGCACAATGAATACATTTATGTTAATTATAATTCCAGAAATCATAACAAATTTTCAAAAATATCATGTTTGTGATGCTGGCTTAACCAAAAGAGGTATAGATGATCATCAAGCAATTTTTGATGCCATTAAGAATCAAGAACCTCAATTAGCAAAACAAAAAATGAAAGAGCACTTTAGAGAGCTTTATCAATACTGTTATAGCAGTTAAAATAAACAAATAGAATGAAGATAAAAGGATTACGTTGGTGGGTTGTTGGGCTAGTAGCTTTAGCTGCAGTTATAAACTACATAGATAGACAGGCTTTTGGAGCTTTATGGCCAGACATTGCTAAAGAATTATTTCCTGATATGACTTCAGATGAAACTAAGCTTATCTATGGTACTATTTCTGCTGTTTTTATCTTGTCTTATGCTGCAGGTCAAACAATCTTTGGAAAAATATTTGATTGGATTGGTACTAGAATAGGATTTGCACTATCAATAGGAATTTGGTCTCTAGCAACAATGGTTCATGCATTTGCTAAAGGAATGATAAGTTTTTCGATTTTTAGATCTATTTTAGGAATAGCAGAAGCTGGTAACTGGCCAGGTGCTGCAAAAGCGAATGCAGAATGGTTTCCTACTAAAGAACGAGCTTTTGCTCAAGGAATATTTAATTCTGGAGCAGCTATAGGTGGTATCGTAGCTTATCCAATAATAGGTTTACTTTCTGTTTATTTATCATGGCAAGCTATATTTGTTTGTGTAGGTTTGGTTGGTCTTTTATGGTTAGTACCTTGGTTGTTTATCGTTAAATCATCACCAGACAAACATCCTTGGTTATCAGAAGACGAAAAAAAATACATTCTATCTGGTCAAAGAAATGAAGATGCTGATAAAGATGGTAATTTTGAAGAAGGTTATAATCCAAGTACAGGAAAATTATTAAAACATAAAGAAAGTTGGGGCGTAATTATAGCTTCAGCTGCAATAGATCCTATTTGGTGGTTATTCATTGTGTGGATTCCTATCTACCTTAACGAAGTATTTGGTTTAAATGTAAAAGAAATAGCATTTTCTGCATGGGTACCTTATGTTGGTGCTATGCTTGGTGCTTGGTTTGGAGGTCTTTTGGCTCAGAATAGATTAAGTAAAGGATGGTCTGTAGACAAAACACGAAAAATGGTAATTACATTAGGTTGTTTAGTTATGATTCCTTGTTTCTTTTTATTGAAAGCTCCTGGATCTGCTATAAATGCAGTTATTATTATGGCCGTACTTTTATTTGGTTTCCAAATAGCAATTGGTAACGTTCAAACTTTACCAAGTGATATGTTTAGCGGAAAAGTAGTAGGAACATTATCTGGATTTGCTGGAACAGCAGCTAAATTAGGAGCCTTTGGACTTACAATATTAGTACCTATGTTAACTACAGGAGGTAATTATACTTCAGCTTTTTTAATAGGAGGAGCTTTAGCAATAGTGGCGTTATTGGCAGTTTGGGTATTATGTCCTAAAATTGAACCAATCAAAGAATCAAAATAAATTAAAATCAGTTCATAAAATTATATAAATATTAAAAAAATGAGTAAAGCGCAAGGACAATTAGCAATAGTAACTGGAGCCACAGGTGGTATAGGTTTTGCAGTTGCAAAAAGATTAGGAAACGAAGGGTATACAGTTATTTTAAATGGGATAGATGACGATGCTGGTGCTGAAAGATTAAAAGAACTCAAAGCTGATGGTATTGAGGCTGATTATTATGGGTTTGATGTAACTGATGAAAATGCAGTAACTTCTAACATTACTAAAATTGGTGAAAAATACGGTAAAATCGATGTATTAGTTAACAATGCAGGTGGTTTAGGAGGTAGATCTCGTTTTGAAGAGATGACTACAGATTTTTATAGATTTGTGATGGCATTGAACTTAGATTCTACATTTTTTGCTTCTAGAGCAGCCATTCCTTTCTTAAAGAAGAGCGATAATCCATCAATTATTAACTATACTTCTAATGCAGGTTGGAATGCAGGTGGTCCAGGTGCTGGTATCTATGGTACTTCTAAAGCAGCTGTACATGCAATTACAAGAGCTTTAGCAAAAGATTTAGCTGAGTATCAAATTAGAGTAAATGCTGTATCTCCAGGAACAATTGATACAGATTTTCATAAACAAATTAAGTCTACTAAGCCAGAGGTATTTAAATCTTGGGCAAATAACATTATGTTAGGTAGATTAGGTCAGCCAGAAGATGTTGCTGGTGTAGTTGCATTTTTAGCAAGTCAAGATGCTGCTTTCATCACTGCAGAAACTATTCAAGTTGGTGGTGGTCAAGCATTAGGTATCTAAGACCAATAAATTTTTAATTTCAATAAGCGCACTGAGTATTCAGTGCGCTTTTTTTTGTGCTTTGCGTATATGGTCTTGGCTTATGATATAGTAAATAACACCTAATCAGTATTTTATAATAGTGCCATATTTTTAATGATATTACCAAAACGTTGAATTATCGTTACCAAAAATGTTTAAATCGCCTATTTCGTTGAATTAAATTGAATAATTAATAAAAAATTAACATTAAAATTGTGTGAGTCTAAAAAATGCATATATTTGGAAAACCAATTTGGTTTACCAATTTGGTTTACCAAGTTGGTTTTCCAGATTGTTAAGTCAATTGTAAGATTTTATTTAAGATTGAATTTGAATTAATTAAGATTAGAAGGGTAGACCTTTATCTGCCCTTTTTAATTCAAATCTAAATTAACACGTATTACCAGGGTCACACAAGTGATGAATTATATATTAAACATTAACATTATTATGAAACTAAAACTGAAATTGGCATTACTGTTTGTAATGTTGGTAAGCTTTTGCAATTATGCTCAAGAAGCTTACACTCTTAAAGGTAAAGTAACTACAGAAGTAGGTAATGAGATTTTACCAGGAGTTTCTATTGTTGTTCAAGGTAGCACAGTAGGAACTGAAACTGATTTTGATGGTAACTATACTATTAAAGTTAAACAAGGAGATGTGTTAGCATTTTCTTATTTAGGTTATGCTACTAAAACTTTTACAATTACCAATCAACAAACTTTAAATGTAACCTTAGCAGAAGATTCAAGTGCTTTAGATGAAGTAGTAGTTGTAGGTTATGGTAGTAGAAAAAGATCTCAAATAACTGGAGCTGTTGCCAAAATTGGTGGTGGTGAAGTTGCAGCTGTTCAAGCAGTTCGTGTGGACGACGCTTTAGCAGGTAAATTAGCAGGGGTTTTAATTCAGAATCAAGATGGTTCTCCAGGTGCTGCACCAAAAATTCAAATTAGAGCAGCATCTTCAATTTCTGGGGCTTCAAACCCATTAATTGTTGTAGATGGTTATCCTATCTCAGGTGGTTTAGAAACAGTAAACCCAAATGATATTCAAAGTTTAGAAATCTTAAAAGATGCAGCTTCTGCAGCTATTTATGGTTCTAGGGGTGCAAATGGGGTTGTATTAGTAACAACTAAAAAGGGTTCTTCTGGTAAAACTACTTTTAACTATAATGCATACACAAGCATTTCTAACAAATACAGAGAAAATATTTTAATGTCTGGTCCTGAGTGGGCTGCACATTCTAGAGCTCAAATTGCAGCTGGTAACTGGACAAGTACAGTTAACTTAGTAGACCCTGCATTTTTAGAGTACAGATTAAGTGCTTATGAAAATTCACCTGGAGCAATTAGTCCAGAAGACTGGTTATTTCAAACAGGTTCTACTACAGCTCATGATTTTAGTATGAGTGGTGGTAATGAAGGTACTAAGTACTATGCTTCTGTTGGATACCAAAATGCAGAAGGTGTTGTACAAACACAAGGTTTTGAAAGGCTAAATGCACGTTTAAATGTTGATGCAACTTTAGGAGATAAGTTTAAAGCAGGAATTGCTTTTAATGGATTTACTTCTAAAAGAGACATTTTAGGACATGATATGAGAGATTTATTAAGAGCTTATGGTGTTCATTCAATTTATCATACAGCAGAATCAATTGCATTCGTTCAACAATTAGATCAACAAGCACAAGCTTTAGGTTTAGCTGCTTTTGATAATGGTTATAGAGGTTCTACTTACGAAGCAAGTTCTATTTATGATTTAGAGCCAGGAATGGCTGCTCAAGATTGGCATTATGGTAGAGCTAACAATGGTATTGGTGGTTCTGGAGATGCAGGTCCTGCTGCTAAGTTAGACAATGTAGATAGCTGGCAAAAAACGTTTTTCGGAAATGTAAATACTTATTTACAGTACAATATTTTAGAAGGATTAAATATTAAAACCGTATTAGGTGGTGATATGAGAGATACTCAAACCTATGCACACAGATTATTAGGTTACGATTCAAGAGCAAGAGATTCTCAAACATTTATGGATCAAGCAGATTTAAAGGTTTCTACAGTATTAAGTGAAACTACATTAAACTTTGCAAGAACAATTGGTAAACACGATATTTCTGCAGTAGTTGGAATGGAATTCCAAAATACTAGATTTATTGGTACAAGATTAGATGGAGCTAACGTTCCTGATGAAGCTGTATTAAACTACAACTTATTCGATCCTGCAGATATTACTGTTACAGAAAGAGATGAAACAAGAGTTAGAGAAAGTGTATTTGGTAGAGTAAACTACTCTTATGATGATCGTTTCTTATTAACTGCTTCTTTAAGAAGAGATGGTGACTCTAGATTTGGAGCTAACAATAGATATGAAACATTCCCTGCAGTATCTGTAGGTTGGAATTTACATAACGAATCTTTCTTACAAGATAGTGAAACATTAAGTAGATTAAAATTAAGATTTAGTACAGGTTCTTTAGGTACAACATCTTTCTTAGGTTCTTATGATTCTTTAAGTTTATTAGATCCTTCAGCAACTATTTTTGGAACAGGTTATTTAATTCCATCTAACTCTGCTAACCCAGATTTAACATGGCAAACAAATACAGAAACAAACTTTGGAGTAGATTTAGGTTTCTTAAACAACCGTTTTACAGTTGGTTTAGATTACTATACATCTGATATTGAAGATATCTTAATTAACCAAGCACAATCAGAAGTGTTAGGTAACCCAACATCTATTCTTAACGTTGGTGATGTAAGAAGTTCAGGTTTTGAATTTGAATTTTCTGGTAGCATAGTTAGTCAAGAAGACTTCTCTTGGAGTGCAAGTGCAAACTTATCTACAGTAGATACAGAAATTACAGACTTAGGAGGTTTAGATGAATTACCACAACAAATTTTTGGTCAAAGTGGTAGAGGACCAGTATTTAGAAACTACGTTGGTGGTGGAATTGGTGAAATGTGGGGATTAGAAACTATTGGAGAAGTAGAAATGGAATACTTAGCAGATGGTACAAGACACCCAAACAATCAATCTGGTGAATCTTATGTGGTAGATCAAAATGGAGATGGTATTATTGACAGAACAAGAACTGTAGAAGATGGTGGAGATTTAGTAAAAATCGGTCAGAACACACCAGATTTCTACTGGGGTATGTCTCAGAACTTTAGATACAAGAAATTCGATATGTCTTTCCAATTACAAGGTTCTCATGGTGCAGAAGTGTATAATATAGATCCGCTTTACTATGGTTCTCAATGGGGAGGTAGATTAGACTATGCACGTTTAGATGCAAATGGAGATGGTATTGCTGATCATAATGGAGAATATTATGAAAGAAACAGAAACCAAACAGATGCTATGATTCAAGATGCTTCTTATGTAGCATTAAGAAACTTAACTATTGGTTATACCTTAGATGACGTTGCAAGTAGAATTGGTTTAAACTCTATTAGATTATATGGAGCAGCAACTAACTTACTTTACATTATGGCAAGCGATTATACTTCTTATAACCCAGAAGGTGTGAATACTACAGACCCAACAGTTTATGGTGCTCAAGTAGGTGCTAGCCCAGTTGTTAGAAGTTTTACAATTGGTTTAAATGTTAAATTTTAAAAAATAAAAAGATGAGAAAAATATATATATTACTAGCTGCGCTGTTTATTGCAACAGCATGTGACTCAGATTTAGATCAAGCACCACCAAATTTAGCAAGTGCAGATTCTTTAACTGACTTTTCAGGAGTATTAAATGCAGCATACTACTACCAATTAGGAAGTGTAACACCATTAGCAGTAATGGGCGAGTTTAGATCTGATAACGCAGTTATGGACGAAGCTCCATACACAGAGTTTGACGCTTTTACAGCGAACTTAACAACCATGGAAGATCAGTTCTTTGGCCCACTTTATACAGCAATGTATAAGTCAATTTTAAGTGCGAACAATGTAATTGAGAATTCAGAAGATGCTACAGAAATAGCAGAAGCTAAGTTTTTAAGAGCATTATCTTACTACAAATTAGTAAAGTCTTTTGGAGCAGTAACCGTAAATTTAGATGCATCTCCAAGTTTAACAGATACATCTATTTTAGCAAGAGTACCTGCTATGGATGTGTATAGTAATGTAGTAGTTCCAGATTTAAATGATGCAATCTCTGGTTTATCAACTACAATTACAAACGGAAGAGCTTCTAGATATGCTGCACAAGCATTATTAGGTAAAGTATATGCAGCAATGGGTAACTATGCAAGTGCTGCTACTAATTTAGGAGCAGTTGTAAATGGAGCTTCAGGAGCAGGTATTGCTTTAGAAGCAAACTTTAGTGATATTTTCGGATTTGAAAATGAAGGAAATTCTGAAATTATTTATGCTACACAAATTTCTAGTTCTATTGTAGATGAGTATGGTTTTGGTTCTGATTTTTGGAACTGGTTTGTAGGAGATGATTCTAAAGCAGATTTTCCAGTAGATTCAGATTTAGTAGCTGCTTTTGATGCAAGTGATGCAACTGGTGCTACAGATTTAAGAAGAGCTGTTACTTTAGATGCAGCAGGAACAACTGCTATTAAGTTTCCAAAAGATGGTGGAAATGGAGGAGAACATGATTGGATTGAAATCAGATTAGGAGATGTAATTTTATTATATGCAGAGGCATTAAACGAGAATGGAGATCCAACAGGAGCTGCAACTCAACTTAATAAAATTAGAAATAGAGCAGGTTTAGCAAATACTACAGCTTCTACGCAAGCTGAGTTAAGAACAGCTATTTTAAACGAGAGAAGATTAGAGTTAGCCTTTGAAGGTCATAGATGGGATGATTTAGTAAGAACTAATACTGTAGACGCAGAAATGGGTACTACTGTAAATAGTAACTACTACTTGTTTCCAATACCAATTTCTGAAATATTAGCAACTGGTGGTGTTATAACACAAAATGCTGGTTACTAGTCTTTGTTATTAAGTTTTATAAATGTAATAAGCTGGCTTCATGAAAATGAAGCCAGTTTTTTTATATTCTAATGACAAAGTTGTCTAGCTGCTATTTATAAAGTTAATTTTTGTAAATATAGAAGTGGCTAAGAGAGTTTAAAGTTGAACCTCACATCAATCCTTTTATAAGGGCTATAATTCGTGTTCTTAGGTATTAATTAAACAGTTGGGAGCTATAGAATAGCTAGGCATCTTTTCCTCAGCCAAATCAATATTAGAGCAATCTATTTAACTTTGATTGGTTAATAACTAAAAGAATATGCTAGAAAGAAAAAAACACCTCTAGAAGGTGTTTTTTATATACTATAGGTAAATGCAATGTTAAGTTGATTAGAAAGAGCTTTGGCTTAACTTTTAGGCTGAATTAAACCAATATCATCTATATCATTATTCGTTTTTAATAAAGGAGATTTTTTACTTGGTATAAATAGATTCTTATCCTCCCATTTTGGACTTCTGTAAATAAGGTTTGCGCTTTTCGCTCCACTATTCACCTTTACTTTTCCACATAAATTAATAAGACTGTTTTCAATTCTATTATCCTTGCCATTTAAACTTACAGCTGTTTTAATTTTGTAACTATTCTCAAAAACTGAGTTTTTAATAATCACAGTAGGTATCGATTTTAATCGAATAATATTCCCTTTTTCACTATTATTAACATTACTAAATACAGAGTTTGTAACTACTAATTTAGCTGGGCTATCATTCACTAAAGGTCCTGTTTTTACATAGTTGATGGCAAATTCATCAATATTATCAAAAACGGTATTATGTATTAAAATAGTATTGGCATTGTACTTGGCAAAATTGTTCTTTTCGTAAGATAAATTTAAGCCTCGATAACTATCTTTAAAAATTGAGTTTTTTATGCTTATTGTATCTGCTAAAGTACCTATGTATGCTTTGTAAATACTACCTCCATTGGTGTTTGTAAAGTTTTGAAAAGTACAATTGTCTACAAATAAATTGTAGGTTTCACCTAGTTCTTTATCTGGCGAAACTACTGCGTATTTAACTTTTGTGTCATTATCACCATCAATAACTAAATTTTCTAATCTTAATGTTGCATTTTCTTGAACTCTAAAAAAATAATTTAATGGTTTTGGCAAATCATCATTTGCTTTAATAATTGTTTTGGCAGTTCCTCTAACAGTAACATCACCTTTAATTTTTTGAGTTTTATTGATGTAATAAATTCCATCTGATAAAACCATTGTTGTTTTTGCAGTTGCTTTTTTTAGCGCTTTTGCAAAAGTATCTGTACCTGGTGCTACTTTTATTTCTTTTTCTTTTATTACAACCTCTGGCTCTTCAATTATAGGTTTCCAATATGGCCCAGTTCTTATTATTAAAGCTTTTGGAAACCTTTTATTTCCTAAATTAAAAGCACCTACTACAAGCTCTTTTCTTGGGTAACCAACAATATCTTTTTCTGGACTTGAGCTATCTTTATAATTAGAAATCAAAGAAGGATTATTAGCAGTTGGCATAGGTATAGATTGTAGTAATTTCCAGTCTACAGTTTGTTTTTGAAATACATTAGCATCTGCAGATGCACTTGAATCTAATATATTTTTAAAGAATTTGATACCACTAATGTTATCAATAATTTCTAAAACTTCACTACCATCTGTATTGGTTACTAAATTATTTGCAAAAATAGAATTGATAGGAGGTAGCGTTCTTTCTTCGTCTTTACCAGCGCCAAATGCTATAGGACCACAATTGATGATGGTATTATTTTGTACGTTTACATTCTTAACTTGGTTGTATCTATTTAAAGGTGAGTTAGGTACACCATTCATAATAACAATTGCTCCTCTAAAACCATCGCCTCTTAAACCTATTAATAAATTGTTTCTTACAATATGGCCTTCGTTTATAATTCTAATTCCACCTGTTCTTTTAACATTATTACCAATAAAAACATTGTTTTCTACAAGAGCATTATTTCCATGTCTTAATGTTAATGTACCCTGACTTTCAATAAATAGGTTATTTCTAAAGATATTGTCTGCAGATTTATTAGAAATAATTTCTATTTCACCATCACAATTTTGAAAAGTGTTGTTTTCTACGAGTGTTTGAGAAGATTTCATAGAATTTGCACTTGTACCAATTCTAATAGTTTCTCCACCATTTTTGCCTAAATCTGGTCTTTTACCGAAAAAATTATGATCTATTTGATGATTGTTTTCAACATGTTCTTCGCCTTTAAGCCAAACAACTAAAGTAGTACCATCATTTGTTTTTCCAGTAAAATTGTTATGGTCTACTCTGTTATTTTTACCCCAAATATCTACCCAATGAGAGTTGATGCTTGTATCTTCTGGGTTATAATAAGAAATTGTATTGTGCGTAAATCTGCAATTATTTGCAAATTCTTTAGAGTTTTTACGAAACTGCACTATAGATTTTTTTGTAGGATTGCCATCCTTAAACCATAAGCCTTCTACAATAATGTAAGTACCATAAATTTTAATAGAAGAGTTGCCAGCCAAAATAACTTCACCAGCTTTTTCTGCTTTTACTGTAATTGGTTGTGCCTCTGTTCCATTACCATACGCATCTAGGCTAACATCTGTCCAAACTCCATTTTTTAATATAATTGTAGAACCTGCAGTAGCATTTTTAATGGCTTCTTTGTATTCTGTAGTGTTTGAAACTAAAATTTCTTGTTGTGTATAACAGAAAGACGTAAGAAAAATAAGGGCTAAAGTAAAAATTGAATTTCTCATAATCAAGTGGTTTACCAATTTGGTAAACCAAATATACAGTAAATACAGGTTAATTTCTAATCAAACTAAAATTTCCTGTTCTACTCTTTATTTGATCTTGTTGATTGATTAAAGTAGCTTTAAACCAATATGAATTTGATTTTAAGGGTTTACCATTATAAGAGCCATCCCAACCTAAATCGTTAATTGTAAATGTGGTAATTAATTTACCATATCTATTAAATATACTAATAAAGCCCTCTTTATAAAAGCCTTTTTGAATTCCTTTTATTTGCCAAAAATCATTATTATTATCTCCATTTGGAGTAAAAAAGTCTGGAAAACTAATTAGTGATATTTCAAAATTAGAGACTCCACAGTTGTTTTTATCGTTGATTTGTAGAATGTAATTGCCACCTTCTAAATTTTCGAAATTAGAATTGTCTTGATAATCGAAAATAATATTAGAAAAGCTATCTAAAAGCCTAAACTCATAATCGCCCTTACCTATATCGCTAGTATTGATTCTTATAAAATTGTTATCTGAATCATCTTGTACTTGTATATCATTTATGGTAAGATCAGAAACAGAGGATTCTGATATTTCTATTTCTTGTATATCTGAATCACAACCAAATTTAGAGGTAGCAACAACATTATAAATACCTCCTTTAGTTACTTTAGCTAAGTATGTAGTTCCAACAATATTATCATCTTCATCTCTCCAAGTGTAGTTATAATCAGGGTTTGGATTATCAACCATAATCTCTAATTCAGAAAAGTTAGACATACAGATAATGTCTTCAGTTGGTAATGTAACTATTGGTTTTTCTCTTACTATAAATTGAATATTACTATCTACAGCACAAACATCATAAATTGGATTTTCTAAGCGAACAGTAATAGTTTGAGAAGAGGTTAAAAACGGATTTGGTAAAGGGCTAGGTAATACTGTGCCATTCTCATCAAAATACGAAATGATTAATCCTGTTTGACTTCCCATTATGGTACTTTCTATATTAGAAGTATCAAAAGCATAAATACCATCAAAATCTGTATCACATTCTTCTTGAATAGCTACAGGATTAGCTACAGGAACAGAATTTACAACAAAGTCTAGCATGGTTTCATCACTACATTTACCATCAATATCATTTGAACTACTGTTTTCTATTACAGCTCTAACTTCTTGAGAGGCTGTAATAAAAGGATTTGGCAAAGGACTTGGTAATTCAATGTTGTTTTCATCAAAATATCGTACAGAAACATTGGTTTGATTACCAATAATTGTGCTTTGAATATTAGAGGTGTCAAAAGCGAATAAGCCATCTCTATCATTGTCACATTCCGGATTTATGATTACTGAATTTGCAATTGGTATTTGTTCTACATTTAGTGAAATATGTGCACCTAAACCTAAGCAAGAATTATCTACTTGACTATCTACTCTAATAAAAATATCTTGTTGATAAGGTGAATCTGTATTTTGATAGTTGGTAATATCTGATATGGCATTTTCCTCTGCTAATGCATCATCTTCATTTTTGTAATATGTGACTATAAGTTGTTGGTTGATGGGAAATATATCAATGATTTCATCTGTGATATCACTAAAATTAAAGGATGCAATTCCATCAGAATTATCTGTTCCATCATCACATTCATAATAAAATTTGAAAAAATTTGTAGGTATTTCTGTTGTAGAAACCAAGAGATTTACCTCACTAATTTCATAACAATCATTCTTGTTTTCTACTCTAGCCCAAATAGTATCTGAACTTACCTGTTCATTTTGATAGTTAGTAGTATTATTTATTGGTAAAGTGTTGGTTGTTGCTTGTGTTCTTTCTTCAAAAAAGGTGATGTTATAATCATCTGTATTTGAAACAATTTTTTCTTTTACCTCATCTAAATTAAAAAAACTATAACCGTTAATGTCTGAATTGTCACATTGTTTTAAAGAAACTGAAGGGTTGATAATAGGTGCTTCAAAAATTTCAATCTGCTTTGTTATAGTATAACTTGTGTTATCTATATGAACTACATCTGCTGTAACATTGTAAATACCAGAAGCCGTAAATTGATGATTTATTTCTATTGATGTTGATGTATTATTTGTGCCAGAATTCGGGTCGTCGAAATTCCAAATTACAGATTGCAACTCTGTTTGATTAGTTAAGCTAAAGTTATTGCTAACATTAGAACAATTATTATCTGATGTAATTTCGAAAGGAAAAATTGTTTTTACCTGACCATTTACTGTAATGTAAAAATTAATATCTGAACCATAAGTAGTTAAATTGCTCATTTTTTCGAACTTATTGTTCGTATTAAAAGGGCAATTACCTATAAACCAAGAATCATCAGTTTCTTGGTTAGTTCCAGAGACAAAGAGTAACCCATCTCCATACTCTATACCTCTTTCCACCTCTACAAGAATTTTTTTTACATCTGCAGGTACAACTATTGGTTGTTCAAAATCTGTGGTTATAATTTTGGCACTTGTAGAGTTCCATGAAAAGGTGCTAATTATTTTTTTTTGACTACTACCAATTAATTTGTCTTTTGAAAATGAATCTGGAAAGTTATCATCTATTTCATAAATATGATAAGTTACATTAGCTAACCAATCTGCACCTGTAATTCCAATATCTCCAGCATTTATGATAAATTCTTCATTTGTACTTATGCCAAAATCTTCTAAGTTGAAAGTTCGTGCCCAAGACATAATTCCCCCACTACAACTTGGCATGTTTGTTTTAATTAGATCATCACTTACATTATGAGATAGCATTATCTCGTCACCTTCGCTGTCTATTCTTCTTTTTTCTCCTGTTACATTTATAAAAAAATTAGCATTAGGTTTTGGCTTGTCTAAATTTTGTGTTTCAGTAAATGTATAATATTGCCTGCAACCATAAAACCATGAAGTATCTCGATCTTCTTCAGTGCCAGCAATAATGATTTTTTCAACGCCGTTTTGAAGTACATTTTCTTGCTCAACACTTACTAAAATTCTTTTTGTATTACTTGGTACGACAACAGGTGTACT
This sequence comes from Polaribacter sp. P097, assembly GCF_036864555.1. Lineage (NCBI taxonomy): Bacteria > Pseudomonadati > Bacteroidota > Flavobacteriia > Flavobacteriales > Flavobacteriaceae > Polaribacter > Polaribacter sp. P097. The sequence goes on along the minus strand of NZ_JAZETJ010000001.1, from coordinate 739,405 downwards.
AAAATTAAAAGTTATAATTTCTGGTGTATCACCAATTAAGGGTGTTTCTTCACTAAAATAATAGCTTATAACTCTACCAGTAGAATTTGGGAAATTATCATCAATTGCAGATATGGAAATCGTAACTCGAGCTCCTAATTGAGCATTGCTAATTGCAACTTGTGCAGATCTTATAATAAATTGTTCGTCATTATTTATTCCAAATTCTGAAAGTGTAAAAGTTCTAGCCCATACTTCTTCTTTGTCACAAGATTCCCAATCTGTTCTAATGGGAGTAGTGCCAACATTATGAGATAAAGTGATTTGAGCATGAAAATTTAAAAGGCAACAGAAATAAAAAAATAGGAGAACACAATGTTTTTTCATACCAAACAAAAGTATACAATTTAACCTAACCAACCATCTCTATCCAAGCTTCTATACTGTATAGCTTCAGCAATATGGTCTGGAGTAATGTTTTCTGAATTGGCCAAATCTGCTATAGTTCTAGCCACTTTTAAAATTCGGTCATAAGCTCTAGCAGAAAGGTTCAATTTTTCCATAGCTGTTTTAATTAATAGTAAACTTTCTTCAGATAATTTACAAAACGCTCGAATTTGTTTCACATTCATTTGAGCATTATAATGCAAGTTCTGGTAGTTTTTGAAACGTATAGATTGCAGTTCTCTTGCAGCTGTAACTCTCTTTCTAATTACAACTGAAGATTCTCCTTTTCTTTCTTCGGATAATTTTTCGAAAGGGACAGGTGTAACTTCTATATGTATATCGATTCTATCTAATAATGGGCCAGATATTTTACTTAAATAACGCTGCATTTCTTGAGGAGAGGAGGTCATTGGTGAATTTGGATCATTAAAAAAACCAGAAGGACTAGGATTCATGCTTGCTACCAACATAAAACTACTAGGATAGGTAACTGTGAATCTTGCTCTAGAAATTGTAACTTCTCGATCTTCTAAAGGTTGACGCATTACTTCTAAAACTGTACGTTTAAATTCAGGCAATTCATCTAAAAACAAAACACCATTATGAGAAAGTGATATTTCTCCTGGTTGTGGATATTGGCCTCCACCAACTAGAGCAACATCAGAAATTGTATGATGAGGACTTCTAAAAGGACGTTGAACCATTAAACCATTTTCTTTGGTTTTACCAACTACAGAATGAATTTTAGTAGTTTCTAGAGCCTCATGTAAAGTCATAGGAGGTAAAATACTTGGTAATCTTTTAGCTAACATGGTTTTACCTGAACCTGGAGGGCCAATAAGTATGATGTTATGGCCACCTGCTGCAGCTATTTCCATACAGCGTTTTATAGATTCTTGCCCTTTCACATCAGAAAAATCAAATTCTGGGAAATCTATGTTTTTATAAAATTCTGCTCTTGTATCAATTATAGTGGGCTCAATCTTTGATTCACCATTAAAGTGCAGTATCACTTCTAAAATATTATCAACTCCTAATATTTCTATATCATTTACAATAGCTGCTTCTTTAGCATTTTCTTTGGGAAGTATAAAATATTTAAAACCCTCTTCTCTAGCTTTTATGGCAATTGGTAATGCTCCTTTTATAGGTTGTAAACTCCCATCTAAAGAAAGTTCTCCCATAATAATATAATCTTTTATTCCTTCGGATTTTATTTGATTGGAAGCTGCCAAAATACCTGTAGCTAAGGTTAAATCATATGCAGCACCTTCCTTTCTGATGTCTGCAGGAGCCATGTTTATAATTATTTTTTTTCCAGGAAGTTTAAAATTGTTGTTATCTAAAGCTGCAGAAATCCTGTAGGAACTCTCACTTACAGCTTTATCTGGTAAGCCCACTAAATGGTAACCTATACCTTTATCTATATTTACTTCTACAGTAATTGTAGTAGCCTCAATACCAAAAACGGCAGAGCCAAAAACTTTAACTAGCATTCTTTTTTCTTTAAATGTAAAGAAATTTAGTGCACAAAAAAAATGCAATCAAATAAATTGATTGCATTTCTTTTTTTAGATTAATTAGTTTCTATGCTGAATTTCTACTAGCATTAATATTTCCAAATAAAGAACGCATCACCATTTTTTCATAGACTTCAATCTCTGCTTCATTACCTTCAGATTGTTGTAAATCTTGAATTTTCTTTAAAGCAAATTGCTGTATGGTTAATAATGGTAAAACAATGCTCTCTCTCATTGCTATAGAAGCTTTACCTTCAGGATAATTCTCCATTAATTCTTTATGACCCGTAAGTTTTAGTAACAATCTTTTTGTTGTTTTATACTCCTCATAAATTAATTTCCAGAATTCACCATAAACAGGATCATCAGCCATATATGCTGTTAAACCAAAGAAAGATTTGGTTAAACTCATCATACTATTTTCTAGTAAAGTTTTAAAGAAATCGGAAGCATTATAGAAAGCTACAATTTCATCAAATCGATCTGCATCTTCATATTTTTTTAGTGCAGTTCCTACACCAAAGAATCCTGGTACATTTTGTTTTAATTGGCTCCAACTACCAACAAAAGGTATAGCTCTTAAAGCTGAAAAATCTAACGTATCTGAGTTAGATCTTTTACTTGGTCTACTACCAATATTTGTTTTCGCGTAATATTTTAACGTACTCATTTTTTCTAAGTACGATAAAAATTGTGGATGATTTTTGAAATCTACATACGTTCTATAACTTGTATTTGCCAAGTCATTTATAATTTCTCTATTAGTATCGTTAATTTGATCTTTAGTAAATACCTCATTTTTAATACCAGAACTTATTAATTGTTCTAAATTAAATTGTGACGAATCTAGGGTACCAAAGTTAGAACTAATGGTTTGACCTTGAATAGTTAATTGTATTTCTTTATCCTCTATAGTAGGGCCTAAAGATGCATAGAATTGATGCGTTTTTCCTCCACCTCTTGCTGGTGGTCCACCTCTACCATCAAAGAAAATAACCTCTATATCAAACTCTCTAGATACTTTTGTAAGTGCTTCTTTTGCTTTGAAAATTCCCCAATTTGCCATTAAATAACCACCATCTTTAGTTCCATCAGAGAAGCCCAACATAATAGTTTGTTTGTCTTTTCTTTTAGATAAGTGATATCTGTAGGCTTTATTAGAGTACAGCGTTCTCATAACATCGCTTGCGTTTTCTAAATCTTCTACAGTTTCAAAAAGCGGAATTACATCTACTGGTAATTCATTCTCAAAACCACATAAGTTTAGCATCGCAAAGGTTTGCATTACGTTTAATGCAGTTTGGTTGTTACTAATAATATATCTATTTGCACCACTTTCACCATTTCTTTGTTGTATGGTCTTTAATGCATAAATAGATTCTATAGTTTTTACAGACATTTCATCTGATAAGATAGAAGGATCTATATTGCCTTTTACTAAAGCTAAAACTTCTACTTGTTCTTCTGGTGATAATCTTTGATAATTTTTTGGGAAAGTAGTATCTCCACTTGCCAATAAATCATCAACAATTTGAGTAAACGCTTTATGATGCACTCTACTATCTTGCCTAATGTCTAATGTTGCAAAGTGAAAACCAAAAATTCTTACTTTATTAATTACATCATTAAGTTCATCTATAAATAACGAATCATGATTTTTGATGACAATTTCTCTAGCGTTTTCTAGCTCTTCTAAAAGTATTTCTTTAGAGAAGTTTACTTTAGCATAACTTCTAACAACATGTTTGTATAAACGCTTTTCTACTCTAGATAGTATTTCTTGTACACCATCGAAAGTAAAACGTCTTTTTAAACGTCTTACATCTCTGTAATAGTTTCTTAAGATTGATTGACGCAATCTTTCTGCAACGTCTAAAGTAATTTGAGTAGTTACAAATGGGTTACCATCTCTATCTCCTCCAGGCCAAAATCCTAAATCTATAATTTCATTTTCTGTAGGTTGCCCATCGTAAACATGCTCTTGAATATAGTTGTGAATTTTACTTACTGAATGATAAAATACGTTTTCTAAATACCAAATTAAGCTTACAGCTTCATCAAATGGTGTTGGTTTAGATTTTTTATAAAATGGTGTTTTACCTAATTGAGCTAATAGCTTTTTTATTAAAAGTAAATCATCATTTTGTATGGCTTTATCTAAATCTGTAATGATACCCAAAACTGAACCTGGGTAAAATTGAGTAGGATGAGCAGTTAAAACTACACGTACTTTAAAATCTTCTAAATACTTTTTTAGGGCTTCATCTTTACCACTTAATGTAGCAGATTCTTTAGAGTTTCTAAGTGTTCCAAAACCATCCATATTATTTACTACAGGAAAAGCAGCATCTTCTATAGCATCAAATAAAACTACTTGACGTTCGATGTATTGAATGAATTGAAAGAGTAAATCTTTCTTATCTTTTTCTGATGGTGTATCTTGATATTTTTTAAAGAATTTTTCTACAATTTCTGTAGGATTTTTTCCGTTTTTAAAACCTTTTTCACATACTTTATGAAATAGAGGAAGCAATACACCTGTGTTGTTTATAGTATCAAAAGGTAACGTAATAAAAATACTATTATAAATTTGATACTTAGACAAGACATTGTCATTGAATTTGGTAAGTTTTGGTAAGGTAGACATAAGCTATAATTTACTTTGTGAAATTACAAAAAACCAAAAATAAAGATGCTAGGTATTTGGCAATAATTCCTATTTTCATTACGAATAATGTAGAAATTTAGACCATAAGTTTTCAAATAAACAAAAACTGAAGAAAAGTGTTAAATATTTACTTTTTAGAAATTGTGGGTTGTACAGAAAGCGGACTTGGGCATTGCAAGTTCCAACGAGTAGGATCATTCTCTAATCTAAACCCTTTTAAAAAGTGCTCATCTCTGTAGGCATTATAGTCATCATAAATAAGAGTAGATGGAGTTTTACTAAAGTTAGCAAAATCAATCGAAAATTGATTTAAATCTAAGTCTAACAAATTCACAAACACAAAATCAAAACCTTTTAATTTTAGTTTATTATTTAATGCAAAACTACTGTTTGTAAGAGAAATTGAAGAGTAGGTATAAATACTTTTTGGCTGATTTGCTTTTTGTTGAGCAAAAAATGAGAGTGTAAAAAAGTAGACCAATACAAATAGTGGCAATACTTTCTTTTGAAGCTTTGTTTTTGCTTTATACATCATAAATTATTCTTTAATTATTCTTTGTTATTAAAGTTTATCAATCCGTCTTTTAACCATGCATAATAAGTGTCTCTATCTGTATATTGTTGTGCGGAATTTAAGATTTCTAAATCTGGACTTAATAATACGTAATAAGGTTGAGATGCATTTTTAAAATTAATTACCTGAAAAGTAGACCATTTATCACCTACAGTTTTAATTTGTTTCAATTTACCATTTTCTTTTAAGAAATTAAATTGTTGGTTTTCTGGTAGTTCTTTCTCATTATCATCTACATAAAGAGAAATTAGAACATAATCGTTTTTTAGGAGTCTAAAAATGGCTAATTCACTCCAAACATTTTCTTCCATTTTTCTACAATTTACACAAGCCCAACCTGTAAAATCTAGTAAAATTGGTTTATTCACTGCTTTTGCCTTAGCTAAGCCTTCATCAAAATCTTTATAACAATCTAAGCCTAAAGGACAATTGTTCTCTTGTTCGTAAATGCTATAAAATTGAGGAGGAGGAAAACCGCTTAATAAACTCAAATTCCAAGTTGGATTTTTCATAACTCCTGGAGCTAAATAAACGATAAAAGCAATCACTAAAACACCAAAAGAGACTCTAGAAAAAGAAAGTTTTTTAATTGGAGAATCGTGAGGGAATTTAATTTTAGCGAATAAATACAAGGCTAAACCAATGAATATGATTATCCAAATAGCTATAAAAACTTCACGTTTTAAAAGATCCCAATGTGCAACTAAATCCGCATTCGATAAAAATTTAAATGCCAAAGCAAGTTCTAAAAAGCCAAGTACAACTTTTGTTGTATTCATCCAACCACCAGATTTCGGTAGCGCATTTAACCAATTAGGAAATAACGCAAATAAGGCAAAGGGTAAGGCTAAGGCTAAACCAAAACCTGTCATACCTGCAGTTAGTTGTGTTGCACCACCATCTGCAGTTAAAGAACCTGCTAATAATGACCCCAAAATTGGTCCTGTGCATGAAAAGGATACAATGGCTAAGGTTAAGGCCATAAAAAAGATTCCTAAAATACCACCTACAGAAGATGCAGAATCCATTTTATTACCCCAAGAACTTGGTAAAGTTATTTCGTAAAAGCCAAAAAATGAAAACGCAAAAAATACCAAAACAGCAAAAAAGAAAATGTTTAACCAAACATTGGTAGAAATAGTATTAAAAATTTCTGGGTCTAAATTGTCTAGAAAATGAAAAGGTAAACTCAATAAAATATAGATAAACACGATAAAGAATCCGTAAAGAACGGCTCTAAAAATTCCTTTTCTTTTATTGTTAGTTTGTTTTGTGAAAAATGAAACCGTTAAAGGAATCATAGGAAAAACGCAAGGTGTTAATAAAGCCAAAAGGCCACCTACAAACCCTAGAAAGAAAATACTAAACAATCCATTTGAAGAGGTTGCATCAACATCTGAATCACTTCTTAGAAGCGCTTTGTTTTTTAAATCTAATTTTAAATTTTGAGTCAGTATCTTACTTTTTTCATCTAAAACAATGGTTTCTGTTAATACTGCTCCAGATAGAGAAATAGTAAAATTTTCATCGATATTAATACAAGCTGTTTCACAAACTTGACCAAAAAAGTTAATTTTAATTTGAGTTATATCTTTGTTTGTTAGCTGAATTCGTTGGGTGATTCTTGCTTTATCTTTAAAAACGATTTCTTCTACTTCCCAAACATCAGAATATTTTTTAAAGGTATCTTCTTCTTTCGGATTTCCTATTAATTTATAACCAGTTGCACCTTCAGGAATAGAAACTTCTAAAGGCAAAGATGCATCTTCAGGATTGTATTGTGAGTACAAATACCAGCCCTTAAATAGCTTGGCATTAAAAATTACATCATATTCAGTTTCTGAAATTTTATTGATAGAAGCTTCAATTTTTATGGGGTCACTTTCTGTTTGTGCTTTTGCTAAAAAGACAGTCAAAAAGATAAAAAGTGTGATGAATTTCTTCATTATAATTTGTTGATTTTTAAATAATTTTTGGTTGATGTTGTTGCCATAAATCTACGATCTTGTCTATAACCAATTACCCAAACAATAGCGTTTTCTGCATTGCAAAGTAACCAAGTATTTTCTTTATCTAAAAGCGAAAATTTTTCATCTTTAAAATATTTGCTTAACTTCTTTTTTCCTTGCATTCCTGAAGGATAAATATAGTCTCCATTTTGTTTTTTTCTTAAATAAAGAGGGTAATTTAACAAATCTTTATCAACGTAAATGCTGTGCTTGTTTTGTGGTTTTATTTCTGTAACTTCTTGAAAATTTAAATTTAAAGGTTGAGAAATAAGAACATCGTTCTCTGTAATTCTATAAACCTCGTTAGTATTATTTTCTAATTTAGAAAGTATCAAAAACGATCTATCTTTTAATAAACGATGGGTTTTAGAATATACAGCTTTACCTGATTGTGAATCTAACAAATGGTAAACGTCATTCCACTCAGTAAAATGATATTCTTTTAAAATCTGATATAAGTAGGCTTTAGGATTCGCCAATTCTTTAATTTTCTGAATATCAATTTTTATACTTTCCTTTTCTTTAACAACAGATTGTTTAGTAACATCGACTATTTTATCGTTTACAATTTCTTGAACTTCTTTTAAATGATGTATAGAATTTGAAAAGGATTCTAATAAACTAGGATTAATTTCTTTGAGAACAGGAATTACCTTGTGTCTAATTTTATTACGTACATATTTTATAGATGCATTACTTGCATCTTCTCTCCACTCAATATTATTACTTTTTGCAAAGTTTAGAATTTCAGATCTACTAAAAGGTAAAAGTGTTCTTACAATATTCCCATTAATAGCTGGTATGCCAGTAAAACCATCTAAACCAGAACCTCTAGTTAAGTTAATTAGAAAGGTTTCTAAATTATCATCTGCATGATGTGCTGTTAAAATATAATCTAATTGATGTTCATCTATCAATTCATGAAACCAATTATATCTTAATTCTCTTGCTGTTATTTGAATAGATTTTTTTTGATTTTCTGAAATTTTTTCAGTTTGAAATGATTTTATAAAAATCTGATTAGACGTTATTTGAGATAATTTATGCACAAATTCTTCATCTAAATCACTGGCTTCATTTCGCAATTTAAAATTACAATGTGTTAATGCTATTTCTGCGATATTTAATTGATGAAATAAATGAGTTAAAACAACAGAGTCTAATCCTCCAGAAATAGCTATCAATAGTTTTTTATCCTTTAAAAAAGGAAAATTTTTGTTGATATGATTTTTAAATTTTTGAAGCATTTCTGCCTCAAAAGTAATGAAATTATAGTTGAGAATTTAACCAGTTAACAATATCCTGAAGCATTTCTTCTTGACACAAATCGTTATGCAATTCATGATAACCACCCTTATATAATTTAAGCTCTGCATTCTTGCTATTCTTGGCAAAAGCTTCAGTACCCTTATAATCTATAATACTATCTTCTGTGCCATGAACTAAAAACATTGGTATTGCTAGTTTAGGTGCATTTTCTATAGCCCATTCTCCTGTTTCTATAAATTTTATAGAGTAATTAGGACTTATTTTAGAATGCACTAAAGGATCTTGCACATAACTTTTCACTTCTTTTTCATTTCTAGAAATCGCATTAACATCTAGCTCATTACCCATGGTTAAAGAGGGTACTATATTTTGTAAAAGTTTACCCACAAAAAGTTTTACAGCTGGCGGATCAAAGGCTAGTTTTAAAAATGGACTTGTAGCGATAGCACCTTTTAAATCGTGTTTTTTTCTTAATACATAATTTACAATAGTATTACCACCCATAGAATGGCCATAAAGAAAAATTGGTTTTTTTGGATAAAGTGCTTTTGCTTTTTCAATCACTTTTTCTACGCTCTCTAAAACTGCATCAAAGCTTGGATTGTGACCTCTTTTGCCACCCGTTTTTCCATGTCCAAAATGATCAAAAGCTACAACAGCATAACAATGCTCAGTTAGTTTTTTAGCTACGTGTTCATACCTATTAGAGTGTTCTCCCATTCCATGTGCTAAAACAACAACAGCTTTAGTTTCTTCTCCTTCCCAATATTGGCCATAAAACTCGGTATCGTAAATGCTAAAATTAAATTCTTTATTGATCATGATTGAAAGTTAATTGGTGTTAGTGATATCATCTTCCGTATTAAGTTCTCTATCTCTTCCTAAAGAAATTAATTGGTAATGCAGAGAATCATTAACTAATTTATAATAAAAATTAGTATTCCAACCATCTAGAAGTAAGTTTTTATTTAATGGATTATTTCTAATTAATGTTTTTAAGTCTCTAGGATAATACCCAAATTGTTCCTTCTCCATACTAAGCAAAGACTCAATTTTAGAAATTTTAGCTTTTGTATTTTTTAGAGATCGATCTTTAAAACTATTATAAGATAAAAGAGAGAAACATATAATAAATATTGGAAAAGCAATTAATAGTGGCTTTGTTATTGGGTGCCAGACTATACTTTTAGGAAGATTGTTTTCTTTTTCGAACTTTCTTCTTTTTTTGTGCTTAAACCAATACTTTATATCTAAATACCAACCTAAAATTTCTGCAATAATTTCAGCCAATTTATCTTTTTTTAAGCCAAACCCTAATTTCTTTTTTTAAAGATTGTTCTGGTTTGGGTAATGGAATGGTTTTTCCAAATTGTTTACTTCTGTTAAATTTACTAAAATTTATTTTTAGCTGTTTCCAGTCTTCTGGATACAGTTTCAAAAAACCACTAAACATATTCATTTCGTTTGGCTTTTCTTTAATTGAAGACAAAATAGCTTCAAACTTTTCCTCTTTGTTTTGAATCATAATTAATTAGAATTCAGCAATACATAACGCATTGCTTTTGCTTTTAGTAAACATTCTTCATATTCCTTTTCTGGAATTGATTTTGCTGTTATTGCACTACCTACAGAGTAAGAAATATATTGCTTTTCTTCATTGTACAATATACTTCGAATAACAACATTAAAATCAAAATCGCCTTCAGGTGTAAAATAACCAACAGCTCCAGAATACAAACCACGTTTTGTTTCTTCTAAGTTCTCAATAATTTTCATGGCAGATACTTTAGGTGCTCCTGTCATGCTTCCCATAGGAAAAGTATCTTGAATAACTTCTACTGCATGAATATTCTCTTTTAGTTCAGAAACCACTGTAGATATCATTTGATGTACTTGTTTAAACGAATATACTTTGCATAGTTCTTCTACTTTTACAGAACCTTTTTTTGCAGATTTCGATAAATCATTTCTTACCAAATCTACAATCATTACATTTTCTGATCGTTCTTTAATATCTTTAGATAAATCTGATGCAATTTTCTGATCGTCAATAATACTTCTTAAACGTTTGGCTGTACCTTTAATGGGCTGAGAAACAATTTTTGAACCTTCTTTTCTAATGTATCTTTCAGGAGAAGCAGATAATAAATATTGATGCTCCATTTTAAGAAATACCGCAAATGGTGGTTCAGAAATAGCGTTTAAATCTTGATAAACTTTTAATGGGTTTATGGTTGCATTTTCGGCATAAAATTCTTGACAAAAATTAGCTTCATAAATATCACCTCTTTTTATGTGATTTAGCACTTTTTGAATTTTACTATAATATTCCTCTTTATGAATTCTTAGTTTTATTTTGATATCACTTTCTGCTTTTTCACTTGCTAGATTTTCTGTTTTTTGAATGATTTCAAAATCGCTTTCAATTTCATCATCTACTAGTTGTAAATAATGAAATTCAATTGTGTTTCCTTTTATAAAAAATAGTTTTTGCGGTTGAAAAAAGTACAAATCAGCAAAATCTAAACCATCAAAATTTTGAGAAGAAAGTTGTTCTACATCGTTCTTAACATCATAAGAAATATATCCAAAAATGTAGTCTTTTGTAGAGTTTTGATATTCTTTTAATTTATCAAAAGCGTGGCTATAATCTGTTTTAATAGACGTGAATTCTTCTACAGCTAATGCACAGTCGAAACTTGAATATTGTTGCTTGTATTGGTTTGAGTCTAACCAAACAGCTGTATCAAATTGTTGTGCCCAAATTAGTAATGCATTTTTAAATTCAGCTACATTACTAACAGTAAAAGACTTTGTGGTTCTTAGCATATTTATAACAAAAATACTTGAAAGTTTTGGAAACAAAAAAACCTCACCAAAGAGTGAGGTTTTTATTTTATTTTAAAATTTTATGCGTTTAGAGGTTTACCATCCCAAGCTGCTTTTGCTGCTTCTTTTACAGCTTCTGAATACGTTGGATGACCATGACAAATTCTAGCTAAATCTTCTGCAGATGCTCTATACTCCATAGCTACAGCAGTTTCCATGATTAAATCAGCAACTCTGGCACCAACCATATGTACACCTAAAACTTCGTCTGTTTTTTTATCTGCCAATACTTTTACAAAACCGTCTAAATCTCCACTAGCTCTAGATCTTCCTAAAGCTCTCATAGAAAATTTACCAGATTTGTATTCTATTTTTGCGTCTTTTAATTCTTGCTCAGTTTTACCAACTGCAGCAACTTCTGGCCATGTATACACAATACCAGGAATTAAATTATAATCTATATGAGGTTTTTCGCCAGCTAAATATTCTGCTACAACAACACCTTCTTCTTCTGCTTTATGAGCTAACATTGCACCTTTTACAACATCGCCAATGGCATAAATATTAGAGATGTTTGTTTGTAAATGATCGTTAACTTCTACTTGTCCTCTTTCATTTACTTTAACACCAGCTTTTTCTAAACCTAATCCTTCTGTATATGCTTTTCTACCAACAGCAACTAAACAATAATCTCCAGTAAAAGTAACTTCTTCTCCTTTTTTATTATTTGCTTTAACTATAATTTCATCACCATTTCTTTCTACAGATGTTACACCTGTACTCACATTAAATTTCATTCCTTGTTTCTTTAAAACTTTTTGAAGTTCTTTAGAAACGTCAGCATCCATAGTTGGTGTAATTTTTGGTGCATATTCAATAACAGTAACATCTGCACCTAATCTTTTGTAAACAGAACCTAACTCTAGCCCAATTACTCCACCACCAATTACTAATAAATGTTTTGGAACTTCTTTCAGTTTTAAAGCCTCTGTAGAGGTAATAATTCTGTCTTTATCTACAGTAATAAAAGGCAATGTAGATGGTTTAGAACCAGTTGCTATAATAATATTAGTACCTTCAATTACTTCTGATGAGCCATCATTTTTAGAAACTTTTACATGAGTAGCATTTTCAAAAGATCCTAAGCCCTCGTAAACATCAATGTTGTTTTTATCCATTAAATATTTAATACCACCAGTTGTAGTTTCTACAACTTTAGCTTTACGATCTATCATTTTAGAAAAATCGAAACTTGGTTTTTCTACCGAAATTCCATGCTCTTCAAAATGATGAACAGCATCATAAAAATGATGAGAAGAATCTAATAATGCTTTAGAAGGAATACAACCTACGTTTAAACAAGTTCCTCCTAATGTGCTATATTTTTCTATGATAGCTACCTTTTTACCTAATTGAGATGCTCTAATTGCAGAAATGTATCCTCCAGGTCCAGAACCAATAACTATAATGTCGTATTTCATAATATCTTTTAATGGAAATTTAAAGTACAAAAATACTAATATTTTTAGAGAATACATTCAATTTATGTAGATTTACACTTCTAAAAATATAAAGTTCCATCTAATGAAAATACTAAAAAAAGTAGGTCTTGTTTTATTATTAATATTGATAATTGCGCAATTTTTTGGACCAGAAAAAAATGATGGCGATTTACAATCTGTAGACGCATTTATTGCAGAAACAAATCCGCCAAAAGATGTTTTAGAAATTATGAAGACTACTTGCTTTGATTGTCATTCTTCAAAAACGGTGTATCCTTGGTATGATAAAATTACACCTGTAAATTATTGGTTGGCAGAGCATATAGAAGATGGAAAAAAGCATCTAGATTTTTCAAATTGGAGCGCTTATTCTCTTAAGAAAAAAGAACACAAAATGGATGAGTTGTATGAAGAAGTAGAAGAAGGTGAAATGCCTTTAAACTCATACACCTGGACACATGCAGAGGCAAATTTAACACAAGAACAAATTAATGCTGTAGTAACTTGGGCTAAAAAAGTTCAAGCAGATTACAAGCAACAATTGACAGAAAAGTAATTGACGAAAGAAACAATTTTAATCATTGGTGCAGTTTGGGTAGAGCCAAATTCATCTGCTGCAGGCAGCAGAATGATGCAGTTGATAGAATTGTTTTTAAAAGAAAATTATAGGATAGTTTTTGTTTCAACTGCTCAGAAAAATGAGAATGCTGTAGATTTATCTCAAATTGGTGTTGATGAAATTCAAATAGAATTAAATAATTCCTCTTTTGATGATTTTATAAAAAACTTGCAGCCTACAATTGTTGTTTTTGATCGGTTTATGATAGAAGAACAATTTGGTTGGAGAGTAGCAGAAAATTGCCCAAAAGCATTACGAATTTTAGATACTGAAGATTTACATTTTTTACGCAAAGTAAGACATCAACAATTTAAAAAAGGAGAAGAATTTAGTAACGACGCTTTATTAAAAGCCGATGATACTAAAAGAGAAATTGCAGCTATTTTAAGATGTGACTTGTCTTTAATTATTTCTACTTATGAAATGGATTTATTAACGTCAGTTTTTAAAATTGATGGAAAAATCCTTTATCACTTGCCATTTTTATATCATAGAATTGATAAAGATCATGCAGAAAAATGGAAGGACTTTAGTGAAAGAAGACATTTTCTTTTTATTGGTAATTTCTTCCATAAACCAAATGTTGATGCTGTTATTACCTTAAAAAAAGAAATTTGGCCAATAATAAGAACAGCATTGCCAGAGGCAGAAATTCACATTTATGGAGCTTATGTAAATCAGCAAATACAGGATTTACAAAACAAAAAAGAAGGATTTATTATTAAAGGTTTTGCGAAAAATGCTCAAAAAGTTTTTGAGGATGCAAAAGTTGTTTTAGCACCTTTACGTTTTGGAGCAGGAATTAAAGGGAAGTTAACAGAGGCAATGCTTTGTGGAACGCCAAGTATTACTACAAAAATAGGAGCAGAAGGCATGCATAATAATTTGCCTTGGAATGGCTTTGTGGAAAATGATTTTAAAGAATTTGCTCTAAGAGCTGTTGAGCTTTATTCTAATGAGAAATTGTGGTTATCGTTACAAAAAAATGGAATTGAAATTATCAATGAAATTTATAATAAAGAAAAATTGAGTCAACCGTTTATCAAACAGATAAATACTATTCAAAATCATTTAGAAGTCCACAGAACACAGAATTTTTTGGGTAGTTTGTTGCAACATCAAACAATGCAAGCTACAAAGTATATGAGCAAGTGGATTGAAGCCAAAAATAAATAGCAATCTACCTTAGTTTAACACTAGGAACATAGTCTAAAGGAAGTTCATCTGCAAATTGTTCATAAGACCAATAACCACTCACAAAAACTTTAAAAGGATTGGCAAAAGTTCCATTTTTATTCACCTTAACTTTATTGGCAAGAAGTCTTATATAGTTTTCTTGATACTTTAACTTAGGTCCATTTCTTGGGTAGTTCGCTTCTTCGGATTCAGCCATATATCTTACTCTTAATTCATTAGGAAAACTAAAATAATATTCTTCATTTTCCTTATTAAAAAATTCTTTTTGTTTTAAGTATTTATTAATTATGATATACTCATGAAGAGGAAGGTTGCTACTTTTAACTGCAATAATTGCAGAGTCTAATTTTGTTGAAGGATATTCTATTTCTTTAGAAAAATCTACGAATACATTTTTCATTTTTTGTTCGGTAATATAATTATTTGCCTTAATTATTTCCTCATTAGTTGCTCTTTTGCTGTTTTTTATTTTTTGAACCAACTCAATTTTATATTTCTGTCTTCTATAATCTTTGTTCATTAAAGATTTTAAAAAATGTTGTTTAGAGCCCAAGTAACTGCGTAATCTGTTTTTTTGCCATTTTTTAAGTACTTTTTTCCTTTGACTCTCCATATTTGAATATTTGCTATACCCTAAATAAGCAACTTGTGTTGGAGATAGCTCAAAATACTCTAAATTATAATCTATTAAATAACCTAAAGATTCATTCTTAATCTTTAAAGGTTGGGATGCGTCTACACTTAGTACTTTGGTGTCTTGGTTGTATTGATATTTTAGAACTTCTGGGTTTAATATTTTACATTTTTTAGAAAATAAGGTAGTTCCTATAAATGTCTTTTTGAACCTATTAAAATATTGATTACGTTTAAATCTAGATAATTTAGATTTTTTTCCTGTTTTACTGGTGATTATAATTTCATCTAAAGACTTTGTTTCTGGTTCTAAAGAAAAAATCAATGGTTTTTTATATTCACTCGTCTTTAAATTATAGGTAATGTTTTTGTAGCCTAAATAGGATACAACCAATTGATACCTGCCTTGTTTAACGGGCATCCTAAAGGCACCATTATCGTCTGTGGTAGTACCAACCATAGTGCTGTTTAAATACACAGCAGCATTTTCTATTGGTTTATTATCTATATAAACGTAACCTGTAATTATTATTAAATCTTTATTCTGAGAGTAAGTATTAACTATAAATAGCCAAAAGAATACTGCTATGAGGAAGCAATTTTTATTTTTCATAAAACTAAAACTAACCCTATTTCAGTAGATATGCAAATAAAATATTAACTAGTAGATTACGTTATAATTTGGTATTAGGTACATAGTTTAAAGGTAAAGAATTCGCAAATTTTTCATAGGACCAATATCCTTCATAATATGCACTTAAGGGTTCTTTTAGTATTCCTCTTTTGTCTATAATTATATTTGGTTTTAAAGGAATAAAGCTTGATGTTTGAGCTAGGGGAGTTGTTCTTTTACTAAAGAGTTCTCTTCTTAAAAAACGAAGCTCCTCTTTTTCTTTGGTATATACAATACTTAAATTATCGTCAAAAATTAAGTAATATTGATTCTCTTTTTGGCTAATAATATCCGATTGTTTTAATTGCGATTTGTATAAATAATCTTCAAATTTTGGTAATCTACTTTTTCTTACAATTGCGTAGGCAGAGTCCAATGCTGTTTTAGGATTATCTATATTTCGTTTTACGTTAATACTGCCTATTCTGCTAAATCTTATAAAGGCTCTTGCTTTTTCTAAAGCTTCTTCAGTGGGTCTTTTTTTATTTAATACCCTTTTAAATTGATTTACAATAAATCCTTCTTCTGTAAAAGTATTATTTACCAATGATTTTAAGAAGTGAACTACAGAACCATTATAAGCTATTTTTCTATTTAGCTCCCATCGTTTTTTCTTACGTTTTCCTCCCTTTAAATTCTCATATCTAGAATACCCTAAGTAAGACACGTAATTATTGATTTTTGTAAAATCTTCAAGCTCATATGTAATTAAATAGCCTAAACCATTGTTTTTGATTTTTAATGGTTTACGAGCAAACGCAGTAAATTTATTTTGTGCATAATCAAACTCAAAATGTAAAACTTCTGGATTTAGAATTTCACAATCTTCAGCCAAATTTGTTAGTCCAATAAATTCTTGTTTAAATGATGCTAAATTATGTTTCCAAGTTTCATTGTAAACTGTTTTTTTGATGACAATTTCATTTAATACATTTTCATTTTCAACTAAATCGAAACGTAAAGGCTTTGTATAATTGACAGTATTTAAGCGATAATTAATTTTTTTAAAGCCTAAGTAAGAAACTATTAATTCATACTCACCTTCATTTACTTTTAACTGAAACTCACCTTCTTTATTGGTAGTTGTACCTAACATAGTATTGTTTAAATACACAGCAACATTTTCTATTGGCGAATTAGATTCATAAACATTGCCTTTTATGGTAATTTGGGCTAATATTAAAGAAGGAAAAAGAATACCTAAAAGAAAAAATCGATTTTTCATATGCTAAAAATACACATTGAAAAATCGATTTTATAAAACTAAATGTTAATATCTATTTACCTAAAGCAAACCAGCTCTTTTCAATAAAGCATCTGGTTTAGGTTCGTGTCCTCTAAAACGTTTGTACAATTCCATTGGTTTTACTGTACCTCCTTTAGAAAGTACATTGTCTTTAAATTTAGTAGCTACTTCTTTATTAAAAATACCTTCTTCTAAGAAATATTCAAAAGCATCTGCATCTAATACTTCTGCCCATTTATAAGAATAATATCCAGCAGAATATCCTCCTTGAAAAATATGAGAAAAAGCAGTACTCATACAATTTTCAGCAACATCAGGATATAATCTAGTTTCAGAAAAAGCATCTATTTCAAAATCTTTTACAGAGGTAATTTCTGATGGATTTTCAGAGTGCCATTTCATATCTAAAAGTCCGAAACTTAACTGACGTAAAGTTTGCATACCTTCATGAAAGCTTGCAGATTCTTTAATCTTTTCTACATATTTCATAGGTATAATTTCACCTGTTTCATAGTGTTTTGCAAACAGTTCTAAAGCTTCTTTTTCATAACACCAGTTTTCTAAAACCTGACTTGGTAATTCTACAAAATCCCAAGAAACAGAAGTGCCTGATAAACTATTATATGTAGTGTTGGCTAGCATTCCATGCAAGGCATGACCAAATTCATGAAACAAGGTTGTAACCTCATTAAAAGTTAATAAAGAAGGTTTAGTTGCAGTAGGTTTGGTAAAATTACAAACTATAGAAACGTGTGGTCTTTCATTGATTCCGTTTTTAATTTGTTGAGATTTGTAACTCGTCATCCAAGCACCATTTCTTTTTCCTTTTCTAGGATGATAATCAGCATAAAAAACAGAAATAAAATTACCATCATTATCTGTAACGTTATATGTTTTTACATCTGGATGATATTTTTCTATAGTATCTACTTCTTCAAAATTTAAATCATACAAACGATTTGCAATTTCAAAAACACCATCAATTACGTTATCTAATTTAAAATATGGCTTTAAAATTTCTTGATCTAAATCGAATAATTCTTTCTTTAATTTTTCTGAATAATAAGCACCATCCCATTTTTGTAGTTGATCAATTCCATCTAATTTTTTAGCATATTTTTCTAAATTTTCGAATTCTTTTTTAGCAGCAGGTTTTGCTTTTGCTAATAAGTTGTTAGAAAATTCAATTACCTTTTCTGGAGTTTCTGCCATTCTTTCTTCTAAAACAAAGTGAGCATGGGTTTTATAGCCTAATAAGTTTGCTCTTTGCTGACGCAATTTTACAATCTCTAAAACAATTTTTTCATTATTAAATTCATTGTCTTGAAATGCTTTTTTACCAGCTGCAATTGCCATTTTTTTACGCAACTCTCTATTGTCTGCATACGTTAAAAACGGAATGTAACTTGGGTATTGCAACGTAAAAATATACCCTTGTTTATTTTGCTCTTTAGCCAATTGCTGGGCAGCTTCTTTTACAGATTCTGGCAAACCAGCAACATCTTCTTCATTGGTTAAATGCATTTCAAAAGAATTGGTTTCTGCCAAAACATTTTCGCCAAATTGTAAAGATAATTTAGAAAGTTTTGAATCAATTTCTCTTAATTGAGATTTTTTGACGTCGTTTAAATTGGCGCCATTTCTTGCAAAACTTTTGTATTGTTTTTCTAATAGCATTAGCTGTTCTGCATTTAAATTCAAGTTTTCTCTATCGTCAAAAACAGATTTAACTCTTGTAAAAAGTGCTTCGTTTAAAGTAATATCGTTTCTAAACTCACTTAACCAAGGAGAAACCTCCTGTGCTATTTTTTGAATATCATCATTTGTTTCAGCAGAATTTAAATTAAAGAAAATAGAAGTAATTCTATTTAACTTTTCTCCTGTATAATCTAAAGCCTCTGTAGTGTTTTCAAAAGTTGGAGCTTCACTAGTATTTACAATAGCATCAATTTCTGCTTTTGCAATTTCTATCCCTTTTTTTATGGCAGGTTTATAATCTTCTGATGCTATTTTTGTAAACGGAGCTGTATTAAAATCTTGTAAAAGTGGATTCATGTTCTTATAATTTATAAGCCCTTCAAATACGAATACTTGAAGGGCTTTTTATTATTTGTATTCTTTTATTTTTTTACTCTTTCAGAAGCTTTTTCAACTTTCAGTTTCAAACCTTCTTTATAAGCTATAATTTTGTCTAGTACACATTTATCTGATGCCCCAATTATCTGGGCAGCTAAAATTCCTGCATTTTTTGCACCATCTAAAGCAACAGTTGCAACAGGTACGCCTCCAGGCATTTGTAAAATAGATAAAACAGAATCCCAACCATCTATAGAGTTTCTACTTTTTACAGGAACTCCAATTACTGGTAAAGGACTCATGCTAGCAACCATTCCTGGCAAATGAGCAGCACCTCCAGCACCTGCAATAATTGCTTTTATACCTCTGCTATGTGCGTTCTTAGAATAATCAAAAAGCTTTTCTGGTGTTCTGTGAGCAGAAACAATATCTACCTCTATTTGAATATCAAAACTTTCTAAAATATCTATTGCTTCTTGCATTATTGGAAGATCTGAATCACTTCCCATTATAATTCCTACCATAATTATTTGCTAATTACTCTTATTGTTTCTTTTACTTGTTGTGCTATTTCTCTTGCCTTATCAATATCTGAATTTACAATAGTAACATGCCCCATTTTACGAAAAGGACGAGTTTCTTTCTTACCATAAATATGAGGTGTAACTCCATCAATCTTTAAAATATCATTTAAATTTTCATAGATTACTTCTCCAGAATAACCTTCTTCACCTACTAAGTTTACCATAATTCCTGCAACTTTACTAGCAGTATTTCCTAAAGGAAGATTTAAAATTGATCGTAAATGCTGCTCAAATTGGCTGGTATAACTAGCTTCTATAGAATAATGACCTGAATTATGTGGTCTTGGAGCAACCTCGTTTACTAAGATTTGGTTGTCTACGGTTTGAAACATTTCTACAGCCAATAAACCAACAAAATCTAATTTACTTACTACATCTAAAGCAACTTCTCTAGCTTTTTCAGCAACTTTAAAATCTATTCTTGCTGGGCAAATTACATACTCTACCTGATTTGCTTCTGGATGAAATTCCATTTCCACAACAGGATATGTAGATACTTCACCATCTGCATTTCTTGCTACAATTACAGCCAATTCATTTTTAAACGGAATTAATTTTTCTGTAATACATTCTACCTTTGGTAAACTTTGTAAATCTTCAATATTTCTTACAATCTTTACTCCATTTCCATCATAACCAAAACGTGCAGCTTTCCAAACGAAAGGAAAATCAATAATATCATTTTCGTAAGAATGTATTAATTCTTGCAAATATGCATAATGAGAAAATTCTGCAGTTGGTATTTGATTATCTGCATAGAAATTTTTCTGACGAGCTTTACTTTGAATAATTCTTAAGTCTTTTGGTTTAGGATAAATAGCCAAACCTTCTTCTTCTAATTTATCTAAAGCATCTAAATTAACTTTCTCGATTTCTATGGTTAGTAAATCTACAGTTTTACCAAAATTATAAACTGCATCAAAATCCAATAAATCGCCAACCACAAAAGTGTTGCAAATCTCTGCACATGGTGCGTTTTTGTTACCATCTAAAATAGAAGTATGAATATCGAACTTTTGAGTATCAGCAAGTAACATTCTACCTAATTGACCTCCACCTAAAATTCCTAATTTAAAATCTGAAGAAAAATAATTTTTCACGATACTTTATGTTGAGTTTACGCAAAAATACGCATCTAAAATATAAGAAACTATTAAAAATTACTGATTCGAATTGAAGAGCCATTTTTTGTAACTCTGTATTCAATTGCTGGGCAATCGAAACCATCTTTTTGAGGTGCACCACCAAAATCAACGCTATACGTGCCATCATCACAAGAACATTTAAGTAACCTGTTTTCAAAAATCATTGGAGTTGTACAGTCATTGCTTGGGCAAAAACGATCAAAAGCAACAAAATCGGTACCGTTTTTATTGAATAATAGAATGCCTTTATTACCACCTGCAAGTTCTGCAAAACCACCTGGAGTTTGTGCATTTATTAAGCTTGGGTTGTTTAAATCTGTTACCACACTTACGTTAAAAGATCTAATACAATTGGCTAAATTGGTTGTATCTGAGCAATTTAGAAGTAAACTAAAAAGAAGTAAACAAGCTGTTTTTTTAATCATAATAGATTCCTGTTTCTGTAAAAACGATGACAAGTTACAAATATTTTGTACATTTGTAGTCTAATCTCATTCCTGAAAAGGCAATGAGATTTTTAAATTTACCTAAAAAGGTTTTTTAAATAATTATGTATGGTTTTCATTTGAAGATGTCTGATACAGAAAACGATACACTAAAAATATATTATAATGAGCGATATTTCATATTATTCTCCTGAAGGATTAAAAAAATTAAAGGAAGAATTACACCAATTAGAACAAGTAGAAAGACCTAGAGTTACTCAAGAAATTGCAGATGCAAGAGATAAAGGTGATTTGAGTGAAAATGCAGAATACCATGCAGCAAAAGAAGAGCAATCTCATTTAGAAACTAAAATTGCGAAACTCAAAAATGTAGTTGCTAATGCACGTATTTTAGATGAGAGCCAATTAGACACTTCTAAAATATTGATTCATTCTAACGTGAAAATTAAAAACACAGCTAATGGTATGGAATTTTCTTATAGATTAGTTGCAGATTCTGAAACTGATGTAAGAAATGGTAAATTATCTGTGAATTCTCCTATTGGTAAAGGTTTACTAGGTAAAGAAGTGGGCGAAATTGCAGAAATTCAAGTGCCAAGTGGAATAATGAAATTCGAAATTGTAGAAATTACTAGATAATTAGTAACTATAATGTATTTATAAATTCGGGTTTTGACTGCGTCAAAACCCGAATTCTTTTTTATATTTACTTGACAGCAACACCATCAATATAAACTAAATTGTATGAGCATTTTTACCAAAATTATTAACGGCGAAATACCTAGCTATAAGGTTGCAGAAAATGATGATTTTATTGCTTTTTTAGATATTAATCCTAACGCAAAAGGTCATACGTTAGTAGTTCCTAAAAAAGAGGAAAACAAAATTTTTGACTTGTCTAAGGAAGAATACACTAAGCTTATGGATTTTTCATATAGAGTAGCAAAAGCATTAGAAAAAGCAATAGAATGTAAAAGAATTGGAATGAGTGTTATAGGTTTAGAGGTACCTCATGTACATGTGCATTTAATACCAATAAATGAAATGGCAGATATGCAGTTTCAGCAAAAAACAAATCTTTCTTCAGAACAATTTGTAGAAATTGCAGCGACAATTGCTAGTAATTTTAAATAAAGAGATTTATTTTTAGAGAGGTACTCGTATTATATTTTATCAATAATTATTTGAAAGCTAGTTCCTTTGTTTATTTCAGACTTTTTTACAAAGATTTTTCCTTTATGATAATCTTCTATTATTCTTTTAGATAAAGATAAACCTAAGCCCCAACCTCGTTTTTTGGTGGTAAAACCTGGTTTAAAAATTTGTTTGAATAGCTTTTTAGACATTCCTTTTCCAGTATCTGAAACTGTAATTTTTACTTTCTTCTGCTTGTTTTCTATAGTAAGGTGTAAATCGCCTTTTCCAAGCATAGCATCAATAGCATTTTTAATCAAATTTTCTATAACCCAACCAAATAGCTCTGTATTTAAATTGGCAAAAATTTCTTTTTGAGAAGATGAGAAAGAGAACGAAATTTGCTTAGAACTTCTAGATTCTAAATAATCAAAAGCTTGCTTTGTAACCTCTACTATATTTTCTTTTTTTAGTTCAGGTACAGAACCAATTTTAGAAAATCTGTTAGCAATGGTATTTAATCTGTGAACATCTTTTTCTATTTCAACAATATAAGTTTCATCTACATTTTCCATTTTTAAAATAGAAATCCAACCTAAAAGAGATGATAAAGGTGTACCTATTTGATGCGCTGTTTCTTTAGCCATTCCTGTCCATAATTTGTTGGTTTCAGAAACTTTATTTGTTTTGTAGAACAAGTAAATTATAGCTAGAAAAAGCACAAGAATTAGCAAAAGTGCTAAAGGATAGTAGGTTAGTTTATTTAACAAATCTGAATCTCTATAATAGATATAATCTGTTTTACCCAAATAATCAACCTTAATTGGTTGATTTTGACTTTTCATAATTGCCAATTGTTCCTCTAAATATTCAGGATCATTTTCTTTTTTTGAGTCTAAATTATTAGAGCCTTTAATCTTACCATCATCACCAACTAAAATAAAAGGTATATCTCTTGTTTTGCTAATAATACTTAAAGGAAGGTTAGAAATATTCTGATCAAGGTCTGCCAAACTTTCTGTGTTTAGCTCTTTTATAGCCTCACCATGAATTTCCATTTTTGCTCTTTCAGCCTGTTTAAATTTTTGAAAAAAACGATAGGTATTCCAAAGAATTAAAGTAACAATTACTAAAGATATAAATAGCGTAATTCGTTTAAATAAAAGGGTGTTAGAGAATAATTTCATTAAAAACAAATATAAGGTTTCTACAATATAACTCCTTTCAAGATTAGATAGTATCTTTACAAGACTAAAATTTATATTATGCTTTCTATTGATCCAAAAGAAATTACAACAGGTAAATTACATGGGTATTTATTGGGCGCAATTGCACCAAGACCAATAGCTTTTGCAAGTACTGTAGATGCAGATGGTAACCCTAATTTATCACCTTACAGTTTTTTTAATGTATTTAGTTCTAACCCACCAACTATTATTTTTTCGCCTGCAAGAAGGGTTAGAGATAATACCATAAAACATACCTTAGAAAATGCTGAAGCTACTAGAGAAGTAGTAGTAAATGTAGTAAATTTTGATATTGTGCAGCAAATGTCTTTGAGTAGCACAGAATATGCAAAAGGAGTGAATGAGTTTGATAAAGCTGGTTTTACCATGTTAAAATCGGATGTTGTAAAACCATTTAGAGTAGCAGAATCTCCAGTGCAATTTGAATGTAAAGTAAAGGATATTATTTACACTGGTACAGAAGGTGGTGCAGGTAATTTAATTATTTGTGAAGTGGTTAAATTACATGTTTCTGAAGCGGTTTTGGCAGAAGATGGTTCTATAGATCAACATAAAATAGATTTAGTTGCAAGAGCAGGAGGTAGCTATTATTCTAGAGCTAGAGATGGTTTTTTCGAAATTCCGAAACCAATAGCAACCTTGGGTATTGGTGTAGATGCAATACCTTCTGAAATAAGAAATAGCACAGTATTAACAGGTAATAATTTAGGTATGTTAGGTAATGTAGAGCAATTACCAGATGCTATAACTGTTGATAACTTTAGCAAAGAACATCCAGAATTTATTGGGTTAGAAACTGTAAAAAAACATACATTTGCTCAGGAGTTTTTAAGTAAAAATGATGTAGAAAGTGCTTGGAAAGTGCTTTTATTAAAATAAGTATTATGGAAGTTATTGGTAAAATAAAATTAATTGGAGACGTACAAACATTTGGTGCAAACGGATTTAGAAAAAGAGATGTAGTTGTAACTACAGATGATCAATATCCGCAAATGATTAGTGTAGAATTTCATCAAGATAAAACAGATTTGTTAAACAATTACAATGTTGGGCAAGATGTAAAAATCTCTATTAATTTAAGAGGTAGAGAATGGATTAATCCTCAAGGAGAAGCAAAGTATTTTAATTCTATTGTAGGTTGGAGAATTGAAAACTTATCTTCAGCACCACAAGCAGGTAATTTACCTCCTGTAGATCAATTTGAGCCAGCAAGTAATGTTTCTAACGATGAACCAGATGATTTACCTTTCTAGATAATTAGAGTTTAAGAAAGTTAGATTTTTAGATAAAAATATAAAAGAGAGCATTCATTAAATGAATGCTCTCTTTTTATTTATAGATTCTATAAAAACAGTCTAAATGTCTAAAGCTAAACCTGTTTTTTTTCTTCTTTTTTCTTAGGCATTGGCCCCCTTAAATGAATAATTAATCCGTTTAAAAAATTACGTAAAAATTGATCTCCACATTCTACATACTTAGGATGATCTTCTTTTCTGAAAATTGCACCTAATTCGCCCTTAGTTACTTTAAAATCTACCAAAGCACAAATATCAATAATATCTGTGTCTCTTAATTTATGAGCAACTCTTAGTTTCTTAAAAATATCATTATTTGTTAATCCCATGCAACAAAGGTAAGGTTTTAATGTACCACTTTAAAAATTGCCCAGCCATAAATAGCATATCTAGCTAGCCTAAATAAACCAAAGAAAACAACATTTTTAAAAGGATATTTAATCATCCCAGCTGTTAAACAAGCTATTGCAAAAGGTAAAGGTAATAGTGCACCTACAAGAATTAAAACACCACCCCATTTTTGGATGTTTTGTAAACTTTTAGCCATTTTTACTTCTAAATACAGCCTAACCTTTTCTATTTTAGAAATGTATTTACCAATAAAATAAGAAATTAAACCACCACAATAAGAAAGTACTGCTAAAATAGATAGGTTTAAAATAGGGTCATCTGTTTTTTTTGTCCAAGCAATAAAAATTTCTGGCGGAATTAAACCTAATAAACTCTCAGATAAAAAAAACGTAGCTAAAACACTTCCTCTAGAGAACGTTTCTGTAAAGTGACGTAAACCATCATTTATATTGTAAACATATCTGTTAAACAGAAAAATTAAAAGAATTACACCTATAATAGGAAGAATTGCACTCTTTAAATTTCTACCAACAAAAGAATAAAAACCAGTTCGCTCATAATATTTATGAGTCAACTTAAAAATTTTTCTTTTGGATTTTTGTCTCTTTTTTCTTTTTATCATTTATATCTTTCCTCTCTTCAAAACAGTTTGCAAAAATAATGCAATAATCTCTAAATTTTAAGTTAAAATGAAAATTAAAGCATTCCTTTGTAAATAGTAAATTAGTAATAATTAGATTTTTAAGATGATTTGGCTTTCTGATAAAATTGAATTTCCTGATTATGCATACACTACCAAAGATGGTATTATAGCTTTGGGTGGAGATTTATCTGCTGAACGATTAATTTTCGCCTATGAAAATGGCATTTTTCCTTGGTTTTCTGAAGATGAGCCAATTGTTTGGTACTGCCCTTTAAAAAGAATGGTTTTGTATCCAGACGATTTGCGAATTTCAAAATCGATGCGAAGACTAATTAACAAGGAAACATTTACAATTACTGAAAACAAGAACTTTGAAGAGGTTATTTACAACTGTAAAAATATTGATAGGAATGATGGTTTAGGTACATGGATTACTAACGAAATGGAGCAAGCTTACATCAACTTACATAAAAAAGGTATTGCAAAATCTATAGAAGTTTGGCAAAATGATGTTTTAGTTGGTGGTTTATATGGTTTAGAAATTAATGATATTTTTTGTGGAGAAAGTATGTTTAGTAAAGTATCTAATGCTTCTAAAATAGCCTTTATTCATTTGGTAAAAAAGAGTAGTTATAAGTTAATTGATTGCCAAGTTTACAATTCTCATTTAGCAAGTTTAGGAGCAAAAGAAATTGAAAGAGCCACTTTTTTAAAGGTTTTAAAAAATTTAGACTAATTTTTTAATTTCAATTATTTATTAAAATTAATTACATTGCAATATCAATACGCCTGAAAATGAATACTTTTTTAAAAATCTTGTTAACGGCTTTAGCTGTTATTTTACTGTCTAATATTTTACCTGGAGTATCAATTTCAGGATATTTATCTGCCATTATTGTAGCCATTGTAATTGCCTTGCTAAATATGTTTGTCAGACCTTTATTAGTGTTTTTTACATTACCAGCAACCTTAGTAACTTTTGGGCTCTTCTTGTTTGTGATTAATGCAATTATAATTCTTTTAGCAGATAAGTTGGTAGATGGTTTTTCTGTATCAGGCTTTTTTGCTGCGCTGTTTTTTAGTATTCTGTTATCTATTTTTAGATCGTTCTTATTTTCATTATTTAAAGAGAAACAATAAACTTAAAATTCACTTAAAAAAGTATGAATTTGGCTCACAGCCATAGAACCTTCTCCAACTGCAGAAGCAACTCGTTTTACTGAACCTTTTCTAACATCACCTACAGCAAATATACCAGGAATACTAGCCTCTAAAGATTGTGGTTCACGTTTTTTGTAAATGTCGCAATCTGTCAATTTTTCTTTAATAAGAAGTTCTCCTGTACAGATAAAACCTTTTTTGTCTGTTACAACAATATCATTCAACCAAACTGTATTTGGTGCAGCACCAATAAAAGAAAATAAGTTTGAGGTTTCTAATTCAGATTTCTCGGTTTTATTAGTAGTCAATGTTATTTTTTCTAAATGATGATCTCCAAACAAATTCGTTACTTCTGTATTTATATGCACATCAATAACTTCAGAAGCGTTAATTCTTTGTACTAAATAATCGCTCATTTTAGCACCTAAATCATCACCTCTAATAATTACATGCACTTTTTTTGCTGTTTTAGATAAAAACATGGCTGCTTGTCCTGCAGAATTTCCACCACCAACAATTACAACATCTTGGTTTGCACAGTTTGAAACATCCATACCAGTTGCAGAATAATAAATTCCACAGCCTTCAAAATCTTGAACATTATCTATAGGTAGTTTTCTGTAAGCAGCACCAGTTGCAATAAGTAATGCTTTAGACTTTATAAGTTTACCATTAGTTGCACAAACTGTAAAATGATTTTTATTGTACTCTAAACTTTGGGCTCTGTGAGGAATAGATATATTACAGCCAAATTTTTGAGCTTGTATATATGCTCTATTGGCTAATTCACTGCCAGAAATTCCTGTAGGAAAACCTAAATAGTTCTCAATTTTAGAACTTTTTCCTGCTTGTCCTCCAGGAGCTTCACTGTCAATAGTAACCACACTTAAACCTTCTGAGGCAGCATAAACACTTGCAGCTAAACCAGATGGTCCAGCTCCGATTACTAAAACATCAAAAATTTTATCTTCAAAATCCATTAAAACACCACTATAAGTAGCAAGTTGTTCTATAGACGGATTTTTACATATTTTAGAGTTTCTATTAATTAGAAAAGGCAAATCGCTTTCAGACAAATTAAAATATTCTAGTAAGTCTTTGGCTTCTTCTTTGGTATCGATATCAATAAAATTGTACCAAATATGATTTTTCTCTAAGAAATCTCTAATAGAATAAGTTTCAGTTGAGTTCCCTGAACCAACCAACTTTAAACCACCAGAAATTTCATTTAAAACGGTTTCTTGCCTTAGCAGAAAGGCATCTAACAACACATCACTTAAATCACTATTTTTTCTAATTGCTTCTTTAAGTTGATCAGATTTAATTCGTAAAATTTTAGTGCCTTTTACAGCAATTGTATCAAACTGTGCTGCTCTATGTGAAAGCATTCCACTATCTCCAGTAAATTCATATTTTTTATGAACTACAATATCTTCATCATTATACGCATCGTAAATACGTACTTTACCTTCTAGAATAACAAAAAAATCGTACTGTTTATCACCTGAAGCAAACAAAGTACATTCTTCTTTGCAGGTTTCTTTTGTGCCAAATTGTTCTAATTTCTTAATCTGGTTGTAAATTAATTCTGGAAATCTTGAATCTTTCATATTACCAAATATATAGAATTTGATAATGAATTATGTTAAAATGCAGCACGTTTTAATCTGTCGTTCATCGATTTTCCTAGACCAAATTCTGGCAGTTTTTCTACAATAATTACATCTAAATTTAAATGATCTAATTGATGCATAGAATCGTATAAATTAGAGGCAGCTTCCTGTAGATTATTAGATCTGGATAGCCTAATTTCTGCATCAATAGTATTATCTTTAAACGATGTAGAGAATGATAAAACACCAATTTTTGAAGTTTTGTATTTCTCTATTTCACCTTTTACATTTGTAGTTAAAATAGTTTTGGTTTTGGGTGCATAATGCTTTTGTAGCATTCCTGGGGCATCTGGATTTTTCTCTTTTTCATTCATTACAGATACTGGTCCTACAACATTTTCTATTTCTTCTAAAGCCAAAGCTCCTAATCTATAGATAACTGGCTCATTATTATTAAAGCCAATTATGGTTGATTCAATTCCGTTTTTACAAGTACCACCATCTAAAACCATTTTAAGATTTTCTTTAAAATAACGCGCTACATGTTCTGGTTTTGTGGGGCTAATGTTATTAAAAGGATTTGCACTTGGAGCAGCTAAAGGAAAAGGTAATTTAGACAATAGCTCTAAAGTTGTTTTGTGGTTTGGTATTCTAACAGCAACCGTACTTTTACCAGCCGTAATTAAATCTGGAATATTTGGGTTCTTTTTTAAAACCAAAGTCATTGAACCAGGCCAAAATTTTTCTGCTAGTAATTTTGCTTTTGCAGGAATTTCAGCTACAATTTTATCTAATTGATCGATACCAGAAACATGAACAATTAACGGATTAAATAAAGGTCTTTGTTTGGTCTCAAAAATAGATTTTATGGCTTTTTCACTAAAGATATTACCAGCCAAACCATATACAGTTTCAGTAGGAATAGCCACCAACTCTTCGTTCTCTAAAATTGAAATAGCTTTTTGTATGTCTTTAGAAATAATGCTCATAAACCACAAAATTACACATAAAAAACTTTTATAGCTCTAAAAATCAGCATCAACTTTAAAAGTCATTTTCTCTTTAGTAGTTGGGTGTATAAATGAAATTTGTTCTGCATGTAAATGCAATCTATTCGATTTATTCCCATATAAATCATCACCAATTATAGGTGTATCTAAACCGTTTTTATGTGCTGAATGCACTCTTAATTGATGAGTTCTACCTGTAATAGGATAAAAGTAAACACGTGTTTTACCGTTTTCAATGCTAATTTTGGTCCATTTTGTTTCTGCATTTTTGCCATGAATAAAATCTACCAATTGCTTTGGCCTATCATCTAAATCAACTCTTAAGGGCAATTTAATTTTACCACTTTCTTTGGTTAGCATTCCATCTAACAAGGCTACATATCTTTTTTTAACAGTTCTGTTTATAAACTGACTTTGAACAATTTTATTGGCTTCTTTGGTTTTAGTAAGTACTAAAATGCCAGAGGTAGACATGTCTAATCGATGCACTATTAGTGGGCCAGTAGCATTAGGATATTGATTTTTAATTCTTGTATACACAGAATCTTTAATTGTTTTGCCAGGCACAGATAAAAATTCAGCAGGTTTGTTAACCACAATTAAATCATCGTCTTCAAAAATAATTTCTAAGTTTTTTTCTGATGATAAATTAGTCAATAAAGAATTAGAATCCATTTTTATATTTTGCAACATATGCCCCAAAATTGGTTTGCATCTACTTTGACATGCAGGATAATAATTTTTATGTTTTCTAATAGCCGAGTTTGGCGAAATTCCCCACCAAAATTCAGCCATACATATGGGTTTTAGGTTGTTGGCAAAAGCGTATTGCAATAATTTAGGAGCTGCACACTCACCAGAACCTGCAGAAGGTTGTACTTCTGGGTCATTAAAAATTTCTAATAAGGTTTTTGACTCTTTATCTTTATTTAGAAATGCATATTTGCTAAATAAGGTTTGTTGTAAAAAGTTAGACTTTTCTTTACGTTCTAATTTTAATGCCTCTATTTTATTGGTAAACCTATTTAATTTTGCTCTAAGGTCATTTAGTTTATCATCATAATAAGAGACCAATTCTTTATAGAAAAACTGCTGATTGTAACTTTCTTGCTTAAGCTGTTCTTCTAGTTTTTTAAAATCATTGCTAGTTAAACTAGTTTTGGCATCTTTCTTTTTTTGCTTTCTTAAAGATTTAGCTTTGTTTATTTTTTTACGTTGTTGCTCTAAATCTTTGGCAATAGATAGTTCTAATTCTTTTAAGGTTTTTAGTTGCTCTTTATATTCCGAATTTTCATTTAGTTTGGTTAGCTCTGCGTTTATAGCATCTATTTCTAGCTCTCCTTTAATATAAAAACTACCTTCTGTTCTCATATTAAAAACGGGTGGCACAAATTTATCTGGTAAACTTTTGTCTTGTAATTTACCAGAAAATGCTGCCAAATAACCTATCTCATCTTCTATATTTTTTACCACTAAAACACCGAACATTTTACCAATTGCATCTGTTGTTTCACTTTCGTTTAATCCAAAATTATGATTAAAATCTTTTTGAATAGACAAGTAATCTTGCAATTCTTTAGTCGCAACTTCTGCTAAATGATGAGGTTGATAATAAAAAGGAAAGGTAAATTTTTCGGGTAATTTTATCTTGGAAATATCCCTTTTAAAAAAATGAAAATGTTTTGGTATCATAGTTTTGCAGTGCAAAGATACTTAGTTTACGACTATTAATTGATTAATGAAAATGAGAATTAAGTTCCTTCGAAATTTATTCATAGAGTTAACAATTACATTTATTGCGTTAAATCAAAGTTTGGTATTGCTTTAGTTTTGTATCAAATAAAATCAAGAATTATGAAAACTATAAAAATGAAATCAATAAAATTATTTGCAACTGCATTAACTGTTACCAGTTTTATGATGGTTTCTTGTGATGTAAAGAAAGAGAACGCAGATAATGAGGAAATAATAGAGGTTGTAGAGGTTGAAAAAGATAATGTAGAGGTTGATGCTGATATGAACACTGAAAAAATAGCTGAGGTTGAGGTGAAAACTAGAACTTATAAAATGAAAGAACAAGAACCAATTGTATACGATTTAGATGCAAATGGAATTGCTGGTTTTGATGATTGGAGAGATTATACAGTAGTAAATTATGAGTTGGCAGAAATTAGAAAGGCAAACTATTTGACCACTGCTCAACGTATAAAAAACATGAACTACAGAATTGCAAATCTTGGTAATTCAATTCCTGCTTGGTTAAAAACAGAAGAAGTTATGGAAGATGTTTCAGACGTGCAGAAAGAGTACTTAGAGTTAATAGAAGATGCTGATGCTTCTGAAAATGAAATGAAAGAAAACTTAGAAGAATTATCAGAAAAGTTTGATGATTTAAAAGAGGAATTGGATGAAACTGTGCAAGAATATGTAAGGATTCATGAGAGTGCAATTGAAGAATTCAATGAAGAGTTTAAAAAAGGAAAAATTGAAGCAGCCATTGAAGAGTACAATGAAGAAATTAAAAAGATGGATAAAATTGTAGATAATAAATAATACAGTTTGCTAAGAAAAAGAATTAAAAATTGGAAAAAGAAAAAAAGAGGTAGATGAAAATCTACCTCTTTTTATTTTTGGTATGTAAATGCATCAAAAAGAACTGTGTTTTCTGATTTAGATGGAGTATCTCCCATAAAAAACAAGTTTTCAAGACTACAGTGTACTCTGAATTCAATATTACTTTTAACCTTAGTCTGTAGTTCTTTTACTAGCTTGTCATTAATAAACCATTTTACTAAATAGAAACCTTGAACGTCAATTAATTCCATTCTAAAATTAACATATTCTCCCATCTTAACAGGAAAGTGACTAGAGTTGGAAGGTGAAAATTGAGATACACAATACACTATTGCTTCATCAAGTTTTAAGCCTATTTTCTCTCGATCTTTTTTTTGACCAGAGCCAATTTCAAAATCAAATTCAAATTCTTCTTTATCATTATGATATAAAAACGCGCCAACACTTACTTGTTCAAAAAGTGTGAATTTAGGAACTAGAATTCTCCATGTATAGCTGCCAGTTGTAAATGTTTTCTTACTTCTAATTTTAACTCTATCATTTGTATTTGGTCTGGTTGAAAACTTTAGTTTGCCATCTTCAAGCTTATAAGTAGCAGGGCTTTTCCAAGAATTATTAATCCAATTATTTTTAAAGTCGCTCTTTTTATCAAAAGTCTCCATAAATATAGAATCATTCATAAGCATGGTTTTAGAAGTGCTACAACTTGAAGCAATTAATAGTAGTAAAACAATTAAAATTTTATGAAACTCGAAATTCATCATTGATGATAAAAGTTTGTGAACACTACTTAAAAAGCCAAAAATTGAATTAAACTTGTAATAATCGTGTTTATGGTAAATAATAACGATTTAAATTATGGCAAAAATGAATCTAATGCGCTTCTAACCAATTTTGGCCAATTCCCATTTCTACATCTAATGGTACAGTCATTTTAAATGCATTCTCCATTTCGTGTTTTATAATAGGTTTAATAATTTCTAATTCATCTTTATGAGCATCGAAAACCAATTCATCATGCACCTGCAATAACATTTTAGATTTAAAACCTTCTTGAATGAATCTATTATGAATATTAATCATGGCTAGTTTTATAATATCTGCAGCAGAGCCCTGTATTGGAGCGTTCACGGCATTTCTTTCTGCACCACTTCTCACCATAGCATTTCTAGAATTAATGTCTTTTAAATACCTACGTCTGTTTAAAACGGTTTCTACATAACCATGTTCTCTAGCAAAATCTACTTGAGCAGACATGTATGCTTTTAACTTAGGATATGTTTCATAATACGTATCAATCAATTCTTTGGCTTCACCTCTGCTTAATTCTGTTTGGTTACTTAAACCAAAAGCAGATACTCCATAAACAATACCAAAGTTTACAGTTTTGGCATTACTTCTTTGTTCGCGAGTAACATCATTTATATCAACACCAAAAACTTTAGCAGCAGTAGAAGCATGAATATCTTCGCCATTTTTAAAAGCATTTATCATGGTTTCTTCTTTACTTAAAGCTGCAATAATTCGCAATTCTATTTGGCTGTAATCAGCTGCCAATAAAACATAATTTTCGTCTTTTGGTACAAATGCTTTACGCACTTCACGTCCTCTTTCAGTTCTTATTGGTATGTTTTGTAGGTTAGGATTGTTAGAGCTTAATCTACCAGTTGCAGCAACAGCTTGCATGTATTGTGTGTGAATTCTACCTGTTTTTTTATTTATTTCGTTAGGTAAGGCATCAACATAGGTACTTTGTAGTTTTTTGTATTGCCTATATTCTTGAATGTCTCTAATTATTTTATGGTCTTTAGCTAAGAATGATAAAATATCTTCGCCTGTTTTATATTGACCTGTTTTGGTTTTTTTAGGCTTATCTACCAACTTCATATTTTCGAACAAAACAATTCCTAATTGTTTTGGAGAGGCGATATTAAATTCTTCTCCTGCCTGTTCGTAAATTTCTTTTTCTAATCTATTTATGTCATCAGTTAAAGCCGTAGAAAGTTGTTTTAGAAAGTCTGTATCTACATTGATTCCTTCAATTTCCATAGCTGTTAAAACAGATACTAAAGGCAATTCTACTTTGTTAAAAAGTTCAGTAACATTACCACTATCTAATTCTTTGGTAAAGTGCTGTTTTAGTTGATAGGTAATATCTGCATCCTCAACAGCATATTCTGTTTGATCTTTTATAGGAACAACCCTCATAGAAAGCTGATTTTTACCTTTTTTACCAATTAGTTCTGTGATTGAAACTGGTTGGTAATTCAAATACGTTTCAGCCAAAACATCCATATTATGCCTCATATCAGGGTTGATGAGGTAATGAGCAATCATAGTATCGAACAATTTACCTTTAACAGGCATGTTGTAATTAGATAAAACCTTAATATCATATTTTAAATTATGACCAACCTTCTCTATCGTTTCTGATTCAAAAAATGGTCTAAATTCCTCTAAAATAGCTTTTGTTTCTTCTTGATTTTCTGGAAATGAAACATAGTATCCCTTACCATTTTCATAAGAAAATGCAATACCTATTAACTCAACTTCTAATGCTTTTAATCCTGTAGTTTCTGTATCAAAACAAACAGAAGGTTGTTGTAATAATTTTTTAATTAACAGTTTACGAGATAATGCACTATCTATGTGCTGATAAAAATGATTTGTGTTGTTTATGGTTTTAAAGCCAGATAAACTTTCTTCTTGAGTGATACTGCCAGAACCAGGTGCTGCAAATAAATCAAACTGACCTTCTGCATTTGTTGCCGATTTTTTAGTGTTGCTTTCACTTTTAGTATCTATTTCAGCTGTTTTTGTGGTGGTTTCTGTAGCAAATGTTTTTAAGAAGTTTGTTAAAAGGTTTCTGAATTCTAATTCATTAAAGATTTCTTTTACTTTTTCTACATCTGGCTGATCTAATGTAAAATCTTTGGCATTGAAAGAAACAGGAACATCTAACATAATCGTAGCAAGCTTTTTAGAAAGTAAACCAAGTTCACCATTTGCTTCTACCTTTTCTTTCATTTTACCTTTTAATTGATCTGTGTTAGCCAATAAGCCTTCCATAGAACCAAATTGCGCTAGGAATTTCTTTGCAGTTTTTTCACCAACTCCAGGTAAACCAGGAATGTTATCTGCAGAATCACCCATCATTCCTAAAAAGTCGATTACTTGTAAAGGATCTGTAACTTGAAATTTTTCTAAAACTTCTGGAACACCCCAAATGTCATAACCACCTCCAAAACGTGGCTTGTACATGAAGATATTTTCTGAAACTAATTGTGCAAAATCTTTATCGGGAGTAACCATAAAGGTTTTAAAACCTTCTTTCTCTGCTTGCTTAGAAAGTGTACCTATAACATCATCTGCCTCAAAACCTTCTTTAACCATAATTGGTATGTGCATGGCTTCTAAAATATTGCAGATGTAAGGTATTGCTTGCGTAATTGGTTCTGGAGTAGCATCTCTATTTGCTTTGTATTCTTGAAACATTTCTACTCTATCTGTGCTACCACCTTTATCAAAACATACTGCTAAATGATCTGGTCTTTCACGTTTAATAACATCTAATAGAGAGTTCATAAACCCCATAATAGCAGATGTATCTAGACCCTTAGAGTTTATTCTTGGGTTCTTTATAAATGCGTAATATCCTCTGAAAATTAATGCATAAGCATCAACTAGAAAAAGTCTTTTTTGATCTGCCATTTTATCTTTATTTCTTAAAAGATAAAACTACAAAAACTAAAATAAATTACCCTTTATATTCTGCTGATT
Organism: Polaribacter sp. P097; assembly: GCF_036864555.1. Lineage (NCBI taxonomy): Bacteria > Pseudomonadati > Bacteroidota > Flavobacteriia > Flavobacteriales > Flavobacteriaceae > Polaribacter > Polaribacter sp. P097. The sequence goes on along the minus strand of NZ_JAZETJ010000001.1, from coordinate 703,181 downwards.
TTAGGCCTTTTTGAAAAGGTGCTTTTAGTTGATAAAGTACATCATCTGATTTTTCCGCATCCAAAATATCTACACCATAAATAATATCATTTGTATCTTCATAAATGAAGGTTCCAAAGATTCTATCCCAAAAAGAAAAAATATTTCCAAAATTAGTGTCTGTCCAAGGCATTACATGATGATGATGAAATTTATGAGTATTAGGTGAGATAAAAACGTAACTAATAGCCTTATCTAACCAAGGAGGTAGTTGAATATCTGCGTGTGAAAAATAGGTAAAAAGCACGGTTAAAATTCGGTAAATTAAATAATAGGCTAGAGGTAAACCTGCTATAATAATGCCTAATAGAGCAAAGGTTTCTCTAAATATAAAATCTATTGGATGATGTCTTGTGCCAGAAGTTACATCTACATGCCTATCACTATGATGCACAGTGTGAAAACGCCACATTACTGGTATTTTATGTAGCATAAAATGCACCACATATTGAGACATAAAGTCTAGTATCATTATAGCTAAAATAACCTCTACCCAAACAGGAAAATCAACTAAATTTAACAAGCCAAAATTATTAGTATCTAACCAAAGAAAAATACCTACAGTTAAAAGCCCAAAAACAACATTTATTAATATTGTTGAACCTAATAAAACAAAGTTGGTTTTGGCATGCTTCCATTTGTTGTATTTGTGTTTTTTGAGGGGGTAAATACCTTCTAATATCCAAAAAACAGCCAAACAACTTATAATCCATATTAGTTTTTGTACACTAGTTAGGTTCTCAAAAAAAGCCACAATTGCATCCATATACCTTGAAAATTAATCTTATAAATCTAAGAAAAACTTTAACAAGTTGTTAAAAATCAATCGTTTTTTAACAGTTATCTTTGTGAATTCTAAAAAACAACTTCTATGCCTCGTTGGTTAATTCCTTTAATAATCTTAGTTATTGTAATTGTTGCAGTAGAGATTTATACTTTTCAAGCATTTAAAACATTATCTAAAAATAAGTGGGTTCGCTTTTCATTTTTAGTAGTTAGTATTGCTGTTTATATTAACTTTTTAATTACCATGCTAACCTATGATAGAGGTAATGGGCAAACACCGCAATTTCAAATGGCAATGGGGTTATTGTTAACCTTTTCGATACCAAAATTAGTGGTAATTATTTTTCTCTTTGGAGAAGATGTTTATAGATGGATTGTAAAATTAATATCTGCAGTTTCTAATGGAGAAACACAGCCAATACCTAGTAGAAGAAAATTTATTTCTCAATTGGCTTTAGGTATTGCTGCTATACCATTTGTTTCTTTTATTTACGGTATTATACAAGGTAAATACAACTATAAAGTCATTAAGTATCAATTAACTTTTGATGATTTACCAGCAGCATTCGATGGTTATACCATTACTCAAATTTCAGACATTCACTCAGGTAGTTTTACCAATAGAGAAAAAATACAATATGGGGTAGATTTAATTAATGAGCAGCAATCAGATTTATTATTATTTACAGGTGATATTGTAAATAATAAGGCAGATGAAATGGATGATTGGATTGATGTTTTTGATAAACTTACAGCAAAAGAAGGCAAATACGCAATTCTAGGAAATCATGATTATGGAGATTATATGGATTGGAAAACGCCACAAGATAAAATTGATAATTTCGAGAAAGTAAAGAATATTCACAGAAGAATTGGTTTTGATTTGTTGCTTGATGAACACAGGTATATTGAAAAAGATGGCGAGAAAATTGCTCTTTTGGGTGTAGAAAATTGGGGAAAAGGATTTAACCAAGCAGGAGATTTGGCAAAGGCTTCAGCTGGTGTAAGTAAAGACGATTTTAAAATATTAATGAGTCATGATCCTAGTCATTGGCAAGAAAAAGTAAAGAAAGACGATTTTAATTATCATTTAACGTTAAGTGGTCATACTCATGGTTTACAAATGGGAATTGAGATTCCAGGATTTTTAAAATGGAGTCCTTCTCAATATGTTTACAAACAATGGGCTGGCTTGTATGAAGAGTTTGGTCGATTTATAAATGTAAATAGAGGTTTTGGTTATCATGCTTTTCCTGGTAGAGTTGGTATTTGGCCAGAAATAACAGTTATAGAATTGAAAAAAGCCTGATTATCAGCTTATTTAATTAGAATTGCTATATTTGTAGCAATAGACACAAAAACTATATTATTTTTTTAGTTTAAAAAAATACAGTTATGACAAAATTTGGAGAATTAATTAGTGTTGAGAAACCAGTTTTAATTGACTTTTATCAAGATTGGGATGATGTGCAAGCCACAGTAGATACCTTAAGAGATGTTGCTGCAGCATTGGGTGATAGAGCAAAAGTAATTAAGATTGATATTAAGAAAAATGAAACCTTGGCAGATGCTTTAAGAGTTAAAGGTAATCCTACTTTTATGATTTATAAAAATGGAGAAATGAAATGGCGTCAAACAGGTTTTCAAGATGCAAATACCTTAATTGGTTTGGTTCAGAAATACGTTTAAGAAATTATATTATTAAAAAAAACCGCAAACTTTAAAGTTTGCGGTTTTTTTTTATTCTGTTTCTTCTGGCATGATATGCTGAAAAAGATTTAGCGTTTTGTTAAACTCATCTTGTAATTCTTGTATGAATTCTTGATCTGAATCGTATCGTGAAACTTGATCTATAACACCTCTATATAAATATCTAAAGGTAACATCAAATTCTTCGAAAATGATATCAAAATCATCAGATGAAAAGGTGCTAAACCAAATTAATTTTTCTCTAAATAAACGAATTAAATCTTCTGCTGCTGTTCTCGCTTTTTTAACTTCACCTAATTGATAATACATTTCTGGATAATCCATAGACAAGCTATAGTGGTCAAAATCTTCAATTGGCATTTTCTCTAAAGAAAGGTCTAAAACTTCGATTGCTTTAATAGTATCACCTTCTTCCGCAAATGCTGCAGATAAACGTATTAAACTATTTCTCAAAGAAATAACGTTTCTTTTGGTTTGCTCATCTAAATAGATTTTACCATCGTTAATATTTCTCCATTCCCATTTCTTGACATTGCTGTACATTTTATCAGGATCGATTCTACCAATATCAAAGAGCGTAAGTTCACGAACTACCTGTCCATTTTCATTGTAAACTTTAGTTGGTGTTTTTATTGGTACTAATTTAAAAGCAACACCATCTAATTGTAAATAGTCTTTCAGCCAAATATATTCGCTATTTGTGTTAGAGCCACCTGTAAAATAAATTGGTCTTTCCCAATTAAAATTATTTAAGATGTCTAGCATTAAAATAGTGTTTTTAGCAATGGCTCTATCAATAGTAATATCGATATAAGGCACAATTTTATCGGCATCTTTCTGAGCTACAATTCCGTTTTTTAATACATTTTCTTTGTTTACAGGAATACGAATTTTGTTGGTTGGTAAAATCTTTTCAGGATTACCATCTTCATCTAAATCGTAAAAAGTTCTTTTGCTATCACTTCTAATCCATTTCATGAAATCGTTTAAATCTAAAACAGAATCTTTTAGTTGAGGAAATAATTCTTGAAAATAGTAAGCAACATCTAATGTTCCATATTTGTATTCATCATGTGTTAATTGAGATGGAATAGGTTCTGCATCATAACTCTTTTTCTTCATTTGGTCTATGTACCAATCTGTTTGAAAAAGACTTGTGTTAACCAGTTTCACATCGGTTCTAATGCCTTCTACTTCTTGCATATACCAAAGAGGAAAAGTATCATTATCACCAATGGTAAACATAATAGCATTAGGATCCGTGCTTTCTAAATACGCTTGTGCATTTAAACGAGTGGTGTATCTATTAGACCTATCATGGTCATCCCAGTTTTGAAAAGCCATTAAAGTTGGTACCCCTAATAAACAAAGTACAGTTACTGCAATAGCTACTTTTTTACGGGTTGCGAAATTTTTAAGGTACTCATAAAGTGCTAAGACTCCAAAACCTACCCAAATTGCAAAAATGTAAAAACTACCTACAACTGCATAATCTCTTTCTCTAGGTTCAAAAGGTTTTGGATTTGTGTAAAAAATAATTGCAAAACCAGTGAAGGCAAAGAATAGAAATAGTGCAAAGAAGTTTCGTTTGTCCCACTTTATTTGAAAAAACAAACCAACTAAACCTAATAATAGAGGTAAGAAATAATAGGTGTTTCTACCTTTATTTAATAAAGCTTGCCAAGGCAACATTTCTTGCGATCCTAGTCTTGCTTCATCAATAAAATCAATTCCACTCAACCAGTTTCCATTAAAAATATCTAATCTTCCTTGAATATCATTTTGTCTACCTACAAAATTCCACATAAAATAACGTCCATACATATAGCCAAATTGATAGCTAACCATAAACTTTATATTTTCTGCAAAAGTTGGTCTTCTTTGGCTGTTTTTTGGAATACCAGCAATAGCTTTGTATTTTTCTTCTGAAGCAGGATTTACCATTCTTGGAATAAATCCTTTATGTTTATCTGAATAATTAGGTAATACATCTTTGTAAACATTAACAATTACGTATTTACCATCTTTCTTTTCATACTTAGGTTTATCATCTCTAGTAGGGTTTTCTCTGTCTCTTTCATCACTATACTTGTTAGAGTAATATGTGTCGTAAAAAACATTAGCATCTCCATATTGTTCACGCTCATAGTAAGCTAACAATTCTCTTGCACTAGAAGGGTTATTCTCATTAATAGTTGTATTTGCATTTGCTCGTATAGGTAGCATCATCCAAGATGAAAAACCAATAACTATAAATAATAAGGATAAGATTAAAGTATTTGCAGTTAGCTTGTTTTTCTTTCTGGTAAACTTTAAACCAAAAAAGAAAAGAGCTACTAATATAATTGCAGCAATAATACTACCAGAATTGTAAGGCAAACCAACAGAGTTGATAAAAAATAATTCTGATGCACTAAAGAATTTTAAAGTAAAAGGAAATATAAATTTAAAAACCAAGATCAGAACAAATACTGAGAAAATTGTAGCAATTGCAGAGGTTTTAAGGTTGATGTTTTTGTACGTCTTAAAGAAATATAACATTACAATTGCTGGTATTACCAACAACGAAAGAATGTGCACTCCAAAAGATAAACCTACTACAAAACTTATAAGAACTAACCATTTATTACCTCTTGGTGTATGAATTTCGCTTTCCCATTTTAAACCTAGCCAAAATAAAAGAGCCATTAAAAATGATGACATTGCATAAACTTCGCCTTCAACTGCACTAAACCAAAAGCTATCTGAAAAAGTATAGGTTAAAGAACCAACCAAACTACTACCTAGTACAGCTATTCTTTTACCTTTAGATACATTACCTGTCTTTGCAGATAGTTTTAAAGCCAAATTACTAATAGTCCAAAACATGAATAAAATGGTAAATGCGCTGGCTAGAGCAGACATAAAGTTTACCATTTTTGCAATTTGTGAAACGTCTGTAGTAAACATTGCAAAAAACGCACCTAACATTTGAAATAGAGGTGCTCCTGGAGGATGCCCAACTTCTAATTTTACAGAGGTAGCAATATATTCTCCAACATCCCAAGCACTTACAGTTGGTTCTAAAGTTAAACTATAAGTAATTAAGGCAATTGCAAATGTAACCCACCCTAAAATGATGTTCCATTTTTTATAATTTTCTACTGTCATTTTTCAAGTAATAATATCTTAGCGAATGTACTAATAAATATGAAAAAAAGAAGGTTTTGTGCCATTTTCTAAATGACTAATTCCTCATAAAAGTTTGTTAAAAGTAAAATTTTTAAAAAAATGTTTGTGAATTTAAAACTTTACTTTAAATTTGCACCCTCAATAAAGCATTGGCCTATGGTGTAATTGGTAACACACCGGTTTTTGGTACCGTCATTCAAGGTTCGAGTCCTTGTAGGCCAACAAAAGCAACTAATTTTCGAAAGAAGTTTAGTTGCTTTTTTTATGGACTTTATTTTCTTTTCGAAGATTCTCTAACAATCAACTCTGCTTCTAAAATATTCTTCTTTAAGGTTTGTTTAATTTCCTGCTGACCTTCGTATTCTAAAAATGTTCTAGCAGCTATTCTTCCAATTTCGTAACTATGTTGATTAACACTTGTAATTTTAGGGCTAACAATATCTGTGAAAGGTTCGTTACCAAAACCTACCAATGCAATTTCATTTGGTATTGAAATGTTTTGTTCTTTTAAAAGCTCTAAAACACCCAAAGCAGCATAATCTCCAGCAACATAAACAGCATCTGGTCTGTCTTTCAGATTAAGTAAATCTTGCATTTTTGCTCTACCATCTTCTTTGGTTAAACTACTTTCAATTAAAAGTTCTTTATCGAGAGGTAATTTGTGTTTTTTTAATGCGTCTGTATATCCTCGAATTCTGTTATTATAAATTCGTGTTCTTTTAAAACCACCAATATGTGCAATTCTTTTACAACCTTGTTCTACTAAATGATCTACAATAATATGGCTACTGTTATAATCATCAATACCAATATAATCAACATTCAAATCATTTTCACCTCTATCAAAAGTGATTAACGGAATTCCTGCAGCTTTAATTTTTTCATAATGATCTAAATTTACAGTCTCATTTGCCATAGATGCAATAATACCATCTACTTGGGTAAAAAGAAGTGCATCAATGTTTGCACACTCTTTTTTATAAGATTCGTTAGATTGCGTTATAATAATGTTATACCCTTCTTTATTTAGGCCTTCTTCTATATTATGAATAACAGAGGAAAAGAAGTTACTGTTTGTTTTTGGCACAATAACACCAATAAGTTTACTTTTTCCACTTCGTAAAGCACTGGCTAAATGGTTAGGCTGATAGTTTAAATTTTCGGCAACTTGTCTTACTGCTTTCTTTGTTTTTTCACTAATTCTACTATCATTATGCAGCGCTTTTGAAACAGCTGCTGTAGAAATGTTTAAGACATTTGCAATATCTTTTATGGTAGTTTTGTTTTTTTTAGCCAAATTTATATATATTTGCTTAATCGTTTAAACAAAAGTACGGTTTGAAAGATTAGAATCAAAACAAATTGTAAAATATAGGTTTTGATTTTATTTTAATACAATGGTTAAACGTTTAACCAAATTAATTTTTTATAATATTTCATGGGAAAAGTAGTAACATTTGGAGAAATCATGTTAAGATTAGCTCCACAAGGATTTTTAAGATTTTCACAAGCAAATAACTTTGATGTAGTTTATGGTGGAGGAGAATCTAACGTAGCAGTTTCATTAGCAAATTATGGCGTAGATGTAGATTTTGTAACACGTTTACCAAAGAATGACATTGGTGAATGTGCAATGATGGAGATGAGAAAACGCGGAGTTGGCGTTGATAAAATTGTTTATGGTGGAGATCGTTTAGGAATTTATTTTTTAGAAACAGGAGCTGTATCTAGAGGTTCTAAAGTAGTTTATGATAGAGCACATTCTGCAATTTCAGAAATTGAATCTGGAATGATTGATTGGGATAGTGTTTTTGAAGGTGTAGAATGGTTTCATTGGACAGGTATTACACCTGCAATTTCTCAAGGAGCAGCAGACGTTTGTTTAGAAGCTGTTAAAGCAGCTAGCGCAAAAGGAGTTACTATTTCTACAGATTTAAATTATAGAGCAAAATTATGGACCTATTGTGATGATGCTCATAGAGAAAAAATAATGACAGAAATTACTTCTTACTGTGATATTATTTTAGGTAATGAAGAAGATGCAGAAAAACATTTTGGTATTCATCCTGAAGGTTTAGATGTACATAAACATGGTCATGATGTTAAAGCAGAGGCTTTTTTATCTGTTTGTAAGCAAATGATGGAGAAATTTCCAAGAGCTAAAAAAGTAATTACAACTTTAAGAGGTTCTATTTCTGCTTCTCACAATACTTGGGCTGGTGTTTTGTATGATGGTTCTAAAATGTACGAAACTCGCCAATATCAAATTACAGATATTGTAGATAGAGTTGGTGGAGGAGATTCTTTCATGGGAGGTTTAATTTACGGATTATTAAAATACCCAGAAGATGATCAAAATGCATTAGATTTTGCAGTTGCAGCCTCATGTTTAAAACATACAATTAAAGGAGATGCTAACTTAGTAACTGTATCTGAAGTAGAAAAATTAATGGGAGGTGATGCTTCTGGAAGAGTAGCAAGATAAAACCAATAAATTATGGCACAATATTCAAGATTAGAAGTAGCACAAGTAATGAAAGATACAGGTTTGGTGCCTTTATTTTTTAACAGTGATATAGAAACAAGTAAAAAAGTTTTAAAAGCGTGTTATGATGGTGGAGCAAGATTATTAGAATTTACAGCACGTGGTGATTTTGCTTTAGAAGTTTTTACAGCACTTACCAAATATGCAATTGCAGAATTACCAGGTATGATTATGGGAGTTGGTTCTGTAACAGATGCAGCTGCAGCTTCACTATACATGCAAAATGGTGCTAACTTTATTGTAACTCCAGTTTTAAGAGAAGATATTGCTTTGGTTTGTAATAGACGTAAAGTATTATGGTCTCCAGGTTGTGGTTCTTTAACAGAAATTGCAAGAGCAGAAGAATTAGGATGTGAAATCGTAAAATTATTTCCAGGTGGAATTTACGGTCCAGACTTCGTAAAAGCAATTAAAGGCCCTTGTCAATGGACAAGTATTATGCCAACAGGTGGTGTATCTCCAACCAGAGAAAATTTAGAAGGATGGTTCAATGCAGGTGCTACTTGTGTTGGAATGGGATCAAAATTAATAGCAAAAGATGCTAATGGTAATTTTGATTTAGATAAAATTGAAAGTATGACAAAGCAAGCCTTAGATATTATTAAAGATTTAAGGAGCTAGTCAGTTATTTGATTATTTAAAACGCGAAAAACTCCAACTGAAAGGTTGGAGTTTTTTATTTTTGAAAAAAAAAGGAATCTTATGAAAGAGTGGATCTACACAAATAGTATGAATCTAAAATTTATTTTAATCTCTACAATTGCTGTTTATATCGGTATTATTGTATTAACGAGAATGTTTGGAAAACGCAGTTTTTCTAAAATGTCTAGTTTCGATTTTGCATGTACCATAGCAATTGGTAGTGTTATTGCATCAACACTGTTAAGCAAATCTGTGCCTTTGTTCGATGGCTTGTTTGGGTTAACATGTATCTTCTTACTCCAAGCAATAACTGCATTTTTAAGAAGGTTCGATTTCTTTTGTAAAACAGTAGACAATTCACCTTTACTTCTTATGGATAAAGATAAAATACTTTGGGATAATCTAAAAAAGGCCAAAGTTACAGAAAGTGATTTACAAGGTAAGTTAAGAGAAGCAAACGTAATTAGAATATCAGAAATTAAAGCAGTTGTTTTTGAATCTACAGGAGATATTTCTGTGCTACATTCAAGTGGAGACGAAGAAATTGAAGATTGGTTGTTAGAGGGTGTTTCTAGAAATTAATATCAATAGAGTTATCAATAATTGCAAAGCAGCAAATTTATTTTTCAATCAGTAATTAATTTTGTGAAAACAAGTATTAACAATAAAAAATTTGAAAAATGAAGGTACAAGCTTATTTAGCGTTTGATGGTAATTGTCAGGAAGCATTAAATTTTTATGGAGACTTATTTAATGCAGATATAAAGAACAAAGAAACCTATGAAGATAAAAAGATTGATGTTCCATTAAACTACAGAAAAAAATTGCAACATGCAGAGTTAAAAGGTAAAGGCATTCACTTAATGGCTTATGATGCAGCTCCAGATACACCATTAAACAACGGAAATACAATTAGCATTAGCGTAGATTTAACTGATAAAGATGAAGCAGAAGATGTATTTAATAACTTATCAGCAGAAGGAATAACACATCATAATTTTAGAGAAAGAGAATGGGGTTATTTTGGAAGATGTACAGACAAATACGGAATTAGTTGGATGGTAAATTGCAACTGTTAAAATTAATTAATAATAAAAATGGATTGTAGGGAACTGCAATCCATTTTTTATCTTTACTAAAATCTACAGTTTGAATTTTATAAAGTTTACAAAAAAAGGTATTTATTGCATTCCAGGTAAGTTCTATTTAGATCCATGGTATCCTGTAGACTATGCTATAATTTCACACGGTCATGCAGATCATGCAAGATGGGGTAACAAACACTATTTATGTCATAATGATTCTAAAGCAATTTTAAAACACAGAATTGGGCAAGATATCTCCATAGAAAGTATGGGGTATAACGAACCTAAAACTATTAACGGAGTAAAAGTTTCTTTTTATCCTGCAGGTCATATTATTGGTTCTGCACAAATTCGTTTAGAATATAAAGGTTATGTAATTGTATTTTCTGGTGATTATAAAACCCAACCAGACTTTCTTACAGTACCTTTCGAGCCTGTAAAATGTAATGAGTTCATTACAGAAAGTACTTTTGGTTTGCCTATTTATAAATGGAAAAGTGAATTAGAATTGCAAAACGAACTTCAAAATTGGGTGTTACAAAATCAGCAAAATAATAGAACAAGCGTTTTTATTGGTTACAGTTTAGGTAAAGCTCAAAGAATTATGAAGTTGGTAGAAGGTGTAGATGATATTTTTGTGCATTCTGCCATTAATAATTTAAACAATGCCATTTCTAATTCAGGCATTAATATTCCAGATACTACCCTAATAACATCAGATTTCAATAAAAAAGAGATTCAAAACAAAATTGTAATTCTACCACCAGCTTTATTAGGTTCTAAAATGTTAAAACGTATTCCAAACGCAGCTACTGCTATTTGTTCAGGATGGATGCATATTCGTGGAAACAGAAGATGGAAAGGAGTAGATGCAGGTTTTGCAGTAAGTGATCATGCAGATTGGGATGGTTTGCTAGAAGCTGTAAAAGCTACAGAAGCAGAAAAAGTCTATGTAACTCATGGCTCTCAAGCTGTTTTTTCTAAATATTTGAACGAAATAGGTATTGAAGCACATGAGTTGAAAACAGAATATGGAGAAGATGAATTAGCAAAACAAGACACTTTAAAAACCGAAACTGTTTAGCTATGAAAGACTTTTCTAACCTTATAAGTGCTATTGAAATCACCAATAAAACGAATGCTAAAATTGAAGCACTAGTCAATTATTTTAAAGTAGCTCCAGATAAAGATAAGTTGTGGTTAATCGCTTTATTTACAGGTAAAAGACCAAGCAGACCTGTAAAATCGAACTTAATGAAAGAGTGGTGCATGCAAGTTACTCAATTACCTGAATGGCTTTTTTTAGAAAGTTATTCTTCTGTAGGAGATTTAGGCGAAACTTTAGCCTTGTTATTGCCAAATCCAGAAAATGAAATTGAAAAACCATTACATGTTTGGATTGATGAACTCATCAACCTAAAATCAAAAACAGATGATGAGAAAAGAGAATATGTTTTAAATTCTTGGAATGGCTTAAAAGCCCAAGAACGTTTAATTTTTAATAAATTGATTGGTGGAAGTTTTCGAATTGGCGTTTCTAAAAAAACACTAGTAAATGCCTTGGCAAAATTATCGGATATAGATGCAAATCAATTAATGCACAGTATAATTGGTAATTGGACACCAAACACCATTTCTTTTGATGAATTATTGAGTGGTGAACATATTAATTATGACAATTCAAAACCCTATCCTTTCTGCTTGGCTTATGCTTTAGAAAAAGATTTAGAAGATTTGGGTAGTGAAAATGAATGGCAGGTTGAGTATAAATGGGATGGTATTCGTGGTCAAATCATAAAAAGAGAAGATGAAGTTTTTATTTGGTCTAGAGGAGAGGAATTGGTTACACAACAGTTTCCAGAAATTGTAGAAGCAGTTTCGCAATTACCAGGAAGTTTTGTTATAGATGGAGAAATTTTAGCCATAAAAGACAGTGCAGTATTGTTATTTAACGATTTGCAAAAACGGTTAAACCGTAAAAATGTTACTAGAAAGTTACTAGAAGAAGTGCCAGTTGGTTTGTATGTTTATGATATTCTTGAGATAAATCATATTGATTTAAGGCAAGAATCAATGGCGCAAAGAAGAGATAAATTAGAAGAGCTATTTACACAAAATACAAGTGATATATTAAAACTATCAGAAGTAATTCAATTTAAAAAATGGAATGAATTAGATGATTTAAGAAATGCTGCAAGAAGTTTCAATAGCGAAGGTTTAATGCTAAAAAAGAAATCTTCTAAATATCATGTAGGTCGTAAAAAAGGTGAATGGTGGAAATGGAAAGTAGATCCTTTAACCATAGATGCAGTTATGATTTATGCGCAAAAAGGAAGTGGAAGAAGAAGTTCGAAATACACAGATTACACCTTTGCAGTTCAAAACGAAGAGAAATTAGTTACAGTAGCCAAAGCATATTCTGGTTTAACAGATAAAGAAATTACAGAAATTTCTAGATGGGTAAATAAAAATGCAATTGAAAAATTTGGACCAGTAAGAACTGTAAAACCAGAATTAGTTTTCGAAATTGCTTTTGAAGGTATTGCCTATAGCAAACGTCACAAAAGTGGAGTTGCATTGCGTTTTCCAAGAATGAAACGTTGGCGAAAAGACAAAACTGTAAAAGATATTGACTCCATAGAAAGTGTAAAAGCATTAATTGAAGCCAATTAAAAATCAACTACTAAAAACTATTTTTTGAGCAACTTTAAACAAACCCAAGGTTATCAAATCATTCAAAACTGGATGCAAGAAAAAGGTCATGAACCTTTTAGTTTTCAGTCGCAAACTTGGGAACGTTATCATAACAATTTTAGTGGAATGGTGGTAGCTCCAACTGGATTTGGAAAAACATTTTCGGTTTTTCTAGCAGTTGTTATCGATTATTTAAATCATCCAGGGAAATATAAAAAAGGATTAAAATTAATTTGGATTAGTCCCTTAAGGTCTTTGGCCAAAGATTTGGCAAAAGCAATGAATGATGCTGTAGAAGAAATAGGTTTAGATTGGGCAGTAGAAGTTAGAAATGGAGACACAGCTACTAAAGATAGAAGACGTCAAGAACGTTTAATGCCAGACGTTTTATTGACAACTCCAGAAACCCTACACTTATTATTTTCTCAAAAGAAAAACTCAAGATGGTTTAAAAATGTTACTTGTATTGCTGTAGATGAATGGCATGAATTGTTGGGTTCTAAACGTGGTGTTTTAACAGAAATAGCAATAGCAAGAATTCGAAATTTATCACCCAAGTTAAGAGTTTGGGGAATTTCTGCAACCATAGGCAACTTAGAAGAGGCAAAAGACGTTTTAATTCCTTATGATGTAAAAACTACCATGATTCGTGCTAAAGAAAAGAAGAGAATTAAGATTACTTCTTTGTTGCCAGATCAAGTAGAAGAATTGTCTTGGGCAGGTCATTTGGGTAAACAAATGAGCTCAAAAATAATTCCGATTATCTATGAAAATACCACTACTTTAATATTTACTAATACAAGAAATCAAAGTGAACTTTGGTATCAAATAATTATTGATGAAGAGCCAGATTTAATTGGTCAAATTGCCATACATCATGGTTCTATAGATAAAGTGCAGCGTAATTGGATTGAAGAAGCAATATCTCAAGGATTGTTAAAAGCTGTAGTTTGTACGTCTTCATTAGATTTAGGGGTAGATTTTAAACCAGTAGATTGTGTAATTCAAATTGGTTCAGCAAAAGGAATTGCACGTTTTATGCAAAGAGCTGGTAGAAGTGGGCACTCTCCCTTTGAAACTTCTAAAATGTATGCAGTTCCTACACATTCATTACAATTAATAGAAGTTGCTGCAGTAAAAGAAGCTGTAAAGCAAAATGAAATTGAAGCAAGACAACCTTACGTATTAACCTATGATATTTTAGTGCAATTTTTGGTAACGCTTGCAGTTGGTGAAGGTTTTAAACCAGAGGAGACTTATGCGTTTATCAAACAAATTCATGCCTTTCATTACTTAACAAAAGAAGAATTTGATTGGTGTATTCATTTTATTACTCAAGGTGGAAATACCTTAAATAGTTATGAGGAGTTTCATAAAGTAGTGCTTGAAGATGATGGCTTTTACAGAGTAAAAAGTAGAAGAATTGCCATGAATCATAGAATGAATATTGGGGTAATTGTGGGTGAAGTGATGCTTTTTGTAAAATTCTTTTCTGGGGGATATATAGGTATGGTTGAAGAGTATTTTATTTCTAAATTAAATAAAGGTGATGCTTTTGTTTTAGGAGGAAAAGTTGTAGAAATACAACAAATAAAAGACATGACAGTTTTGGTAAAAAGGAGTAAAAAGAAAAAAGCAATAACACCAAGTTGGATGGGAGGAAGACTGCCTTTAACATCTGGCTTAACTCATTTTTTACGATTAAAACTAAGTGATGCTTTAACACCAAATAACAGAGAAAGAGAACTTAAGTTTCTCTATCCTTTATTAAAAAGACAAGAAACGAATTCGCACATTCCAAGACATGATGAATTTTTAATAGAAATGATAGAAACCAAAGAAGGTTTTCATCTTTTTGTATACCCTTTTGAGGGTAGATTGGTGCATGAAATTATGGCTTCTTTAATTGCATACAGAATTAGTCAAATTAAGAAATTAACGTTTACTATTGCCATGAATGATTATGGTTTTGAGTTGTTAAGTGATCAAGAAATTCCGTTAACTGAAGAAAATATGAATGCTATATTTTCTAAAGAAAATTTAATTAAAGATGTTACAGCAAGCATTAATGCAAGTGAAATGGCTTCACGTAAATTTAGAGATATTGCAGTAGTTGCTGGTTTAGTAATACAAACACAGCCAGGTAAACGCAAAACAAATAAAAGTTTACAATCATCATCTGGTTTAATATTTAGAGTGTTGAATGATTATGAACCTTCTAATCTTTTACTGAAACAAGCCTATAATGAAGTGTTTGATTATGAGCTAGAAAAAGTACGTTTACAAGCTGCTTTTCAACGTATTTCTAAGAGTAAAATTATTTTGAAAAAAGCCAGTAATTTTACACCTTTGAGCTTTCCTTTAAAAGTAGATAGTTTAAGAGGTACAATGAGTAACGAAGACTTAAGCAAACGTATAGAGCGTATACAAAAGCAGGCTTTAAAATGATGCAAAACATTTCTATTATTTCTAAAACTATTCCTTGTAATGATGAAGTTTTAGAACTTACCAATCAACGTGTAATTTACTGGAAGGCTAAAAAAAGTTTAATTCTGAGTGATTTGCATATTGGTAAATCTGCTCACTTTCAAAAGAGTGGAATTCCTATTCCTAAGAATGTTTTAACTACAGATTTAGAAAGATTAAAACAACTCATTTTGCATTTTAAAGCAGAGAATTTAATTATAGTTGGCGATTTATTTCATGCAGAATACAATTCAGATTTAGATGAGTTTAAAACTTGGCTTACCCAATTTTCTAATTTATCTATTCAATTAATAAAAGGAAATCATGATCGGTTTTCTAACTCGATTTACGAACAATTTAAAATCGAAGTTTTCAAGAAGGATTTGGTGTTAAATTGCTTAAAATTTGTGCATGATTTTGTAATACCTTCTACAGATTATTTTACAATTTCTGGGCACACACATCCAGGGGTTTTTATAAAAGGAAAAGGTAAGCAACGCATAAAATTACCTTGTTTTCAGGTAACAAATAACCAACTAATTTTACCTGCATTTAGTTTGTTTACAGGTTTAAATACTAGAAGTGCGCCCAAAAACTGTAAGAATTATTGTTTTACCAATGATGGTATTTTCGAAATATAAGAGCTATGAAAATTTTTGATTTTTTTAACCAAGAGCCAATTCTTCTCAGAATTATTTATGCTATAACTTTTGTATTGTTTTGGTATTACAGCTATTGCTTTTTTACAGACACTCCATTAGTTTACAAATACATTCCAATGATTATGAACTGCGGAATTCTTCTTTTGATTTTTAGAAAGATGAATTACAATTCAAAACAAAGAAAATAGGGTGTTTATTTCATTAAATAAGAATTTAAATCTTCGTAAGTACTAATTTTCAAAGCTACTTTTTCTTTATCAATTACCTTCTTAATTTGATCTGGTATTGCAACTCTAACAGGTAAGGTACTTTCTACAACATCTAAAAATTTAACAGGATGTGCAGTTTCTAAAAAGATACCAATTTCGTTTTCTTGTAAACCATATTTCTCTAGACCTAAATAACCAACAGCTCCATGAGGATCTGAAACATAGCCAGAAATGTCATAAATATCTTGCATTTTTTCTCGAGTTTCATCATCAGAAAAAGAATAAGAAGAAAATGAATTTTTTAATTGTTGTAAATCGTTATCAAACAACTCTCTAATTCTAATAAAGTTACTAGGATTACCAACATCCATAGCATTAGAAATGGTTGCTTTAGATGGTTTAGGCTTATACTCACCACTTTTTAAATAATTAGGCACAGTATCGTTTACATTGGTAGATGCAACAAAATGTTTCACTGGCAAACCTAACTTTTGAGCCATAATTCCTGCGCAAATATTACCAAAATTTCCACTTGGTACAGAAAAAACTAGGTCTTTCTTTTTTTGATGTAGTGCTTTATAAGCAAAGAAAAAGTAGAACATTTGTGGTAACCATCTTGCAATATTTATTGAATTTGCTGAGGTTAATTTCCTTTCAATTTCGTCATCCAAGAACGCAGTTTTTACCATTTCTTGGCAATCGTCAAAGACGCCATCAACTTCTAAAGCTGTAATATTTTTACCTAAAGTTGTAAGTTGCTTTTCTTGAATATCACTCACTTTTCCTGAAGGATATAAGATTACCACATTTACACCTTTTGCGCCTAGAAAGCCATTAGCTACTGCACCTCCAGTATCACCAGAAGTAGCCACTAAAACAGTAACTTCTTCATCATTGTCCTTATTGAAATATTCTAAACATTGAGCCATAAATTTAGCGCCAACATCCTTAAAGGCCATTGTTGGGCCATGAAAAAGTTCTAGTGATGAAATTTGCTCTGTAATTTTTTCGATAGGAAAATCGAAAGTAAGTGTGTTCTTTATAATCTCTTTTAAAACAGGCTCAGGAATATCATTACCTACAAATTGTTTAATTACTTCAAAGGCAATTTCATGATTTGTGTAATCTGAAATATTTTGAATAAATGCAGCATCTAAAGGTGTTATTTCTTCTGGAAAATAGATTCCTCTATCTTTCGCTAAACCTTCTATTACAGCTTTCTTAAAACTTGTTTTGGGTGATTTATGGTGTAAACTATAATATTGCATGTTAATTTGATTCTAAGATTTTAATTCCTTGGTTGTTAATTTTTGAGGTAAATAAAGTGAATTCAATACCTGTGTTTTTGTAGCTTTCATTAGTTGCTGAGTGAACATCATTTGCACTTTTATCACCTTTACATAGCGCAAAAATGGTTGGCCCTGAGCCAGAAATTCCAGCTCCTAAAGCACCAGATTTTAAAGCTGCATTTTTAACATTATCAAAATAAGGAATGAGTTTTTTACGATAAGGCTCTACAATAATATCTACAAGAGAATTGCTAATTAAATTATAATCATTAGCATATAAGCCACTAATTAATCCACCAACATTTGCCCATTGAGTAATAGCATCTTTTAAATCAATTTGTTTGGGTAAAACCTCTCTTGCATCTTTTGTTTTGACTTCTACTTGAGGATGAATGGCGACTAATCTTAATTCTTTGGGTACAGGTAGTTTCACAATTTCTAAAGGGTCATAACTTCTAATTAGTACAAAACCTCCATAAATGGCAGCAGCAACATTATCTGCAATTTGTGAACCACAAGCCACTTCTTCTCCAAACATGGCAAATTTTACCAATTCTAATTCTGAGTAAATATTTCCTAATAATTGATTTGCTCCAAAAGCTGCACCTGCTGCACTTGCTGCAGAACTGCCTAAGCCACTTCCAGGAGAATAACCTTTTGATATGGTTAGTTCTACTCCAAAATCGGCTTTAGCCTCAATCAACATTTTTTGAACTACTGCACTTGCTGCATTTTCATCTACATTATAAGATAAGTTTGCTCCAGTAATATTGGTAATTTTTACACCTTTGCTTGCTGTTTTTGTAAACGTCATTTCATCTCCAACTGTATCAACAGCAAAACCAAGAGAGTCGAAACCGCAAGAAACATTTGCTACAGTAGCAGGAGAAAATACTTTTAAATAGTTCATTTTTTATTGATTTGCAATTCGTATTATATCTGCAAAAATACCAGAAGCTGTTACATCTGCACCTGCACCTGCACCTTTTATGATTAAAGGATTTTCTGGATATCTGTCTGTGAAAAATAATACAATATTATCACTTCCTTCTAAATTATAAAAAGGATGATCTGCAGGAATTTCTTGTAGTCCCACATTTGCTTGTCCATTTGCAAATTCAGCCACATATTTTAAACGTGAATTTTTTTCTTGTGCTTTATTATAAATCTGTTGAAAATGATTTTCATTCTTTATTAAAGTAGCATAGAAATCATCATTATTTGTAGTTTTTAAACTTTCTTCAGGTAAAAAGGCGTTGTTTTTAATTTCTTCTAATTCCAGTTGATAACCACTTTCACGTGCTAAAATCAAAATTTTTCTGGCAACATCAATTCCACTTAAATCTATTTTAGGATCTGGTTCTGTATAGCCTTCTTTTTGAGCTTGCAGAACTATATCATGAAAAGTTGTTTCTGTATTAAAATTATTGAAAACAAAGTTTAAACTGCCAGATAAAACTGCTTGTATTTTATGAATGCGATCTCCTGAATTTACCAAGTTTTTTAAAGTGTCAATAACAGGTAAACCTGCACCAACATTGGTTTCAAATAAAAACGAAGCATTGTATTTTTTAGAAAGGTTTTTTAAATTTTTATAATTACTAAATTCAGAAGCACAGGCAATTTTATTACAAGTTACCACAGAAATACTATCTTTTAAATAGTTGGCATAAACTTCAGATACGCTTTTGTTAGCTGTATTATCTATAAAAACGCTATTCCTTAAATTTAGCTTTTTTACTTGCTCGTGAAAAGCGCTTAATGAAGTTTCTTCACCATTTGCCAATAATTCTTTCCAGTTTTTTAGGTTTATTCCAGATTTATCAAAAAACATTTTTCTTGAGTTAGAAATACCAATTACTCTAATATTTAGTTTAAGATTCTCCTTTAAAAATTTCTTCTGTTGGTGTATTTGTGCTAAAAAGCGCTCACCAACATTTCCAACTCCTGTTACAAATAGGTTGAGTTGTTTGGTGCGTTCTTCAAAAAATTGTTCATGCAAAGCATTCAATGCTTTCTTAGCATCAAAACTATTAATTACTGCAGAAATGTTTTTTTCTGATGAACCTTGGGCAATAGCTCTCACATTTACATTGTTTCTACCCAAAGTACTAAACATTTGTCCACTTAAACCCTGGTAATTTTTCATGCTTTCTCCAACAACAGCTATAATTGCCAAATCGTTTTCAACACTAATAGGTTTAATTTTCTTACGATCTATTTCGATGCTAAAAGTTGCATCTAAAACCTCTTTAGCTTTTACAGCATCAGCTTCATAAATACCTACACATATTGAGTGCTCTGAAGATGCCTGAGTAATGAAAACTACATTTATTTGTGCTAAAGATAAAGCTTCGAATAAACGTTTTGAAAAACCAGGAATACCAATCATTCCTCCACCTTCTAAAGTAATTAAGCTAATTTCATCAATATGCGAAATTCCTTTTACATCACTTTTACTTTGTGGATTTTTACAAATTAAAGTACCCTCATTCTCTGGTGAAAATGTGTTTTTGATTTTTATGGGGATGTCTTTTCTTAAAGCAGGTTGTATTGTTGGTGGATACAAAACTTTTGCTCCAAAATGAGAAAGTTCCATAGCTTCTTCGTAAGAAATTTCTGGAATAGGATGTGCTTGTTTTACTACACTTGGGTTTGCTGTGAACATTCCTGAAACGTCTGTCCAAATTTGTAGTTCAGAGGCATTTAAAGCTGCTGCATAAATAGCAGCAGAAAAATCAGAACCTCCTCTACCTAAAGTAGTTATTTCGTTTTCTAGATTAGAAGAAATAAAACCACCTAAAACCGTTATTTGATGCTGATTGTTTTTAAAATAGCTAGCTATTAATGCATCTGTTTTCTCAAAATTAACCTGTGCATTTAAATAAATATCATTGGTAATAATTAATTCTCTGCTGTCTTTATGAGCTGCATTTAAATTTTCTTTTGCTGCATTTGCAATGATGTAAGAAGATAACCTTTCTCCAAAACTAGAAACTTTAGCCAAGGTTTTGTCAGACAGTTCTTGTAGAAGAAAAATACCTTCGTAAATGGCATTTAATTTGGTAAAAAGTATTTCTACATTTTCTAGAACTTCATCAGTATTAGTTTTAACCAAGTCATTAATTACTGTAAAATGCAATGTTTTAATTTCTGTTAAAATTTGTTTAGCATGCTCCGCATTTTGCAATGCTTTGGTTGCACCTGCCAATAGTTTGTTTGTGGTTTTGCCAAATGCAGAAACTACAACTGCTATTTTATCTTCTTTAGATGTATTTGCAATAATGCTTAATACTTGTTTTATGTTTTCTGAGTTTGCGACTGATGAGCCTCCAAATTTTAATACTTTCATCTTGTAATTTTAAGTATTCAATAAATAATATGTTTTGATTGAATTGCTTTTGCAATGCTTGATAACCTGATATAATATGAATAGAAATAAACCCTTAAAGGGTTGTTGTAGTAGTTGTAGAGCGAATTAAACCACCAAAAGTAGTTGCTACTGTAGCAGTAGTTTGTAGTAATTGATTATGTATTTTAGATAAAATCACACCACAAAAATAGAAGTATTATTTATTCAAGGGTAATGGATTGTCAATTATTTTCTAAAATTGACCAATAAATGAATACTTGATAAAATATGATTGTCAATAAAATGAAAATAGCATTATTTGTGGGTGAAATTTGCTTTTTCTTTAATAACTGAAGAAATGGATTTATTTTGAATTTTACTTTCTAACCAAGAAAGGATGTCTAGGTATAAAAAGGCTCTTTTCTCATAGGGATGATCTTCATAGACCTTTAATTTTGCATGAATTTTTTTAAACTCATTTTTAATTTCATGAGGAAAAACATCACTTAAGTCTCTTATAGATGTCAAGAATACTTTTTGAACTTCCTGCAGATTTTCCATTTTTAATAGAAATTTATAGGTATCTACAAACTGCCTTTCTAAATCGTAATCTAAACCACATTCATAATGCGCAATTAAGTTTAGAACTCTTGCAAAACACTGCAAATCTTCAGCAGAACTTAAGTTTTTAGACTTGATTATTTTTTGCAAATAAGCAATACATAATTCATTTTTGCCCATACCAAAGTACAAACAAGCAATTTTGTAGTATAGCATTACAATATAATGGCTGTCTAATCTATTTTGATATTCTTCTAATTTTTTGTTGATGATATCAACCAAATATTCACCTTCAGAAAAAGTGGCTTCTAAAAAGTGTAAGTGTAATTTATTGGCATATAAATATTGAAAAATCAATAAATCTGTATTCATGTTAGAAGGGATTACCTTCTTATCTACATCATCTTCAAATGCTTTAAGTTCGCTTTTAAAAGTTGAAGCTTTTTTTACAAAAAAAGACGCTTCTAATAAGTAGTTAATTCCTTTTAAATAAAATACAGGATGCTGAGTTATATACTTTTTATCTGCTTTGAATAACGAAACCCATTGGCTTGCATACTTGTAACTATGTAAAAAATCTTGAGTTAGAAAACTAAACCACAAATGACTTTTATACAACCATAACTTTTCTCTAAAACCAAAAGTTTCAAAATTGTATTTAGGTAATTTGCTGTAAAAATATTGATTAATAAATTCTAGTTCCTCGTTATTTTTTACATAGCCATTTTGTAATAGATGACTGTATAATTGTAGTGATAAATTAGATAGTTTACTAGCAATAACATTTTGCTGACTTAAGGTTTTTGCTTGCACAGAAAGTTGATCTGCTCTATTGCTTAAACTTCGGGTAATATATTGTGTTTCAATGACCTTCTCAAGTTCTACTATTTCGTAGGCAATGTTTTTTTCTTCATTGTCTAAGGCCAAGTTTTTTGCTTTATCTAATAATTTTAAACTCTGTTTGTATAATCCTTTTTGATATAAGACAGTAGCAAAGTCTAATTGTTCTCTAATTTGAATTCTAATATTCTTATGAGCAGGATTTAAACGCAAACTAATTAAAATCTGTTTGTATAAATGTGCTTTTAGATTTGATAATTGTTGTTTAGAAACAATGCCACTATTAATAATTTCTTTCTCATCGTAAGCTTTTAGTTTTTCTAAAAACTTAAAAAGCGAGAAAAATTTGGCATCAACATTTCCACCTAATCTACCTACATACAAGTTAAATTGTCTCTTCTCAGATTTGGTTAAAGACTTAATTAAAACGAAAAGAGCATCATTTTGTTGGCTGACTGATGTAAGCTTTTTAATCATAAAAATTTGATTATTAAATACTTATGTTTTTATATAGGATATTAGAAATCGTACAAAGTGGTAAAAGTAACTATTTATTTTAATCTCATTAAATACTTTTGATTAAATATAAAGTCAATTTTTTTAATTATGCAAAACAATCAAGTTCAAATATTTGATACAACTCTTAGAGATGGAGAACAAGTTCCAGGTTGTAAGTTAGATACTACCCAAAAGTTAGTTATTGCAGAAAGATTAGACTTATTAGGTGTAAATGTTATAGAAGCAGGTTTTCCAGTTTCTAGCCCAGGAGATTTTAAATCGGTTTCAGAAATTGCAAAAATTGTTAAAAATGCTACAGTTTGTGGCTTAACAAGAGCCGTAGAAAATGACATTAAAGTTGCTGCAGAGGCATTGAAATATGCCAAATTCCCTAGAATTCATACTGGTATTGGTACAAGTGATTCTCATATAAAATATAAATTCAATTCAACCAGAGAACAAGTTATAGAAAGAGCTGTAAAAGCAGTTGCTTATTCTAAAACCTTTGTTGAAGATGTAGAATTTTATGCAGAAGATGCAGGTAGAACAGACAATGAATTTTTAGCAAGAGTTTGTGAAGAAGTAATTAAAGTAGGGGCTACTGTTTTAAATATTCCAGATACTACAGGATATTGTTTGCCTGAAGAATATGGTGCAAAAATGAAATACTTAAGAGAAAATGTAAAAGGTATAGAAAATGTTACACTTTCTTGTCATTGTCATAACGATTTAGGTTTGGCTACAGCAAATTCAATAGCAGGTGTTATAAATGGTGCTCGTCAAATTGAATGTACTATAAACGGAATTGGTGAAAGAGCAGGAAACACAGCTTTAGAAGAGGTGGTTATGATATTAAATCAGCATCCTTATTTAAATCTAGAAACAAGTATCAATACAAAATTATTGTACGATACAAGTATGATGGTTCGTGAAAAAATGGGAATGCCAGTACAACCAAATAAAGCAATTGTAGGTGCTAATGCATTTGCACACAGTTCAGGAATTCATCAAGATGGAGTCATAAAAAACAGGGAAACTTATGAAATTATGGATCCTGAAGATGTAGGTGTTACAGAAAGTGCTATTGTATTAACAGCTAGAAGTGGTAGAGCAGCTTTGGCTTATAGAGCTAAGAAAGTAGGTTATGAACTAACTAAAGTTCAGTTAGATGAAGCTTACAAAGCCTTTTTAAACATGGCAGATCAGCAAAAAGAAATAAAAGATGAAGACATACATGTCATCATGAAAAAAGTTAGTAATTTAGAGAAGTCAGCTATTGCATAAAATACTAGTACTATGAAATTTAATATAGCAGTAATTCCAGGAGATGGTATAGGTCCAGAGGTTGTAGAGCAAGCAAAAAAAGCTTTAAATGCAGTTGCTGAAGCATATGATCATATATTTATTTATAAAGAAGCGCAATTGGGTGCAAATGCCATTGATGCTACAGGAGGTCCTTTACCAAAAGAAACAATTACTATTTGTAAAAGTGCAGATGCTATATTATTTGGTGCAGTTGGTGATCCTAAGTTCGATAATGATCCATCAGCGAAAATTCGTCCAGAACAAGGTTTGCTAAATTTAAGAAGAGAATTAGATTTATATTGCAATGTTAGGCCAGTAAAGGCTTACGATAATCTAATATCTAACTCTCCATTAAAAAGAGAAGTAATAAAAAATGCAGATTTTGTTATTTATAGAGAATTAACAGGAGGTATTTATTTTGGTGAAAAAACATTAAGCGAAGACAAGCAAACTGCACATGACGTTTCTACTTATACAGTAAAACAAATTTCTAGAGTTGCGCATTTGGCATTTCAAGCAGCACAAAAACGTAAGAAGAAAGTAACTTTGGTAGATAAAGCAAATGTTTTAGAAACTTCTCGTTTATGGAGAAAAACAGTTTCAGAAATAGCCGAGGACTATAAAGATGTAGAACTAGAATATTTATTTGTAGACAATGCAGCTATGAAAATGATTCTAAATCCTACGCATTTCGATGTCATATTAACAGAAAATCTTTTTGGAGACATGATTTCTGATGTGGCAAGCTCACTTTGTGGGTCAATAGGTTTATTGGCATCATCTTCTATTGGTTCAGAAAATGGTTTGTTTGAGCCTATTCACGGTTCGTATTCGCAAGCAAAAGGTAAAGACATTGCAAATCCGTTAGCTTCTATTTTATCAGCAGCAATGATGTTGCAGTATTTAGGCTTACATGAAGAGGCAGATGCTATAGAAAGAGCTGTAGACAAGTCTTTAGCTTTAGGTATCACTACTCAAGATATCAAAAGAAAAATGCAGAAATCAACAACAACTTCTAAGGTTGGCGATTTTGTAGCAGATTATATTACCAATCAAGATGATAGTAATATGAACTTTAGAAACATTCACATGGGTCAAAGCACAATTATTTAGCAGCTATTTCCAGCTTTCAGCACTCGCTTTTTTTGAAATCTGAATTAAATTCAGTTTCAAAAAATAGCTCAAACATATGCCTCAATTTGGGCTAAGCTTGTTTGTGAACTAAAGTCAGTTTTAGAAATATCAAATTCTTATTAAAATAAAAAATTCTTTAAAAATATTATAACTACTGAATATCATTTTAAAATATATTTAAAAATCTGTTATTCAGGATTTTAAATGGTTATTTTTTAACCTGAATTTAAACGAAGTCATTGTAGTATTATTAAAAAAATAACGCAATTATAATATTTTTGTTAACACAGAAACAGTTTGTAAATGGAATTAAATAAACATAGCAAAAGATTAACGCAAGACGAATCTCAACCAGCTTCTCAAGCCATGTTGTATGCAGTAGGTTTATCAGAAGAAGATATGAGCAAAGCCCAAGTTGGTATTGCAAGTACAGGTTATGATGGTAATCCATGTAATATGCATTTAAACAATTTAGCTGCAGAAGTTAAAGTAGAAAGTAAAATTGCTGGTTTAGTTGGGTTAGGTTTTAATACTATTGGTGTTTCAGACGGAATTTCTATGGGAACTTCTGGTATGAATTATTCTTTAGCTTCCAGAGATATAATTGCAGATTCAATAGAAACTGTAATGAATGCTCAAAGCTATGATGCCTTAGTTTCTGTGGTAGGTTGTGATAAAAATATGCCAGGAGCTGTAATTGCAATGTTACGTTTAAATAGGCCATCAATTATGATGTATGGAGGCACAATTGCCTCTGGTAGTTATAAAGGTAAAAAGTTAAATATTGTTTCTGCCTTTGAAGCTTTGGGTCAAAAAGTTGCTGGAGAAATAGATGAGAATGAATACAAAGAAATTATAAAAAGAGCCATTCCAGGAGCAGGTGCTTGTGGTGGTATGTATACAGCAAATACAATGGCTTCTGCAATAGAATGTATGGGGTTTGCTTTGCCTTATAACTCTTCTATTCCAGCAGAAAATCCAAATAAATTATCAGAAGCAGAAAGAACAGCTTTAGCTATTAAAAACTTATTAGAGTTAGATTTAAAACCTTTAGATATCATTTCTAAAAAATCGTTAGAAAATGCTGTTGCTTTAGTAAATGCTTTGGGTGGTTCTACAAATGCAGTTTTACATTTTTTAGCTATAGCACATGCAGCAGAAATAGATTTTACTTTAGAAGATTTTCAAAAAGTATCAGATAGAACACCTTTAATTGCAGATTTAAAACCATCAGGAAAATATTTAATGGAAGATGTTCATGGAGTTGGAGGTACACCTGCAATTATGAAATATTTATTAGATAATGGGTATTTGCATGGAGATTGCTTAACTGTTACAGGTAAAACTTTAGCCGAAAATTTGGCAGATGTTAAAGCAATGGAGTTTGAAGCTCAAGATGTTATTTATCCAAAAGACAAGGCTTTAAAAACATCAGGAAACATCCAAATTATTTATGGAAATCTTGCAACAGAAGGTGCAGTAGCTAAAATTTCTGGAAACGAAGGTTTATTGTTTGAAGGTAAAGCTGTGGTTTACGATGGTGAGCAAGCAGCAAATACAGGTATTTCTAATGGTGAAGTAGAAAAAGGTGATGTGGTTGTTATTAGATATGTGGGGCCAAAAGGTGGGCCAGGAATGCCAGAAATGTTAAAGCCAACCTCTTTAATTATGGGAGCAGGTTTAGGTAAATCTGTAGCTTTAATTACAGATGGACGTTTTTCTGGAGGTACACATGGTTTTGTTGTGGGGCACATTACACCAGAAGCACAATCAGGTGGAGCTATTGGTCTTTTAGAAACAGGTGATAAAATTAGAATTAGTGCAGAAGACAACTCAATAAATGTGCTTATCTCTGATGAAGAGTTAGAGAAAAGAAGAGCAAATTGGGTGGCTCCTGCTTTAAAACATAAAAAAGGAATTTTATACAAGTACGCAAAATCTGTAGCCTCTGCATCTAAAGGATGTGTTACTGATTTATAAATAAATGAATTAAGATTTAAGAGAAAAGAGCAAGTGTCAAATACAAAAAAGTTTTGAGCTAATTTCTTTAAACTCTTATTTAAAAGTAAGAATTATGGAGACAAAAACCATATCAAGTACACAGTCAAAAGCTAAAGCAACAGAGCGTATTTCTGGAAGTGAGGCAATTGTTAGATGTTTAATTGAAGAAGGTGTTGATATTTTATACGGATATCCAGGAGGTGCAATTATGCCTGTCTATGATGAGTTGTATAAATACCAAGGTAAAATTCACCATGTTTTAACACGTCATGAGCAAGGTGCAACACATTCTGCACAAGGTTATGCACGTATTTCTGGTAAAGTAGGTGTGGCAATGGCTACCTCTGGTCCTGGAGCAACAAACCTAATTACAGGAATTGCAGATGCGCAAATAGATTCTACACCAATGGTTTGTATTACTGGGCAAGTTGCGTCTCATTTATTGGGTAGTGATGCTTTTCAAGAAACAGATATTGTTGGTATTTCAACTCCAGTTACGAAATGGAACTGCCAAATTACAAAGGCAGAAGATATTCCAAAAGCAATGGCAAAAGCATTTTACATTGCCAAAAGTGGAAGACCAGGTCCTGTTTTAGTAGATATTACAAAAGATGCTCAGTTTGAAGAGTTTGATTTTGCTTACGAAAAATGTACTCATGTTAGAAGTTACAATCCTGTACCCACAACAGATATAACAAAGGTTAAAGAAGCTGCAGATCTAATAAACGCAGCAAAGAAACCAATGATTGTTTGGGGTCAAGGTGTAATTTTAGGTAAGGCAGAAGAAGAGTTTAAGGCTGTTGTAGAAAAAGCAGGAATACCTGCTGCTTGGACAATATTAGGAGCTTCTGCAATACCAACTTCACATCAATTAAATGTTGGTATGGTTGGTATGCATGGTAATTATGCACCAAATATTTTAACTAATGAGTGTGATGTGCTTATTGCAATAGGTATGCGTTTTGATGATCGAGTTACAGGTAGTTTAAATACTTATGCAAAACAAGCCAAAGTAATTCACTTCGAAATTGATCCTGCAGAGATTGATAAAAATGTAAAATCTGATGTAGCAGTTTTGGGTGATGCAAAAAAGAGTTTAGCAGAACTTTTGCCATTTTTAGAAGAAAAATCTCACTCAGATTGGCATCAGAAATTTAAAGATTTGTATCAAATTGAATATGATAAAGTAATTAAAAACGATTTGTATCCTACAAAAGAAGGCCTAACAATGGGCGAGGTTTTAAAAGAAATCAACATTCAGAGTGAAGGTAAGGCTGCAATTGTAACAGATGTTGGTCAGCATCAAATGGTTGCTTGTAGATATGCAGATTTTAACGTGTCTAAAAGTAATATCACTTCAGGTGGTTTAGGAACAATGGGCTTTGGTTTGCCAGCTGCAATTGGTGCAAAAATGGCAGCTCCAGATCGTGAAGTAGTTTCTATTTCTGGAGATGGTGGTTACCAAATGACAATTCAAGAATTAGGTACTATTTTTCAGCAAAAAGCTGCAGTAAAAGTAGTGGTTTTAAATAATGATTTCTTAGGTATGGTTCGTCAATGGCAACAATTGTTTTTTGATAAAAGATATGCCTCTACAGAAATGGTGAACCCTAATTTTGTGGCTATTGCAGAAGGGTATTATATCAAGGCTAGAAAAGTTACTAAACGTGAAGAATTAGCTGAGGCTGTAGCAGAAATGATGCAAAGTAAAGAAGCTTATTTCTTAGAAGTTTGTGTAGAAAAAGAAGATAATGTATTTCCAATGATACCTTCAGGAGCTAGTGTTTCTGATATAAGATTAGAATAAGATGAGTACAGAAGAAAAACAATTATACACAGTATCTATTTATACTGAAAATAATATTGGATTGTTGAATAGGATTTCTGCAATTTTTCAAAGAAGACATATTAATATAGAAAGTTTAAATACTTCTCCATCTGAAATAGAAGGTGTTTCTAAGTTTACTATTGTTGTAAATATTGATGAAGTAAATATCAAGAAAATTATTGGTCAGATAGAAAAGCAGGTAGAGGTGATTAAAGCTTATTATCATAATCTAGATCAAATTATATATCAAATCTCTGGTTTGTTTAAAATAAAATCAGAATTGTTATTTGAGGAGCCTCAAATACAAAACATTATTAAAGAAAGCAATGCTAGAATTGTAACAGTAAACAAAGCCTTTTTTATTCTTGAGAAGTCTGGGAGAAAAGAGGAAATTGTAGAAATGTATAACCAGTTAAGTGAATTCGGAATTATGCAATACACACGTTCTGGCTTAATTGCAGTTACAAAAGAAGAAATGAAAATTTCATCATTATTAGAATCATACAACAACTAAAAATAGATAAAAGAGTATAATTTTAAACGAAAGAAGTTCTTAAAACTTTCTTTTGCATATACTCTAATCAACAATTAAAAACAAAAAAATGTCAAATTATTTTAACACATTAACATTAAGACAAAAACTAGAGCAATTAGGGAAATGTCGTTTTATGGATGCTTCAGAATTTGAAGATGGAGTAGCTGCCTTAAAAGGGAAAAAAATTGTTATTGTGGGCTGTGGAGCACAAGGGTTAAATCAAGGGTTAAACATGAGAGAATCTGGTTTAGATATCTCATATACCTTAAGGCAAGCAGCAATTGATCAAAAAAGAGAATCATATACAAATGCTATTTCTAATAATTTTGAAGTAGGTACTTATGAAGAGTTATTACCTACTGCAGATTTGGTAATTAACTTAACACCAGACAAGCAACATACAAATGTGGTGAAAGCAGTAATGCCTTTAATGAAAAAAGGAGCAACATTATCATATTCTCATGGATTTAATATTGTTGAAGAAGGAATGCAAATACGTGAAGATTTAACGGTTATTATGGTTGCACCAAAATCTCCTGGATCTGAAGTAAGAGAGGAGTATAAAAGAGGATTTGGAGTGCCAACGTTAATTGCAGTGCATCCAGAAAATGATCCAGAACAAAAAGGTTGGGCACAAGCAAAAGCGTATGCAGTTGCAACAGGTGGTCATAAAGCTGGTGTTTTAGAATCATCTTTTGTTGCAGAGGTAAAGTCAGATTTAATGGGTGAGCAAACCATTTTATGTGGATTGTTACAAACAGGTGCTATTTTATCTTTTGATAAAATGGTTGAAGAAGGTATTAATGCTGGTTATGCAGCGAAGTTAATTCAATATGGTTGGGAAACTGTAACTGAGGCATTAAAGCATGGAGGAATTACAAATATGATGGATAGATTATCTAATCCTGCCAAAGTTGAAGCCTTTAGATTGTCAGAGGAATTAAAAGATATTATGCGTCCATTATTTCAAAAACATATGGATGATATCATGACTGGTCATTTCTCTAAAACAATGATGGAAGACTGGGCTAATGATGATGTAAACCTATTAAAATGGAGACAAGCTACAGGTGAAACTGCATTTGAAAAGCAGCAAATAACAGATCAAGAAATATCTGAGCAAGAATATTTTGATCATGGTACATTGTTAGTTGCTTTTGTTAGAGCAGGTGTAGAGTTGGCTTTTGAAGCAATGACAGAATCTGGAATTATAGATGCCTCTGCGTATTATGAGTCTTTGCATGAAACACCATTAATTGCAAACACTATTGCACGTAAAAAATTATATGAAATGAATCGTGTAATTTCAGATACTGCAGAGTATGGTTGTTATTTATTTGATCATGCATGTAAGCCTTTATTGACCGATTTTATGAAAACTGTTTCTACAAATGTTATTGGTAAATCTTTTAGCAGTGATAATGGTGTAGATAATCAAGAATTAATTAAAATCAACAAAATTATAAGAAATCATCCAGTAGAGGTTGTAGGAGAGCAATTAAGAGCTTCTATGACAGCTATGAAGGTGATTAAGTCATAAATTTAAATTGTTTATTATTTTTAAACCTGCTAATGAAAATTGGTAGGTTTTTTGTTTTTTACTCGTTTTTTTCGAAATCATTTTCGTAGTTAATTGGCAACTTTCATTAATAGGAGTGTTATTTTTGCTAACTTGATTACCCATATTTCGGGTTGTATAAAACAACCAAAAACTAGCATAATTATGATAAAAATAAATCAGAATATACCAGAGGAATTTAAAATTGATACACTTTTACATCAAAAATCATATTTAGTCAATGGTGAGTTAAAAGATTGGAAAGGTGAGTTCACTGAAGTGTATTCTACAATATCTTCTACAGAAGAGTATAAACCTACATTTTTGGGTACAATTCCTAATCTCACAGAAAACGAAGCTATAGAGGCTTTAAATTCGGCTTATAGAGCTTATGATAGAGGCCAAGGTATGTGGCCTACAATGCGTGTTGCAGATAGAATATCTTGTATGGAGGAGTTTGCAGACCAAATGAAAACCAAACGTAAAGAAGTTGTGAAACTTTTAATGTGGGAAATTGGAAAATCGCACGCAGACTCAGAGAAAGAATTTGATAGAACAGTTGAGTATGTTTATGACACCATTGAGGATTATAAACAAATGGACAGAGATTCTGCTAAGTTTGAAAAACATAGTGGAGTACATGCTCATATTAGAAGAGGTCCCTTAGGTGTTGTTTTGTGTTTGGGGCCTTACAATTATCCTTTAAATGAAACTTTTGCGCTGTTAATTCCTGCTTTAATTATGGGTAATACAGCTGTGTTTAAGCCTGCTAAGCATGGGGTTTTATTACTTTCTCCAATAATGGAGGCTTTTCAAAATAGTTTTCCAGAAGGGGTTGTCAATATTATTTATGGTAGAGGTCGTGTTTTAGCTACACCAATCATGAAAACAGGTAAAGTTGATATTTTAGCGCTAATTGGCAATAGTAAATCAGCAAATGCTATACAAGCGAATCATCCTTATAAAAATAGGTTAAGGTTGGTATTGGGTTTAGAGGCTAAAAATCCTGGAATTGTTTTGCCAGATGCTGATCTAGATTTGGCGATCGAAGAATGTTTAACGGGTTCAACTTCTTTTAATGGTCAAAGATGTACAGCACTTAAAATATTGTTTGTGCACGAGCATATTGTAGATAAGTTTAATAAACGTTTTGCAGAAAAGGTAGATGCTTTAAAATTTGGAAATCCTTGGGAAAAGAATGTAAAATTAACTCCATTACCAGAACCAGGCAAGCCAGATTATATACAAGAATTGATAGATGATGCTAAAGAAAAAGGTGCAAAGATTTTGAATGAAAAAGGGGGTGAGCGAACCGAAAACTATATTTTTCCATCAGTATTATATCCTGTATCAAAAAATATGAGGGTTTATGAAGAAGAGCAATTTGGGCCAGTAATTCCTATTGTTTCATTTAAAAATATACAAGAACCTTTAGATGCTATGGCTGATTCTAACTATGGTCAGCAAGTAAGTGTTTTTGGGAGTGATGTAAAAACTTTAGCACCATTAATAGATACATTGGTTAATCTGGTTTGTAGAGTAAACCTAAATAGTGCAGCGCAAAGAGGGCCAGATGTGTATCCGTTTACGGGTAGAAAAGATTCTGCAGTGAGCACTTTAAGCGTGCATGATGCTTTACGATCTTTCTCAATAAGAACCTTTGTAGCTTCTAAAGACGCAGAGTATAACAATAATATATTGCAAGAACTTTTAGATAAAAAAACGTCTAACTTTATTAATACAGATTATATTTTATAGAGCATAAAAAAAATACCAAATCAAATGATTTGGTATTTTTTTTATCCGAACTTGTTTGACTTATTTTCCTAATGGAATCACGATTAAGCCAGAGAATTTTTCAGAAAAATTCATCATTGCTTTATCAGCTTCAAGTTTCGTTTTATAATTACCAACCAATACTTTCCAATAAGGCTGATTGTAATCTAATTTAGTGTAATTTCCTGGAAAAAGTACATTGAATTTACTTTGCGTACTTCTTGCCTTAGTTTCATTTCCATAATATAGTTGAATACGATAGCCATAACCAAATTGCTTATTAAATGCTCTTTTTTTAGCAATTAACTTACGCACACTTTCGCTTGCATTTGTGTTATTTTGGGCATTCGATTCTGTAGAAGTTAATAAACCAAAGGCTAAAAAAATGAATAAAATTATGGAGTTTTTCATAAAAAAAATTTCTACAAAAATAACGACATCTTTTAGATTATATTGAAAAAAACCTTTATTTAGAATTGTTATAAATTAATATTTACCATCCTTTTCCTTTTTTTAAATTTAGCAATATGTAGTACTTTTGTACAACTGTTCAAAAAGTGGTTTTTGGGCTATTTATACAGATATTAAAATAGTTTGTAAATATGAAAAGTGTAGCGTTACACAGTAAAATAATCAAAGTACTTCTTAAGAGTTTTACAATCATTCTGCTTTTTTCAATTAGCTTATCTTCTTATTCTCAAGAAGTTGATGCTGCTCGTCAAGCAGAGGGTAGAAAGCTTTTTAAATCCCTTTGTGCTTCATGTCACAAGTTAGATAGAAAACTTGTTGGGCCAGCTTTAGGTGGTGTAGAAGAGCGTAGAGAGAATGAGTGGTTATTAGCTTGGATTAAGAATAATGCAGAGCTAAGAGCGTCTGGAGATAGACAGGCTATTGCAATTTACGAGGAATACAATGGGTCTCCAATGACGGCTTTTCCTCAGTTAAGTGATGATCAAATCAATAATATTCTTTATTACACTACTGTAGGTGATCCTGTAAAAGCGGATGTTGCAGGAACTGCTGTTGTAGATGCAACTGCAGGTGGAGGTTCAGGTAGTGCTCCTGAATGGATTATTTATTTGTTAGCTGGTGCAATAATTGTTGCTTTTTTAATGATTGCAAGTTTATTAAAGCAGGTTAATGAATTAAAAGGTAATAAGTCTGCGAATAAATCAAACTTGAAAAGAGACTTGCATGAGCTGTGGGAAGGTATCAAAGGAAATACATTCTTACATGTTTTAACTACAATCTTTGTTTTGTTGATGGGTGCTTACATTGTTTTTGGTACTTTATTCAAAGTTGGGGTAAACGAAGGTTATATGCCTTTGCAGCCAATTGCATTTTCTCATAAAATTCACTCTGGTGAAAATAAAATAGAATGTCAATACTGTCATTCTTCTGCAAAACATAGTAAACATTCAGGTATTCCTTCTGTAAATGTTTGTATGAATTGTCATAAAAATATTGCTGAAGTGTCTGAAGGGACTGTAGTTGAGTGGGATGGAATGACTTATGGTAAGGCTGAGTTAGATAAGGAAATCGCTAAGATTTACGATGCTGCTGGTTGGGATCCAGATGAGTTAGAATATACAGGAAATACAAAACCTATTAAATGGGTTAGAATTCATAATTTGCCAGACTTTGCTTACTTTAACCATTCACAACACGTAACTGTTGGTGGTATAGAGTGTCAAAAATGTCATGGGCCTGTTGAGACTTACGATGAAATGCGTCAGTTCTCACCTTTAACTATGGGTTGGTGTATCAATTGTCATAGAGAAACTAATGTAGACTTAAAGGGTACAGAGTATTATGATAATATCCACAAAGAATTAGCAAAAAAGTACAATGTAGATAAGGTTACTATTGCTCAGTTAGGTGGATTAGAATGTGGTAAGTGCCACTATTAATTAAAAAAGAAGAATAGTTTTTGTAATTGGCCTTTAAGTCAAACAAAATCTAAAACTAATAACTATAAGTAAATGGCTTCAAACAAAAAATACTGGAAAAGTGTTGAGGAACTAAAAGGTAGTTCTATTGTTGAAACGTTAAGTAAAAATGAGTTTGTAGATGAAATTGCTACAGATCAGTTTTTAGGTGATAAAGAAACATTAGAGAATAGTTCTACTTCACGTAGAGATTTTTTAAAGTACGTTGGTTTTACAACAGCTGCAGCTTCTTTAGCAGCTTGTGAAGGGCCAGTTAGAAAGTCTATTCCTTATGTAGTTAAACCTAATGATATTATTGCAGGTGTTGCAGATTGGTATGCAACTTCTATGGCTGATGGTTATGACTTTGCAAATGTTTTGGTAAAAACAAGAGAGGGTCGTCCAATTCAAATTATGCCTAATAAAGATGCAAATGGTACAACTACTGCTAGAGTACAAGCAGCTATTTTATCTTTGTATGATGAGAAGTTACGTTTAAAAGAACCAACTAAAGCAGGAGAAGTAATTTCATGGGCAGATGCAGATAAGGAAATTGGTTTAAAATTACTTAGCTTAAAAAATGAAAATAAACCAGTTGTTTTACTAACTGGTACAATGGCTAGCCCATCAACAGATAAAATTATTTCTGAATTTACAACAGCATATCCAAACATTAAACACGTTGTTTATGATGCAGTTTCAGAAGCGGGTGCTACAGAAGCTATGCTTGCAATGTATGGCAAAAGAGCATTACCAAACTATCATTTAGAAAAGGCAAAAACAATAGTTTCTATTGGTGCAGATTTCTTGAGTGATTTTCATGGAGGTTTCGAAAAAGGATATGTAAATGGTAGAAAGCCAGAATCTGGTCAAATGTCTTACCATGTTCAGTTCGAAAGTAACATGTCTTTAACTGGAGCTAATGCAGATAAAAGAGTGGTGTTAAAGCCATCAGATCAAGTATTCGCTTTATTAAATCTTTATAAAGAAGTAACTGGTAATAATGTTTCTTCTAAAGCAACTCCTGTAGATGCTGAGATTAAGAAAATGGCTCTTGAGTTAAGAATGAATGGTTCTAGATCTGTTGTAATGACAGGTTTAAATGATAAAAATGCACAACTTATTGCTTTTGCGATAAATGAAGCTTTAAGCAGTGAAATCTTTGATACTAAGAATACATTAAATATTCGTCAAGGAAATGATGCAGAGGTTACTCAGTTAATTTCAGATATGAAAGCTGGTAGAGTTGCAGGTTTGTTGACGCATAATGTAGATCCTATTTACTCATTAGCAAATTCTGCTGATTTTGTAGAAGGATTAGCGAAATTAGAATTGTCTGTAGCTTTATCTACAGAAAATAGTGCAACAGCTGATGCTTCTAATTATGCATTACCTACTCCACACTTTTTAGAGTCTTGGGGAGATACACAATTTGATAGTGTAACTTATGGGTTAATGCAACCAACGATTCAGCCATTATTTAATACACGTCAATTACAAGATACTTTATTAAAGTGGTCTGGTAATTCAACAAAATATTACGATTATTTAAAAGCCTTTGCTGCAGATTCTGTATTGAATGGTAGTTCTTGGAATACAGCTTTACATAATGGTTTCTTTAAAAGAGAAGCTTTAGTTGAAGAAGTTGAATTTACAAGCACAGTATCTGTTGCTAATGCAGCAGCTGCACTTTCATCTTCGGCGAAAAAAGCAAGTGGTTTTGAATTAAACTTATATACTAAAACTGGTTTAGGTGATGGTAAACAAGCTAACAATCCTTGGTTACAAGAATTCCCTGATCCAATTACTAGAGCTTCTTGGGATAACTATTTAACAATGTCTATTGCTGATGCAAAAGAGTTAGGTTTCTCAAATCCTGTAAAGGATAATGGAGCAATTAATGGTGACTATGCTAAGATTTCAGTAAACGGAAAAGAAGCAGTAGTTCCAGTAATGATTCAGCCAGGTCAAGCTAAAGGATCTATAGGTTTAGCCTTAGGTTTTGGTAAAACGTTTGGTTTAAAAGAAGAAATGCAAGTTGGTGTTAATGCGTATCCATTTTATGCAAATAGCAACAATATTCAATATGGAGTAACTATAGAAAAAGTTGAAGGCTATCATGAGTTTGCTTGTACACAAGTACAAAAAACTATTGCAGGTCGTCATGATATTTTAAAAGTGGCTTCTTTAAAGGAATATAAAAATGTAGATCCTAAAGATCATCATCATGGATGGAATAAGCCTGCTTATGTTTCTTATGATCATCAAGAAGTAGAGGCGAATACCATTGATTTATGGGATGAGCACAATAGAGATTTAGGTCATCACTTTAACTTATCTATAGATTTAACATCTTGTACAGGTTGTGGTGCATGTGTGGTAGCATGTCATGCAGAAAACAATGTGCCAGTTGTTGGTAAGAGAGAGGTAAGAGTTGGTAGAGATATGCACTGGTTGCGTATTGATAGATATTATTCTTCTACAGTAGAAACTAGAGAAGATGCAAAAGAGTTAGGATTAAGTAGAGGAGAAATGTATGAAGCTTTAGAAACTGAAGCTGAAAATCCTGAGGTTACTTTCCAACCAATGATGTGTCAACATTGTAATCATGCACCTTGTGAAACAGTTTGTCCTGTTGCAGCAACAACTCATGGTCGTCAAGGACAAAATCAAATGACTTATAACAGGTGTGTAGGTACTAGATACTGTGCAAACAACTGTCCTTATAGAGTTCGTAGATTTAACTGGTTTGAATACGCAAACAATAATCAGTTCGATTTTAATATGAACAATGAGTATGGTAAAATGGTATTAAATCCTGATGTTGTAGTTAGAGGTAGGGGAGTTATGGAGAAGTGTTCTATGTGTATTCAAATGACACAAGCAACAATCCTTAAAGCTAAAAAAGAAGGTAGAGCAGTAAATACAGATGAATTTGAAACAGCTTGTTCATCAGCATGTACAACTGGTTCATTAGTTTTTGGTGATGTAAATAATAAAGAAGACAAAGTAGCTGCTTTAGCAAAAGACAAAAGAGCTTACAATGTTTTAGATTACTTACAAACTAAACCTAATGTAATCTATCAAGTGAAAATAAAAAATACAAACGAAGCGTAATTAAATTTAAGATATAGAATATGTCTCATTACGAAGCACCCATAAGGGAACCTTTAGTATTAGGTGATAAGAGTTATCACGATATTACCGAAGACATTGCTAAACCTATAGAAGGTAAAGCAAATAAGAATTGGTACATGGCATTTTATATTTCTTTAGCAGCAATGCTTTGGGGATTTGGATGTATCTTCTATACAGTAGGAACTGGTATTGGAGTTTGGGGATTAAGCAAGAACATTGGATGGGCTTGGGATATTACCAACTTTGTATGGTGGGTAGGTATTGGTCATGCAGGAACATTAATTTCTGCAGTACTTTTATTATTCCGTCAGAAATGGAGAATGGCGATAAACCGTTCTGCAGAAGCAATGACAATTTTTGCCGTTTTTCAAGCAGGATTATTTCCTATTATTCACATGGGTAGACCATGGAATGCATATTGGGTTTTACCATTACCAAATCAATTTGGATCATTATGGGTAAACTTTAACTCACCATTATTATGGGATGTATTCGCAATCTCTACTTATTTATCTGTATCATTAGTTTTCTGGTGGACAGGTTTATTACCAGATTTTGCAATGATTCGTGATAGAGCTGTAAAACCATTCCAAAAGAAAATTTACGCATTATTAAGTTTTGGATGGTCTGGTAGAGCAAAAGATTGGCAACGTTTTGAAGAAGTGTCATTGGTACTTGCAGGTTTAGCAACACCATTAGTACTTTCTGTGCATACAATTGTATCTATGGACTTTGCTACATCTATCAACCCAGGTTGGCACTCTACAATTTTCCCTCCATACTTCGTAGCTGGAGCAATCTTTTCAGGATTTGCAATGGTACAGACTTTACTAGGGATTATGAGAAAGGTAACTAATATGGAAGAATATATTACACGTTTGCACGTAGAGTATATGAACATAGTAATTATCTTAACAGGTGGTATTGTGGCTGTAGCTTATGCTACTGAGTTCTTTATTGCATGGTACACAGGGTCACCTTATGAAAATTATACATATTTATCTGTAGGAGCTGCAACAGGTCCTTATTGGTGGGCATTTTGGTCATTATTAATATTCAATATTTTTATTCCACAGTTATTATGGTTTAAGAAAATAAGAAGAAGTTTTATATGGTCATTCATTATTTCAATTGCCATTAATATTGGTATGTGGTTTGAGCGTTTTGATATTATTGCAATTGTATTAAGTAAAGGTCATTTACCTTCTACTTGGTGGAGATTTGAGCCTACGTTTGTAGATGTAGGTATCTTTATCGGAACTATTGGTTTCTTCTTTGTATTATTCTTATTATATGCAAGAACTTTCCCAGTAATTGCACAGGCAGAGGTAAAAACAATATTAAAATCTTCTGGTGAGTTTTACAAGAAGAGAAGAGCACAAGGTATTCCAACAAAACCAACTGTTGTTATAGTTGGTAAAGAAATTAAGGAAGTTAACCCTGATAACAATAAAACAGAATAATTATGGAATCATCAAAAGTTATTCACGCATTTTACAATGATGATGAGGTTTTGTTAGACGCTGTAAAAGCGGTTAAATCAGAGCACCATCATATAGAAGAAGTATTTTGTCCTTTTCCAGTTCATGGTTTAGACAAAGCAATGGGATTAGCTCCTACAAAGTTGGCTATTACAGCTTTCTTTTATGGAATTACAGGTTTAGCATTCGCTATTTGGATGACAAACTACATGATGATTGAAGATTGGCCACAAGATATTGGTGGAAAGCCAAGTTTTTCTTGGTTCGAAAACATGCCAGCTTTTGTGCCAATTATGTTTGAATTAACTGTATTTTTTGCAGCCCACTTAATGGTAATTACTTTTTACATGAGAAGTAGAATTTGGCCGTTTAAAAAAGCAGAAAATCCAGATCCTAGAACTACAGATGACCATTTTTTAATGGAAATTCCAGTTCATAATAATGAAGGTGAGTTAACAGCATTATTAACAAAAACAGGAGCTGTAGAAATTAATATAGTAGATAAGCACTAATAAAGAAATAATGAAAAGTTTAAAATTATTTATTGCTTTAGTTGTATTTGCAAGTATTATATCTTGTAATGACAAAAGAAAACCGCAGTTAGAGTATATGCCAGACATGTATGTCTCTATACCTTATGATACAGATGATGCAGATGGTTTAAATGGAGAGCCTGTGAATAGTAAGCCAGTTGCTGGTACTATTCCAAGAGGTGGTCATCCAGCTTATGATATTCCTGACACAGCAGAAGGTTATGAAAAGGCAAAAACTGAATTGAAGAATCCATTAGAAGCTTCTGAAGCTAATCTAGAAAAAGGTAAAGAATTATACAATATTTACTGTATTTCATGTCATGGTAAAAAAGGAGACGGAAATGGGTATTTATCACAAGCTGAAAAGTTTGAAGGTATACCAAGTTACAAGGATAGAGATATTACTGCAGGTTCAATTTATCATGTTATTATTCATGGTAAGAACTTAATGGGTTCTCATTCTGGACAGTTAACTTATAACGAACGTTGGCAGATAATTCACTACGTAGAACAATTGCGTGCTGATTTATTAAAATAATTACAAAAAGAAAGAATACGAAAGATATGTATCAATTCTCAGGTAAATTAAAAACACTCTCTATTATTCTAACAGTTGTTGGTTTATTAGGTATTGGATGGAGTTTCTTTACAGCACCAAGTACAATTGAAGAGGCAAAAGAAATTATAGCACAACAATCAGCACATGATGATGGTCATGGCACTGCTCATGCAGATGAGCATTCTAATGATCATGCAAATGGTGCACATGGAGATGATCATCATGATAAGGAATTAACAGATAACGATCATAATGCTACTTCAGGAAGTCATACTGGAGAATCTAACATAGATAAAGAAATGAGTGCTCATGGTGCTCATAATGATGATACGCATGCTGAGCATGTTTTACATCAATTACAGAACAAACCTTGGTCTGCACTTTATGTGTCATTATTCTTTTTCTTAGGGATATCATTATTAGTGTTAGCTTTTTATGCTGCACAAAGAGTTGCACAATCAGGTTGGTCTATTGTTCTTTTTAGAGTGATGGAAGCTGTTACAGCGAATCTAGTGCCAACATCTATTATTATGCTATTGGTTATTTTAGCAGCATCTGTTTTACATGTAAACCATATGTTTCCATGGATGGCAGAAGGTACCTTTGATCCTGCAAGTCCTAACTACGATGCAATTGTAGATGGTAAATCTTGGTGGATGAATGTTCCTGGTTGGACAATTAGAGGTATTGTTTACTTAGCTATTTGGAATGCTTACAGATTTTTTATTAGAAAAAATTCAATTGCAGAAGATACAGCAGATGATAATAACAAGACTTATAAGAAAAACTATAATGCGTCAGTTATCTTTTTATTCTTATTCATGATTACTGAGTCTATGATGTCTTGGGATTGGATTATGGGCTTAGATCCTCACTGGTTCTCAACATTGTTTGGCTGGTATGTATTAGCAAGTTTATTAGTAAGTGCTTTAACAGTAGTTGCATTTGTTACAGTATATTTAAGGTCTAAAAATGCTATTCCAGGAATCAATGATAGTCATATTCATGATTTAGCTAAATTTATGTTTGGCTTCTCTGTATTCTGGACGTACTTATGGTTTGCACAATTTATGCTTATTTGGTATGCTGATATTCCTGAGGAAACAACTTACTTCGTAGCAAGATTTAATGAATATAAATTGCCATTTTTAGCAATGTTAGTAATGAACTTTGTATTTCCAGTTTTATTATTAATAAATAGTGATTACAAGAGTATTCCTTGGTTCGTAGTTATTGGAGGTATTGTAATTCTAGGAGGACATTACATTGATATTTTTGTAATGATTATGCCAGCTACAGTTGGTCCTTTCTGGTCATTTGGAATTGCTGAATTAAGTGCTTTATTATTCTTCTTAGGGATATTCATTTATACAGTATTCAGTGCATTTGCCAAAGCGAATCCTATTCCAAAAGGAAATCCTTTCTTAAAAGAGAGCGAGCATTTCCACTATTATAATATTGAACATAGAGGAGAAGGATCAGGAGATCATCATTAATAAATTAAGAATTAAATAAATAAGAAAGATATATATGCTAGCTCTATTTTATATTTTTATAGGTGTTGCAGTAGGTGTAAGTGTTTGGCAAATAACTAGAATTTTAGATTTTAGAGGTGTTATTGCTAACGATGAAGACAATGCTAAACAAGGTAAGAACGCACTTTATTTTATGGTGTTTCTATATGCAATGATGATTTATTGTTTAATTGCAATGAATGTTATTATGTTACCTGAATCTGCTTCTATTGAAGGAGAACATGATGATCGATTATTCAATATCACTTTTTGGTTAATTGGTATAGTACAATTTATAATGCAATTTTTAATTTTCTTCTTTACGTTTAAGTATAGAGGTAATAAAAATAATAAGGCAAAGTTTTATGCTGATAGTCATAAATTAGAGATGATTTGGACAATTATTCCAGCTGTTGTCTTGGTTGTATTAATTGGTTATGGATTATGGCAATGGAACAATGTTATGGACATTGATGATGACGAAGCAGTTGTTATTGAAGTTTATGCTTATCAATGGGGTTGGCATGCACGTTACGCAGGAGATGACAATACTTTAGGTACTGGAAATGTAAACTACATTAAAGGTATCAACACAATTGGTGTAGATATGTCTGATTTAAACTCTCAAGATGACAAGCAGGTTACAGAATTGTATTTACCAAAAGGTAAAAAGGTACATTTCAAGTTCCGTTCACAAGACGTACTTCATTCAGCTTATATGCCACACTTTAGAGCTCAGATGAACTGTGTTCCAGGTATGGTAACTGAGTTTGGCTTTACTCCTAAATATACTACAGAAGAAATGAGAATGCAATCTGAAGTTAGGGAAAAAGTAAAAGGAATTAACAAAATTAGAACTGCTAAAGGAGAAGATTTATACGAATTTGATTACTTATTACTATGTAATAAAATTTGTGGAACCTCTCACTACAGCATGCAAATGAAAATTACGGTTGTAGAGCAAGAAGAATATGATGCTTGGATTTCAGAGCAACCAACGTTAGCAACAGTTATTAAATAATTAATAAAAAAGATACTACAAATTATATTATTATGTCAGATCACCATCATAAAGAAACATTTGTAACAAAATATATTTTTAGTCAAGATCATAAAATGATTTCTAAGCAATTCCTTGTTACAGGTATGTTTATGGGAATCATTGCAGTATTAATGTCGATGCTTTTTCGTTTGCAATTAGCTTGGCCTGATACATCATTTTCTATTATTGAAGCTTTCTTAGGAAGACATCAAACAGATGGAATAATGAGTCCAGATATTTACTTAGCCTTAGTAACAATTCATGGTACTATTATGGTATTCTTTGTACTAACAGCAGGTTTAAGTGGTACATTTTCTAACTTACTAATTCCATTGCAAATTGGGGCTAGAGATATGGCATCAGGATTTTTAAACATGGTGTCTTATTGGTTATTCTTTTTATCTAGTGTTATTATGGTAATTTCACTATTTGTAGAGGCAGGACCAGCATCAGCAGGTTGGACAATTTATCCACCATTAAGTGCTTTACCTCAAGCTATTCCTGGTTCAGGAGCTGGTATGACTTTATGGTTGGTATCTATGGCTATCTTTATTGCTTCTTCTTTAATTGGTGCATTAAATTACATAGTTACTGTACTTAACTTAAGAACGAAAGGAATGAAAATGACAAGATTGCCTTTAACAATTTGGGCTTTCTTTATTACAGCTATTATTGGTGTAGTTTCTTTCCCAGTTTTATTATCAGCAGCTTTATTATTGGTTTTTGATAGAAGCTTTGGAACATCATTCTACTTATCAGACATATTTATATCTGGAGAGGTTTTACACTATCAAGGTGGATCACCAGTATTATTTGAGCACTTATTTTGGTTCTTAGGTCACCCAGAGGTTTATATTGTTTTATTACCAGCATTGGGTATCACATCAGAAATTATATCAACGAACTCTAGAAAACCAATTTTTGGATATAGAGCAATGGTTATGTCAATAATGGCAATTGCATTCTTATCTACAATTGTTTGGGGTCACCATATGTTTATCTCAGGTATGAATCCTTTCTTAGGATCTGTATTTACATTTACAACATTATTAATTGCTATACCATCTGCAGTAAAGGCATTCAATTACGTCACTACATTATGGAAAGGTAATTTGCAGTTAAATCCTGCAATGCTGTTCTCTATTGGTTTGGTTTCAACGTTCGTAACAGGAGGTTTAACAGGATTAGTTTTAGGAGATTCAGCTTTAGATATTAACATTCATGATACTTACTTTGTTGTAGCTCACTTCCACTTAGTAATGGGTGTTTCTGCAATATTTGGTATGTATGCAGGTATTTATCATTGGTTCCCTAAAATGTATGGAAGAATGATGAATAAAACCATGGGTTATTGGCACTTCTGGATTACCATTATTTGTTCTTATGGTGTTTTCTGGCCAATGCACTTTATTGGTTTAGCAGGTTTACCAAGAAGATATTATTCAAACACGGCGTTTCCAATGTTTAACGATTTAGCAGATATCAATGTAGTTATTACAATATTTGCCTTAGTAGGTGGAGCAGCGCAGATTATATTCTTAGCAAATTATTTCATCTCTATTTATAGAGGGGAAAAAGCTACTCAAAACCCTTGGAAATCTAATACATTAGAATGGACAACTCCAGTAGAACATATTCATGGAAACTGGCCAGGTAAATTACCTGAGGTTCATAGATGGGCTTATGACTACAGTAAGAGAGTAGATGCCAATGATGATGATAGTGATTATTTACATGGCCAAGATTATGTGCCACAAACAACACCGTTGTTAGATGGTGAAGAGCCATCATAATTTATATACAATTTTATAAAAAGCCTTTCCAATTTTGGAAAGGCTTTTTTGCTTTGTAACAAAACTTACAAACTGATTTTTTTATTTGCATTATCTTTGTTTTATGAACGAAAACTTGAATCCTGAAAACAGTCATTATTCTAATGAAGAATTAGATGTAGAAAAAAAATTACGTCCACTTTCATTTGATGATTTTACAGGA
Organism: Polaribacter sp. P097; assembly: GCF_036864555.1. Classification (NCBI taxonomy): domain Bacteria; kingdom Pseudomonadati; phylum Bacteroidota; class Flavobacteriia; order Flavobacteriales; family Flavobacteriaceae; genus Polaribacter; species Polaribacter sp. P097. The sequence continues at coordinate 658,305 of NZ_JAZETJ010000001.1, read as the reverse complement.
CAAGATCAAGCATTAGAAAATTTAAAAATATTTGTTGAGGCTGCAAACCAAAGAGGAGAAGCATTAGATCATGCTTTGTTTCATGGTCCTCCAGGTTTAGGTAAAACAACATTAGCGCACATTTTAGCGAATGAACTGCAAGTTGGCATTAAGGTAACTTCTGGCCCTGTTTTAGACAAGCCAGGAGACTTGGCAGGCTTGTTAACGAACTTAGATGAAAGAGATGTGTTGTTTATTGATGAAATCCATAGATTAAGTCCAATTGTAGAGGAATATTTATACTCTGCAATGGAAGATTATAAGATTGATATAATGATCGAATCTGGACCTAATGCAAGAACAGTTCAAATCAATTTAGAACCATTTACTTTAATTGGTGCTACAACTCGTTCAGGATTGCTTACAGCACCCATGAGAGCACGTTTTGGAATTAGTAGTAGACTACATTATTATTCCACAGAACTATTAACCACAATTATTCAAAGAAGTGCATCAATTTTGCAAGTGCCAATATCTATGGAAGCTGCAGTTGAAATTGCAGGTAGAAGTAGAGGAACACCAAGAATTGCAAATGCATTGTTAAGAAGAGTTAGAGATTTTGCCCAGATTAAAGGTGATGGAAAAATTACTATAGAAATTGCAAAATATGCCTTGAAAGCACTGCATGTAGATGCTCATGGATTGGATGAAATGGATAATAAAATATTAGCTACCATCATAGATAAATTTAAAGGTGGTCCTGTAGGTATTAGTACAATTGCCACTGCTGTTTCCGAAAATACAGAAACCATAGAAGAAGTGTACGAACCCTTTTTAATTCAACAAGGTTTTATAATGAGAACCCCAAGAGGAAGAGAGGTTACAGAATTAGCCTACAAACATTTGGGAAGAACAAAAGGCAGAAATCAAGGAGAGTTATTTTAAATAATTGCTATAAGTAATTTACAATAATGAATATTAAGAAGATAATACCAATTTTAGAATGGTTACCCAATTACAATACATCGCTTTTTAAAGGTGATTTAGTAGCAGGTATTACTGTAGGTATTATACTAATTCCTCAAGGAATAGCATACGCTTTAATTGCTGGTTTACCACCAATTTATGGTTTGTATTGTGCACTTGTTCCTCAAGTTATGTACGCTATTTTTGGTTCATCTAGACAAGTAGCAATTGGGCCAGTTGCTATGGATTCTTTAATTGTTGCAACAGGTGTTTCTACTTTGGCTTTAGCAGGTTCTGAAAGTTACATTTCAATAGCAATTTTGCTGGCACTAATGGTAGGTACTATTCAATTTATCTTAGGTATTTTTAGCCTTGGGTTTATAGTTAATTTCCTATCAAAGCCTGTAATAACAGGTTTTACATCAGCTGTTGCTTTAATCATTGGTTTAAATCAGTTTAGAAATTTATTTGGAGTTGACTTTTTTCAAAGTGATCAAATTCAATATATAATAATTGATATTTGGGAGCAATTTTCAACCTATAATGCTCATACTACTATTATTGGTTTATTATCTGTAATAACTATTATCATTTTTAGAAGAATTAATAAGAAAATTCCGAATGCATTAATAGTGGTAGTACTTGGAATTTTAACCATGAAATTCTTTGGGCAATCATTTAATGATGTTGCAATTGTAAAAGAAATTCCATCAGGTTTGCCAATTTTTGGAATGCCTGAATTTGAAATAGATCAAATTAAAGAACTATTACCAATAGCGTTAACATTGGTTATGGTTGGCTTTTTAGAAACAATTTCTATAGGTAAATCATTAGAGGCAAAACAAGATGAGTATAGAATAAGACCAAATCAAGAATTAATTGCATTAGGTTTAAGTAATATAGCAGGTTCATTTTTTAAAGCATATCCATCAACATCTAGTTTTTCGAGATCTGCAATTAATCAAGAGAGTGGTGCAAAAACAGGAATGGCAGCTTTAATTTCTGTGGTAATGGTAGTTATTACTTTGCTGTTTTTAACACCTTTATTTTACTTTTTGCCAAAAACAGTTTTGGCTGCAATCATCATAGTAGCAGTGTTCAACTTAATCAATTTTAAAGAAGCATCCTATTTATGGAATGCTAACAAATTAGATTTTTGGTTAATGATGTCTACCTTTCTAGCAACGCTATTATTAGGTATTGAATATGGTATTGTAGTTGGTGTAGGTTTGTCTCTTATCATTCTAATTTATAGAACCTCTAAGCCTTATGTAACTGAATTAGGAAAAGTACCAAATTCTAATTTCTACAGAAATAAAAACAGGTTTGAGGAAGTAATTATTGAAGATGATATTTTAATATTCAGATTTGATGCCCAATTATTCTATGCCAATTCAAGCTATTTTAGAGACAATTTAGATGATATGGCTGCCAAGAAAGGCGATGCTTTAAAACTAATTGTGTTGGATGCAGAAAGTATAAATAGAGTAGACAGTACAGGTGTAGAAATGCTAAAAGAACGAATTCGTTTTTATCAGAAAAAGGATGTGAAATTCTATTTTGCAGGAGTGAAAGGACCTGTAAGAGATGACTTATTCAAATGCGGAATATTAAATATTATAGACATCAATCACTTTTTTATGCGTGCGAATCAAGCTGTAAAATTTTACAAAACTGGCGATCGTAAACATCAAGAGAAATTTGCTAAATACATACATCAATCATACAAATAAAAATAAAGGATGAACCTTAATATCATCCAAAGAGTAATAACTAAATAATCGTAAAAGATGAAAATAGAACAAATTTATACAGGATGCCTTGCACAAGGTGCATATTATATAGAAAGTAATGGTGAAGTAGCTATTATAGATCCATTAAGAGAAGTTCAAAACTATATAGACAAAGCGCAATCAGACAACGCTAAAATTAAATATATTTTTGAAACTCATTTCCATGCAGATTTTGTAAGTGGCCATGTAACTTTAGCAGAAAAAACAGGAGCAAAAATTGTTTATGGGCCAACTGCAAAAACAAACTTCGATGCTATAATTGCAGAAGACAATCAAGTTTTTCAACTGGGTGATATTACAATCACAGCTTTACATACTCCAGGTCATACTATGGAAAGTACTTGTTATCTTTTAAAAGATAAAGAGGGTAAAGATCATGCAATTTTTAGTGGTGACACTTTATTTTTAGGTGATGTTGGTAGGCCAGATTTAGCACAAAAAGGCGATATTACAGAAGCAGATTTAGCAGGATTTTTATATGATAGTTTAAGAACTAAAGTAATGACTTTGGCAGATGATGTAATTGTGTATCCTGCACATGGAGCTGGTTCTGCTTGTGGTAAAAACCTAAGTAAAGAAACTGTTGGTACAATTGGTAATCAAAAAGAAACCAATTATGCTCTAAGAGCAGATATGACCAAAGAAGAATTTATTAAAGAAGTTACAGATGGTTTATTGCCTCCTCCAGCTTATTTTCCATTAAATGTAAAACTAAATAAAGAAGGTTACAAAGATATAGATGATGTTATAGAAACGTCTACAAAGCCCTTATCTGCTAAAGAATTTGAATTTATTGCAAACGAAACTGGAGCAATTATTTTAGATGTTCGTCATCAAACTGAGTTTATAAAAGGTTTTATTCCACAATCTATATTTATTGGTATCGATGGTGGATTTGCACCTTGGGTTGGAGCCTTAATTAAAGATATAAATCAGCCTATATTATTAGTTTCTCCAGAAGGTAGAGAAGAAGAAGTAATTACAAGATTATCTAGAGTTGGTTTTGATAATGTTCTTGGTTATTTAGATGGTAGTTTCGAAACTTGGCAAAAAGCAGGTAACGAAATTGATACTTTAGAATCAATATCTGCAGAGACTTTGTCTGATAAAATTGAAAATAATGAACCTGTTTTTGATGTTAGAAAACCGGGTGAATATGCAAGTGAACATATAAAAGTTGCTGAAAGTACACCTTTAGATTTTTTAAACGATCACATTACTGAATTTCCTAAAAAGGACAAATTTTACATTCATTGTGCAGGTGGTTACAGATCTGTAATTGCAGCTTCAATTCTAAAAGCAAGAGGTTTTCATAATGTTGTTGATGTTGCAGGTGGTTATGGAGCTATTAAAAAAACAGATATTGACAGAACTGCTGCAGTTTGCCCATCAACATTAAAATAAAATGAAAGCTATTTTTAGGTTTTTATTATGTGGTTTACTCTTTATAAGTTGTAGTAATCAAGAAACAACATCGTCAATTTCTACAAAGGAATTAAAGGTGTTGTTAGCGAAAGATTCTATTCAGCTTTTAGATGTTAGAACTCCAGAAGAAATAAAGCAAGGAGCTATAAAAACTGCCAAATTTGCTAATTATTTTGATGATGATTTTGCAGCACAAGTTACAAACAAGTTTGATTCTCAAAGACCAATTTATCTGTATTGCAGATCTGGGAATAGAAGTCTTAAAGCATCAAAACTTTTAAAAGCGAAAGGCTTTACTGTTGTTAATGTCTTAGGAGGTTACAATAGTTGGAAACTGGAAAATGAGTAGAATATTGTACTAATTGATAATTAGTGAGTTATCTTCTTAAGGATTGCAAAAAGTAAAATTAAAGAGAATAAATATGGCATTAAAGGCTGTTTTTATTCTCTTTTTTTTATTTTAGAAAAATGAAAAGAATACTCCTCCTATTAGTTGTTATAACTAGTTTCAGTTATGCACAAGAAAAAATTGCCTTCGTAGATTATGATCAAATTAAAGAAGAAATATCTCAAAGTTCTTCTGAAGGAAATTATGAAAAAATACTAGAGTTAATCAATAGAATTAATGAAAACGACTCTATTTATTACACCTTATTAACTTCGAAATCTTACTATCTATTACAGTTAAAAAAGAATAAAGAAGCAATTGAAGTAACAAATAAAGGTATTAATGATAATCATAATCATTCAAAAGTCTTTTTTTATGTAAACAAGGGTGTAGCCTTAACAAACTTAGAAAAGTATGATGAAGCTATTAATGCATACAATGAAGGTTTAAAGATGTATCCGAATAATTTCCTTTTAAATTTTAATAAAGGAGTTGTTTTAGAAACTCAAGGTAACTTAAATGATGCTGTGGAATCTTACAAGAAAAGTATCATCATAAACCCTTTAAATAGAAAACCACATCTACAGATAGGAAATATATATTACAAACAAGAAAGATTAACACAAGCTTTAATGTGTTTTAATATGTATTTACTTCTAGAACCAGATGCAAATGGTGCCTTTGGTGTTTTAAAATCTTTGAACAATGTAGTGGTTTCAGAGAATTCAAATGTTAGAGATGAAGACATAGAATTAAGTGATTCAGATGATTCATATGATGAAATTGATTTGGTGCTTTCTAGCAAAATAGCAATGAATGATAAATATGAAACTGGAAATCCAATTAATATTGCCTTAACCAAACAAAATCATGCCTTGTTAGAAAAGTTAAAAGATTTTGAGGGGGAGGATAATTTCTGGACAGAGAAGTATGTGCCAATGTACAATTGGGTTTCTAAAAACAATTACTTTAATGAATTTATTTACACTTTGGTATATTCTATAGAGAATGAAGAATACAAGAAAATAGTTGAAAAAAATATTAAGAAAATTAAAGAGTTTTTGCCTGCTTTTCAAACTAAGTGGATAGATTTAGTAGCTAAAAACACCATAAAATTTAATGGTAAGGAGCAAGAAGTGTATTATGAATATAGTAACAATACAGTCAATGCAATTGGTGAAAAAATTAATGGTGTTTCTGTAGGTAGTTGGCAGTTTTTTAATGAATCTGGTAAAATTATTGCTAAAGGGCAGTTTAACAATGAAGAGAAAAAACAAGGAGATTGGGTTTGGTTCAACTATAAGAATAATGTAAAGGAAACAGCTTCATATGTTAATGGAAATTTAGAAGGAGAAAACTTTATGTTTTATGAAAATGGAAGAAAATATATAAACGCCAATTTTAAGAATAATGCATTAGAGGGTGAATACGAATATTTTAATGATAAAGGTGCTTTAATTCAAAGAAAGTATTTTAAAAATGGTGAGTTAGAAGGTGTTTATAAATCTTACTTTCCTGTTGGAGAAGAAATTTTAGAATTTATAGTTCCTTATAAGAATGGCTTAATTGAAGGCGAGGTTCAAGAATTTTATGCCAACAAAGATTTGTATGAGATTTCTAATTATTTAAATGGAGAACTAAATGGTGTTGTAAAACGCTATTATTATGATAATAAAATTTCATCAGAAATTTCTTATTCAAATGGGCAATTAAGTGGCCCTTATAAATCTTATTATACAAATGGGCAAATAAGTGAAGTTGGTCAAAGTGTAGAAGGTTTTTATGATGGAGATTGGAAAACCTATTATTTCGATGGTCAGTTGCAGAGTGAATTTAAATATAATAAGGGTGAATTAGATGATATTTATAAATTCTATGATACAGATGGTAAATTACATTATACATATCAATATAGAAGAGGAGAATTAATTGCCTATTCATTTTTTGATAAAGAAGGTAGTCTTATAAAACAAGGAAGAAAGAAAGGTGGAGAGTTTTATTATGAAGGCTATTCAGCAATTGGCAATAAAATATCAGAAGGTTTATATGACATCTCAGGAGGTAAAATGGGTGAATGGAAATTCTATGATAATAATGGAGTTTTAAATGGTAAAGGAACATTTAAAGAAAATAAAACAAATGGGACTTATTTTACTTATTATAAAAGCGGAATTATTGAATCTGAGAGTACTTATAAAGAAGACCTTTTAGAGGGGTATTATGTAGATTATCATTTAAATAATCAAATGAGATCTCAAGGATGGTACAAAAATAATTTGGCTCATGGTGAGTGGAGGTATTATTATAAAAATGGTACACTAGAATCAATAAACTTTTTTCATAAGGGTCAAATTCATGGCAATCAAGATAATTTTGATGTTGCAGGTAATCATATTTCAAGAACCACCTATAACTTTGGTGACATAGTTTCTGATATTATTTACGATTCAAAGGGTAAAGTAACTCAAACTATAAATTATCAACCAAAAGAAAATACTTTTCAAGTTCAGTTAATGCATTATAATGGAAAAGTAAAAACGGAAGTAGACTATTTAAATGGGTTAAAACATGGTAACTATGCTTACTACTATTTTAGTGGTAATAAAAGAACTTCTGGTGGTTATATCAATGGCAAACAACATGGTCTTTGGACCTGGTATTATGATGATGGCACTATAGAAAGTACCTCTCATTTTCTACTGGGAGAGGTCGATAATAAAACTACCAGATATTATAAAACTAGTAAATTAGAAGCTGTCTATAATTACGAAAATGGTTTCGAGGTAGGTACAGATATGAACTATTATAAAGATGGTAAACTAGAAGTTTCTACAGACTATGCTAATGGTAAAAAACATGGAAAGAAAATTTTATATGATGAGTTTGGAGAACTACAATTAATACGATTTTATAATCATGGTGTATTGGTTGGCTATAGCTATTTAGATAAAAATGGTAAAGAAATGCCTTTAATTAAAATTAAAAATGAAACTGCTAAAATTAAAGCGTTCTATAAATCTGGTAAGCCTTCAATAATAATGGAATATGTGAATGGTGAAACAGTAAATGAATATAAATCCTATCATTCAAATGGAAAAGTCGAGAGTGAATTGTTTTATAAAAACGATTTAAAAAATGGTGAGGCTAATTACTATTACTCAAATGGAAACAAAAGGTTGAGTATTAATTATTTATTAGATCAGAAAAACGGTAGATTTTTAAGTTATTTTGAGAGTGGAAAATTAAAAAAAGAGCTTAACTATATCAATGATGAATTACATGGTCTTGGAAAATATTTTGATGAAAAGGGAAAATTAACAGCACAAAAAGAATTTTTGAATGGAGAGGTTTTTAAGGTTAAAGAGTTATAATGTATTCTTTTTACTAGTTATATCAACGCTAAATCTTAACGCCCAATATTCAGAAGAATTTGTAAAGTATAGCAACGTTTATCCAGAAGCTAATAGAGTTAGATTACAGCAAAATATAGAAATAAGAATAGAGGAAAATGATGGAAAAATCTCCATTAAACAAAACATTCTAGAAGAAGATTTATTTTTAAATGAATCTGCAACCTATAACTCTAAAAACAGGTTGAGCTTCTCATCTTTTTTCGAGTTAGAGAATATAGAAGCTTCTTCTTTTAACTATAATAATGGTAAATATTCAGAAATCGAGGTTACTAATTTCATAGAGAAAGATGAATTAGATGATTCGTTTTATGATGATTCTAAAACATTAAATTTTATATATCCTAATTTAAAAAAAGGGTCTAAAACAAAACTAACGTATACTCAAATAGTAAAAAACCCACGTTTCTTAAGTACATTTTACCTAGCTGATTATTTTGCTATCATTAATAATAAAATTAAAATTATTGTAGATAATAATATAGGTTTAGACTTTAAGAAGTTTTACACAGACAAGGTTGATTTAACTTATTCAACTAAGAAAAGACGAAAAACTACAGAGCATCTTTGGGAAATAAGAAATACCAAAGATTACGATTTTGAAAATGATGCTCCTAGTTTTAAAAACTTTTTACCACATATTGTTCCACTGATTACTACAGTAGAGTTAGAAGATAAAACTATTTCTATTTTAGGCGATGTAAAAGATTTATATGGCTGGTATTATTCGTTAGTTAAAGATATTAATAAAGATGATTCAAGCCCTGAATTAATTGCTTTAGTAAAAGAGCTTACAAAAGACAAGAAGACAGATTTAGAGAAGGTGAAAGCCATTTATTATTGGACCCAGAAAAACATAAAATATATCGCTTTTGAATATGCTTTGGGAGGTTTTATACCAAGAGAATCTAATGATGTTTTTAGAAAAAAATATGGTGATTGTAAAGATAACTCTAGTATTCTTTATAAAATGCTAGAAATTGCAGGTTTAGATGGTAATTTAACTTGGATTGGTACAAGAAGCATTCCATATACTTATGAGCAAGTGCCAACTCCGGTTGTAGATAATCATATGATTTTAACCTACAATTTTGAAGGTAAAAATTACTTTTTAGATGCTACAGGTAGATATATTAAAATGGGTTTACCTACTTCATTTATTCAAGGTAAGGAAGCTTTAGTATCTTATAAAAACGATTTTAAGATTGTAAACGTACCAATTATAGAAGCAAAGGAAAATATTATTTCAGTTGATACTAAACTACAGTTAATAAATGGTCAATTAATAGGTGAAAGCACAACAACACTAAGAGGTTATCCTAAAATAGATATTTACAATAAGTTGGAAAATTTGAACACCAATGCTAAAATTAAAGAGTTTTACAATTTAAATCTTAAAAAAGGTAATAATAAATTTCTTATTACAGATTACAAAGAGATCAATAAATATGACTATGATGAAGCGTTTAGTATTACCTATGATTTTAAAATTGAAAATTATGCAAAAAAATTAGGAGACGAAATTTATATCAACCTTAACTTAAATCAATATGCTTCAGATTATAAGGTTAAGAAAAACAGAAAGCGCCCTTTAGAATATGATTATAAGAGGTTGTATCAAGCTAAAACTACCTTAGAAATTCCCAAAGGTTATGCAGTGGACTATATACCAGAATCAAAAACCTTTAAAAATGATTTGTTAGTGTGTGAAATAAATTACGAAATAATAAATAACACAGTAGTTTATCAGCAAAAATTCACACAAGATTACTTAGTACTAAAATTAGAAGATCAGAAAACCGTTAACGATCTAATTAAAAAAATAGAAAAATTCTACAAAGAAATAATTGTTTTAAAAAAGAAATAAGTAGCATGAAAAGAAAATTATTACTAACCCTATTTATAGTTATTGCACAATTTAGTATCGGTCAAAATGAACCCTTTTATAAAAGTTATGATTGGGAAAAAAGTCCGAATTATAAAGTAGATGAGTCAGAGGAAAATATGGTTTCTTTAAAAGAGAAATTAGTAACAGAATTTTTTTATGATGGAGATAATTTTGTGGAATATTTTTTAGAACACAAAGTACTTTGGTTAAATTCAGATGATGTTATAGAAGACTATAATAAAATTTATTTGCCATTTTCGTCAGATTCTGAACTTCAAATAAATAAAGCTAGGGTTATAGATGTAAAAGGTAAAATAATAGAATTAGATGAATCTAAGATACTTACTGCAGAAGATGAAGAGTCAGGCAGAACATACAAATACTTTGCATTTGAAGGTATCACAAAAGGTAGTTTTATTGAGTTTTTATATGTGGTTAAAAGAAGCCCATTATATATGGGTAAAAGAATTACTGTACAAGCATCATACCCTAAAAGTAATGTTCAATTTGATTTATTTTCACCTAACAATTTAATTTTTGATATAAAAACGTATAATGGGGTACCTAGTATTACTGAAGACACAACAAATGTCAATAAGAATCATTACAAGCTAAGAATTCCTAAAATTGATAAACTAGAAAACGAATATATGTCTGCATATAATGCTTCTAGAGGTTCCTTAATCTATAAATTAGATAAAAACACCGCTAATAATAGCAGTAATATTGTTTCTTATGATAAGGTTTCACAAAATCTGTACGACTATTATTACAAAGATTATTCTAAAAACACAGTACAGGCAATTAACTCGTTTTTAAAAGAATTAAACATTTCTAGCACTACAGAAAAAGAACAAAAAATAAGGGTTATTGATAACTTTATAAAATCGAATGTTTACTCATCAGACATTTATAGTGAGGATTTAGAAAATTTAGATGAAGTATTAAATAAAAAAGTAGCCAATGAAACAGGAGTGCTAAAGTTGTATTTAGCTTTATTAAGAAGTTTAAATATAAAACACGAACTCGTTTTAACGAGTAATCGAAAAGAGTTAAAGTTTGATAGAAAGTTTGAAGCTAATAATTTTCTAACCGAGTTTTTAATCTACTTTCCAAAATACAAAAAGTACCTTTCTCCAAATGCCAACAATACTAGATATGGCTTTCCAGCTCCTTTTTATACAGATAACTATGGGTTGTTTATTAAAGAGGTTACTGTAGGTGATTTTAAATCTGCCCTTGGTAAAATCAAATATATTAAGCCTGTAAAAGCAGCCATGAATTTTGATACTATGGTTGTGGATGTTAGTTTCGATGAGGAAGATTTAACAACTAACAATATTCACTTTGAAAGGGCTTTTAATGGCTATTATGCCATGAACATACAACCATTTACTAATTTAATTATAGGTGAAAAAAGGCAAGAATTAATTGACGGAATTTTTGAAAATATCAGTGAGAACATAGAAATCTCAAAAAGTGAAATGATAAATGACTCGCCTAATTTATTTGGTGTAAAACCTATAACTTTTATATCAGATTTTTCAAGTAATGATTTTGTAGAAAAAGCAGGAAGAAAATATCTTTTTAAACTAGGTAAATTAATTGGTGCACAAATGCAGTTATATCAAGAAAAGAAAAGAGTACTTCCTTTAGAGAATGAGTTTCAAAGAAGTTATTTTAGAACAATCAATATAAAAATTCCTGAAGGGTATAAGATTACGAATTTGGATGAAATAAACATTAGCAACGTTTATAATTTAAAGGGCAAAGAGTTATTTTCTTTCAAGTCTTATTATTCTATAGAAGGCAACGTTCTTAAAATTACTGCAGATGAACATTATAGAACGAATATAGTTGCAGTAGATATTTATGAAGAATATAGAAAGGTTATTAATAGCGCTGCCGATTTTAATAAAATAGTATTGCTTTTAGAGAAAGAATAATGGCAAGTAGAAAAACAAAAAACCTCGCAAATTGCGAGGTTTTTTTATTTGTATTTTAAAATAGAATCTATCCTAAAGTTACTCTTTTAAAAGATGATATTTCAACATCACCATACGTGTTTACGTAGTCAGCAACATTTTTCTTTTCATCTTTAATAAAAGTTTGGTCTAATAAACACTGCTCCATATCTAAAGTAGTATTATCAGCAACGAATCTTTCCATTTTTCCTGGTAAAATTCTATCCCAAATTTGCTCTGGTTTTCCTTCAGCAGCTAATTGTGCTTTTGCATCAGCTTCAGCTTGTGCTAAAACTTCAGGAGTTAATTGAGATCTAGAAATAAATTGAGGTACATTTTTTAATGTTTTACCTAATCTACCTAATTCAATATTATCTTTTTCAATAACTGCAATTCTAGCTTCTGTTTCAGCAGCTACATACGCAGGATCAAAATCTTTGTAAGATAAAGTTGTTGCTCCCATAGATGCTACTTGCATAGCAACGTCTTTTGCTAAAGTTTCAGCATTATCTACAACAGCAGATAAACCTACTAAAGCAGCAATTTTACCAATGTGAGTATAAGCACCAACATAAGCAGCTTTAACTTTTTCAAAAGCAGTAATTTCTAATTTTTCACCAATTACACCAGTTTGTTCAACTAATTTATCAGCAACAGTCATACCACCAAAATCAGCAGCTAAGAAATCTTCTTTGTTGTCATAGTTTAGAGCGATATCTGCGAATTCACCTCCTAAAGCAACAAATTTTTCGTTTTTACCAACAAAGTCAGTTTCACAAGCTAAAACAATGGCAACACCTTCTGTTTTGTCATCGTTTATTCTTGTAACAGCAACTCCTTCTGTAGATTCTCTATCAGCTCTTTTTGCTGCAATTTTCTGTCCTTTCTTACGTAAAACGTCAATTGCTTGATCAAAATCACCACCTGCTTCAACTAATGCCTTTTTACAGTCCATCATTCCAGCTCCAGTAGCTTCTCTTAATTTTTTAACATCAGCAGCACTTACTTTTACTGTTCCCATGTTATGTTATAATTTAAAAGTTAAACTTATTTTTTTTCTTCAGCTTTTTCTTCAGCTTTCGCTTCTTTAGCTGTTGTTGTTCCTTCTGTTGTATTTACTACGGCTTCTTCTAAATTAGGCTTCTCAGCTTTTACAGCTTCCTTTGCAGGTGCTTTTTCTTTTTTAGGAGCTTTAGTTTCTTTACCTTTTTCTTTGTCTGCTTTTCTTTCAGATAATCCTTCAGCAATTGCATCAGTTACAAAACCTAAAACTTTATCAATAGATTTAGAAGCATCGTCATTGGCAGGAATTACATAATCTACTAATCTTGGATCAGAGTTTGTATCTACCATTGCAAAAATTGGAATATTTAATTTTTGAGCTTCTGCTACAGCAATGTGTTCTTTTTTAATATCGATTACAAATAAAGCACCAGGTAAACGAGTCATATCAGAGATAGAACCTAAATTCTTTTCTAATTTTTCTCTTTGACGATTAATTTGTAATTTTTCTCTTTTTGATAATGCATCAAAAGAACCATCTTGCTTCATTCTATCAATAGAAGCCATTTTCTTAACAGCTTTTCTAATAGTAACAAAGTTAGTTAACATACCACCTGGCCATCTTTCTGTGATGTAAGGCATGTTTACTGCTTTTGCTTTTTCAGCAACGATATCTTTTGCTTGCTTTTTTGTAGCAACAAATAAAATTTTACGTCCAGAGTTAGCAATCTTTTTTAAAGCTTCTGAAGTCTCTTCTATTTTAGCTGCAGTTTTATACAAATCAATGATGTGTACACCATTTCTTTCTGTATAAATATAAGGAGCCATGTTAGGGTTCCATTTTCTAGTTAAGTGTCCAAAATGAACACCACTATCTAGTAATTCTTGAATGTTTATGTTTGCCATCTTTTAAAATGTGTTTACTTTCTGTTTTGAAATCAATAACTAAGTAGTCTTTCGAGTCTTAATTATTTAGATACTAAACTGTTTATATTTAAATAATTGTAATAATAACAGTTCTCAAAGAAAATACCTTGCAGAATAAATTCTGCAAAAATATTAACGTTTCGAGAATTGGAATTTTTTACGTGCTTTCTTCTGACCAAATTTCTTACGTTCAACCATTCTTGGGTCTCTCGTTAATAATCCTTCTGGTTTTAAGACAGCTCTATGATCTTCGTTAATAGAAACTAAAGCTCTTGTAATTGCTAAACGAATAGCTTCAGCTTGTCCAGTAACTCCACCACCATAAACATTAACCTTAATATCGTAAGATTCTAAGTTTTCTGTTAACATTAAAGGTTGTTGAACTTTATACTGTAAAGTACCTGTAGTAAAGTAACTTTTATAGTCTTTTTTATTTACAGTGATGTTACCTTTACCTTCTGAAAGATAAATACGAGCAACAGCTGTTTTTCTTCTACCGATTTTGTGTACTATATCCATTATTTGTAATCGTTAAGGTTAATAGCTTTAGGTTCTTGACCTGCGTGTTTGTGCTCACCACCTGCATATACATACAAGTTTCTGTATAAAGCACTACCTAATGTATTTTTAGGTAACATTCCTTTTACTGCTTTCTCGATTAATCTTGTAGGATCTTTCTCGAACATTTCTGTTGCAGTTAACGATCTTTGACCACCTGGATATCCTGTGTGACGAATGTAAGACTTGTCTCTCATCTTGTTTCCAGTTAGTACAATTTTTTCTGCGTTGATAATAACCACGTTATCTCCACAATCTACGTGAGGAGTATAGTTTGGTTTGTATTTACCTCTAATTAGCTTAGCTACTTTAGAAGCTAGACGACCCAACGTTTGCCCGTCCGCATCAACTAAAACCCACTCCTTGTTTACGGTAGCTGCGTTTGCTGATACTGTTTTGTAACTTAATGTGTTCATAATTACACTATTAGTTTTTGTTCAATTAATAATATTTGTTTTCCTTAAAAAAGGAGTGCAAATGTAAGGAGATTTATTTGATTGACAAATAGCACTTTAATATATTTTTTTGCAATTCTTTTTCGATTTGTAAATCTTAAAATAATTAACATAAACTTAAGAAAATAGAGAGGTATTTTTGCACTTGAATTCAAGAGTTTTTTTCATCAGAAATTTTATAAAATTTAAGGCAATTAAATGGGGAAATTTTTACTTTTTTTATCAGTGATAGCTGTTTTTTCAGCAAAGATTAATGCTCAAGATAATTCCACTACTAAAATTCCGAAAAGAATATACACCACCAAAAAACTTATTGAAAAACCAATTATTGATGGTGATGTTTCTGATGTTGCTTGGGATGTTGTAGAGTGGTCTACCGACTTTACAGAAAAAGATCCAGATGAAGGCACAGATCCTGCACATCAAACAATGTTTAAAGTTATGTATGATGATAAATATCTTTACGTTGCTTTGCGTGCTTGGGATGCAAACCCTGAATTAATTCAACAAAGACTTAGTAGAAGAGATGGTTTTGCAGGAGATAGAATTAATGTAATTATTGATAGTTATCATGATAAAAGAACTGCCTTTGTTTTTACAACAACTGCAGCCGGTGTTAAAGGTGAAGAATTTGCCTCTCAAAATGGTGAAAATTGGGATGACAGTTGGAACCCAATTTGGTATACAGATGCCAAAGTAGATGATAAAGGATGGACGGCTGAAATGAAAATTCCTTTTAGTCAATTACGATTTGGGAAAGCAAAAGAACAAATTTGGGGTTTTAACGTTAATAGAACCATTTTTAGGCTGCAAGAAAGATCTTTGTGGCAAAGAATTCCTAACGATCAAGCAGGTTTTATAAGTGAAGCAGGTGAATTGCATGGGTTAAAAGATTTAAAGGCGCAAAAGCAATTAGAGATTCAGCCATTTACGGTCATGCAATACGATACTTATCCTCCAGAAGCTGGCAATCCTTTTCGAACAGGAAGCGATTTTAAATTCAATGCAGGTTTAGATGCAAAAATTGGTATTACTAACGATCTTACCTTAGATTTAACTGTTAATCCTGATTTTGGTCAGGTAGAAGCAGATCCAGGAGCAATTGCTTTAGATGGTTTTCAGATATTTTTTAGAGAGCAAAGACCATTTTTTGTAGAAAACAGCAATATTTTCGATTATGAATTTGCTAATGGTAGAGATAATCTTTTCTATAGTAGAAGAATAGGTAGAAATCCTCATAGAAGTGCAAACCTTGCTTTTGGTGAATATGCAAATGAGCCGCAAAATTCAAGAATATTAGGAGCTGCAAAGTTTTCTGGAAAAACTAGAGATGGCTGGTCTATAGGAGTTTTGGAAAGTGTAACTGGAAATGAGTTTGCAGAGGTTAGAGAAGTTAATGGTGGCACAAGAGAAGAAATTGTAGAACCTTTAACCAATTATTTTGTAACTCGAGTTCAGAAAGATTTTAATGAAAGAAACTCTTTTATTGGAGGTATTTTTACGGCTACAAATAGACATTTAGATGGTGATTTTAATGAGTTGCACAAAGCAGCATATTCAGGAGGAATCGATTTTCAGCACAACTGGCACAATAGAGATTATTATTTAGATGGTAATGTCATAATGAGCCATGTTTTAGGTAGTACAGAAGCTATCACTCAAACCCAAACAACATTAAGACACAATTTTCAGAGAGTAGATGCTACTCATGTTTCTGTAGATCCTAATAAAACTTCATTGACTGGTACAGGGGGTAGAATAGAGTTAGGTAAAAACGGAGGTGGAAATTGGAGGTTTAATGGTGGCGCAATTTGGAGGTCTCCAGAGCTGGAGTTAAACGATGTTGGTTTTTTAAGACGAACAGATGAGATTATTCAGTTTGGAAATCTTAGTTATTTATGGCAAGTGCCAACAGAAACTTACAGAAATATCAATGCCAGATTTGAGCAAGGTGCATTTTATGATTTTCAAGGTAATTTAAATAGAATTCGATTCGAAGTTCAGGGTAATGTAAATTGGATCAACAATTGGTCAACAGAAATTGGTTATGGTTTAAATACTCATTTTTATGATAATTTCTTTTTAAGAGGTGGTCCAAGATTTAGAAGACCAAATACTGGTTTTGCTTATTTATTTTTCAATTCTGATAGGAGCAGAATGTTTAGTTTTACTTTAGGATATTCAAATAGACATAGCCAAGAAGATGTAACTTCTAGAGATCGATTTGTTATCAGAACAAATTATCAGCCTTTTGATGCTTTTAGCATGTCTTTAAATATAGAGTATGCTAATTTATATGATGCTACTCAATATGTTACCGAAACTAATTTTAACACTGATGCAAGATATATTTTAGGAGAAATTCAAAACCAAACATTAACAACTACACTTCGTTTAAATTATAGCTTTACACCAAATATTTCTTTACAATTTTATGGTCAACCTTTTATTTCTAAAGGACGATTTACAGATTTAAATTATGTAGTAAATCCTATTGCAAATAGTATTAATGATAGAATTTCTATTTACGATTCGAATCAAATAAGTACTCAAAATGAGACCTATTTAATTGATGAGAATAGAGATGGAACCACAGACTATAGTTTCGAAAATCCAGATTTTTCTTTTGTACAACTTCAAACTAATTTAGTAGCAAGATGGGAATATATACCAGGCTCAGAGTTGTTTTTTGTTTGGGCAAGAGGATCTGTAGGTAGTGTTGATCCTGCAAATGACTTAGTTGATAGTGTCTCCAATCAAGTTTTTGAAGCGCCAGCTAACGATACTTTTTTAATTAAGGCTACATATAGATTTGCTAGGTAATTGTTAATCTACCATTACAATAGAACTTGCAACAAACCTATCATTTTCTATAACTCCTTCAATTTTGGCGGTTCTAACAACGTTGCAAAATCCAGTGTTTTCATCATGAGCATCACCAAAATCATCAATTCCAAAACCATCAACAAAATAAGGTTTGTCTAAAACTTTAACAGCCAAACTACAGCCTTCTTCTGAGTCTAATTCAAACAGGCATTGGCCACAGGCAATAGGTGCTTCTAAAACACTAACTTTTGATTTTTGATTACAAGCTAATAAAGCTATAAAGCTTAAAATGATTATTTTTTTCATAAAACAAAATGCAATTTAAATACTTATTTCTTAGTCCAGCTATCTCTTAAACCAACAATTTTGTTAAATACCAAAGCTTCTGGTTTTGAGTCATAATCTACGTTAAAATAACCCAACCTTTGAAATTGAAAACGTTCTCCAATTGCAGCAGTTTGTAAACTTGGCTCTAAGTAGGCATCAATAATTTCTAAAGAATTTGGATTCAAAAATTCCATAAAATCTTTGTCTTTATGCGAATCAGGTGCTTCATCTAAAAACAATCTATCATAAGCTCTAACTTCTGCTTTAATAGCGTGTTTAACAGAAACCCAATGTAAGGTTCCTTTCACTTTTCGCATGCTTTCAGGAGTTCCACTGCCAGATTTTGTTAATGGGTCATAAGTACATTGAATTTCTATAACATTTCCATTTTCATCCTTAGTACAGCTATTTGCGGTAATGAAGTAAGCATTTTTTAAACGAACCTCTTTCCCTAATTTTAAACGGAAGAACTTTTTGTTAGCCTCTTCTCTAAAGTCTTCTTTTTCAATATAAATTTCTCTTGAGAAAGGTACTTTTCTACTACCAAAGCCCTCTTCATAGTCATTATAACTTGCGTCTAAAAGCTCTTCTTCTCCTTCAGGATAATTTGTAATAACCACTTTTACTGGGTCTAAAACACCCATAACCCTTTTTGCAGTTTTGTTTAAATCTTCTCTAATTTTAAATTCTAAAAGTGCAACATCAATAACGTTTTCACGTTTAGAAACTCCAACTGTTTCTATAAAGCTTCTAATAGCAGCAGGTGTATATCCTCTTCTTCTTAAGCCAGAAATTGTAGGCATTCTAGGGTCATCCCAACCAGAAACAATTTTCTCTTCTACTAGTTTTAATAACTTACGCTTACTCATAATAGTGTAGCTTAAGTTTAACCTAGAAAACTCACGTTGTTTTGGTGGATTTGGATATTCTGATTCGCTAAATTTATAAACATTTTCTACAAACCAATTGTATAATTCTCTGTGTGGCTTGAATTCTAAAGAACATAAAGAATGAGAAATTTGTTCTATATAATCGCTTTCTCCATGAGTCCAATCATACATAGGGTAAATGCACCAATCTGAACCAGTTCTATGATGAGCTTTGTACATAATTCTATACATTAATGGGTCTCTCATTAACATATTTGGACTAGCCATATCTATTTTAGCACGTAAAACGTGTTCCCCTTCCTTAAACTTACCTTCTTTCATTCCTTGAAATAATTCCAAGTTTTCATCCACAGATCTGTTTCTATAAGGGCTGTTTGTACCTTCTTCAGTTGGTGTGCCTTTTTGAATTCTCATTTCTTCAGAAGTTTGAGAATCTACATAAGCCTTACCATCTTTTATTAATAATATTGCCCAATCATATAATTGTTGAAAATAGTCTGAAGAATAACATTCGTTTGCCCAATTGTAACCCAACCAAGCTATATCTTCCTTAATTGCATCTACATATTCTTGTTCTTCTTTGGCAGGATTTGTATCGTCAAATCTTAAATTTACAGGTGCATTGTATTTTTCACCTAAGCCAAAACTAATACCAATTGCTTTGGTATGACCAATGTGTAAATAGCCATTTGGTTCAGGTGGAAAACGAAAACGTAAATCGTCTTTTGGCATTCCATTAGCCAAATCATCTTCTATAATATGCTCTAAAAAATTCAGTGATTTATTCTCTTCAGACATCCTATATTTATTATATAAATTGAGCTACAAAATTACATAAAATACTTTTCAGCTATTGAGTATTTGTAACAAAATCGTAAATTAATGCTCTAATAAAATAAACAAGATAAACTATGAGTAATCAAATTAGTAATTATACTTGCCCAAAGTGTAATAATAAAACGTATAAATTGGGTCAAATGAGAGCAACAGGTGGTACTTTATCAAAAATTTTTGATATTCAAAACCAGAAATTTACAAGTGTAACTTGTGAGAGATGTACTTATACCGAATTTTATAAAACAAAAACCAGTGCAATTAGCAATGTTTTTGATTTTTTCACGAGCTAGAACCTTCTAATCCGTTGATTTTTATCGTATTTTTGTAATCTTGAAAAAAGTTTTAAAAATGCCTAATTTTTCTTTTGATCATATTGCAATCTCTGTAAAAGATGTAGATGAATCTATTTCATTTTACAAAAAAGTATTTGATTTTAAAGAAATAGCAAATACAGCATCTACATCTAAAACAAGATGGTTATTACTAGATGATAAAATTCAGTTACATGTTATTCCTAGGCCAGATTTTAAGGTAGTTACCAATAAAGCTGTTCATTTTGCCTTATCAACCAAAAATTTAGTTTCCTTTTCAGAACACTTGGAGAGTTTAAACATTGATTTTTCAGATTGGATTGGCTCTGTAAATAAAGATTATGTTAGAGCAGATGGTGTTTTACAAATCTATTTTCAAGACCCAAATGGATATTGGATTGAAGTTAATAATGCAGTATAGAATGTAACCTTTACACTTTATGAAGAAAGAAAGTAAAAAACCAGATTTAGTAGTTTTTAATGAGGAAACTCAACAGTATGATGCTGCTCTAAAGCCTTATGGTACGTCTGCAAGCTCTCCTGTAATTAAACCATTAAATACAGCCAGTTGGAAAAACGATGGTATTCAACGTGTAAACAAACAATTGAAATCTAAGTTTGACGAGGTTAAGAAAGAGTATGAAGCTTTAATGCAAAAGTTTCAGTACAATGATTTAATTTATAATGCCAAATTTAGTTTCGAGCCTATTTTTGGCGAAAATTATCATTTGTACAACAATAAAAATAACGAACCTTTTTTATCAATTATAGCTCCAGAGCAATGTAGCTTTGAATATTTAGGTTCATTTAGATTGAACACAGATAAAATGTGGGAAAAGATAGAAACACCTAATAAAGAAGCATAAATGGGAATTATAAAAGTTAATAATATAAAACTTTATGCTTTTCATGGTTGTCTAGATGAAGAGGCTAAGATAGGTTCTTGGTATAGAGTAGATGTTGAAGTAAAAGCCAATTTAAAGAAATCTTCAAAGACAGATGATTTAGCAGATACAGTAGATTATGTTCATTTAAATCATATTGTTAAAGAAGAAATGCAAATTAGATCTAAATTGTTAGAAGAGGTTGCACAAAGAATTTTAGATCGATTTTTTACAGAGATAAAGATGCTTAAAAAAGCAACTGTTGCTGTTTCTAAAATCAATCCACCTATTGGCGGAAATGTTGAGGAAGTTGTAATCGTTTTGTCTAAAAAAAGATAAATCCAATGAATCTAAATCAAGTAACAATACCTGCTTTAGATTTAGAAAAAGCGGTTGCATTTTATCAAACTTTAGGATTAGATTTAATAGTTGATGCACTGCCAAATTATGTAAGATTTATATGTCCAGATGGTAATTCTACTTTTTCTATTCATAAAGTAGAAGAGTTGCCTCAAAATTCTGGAACTTCTATTTACTTTGAGTGTGATGATTTAGATGAAAAAGTTGCAAATCTAAAGGATAAAGGAATCGTTTTTGATGAATTACCAAATGATAAATCTTGGTTATGGCGTGAAGCACGATTAAAAGATACAGCCAACAATCAGTTGATTTTATATTATGCAGGAGAGAATAGAATAAATCCTCCTTGGAAAATCAAAAAGTAAAAAATGCTTGCAAGCTTTGTAAATTTCCGTAAATTTGCAATCCAATAATTAAAAGGTGTCTTGGCCGAGTGGCTAGGCAATGGTTTGCAAAACCATGTACAGCGGTTCGAATCCGCTAGACACCTCAAAAAAACTCTGATAATTAACTTATCAGAGTTTTTTGTTTTTAGCTATTTTTCTTCTTTCAAAAAGAGCTATTGACCAGTTTATCATAGTTAATTAATTATAATACATTAAATTAGCTTTAGCCAAAAGATTACTTTTTATGAATCGACTTTCTATAACATTACTACTTTTATTTAGTTGTATAATGCCATCAATAAGTTTTGCTCAGATTACAAAAGCAAAACTAAATAGTTTTCAAGTAGATGAACAGCATAAAATTATTTTGTGGCATGTATCAGATTTTAATTCTATAAAAAATAGAAAATCAATAGGTTTTACAGAAAATTTGAAAATTGAAATACCAAATGACTTAGAATGGAATTATAACGAAGTATATTCTATAACTAATGATGGTTCTGATTATAAACTTTATTTAACTAAGCTTCCTATTATTCAAATTGGTTTTGATGAAAATAAAATAAATAGTAAAAATAAAATTGTTGGTAGCTTCTCTTATTATGAAAGTAATTCTTATCAGCAGTCAATTATAGGTCTAAGACATAGAGGTAATTTATCTTTATCATTCAATAAAAAATCTTTCGATTTAGAATTTTGGAAAGATAGTTTAGGTAAGAAAAGTAGAAATATTCAATTTAAGAATTTACGATCTGATGATGATTGGATCTTAGATGCCATGTTTAATGAGCCTTTACGAATAAGATCTGCAATAGCTACAAATTTATGGAATAGCATTAATACACCTTATTACGCTAATCAAGAACCAGAGGCTAAAAGTGGTTTCAATATTCAGTTTGTAGAAGTATTTAAAAACCATGAATATTATGGAGTTTATCAATTATCAGAAAGTATAGATAGAAAACAACTGAATCTAAAAAAGAACAAAGAGGCTGAAATTCGTGGAGAATTATTCAAAGCTGATTCTTATAAAGGTGGTCCTAGTTTTGAGAAAATAGTCGAAAAACCAATTTATATAGATCCTAAATGGAATGGTTGGGAAATTAAATATCCTGTGATAAATGATGAATATTACTGGAATAATCTAGTTAGTTTTTCAAACTTAGTTATCAACAGTTCTTCTCAAGAATTTAAAGATAAAATTGAAAGTAAAATCAACATTTCTAACGCTATAGATTATTACATTTTTGTAAATTTAATGGGTGCAACAGATAATATGGGTAAAAATTATTATTTGGCTAGGTATGACAAGAATGAACCTTATTTTTTTGTTCCTTGGGATTTAGATGGTGTTTGGGGTGTAATACAAGATGGCAAGCCACAATATTTTACCAGCAAAATTGTATTAGAAAACGGACTGCTAAAAAGGTTAATCAACGAAAATCCTAACAATTATAAACAGAAATTAAAAAACCGATGGCAAAAATTAAGGGCTAAAGAGTTTTCTAATGAGTCTCTTTTTAAAGAAATAAATGTACTTTACTCTAAATTTTCGGATGAAAAAATTTATGAAAGAGAGTTTTTAATTTGGCAAAATAAACTTAATAAAACAGCCAATCAAGAGCATTATAATCATTTGCAAAATTGGCTACAAGAAAGACTAGTATATCTAGATGATTCTTTTAGTAATTTATAAATAGAATTGTAGTTATAATAAACTCAATCTTTAGATTTTTCTTAACGATTAACAATCTTTTTTTTAACATCTTTGTAACAAACTTAAGTTACTAAGAAGATGAAAATTTACCCAATAGAAACAGGAAATTTTAAATTAGATGGTGGTGCAATGTTTGGTGTTGTACCTAAAACTATTTGGCAAAAAACAAATCCTGCAGATTCAAATAATTTAATAGAAATGAGCATGCGTTGCTTGTTAATTGAAGATGGAGATCGATTAATTTTGGTTGATACAGGTCTAGGAAATAAGCAGTCAGATAAATTTTTTGGTTACTATTATTTATTTGGTGATTTTTCTTTAGATACTTCCCTTAAAAATTTAGGATTTCATAAAGATGATATCACAGATATTTTTTTAACTCATTTACATTTTGATCATTGTGGAGGTGTTATTGAAAGAAACAAAGATGGGCTATTAATACCTGCATTTAAGAATGCCAAAGTATGGTCTAATGATAAACATTGGTCTTGGGCAACAGAACCAAATCCAAGAGAAAAAGCATCATTTTTAAAAGAAAATATAAATCCTATTAAAGAAAATGGTCAGTTAGAATTTATAAATAGTAATTATCAAGAGCAAATAGGTTTCGATGTTTTATTTATGGATGGTCATACAGAAAAGCAAATGTTGCCAAAACTAAAATACCAAGACAAAACCTTGGTTTTTATGGCAGATTTATTACCAACAATTGGTCATATACCTCTACCATATGTTATGGGTTATGACACTAGACCATTACTTACCATTAAAGAAAAGGCCGACTTTTTAAACCTTGCTGCAGATGAAAATTTCTATCTATTTTTAGAGCACGATGCACATAATGAAATTTGCACTGTAAAGCACACAGAAAAAGGAGTTAGACTTAACACAACACACAAATTTTCAGAAATATTTAGTTAAAAAACATATAGAAATGAGAAATGTAAGAGCGTATTTTTTAAGTGCTTTCATAGCACTTTTTTTGGTTGGCTGTAAAACAACACAAACAGTAGTTGTTCAGCCAAATTTTAATGAAATAAACACAACTCCAGCAAAAAAAACAGATTTATCTGAAAGTGATTTTCAAATTTGGTCGCATTTAGATATTACTCAAGATTCTATTGCTGGTATGAGTTTAGCTAAAGCATATCAATTTTTAGAAGGTAAGAAAAGTAAAGAAGTGATTGTTGCAATTGCAGATTCTGGGGTAGATGTAAAACACGAAGATTTAAAAGATGTACTTTGGATAAACCCATCAGAAATTGATAACAATAATATAGATGATGATAACAACGGTTTTGAAGATGATGTCTTTGGATGGAATTTTCTTGGCAATAAAGCAGGAGATATTGTTACTATAGATCAGTTAGAAATAACAAGATTGGTAAAAAAAGGAAAAACAAAATTTGCTGATGTTGATGTAGCAACTTTATCAGAAGAAGTTAAAAAAGAATATGATGCGTATTTAAAGTTGGTAAAGGAATACGATGCTACAATTATTGAAAAGGAAGCAGAAATCAGTAAAATGGAAGATTACCTAATAACATTAGGTTTAATTCAGCAAGATTTTACTGCAGTTAAAGAATTGGCAAAACAAGAAGATTTAACTTTAGAGTTGGTAAATGGTCTAAAAGCGCCAAACTTAAAAACCTTAGTTAAAATTAAAAATGTAGCCAATATTTTACAGCAAGGCATGAGCGAAGAGAACCTAAATGAAGAACATGAAAAGGTTGTAGAATATTTAACCGAGATTAAAAAAGCAATGAAGGGTTATGATTTAGAAATGAATTATCGTCAAACTTTAGGCGATGATCTGTATGACATTTCAGATAAATTTTATGGTAATAATAATGTGTTGGGTACTGCAGATGCTGCAAAACATGGTACTCATGTTGCAGGTATTGTAGCAGCAAATACTACTAATAATATAGGAGCTGTTGGTGTAGCAAACAACGTAAAAATTATGACTGTTAGAATTGTGCCTGATGGAGATGAGCATGATAAAGACGTAGCTTTAGGTATAAGATATGCTGTAGATAATGGAGCAAAAATTATAAATACAAGTTTTGGTAAACGTTTTTCGCCAAATAAAGACTGGGTTTACGATGCTATAAAATACGCTGCAGACAGTGATGTTTTAATTGTAAATGCAGCTGGTAATGATGGTAAAAATATAGACACTAGAGCATCTTATCCAACAGATTCTAAAGACATGATTACTGAATTTGCAGATAATGTAATAACCATTGGCGCAAGTAGTTTGGCTTACGATAAAAATTTACCAGCAAACTTTTCTAATTACGGTAAAATCAATGTAGATGTTTTTGCACCTGGTGTAGATATTTATTCTTCTGTACCAAATGATAAATACGAGGCTTTAAGTGGTACATCTATGGCAGCACCTTCAACTGCTGGAGTAGCAGCTTTAATAAGAGGTTATTATCCTAATTTATCAGCGAAAGAGGTAAAAGAAATTTTAATGAATTCTGGAGTTAAAATTAACTTTAATGTCATTAAACCTGGTTCTCAATCAGAAAGTAATCCAGAAGGTGAATTAATTCCGTTTTCTGAACTTTCAGTTTCAGGAAGAATTGTAAATGCATACAATGCCTTACAATTGGCAGATTATATATCAAACAAAAAATAATAGCACCAAACAATTAAAGATTGTTGCTATTTTTATACTTTTATAAACACTTAAAAAATCAATTTATATGAGAAAATTATTACTTCTACTAGTATCTGTAGGTATGCTTGTTGCTTGTGCAGAAACTAAAGACGTTCAGTACTCAGACAATACAAAAAATAAAACGTCTTCGAATGCTAATGGTTATTGGCAACAACAGGTAGATTATACTATGGATATTGATATGGATGTAAATAACTATCAATATAAAGGAACACAAAAATTAGTGTACACAAACAATTCTCCAGACGATTTAGACCGTGTTTTTTATCATTTATATTTTAATGCGTTTCAACCTGGTTCTCAAATGGATGTTCGTTCATTAAACATTGCAGATCCAGACAGAAGAGTAGGAGATAGAATCAGCAAATTAAAACCCAATGAGATTGGTTACATAAAAGTAAATTCTTTAAAACAAGATGGTGCTGCAGTAACTTATGAAACTGTAGGTACAATTTTAGAAGTAAAATTGCAAAAGCCTATTAAAGCAGGAGAAACTGTAACTTTTGATATGGTATTTGATGCGCAAGTGCCAGTGCAAATAAGACGTTCAGGAAGAAATAGTAAAGAAAATGTTGCGCTTTCTATGGCTCAATGGTATCCTAAAATGGCTGAGTATGATTTTCAAGGATGGCATACTCCACCATATATAGCACGTGAATTTCATGGTGTTTGGGGAGACTTTGATGTTACCTTACACATAGATAAAAATTATGTAGTTGGTGGTACTGGTTATTTGCAAAATCCGCAAGAAGTTGGTCATAATTATGCAGATAAAAATCAACCATTAAATTTACCTAAAGGTGATAAATTAACATGGCATTTTAAAGCTCCAAACGTACATGATTTTGTTTGGGCTGCAGACCCTGAGTACAATCACGATATTTTAAAAATGCCTTCTGGCCCAACTTTACATTTTTTCTACAAGAAAACTTTAGAAGGTGAATATTTACAAAATTGGAAAAAACTACAACCACAAACTGCAGAGTTAATGGCATATTTTTCTGAGAATGTAGGTAAATATCCTTATGAACAATACTCGGTAATTCAAGGTGGAGATGGAGGTATGGAGTATGCTATGGCTACTTTAATTACAGGTAAGCGTAAATATGGAAGCTTATTTGGTGTTACTGCTCATGAAATGGCTCATACTTGGTTTCAATTTTTGTTAGCTTCTAACGAAAGTTTACATCCTTGGATGGATGAAGGTTTTACAAGTTATATTTCTAACAAAGCAGAAAACGAAATTTTAAACGAGAATAAAGAAAATCCGCATTCTGGTTCTTATAGAGGCTATAGAACAATTGTAAACAGAGGTTATGAAGAATCTCTTTCTACACATGCAGATAGATATAACACAAACTGGGCATATGGTACTGCAAGTTACTCTAAAGGAAATATTTTCTTATCGCAATTAGAATATGTTATTGGTTCAGAAAATGTGGCTAAAGGTTTAAAAAAGTACTTTGACGATTTCAGTTTTAAACATCCAACTCCAAATGATATTAAACGTTCAATGGAGAAAGTTTCTGGAATACATTTAGACTGGTATTTAAACGAATGGACACAAACTACGCACACTATAGATTATGGAGTTAAATCTGTAAATGGCAAAACCATTACTTTAGAAAGAATTGGTAAAATGCCAATGCCAATAGATTTAGAGGTAGAATATACTGATGGATCTACAGAAAATTTTAATATTCCTTTGCGTATTATGAGAGGTGTTAAGCCTACAACTGCAACTGTTTTAGAAGATTGGGCATGGGCTATTCCAACATATTCTTTTGATGCAGCAAAAGCTGTAAAATCTGTAACTATTGATAAAAGTGGATTAATGGCAGATGTTAAATTAGATAACAATGCCTATCTCGCAAAATAGTTATAATCAGTAGATATAATAAAAAAGGTGAAGCTTATAGCTTCACCTTTTTTATTATGTCAATTTGTTTATTTCTTAAGTTAAGAATTCGTTTATTTTTTCTTTAGGAATAAAGCCCATAAGCATTAAATAAATTCCGCAAACAATCAATATGATTCCCATAACACGTTTTACTCTATAAATTACAGCAGGTGTCATTTTACTTTTTAATTGTTTTGCCAATACTATTTTACATAAATCTGTGATAAAATATCCTAAAATGATTGTAGCAAAATATAAAAATATTGCATTTTGATTCATTTTTAAGGCAGGCCCAATTACTAATACAGTACCTAGCCAAAAAGCCAGAACACCAATATTTATGAAATTTAAAAAGAATCCTTTTACAAATAATTTAAGGTAGTTGTTTTCTACAATAGGCACTTCTATAGATTTGGCAGATTCTAATGCTTGCTTTTTATTTTCTCTATCAAAATAGGTAATTAAGCCATAAATGATAAGTACTAAACCACCAATAAAAAACAATCTAGGATCGTCTTTAATTTTTTCTAATAAAGATCTACTTCCATAATAGCCAATTAATATAAAGCAAATATCGCCCAAAATCACGCCTAAATCTAGAGCAATAGCTGCTCTTGCACCTTTTAAAATACTAGTTTGAATCAGCATAAAAAATACAGGCCCAATCATAAAAGCCATGAAAAAGCCAATAAGTAAAGCGTTTTTAAAGTCGTAAATATCCATATTTTACAAAAATAAGGATTTTAAACGTCATCAAAATCAATAGAAATGGTAGATGTTGTTGGGTGTGCTTGGCATGTTAAAATAAATCCTTCTTCTATTTCACCATCTGTTAAAATAGTGTTTTTTACCATAACAGCTTTACCTTCTGTTACTTTAGCTAAACAAGAACTACAAACTCCACCCTGACAAGAATAAGGAGGATCTAAATCATTACGCAATGCAGCTGCTAAAATATCATCTGTTTGTTGCATGCTAAAGGTAGTTTCTTCATCATCTAACAAAACTGTTATTTTGGTGGTACCCTCTTTTACTTCTTCAAGAGCTTCTTCATCTACAGATACTGTAAATAATTCAAAATGAATATTTTCTGTTGTAAAGTAATTTTCTTTAAGAGTACTAGTAACAGCATTAATCATTTCTTCTGGGCCACATAAATAAGCATCATCAAAAGTGGTTTCTTTGTACATATTCTTTACAAAGTAATTTGTAACACTTTTATCGATTCTTCCTCTTAACTGGTTTTTTACTTCTTCTCTACTAAAAATATAATGTAGCTTAAATTGATTTGGATAATTCTCTTTTAATGCATTTAACTCCTCGTAAAAAATGGTGTCTGCAACAGATTTATTACCATAAACTAAAGTAAAGTTTGCAGAAGGTTCATTTTCTAAAACCGATTTTACCATAGATAAAATAGGAGTTATACCAGAACCTGCAGCAAATGCAATGTAATTTTTGTTAGCTTCTGGTTTTAGCTCAAATCTACCTTCTGGAGCCGAAATTTCAATGGAATCACCAGTTTTTAATTCAGTGGTTGCATATTGAGAAAACGTTCCGTTTTCTACAGCTTTAATTGCAACTCTAATTTCGTTACTTTTTGGTGTAGAACAAATGGAATAAGCTCTTCGAACTTCTTCACCATTAATAATGGTTTGTAGTGTTATGTATTGCCCAGAAACAAAATTAAAATCTTGCTTTAATTGTTCAGGTATATCAAATAAAACAGAAACCGCGTTTGCGGTTTCTTGTTTAACTTCTTGTATGTTTACTTTGTGAAAATCTGCCATAAATGTGTTTAAACTAAATTATTTGCAATTAAATATTCAGCTATTTGAACTGTATTTGTTGCAGCACCTTTTCTTAAGTTATCTGCAACTATCCACAAATTTAAGGTATTTTCTTGAGATTCGTCTCTTCTAATTCGTCCAACAAAAACTTCATCTTTGTCATGAGCATTAATTGGCATTGGGTATATATTGTTGTCTAAATCATCTTGTACAATAACACCAGGAAAATCATTTAATAATTGACGTACTTCTGCCAAATCAAAATCATTTTCAAACTGCACATTTACAGCTTCTGAATGACCACCAGCTGTAGGAATACGAACTGCAGTTGCAGTTACAGAAAAAGAATCATCTCTTAAAATTTTCTTTGGTTCGTTCACCAACTTCATTTCTTCTTTGGTGTAACCATTGTCTAAGAAAATATCACAATGAGGTAGTGCATTTCTACCAATTTTATGAGGATAAGCCATTTCTCCATCAATTCCAGCCTCTTCATTATCTAATTGTTGTACAGCTTTTACCCCAGTTCCTGAAACAGATTGATAGGTAGAAACTACTAAACGTTTCATGGTATATTTTTCATGTAAAGGTGCTAACGCCATAACTAACTGAATTGTAGAGCAGTTTGGGTTTGCTATAATTTTATCTTCGGCTGTTAGTACATCACCATTAATTTCTGGTACAACTAATTTTTTATCAGCATCCATTCTCCAAGCAGAAGAATTATCAATAACTGTAGTACCCATTTCTGCAAATTTAGGAGCCCATTCTAAAGAGGTGTCTCCACCTGCAGAAAACAAAGCGATGTCTGGTTTTAAATTTACAGCATCTTCTAAGGTTACGATTGTAAATTCTTTACCCTTATAACTTAACTTTTTTCCTGCAGATCTAGCAGAAGCTACAGGTATAAATTCGGTTATAGGTAAATTACGTTCTTCTAATACTTTTAACATCACTGTGCCAACCATACCAGTTGCACCAACTACTGCTACTTTCATTATTTTAAATTTTGTTTCTAAATTCTTTTACAAAGATGAGAACTAAATACATGTTAGCCATTATTTTAATAAATATTTACTAATATATTTACAGATGTTTAAAATTTAACAGATTGTTGTAAAAATTCCTTTTCTATGATTTCTTTAAGGATGAAAATAGGTTGTTATAACTACTTTTAGTAGCGTTAAACAAAAGCATTATAAATATCTGGTGATTTTTCTTAAGATTATATTTATTCTTTATTTTCTGCTTAAACAAAATAGTTTAGAATGCTAAAATTATTGTAATTTTGTCGAGAATTATTTTACGAACACAAACTGAATAATGTTCAGCTTAAAAAAAGGTATAGCATGCAACTGTACAATAAGTTAAGCGCACAAGAACGCGCAGAATTAATTGATAAAGCTGGTAAAGACAGACTTACCATTTCTTTTTATCAATACCACCAAATTAAAAATCCTCAAATCTTAAGAGATAAGTTATTTCTAGAATGGAATGCTCTAGATGTATTAGGTAGAATTTACGTATCCTATGAAGGTATTAATGCTCAGCTTTCTGTACCATCAGAAAACTTATACGCATTAAAAGAACAACTAGATAGTATAAGCTTTCTTAAAGACATTCGCCTAAATATTGCTATTGAACAATACAATAAATCGTTTCTAAAACTTAAAGTGAAAGTTAGAAACAAAATTGTAGCAGATGGTCTTAATGATGACACTTTTGACGTTACTAATAAAGGTGTGCATTTAAATGCGAAAGAATTTAATGAAATGTTGGCAAATCCTGATACAGTGTGTGTTGATATGCGCAATCATTATGAGAGTGAAATTGGTCATTTTGATGGTGCAATTACTCCAGATGTAGATACGTTTCGTGATTCTTTAGACATTATAGAAGAAGATTTAAAAGACAATAAAGAAGATAAGAACTTATTGATGTATTGTACTGGAGGTATTCGTTGTGAAAAAGCATCTGCTTATTACAAACACAAAGGTTTTAAAAACGTTTTTCAGTTAGAAGGTGGTATTATAGAATATACACGTCAAGTAAATGAAGAAGGCATAGAAAATAAATTTATTGGTAAAAACTTCGTGTTCGATCATAGAAGAGCAGAAAAAATTACAGATGATGTTATTGCCAATTGCCATCAATGTGGAAAACCTTGTGATACCCATACAAACTGCGCAAATGAAGCTTGTCATTTGTTGTTTATACAATGTGATGAATGTTCAGAAAAGATGGAAAATACTTGTTCCACAGATTGTCAAGAAATTATTCATTTACCTTACGAAGAACAAAAAGAACTAAGAAAAGGTAAAGGAAACAGTAACCAAATTTTTAAAAAAGGCAGAAGCGAAGTTTTAAAATTTAAAAACTAAATTTTTTTCGAAAATAAATAATAAGGCCTCTTTTATAGAGGTCTTTTTTGTTTTTAAAACGAATTCTAACTAGATGATAGCGAATTCTAAATGGCACAAATTTTAATTGTCAAAACAGATTAATTTAGTGCAAAGAGTAGCAAAGTTTGTAAAAACTAGATCTTAAAAAAAGCTGTTTTTTCATTCTTTAAGAATACGTATATTTACGAAATAGAGAAGATTGGGTGGAAATTATATAGGAGCCTGATTATCAAATTGTGAATCGTACGTTTTTAAACAAACAAGGCTATAATTGATGCTGTTATTTACTTGGTAAAACAGCTTTAGTTTAAAAACGGATTAAAATATATATTTTACATGGCATGTGGAAGTTGTGGTACAACAGAAAATGGGGTACCTAGAGGTTGTAAAAGTAATGGGAATTGTGGGTCAGGTTCTTGTGGTAGTGGAAGTGAAAAGTTAGCTGTTTTTGATTGGCTTTCGAATATGAAATTACCAAGTGGTCAAGAACGTTATAATATTTTTGAAGTACGTTTTAAAAACGGAAGAAAACATTTTTATAAAAATGTAGATAATTTGCCTTTAACCATGGGTGATATTATTGCTGTAGAAGGTTCTCCAGGTCATGATATAGGTACTATTTCATTAGCAGGAGAATTAGTAAAAGTGCAAATGAAAAAGCGCAAAATTACAGAAGATCATGAAGATGTTAAGAAAATTTATAGAAAAGCTACTCAAAGAGATATAGATGTTTGGCAAGCAGCAAGAGCTAAAGAAGAAGAAACCCAAAGAAGAGGTAGAGAAATTTTAGGAAAGCTTGGCTTACAAATGAAACTTTCTGATGTAGAGTATCAAGGAGATGGAAATAAAGCTACTTTTTATTATACTGCAGATGCAAGAGTCGATTTTAGACAATTAATTAGAGATTTGGCTAGTGCTTTTTCAATTAGAGTAGAAATGAAACAAGTAGGTGCAAGGCAAGAAGCAGCAAGATTAGGAGGGGTAGGTTCTTGTGGTAGAGAGTTATGTTGTTCTACTTGGTTAACAGATTTCAGAAAAGTAACAACATCTGCTGCACGTTATCAGCAATTATCTTTAAATCCTTTAAAATTAGCAGGGCAATGTGGTAAGTTAAAATGTTGTTTAAATTTTGAATTAGATACTTATTTAGATGCTTTAAAATCGTTTCCAAAACAAGATGTTGTTCTAAAAACAGAAAAAGGAGATGCTGTTTTTGTAAAGATGGATATTTTTAAAAAACATCTTTGGTATACATACAAAGAAGAACGTTTTAAATGGTTTCGTTTAACCCTAGATCAGGTTCAAGAAATTATAGAATTAAATAAAAATAATGAAAAATCTATTTCGTTAGAAGAGTATGAATCTGATGTAGAGATTGTAGAAAAAGTAAGTTTTGAGGATGCTGCTGGGCAAGATAGTTTAACACGTTTTGATACACCTAAACCAAGTAAACGAAGAAGAAACAACAGAAACAAAAGAAAGAAAAAACCGGTTGCTGCAACTGTTGCAAAAACTTCAAATCAAAACAAGAACAATCAACAGAAAAGAAAACCAAAAAACAAACCAAATCAAAATCAACCAAAAGCTGAAGGTACAAAGCCAAATAAGCCAAGGAGAAATAATAGAAATAGAAAAAACAACAAAAACCAAAATGGGAATAGTGCTAAAGAAAAGTCATAAATTCTTTATTTTATTTCTAGTAGCTATTTTGTACAGTTGCAACTCTAATATAGAGTTTACAGAATATAAAACAATGCAAGATAGCAGTTGGAAATCTCATGAGAAAATCTCATTTATTTTTGATGTATCAGATACTATTCAACCAAAAAACTTGTTTATCAATATCAGAAATAATAACAATTACCAATTTAGTAATTTGTATGTTATTACTGAATTAAAAGCTCCAAATGGAGATAAAGTGATAGACACTTTACAATATGCAATGACAGATGCTAAAGGAAAATTTTTAGGCGATGGTTTTGCAGATGTAATAGAAAATAAACTCTTTTACAAAGAACAAATAAAATTTGCAAAAGGTGGTGAATATCAATTTAATATTCGACACGCAATGCGCAAAAACGGACAGGTTAACCCTATTTCAAATTTAGAAGGTATACAAGATATTGGTTTCAGTATCGAAAATAATAATTAAAATGGCAGAGAAAAAAACAAGCTTTAAAAAGTTTATCATTTGGTTTTGGGCACTTATCCTTGGTGGAGTTTTAATTTTAGCTGGCTTATTTTTTACAGCTTCTGTTGGTGGTTTTGGAGCGTTACCCACTTTTGAAGAGTTAGAAAATCCGCAAACCAATATAGCTACAGAAGTAATTTCTTCAGATGGTGTTACCATTGGTAAATATGCAACCGAAAATAGAACTCCTGTTCATTTTAATGAGCTACCTCAAAATTTAGTTAATGCTTTAGTAGCTACAGAAGATGAGCGTTTTTACGAACATTCAGGTATCGATTTTAGAGGTACAGCAAGAGCTGTTCTAAAACCAGGTAGTGGAGGTGCAAGTACCATATCTCAGCAATTAGCAAAAATGCTGTTTACAGGTAGAGCCTCTAGCAATATTTTTAAAAGAGTATTGCAAAAAATGAAAGAATGGGTTGTTGCTACTAAACTAGAAAAACAATATACAAAGCAAGAGATTATTGCCATGTATTTAAACAAATATGACTTTTTAAATCAGGCAGTTGGTATACGCTCTGCAGCAAGAATTTATTTTGGAAAAGAACCAAAAGATTTAGAAATTCAAGAATCTGCAATGTTAGTAGGTATGCTTAAAAACTCCTCTTATTTTAATCCTTTAAGAAGAGAGGCTATTGTAAAACAAAGAAGAAATGTCGTTTTATTACAAATGTCTAAAAACAATTACATTTCTGAAGATGAAAAAATTAAATTGCAGCAATTGCCATTAGATTTAGATTATACTCCAGAAAGCCATGATGAAGGTTATGCAACTTATTTTAGAGCACATTTACAAAAAGTAATGCGCACATGGGTTAGAAATAACCCAAAACCAAATGGTGAAGAATATGATATTTTTAGAGATGGCTTAAAAATATATGTAACTATAGATTCTAGAATGCAAAAGTATGCAGAAGAAGCTGTAAAAGAGCATATGGCTAATCTACAATCGTATTTTTTTAAGGAGCAAGCAAGAAACAGAACTGCACCTTTTTACGATTTAGAAAAAAGTCAAATTAGAAGTATTTATGAAAGAGCTAAAAAGAATTCAAATAGATACAAAAGATTGATTGCAGCAGGCAAACCTGTTAAAGAAATAGATAAGATTTTTAATACTAAAACAGAAATGAAAGTATTCTCTTGGAAAGGTGTTAAAGATACTGTGATGTCGCCAAATGACTCAATTAAATATTACAAACATTTTTTACGATCAGGTTTATTATCAATAGAGCCACAAACAGGTCATATAAAAGCTTGGGTGGGTGGTATCAATAATAAATTTTTTAAGTACGATGCTGTTGCCCAACAAAAAAGACAAGTTGGTTCTACATTTAAACCATTTGTTTATGCAACTGCTATTAACCAATTAAGAATGTCTCCTTGTGATGAGCTGCCAAATATTCGTTATACAATTCCTAAAGGTAAATATGGAATTCCTGAAGCTTGGACTCCAGACAATGCTACACAAAATTATGGAGGAATGCTTACGTTAAAAGATGGTTTAGCAGGTTCAGTAAATACAATATCAGCAAATTTAATCGATAAAGTAGCTCCAGAAAATGTGGTACGTTTGGCTAAAGCATCTGGTATTGAAACAGAAATAAAGGCAAATCCTGCAATCGCTTTAGGTGCAGTCGATTTATCTTTATTAGAAATGGTAAGTGCATACTCTACATTTGCAAACAGAGGTTTACGAGTAAAACCAATGATCATTACCAGAATTGAAGATAAAAACGGTACTGTTTTAAAAGATTTTGTGCCAGAAACACAAGAGGTTCTAAGTGAAGAATCTGCCTATGTAATTTTAAATTTATTAGAAGGGGTAACCCAATCAGGTTCAGGTGTTCGTTTAAGATCTTCATGGTCTTCAGGTGGTGGTGCTGTAACTGGTTTTCCTTACGGATTTAAAAATGCAATTGCAGGTAAAACAGGTACAACACAAAATCAGTCAGATGGTTGGTTTATGGGAATCGTACCAAATTTAGCAACAGGTGTTTGGACAGGTGGAGAAGATAGAGCAACTCATTTTGCGGGTATTGCAAAAGGGCAAGGTGCAACAATGGCATTACCAACTTGGGCTTTGTTTATGCAAAAATGTTATGCAGATAAATCTTTAAATATTTCTAAAGATGATTTTGAAAAACCAGAAGAATTAAGCATAAATATCAATTGCGATAAGAAAGAGGAGGAAAATATAGATATAGTTCCTAAAGGAGATACAGATTTTTAAATTCTATCTTTTTAAAAATCATTAAATTTTAAAAGAATGATAAACAAAAAAGTAAATAGTGTTCAAGAAGCTTTAAGTGGCGTAAAAGATGGTATGACTCTTATGTTAGGTGGTTTTGGACTTTGTGGAATTCCTGAAAATGCTATTTCAGAATTAGTAAAATTAGATGTTAGAGATGTTACTTGCATTTCTAACAATGCAGGTGTAGACGATTTTGGTTTGGGTTTATTATTACAGAATAAGCAAATCAAAAAAATGATATCATCTTATGTTGGCGAAAATGATGAGTTTGAACGCCAAATGTTATCAGGTGAATTAGAAGTAGAATTAACACCACAAGGTACTTTAGCTGAGAAATGTAGAGCAGCACAAGCAGGTTTTCCTGCATTTTATACGCCTGCAGGTTTTGGTACAGAAGTAGCAGAAGGCAAAGAAACTAGAGAGTTTGATGGTAAAATGTATGTTTTAGAACCAGCTTTTAAAGCAGATTTTGCCTTTGTAAAAGCTTGGAAAGGTGATGCTGCAGGTAATTTAGTTTTTAAAGGAACTTCAAGAAATTTTAATCCAAATATGTGTGGTGCAGCAACGATTACTGTTGTTGAGGTAGAAGAGTTAGTAGAAGTAGGTGAGTTAGATCCTAATCATATTCATATTCCAGGAATTTTTGTACAAAGAATTTTTGAAGGTACCAATTATGAGAAAAGGATTGAGCAAAGAACTGTAAGACAAAAACAATAAGTATGGCTTTAGATAAAAATGGAATCGCTAAAAGAATTGCACAAGAAGTGCAAGATGGTTTTTATGTAAACCTAGGTATTGGTATACCAACTTTGGTAGCTAATTACGTAAGAGAAGATATAGAGGTTGAGTTTCAATCTGAGAATGGTGTTTTAGGTATGGG
Source organism: Polaribacter sp. P097 (assembly GCF_036864555.1). NCBI lineage: Bacteria > Pseudomonadati > Bacteroidota > Flavobacteriia > Flavobacteriales > Flavobacteriaceae > Polaribacter > Polaribacter sp. P097. Next base: position 620,909 of record NZ_JAZETJ010000001.1, on the reverse strand, counting down.
GCCTTTTCCTTTTGAAGGTGAAGAAGATGCAGACATTATAAATGCTGGGAAGCAAACCATAACAACAATGCCTGGAGCAAGTTTTTTCGATTCTGCAACTAGCTTTGCCATGATTCGTGGTAAGCATGTAGATTTAACCATTTTAGGAGCAATGGAAGTTGCAGAAAATGGAGATATTGCCAACTGGAAAATTCCTGGAAAAATGGTGAAAGGTATGGGTGGAGCTATGGATTTAGTGGCATCTGCAGAAAACATTATTGTAGCTATGATGCATACCAATAAAAGAGGCGAATCAAAAATATTAAAGCAATGTTCTTTACCATTAACAGGTGTAGGTTGTGTAACAAAAGTAGTTACCAATTTAGCAGTTTTAGAGGTAAGAGACAATGCATTTCACTTGTTAGAAAGAGCTCCAGGAGTTTCTGTTGAAGAAATTCAGGAAGCAACAGAAGGTACTTTAGTAGTTAAAGGTGATATTCCAGAAATGAGTTTGTAAATGAAAAATTTAAAACATATTATTCCTTTTATTTTCCCACTTCTAATTATTGTTTTTGGCCTAGTTATTTATAAGATTTTAGAATATGAGCCTAATATTTATACAATTCTGATTAATGTAGGAGGTGCTTATATTTTATCTCCTAAATTTAAAACTGTAGAAAAACAGCATGGTGCAGAAGAGCAAATGAAGTGGTTGTTTTTTAAAAAAGTAATTAATAAAAAAGTATAAGAATTGTCCTGTTAAAGTAAACTAATAGCATTGAATGAAAATTATCTCATATAACGTAAACGGAATTAGAGCTGCCTTAAAAAAAGGGTTTTTAGATTGGTTGAAAGCCGCAAATCCAGATGTAATTTGTATTCAAGAAACTAAAGCACACAAAGAACAATTAGATTTATCTTTGTTCGAAGATGCTGGTTATCCTTACCATTATTGGTTTTCTGCACAAAAAAAAGGCTATTCTTCAGTAGCAATTTTGTGTAAAGAAAAACCAAATCATATTGAGTATGGTACAGGAATAGAATCTATGGATTTTGAAGGTAGAAACCTAAGAGTAGATTTTGATGATGTATCAATCATGAGTTTGTATTTACCTTCTGGAACTAATGCTTTACGCTTGGATTACAAGTTTAATTATATGGATGAGTTTCAAGAATACATTACTAATCTAAGAAAAGAAATTCCGAATTTGGTCATCTGTGGAGATTATAATATTTGCCACGAAGAGATAGATATTCATAACCCAAAAATGAAAGGTGTATCTGGGTTTTTACCAGAAGAAAGAACTTGGATTGGCAATTTTATCAACAGTGGTTTTATAGATAGTTTTCGTTATTTAAATAAAGAACTACAACAATATTCTTGGTGGAGTTACAGAGCAAATGCAAGAGCAAACAATAAAGGTTGGAGGTTAGATTATGCAATGGTTTCTGAACCTTTAAAAGATAAAATAAGCAGAGCATACATTTTACCAGAAGCAAAACATTCAGATCATTGCCCAATAGCATTAGAACTAGACATTTAAATTTATGAGGTTTCTTTTATCCTTTTTACTTATCAGTATTTCAACCTTTGCACAACAAGAAATAGATACACTACCAATTGTTAAAATTGATACTATTAGCAATACAAATATAAAGCTAGCAGATATTAAAAATGATGACTTGTTTTCTGATGACGATTTGAAAATGATTGATAGTTTATTGGTAGGACATAAATTCAATTCACCTTTAATAGACACTTTAGAATATGTAATTGATGATAAAGATATTATTGGCAACTCTAAGAAAGCAGTTACTACAGATTTGCTTAAGCAACGTTTATCTCATTTAAACGATCAAACACCATTTGATTTGGCTTACAATCCTGCTTTAGAAAAAGTAATTAATAGTTATCTTTTATATAGAGGAAAATATTACCCAGCATTGATGGCAAAAGCCAAATATTACTTTCCAATGTTTGAGCAATATTTAGATCAATATGATATTCCTTTAGAAATGAAATACCTTTCTATTGTAGAATCTGCTCTAAGACCTAAGGCAAGATCTGGAGTTGGAGCCTCTGGTTTATGGCAGTTTATGTATGGTACAGGAAAACAGTTCGATTTAAAGGTGAGTTCATATGTAGATGAAAGGTATGATCCTGTTAAAGCAACAATTGCAGCCTGTAAATATCTAAGTCAATTATATAATGTTTTCGGTGATTGGGATTTAGCGCTTGCAGCCTATAATTCAGGTCCAGGTAATGTTTCTAAAGCGATTAAACGATCTGGAGGTTTTAAAAATTATTGGAATATAAGGCCCTATTTACCAAGAGAAACTGCAGGTTATGTGCCTGCATTTTATGCTACTATGTATATTTTTGAACATGCAAATGATCACAATATATACTCTGAGTTACCAAAGTTTTTCGAATTTCAAACAGATACAGTTCGCGTAAAAAGAACAGTTTCTTTTGATCAAATTTCAGAAACAATAAATGTTGATGAAGAGGTGCTTACTTTTTTAAATCCTTCTTATAAGCTAGATATTATTCCGTTTATTAAGGATAGAAATTATGCCTTAAGACTGCCAAGCAGTAAAATTATCGATTTTCTAGACAAAGAAAAACAGCTTTATGCATTAGCTGATGAAGACGATGCTAAAAGAGAAAAACCATTGCCTAAGTATTTCGAAATGGATAAACGCATTCGTTACAAAGTAAAAAGTGGCGATTATTTGGGTAAAATTGCAAATAAATTCGGGGTACGAGTAAGCAGTATAAAACGCTGGAATAGTTTAAAAACGAGTAACCTTAAAATTGGTCAGCGTTTATATATTTATCCAAAACGTTTAAGATAATAAGAATTAAATTTCAATTTGGAATAGTCTTTGAGGACATACAATTGAATCAAATTTTATAAAAGAAAACCATGAAAAAAATATTTTCAGTATTTGTATTATCCATTTTATTAGTTTCTTGTGTTGGTAATGATAAAATGATTTTAAAAGAATCTATTGGTAGAATTAACAAGGTAATGGTTGTTGCTAAAATTAGTGATTGGACAGGAGATGTTGGCCAAGAGGTAAGAAATTCTTTTGGAGAATTAATGGTAGGTTTACCACAAGCAGAACCAATTTTATCTGTTTCTCAAGTAGCACCTAGTGGTTTTAGTTCTATGATGAAAGCTAGTAGAAATATATTAGTGATATCTGAAGGAGAAAAATCTAACTTTTCTGTTAAACGAAATGTTTACGCTAAACCGCAAACCATTATTTATGTTCAGGGTAAAGATGATAAAGAAATCATAGAAATTCTTCAAAACAGAAAAGAAGAAATTAGAAAAACCTTCTTAGATTCAGATATTGCATTTACACAAGGTATCTTCAAAAAAGATGCTTCAAAGCAAAAATACAAGACCTTAGAACAATTGGGCCTTTCAATGACAATTCCTAATAAATTTAATACAGTAGATGATACAGGAGAGTTCTTATGGCTTCGTAATCATTTAACAAGTGGTATTGCTAAAACCGGTAGCAATAATATTTTGGTGTACTCTGTGCCTTTAGTAGATAAAACAACAGTTGCAGACAGTATAGTTTCGGTTAGAAATGCAATAGGTAAAAAATACATACCTGGTTCAGACCCAGAAAAAATGTATATGATTACAGAAGAAGCCTACACTCCTTTTACTTTTGATGCAACTATAGATGGTAAAAAAGCCTATGAAACAAGAGGTAAATGGGAGGTTAAAAATGATTTTATGGCAGGTCCTTTTTTGAATTATACAGTATTAGATGAGGCAAACAATAGATTAATTGTGGTAGAAGGGTTTACTTATGCACCATCAGTCAATAAAAGAGCCTTTGTGTTCGAGTTAGAAGCCATTGCAAAATCTTTAAAAATAAATTAAAGGAATTCTACAAAATACATAAAGGCCTCAGAAGTGATTCTGAGGCCTTTTTTTGTAAATAACTAATTATCAAATTGGTATTTGTTATATTTGAATATCAACCAAAAAACTTTTTTATCATGGAAATGAATTTCTACATCTTTTTTTTAGCAGCCTTAGTCCCAATGATTATTGGCTTTGTATGGTATGGTCCTCTTTTTGGAAAAGCTTGGATGAACCAAATGGGTTTTACAGAAGAGTCTTTAAAAGACACGAACATGGTTAAAACTTTACTCATTTCTTATGTGTTAAGCCTTTTAATTGCGTTTGCATTAATGCCAATGGTTATACATCAAATGGGTGTTTATTCTACTTTAGCAGGCGAGCCTGGATTTGCAGAGCAAACAGGAGAGGCTTATTCGTATTTCGAAAATTTTGTAGCCACTTATAGCGATAGATTTAGAACGTTTAAACACGGAGCTTTTCATGGAGTTTTGTTTGGCTTTTTCTTAATAATGCCAATTTTAGGAATCATTGCCGTTTTTGAGAAAAAATCTTTTAAATATGTGGCTATTAATGCAGGATATTGGATAGTTACACTTGCAGTTATGGGTGGTATTATTTGTCAGTGGATGTAAATCTTCACCCTAATATAAAAATAAAAAAGCCGCTAAAAGCGGCTTTTTCTATATTGTATTTACAATTAGTTTAATAACCTATTTTGGCACGAACTCTTTGTAAAACTTCGTTAGCTGTTTCAGTTGCTTTTTCAGCTCCTAATTTTAAGGCTTCATCAATTTCATGCTGATTGTTCATGTAATGATGATAACGTTCTCTTATTGTTGCAAATTTCTCTACAATTACCTCATATAATGCTTGTTTTGCATGACCATAACCATAATTTCCACCTTCATAATTTGCTCTCATTTCTGCAATTTGAGTATCAGTAGCTAACAATTTGTATAGCGCAAAAACGTTATCAGTATCTGGATTTTTAGGTTCTTCTAAAGGTGTACTATCTGTCTTAATACCCATAATTTGTTTCCTTAACTTTTTATCCGTTAAAAAAATGTTGATGGTATTCTCTCTAGATTTACTCATTTTTTCACCATCAGTTCCAGGAACTAATTTGGTGTTCTCTTGTATTTTTGCTTTTGGCGCTACTAAAGTTTCACCCACTACATGATTAAATCTGTTTGCAACATCTCTAGTCATTTCTAAATGTTGCAATTGATCTTTACCCACAGGCACAATTTCTGCATCATACAATAAAATATCTGCAGCCATTAACATTGGGTAAGTAAATAAACCAGAATTTACATCAGACAAACGATCTGCTTTGTCTTTAAAACTATGAGCCAAGGTTAGTCTTTGATAAGGAAAATAACAACTCAAATACCAACTTAGTTCAGTTACTTGAGGTATATCACTCTGTCTGTAAAATACTGTTTTATTAATGTCTAAACCACAAGCAAGCCAAGTTGCAGCAGTGCTGTAGGTGTTTTCTCTTAGCTGTTTACCATCTTTAATTTGAGTTAAAGAATGCATATCTGCTATAAAAAGAAAAGCTTCGTTTTTAGGATCATTAGCCATTTCTATAGCTGGTAAAATTGCTCCTAATAAATTACCTAAATGTGGTGTTCCTGTACTTTGTACTCCTGTTAAAATTCTAGACATTTATTTAATTTTAAAATCGAAAATTAATTTTAGAAGGCAAAAATAAGGTTTTGAGCACAAAAAATATCAAAGAAAAGAAATTAGTATTTTTGCCATAGTTTTAAATGTTTAAAACTACTCATTAACCTTGCTACTTTGAAATTTATCAAAATTCCGTTTTTATTTATTTGGCGCATTTGGTTCTACCTACTTTTAATAGTCACCATTTTAATTATGGTGCCATTTATGCTGGTATTAACGGCTAAGGAATCTTATTATCCTACCTTTTGGAAAATGGTAAGATTATGGTCTTTTATCTTGATTTATGGAATGGGTTTTCGACTTAAGGTAGATAGAGAAATGAAAATAGAAAGAGACAAAAGTTATATGTTTTGTCCTAATCATGGCTCGTTGATGGATCCTTTTGTAATGATTGCCCTTAGTAAAAACCCTATTGTTTTTATTGGAAAGAAAGAGTTGGTAAAAATTCCAATTTTTGGCTTTTTCTATAAGAGAGTTGTGATTATGGTTGATAGAAGCAGCCCAAAAAGTAGAAAAAGAGTTTTTAAAATGGCAAAAGAAAAACTTAGAAATGGTACTAATATGGCTATTTTTCCTGAAGGTTTGGTTCCTGCAGAAAACGTAATTTTAGGGCCTTTTAAAGATGGTGCTTTTAGTTTAGCAATAGAATTTGAAATGCCAATTGTGCCCCAAGTTTACTATGATTGCAAACGACTTTTTTCTTGGGATTTTTTTAAAGGTGGCCCAGGACTTTTTAGAATTCATCAGCATAGATTTATTGAGACTAAAAACTTAGAATTAAGTGATGTTGATCAACTTAAAAAGCAGACCTTTGATTTAATTTATCAAGATTTGATAAATGATAAAAAGTACATGAAAGATACTAACAGACCTAATAATGAGCGAGAGTTTAAATCACCTTTATAGCACAAAAGAAGAGAAATTAAATATTCTTTCTCATGGCCTAGGCTTGGTTCTAAGTGTTGTAGCTTTTCCTTTTTTAATATATAAATCTTTTGATTTTGATGGTTTTTGGCAACCCTTAAGTTTTATTATTTACGGTTTAAGTATGATTGTATTGTATGCAGCATCAACTTTTTATCATGCAGCAACAGAGCCTAAAAAAAGAAGAAAATTAAATATTTTCGATCATGCAGCCATTTACGTTTTAATTGCTGGCAGTTACTCACCTTTTTGTTTGGTTGGTTTAAATTCAGATTTAGGTTGGTATATGTTTTTGTTTGTGTGGCTTTTTGCACTAACAGGTATTGTTTTAAAATTGTTTTTTACAGGTAGATTTGATAAAGTTTCTACTGCAATGTACTTGCTTATGGGTTGGCAAGTTATGTTTTTTATAAAACCGCTAATGGAGAGTATTTCTTCTGAAAACTTTTATTATTTGCTAGCTGGTGGTGTTTTTTATTCTATTGGAGCTGTTTTGTACTCGATTAAGAAAATGCCATATAATCATGCAATTTTTCACGTTTTTGTGTTGTTAGGTAGCTTTTCTCACTTCTTAGGTATTTATAATTTATAATTTCCAAGATGTAAAAGGTTTTTTACTAATATAAGAGTTGTAATATCTAATATCGCCTGTAACTTCTTTCCCTAGCCAATTGGGTTTTAAAAACGTTTCCTGCTCAGAATTCAGCTCTATTTCAGCCAATACTAAGCCATCATTTGCTCCTTTAAATTCATCTACTTCAAAGGTTAAATGCTCATTTTTTATCAAAAATCGAGTCTTATCTATTATAGAAGGTTCACATAAAAGCAGCAACTGTTCAGCTTCTTTTTTATCAATTTCTATCTCCCATTCAAACCTGGTGGTACCTGCAGCATTAGATTTGCCTTTAATGGTTAAGAAGGCTTTATTATCTTGAATACGAACTCTTACTGTTCTGCTTTTATCGGTATTTAAATAACCTTGCTTTATTTTTTTTGTGAGGTAAGCTTGCTGTTTATAATCGTTGTTTTTTACCAAAAACTTTCTTTCTATTTCTAAAGCCATAAAATATGCTACTTCTTATTTTTATATACACCAAAAACGTAGTCTGATGCATGGTTTTTTAAAAAATTATCTTCTAATTGAAAAAGTTCATTTAGTACTTTCTCTTTTTCATCATTTAACTCATAGAAATGATGAGAAATGTCTCTAAGTGCACTAAGCAATAGGTTTCCTCCATAAGGTTTTTCTGTAATGGTACTAAAGTTTTTATGAATGCTTGGCATTATGCTAGATGAGTCTACACATTCTGATGGATCTGCAATAATCATTCTTAGGGTACCAACACCTCTATATTTGTTTTTATGGAATTTACTTTTAAAACGAATTCTATATTTCTTAGGAATCATTTTAATGGCTTTATTAATTTCAGAAATTTGCTTTTTTGAAAATTGATGTCTTGTTGCCCCAACAAACTCATTGATAATTAATAAACCTTCTTTTTTTAGAGTAGTTCTTATTTTGGTGGTTAAGAATTTATCAATTTCATTAAAATGATGTAGTGATGATTTAAAGAAAACAATGTCATATTCACTTTCTTTAAAATCAAATTCATAAATGTTTTGAGCTATAAATTTAATATTAGTAAGTCCTTTTTTTGCTGCATCCTCTTTAGCAAAATTTAGCAGATTATCAGCAATATCTACACATACAACTTCTTTAAAAATCGTTCTGTTTTCAGCCAATTCAATTTCTCTGTTGCTTATTCCAGAACCAATAGAAAGCAGTTTTAAACCCTTTTTATCTTTAAGTAAATCCTCTAAAATATAATCTATATAATTTTTGTTTTCATCGCCAGAAATTAAGGTGTTCCATCGTTTTTGAACTTTAGGAATATTCCAAAAATAAGAGGAGATAAAAGAGGTATTATCAAAAGCACTTTTTGTTCTTTTCTCTTGATTAAAAGTAAATTTAGATAAAATGAAAGTACTACCTCTTTGAACTATTTTAAAATAGGTGTCTATAAAGTCATCTAAAGTAATTAGTCTCATTAATTGTTATTTAAGACAATATCAATATATTTAAGTACTAATGTACTTATTTATTACGTTAATTTACAGTATTTAAAATATATTTGAACTCTAATATGTATTATGAAGAAATCAATTTTTATATTTTTTTCCTTTTTATCTTTTATTACTTTTTCTCAAATAGATTATAGCAATTCTTGGGAAGATTTTTATTCTTACAACAATGTAAAAGATTTTGTAAAAGTAGATAATATAATTTATGCATTGGTAGATAATGCTGTATTTACCTTTAATGAAAGCACATTAGAAACAGAAAAATTTTCTTCAATTCAAGGTTTGTCTGGCGAAACTACATCTGCCATATTTTACAGTACAGCCTACAAAAGATTGGTTGTTGGTTATGAGAATGGCTTAGTTGAAGTAATTGATGAAAATGGAGAAATTACGATATCTTCTGATATTACCAACTTTAATCAGACTGGTTTTAAAAGTATAAACCATATAGCAGAGTTCGAAAACACATTATACCTAGCAACCCCATTTGCTACTGTAGAATATAACATAGAAAAATTAGAGTTTGGTGATACTTTTTTCATTGGAAACAATTCTACTTCTTTAGTAATTAATGAAACTTTGGTGTTAGACAATACTATTTATGCTGCAACTGAAGATGGTATATTTAAAGCAGATGCAACAAGCAATTTGTTGATAGATTTTAATAGTTGGCAACAAAGTTTTCCAAATAGAGAATTTAGTAGAATTGTAAATTTTAATGATACTATTTATGTTGCAGAAAACAATACTTTATATCAGCTAGTAAATAATAATTTAACCGAAATTAGAAGTTTTGCTGAACCAATTGTCAATTTAAATTCTTCTGATTCTAATCTAATTATTGCTTTAAATAATCAGGCAATAGCATTAGATTCTAGCCTAAATGTTCAGCAAGAAATAAACACTACAACAGATTTTAATTTTACACTTTCTGATGCTTTGTTTGTAAATAACACGATTTATTTAGCCACGAATCAATTTGGAGTGTTATCTAGAAATTTGGGGCAAGCTGCAGATTTTACAGAGATTCATCCAGAAGGGCCTTTGTCTAACGATGTGTTTTCAATAGCAGCAAAAGACAACGACCTTTGGGTGGTTTATGGAGGTTATAATTTGTTTTACGGTTCGTTATTTAAAAGACAAGGATTTAGTCATTATAATGGAGAAGAATGGTTTAATACACCTTTTGATCCTAATTTTCCAGTGATTGATTTGAATCATGTTTCTATAGATCCAAATGCAGAAAATAGAGTCTACATAAGTTCTTTTGGTGATACAAGTGATATTAATTCGGTTTCAACAGGAGGACTTTTAGTAGTAGAGAATAATGAAATAAGCACATTTTACAATCACTTAAATAGTGGTTTAGAAGATTTAGAACCCACACAACCTAATAGAGTAACTTTACGAATAAGCGGTTCTAAATTTGATAGAGAAGGCAATCTTTGGGTAGCCAATATTAATAGAACAGATGAGCTTAAAAGGTTGTCACCCTCTGGAGTTTGGAGTAGTTATGATTTAAGTGGATTAAAAACCAATCCAACCTTTTTTGGTTTAAGTGAAATTGCAATAGATAACAACCAAACCATTTGGATGGGTACTAGAAGAAATGGTATTTATGCCTTTAATGAAAATGGCAATAGAACTAGAGCATTAGTAACCACGCCAAATCTTGGTAATTTGCCAGATACAGATGTGTTAACAGTGGCAGTAGACAGATCTAATAGAATTTGGATGGGTACCAGAACAGGAATGGTTGTATTTAGAAATGCATCTACCGTTTTTGATGCAGAAGTTTTAAACGCACAACCTGTAATCATAGAAGAAAATGGTGTAGGTGAACGCTTGTTAGGAGACCAAAGAGTAAATACAATAAAGGTTGATGGTGCAGACAACAAATGGTTTGGAACAGAAAATGGTGGAGTTTTATATACGAATCCTTCAGGAACAACTACCCTGAATAATTTTAGCACTCAAAATTCGCCTTTACCATCTAACAAAATTTTGAAAATTGCTATAGATGATTCAAGTGGAAAAGTGTTCTTTGCTACTGAAAAAGGAATTGTTGCCTACAATAGTAACGTAGCTCCTTTTGGTGAAGTTTTAGATGAAGTTTATGCCTACCCAAATCCTGTTTTAAAAAATCATAATACTGTTACAATAACTGGTAGAAATGGAAATAATTTGCCTAAAGGTACTAATGTAAAAATTCTTGATGTTGCAGGCTATTTAGTTTATGAAACCAATGTTGTAGAGGGGCAAGAAGTTCAAGGAGGTAAAGTAGTTTGGGATAAACGAAACCTTGCAGGTACTAAAGTTTCATCTGGTGTGTATATTGTTTTGTTGTCTAATGATGATGCCTCTGAAACTGCAACAGCTAAAATTGCAATTGTAAATTAATGGCAATTGTAACTACAAAAGCTATTGTGCTTAGTGCCATTAAATATGGTGATACCAGTTTAATTGTAAAATGCTATACACAAGAAGAAGGTATTAAAACTTATATGGTTAGAGGTGTTTTAAAACCTAAAAAGAAAGGTATAACAGCTGCTTATTTTCAGCCACTAACCCAATTGAAAATTGTAGCCAATCACAATTCGAAAAATACATTAAACTCGCTTAAAGAAGTACAGGTTCATCAGCCTTATAAAACAGTATATAGCAATATTGTAAAGCAGTCTGTAGTTTTATTTTTATCTGAAGTTTTGAGTAATGCCATACAAGAAGAAGAGCAAAATACCACTCTTTATGAGTATTTAGAAACAGCATTACAATGGTTAGATTTGCATGATAATGTTGCCAACTTTCACTTGTTGTTTTTACTAAATTTAACTGGTTTTCTAGGTTTTTATCCAGACTTGTCTGATGATACTAAAAATGGTTTTGATCTGTTAGAAGGTGTTTATTCAGATAATTTTTCCAATAAAAATGTAATTCATAAAAACAATTTTTATCAATTTAAAAAGCTGTTAGGCATAAATTTTGATGCAATACAAGAAGTGTCTTTTAGTAAAGAAGAAAGGCAGGTAGTTTTGCAGATAATAATTCAGTATTTTAAACTACATTTGGGCAATTTTAGAAATCCTAAATCTTTACAAGTTTTAGAAACCGTTTTTAGTTGATGATGAAGAATATTTTTATTTATTTTATTTTTTTGGTTTGTGGCTCATCTATAGCGCAAACTGTTAAAGTTTTAGATAAAGAAACAGGCAGAGGAGTTAAAAATGTTAGTATTTTTAATGAGGATAATACTGTAAGTTTATCTACAGATAAAGAAGGGTTTGCAGATGTATCTTTAATTAAGGATAATGAGGTAATTATATTTTCTCACATCTCATATGCAGTTTATCGCATAAAAAAATCAAACTTAAAAAATCGAAATTTTGTAATTCAACTCATCAAAGAATCTGAACAACTAGATGAGGTTGTAATTTCTGCATTTAAAAAAGATGTAAAAACCAAACGAATTGCAGAACGAATAGCTGTAGTTTCTAAAAAAGATATCCGTAAAATTTCGCCACAAACTTCTGCAGATTTATTAGCAGCAATTCCTGGTATTAAAGTTCAAAAATCTCAATTTGGTGGTGGTAGTCCTGTAATTAGAGGAATGGAATCTAACCGTGTTTTATTGGTGGTAGATGGTGTTAGAATGAACAATGCAATTTATAGAAAAGGGCACTTACAAAATTCAATAACACTGTCTCCTAATTTACTAGAGAAAACCGAGGTTGTTTTTGGGCCATCTTCTGTTATATATGGTTCAGATGCTTTGGGTGGTGTTATTCATTATTACACAAAAACGCCTCAATTATCAGAAAATAACGAAGTAAAAAGTCAGCTTTTTTCTAGATTTTCAACAGTAAATCAAGAAATAACCACAAGTGTTTCTGCTGAGTTAAGTTTCGAAAAATGGGCATCTTTTACAAGTATTTCTTATTCTGATTTTGGCGATTTAAGAGCAGGTAAAAATAGAATTCATGGTTTTGAAGATTGGGGTAAAGTATTCTATTATTCCGAAAATGTTAATGGGAATTACGCTGCAAATCCTACACTGAATTCAAATCCTAATTTATTAAGAAATACTGGATACAATCAAACAGATTTCTTACAAAAGTTTTTCGTGCCTTTGTCAAAAGACACCGATCTTAAAGTAAATTTACAGTATTCTACGTCTTCAGATATTCAAAGGTTTGATAGGTTAACAGAGTTAACAGACCTTACAGATGTATCTTCTTTAAAGTTTGCAGAATGGTATTATGGGCCTCAAGAAAGATTTTTATTATCCTCTCAATTAGATGTTCATCCGCATAAAAATTGGCTAGAAACAGGAACAATTACAGCTGCTTATCAAAATATAAAAGAGAGTAGAATCCAAAGAAAATTTGGTAGTTTAGATAGATCTTATAGAGAGGAAACTGTGAATGTTTTTAGTTTAAATGGCGATTTTTCTGTGCCTTTAGCAAATAATAATTCACGAATTTTATCTTACGGATTTGAGTTCGCATATAATGATGTTGCATCGAATTCATTTGGAAAAACCTTAAATATAGAAAATGGTCAAATCAATGGTTTTTCTAATGATTTTAAGGTACAGTCAAGATATCCAGATGGTGGTAGCAACTTTTTAACTTCTGCAGTTTATATAGGTTACAGGCAAGATTTGAATAGAAAATCTACTTTAAATTCTGGTATTCGATTTACAAATATTCAGAAAAATGCAACTTGGATCGATGAGACATTTTTAACCTTCGATGATAAAGATATATCTAGAAATAATTCAGCTGTAACTGCTACTTTAGGGTATGTTTATAAACCAAATACAAATTGGCAATTAAACAGTGTTTTATCTTCTGGTTTTAGATCTCCAAATATTGATGATGTAGGTCGTGTTAGAGAAAAATCTGGTAATGTAACTATCCCTAATATTAATGTAAATCCTGAATTTGCATACAATGCAGAGGTTGGTTTACAGAAGTATTTTAATAATAAAAAATTTAGGCTAGGAGCTAATTTCTATTACACTCTTTTAGATAATTATATTCAAAGAGATTTTGTGTACAATGCAGATGGTTCTATTCAGCAAGTAGAATTTGATGGCGAATTCGGAAATGCAGTTAATAATCAAAATAAAGGTACAGCTTATATTTTGGGGTATACAATTAATTATTTGGGTAAAATTTCTAAGACGATTAATACATCAGGATTTGTAACCTATACAAAGGGTAGAACTTATGATACTGAAGAACCAATGTCATCTATTCCGCCATTATTTGGTCAGTTTGAGATAAATTATAATAAAGAAAAATTGGCTTTAGGAGCAGAGTTTAGATTTAATAGTAAAAAAGATATCAAAGAATTTAATTTTACAGAAGGTATAGACAATCACGATTTAACTCCGATTGTAAATGCTAATGCTACCAGTGATGAAGATATATACTTTGGTTCTCCTAGTTGGATGACTTTTGGATTAAATGGATCTTATGATGTGAGTACAAATTTTTCTGTGCAAGCCAGATTAGACAATATTTTTGACGAGCACTATATTGAATTTGCTTCTGGTGTATCTTCTCCAGGAAGAAACTTATCTGTTTCTTTTGTGGCTAACTTTTAACTAGATTATTTAATACGTTTTCCTTCATCATCGAAATTTTCATTTATTGCACGTTCTGTTTTAATTAAGCTAACCAAAATTGCTAATGCTACAAAAACCATAGGTTGCCAAGTTAATTGTTCAACACTAATACTTGTTAAAACCAAAGCTGCTAATAAAGAAATACCACTATATTTTAAAAAAGCCACATTAAAAGTCGCGTTGGCAAAATGCCAAATATCTTCATTTTGCATGGCTTTTGGAGTTCTGTAACCATATAAACCATTGATTTTTTTTGGTGGAAATTTCCAGAAAATAATGCTAATTAAAAACAATACTCCATTTGTAGTTAATACATAAATATAAGATTCCATTTAAAATCTGTTTTTGTTATATTTTATTTTTTTATAGGTCTCATTAATCCTTCTTGAGCAAAAGAGGCTACCAATTTACCATCTCTTGTAAAAATGTTTCCTCTGCATAAACCTCTTGCACCATAAGCATTTGGTGAGTCTGCAGAAAAGAGCATCCAATCATTAAAATCAAAATCTCTAAAAAACCACATAGAATGATCTAAACTTGCAGTCATTGTATTTGCAAAACTATAGTTTTTTGCATTAGGATTAAAGGCTGCATTTAGAACATTATAATCAGAAATATAGGTTAGTATTTGGTGCTTTAATTTTAAGTCCATTTTAGGAATAGTACCTTTTAATTTAAACCAAATTTCTTCTTTAGCTTCTTTGTTTTCTGGCTTTAAAGGATTTGGTACAACAACAGGCTTAAATTCAATTGGCCTTTCTATACTTAAAAAAGACTTGACACCTTTTGGTAAAAAGTCGCCAAATTTTACAGCCATTTCTTCCCAACTCAATAATTCTTCTGGCTGTTTTACATCAAAATTCATTTTTGTTTGATGCTCAAAACCTTCCTCCTTTTTATGGAAAGATGCAGCAAGAATAAAAATGGTTTTTCCATTTTGGCTAGCAGTTACTCTTCTTGTGGCAAAACTACCTCCATCTCTCATAATAGCAACATCATAAGAAATAGGAACCTTCAAATCTCCTGCCTCTAAGAAATAAGAATGCAAAGAATGCAAAAATCGATTTTCTGGAATGGTTCTATATGCTGCATTTACGGCTTGTGCTAAAACTTGACCACCAAAAACAATAGCACTACCTATGGTTACACTTTCTCCTAAAAAAGTATGTTCATTTACTTCTTCTAAGTTTAATAAGTTTACTAATTCTGCACTTGTTTTCATTGGGGTTTATTTTTAAAAGGTAAATTTTGACGAAATGGAGTGGGTTGCACTCTCATTAAAAATAACTTTATTAATTTATTGGTTATACTTTTTTTATGACGAAGGTACATGGTTAAATCTTGTGGTTCTGCACCTACAGAGCTTTTAATTTCGCTTGCTGTTCGTCCAAAGTTCAAGGTTTTTAAATTATGATCAATAGCAATTTTAATATAATCGTAAAGCATTCTTTGATAGATGGCCAATTGTTTATTTAAATTATAATCTATGCCTACAAAATGTGCATCCAGACTTTTGTTATTTATAACACCAGTCATAAAACCAACCATTTTATCTTCTAAATAATACGTTTTAATAATGTAATTGCTATTTAATTGATTGATAAAATCTTTGTACGTGCTTAAATTAAAATCACTCAAATTAAAAGAAGCATTTTTTGCCACCTTTTTATAAAGCTCTTCCATTTTAGGAAGCTGTTCTTCTATAGAGTTTTTGGTTACCGTTTTTACAGTTAAACTTGCACTTAATTTAAAGGCTTTTTTTGCTTTAACTCTAAATTTGGTTTTAAGGGCTTGTAAATAATCATCAAAATTTTGCCAACTTTCATCTATATGCAATACCATATTAGGCTCAACAGAAAAAGGGTGATAGTTATAATCTTTTAATTCATTAGTTATTGAAAGAGATTCGTTTACAAAATCTTTTAAAAGAAAAGCATCAATTTGCAATTTATCGTTTTTGTTAACGTAATTAAGAATGGCCTTTGCCAATTCTTTAATAGTTTGCTTTTTATCAAAACCATTTGCTATTAAAACTCCATGTTCTCCACTTACAAATGTATTACCACAAATTAAAAGTTTAAAAGGTTTTTTCTTAGGAAATAAGTTTAATTTTTGCCCAAATTCTTTTACTCGTTTCGCAAATGATTCTAAATCATTCTTTACGGTTTCAAAGTAAAAATCTACTATTTGTATAGAGCCAAAACACTTGGCATTTTGCGCTTCATCTAATAAAACCACATAGAAAAAATCTAAATTTTCATGATTATCTTCTATTGATTTTAAAAAGGCCTTTTTGAAATATACATTATCATTAGCATTTAAAGAGCTCCAAACTTTACTAGGTATTTCATCAACAGAGGAGTAATAATTAGCAATGAGATTTTTAGTAGAACAATTCAAAGAATGTATGGTGTTTTTTTGGTTTTGCAAAGTTCTTAAAAATAAATCAGTTTAAAAATTTTGCCATAGAAATAAACAATTATAACGTTTCTTTAACATAGATTAATGAGCTCAAATGCACTCTGTTCAATCAAAAAAGTATCTTTGTAGCCTATTTTAAAAAGCTTGTTTACAAGTTCACTTCAACTAACTAAGTAATGAGAAAAGTAATTTTGGCCATTTTAGGTGTAGCATTTATTGCTGGCGCTGTTTTATTAGGTAATTATTTTATCGATAAAAATCAAAAACCAAGACCAACCTTTAAAAAAAGTGTAAAAACTGTTTTTGTTAAGGAAGTTATCAACGAAGAAGTTCCTATAATTTTAACGGCAAATGGTAACCTACAAGCAAAGAATAAAATAGATGTTTTTTCTGAAGTACAGGGTGTCTTAAATGCGGGTTATAAAGCATTTAAGCCAGGAACAAAATATAATAAAGGCGAAATATTATTAAGCATAAATAGTGATGAGTTTAATGCAAGTTTAAAATCACAAAAAAGTAATTTATTCAATTTAATTACTTCAATACTTCCAGATATACGTTTAGATTATACATCAGAATTTAAAAAATGGGAAACGTATTTGCAGAATTTTGATATCAATAAAACCATAGCAAAATTACCTGAGTTTGCTACAGATAAAGAAAAGTACTTTATTTCTGGTAGAGGAATTTTAACAGCGTATTACAATGTAAAAAACTTAGAAGTTCGTTTGTACAAACATCAAATTAGAGCCCCATTTACAGGTGTTTTAACTGAGGCTTTAGTTACCCCAGGAACTTTAATTAGATCAGGTCAAAAGTTGGGTGAGTTTATAGATACAGATATTTACGAAATGGAAGTTTCTGTAAGTGCGGAGTTTGCAGATTTATTAAAAGTAGGTAATACTGTAAAGTTGAATAACCTAAACAAGTCTAAAAATTACGAGGGTAAGGTAATTCGTGTTAATGGTAGAATTGATCAAGTTTCTCAAACCATTACTGCGTATATTGATGTTAAGCATCCAGATTTAAAAGAAGGTATGTTTTTAGAGGCAAATTTAGAGGCAAAATCAGAGTCTGATGCCATTGAGATTTCTAGAAAATTATTGGTAGATAATAGCGCAGTTTATACTGTCAAAAATGATAGTGTATTAACATTATCAATGATAGAACCAGTTTATTTTGGTGCAGAAAAGGTGATTGTAAAAGGTTTAGAAAATGGCGATAAGATTTTAACGCAAAATTTACCTGGTGCTTTTGATGGAATGATTGTAAAAACAGAAACTAAAAAGTAATTACATGAAAAAAATAATTACTTATTTCATAAAGTATCCTGTTGCTGTAAACGTAATGATTTTTGCGTTTATCATCTTTGGTGCAGTTGGTGCAATTAGTATGAAATCTTCCTTTTTTCCTTTGGTAGATTCACAGTTAATAAGAATCAATTTAACGTATCCTGGAGCTTCACCTGCAGAAATGGAAGAGGGTGTTGTGCTTAAAATTGAAGATAATTTAAAAGGAATTGTTGGTGTAGAAAGAGTAACTTCTGTATCTAACGAAAATGCTGCAGTTGTAAATGTAGAGGTAGAAAAAGGCAAAAATATAGATGTTGTTTTATCGGATGTAAAAAATGCGGTAGATAGAGTACCTTCTTTCCCTTCAGGGATGGAACCTGCAGTAATTGCTAAAGTAGAAAGTATTAGACCAACAATTAGTTTTACAGTTAGTGGTGAGAATGTATCGTTAAAATCTTTAAAACAGTATGCTAGAAATATTGAAAATGATATTAGAGGTATAGAAGGCATTTCTCAAGTTGCCATATCTGGTTTTCCTGCAGAAGAAATAGAAATTGCAGTTCGTGAAAATGATTTGTTGGCTTACAATATGTCTTTTACAGAAGTTGCAAACGCTGTAAGAAATTCAAATATTTTAATAACGGGTGGTAATATTAAAACTGCAGAAGAAGATTATTTAATACGTGCAAGTAATCGATCTTATTATGGTGTTGAATTACAGAATCTTATTGTTAGAACAGAAACTAGTGGTAATATTATTCGCTTAAAAGATGTTGCAGAAGTAAGGGATACTTGGTCAGAAAATCCAGATCGATTGTTCTATAATGGAAATTTAGCAATCGATATTACAGTAAGTAATACAAATAACGAAGACCTTATTTCATCTGCAGAAAAAATTAAAGAATACATTTATGAGTACAATCAAAAACAACAGAATGTTCAGTTAAATGTTTCTAGTGATGCTTCTATTACTTTAAATGGTAGAACAAAATTATTGATAGAAAATGGTGTTGTTGGTATATTATTAGTGCTTTTCTTTTTAGCATTATTTTTAAACTTACGTTTAGCAATTTGGGTAGCTTTTGGCTTGCCTGTTGCCTTTTTTGGTATGTTTATTTTTGCAGCGCAATTTAGTGTTACCATTAACGTGCTTTCACTTTTCGGAATGATTATCGTTATTGGTATTCTGGTTGATGATGGTATTGTAATAGGTGAAAATATTTACCATCATTATTACGATTTAGGAAAATCTAAAATACAAGCTGCAATAGATGGAACAATGGAAGTGATTCCGCCAATTGTTTCTGCAATTCTAACCACTATTATTGCATTTTCTACCTTCTTTTTTGTTGATGGTAGAATAGGTAGTTTCTTTGGTGAAGTATCTACAATTGTATTATTAACACTATCTGTTAGTTTAATTGAAGCGCTTATTATTTTACCTGCGCATATAGCACATTCTAAAGCGTTAAAGAGAAGAAAAGAAGAGAATTTAGCAGCCAATTTTAATTTTGATCACTCAGAAATTGAATCTATAGAACACAAAAAGAATCAAGTAATTGTTGTAAAAAATGGTGAAACTATAATTCTTGAAAAAGAAAGTAAAGTAGATGCCTTTTTTGCAAAGGTGAATGGTTTTGCAGATAAATATCTAACTCTTTTTAGAGATAAATACTATGTGCCTTTATTACGTTTTTCTCTTAAAAATAAGTTTTTTGCATTTAGTGTACCTATTGCTATTTTGATTTTTAGTTTTATGGCTATTGGTGGTGGAATTGTAAAAACATCATTCTTTCCAAGAATTGCAAGTGATAGAGTTCAGATTTCTTTAAATATGCCTCAAGGTACAAACGAGCAAATTACAGATTCTATTATCTCTTTTATAGAAACAAAAGTTTGGGAAGTCAATGAAGAATATACAGCCAAACAAACAGGTAATATTCAGGTTGTAGAAAATGTAATTAAAAGAGTTGGGCCAGGTTCTGCAAACGGCACTTTAACTGTAAACCTTTTGCCTGGAGAAGCTAGAGATGTTTCATCACCAGAAATTACAAATGCTATTAGTGATAGAGTAGGTAAAGTATATGGTGTAGAAAGTTTGGTGTTTGGTTCTGGAGGTAATTTTGGAGGTAGCCCAGTTGCAGTATCACTTTTGGGTAATAATATAGAAGAACTTAAAGCAGCAAAAGAAGAGTTAAAGTTTGAGTTAGAAAATAATTCGCTTTTAAAAGATGTTTCAGATAACGATCCTGCAGGAATTAAAGAGGTTAAAATTACTTTAAAAGACAATGCCTATTTACTTGGTTTGAATCTGCAATCTATTATGACACAAGTTCGTTATGGTTTTTTTGGTTTTCAAGCTCAGCGTTTTCAAAGAGGCCAAGATGAAATAAAAGTTTGGGTGCGTTATGATAAGCAAGATAGATCTTCTATAAAAGACTTAGATGATATGCGAATCATAACTCCTACAGGTAATAGAATTCCGTTTTCAGAAATTGCTAATTATGAAATTGAAAGAGGTGATATTGCTATCAATCACTTAGAAGGGAAACGTGAAATTCAGATTACAGCAGATTTAAAAAATTTAGAAACTAGTGCAACAGAAATATTAGATGATATTAAGGCGAACATTATGCCAAAGATTTTATCTAAATACCCAACTGTTTCACCACTATTTGAAGGTCAGAATAGAGAGGCTAAAAAAACTACAGATTCTGTAAATGTTGTTGGGCCAATTATTTTGTTATTAATTTATATTGTAATAGCATTTACATTTCGTTCTTACAGTCAGCCAATTTTATTACTTATTATGATACCTTTTAGTATGATTGGTGTTGTTTGGGGGCACTATTTCCATAATTTTCCAATCGGAATTTTATCATGGTTAGGTATTATTGCATTAATAGGAATCATGGTAAATGATGGTTTGGTTTTAATAGGTAAATTCAACAGTTACCTCAAAGAAGGTATGAAATATGATGATGCTTTAATAGCAGCAGGTCAATCAAGATTTAGAGCTATTTTTCTAACTTCATTAACTACAATTGCAGGTTTAGCACCACTTTTATTAGAAAAAAGTAGGCAAGCACAATTTTTAATACCAATGGCTATTTCTATTGCTTATGGTATAGCAATTGCAACGCTTTTAACTTTAGTTATGTTACCACTTTTACTCTCTGTATCTAACTCAATAAAAGTAAATATTAAGTGGTTAAAAACAAATGAAAGGGTTAGTAAAGAAGAAGTAGAAAGAGCCATTATAGAATCTAAGGTTGATGAAGATGATGATGAGGATAAAAGTTTAAACCCTAAAAATGTAGTTTATGAAATTGAATAGATACAGCACACTTATAGGTTTATTCATATTGAGTTTTAACGGATTTGCTCAAGACGTTTTAACCAAAGAAAGAGCATTAGAAATTACATTAGAAAATAATTTCGGAATTAAAATTGCGAAGAATAATTTAGCAATAGCAGAGAATAATACAAGTATTTATAATTCAGGAAAATTACCAACTGCTACCATAAATTCTGGTGCTAATTATAGCAGAAATAATCAAAGTTTAACCTTTACAGATAGAGATACAGGAGATGATTCTGAGATTTCAGGAAATGGAGTTGTTGCTAAAACTTACAACGCATCTTTAGCTTTAAACTATACCATTTTTGATGGTTTTGGTCGTAAGTACAATGTAGAGCAGCTAAAACAAACGTATAATTTAACTGAGCTACAAGCTAGAGAAACTATAGAAAATACTTATTTACAGTTGTTTACTACGTATTTTCAAATAGCACGTTTATCAGAAAATACAGACAATTTAGCAGAAGCACTTACCATTTCTAAACAGCGTTTACAACGTGCACAGTATCAGTATGATTATGGGCAATCTACCAAATTAGAATTTTTAAATGCACAAGTAGATGTAAATAATGATAGCATAGCATTAATTGCTGCCAAACAACAATTAAACAATGCAAAACGTGGTTTAAACATAATTTTAGGTAAAGAAACTAATGCTAATTTCTTAGTAGAAACAGAAGTAGAATATAACAATATGCTAAGTTTTGAGGAGTTAAAAACAAAAACTTTGCAAAACAATTCTTTACTAAAACAAAACGAACAGAATATTGCAATTAGTGAGTTTAACGTTAAAATTAATAAAGCTAGTTATATGCCATCTTTAAATTTCAATGCTTCTTATGGCTACAATAGAACTAGAAATGAAAATTTAATAAATCCTTTTGGAGCAAAGTTAATTACTTCAGATGGTTTAAATGCAGGTCTTAATTTAACCTGGAATATTTTTGATGGAGGCTCAACAAAAACTAGAGTAGCGAATGCTAAAATTGCTTTAGATAATCAACAAATTTTATTAGAACAGCAGAAAGTTAATATAGAGAACAACTTAAAAAATACGTGGGAGAACTATAAAAATCAACTATTTATTTTGAGTGCACAAGAACAGAATGTACAGAGTAATCAAAATAATTTCGATAGAACTCAAGAGCGTTTCAAATTAGGTCAAATTACATCTGTTGAATTTAGGCAAGCTCAAATCAACTTAATTAATGCAAAAACGGCTTTAAATAATGCAAAGTTCGATGCAAAGTTGATAGAACTGCAGCTATTGCAATTAAGTGGAGATATTCTAAACGTGAAATTGTAGAAACCTGATATTTATCATTTCTCATTATTTATATATCATCTAATTTTATATTAAAATTAGAATCTTATGAATATGCTTAACTTTCCTTTAGTTTCTTGGGTAAATGGTACTGTTATGATTGGTGTTTTTGTACTAGTTGTTCTAAGCTTAGTACTTGCAGTTTATCTTTTAATGAAAACAGATCAAAAAGCAAAATAGCACAATAAACTCTTTATAATTGGTGCTTAAATAGTTTTTCTATGTGTCTATGAATTCTTAAATTTATACATAGAAAAAATTATACATGTCTGATTTTAATTCAAAACTAAATTCCAATTTTGGCTATTTATTTGAAACCGAACTTTTAGAAGAAATCGAAAAAGTTGGTACCTATAAAACTGTATCTAAAAATGAGATTATTATAGATATAGAAGATTATATAAATGCAATGCCACTTCTGTTAAATGGTGCTATAAAAATTTTAAGAGAAGACGAAAAAAGAGATGAGTTGGTTT
The DNA here is from genome assembly GCF_036864555.1 of Polaribacter sp. P097. Lineage (NCBI taxonomy): Bacteria > Pseudomonadati > Bacteroidota > Flavobacteriia > Flavobacteriales > Flavobacteriaceae > Polaribacter > Polaribacter sp. P097. The sequence continues at coordinate 597,830 of NZ_JAZETJ010000001.1, read as the reverse complement.
TGTATTACTTAGAAAAAGGAGATACATGTGCAATAACGTTATCTTGTTGTATGGGCCAAACCAAAAGTAAGATTAGAGCAGTTGCAGAAACTGATGTGTCTTTAATTATGTTACCAAAAGAAAAAATGACAGCTTGGCTTAGTACTTATAAAAGCTGGCAATCTTTTATACTACAAAGTTACCATAACAGGGTAGAAGAACTTTTACAAGCTGTAGATACTATTGCCTTTTTAAAAATGGATGAACGTTTGTTTAAATATTTAAAAGACAAGGCTATGGTAAATAGTAATGATGAGTTAACAACAACCCATAAACAAATATCCGATGATTTACACACCTCTAGAGTTGTAGTTTCTCGTCTTTTAAAAAAGTTAGAGAATGATGGAAAAATAAAGCTTTTTAGAAACAGTATAAAAGTTTTAGAATTGTAACAAACGTTACTAAAAATGGCGCTATTAAAATTTACCTTTGAGAAAAATATTGAAATATGACTAGTTTTACAGAAATAATAAATCAGAAGAAACCTGTTTTAGTCGATTTTTTTGCAGAGTGGTGTGGTCCATGTAAAATGATGAGTTCAATTTTAAAAGAGGTAAAAGCAGAATTGAATGATGAGGTTTCAATAATTAAAATTGATGTTGATAAAAACCAAAGTTTAGCTGCAAAATTTCAAGTAAGAGGCGTACCAACATTTATGCTTTTTAAAGATGGAAAGCAAGTTTGGAGACAATCTGCAATGTTGCAAAAAAACGATTTAATTTCAGTGATTAAACAGTACAGTTAATATTAATTCAAACACCTTTTTTTAGGTGTTTTTTTATTTTTAAGATGATTTTTGACGAACAATTTTGGGATAATAAATACATAACGAATAAAACTGGTTGGGATTTAGGGCAAGTGTCACCACCCTTAAAAGCCTATTTTGATCAACTCACAAACAAAGATTTAAAAATATTAATCCCTGGAGGAGGCAATTCTCATGAAGCAGAATATTTATTGGAAAATGATTTTACCAATGTTTATGTAATTGATATTTCTAAGTTAGCATTAACTAATCTAAAGAAAAGAGTACCAGGTTTTCCATCATCGAATTTAATTCATCAAAACTTTTTCAAATTAAACCAAACATTTGATCTTGTTATTGAACAAACCTTCTTTTGTGCTTTAAATCCCAATTTAAGAGAGGAATATGTTTCTAAGATGCATAGTGTTTTAAATGACAATGGCAAATTGGTAGGCTTACTTTTTGATGCGAAATTAAATGAAGATCATCCACCTTTTGGAGGAGACAAAAAAGAGTATGCATCTTTATTTCGAAACCTATTTACAATTGAACTTTTGGAAGAATGTTATAATTCTATTCAAAATAGAAAAGGAATGGAGTTGTTCTGTAAGTTTATAAAAAATAAAGGTTAATAGAAACCTATTAACCTTTATATTTATTGTTTGGTACAAAGCTTATAACGCATATTGTAAGCCAATTGTAATGGTTTCTTTTCGTTCCAATTGTATTCCATTTGGTTTTTGATATAATGGAATTGCAAATTCAAAGCCCAATCGTAAATCTTTTAAAGTACCTTTATTTGCATACAAGTTAAATCCTAATCCTGCATTTATATTAGTTCCCCCAGAATTTTTAGTATCTGCAGTAGTAACCATTGTTGAGTTTAAGTTAGGGTTTTCGCCTCTTATTTTATCTATAAATAAACTTTGTAACCTGGCAGAAAAGCTAATCCAGTTAGTAGCTTTAAGGGCGAACCAATTGTTAAAACTTATTTGGTTTCCAAAGGCATATTCATCAGAGTTTGTACCAAATCTAAGAGTAGTATTTAATTGACTTCCCCAAGAAATTGATTCTGTTTGACCTAAATAAGTAATACCTAAATTAGTGTCTAAAGTTCCTGAACCAATTTGCATAGGATAAGGTAACAAAATTTTATTTGGAGCACTCATAGGAGTTTCGTCCATTTCACCAATGCTACCTGTTGGCAGGGAAATAGTAAGATTACCATGAAAGGATTGCTGATTTTTATTTATGAATTTATAAATCATACCTAATTTTATGTCACCAAAACCTGAAGAGGAGGTAGAGAAAGGTGAATTCATACCCATCATTCTCATTTGTAAATCCATATCATTTGAAATAAAACTGGCCATTGTCAACAGAGTGATTTTATTTGAAGGTGCAAACATTGTCCCCAACATGTGCATTTGCATTGGCATTTTTAAAGGAGTTACCATATAGCCAACATCATGGGCTTCATTGTTGGTTATTTTCTCAGAACCTAAAAGTAAGCCTTCCATATTCATATTCATAAATCTATAAGAAAACATCCATCCTCCTTTGCTGTGATAATGATCTGCCATAACAGTTATTGGTGCATGTCCATCTGGTCTTGAGCTAGACCAATTATTATTTTCGGTTTGTTGTGCTACTATTTGTTGAGTTAAGAATATGAAGATTCCTAAACCAATTGTTTTTATTGATTTCATCAAATTGATTTTTTTTAATAATTTATAAGTTGATACATCAGAATAAAATCTGATAGATATTTTTAAAAAATTAGTTAACCAATTGGTGGGTGAAATATGTTGTAAGAATTTAAAAACTTATACTGGTTTTTGTAGATATATTTTCCCTTTATTAAGTTCCTTTTGAGGTTTTTAGGGTTAATATTTAGAATTTTTACAAAACCTATAGGATATTCATCCATTTGAATTCTACGAGATTGATAATCTTTTTCTTGTTGTTCTTCTAGCTTTTGCATTAGTTGACATTTACCATTACAACTAAGCTCTGGTTTGTCAGTATTGATACATAGTACCTTAGAGATATAATCATAATTTATAGCATATTCTACAAATGGTGCAATTGGCTTTAGCATAGCTACCAAGTATAAAAATACTAAAAAAAACGATGAAATTCTATGAATCAAACCTTAAGTAAAATGGACTGCAAATTTACAATACAACCATTTAATAAGAAAGATTTCGTGCATAAAAAAACACCAAATTATTTGGTGTTTTTTGTCTTTAAAGAATAGGTTATTTTATTTAAATCCGTTTAAACCTGTAATGTCTAAACCTGTAATTAGTAAATGAATATCGTGTGTACCTTCATAGGTAACTACACTCTCTAAATTCATCATATGACGCATTATAGAGTAATCTCCAGAAATACCCATTCCTCCCAACATTTGCCTTGCTTCTCTTGCAACTTTTAAAGCCATTTCTACATTATTACGCTTTGCCATAGAAATTTGTGCTGAGGTTGCTTTACCTTCGTTTTTCAAAGTTCCCAATCGCCAAGCTAATAATTGTGCTTTGGTAATTTCTGTAATCATTTCAGCAAGTTTCTTTTGTTGTAGTTGAAATTGACCAATTGGTTTGCCAAACTGTTCACGTTCTTTCGCATAACGTAGAGCAGTATCATAACAATCCATAGCTGCACCAATGGCACCCCAAGAAATTCCATATCTAGCTGAATCTAAACAACCTAAAGGCGCTCCTAATCCAGATTTATTTGGTAATAAATTTTCTTTTGGCACTTGTACATTATCAAAAATAAGTTCTCCAGTTGCAGAAGCACGTAAAGACCATTTATTATGTGTTTCAGGTGTAGAGAATCCTTCCATGCCACGTTCTACAATTAAACCATGAATTCTGCCTTCTTCATTTTTAGCCCAAACCACAGCAACATCGCAAAAAGGTGCATTTGAAATCCACATTTTAGCACCATTTAAAAGATAATGATCTCCTTTGTCTTTAAAATTGGTTTCCATTCCACCAGGATTAGAACCATGATTTGGCTCAGTTAAACCGAAAGAACCCATCCATTCACCAGAAGCTAGTTTTGGTAAATATTTTTTTCGTTGTTCATCATTTCCATAGGTAAATATAGGGTACATCACTAAAGAAGATTGCACTGAAGCAGTAGATCTTACACCAGAGTCACCTCTTTCAATTTCCTGCATGATTAATCCGTAAGAAATTTGATCTAAACCAGCACCACCAAATTCTTCTGGTATGTAAGGACCAAAAGCGCCTATTTCTGCTAAACCACTAATTATTTGTTTTGGAAATTCCGCCTTTTGAGCATAATCTTCAATAATTGGTGATACATCACGTTTAACCCAATCTCTTGCAGAGTCACGAATTAATTTATGCTCTTCTGTAAGTAAATCATCTATGTTATAATAATCTGGTGCTTGAAATAAATCTGGCTTCATCTATGAATCTTATTTTTCTATTTGTGTAATATTTAACAAAAATATCAATATTTGTTTTATTTACAACAATTTATATTGTAAATGCTGTAATTTTTGCGTATATAAAAATACGTAAAATTTGAAAGTTACTTCAAAGAAACGTTTTAAAAGTTATTGTTTTCTGTTAAGTTTGTAATGATGAAGTATACCCTTGGAAAACAAGAGAGATTAAAAAGTAAAAAACTCATAGAAAAGCTATATAAAGAAGGCAGTTCTGTAAAAGCATTTCCGTTAAGAATGGTTTTTTTACAAACGGAACATACTTCAGAGTATCCTGCACAAATGGGCGTTTCTGTAGCCAAAAGAAATTTTAAAAAAGCACCAGATAGAAATAGACTTAAAAGGTTAATGCGTGAAAGTTATCGTTTACAAAAAGAAATTGTTTACGATAATGCAGATAAGCCTTATGTTTTTATGATTTCGTATCTTGGTAAAGAAGAAAAAGAGTATCATGAAATCTATACTAAAATGAACAAATTGTTGCATTTGTTTGTAAGTGAGATAAAAAACAAAAAAAACGATGAACATCAATCATAAAAAGAAAATAGGCATTGTTGTATTTGTGGCAGTGCTTTTTTTATCATTTTCATTTAAATCTAAATTTTTTGAAGTAGCAAAACAGATTGAGATCTACAATTCTTTATTCAAGGAATTAAATATGTATTATGTAGATGAAATTAATCCTGCAGATTTAACAGATAGGGTCATTAAAAACACCTTAAAGGATTTAGATCCTTACACTAATTTTTATAACGAACAAGATGTTGAAGATGCTAAAATTAGAAGAGAAGGTGAGTATGCAGGAATTGGTGTTTCTGTGTATTACACAAATCAAGGAATTCAAATTAAAGAAATTTACAAAGGGTTTTCTGCTGATAAATCTGGTTTAAAAGCTGGTGATATAGTTGTTTCTGTTGATGGACAATCATTAAAAAATATGGAGAGAGATGAACTTTCTATGTTTTTAAAAGGTACACCAAACACAAAGGTGAATGCCAAAATTTTAAGGCAAGCTCAAATTCTAGATAAAGTTTTGGTGAGAGAAAAGGTTGTTGTAAACCCTGTGCCTTTCTATCAAATGATAAACGAAGAGACTGGATATATAACCTTAACTCGATTTAATAATAAAGCTTCCTCTGAAGTAAAAAAGGCTTTTATTGATTTGAAAGCCAAAGGAATGAAAAAATTGGTTTTTGATTTGCGTTCAAATCCTGGTGGATCGCTTTTAGAGGCTATAAATATTTCTAACTTTTTTGTACCAAAAGGCAAAACCATTGTAACAACAAAAGCAAAAATTAAAAAATGGAGTAATAATTATAAGGGTTCTAATGATCCTTTAGATTTAGAAATTCCGATTGTAATTTTAGTAAACGGAAGTTCTGCTTCAGCATCAGAAATTGTAAGCGGTTCTCTGCAAGATTATGACAGAGCAGTTATTATGGGTCAGCGTTCTTTTGGTAAAGGTTTAGTTCAACGTCAAAAAGAACTTACCTATGGTACACAATTAAAACTAACTATTTCTAAATATTACACCCCTAGTGGAAGGTGTATACAAGAATTAGATTACACCAATAGAGATACTAAAACAGGTATTGTACCTAAGTTTTCTGATAGAGGTATTAACGCTTTTAAAACGGCTAATGGAAGAACGGTTTATGATGGAGGAGGAATTATGCCAGATGTGGAAATTAAATTATCAGCTAAAACAGAGGCTACAGATGCATTAATAGGCTCTAAAGCAATTTTTAATTTTGCCACAGACTACTATTATGAAAACACAAATATTGCAGATCCAGAAAACTATGTTTTTACAAAAACTGATTTTAAAAAGTTTACGAATTATTTAGTTAACGATACTACGTTTGTAACTCCACAAGAAAAAATGTTCGAAAAAGCATATTTGGCTGCCGAAAACAATGCTATTGCTAAAGAATACCAAACCTTAAAAAATAGTTTAGTTGAACAAAAATTAAGTGCAATTAAGAAGAATGAACATATACTTACAAATTTGTTGCAAGAAGAAATCTTGTTAAAATATTATTTTAAAGAAGGGGTTTATCAAAATAGAATTAAGAAGGATGAGGTTATTTCTCAGGCAGTTAATTTGCTTAATAATCAGCCAAAGTATAATCAAATATTATCAGGCAAATAACTATATATTTGCAAGACAAAATTTAGAATGTTACATACCAAAAATATAGAGAGAACAAGGGCACAAGAGTCTACAAATGCCATTGAAAAATTATACATTTCAATGCGACACCTATTTACAAGGGGTTTTTATAAACCAATGGGTGTTTCTGGAGAAACTTTACGAAAATCGTTATTGTTATTACGTCCAGAAATTTACGGTTCTATTGCAGAAGAAAAAATTGAATTAGATGGTTTAGTTTATGTGATTGAAAGGTTGCCAGAAGGAATTGAGCAATGTCAATTTATTAATTTAACTGCAGATGAAGGTTATAAAAACTCTCATTTTAAGGCAATAATTCCACCAAAAAGAAGAAGAAATTGCTACAGAATTGATAAAGATCAAATGAATATTGAAATTACCAGAGGTAGATCTGAGATTTATGATATTCTAACCCACTTAACATTTTTATTTATAGAGTCTCATAAAATTCAAGAGCGAGTTTCTATTAATGAAGGTGAAGATTTTACCAGAGAATGGCTTCATTTAGAGGATGTTGTTTTACATCAAAAAGAAATATCTGAAGAAGAAAAAGAAGTAATTATTGTTCATTTGGGTAATATTTTAGGTAGAACTTTTGATGAAGTTTCTGCCACTTACAAGATTTTTTCAACAGAAGAAAATCCACATAAATTTTTCGGATTAATTTATTGGTTAGGAAAATTAGCCATTAAAGAAGTGCTTGAAAGTAAAAAAAGAACAGTAACCTTTAGCTCACTATTGATAGAAGAAATTGGGCATCATATTTATGGTGAAATTTGGGCAAATGACATCAAACATATTTTAAAAGAATATCAATTATTAGAAAGACCTTTGCATATTATAAGTGCAAATATGCACAGTGTTCTTAATTCTATTTATGCAAAAGGAGCTTTGCCAAAAGAAGCAGAAAGTCATAAAGAATTTGAACTTTATCAACTTTTAAGTAATTCAGATAGTAAACCATTGCAAAAGAAAGTGATGGATTATGCTTCAAAAAATGGTTTGATTTACGTTAAAGATACTTCAGGTACCAATATTAATGTACAAATTATTGATACAGATAAAATAAATTTTAATGATTCTCCGTTTCAAAAACAGCATTCTTTAGAAGAGAAACCTGTAATTATTGTTATGGATTATGCTTTTGGTGAACAAGCTTATGAAACGATGGACGAATTGTTAAAGCCATATGAAGCAGATGCAGAAAAAGTTCACTTAGATGTTAAATCTATTTCAATTATGGGTAAAGCTGGTATTTTAGAAGGTGGTAAAGGGGATATAATGATTCCTTCTGCCCATATTTTTGAAGGTACAGCAGATAATTATCCTTTTAAAAATGAACTTAAGAAAGAAGATTTAGAGGGTTTTGGAGTAAAAGTTTTTGATGGTTCTATGATTTCTGTTTTAGGTACGTCTTTACAGAATAAAGATTTATTAAAATTTTTTCATGATTCTACATGGAATGTAATTGGTTTAGAGATGGAGGGTGCACATTACCAAAAAGCAATTCAGTCTGCATCTAAAATTAGAGGTAATATTTCTGAAGATGTAAAAGTAAGATATGCTTACTATGCCTCAGATAACCCTCTAGAAACAGGAGCAACATTGGCTTCTGGAGGATTGGGAATGACAGGTGTTACACCAACATATGCCATAACACAGAGAATTCTCGAACAAATATTTTAAATTAAACTAGCTTTAATATATAGTAATATGTCAACAAATCAACCAAACAATAAAAACGAAGAAGAAGTAGACTTAGGATCATTATTTGTAATTATTGGTAAAGGATTCAAAAACTTTTTCAATTTTATTGGTAATATCTTTAAAGGGATTTTCGACTTTTTTATCGTTATTCTTTTATTTCTAAGATCTAATTTTATCAAAATTTCTGGGGCTTTACTTCTAGGAATTATTGTTGGTTTCATTTTTGAGACCTCAAAACCAGATTCTTTTGGTTCAGAAATGATACTTCAGCCAAACTTTAAAAGTTCTAGACAGCTTTACAATAACATTAATTTTTATAATGATCTTGTAAAACAGAAAGATACAGCAGCACTTCAAAAAGTATTTAATTTAGATAAAGCTGAGGCAGCTTCATTACAAAAATTTACCATTGAGCCAATTAGGGTTGAGAACGATATTATAAATGCTTACGATCAATTAGTTTTAGAGGTAGACACTTTAACCATTAAAAGTTACGAATTTGAAACTTTTAAAAATTCGTTTACAGACTATGATTATAATTTTCACAAGATTAATGTAGTCGCTCAAAAAAATGATGTTTTTGATAAGTTAGATGAGGTTATAATTTCATCCGTAGTAAATAATAAATATTTCAAAAGATTTAAAGAACTAACCAATGAAAATCTAAACAGAAAAGATTCCCTATATCGTAAAAATTTAGTTCAGTTAGATTCTTTGAGAATGGTCTATATGCAGGTAATGCTAGAAGAAGCTAAAAACCCAAATTCAGGAACAAGTATAGATTTAGGTTCAACTGCAACTAAAACCACAAATGAATTAGAGCTTTTTAATACGAATAGAAGGCTTAATTCAGATCTAGAAGAAATATCAGAAGAGAAATCAAAAAATTACGAAGTAATCAATGTAATTTCTAATTTTCAACCTATTGGTCATGAATTTAAAGAGGTTACCAAAAATTATGCATTTTTAGTAGGTATTGCATTTGCAGGTCTAATGATTGTAATACTTCTGTTAATTAAATTAAATAGGTATTTAGAAAACTATAGTAAATAGCTATGAAATCACTTTTAATTACTGGTGGAGCAGGCTTTATTGGCTCTAATTTTATACCCTATTTTTTAGAAAATAATGAAGATGTAAAGGTTGTAAATTTAGACTTGTTAACTTACGCTGGTAATTTAGAGAATTTAAAGGAAATTGAAGATCACGATAATTATGATTTTGTAGAAGGTGATATTTGCGATAGAAAATTAGTAAAAGCACTTTTTAATAAACATAAGTTTGATGGAGTAATTCATTTTGCAGCAGAATCTCATGTAGATAATTCCATTGAAAACCCAGATGCATTTGTAAGAACCAATGTCTTTGGAACATTTAACTTAATTGATGTTGCAAAGAACTTTTGGATGCATTCTCCATTTCAATTTAATGAAGGTTTTGAAAATTCTAGGTTCCATCATATTTCTACAGACGAAGTTTATGGTACATTAGGAGATTCAGGCTTATTTACAGAAAAAACGCCTTATTCACCCAATAGTCCTTATAGTGCTTCAAAAGCATCTTCAGATTTTTTGGTGAGAAGCTATTTTCATACGTATGGTATGAATGTAATTACAACAAATTGTTCTAACAATTATGGTCCTAAACAGCATAATGAAAAGTTAATACCAACCATTATTAGAAAAGCTTTATCAAATGATAAAATCCCCATTTATGGAGATGGAAAAAATATTAGAGATTGGCTGTATGTTTTAGATCATTGCAGAGGTATTGATTTGGTGTATAAAAACGGTAAGTTGGGTGATACCTATAATATTGGGGGTAGAAATGAAAGAGACAACTTATATATTGCCAATAAAATTTGTGAAATTTTAGATGAAGTTCAACCTAAGAATGAATCTTATAAAAATCAAATTAGTTTTGTAAAAGATAGACCTGGTCATGATTTTAGATATGCTATAGATGCTGATAAAATAGAGCGTGAATTAGGCTGGAAAGCTCAAGAAAATTTTGAATCAGGAATCAAAAAAACTATTAAGTGGTATTTAAAAAAATATCAATAAAATTATGAAAGGAATAGTATTAGCAGGAGGTTCAGGTACAAGATTGCATCCACTTACGTTGGCCATAAGCAAGCAATTAATGCCTGTTTATGACAAACCTATGATATATTACCCAATTTCTACCTTAATTTCAGCAGGTATCAATCAAATATTAATTATATCTACACCAAAAGATCTTCCACTTTTTAAAGATCTTCTTGGAGATGGAAGTAAAATTGGATGTCAATTTGAGTACGCAGTTCAGGAAAGTCCAAATGGTTTAGCAGAGGCATTTATTATTGGAGAAAAATTTATTGGCGATGATGCTGTAGCTTTAATTTTAGGCGATAATATTTTCTATGGATCTGGTTTGGCAAAACTGCTCAAAGAAAATACAAATCCTAAAGGAGGAGTTGTATATGCTTATCATGTAAACGATCCAGAAAGATATGGTGTTGTTGAATTTGATGATAATAACAAGGCTATTTCCATTGAAGAAAAGCTAGATCAGCCAAAATCTAATTACGCAGTTCCTGGAATCTATTTTTATGATAACGATGTTGTTGCAATTGCAAAAAATATACAACCAAGTAAAAGAGGCGAATTAGAAATTATAGAAGTAAATAATGTATATCTAAAAAAAGGAAAACTTTCTGAAGAAATCTTAGATAGAGGTACAGCATGGTTAGATACAGGAACGTTTAACTCTTTAATGCAAGCAGGTCAATTTGTGCAGGTTATAGAAGAGAGGCAAGGCTTAAAAGTAGGTTCTATAGAAGAAGCAGCTTATAACAGTGGCTTTATAAATAAAGATCAATTTAGAAAATTGGCTCAACCTCTTTTAAAGAGTGGTTATGCTATTAATTTATTAAAACTGTAATGAAGGTAACCGAAACCAATTTGAAAGGATGTTTTGTGATTGAACCACAGATTTTTGGAGATTCTAGAGGGAGCTTTCTACTAGAATTTAATAAAGAAGAATTTAAAAAGAAAACAGGATTCAATAATGAGTTTGTATTAGGTAATCAATCAATCTCTCAATATGGAACGATAAGAGGCTTACATTTACAAAAAGGTAAGTTTGCTCAAGCAAAATTAGTTAGAGTAGTAAAAGGTAAAATTTTAGATGTTGTGGTTGATGTAAGAAAAGATTCTGAAACATATGGTAAAGTCTTTACTATAGAATTATCAGGAATAAATAACAAACAAGTTTTTGTACCAAAAGGTTTTTTACATGGCTTTTCAGTTTTAGAAGACCATACAATAGTTTATTATAAGTGCGATAATTATTACAATCCAGATTCAGAGGCTGGCGTAATTTTTAATGACAAAGATTTAAATATTGACTGGAAATTAGGAAGTGATGAGATAATATTGTCAGAGAAAGATGCGATACTAAAAACATTTAAAGAGTTTTAAAATATAAGAATATATATGTGTGGTATTAACGGTTTTTATTCAAAAACTAGAATATTAAAAGCAGATAAGAGAATCTCTAAGATGAATTTAGCAATAAATCATAGAGGACCAGATGCTCAGTGCTTTTCTGAATATGAAAAAAATATTATGCTAGGGCATGTTAGGCTTAGTATTATAGATGTTAGAAGTCTAGCAAATCAACCAATGTTTACAAATTCAAAAAAATGGGGTATTGTATTTAATGGTGAGATATATAACTTTAAAGAAATTAAAAAAGAACTTAAATATTCATTTAAAACCAATTCAGATACCGAAGTTATTATTGCTGCTGTAGAAGAATATGGTGTAGATTGGTTTATATCCAAAGCAAATGGAATGTTTGCAATTGCTCTTTTTAATTATGATGAAGAAAAGCTCTTTTTAATAAGAGATAGAATGGGTATAAAACCATTATATTATTTCAATGATGATGAAAAAATTATTTTTTCTTCTGAGATAAAAGGGGTTTTATCAAGTGGTTTGCTAAACCCTGTTTTTAATGAAGCCGCGATTGATGAGTATCTAGGAAATAGATACATTAGAGCTCCTTATACTTTTTTTAAAAATATCTATCAAGTTAAACCTGGATTTTATCTAGAAATAGGAAAAGATTTATCTATTAAAGAAAATAAATATTGGGATCTGCCTGAAGCATTTAATACCTCAAACTCTTATAAAGAGGATAAAATTATAGCCGATTTTGACCAAGAACTTAATAAGGCTGTTAACTATCGTTTGATTTCTGATGTGCCTTTAGGTACCTACTTAAGTGGAGGAGTAGATTCAAGTATTATAACAGCTATTACAGTAATAAATTCAGAGAAAAAAATCAATACATATACTATTGGTTTTAAAGAATTGAATGAGTTCAAATATTCAAAAATTATTGCTAATAAATACAATACGAATCATCATGAAATTTTAATGGATAAAGATGAGTATATTGATAAGTGGAAAGAACTTATTAGATATAAAGATGCTCCATTAGGTGTTCCAAACGAAATTCCTTTAGCTTTAATGTCTACAAAACTGAAAGAAAAAATAACGGTAGTATTATCGGGTGAAGGTGCAGATGAACTTCTTGGTGGTTATGGAAGAATATTTAGACTACCATTCGACTATGAAAATCATAAAAAAGAAAAATCTTTTTATGATACTTTTATAAATGCTTATGAGTATGTGCCAAGAGCAATTAGAGATAAAGTTTTAAATTCATCTACAGAATACAGAAAAGTTTTTGATGAAGTAAACACAAAAGCTTTTTCTAATCATTCTAATGAGGAAAATGTTTTTCGATTTTTTCATAAATATCATGTAAAAGGTTTGTTGCAAAGGGTAGATATGACTACAATGCAAACCTCTGTAGAAGCAAGAGTTCCTTTTTTAGATCATAATTTAATCGAATTTTCATATAAAAACATTCCTTATGATCTTAAGTTAAAGTGGTTAAATAATACTGGAAAAGAAGAGGCAAAGTTTAAATTGGCAAAAGACTATAGTGAGGTTTTAGATATTCCTAAATACATTTTAAGAAAGATATCTTATAAATATCTACCAAAAGAAATTATAGAAAGAAAAAAGGTTGGTTTTCCAGTACCTCTAAATAATTGGTTTACTAATCTAGAGAATCTTGCAAAAGAAAATCTATCAAATTCTAAATGGTTAAAAAAAGAAGCTTTAGAAGAGCTCATACTTAAAATTAAAGATGAAGAAAGAGCAGGTCAAATTTTATGGATGTTTTTAAACATAGAATTTTTTAAAAATAATTATTTTGAAAAAACTTGGAAATGGGATTAGAAAATAAAAAAATAATAGGATATACTTCTGGGGTCTATGATCTTTTTCATGTGGGCCATTTAAATCTTTTAAAAAATGCGAAAGGTTTATGCGATCACTTGATTGTAGGGGTTACTTCAGATGAGTTGGTTGCTTATAAAAACAAAAAAGCAGTTATAAATCATTCAGAAAGAATGGAAATCATTAGAAGTATCAAATACGTAGATGCTGTTGTACCACAAAATGATATGGATAAATTTAAAATGTGGGAAAGACTAAAGTTTGATATTATGTTTGTTGGAGATGATTGGTTTAAAAGTGAAAAATGGAAAAAATTAGACAAACAATTCAAAGATGTAGGGGTAAAAATTGTTTATTTCCCTTATACAGAGGGTACTTCATCTACCTTAATTAATCAGACTCTTTTGAATTTAAGAAAAGATAAATAGTTTTAGTGTTAGGAATGATTAAAAATAAACTTAGAGGTTATTTAGTAAATTTATTAAAACGAATTATTACAAATAAACGTAAAATAGTTTATCACAGTTTTCCAGATTTTACAGATAATAGCTTTGCAACTTTTGTTTTTGTATCAAATAATCTTCCAAAATATAAAAATATTTGGCTTGTAGATAGTTTAGAAAAAAAAGACTTTTTTTTAAAACTTATAGCTAATTATACAGCATCAGAAAATTATATAATTTTAAAAAAGAAATCTGTTAAAGGTTTTTTTCATTATTTAACTGCGGAGCTAGTTTTTCATACGCATGGTTTATTTAACGAATTAGGTTTAATTAAAGGTCAAAGAAAAATTAATCTTTGGCATGGAATGCCAATTAAGAAAATTGGTTTATATGAAGGTTCTGAAAGTAAAATACCTATTTCTAACATTCATTTATCCACATCACAGTTTTATCAAAAAATATTGATGAAAGCATTTGGTTCTAAAATAAATCAAGTTCAAATTGTTGGTCAAACACGAAATGATTTACTTCTAAATGATAATATATCAATTCATCGTTTATTTAATGATCGCGAAAATTATGCTAAAACAATTCTATGGATGCCTACTTTTAGAAAATCTGTAGTTCGAGATTTAAGAACCGATGGAAGTATTGAAAAAGAAAAAGATTTTATAAATCCAGAATACTTAAAAAAACTTAATAGCTTTTTAAAAGAAAGTAATTCAATAGTATACGTTAAACTACATCCTATGGATTATAGGGGGTTAGAAGATTTTATAAATTATACAAATATTAAATTCTTAAATAATAATTCTTTTATAGAAAAAGGTGTAAATATGTATTCCACATTTAGTTCTTTCGATATTCTTTTAACAGATTTCTCCTCTATTTACATAGATTTTCTTTTATTAGATATACCAATCGGATTTGTTTTTTCAGATTTACAAGAATTTAAAGAATCTAGAGGGTTTGTTTTTGAAGACCCTATAAAATATATGCCAGGAGAAATTATTTCTAATGAAAAAGAATTAGAACTATTTTTATCTGAAACTATTCTTAAAGAAAAAGATTCTTATATAGAACAAAGGAGTCAAATGAAAAATTTATTTCATAAGTATCATAAAAATTTTAATGAGCAATTGTTCAATAATCTTTCAAAATTCGAATATTAATGAATCTTTTTAAAAATAAAGATTACATAATTATTTTAAAAAACTTTTCTTTTTTAAGCCTATTAAAATTTTTTAATATTGGCTTTAAATTTGTGTTAGTAGCTTATTTAATTCGAATTTTTGGTACTAAGATTTATGGCTTATTAACATGGGCTGATTCAGTAATACAGTTTTTTTTGATATTCATAAATTTTGGTTTTAATGTTTATGCAGCAAAATATATTGTAGATAATAGAAACGATACAAAGAAAATAGATGAAGTGGTTTCTTCTATTTACATTATAAAATTTGTGCTTTTTATTTTCTCATTTCTAGTATTATTTGGAATTTCATTTTTCAATCCTTTCTCAGAAAATATTGATTTATTATTTCTATTATTACTTTTAGGTCTTGGAGAAGTTTTTTTTCCAATTTGGTTCTATCAGGGAGTAGAGAAGTTAAAGACGGCTACTATAATTATTTTTATATCTAGGCTATTTGTAATTATAAGTACATTTTTATTTGTAAAATCTCAAAACGATCTTTTTATTTATGTATGGTTATTAATTAGTTCTAATATAATTATGGGGTTTTTAGGACTTCGTTCTTTAAAAGTAGATTATAAAATTCAATTTTATTTAGTGCCCATTAAAAAAATGCTAGAGTATTTTAGGGCAGCAATTATGTTCTTTTTAGGAAGATTTTTGTCGCTAGTTTTCAATTACGGAACTATTTTTTTAATAGGTATATATTCCTCTATGGATGATGTTTCTGGTTTTGATACTGCATCTAAAATTGTGTTTTTTTGTGTAATACCTTTCGAAATGATTCAGCAAGCTGTTTTTCCTACAATCTCTAGAACTTTAGATAAAAAATTACTAATTAAGCTTATTGGCCTGAGTCTTTTTTTTGGTTTAATTATGTATTTACTAATAAATTATTTTTCAGAAGAACTCATGAGCTTTTTAGGAGGTTACGAATTAATAGAATACGCTTCTGTTCTTAAAACACTTGCCTTATTAATACCTTTAATTTCCTTAACCTATATATTAGGTACCTGTGCATTGGTTGCATTTGGCTTTTTTAAACAATATAATAACTCACTAATAATCAGTTCTATACTGTATATTATATTCGTTTTAATTTTATTTGTTTTAAACAAAATTACGTTCTGGAATTTAATTTACCTACGTATTCTATCTGATTTTGTATTAGTTTTTACAAGAGGCTTTTATGTTGTAAAAAATAAAGTATTAAGTTTATAAGTGCTTATGAAGTTAAAATCTATTTTTTTTACATTATTTATTGCCACTTATTTGCCATTAATTTTATTCACTAAAATTCCGTTTTTTATAAAAACACTTTTTACGTTAAATTTTTTGGTTTTAGCAGTAATGACCTATTACTATTTATACAGGGATAAGAAATTTGCTCCTATACTTTCATCTTACATAGTATTTAATTTTTTGTTTTTTCTTATTGCTCCCATGTTGCAAGTGCATAATGTCTATGTAACAGAAAATCTAAATTTACCAACAAAGCTGGTTTACAACGATTATCTTATTATTAAAACCAATATTCTAGTATTACTATTCAATATTGTCTTTTTTGTTTTTTACAGATATTTTAACGCAATTAAAAACAAAGTGGTAAGCTACAAGAAAAATAAAAATTTACCATTTCACATTATTGTATTCTTTTTCTTAAGTATAGTAATTTTCATTTTAAATTTTAGTCATATACAAAGTGAGTACTTAAATAGTAATTATTTTGATTTGGAAGGAACTTCGAAATCTAGTTTATTAATAAGAGAAAAAATAATATTAATGGTTCCTTTTATGGCTTTTATAATGGCTATAGGTTACTTACGCATCACTAAAAAATCAAAAAATTACTATTACATTTTATTTGTAACTATTCTATTGTTGGTTTTGGTATTGTTAATAAAAAATCCATTAACAGAAAAAAGAAATGCTTTAGGACCAATATACATCACTCTTATTTTTTTACTATTACCAAGACTATTAAATACCAATTTTAAAATTTTAGTATTTTTATTTATGTCTATGATTATTGTGTTTCCTACAATATCATTAATTACCCATTCAGGTTATTCCTTAGAGCAGCTAGTAAACAATCCAAAACTTTTTCTTAAAAAAGCGAATGAACATGGAATTACAAATACTTTTACTTCATTAAATTACGATGCATTTATAAATTTTTCTGCATCAATAGAATATGCAGAAAAGAACTCTTTATCTTATGGTAGGCAACTTTCTGGAGGTTTGTTCTTTTTTGTTCCAAGAAAAGTATGGGAAAATAAACCCATTTCAAGTGGTGAGTTTATTGGGAATTATCTAAGAGATAATTATGGAGATAAATATAGTTTTACAAATTTATCTAATCCCTATGTATCAGAAGGATATTTAAATTTCGGAATTTTGGGCATTATAATGTTCGCAATTTTACTTGCTTTTTTCATGTCGAGAATGACGAATTGGGTAAATGGCAATGACCCCTTAAAAAAAGCGGCATCTTTTTATGCTGCCATTCATTTAATTTTCTTTTTGAGAGGAGATTTTACAAATGGCTTTGCCTTTTTGTTTGCTACTTTTATAGTAATATTGGTAATTCCAAAGCTTTATTTTTCACTATTTAAAAGAGTTGATTATGAAAATTATAAATAACATAACTCTTCTTTTAATTTATTTAAACGCTAGCCTTCTTGTTTTTCCAGATAAAGTAAAACCATACCTTATATTTAGTTTACTATTAAGTATTGTTTTTCGTAAATTAAAATTAAAAACCAAACAAAAACATTCAAATCAAAAACTATTAATTAGTCTCGGTTTCTTTGGGTTTTTATTAGTCAGTTGTTTTTTTTCTGACAACTTCTATGTTGGATATAAAAAATTAGAATCGAGTGCCTCATTAATAATTTTTCCTTTAATCTTTTATTTATTAGCTGGCGATACTCAAATTCTTAATACCAAATCTTTAGAGGTAATAAAGAAAATGGTAATTTTTTCTACTCTGTTATTTTTGATTTTTTCTTTTAGTTATTTTTATATCACAGAGCCATATTACACATTTAAAAGCACATTAGTCCACTATTCAAATTTAATTAATATTAGAAATACTGGATATTTAATTCACCCAATTTATCTATCAATTTATGTAGGAGTATCAATAGTTTTTTCTTTAGAACTATTTATTAAAAATAAAAAATATGTCTTTTTTATTTTGTCACTAGTCTTATTGATTTTTATGGGTATCTTGAATAAGAAGGGCCCAATATTATCACTTTTAGTGATAGGAGCTTTTTATTTATTTAGAAATAAGCTTAATTTAAAAAAGAGTATTTATCTAGTACCAGTTTTTCTTCTTTTAATACTTTTGATTATTTATTTGCCTAAGTATAATAATATAAATACGTTTTCTGAGCTAAAAGATTTAATTGCGCAGAAAAGTAATGAAGATTCATCTACAGGAATTAGGTTACAAATTTATGATTGTACAATTCGTAATATATCTAAATCACCAATTTTAGGCTATGGTATTGGAGATGTTAATGTGGTTCTAAATAATTGCTATTTAAACTCGAATTCTTTAGAAATTCAAAAAAATTATAATACACACAATCAGTATTTCAGTATTTGGTTGTCTGCAGGAATTTTTGGTTTAATGGCTTTTTTATTTTACTTATTTACCGTGTTTAAAATTGCAAGAAAACAAGATTTAAAAATGCTTTATCTTTTAAACTTATATTTTATATTAAATATGCTAACAGAAAATATATTGGAAAGAGAAGATGGGGTGATATTTTTTTCATTTCTTATTAATTTGTATTTCTTTAAAAATGATTTAAATGACGACTAATGTAGTTCATGTATTAGAAGATTTTTCTTTATCAAGTGGGGGGTTGAGAACTGTTGTAAAGGAGTTGAATGAAAGACTTTTAGAAAATGGCATAAACTCTGTTATTATATCAACAAGATGTGAAGAAGAAGACGATATTATTTTAGTTAAAGGAGGTTCAGTTCCTTGGCGATATTCATCAAATTTAGTTGATGAAATAAAACGATTACATACAAATAAAAAAATTGATTTAATTCATATTCATGGTGTTTGGATGTATCCTCAGTATATTTCTGCTAAATATGCTTTTAATAATAATATCCCTTATATCATAACTTGTCATGGCATGTTAGAACCTTGGTTATGGACTAAAGGTAAATTTAAAAAGGAACAGTACTTTAAACGTATAGTTTATCAATACTTTAATAGTGCAAATTACTTGCATGCAATAACGCCATTAGAAGCAAAGGAATTAAAAAAATTATTCCCAAAGAGTAAAATTAAAGTTATACCAAATTTAATATCTATTGAATCTCCTTTTAAAGCTAATCTTAGTTTTGAAAATAAATATATATTATACCTAGGTAGGCTAGATGAAAAAAAAGGAATCGATATCTTAATAAAGGCATTTTCCAATTTAGAAGATAAAAATATAAGACTAAAAATAGCTGGAGAATTTAATGAGTATAAGAATGAGCTTGCTAAAATTGCTGATGACTTAAACATTTTAGAAAGAGTAGATTTTGTAGGATTGGTAAAAGGAAAGGAAAAAGAAAAACTTTATAGAGAAGCTTTTGTATTTGTAGCTCCATCACATTCAGAGGTTATTGGTATGGTTAATTTAGAAGCAGCTAAAAACCAGACGCCTGTAATAACTACCTATCAAACTGGTTTGTTAAAGGATTGGAATAAAAATGGAGGCGTATTGATTAACCCTTCAGAAAATAATCTATTTTCTGAATTGTCAAAAGCTGTAAGTTGGTCTAGGTCAGAACGAAATCTAAGAGGACAAAAATTAAGAGATTTTGTAGAAAAGGAGTACTCTTGGGACACAAAGATTAAAGATTGGATTGGTTTTTATAAAACTACAGCTAACGAAATAAAATAGTTTTAAAAAGTGGTAGTTCATTTTTTAAATTATTACGTATTTTTGATGCTTATTCTAATTGTACATGTCAGATAAAAAGAAAATTCTAATCACTGGTGGTTCTGGTTTTATAGGAACTAACTTGGTAGAATTTTATAAAAATACTTGTAAAGTATTAAACCTGGATATTAAAAAACCTAGAAATCCCAAACACGAGGAATATTGGGAAAAAATAGATATTTTAAATCTTGAATCTTTAAATAACGCAATTTCAAGTTTTCAGCCAGATTATATATTTCATATGGCTGCTAGAACAGATTTAGATGGTGTAAATCTAGAGGAATATAAGGCAAATATTAAAGGAGTAGAAAATATAATTATTTCTTTAAAAAGTGTCCTAAATTTAAAGAAGGTGATTTTTGCATCTAGCAGATTGGTTTGTGAAATTGGATATGAGCCAAAAGATGAATTTGATTATAGGCCTTCTACCATTTATGGAGAAAGTAAGATAATAGGAGAAAAAATTGTTAGAGAATCTAAATTATTGACAGATAATTGGATTATTGTTAGACCAACATCTTTATGGGGACCTTGGTTTGATGTTCCTTATAAAAACTTTTTTGATACTATAGAAAAAGGCTTTTATTTTCATCCTAAGGGTGTTAAAATTCATAAGAAATTTGGCTTTGTTTTAAACTGTGTTCATATATTAGATAAATTAATATATAGTAATAAGTTAAATAGAAAAACGGTTTATCTTTCAGACTTTTATGAATTAGAGGTCAAATCTTGGGCTAATTTAATTTCTCAGCATTATCATAAAAAAGATGTTAAAGAAATACCTATTTTTATATTAAGATTTATTGCTATTGCTGGAGACTTGGTCAAAAAATTAGGAGTGAAGAATCCTCCATTAACAAATTTTAGACTCAACAATTTAACAACAAATATGTTTTTTAATACGAAAGATGTAGAAAGAGTAGTAGGTAAATTACCTTATAATTTAAAAGAATCAACTCAAATTACTTATAAGTGGTTAATAGAGAACAGAAATACCAAGATTTAAGCAAATTTAAAGTGCCTCAAGGTTTTAGAGGCAGGTCTAAATTTATTGTTCAAATTTGGTGGATTACAGAGAAAACTCTTTTCGCTATGTCTCCTCAATTTTTTTATGGTTGGAGAAGATTTTTGTTAAGAGCTTTTGGAGCAAAAATTGGCAAAAATGTTTTAATTAGGTCGTCTGCTAAGTTTACTTATCCTTGGAAAGTTACAATAGGAAACGATACTTGGATAGGTGAGGAAACTATCTTATATAGCCTAGGAGATATTAATATAGGTAGTAATGTTGCTGTAGCTCATGGCGTATACTTTAACACTGGATTACATGATTATACAAAACCAAATTTTCCAATATTAAGTGACAAAATAATTATTGAAGATGAATGCTGGATCACTAATGATGTTTATATTGCACCAGGAGTAACAATTGGCAAAGGTGCTGTAATTGGTGCAAGAAGTAGTGTGTATAAAGATATTTCTAGTGGTTGGGTATGTTATGGTAATCCAGCTAAACCAGTAAAACAAAGAGTTGAGAAAAAAAATAACAATAATAGGGATTAACTACTTTCCAGAAGATACTGCAATAGGCCTTTATACAACCCAATTAGCACAATATTTAGTAGAAAACAATTTTGATGTTGATGTTATCACTGGTTTTCCTTATTATCCTGCTTGGAGAATCAATGAATCTTATAAATCCAAAGGTAAATTTTACCAAGAAACTATAAATGGAGTTAACATTTTTAGATACAAACAGTACGTTCCAAAAAAACCAAACTTTATAAAAAGGATATTGCACTTATTAGATTTTTCAATAGGTACCTTTTTTAACACATTCAAAATAAAAGAAACAGATTTAGTTTTATGTGTAGTGCCATTTATAGGTTCAGTATTTATAGGTAAAATTTTAGCAAAATTTAAAAAGGCCAAACTTTGGATTCATGTTCAAGATTTTGAATTTGACGCTGCTACAGATTCAAACTTGGTTGGAAATAAAAATATAATTTTTAATACGTTGTTTTTTATTGAAAAAAAACTCTTAAAATCTGCAGATTTTATTAGTACCATTAGTACTTCTATGGTTAAAAAGTTAGAGAATAAGGTTCCAGAAACTAGAAATAAACTACTTTCTAATTGGGTAGATGCAAACTTTATTCAACCAAATAATTATAAAACTCACACTTATTTAAAGTCTTCAAAATTTAAAATTTTATATTCTGGAAATATAGGAGAAAAACAAGATTGGGATTTGTTTATAAAATTTGCAAAGGAAATTGAAAAATTAAATGATGTTGAGATTGTTGTAGTTGGTAATGGTAGCAAAAGAATTTGGCTAGAAGAATCGTTACTAGATTTAGATAATATTAGGTTTTATAGTCCAGTACCATATAATGAGTTGTCTTATTTGTTATGTAGTGCAGATTTACATATATTGTTTCAAAAAGTAGATGTTATAGATACTGTTATGCCATCTAAAATTTTAGCGATGATGTCTAGTGCTAAACCTTCTTTAATTACTGGAAATATTCAATCTGAAGTTTCTTCTATAATCAAAGAGTCTAAATCTGGGATGTATTTCGATTCACAAGATTGTAAACCTTTGTTAGATTTTGTTTTCGAATTAAAATCAGAAAAAAACTTGCAAAAGCAGTTTGGAGAAAGTGCTAGAAGTTATGTTATAGAGAATTATAGCAAATCTAAAATATTAGAACAGTTTAAGATAGAGTCTTTAAAATTAATCGACAATTAAATTGAGAACTAAAATTAAGAAATATTCTAGATTTATTAGACCGCTAATTGTTCTATTTGATATAATAATCATTAATAGTGTTTTATATTACTTTGCGGATCAAGGCTATTTGAATGCCGAGTTTTTAGTATATATAAATTTTGTTTGGTTGTTTATAGCTTACTTTACTAAATTTTATAGTGTTTATAGATATACACATATTGCTAGATTAGTTACTTATCTACTTTCTCAATTTTCTGTTTTTATATTAGCGTTTTTTGCATTTTTTTCGATTTTTAGAGAAGGTGAAATTATAAATGAACAATTCAATATAATAATATCATTTACAGTTTTAATTACCTTTTTTAAACTATTCTTCTTTTTTCTTTTAAAAACCTATAGGTTAAGTGGTAAAAATTATAGAAATGTTATTGTTTTTGGTAGTTCAAAATCAGCTAAAAATGTAATTCAATTATTTAAAAGTAAGCAAGACCTTGGCTATCGTTTTTACGGTTTTTTTGCTGATAAGAAAGATTATTCTGATATGTATTTAGGTAACATTACTGAAGGTTTAAATTACACCACAGAAGAAAACATAGATGAAGTTTATTGTGAATCAGATTCTATAAGCAAGCAACAATTAAGAGTTATTCGAAATTATTGCAGTAAAAACAATATAGATTTTAATTTAATTCCAGAGGAGAAAGATATTTATAGCAAAGATTTAAAACTTACTCATTATGGTACAATACCTATCTTAAAACCTAAAAAATTACCTTTTGAAAAAATTGAAACTCATATTCTAAAAAGAACTTTCGATATTTTATTTTCTTTTATTGTTTGTGTTTTTATTCTTTCTTGGCTATTACCAATTCTATGGATTGTTGTAAAAATTAATTCTAAAGGAGATTTTTTATTTAAACAATTAAGAGATGGTGCAGATGGTAATCAGTTCTATTGTTATAAAATTAGATCTATGAAGGTAAATACATTAGCAGATAAAATATCAACAACCAAAAACGATGATAGAATAACTTCGGTTGGTTCATTTTTAAGGAAAACGAGTTTAGATGAATTGCCACAATTTTTTAATGTTCTCAAAGGAGATATGAGTATTGTTGGCCCAAGACCTCATATGAATGTTCAAACTAAAAAATATTTAGTAGAGATTGAAAATTATTTGTTCAGAAATTCTGTGAAGCCAGGTATTACAGGCTTAGCTCAGGTTTCTGGCTATAGAGGAGAAATCAAAAGAAAATCAGATATAGATCACAGAGTAAAACTTGATGTATTTTATATAGAGAATTGGTCGTTTTTTCTTGATATTAAGATTATAGCACAAACGATTTTAAACATTTTTAAAGGCCAAGATAAAGCTTACTAAAATCATGGGTAAATTAGAAATAACAGCATCAATAGTTTTATACCATGAAAATATAGAAGAACTTTCTAATACAATTGAGTGCTTTTTAAGAGTAAACCTTTCAAAGAAGCTATACCTTATAGATAATACAGATGATGAAAGGTATAAAGGTTTATTTATAAATGATGATATTTTTTATATTTCAAATGGTGAAAATTTGGGTTTTGGAGCTGGCCACAATGTTATCTTGAGTAATATTACAAACCATTCTAAATTTCATTTAATACTAAATCCAGATGTTAATTTTGAGTCAGAAGTTATTCCTAATTTAATCAATAAGCTTAAAAAACACGAAATGGTTTCTATGATAGCCCCAAAGGTGTTATTTCCTGATGGAACCTTTCAAAATTCTTGTAGGAGATACCCGAAGGTTTCTGAACTTTTAGCAAGACGTTTTAATTTCTTACAATCTATCTTTAAACGAAATATAAATAAAGGTAAATACTCAGATAAAGACTTGCGTTCTTCATTTTTTGCAGATTATATTACAGGGTGTTTTCATCTATACAGAACAGAAGATTTTGTAAAATTAAATGGTTTTGATGAGCGCTATTTTTTATATATGGAAGATGTTGATATTTGTAAAAAAATCGAAAAAATGGATAAATTAAAGCTTTATTATCCCAAAGAAGAAATCAGACATGTTTTAAAACAAGGTTCTTCAAAAAGCACAAAATTATTTTTTATACATACATTTTCGGCAATTAAATATTTTTTAAAGTGGGGTTTTAGGTAGCCAATTTTATTTAAAATATATTTGCAATCCATAAATTAATTACCATGAATATTTTAATATTAGGTTCTGGAGGAAGAGAACATGCATTTACATTAAAGTTAGTTGAAAGTCCAAAAGTTAACTCGGTTTTTGTTGCACCTGGAAACGCAGGTACAAATGAAATTGCAACAAATGTAAATATCAATCCTACAGATTTTGATGCTGTAAAAAAACTAGTGTTAGAAAATAATATTAAAATTGTAGTTGTTGGGCCTGAAGCACCTTTAGTAAATGGTGTTCATGATTTCTTTTTGGCAGATGATAAGCTAAAAAATATTCCTGTTATTGGTCCTAAAAAAGACGGAGCTTTGTTAGAGGGTTCTAAAGATTTTTCTAAGAAATTCATGGAAAAATATAATGTGCCTACTGCAAAATATAAATCTTTTACAAGTGATAATTTAGAAGATGGTTTTGCTTTCTTAGAAACCTTAGAACCACCTTATGTTTTAAAAGCAGATGGTTTAGCAGCAGGTAAAGGAGTTTTAATTTTAAACTCTTTAGAAGAGGCTAAAATAGAGTTAAAAGAAATGGTTTCTAATCAGAAGTTTGGTGAAGCCTCATCAACTGTGGTTATCGAAGAATTCTTAAAAGGAATAGAGCTGTCTGTATTTGTTTTAACTGATGGGAAAAATTATAAGATTTTACCTTCAGCAAAAGATTACAAACGAATAGGTGAAGGTGATGTAGGTTTAAATACTGGAGGAATGGGTGCAATTTCACCTGTGCCTTTTGCAGATGATAATTTTTTAAATAAGGTAGAAGAATTAGTTGTAAAACCTACTATTGACGGTCTTCAGAAAGAAGGTATAGATTATAAAGGTTTTATTTTTATAGGTTTAATGAATGATAATGGAAATCCGTCTGTTGTAGAATACAATGTAAGAATGGGAGATCCAGAAACAGAGGTGGTTTTACCAAGAATTGAATCTGATTTATTCGAGTTGTTTGATGGTGTTGCAAATCAGACGTTGAATGAAAAGTCTTTTGTTGTAACTAAACAAACAGCAACTACTGTTATGTTGGTTTCTGGAGGTTATCCTGAAGCTTATGATAAAAACAAAGAAATTAGTGGTCTAGAAGATGTTGCAGATTCAACCATATTTCATGCAGGTACAGCTTTAAAAAATGGTAAAGTAGTAACAAGTGGAGGTAGAGTAATGGCTATAACTTCTTTTGGTGATTCTATTCAAGAGGCTTTAGATAAGTCTTATGAAAGCATTAGCAAAATATCATTTGATAAAATGAACTACAGAAAAGATATCGGATTCGATTTAGTTTAAGAATTAACTTGCTTTTTCTAATGTAAATGAAAATTCAGAGCCTTCACCAAACGTGCTTTTTAATAAGATATTTTCATTATGTGCTTCAACAATATGCTTTACAATAGAAAGGCCTAAACCAGAGCCTCCTTGTTCACGAGATCTACTTTGGTCTACTCTGTAAAAACGTTCGAATAAACGAGATATGTGTTCTTTTTTAATACCTTCTCCATTATCGGTTACCTTAATAATAAATTTTTTGTCTGAGTAACTCTCAACACCAACATACGTGGTTCCATTAGGATTTCCGTATTTGATTGAATTTACAATAAGGTTAATTAAAACCTGCTCAATTTTTTCGATATCACCTTTAACAAAAACTGGGAATTCGTAAACCTTATCAAACTTTAAAGAGATGTTTCTTTTCTTTGCTTTCATCTCAAATAAATCAAACACGTTCTGAATTAGTTCTAGAATATTAAAAACTTCAATATCTAAATTAGTTCCTTCATTTTCAAGTTTAGCAATCATGTCTAAATCCTTAATTACAGCAACCAACCTTTCAACGCCTTTATTAGCTCTATTAAGGTATTTCATTCTAATCTCCTTATCATTTACGGCTCCTTCAAGTAATGTTAATATATAACCCTGAACCGTAAATAGTGGAGTTTTTAACTCATGAGCAACGTTACCTAAAAAGTCACGCCTAAAAGAATCTCTTTCAGTCAAACTCTTTATTTCTAAACGTTTTCCTTCAACAAATTTTTGCATACTTTTAGAAAGTTTGTCAATATCTGTTGTAGCAGATTCTCTTTTTAAATCATTTACATTTAAAATAGAAACTTCTTGATAAATTTTACGTAATCTTCTGTAGATAAAGTGTTCAGCTCTATATTGAATGATGAAAAATGAAATTATAAAAAGAGCGATAATAGATGCTATGATACTTCCAAATCCTAAGTTTTTACTTATCATAAAATAGGAAATAGAAGAGATAACAACAGCCAATAGCGTTAAATATACAGCTGATGAAAGAGCATAAGAATATGTTTTTTTAATTCTCAATAAATTATATTTAATCTTTTAATACAAACTTATAACCAACACCTTTTACAGTTTTAAAATGGTCATCACCAATTTTTTCTCTAAGTTTTCTTATGTGTACATCTATTGTTCTACCACCAACAACTACTTCATTACCCCAAACTGTATCTAAAATAACTTCTCTTTTAAATACCTTACTTGGTTTAGAGGTTAATAGCGAGAAAAGTTCGAATTCTTTTCTAGGCAAAGCTATTTTTTTACCAGCTTTGTATACCACATATTCATCTCTATCAATTACAATATCACCTAATTTAAGAGTCTCTTCACTTTCCTCTTCACTCTTTAATCTGCGTAAAAGAGATTTAATTTTACTAACTAATACTTTTGGTTTAATTGGTTTTGTAATATAGTCATCTGCACCAGCTTCAAAACCAGCTACTTGAGAGTAATCTTCACCTCTAGCAGTTAAAAAAGCAATAATTACATTATCTAGATTTTTAATTTTTCTAATTTTTTCACAAGCTTCAATACCATCCATCTCTGGCATCATGATATCTAGTAAAATAAGATGTGGTGTATTTTTTTTAGCAGATTTTATGGCTTCTTGGCCATTTTCGGCAGTAAAAACTTGATAACCTTCATTTCTTAAATTGTAACCAACAATTTCTAAAATATCTGGTTCATCATCTACTAGTAAAATTTTTATATCACTTTTATTCATAATTGTGCTGTTTATTCCTCTTCAAAAATAGCGATTAATATTTTATGATGATTACTACTTAACAATCATTTAATCTTAACTAGGTCTTTTAGGGTAAATAACTTAACAATTACTTAATCTATCTGTTTGATAGAAACACGCTTATAATTTTCTACTTTTATAGCTCTTAATTAAAAAATTAATCAAACATGAAAAAAAATTACTTATTTACTTTATTATTAACCTTATTCTTTAGTGCCATTTCTTTTGGTCAGGTACTTATAACAGAATTAGCAGATCCAAATAATGATGCAACAGCAAGGTATGTAGAGATATATAATGCTGGAACTTCTGCACAAGACATGACTGGCTGGACTTTACAGAGATACACAAATGGGAATTCTGAATTATCTACAAACGTAGTAGATTTAGCGCCTATTGGTAGTTTAGCTGCTGGCTCTTTTGCTATTATTGCATCTAATGCTACAAATTTTCAAACTGTTTATGGTATGGCTGCAGATATAGATGCTGGGACAGGTGGTCCAGGAGATAGTAATGGTGATGATCAAATTGTTTTATATAATGGATCTACTGTGGTAGATATTTTTGGAGTTCCAGGTGAAGATGGTTCAGGAACTTGCCACGAGTTTGAAGATGGAAGAGCAGAAAGAAAAGCTACAGTAACTTCAGCAAATCCAACTTGGAGTAGTTCTGAGTGGAATGTATGGGCAGATAGTACAATAAGTGGCTGTACAACACACACAAACTCTCCAAGAGAAGCCCCTACTGATTTTGACCCAAAAGCTTGGATTGGTACAAGTGTTTCTTCAGATCCAAATTTGTTAATTTCTTCTCCAACAGAAGCTAACGTTTACACTTCAACAATGGTAGATGTTACAATAGATATTTTTAACTTTTCTTTATCTGCGGATAATGGTTCTGGAGCAAGTGATAATTCTGGAGATGGGTATATAAAATCAACTTTAGTAACAGTTGGTGGTTCTACAGAAAATGCAGATTTTTTTACAACAACATTACCACAAATAGAAGTTGTACCTGGTTCTTCTTATACTTTAACCTTAGAATTAGTAGATAATGATGGGGCTTCTTTGTCTCCAGCAGTGTCTAAAAGTGTTTCTTTTTCATCAGACTTTCCTTGTGAACTTGCTTTAGGAGCGATTACAACTACTTGTGAAGCAGTCACATCAGCTTCTGACACTTACTCTGGAACTATCGCATTTACAGGCGGAAATACAAGTGCCACTTATACAATTACAGCACCTTCTGGTGTTACAGTTGGTGGGGATAATCCAAATTCAGTTGCAGAGGGTACAATTACTTTTTCTGGAATGACAGAGGGCACTGATACAGAAATTACAATTGCTGGAGCAACAAATAGTTCGTGTGACTTAACAAGAACATTATTCAGTCCATCTTGCATTGGCTTGCCAATATCTGATGATTTTTCTTATGCAGATGGTAGTTTAGTAGATAATCCATTATGGGAT
Source organism: Polaribacter sp. P097 (assembly GCF_036864555.1). NCBI lineage: Bacteria > Pseudomonadati > Bacteroidota > Flavobacteriia > Flavobacteriales > Flavobacteriaceae > Polaribacter > Polaribacter sp. P097. The sequence goes on along the minus strand of NZ_JAZETJ010000001.1, from coordinate 568,349 downwards.
AATTTTAGTGGAACATCAGGAGATTTAATGGTTACAGCTGGGCAAGCATTAGTACAGCATGGAACACCTAGTGAAGATGCGCAAATACAGTTTGCAGCAGTTACTGGCAGTGTTTATTATGCATTTGATTTTACAGTTGTAGATCCAGGTGGCCCAATATCAGGTACTGATAATGAATACTTTGCTATGTTTAAGGATGCTTCATTTACATATAGAGCTAAACTTGATATTGTTCCTCCTGCTTCTTCTGGAGATTTTACTGTTGGAATTGCTACAATAGGTAATACTGCAGATGCAGTTTGGGCAACAGATTTAACTTATGGGGTTTCTTATAGAGTTACTGTTATGTTTAATCAAGATGATAATATTGCCAAACTTTGGGTAGACGCAACTTCAGAATCAGATACCTCAATTTTAGGCGCTGATGAACAAGATCCAGGAATTTCAATTGAAGGTTTCGGATTAAGACAATCAGACTCAGATTTAAATGAAGGAATTCTTGTTGACAACCTGAGAATAGGATCTACTTTTGCTGACACTACTTTATCTGTAAGTAATTTAGAAATCGATGGTTTTGCACTTTATCCAAATCCTGTAACTAATAATAACTTAACAATTACTAGTAACAGTGCAGAGGTTAAAAACATTTCAATCTTTAATGTTTTAGGTAAAAATGTATTAAGTACAACTGTTGCTGGGAATAAAGCAGAAATAAATACTGCATTATTATCATCAGGAATTTACATTATTAAAGTTCAAGAAGGTGCAAATACTGCAACTTCTAAATTAGTAATTAAGTAAATTACAATATTCATATTTTGATAAAGCTCTGAATTTTCAGAGCTTTTTCTTTTTTACTATATTTATAAAAAAGAAATTGTATTGCTATGAACTTAACTTATCAGTTAAATGATATCCTCTTTTTGGATATCGAAACTGTACCTCAGGAAGAATATTGGTCAAACTTATCAATAGAAACCCAACAATTATTTGATGCAAAAACCAAATATCAAAGAAAAGAAGAATTTACTGCAGAAGAATTTTATGAAAGAGCAGGTATTTGGGCAGAGTTTGGTAAAATTGTTTGTATTTCAGTAGGGTATTTTAATAATACAGATACTAATAGACAATTAAGAATTCGTTCTTTTTTTGGTGATGATGAACATCAAATACTTACTGATTTCAAAACTTTATTAGATAAGCATTTTGCTAAAAAATCGAAGATTTTGTGTGCGCATAATGGAAAGGAATTTGATTTTCCGTTTATAGCTAGACGAATGATTGTACATCAAATAGAGTTACCAAAAAAATTAAACTTATTTGGTAAAAAGCCATGGGAAGTACCACATTTAGACACCTTAGAACTTTGGAAGTTTGGTGATTTTAAGCACTATACTTCTCTAAAATTATTAACGTCTATTTTAGGAATACCTTCACCTAAAGATGATATTGATGGTAGTGAAGTAGCAGAGGTGTATTACAAGAAAAAAGACATTGATTGTATTGTAACTTACTGTGAAAAAGATACTGTTGCAGTTGCGCAAATACTTTTAAAATTTAATAATGAGGCTATTTTAAACGACCAAGAAATTATAAACGTGAATTAATCTTCTAGCTTTAAAGACAATTCTAACCAGCGTTCTTCTTTTTGCTCTAAATCATTAATAATCTGTTGTAATTCCTCAGATTTTTTGGCAATATTTTCTTCTGCAATTTCTACGTTCAGAAACTGTTTTTCAATGCGTTCTTTTTGATTTTGCAAACGCTGAATTTCATCTTCTAGAGCACCAAATTCTCGTTTTTCATTATAACTTAAAGTACTTTTGCTAGATTTAGTTGTATTCGTTTTTGAAACTGCTTTAGTATTTTCAGATACTTCTTGTTCGTAAGGATTAGAGTTTTCGTAAGCTCTAAAATCGGAATAGTTTCCAGGAAAATTTTCTACAATTCCATCTCCTCTAAACACAAATAAAGCATCTACAATTTTATCCATAAAATACCTGTCATGTGAAACCACCATAAGATTTCCTGGGTAATCTAATAGAAAATTTTCTAATACATTCAGCGTAACTACATCTAAATCATTAGTAGGTTCATCCAATATTAAAAAATTAGGATTTTGTATTAAAACAGCACATAAATACAAACGTTTTTGCTCACCACCAGAAAGTTTTTCTACAAAGTCGTACTGTTTTTTCTTATCGAATAAAAAACGCTCTAATAATTGAGAAGCAGATATTTTTCTTCCTTTTGTTAACGGTATAAACTCACCAAACTCTTTTATAACTTCAATAACTTTCTGGCCTTCTTTAATGTTTATTCCAGATTGTGTGTAATAACCAAACTTTACAGTTTCACCAACTACCACTTTACCACCGTCAACAGGGTTTTTCTGGGTAATTATGTTTAAGAAAGAAGATTTTCCTGTTCCGTTTTTACCAATAATTCCAATTCGTTCTCCACGTTTAAAAACATAATCAAAACCATCTAGAATTACCTTATCTCCATAAGACTTTTTTAATTTATGAAGTTCAAGAATTTTACTTCCTAAACGTTCCATATTAATCTCTAATTGAACTTTATGATCTTTTCTACGTTGATGTGCTTTTTCTTTTATTTGATAAAAATCATCAATTCTAGACTTCGATTTTGTGGTTCTAGCTTTTGGCTGTTTACGCATCCAATCTAGCTCTTTTTTAAAGAGGTTTTTAGCCTTTTCTGTGGTAACCTTTTCAAGCTGAATGCGTTCTTCTTTCTTTTCTAAATAGTAAGAGTAGTTTCCTTTATACTTGTATATTTTACCATGGTCTAATTCTAAAATTTCATCACATACACGTTCAAGAAAATACCTGTCATGTGTAACCATGAATAGTGTAATTTTTTCTTTCGCGAAAAAATCTTCTAACCACTCAATCATTTCTAAATCTAAGTGGTTTGTTGGCTCATCTAGAATTAATAAATCTGGTTTGCTTATTAAAACAATAGCTAAAGATAGGCGTTTTCTTTGTCCACCTGATAAAGAAGAAATCTTCTGACTTAAATCTTCAAGTTTAAGTTTAGATAATATTTGTGTGTACTGCGTTTCAAAATCCCAAGCATTGTATTGATCCATTAAATCGAAAGCAGCTTGATAAGCTTCTGCATCATCAGGGTTTTTTAAAGCGCTTTCATATTGTTTTATTATAGAAAGTATTTTATTGTCTGTATCAAATATGGTTTCTTCAATAGTTAAATCAGGATTTAAATCGTCATTCTGAGCAAGGTAAGCAATAGAAATACCTTTTCTACTTACAATTTGCCCTGTATCAGAACTGTCTATACCAGCTATAATATTTAAGATTGATGTTTTACCTGTTCCGTTTTTGGCAACAAATGCTATTTTTTGATCTTTATTAATACCAAATGAAATGTCTTGAAACAAAACACGCTCACCATAAGATTTAGATATATTTTCAACAGAAAGATAATTCACAAATACAAAATTTAGTTTGTACAAAGAAACAAAAAACCCAAGAGTTAACTTGGGTTTTTTACATCATTTGCAAACGAAATCTTTGTGGGGGAATTGGGGGATTTTTTGGGGGATTAATTTCTTGATGTAAAATTACTTCAAATAAGAGTGCTTGTCAATCCCTATAAATAGTGAAATTTTTTAGTCCCCATAAATAGGGAGACCTCTCCCTATTTATGGGGAGAAAATATATTTTTTAGCCTTTAAACAATTTTACATTTCTACTATTTAATACTATCTTGCAACTATATATAGATAAAAAATATTTTATGAAGATTATAGTGCCAATGGCAGGTATAGGTTCTCGTTTAAGACCTCATACATTAACAGTTCCAAAACCGCTTACAGTAATTGCGGGTAAGCCAATTGTACAACGTTTAGTAGAAGACATTGCTTCTGTAATAGATGAAGAGATAGATGAAATAGCTTTTGTAATTGGTAGTAGAGCAAAAGGTTTTCCTGCAGATACAGAAGAAAAACTATTAAAAATAGCTGAGGAGCTGGGTGCAAAAGGTTCAGTTTATATTCAAGATGTTGCCTTAGGTACTGCTCATGCAATTTACTGTGCAAAAGAATCCTTAAGGGGGCCATGTGTTGTTGCTTATGCAGACACACTATTTAAAGCAGATTTTACATTAGATGTAAATGCAGATGGTGCAATTTGGGTAAGTAAAGTAGAAAACCCAAGTGCTTTTGGAGTGGTAAAACTAGAAGATGGTATTATTACTGATTTTATAGAAAAACCAAAAGACTTTGTTTCAGATTTAGCAATTATTGGTATTTATTACTTTAAAAGTGGAGAAAAACTTCTTGAAGAAATTCAATATTTAATTGATAATGATTTAAAAGAAAATGATGAGTATCAATTAACCAATGTCTTAGAATCTTTAAAACAACAAGGAGCTAAATTTATACCAGGAACAGTAAGTACTTGGATGGATTGTGGTAAAAAAGATCCTACAGTAGATACTAATAAACAAACTTTACATTTCGAACACGAAGCTGGTAATAACTTAGTTGCTGATGATGTAGTGCTAGAAAATTCAGAGATAATTCAACCTTGTTTTGTGGGTAAAAACGTTGTGCTTAAAAACACAAAAATTGGGCCTTATGTTTCCATAGGTGAAAATAGTGTTGTTGAAAACTCAACAATCAAAAATTCATTAATTCAAACAAATGTATCTATTTCAAACGCAACATTAGATAATGCAATGATTGGAAATCATGCAAAATATAATGGTGAATATACCTCTGTAAGTATTGGCGATTATACAGAATTAACATAGATGACAAACATCGAAAATACAAGAATATATAAGCAAGAGAGGCAATTTAATTATTTTAAATTGGCTCTTTTGTCTTTAGCTTTTTGTCTACTTTCGATGACTAATTTTGCACAAGACAGTATTCCAGAAAAAGAAGATTTAACGGAAGAAGCAGAGTTGAAATTTCAAGCCTACTTTTTTAAAGCATTATCAGATAAGTCAATTGGTAATCATCAAAAAGCAATAGAAAATTTAGAGAGTTGTAATCAGCTTTTAGCGAGTAATACAGCAGTGTATTTTGAGTTTTCTAAAAACTATTTAGCACTTAACAATGTTAATTTGGCTAAAGAATACATTACTAGAGCATTAGAGCAAGAGCCAAATAATGTTTGGATGTTAAAGCATTTGGTAAAAGTATATCAGAAAGAAAATAATTTGAATGATGCAATTCTTACGCAAAAAAAACTGGTAGCTATAAATCCTAAAGAAAAGCCTTTTTTAGTTAGACTTTATCTTTATAACAGAGCTTATGATAAAGCCATTTTATTAATGGAATTGTTAGAAAACGAGAATGCATTAACTGCTGATTTAAAGAGAATAAAACAACGTTTAAACACCAGAAAAGTTCCAGAACAAAAAGCAGTAAAATTGAATGATATTTCTGTTTTAGAAAAAAAATTCCAGCAAGTCAAATCTTACGAAACCTTAAAACAGATTTTAAAAATTTCTGAATCTAATACCATCAACTTATTAAAGTATAGTGAAGAAGGTATAAGTTTGTTTCCTGCACAACCTTTGGTTTATTTAATGAAGGCAAGAGCATTAAATAATCAGAAAATGTATAAAAAAGCGTTATCTACTTTAAATAATGGTATCGATTTTGTAATAGAAGAAGAAATGGAGGTAGATTTTTATATAGAAATGGCGAATTCATATAAGGGTTTAGGTAACAAAAATGAAGAAAACAAGTATTTGCAAAAGGCGAAACAATTAAAAAGTTAACATGAAGTTTTTTAAATATTTAGTACTTTTTACCATAGTATTTACATCATGTAAATCCAACAAAAATATGATTGATGCAACAGCTGTAGCTAAAAATTTTTCTGCTAAGAAAGTAGCAAGAAAACATATGGCTGCTAATTTTGATAAGCAAACCATAGATGCAAAACTTAAAGTAAATTTTGATAATGGTAAAACGAATCAAAATTTAACGGTAAGCATGAAGATGAAAAAAGATGAAGTAATTTGGTTAAGAGGTACTAAGTTTATAACAGTTTTTAAAGCAGAAATCACACCTACCAAAGTGCGTTATTATTCATCAGTTTTTAAACATTCATTTGAGGGCGATTTTTCTATGCTTAAAGAATTACTGGGAGTAGAGATTAATTTTGAACAATTACAGAATTTATTTTTAGGGCAAGCCTTACAAGACGTTACTGCTGAAAAACAAGATGTAAACGTTCTAAACAATAGATATGTTTTAAACCCAGAGCAACAAGCTTTGCTATACAATATTTTCTATACTATAAATCCTGCACATTTTAAGTTAGATAATCAAAGTATTGTAAATGATGAAAAAGGTTTACGTTTAGATATTAAATACCCAAACTATAACTTAATAAATTCGGTAGTTTTTCCTACTGCTATTGAAATTAAAGCGAAAGACAAAAAAAGAATAACTGCAATTAATTTAGAATATAAAACAGTAGAATTTGATACTGACGTTAATATGTCTTTTAATATGCCTGCAGGTTATAAGCAATTAACTTTTTAATGAGGTTTATTAGAATTTACATATTATTTTTCATTATACTTTTTGCAAGTAGTACTCTCTTTTCTCAAACCAGAAAAGAGTTAGAAAACCAACGTAAAAAATACAAATCTGAAATTAAACAATTAAATAATTTACTCTTTAAAGAAGTTAAAAAAGAGCGCAATGTTTTAGAAGAATTAAAAGATATTCAGCAAAAAATAGAAGTTAGAAATAAGCTAATAAATACCATCAATTTAGAAGCAAAACTATTGAGTAATGAAATTCGTGAAAACGAAAAACAGATTGCAAAACTCAATAAAAATTTAGCCGATCTTAAAAAAGATTATGGCAATATGATTTACAAATCTTATAAAAGTAAATCACAGCAGAGTAGGGCCATGTTTTTATTGTCTTCAGAAAATTTTTATCAGGCATATAAAAGGTTAGAGTATATGAAACAATATACATCTTTCAGAAAAAAACAAGGGGAAGAAATCGTTAGTCAGACTGTTTTTATTGGTAAGATGAATGATTCTTTGTTGTATCAAAAACAAATAAAAGATACGCTAATTTTATCTGAAATTAATCAGAAAAAAGCTATAGAATCCGATAAAAATAAGCAAGAAAACTTATTGTCTTTAATTAAAAAGAAAGAGAATAAATATAAAAAGGATTTAAAGAAAACCATTCAAGATGAGAAAAGAGTTGCTGCTAAGATTGATAAAATTATCAAAGAGGAAATAGAAAGGGCTAATAGATTAGCACTTGCTAAGCTTAAAAATAAACCAAAAACGGTAAAGAAAAATGAGTTTATTTTAAGTCCAGAAGCAAAAGCATTGGCAGCAAGGTTCGATTTAAATAAAGGTAAATTGCCTTGGCCAGTTTCTGAAGGTATTATTGTTAGAAGGTTTGGTGTGCAGCCACATCCAATTTTTCCTGGAATTACCATTAATAGTACAGGTGTACATTTTGTAACTTCAGAAGGTGGTGAAGCAAAATCAATTTTTGATGGTGAAGTATTTAATGTTCTAATTGGTTCTGGAGGTAAAAAGAACGTTTTAGTTAGGCATGGTAATTACATTACATCTTATAACAACCTTGAAAACTCTTATGTTAAAAAGGGAGATAAAGTAAAAGTTGGGCAGAGCTTAGGTAAAATTTTTACTGATAAAATTAACGGCAAAACTACTTTAGTTTTTGTGTTACTTAAAAACACTGTAAAGCTTAATCCTGCTTCTTGGATGCTAAAAAGATAAAATTATCTTAAAATATTTTCTGTGTTAATTTCTAAACGAATTGCGTTAAAAAATATTGAGTTCTATTTATAATTTTGGGTAGTTGATTAATAGTAATCAGCAGAATTAAAAACTATAAAAAAGAACAAAATGGAAAATTTAAACAAAAAACGTGTAGCAATTTTAGCTACAAACGGATTTGAAGAAAGTGAGTTAAGAGAACCTAAAAAAGCTTTATTAGAAGCTGGTGCAGATGTAGATATTGTTTCTTTAGAATCAGGTGAAATTAAATCTTGGAATGATGGTGATTGGTCTGAATCTTATAAAGTAGATAAAACTTTAAGCGAAGTTTCTCAAGAAGATTATAATGCCTTGGTTTTACCTGGTGGAGTTATAAATCCTGATTTATTAAGAAGAGAAGAAAGTGCCATTGATTTTATTAGATCTTTTTTTAAAAATCATAAACCTGTTGCAGCAATTTGCCATGCACCATGGTTATTGGCAGAAGCAGGTGTTTTAGAAGGTAGAGAAGTAACTTCTTTTAGCTCAATTAAAACAGATATTATAAATGCAGGTGCAATTTGGTCTGATAAAGAAGTGGTTGTAGATGCTGGGTTAGTAACTAGTAGAAACCCTGATGATTTACCAGCATTCAATGCTAAAATTGTAGAAGAAATTTACGAAGGTAAACATGAAGAACAAACTGTATAATAGATAATAATATTCATAAAAAAAGGTGCAACTAAAGTTGCACCTTTTTTTATTTATGAGGTTTAAACCGAATGTTTTTCTGTAAAATCACTGTGTTTGGTAAAGTAATTAAATCTCCATTTTCTACAGTTAACGTTATAAAAAAGGCGCCAATGTCATTTATAATTCCAGTTATATTATTGTCTTTTTCAAGTATGGTAATTGTATCACCTATTTTAACAGGATAATTAATATATAAAATTAAACCAGCTGTAATATTTGATAAAATAGACCATTGAGCAAAAAAAGCAATACCTAAAATGGTTAAGAAAGATGATACATAAACCATCAATTGCTTTTCATCTACACCCCAAATAAAAGCTATTAGAACTATTACTGCAGCATAAACTAAGAAAGTTATAATTCGGTTTACAATTAAAACTCTGGTTTTTTGAAACCCGAATTTAACTCGAATTTTTTTCAAAGAATTCGTAATCATTATTCTAATTATAGAACCTACAACAATAATTATTAGCGATTCAATAATTTTAAAATGATCTAAATATTCTAACATAATTTAAGACTTAAAGAGTGCTTTTAACTCAGTAGCTTCATCTGGTTTCATTTTACCTGCTAAAACCAAACTTAGTTGTTTTCTTCTAAGAGCGCCATCAAAACGAATTTTTTCTAATTCAGTCTTTGGTACTATTTGTGGTATTTGCACAGGCTTACCAGTTTCATCTACAGCTACAAAAGTATAAATACCTTCGTTAACCTTAGTACGCATACCAGATTGTCTATCTTCAATCCAAACATCAACATAAATTTCCATAGAAGATTTAAAGGCTCTAGAAACTTTTGCTTCTAAGGTTACTACACTTCCAACAGGAACAGATTTATTAAATGCCACATGGTTTACAGAAGCAGTAACTACAATTCTAGAAGAATGACGTCTTGCAGCAATACTACAAGCTCTGTCCATTCTTGCTAACAATTCACCTCCAAAAAGATTATCTAGGTAATTTGTGTCTCCAGGTAAAACTAAATCTGTAAGTATTGTTAAAGATTCTCTAGGCGTTTTTGCTTCCATTTTAAAAATTTCTGCAAAGATAAGGATAGCCCTTAAATAAACGTTATTTTTTTACTAATAACCAAGCGTCTTTAGATACAGAATCTTGAATTTTATAAAGCTCATTTATGGCTTCGTTTCTATCAGTAAAACTATTAAAAACTACTTCTGTTAAGCCCCATTTATTTACACCAATAATTCTAGCTTCATACCCTTCTTTTTGAAGTTGCTTTACCTTTTTTTCTGCATTTGCAGGAAATTGAAATGCACCAGCTACAATATGAAATTGTTTTGCCTTTTCTTTTACAGCATTTAATTCAATAGTTGGTAAAGGATTTGTAATGGTAAACGTAGCAGATTGAATCTTTTTTTCTAATGCCTTTTCTTGAGAGGCTAAAATAGTATTTTGCTTATTTTGTTGATAAAGTTTATTTCCAACAAAACCTAATGTTAATAAAATAGCAGCTGTTGCAGCATACTTTAAAAGTGTAGGTAAAACTTTATTATTTGCTGTATTGGTAACAGGCACTAAAGGTTTTACAATTGCTTGTTTTCTTTCAATTTCTGATGTAACAACAGTAGCCAATCCAAAAGATTCAGCCAAATAGTTTACTTCAGTATTTGGTTCAAAAATTATTTGCTGATTTTCATTTAAACTTAATGTACCAACTTGTGCTAATTCTATTGCATCTTTTTGTAATTGAACCTTCCAATTATTTACTACTGTAGCTAAAGTTTTATTTGCATCTTCAAAAGAAATACCTTCTACAGAAGCTATATAATTTGCCAATAAACCATCATTCTCATTTAAATTGTTATTAAAAGCAATTTGCTTGAATGGTGGTAAGAAATTAGAAGTATTTGCATTGTATGTAGCACTCATTCTGTTGGTAATGAAACCACCAAAATTAGGTACAATTACACAGTCATATCTATAAAGTAAGTCTTTGATGTGGTTGGCTAAAATCATATAAACAAATATATAAATTCTACTGAGTTTTAAGAATTAGAGCTGCAAATTTTATCAACAATTATTTTATATATTGGTTCTCAAATTGTTATTGATGAAAGATGAAAAATTACTTGCGGTTTTGCGCTTGCAAAAAAGTAAGGCAATAGGAGATATTCTCTCTAAAAAGTTAATTGCAACTACTGGAGATGTGGAAAAAATATTCGCAGAAAAACCCTCTACTTTAGAAAAAATAAACGGAATTGGTACACATGCTCTAAAGCATTTACTAGATAAAAAGAACTTAATTGCTGCAGAGAATGAACTTAAGTACCTAAGAGATAATAATATTGCTTACACCTATTTTTTAGAAGATGATTATCCTAAGAATTTAACGAATTGTATTGATAGTCCTATTTTAATTTTTAAGGATGGTAACATCGATTTTTCTAATAATTCTAAATTTATTTCTATTGTTGGTACTCGAAATATGAGTTCTTATGGAAGTCAGTTTTGCAATCAAATCATTAAAGATTTGAAAGAATATAACCCTGTAATTGTTAGCGGTTTTGCTTATGGTGTAGATATTTGTGCTCATAAAGCAGCAATAGATAATGATTTACAGACCATTGCTGTTTTAGCTCATGGTTTTGAACAGATTTACCCTAAAGTTCATAAAAAATACATTCATCAAGTAAATGAAAAAGGTGGGTTTTTAACCGAATTTTGGAGTGAAGAACAACCTTTACGTGAAAACTTTTTAAGGCGAAATAGAATAGTAGCAGGTATTTCTAAAGCTACCATTATAATTGAATCAGCAGAAAAAGGTGGCTCTTTAGTAACAGCAGATATTGCCAATTCTTACAATAGAGATATTTTTGCATTATCAGGCAGAGCAACTGATGTGTACAGTAAAGGATGCAACAGTTTAATTAAAAATAATAAAGCAAATTTACTTACTTCTGCAGAGGATATTGTTAAAATGTTAAACTGGGATTTATCATCAACAGAAACAAAACCCATTCAAAAACAACTGTTTGTTGATTTAAATGAAAACGAACAAAAAATATACGATTTGCTTTTTGAAAAAGGTCAGCAACTATTAGATGTTATTGCTCTCGAATGTAATATTCCTATTTTTCAATTATCATCTATTCTATTGCAGATGGAATTAAAAGGTGTGTTAAGGCCTTTACCAGGCAAAATGTTCGAAATTATTTAAACATTATCTGTATTTTTGAGCTCAATCAATAATTTAAGATGGCAGTAGAGAAGAAGTTGATGTCCAAGAAAAAGCCAGCATTTCCTGTAAATGAAATGCTGAATGCCTATTTAAAAAATTATAAAAGAGATATTAAAATCTCTATCTACTACGAAGATTTATTGCGCTTTCAAGGTTCTGTAACTGTGTATGACAAGAATGATGAAGACACACTTTGGATTCGAACTTATTATTCCGATTCTGATAGAGCAGAAATTGATATGAGTCTAAAAAAAGTATACACTATGTTACATTCTGATGGTAATGAAGAAACCATTCCGTTTTTAAATGTAGATGCTGTAGACTATTGTACGTTTGGTAATTCGAAACCTTTTCGTATTAAAATTAGAAACATTCTTAATGATAACTTTACCTATTTTTATGTAAAAAAGGCAGATGCTTCACGAATTTACGGCTTAGAATTAGAGCATATTTTATCTCCCTACAGTATGAACTTTTTGGTACACGGAAATACACTTATAGAAGAACATATTGCAGGTATTCCTGGTGATGATTTTATTAGAGATATTTTGCCAACGTGTACAGAATCTGAAAAATCGCAAATTGCCAAAGAATTTGTAAAATTTAAAGAACGTTGTTTGGTAAGGCTTTTAGGAGATATGCGATCTTACAATTACGTAATTACACCTACTCACGATTTTGATCATATCATTTATAAGATTAGAGCTATTGATTTTGATCAGCAGTCTTTTGAAGGGAATTTAAAAGTGTACAACCTGCAGTTCATGAAAGAGAATTTTAAAATGGTAGAAATGGTTAGTAAGAAATTGCAAAACGATTCTATTAGACAATATAAGATTGAAGAAAGATCTTACATGGCTAAAAGGATGATTACTACACCAAGAAGAACTTTAAGGCTGATAAAATGTATGAAAAATGATTCTATTTCATATCCAGAAAATGTAACTCTTCTTAAAAAACATTTAATACAATATGTTGGAGATGTAAAGTTCAAAGATTGTACAAATATGGGTGAAATTTTAGAAACCATTTTAGCTTTTGTTAAGCGTAATTACTTGGATATAAGTACAAAATAAATAAAGCACAAACCAATGTCTGTGCTTTAAAACATTTAAAGTTTTTTAGGTTTTAAAAAGCTCCAATAAAATGACTTCCTTCAACATTTACTAATTCAGCTCCCTTTGTAACTGCACCAGTTTCTGTGTTGATAACATATATGTTTCCATTTTGGCCAACAGGAGCTTGGGTTACATAAACCTCATTACCATCAATAACAAAACCTTGATATTGAAATAAATAAAAATCAACATCATAAGGTATAGCCGTAATTTTTTGGGCAGTTTTTGCATTTAAATCGGCTAAAGCAAAGAAACCTTGAGCACCAGCAATACCATCTGCAGAATCATTATGTCTGTATGCAATTACTGCTTTACCATCTGCAGTTGGTCTCCAAGCCAAAATATATGCCCCTTCAATACCTAAAGCATCATCTAAATTAAAATCATAAGTATTATCATATTCATTGTTTGCATCAATCTTTAAAATATGAGAACCTTCAGGATCATTTTGATTAGCCTGATACACACTACCATTATATTCAAAAGCATTAATACTTCTGTAGCCATTGGTGTCTCCAAAACCAACTGTTGATGTAATAATAGTAGGATTAAGTAATGAAGGATAATCTAAGACAATTGTTTTTGAACCTAGTATTTCATAATCACTCTCTCTTTCTGCTGTTGCAGGATCTACTTTACTTAAACGTGCACCAATATATAATTTGTTACCTGCTGCATTTAAAGTTGGCATATCTATTCTAGAAACATAATAACCCAAAGCTTCTTCTTCTTCTGCAGATAAGGGTATACTAGCTTCTTGAAAGTTTTTAATTATAGAATTCTCTAGGTCTAATGTAACAATTCCCATTGTTGCTTCTGTTCTTAAATATACATCATCAGTATCGTCATTTGGTGTTCCTTTGTCATCAAATTGATTTTCAGTTGAAACGTAAACTGCAGCACCAGTTTTATCTCCATCAAACAATTTAATCCATCTAGGAGCAGTTCCTACATAAGGAGCTATGCTTACTTCAGAACCAGTTGGAGCAAAATCCTGACCACCATTTACAGTGTATTTAGTGTAATTTCCTCCTGTATCACCTGCATAACTAATGTTAAAAATAGTTGATCCATCCTCTGATGATTGTAGTCTTGCAGTTCTGTTAGAAGGTACAATAAATCCATTATCAAAAGGAGCTACAGTTTTTGTGGGATCTTTGGCATCTGATGCACTTACAGCATAAATTAAGGTACCACCATTTCCATCTCCAGGATTATCTCCCATTTTTGCAGCAGCAATTGTAATCCATCTACCATCTTCTACAGGATCTGTTTCTGGATCTAAGCTTTCATTTACCTCATTATTACATGATAGTAAAACACCTGTTAACAGGGGTATTGATACTAGTGTTCTAAGATTTAAAAAATTACGTCTCATTTTTAGTTGTATTTATAGTTTATTTATTGAATAATTAAGTTTGAGGTAAAAAGCTCTACCTGGTTTTTGAATGGATAAATTGTCGTAAACAGGTTTGTCGAAAATATTTTTAATGTCTAAACTCATTACGAGTTTTTGATTCGGAAAAGCGTAGCTGAAACCTAAGTCTTGTGCAAGTTGCTGAGGTATTTTAAAAAAATCGTCACCTACAGTATTTGAGCCTTGAGGAACCAAATACGAAAATTTATCTGTAAAGTATACGTTGTAAAAAAGGTTTAGTCTTGCTTTTTTGCGAATGACATCTTTAAATGAATAGCGTAAGCTACCATTCATAGTAAAAAAAGGAGTATTGGGCACATCTATTTCTACACCATTGTTAATCAGTTTTAAATCGAAACGAGATATATTAAAATTTAAACCAAAGTTGTTTTTATAATTGTAGTTTAATTGTGCATCAAAACCTTTAGATGTTCCACTACCTTGATTTACATAAACAATTAATTCATCATTAATATTGGTTGAGTTTTCTATGGGTAGGCCAATTCTATCTTTTAAATTTCTAGTAAATAAATTGGTAGATAGGGTGAAATTGTGATTATTAAAATGGTAGGTTCCTAACCTGAAACCTAAGTTAAAATTATTACTTTGTTCTGGATTAATACTTGGGTTTGCAACCACATTATCTCCATCATTACCAAAAACCTCAGCTTCATTTGGCAAACGAATGGCTTTCTCTGCAGAGGCCAGTAAAGTTATTCTTGGGTGAACTGTATAAGAAATTGCAAAACCATAACCATTAAGAGTTTTGTTGCTGCTTATAATTTCATCTATAATTTTATCATTGCCATTTTCATCTTCTGCAATTGCAGGATCTATGTTTACTGTTTTCTGTTGATAATGTTTACCAAATAAATTGGCTTTAAGTCTATTTTTGAATGCATTGATTTCATAGGTAATGGTATAAATATTTTTTCTTAACTCTCTTGACCCTATAAATGTGTTTTCTAATACAGATCTTAAGGCATCACTATCTTGTCTATCAATTCCACTATACAAATGGTTAGCCAAAACTTTATGGTTTTTATTAAATGTGTAAGAAATTCCTGTTCGAAAAGAAGCTACATCTCTATTTATTTTAGCCAAAGTTGGTCCTCCTTCTTGCTGAGATCCCCAAGAATATTCAAATTCATTTCCTCTAAAATCAATAGCTCTATTGCCATTCCAGCTATAGGCAGCAGCAACAGTGTCGTTAAGCATTCTATTTCGCTTACCATATAAACCATGAATGTTTACCTCTAAACCTCTAGTAAGAAAATTTTTCTTTTGATAGGTTATGTTGGCGAGTATTGCATCAGACTCAAAAAATCTACCTTTATATGGTGTTATTGTCATAAATGCACCATGTTGTACTTCTTTATAATCTTCAGAACCAGTAACACCAATAAAAAATTGATCTGCCCATTTTACATCAGTATAACCAGCTTGAATCATACCTCCTGTAGAACTGTAAGCATCATGAAATCGTTTTGAGATAATTGGAGTTTGTGCACCACCTATACCTGTAACTACCACACTTCTTCCTGATACCTTATAATTGTTATCTGAGTAATTATGAAAAAGGGAGGTTTTAAAGGTTATGCCAGTTTTTTTAAATCGATACAAGCCATTTGCACTTGTTTGTAGCGTATTAAATGATCCATAAGAAATGGAACCATTTAGATTGCTTTTCGCATTTTTATGAAGTACAATATTAATGGCACCTCCTAAAGCATCGTCTGCAAGATGACCAGGAACCACGCCTTTATACACTTCAATATTTTTAATCATTGAAGGTGGAATACTATTTAAATTAAAGGAAGAACCATAAACTGAAATAGGAATTCCGTCTATAAAAATGCGAACTGCATTTCCAGCCAAACCATTTAAGCTATAACTAACTTCAGAACCTAAACCACCATTTTGTCTGATTTTTACACCTACAGTGGTATTTAGCAATTCGTTAGTTTGTATGTTTCTAAGACTGGCTTCTTTGGTTTCTATTACATTAACGGAAAAACCTTTTGTTTCGGTTTTTGTTTTTTTAGTTTTAGTAGTAACTAAAACTTCATCTAACTGATTTTCAAAATAACCTAGAACTACATCAATTTCTTTTCGCTTTGTATTTAATTGTATACTTATATTTTTTGGTTGCGAGTTTAAAGATCTAATTTGTATTTCATAAGTGCCAAATGGTATGTTTTTGAAAGAGAAACTACCATTAAAATCGGTTGATGTTTCTCTTATGTAATTTTTAGAGGTTAATATCAAATATGCATCAATAACGGGGTCATTATTGTTAAATTTCACCTTTCCATAAATGCCCCCTTTTTGTGCCAAAAGTGAACAAGAAATCAGTAGAAAAATACTTGTATTTAAAAATTTCATGGAATATATTTCTGGCAAATATACCTTTATTTTTAATTAATCTAAATAAAATTAACTGAATTATGAATATTTAGTTAGTTACCTTTTTTTATTTAGAAAGGCGAAAAGATGGTCTTAAATAATTATAGAATTATAGGTTTTTCTAATGAAAAGTTATAAATATTTATATTGAAGTGAATCTTATGCAATTGTTAAAAGCCTTTAAATTACTAGTGAAAAAGCAAGTTGAAAATTTTACTTTTTACTTCTTAAACTTTCAATAATCACTGTAGCCAAAATTAAAGAACCTCCCCAAAAGGTATGTACAGTAGGAATTTCTTCTAAGAATAAGTACGCTAAACCAATGCCGAAAATAGGTTGAAGGCTACTAATAATACTTGCAGTTGCTGCAGAGAAAAATTTTAAAGAATGCAACATTAAGCTATGACCAATAGCTGTTGTGATTAAAGCGAGTAATAAAATATAGGGTAGTTGACTTTCTAAGCCAGACAAATCCATAAAAAATAAAACAGGAAATAAAAGAATGGTAATAATTACTGTTTGATAAAACATAAGCATAGTACCATTATAGTTGGCAACATGTTTTTTCATTATCAAAATTCGTATGGCATAACAAAATGCCGAAAATACCCCAAACAAAACACCTTTTAGTTGTGAACTTTCTAAATCAAATTCTGGTGTTAAAATGAATAAACCTAAGAGCACCATAAAGCCCAATAAAATATAAATGGGGTTAAATTTAATCTTGAAAAACAAAGGTTCTAATAAGGCGATTATTATTGGGAATGTATACAAAGTTAAAATTCCAATAGCTACATTAGAAAGCTTTAGCGCATAAAAATACGTTACCCAATGTGCAGCCATTAAAACACCCCCAATTATAAAAGTTTTATAATCTTTAGTAGATTTTATGGTTAAATTTATTTGTTTGTATCTGCAAAAAACAAATAAAAAAACCATTGCCAATATTGAGCGAAACCAAATAATCACTTCTGAAGGCATAGCAATGTGCTTACCTAAAACACCAGAAGTACTTATAAAAAATGAAGCTAATAATAAACCAGAAAGTTGTTTGATATAAGATTTATCCATTAAATTTTCTGAAGCGTTTCTAAGGCAACTTTTACAGAGGTTATTTTTATAAATGTAATCATTAAACGTAAACCATTTTTAGTTTGTTTTTCTTTCATAACTACACTTTTAGGATTGTGCTGCACGTATTTTAAAGTTCTAGTAAATGCTTCTGTCTGATAAAAATCACTTTGCTGATCTGATACAAAGTAACCCACCAATCTTTTTTGCTTTAAAATCACTTTCTCTAAACCTAATTCTTTTGCCAACCATTTAATTCGCACAGAATTTAACAAATCTTCAACTTGAGTTGGTATTTCTCCAAATCTATCTATAATTTCAGATTCAAATACTTGTAATTCTTCTTCTTTTTCTAGTGTACCTAATTTGTTATATAGCGCTAATCTTTCTGTAATTGAATTAATGTAATCGTCAGGAAATAAAATCTCAAAATCAGTATCAATTTGTACCTCTTTTACATATTCTTTAGGCTTAGAATTGTCTGTTGGATACAGCTCTGCAAATTCATTTTCTTTTAATTCTTCAATGGCTTCTTTTAGTATTTTTTGATACGTATCAAATCCAATGTCGTTTATAAAACCACTTTGTTCACCACCTAATAAATCTCCTGCTCCACGAATTTCTAAATCTTTCATGGCAATATTTATTCCACTTCCTAAATCAGAAAATAAAACTAAAGCTTCAATTCGTTTTCTGGCATCATCTGTCATCATATGATAAGGAGGAGTAATAAAATAGCAAAATGCTTTTTTATTACTTCTACCCACTCTACCTCGCATTTGATGTAAATCACTCAAACCAAAATTATTGGCATTATTAATAAAAATGGTGTTTGCATTTGGCACATCTAAACCACTTTCGATAATCGTTGTTGAAACAAGTACATCAAAATCTCCATTCATAAAACCGAACATCAATTCTTCTAGTTTTTTACCCTCCATTTGTCCATGACCAATACCAATTTTTGCTGATGGCACTAGTCTTTGTAATAAACCAGCTACTTCTTTAATATTGTCTATTCTATTGTGAATAAAGAAGACTTGGCCACCTCTAGAAATTTCATAAGAAATAGCATCTCTAATAGTTTCCTCAGAAAATCGAATTACATTACTCTCTATTGGATGTCTGTTTGGAGGTGGTGTTTTTATAACTGATAAATCTCTTGCAGCCATTAAACTAAACTGTAAGGTTCTAGGAATTGGTGTTGCAGTTAAGGTTAAAGTATCTACGTTTTCTTTAAGTGTTTTTAATTTATCTTTTACAGCAACTCCAAATTTTTGTTCTTCATCAATTATTAAAAGCCCTAAGTCTTTAAATTTTATTCGTTGATTCGTTAATTGATGTGTACCAATTATAATATCTACAGAACCATCATTTACACCATTAATTGCAGCTGTTTTTTGTTTTGCTGTTCTAAACCTGTTTAAATAATCAATCTTGATAGGAAAATCTTTTAAACGTTCAGAAAAAGTTTGATAGTGCTGAAAGGCCAATATTGTAGTTGGTACTAAAACTGCAACTTGTTTACCATTATCAACAGCTTTAAAAGCGGCTCTAACTGCAACTTCGGTTTTACCAAAACCAACATCTCCACAAACCAATCTATCCATAGGTTGGTCTTTTTCCATATCGCGTTTTACATCTTGTGTAGCCGAATATTGATCTGGTGTATCTTCGTACATAAAACTACCTTCCAACTCGTGCTGAATGTGCGTGTCTGGACCAAAAGCAAACCCTTTTTGTAGTTTACGTTTTGCATACAATTGAATTAAATTAAAGGCAATATGTTTAACTCTAGCTTTGGTTTTTTGTTTGATTTTTTTCCAAGCTCCAGAGCCTAATTTATATATTTTTGGAGGTTTACCGTCTTTACCATTAAATTTAGAAATTTTGTGTAAAGAGTGAATGCTCACATATAAAATATCACGCTCTCCGTAAATTAATTTTATAGCTTCTTGCTTTTTACCTTGTACGTCTATTTTCTGTAAACCACCAAATTTTCCAATTCCATGATCCATATGCGTAACATAATCTCCAATCTCAAGTTTGTTAAGCTCTTGAAGTGTTATGGCTTGCTTTTTTGCATATCCGTTTTTTAAACGGAATTTATGATAACGTTCAAAAATTTGATGATCTGTATAACAAACCAATTTTTGATCTACATCTATAAAACCTTGGTATAAAGGAAAAACAATAGTTTCATAATGTACTTCTTGATCTGCGTCATCAAAAATGTCATGAAAACGTTGTGCTTGTTGCTCATTTGCACAAAAGATGTAGTTGGTAAAACCTCCTTTTTGATACTCGTTTAAATTATCTATTAATAAATTAAATTGCTTGTTAAAGGATGGTTGAGGATTTGTATTGAACGATATCTCTTGCCCTTCAACTTTAGAGGTGTTTCCAAAATGGACAGTTGTAAAATTATTTAGTTCGTTTTTAATAAAACTACCATCGCAAAATAATTCTGAAGGTTTAAGGTGATTTATTTCTTTAGATAAATCATTAAAAGCATCTTCTGCCTTTTTAAAGAATTTATCTAATTTTTGAGACATTAAGTCTACATTTTTAGAAAACACAACAGTATTAGCAGCAATATATTTTAAAAAACTTTGCCTGTTCTCTTGCAATGTTTTGTTTTCTACATTTGGCATAATTGAAACTTTTTTCAGTTTCTCTTTAGACAATTGCGTTTCTACATCAAAGGTTCTAATACTATCAATATCATCGCCAAAAAACTCAATTCTATAAGGTTCATCATTAGAGAAAGAAAACACGTCTATAATTCCACCTCTTACAGAAAAATCACCTGGTTCTGTTACAAAATCTACGCGTTTAAATTTGTATTCAAACAATACTTCGTTTACAAAATCGAGCGATAACTCTTCACCTACAGTTATTTTTAAGGTGTTTTTTTCTAATTCTTTTTTAGTAACTACTTTTTCGAAAAGTGCAGTTGGGTAAGTAACAATTATTGCTGGTTTTTTTCTAGAATTAATTCTATTTAAAACTTCAGAACGTAAAAGTACATTGGCATTATCTGTATCTTCTATTTGATAAGGTCTTCTGTAAGAACCAGGATAAAAAAGTACATTCTTATCTCCTAAAAGTTGTTCTAAATCGTTCAAATAATAAGCAGCTTCTTCTTTATCATTAAATACTAAAAGATAAGGTTTATCTACTTTTTTAAAACTTTCGGAAATAACAAAAGACAATGAAGAGCCAGCCAAATTCGATATTTGAAATTGGTTTTTCTCTTGTTGAAGGGCTGTAATTACCTGCGAAACTTTCGCAGATTGTTGGTATTGATTAACAATGTTCTGCTTGCTCAACTGTAAATTTTTTTACAAATGTACTGTGATAATTTATAATAAACCAAAAACCAAATTCTTTTCTAGGCGAAAGCAATATATTTGTGATGAAGCAGTTAAAAACCTATAATCAATCAATATGTTATCAAAAATTTCTACTTGTTTTTTGTTTTTCTTAATTATGCTCTTTATTAATCCTATTAATGCACAGAATAAAAAAAGTGAATGGACGATTGGGCTAAGTTTAGCCTCTGCAAAGTATACAGATAATCAAGGTAAAGTTTTGGGTGGTTCTTTTGTAAATCAATCACCAAGAATTAATATTTCTAAATACTTGTTTAAGAATTTTACAGCTGATGTTGGTTTTTCTACAGCCATCTTTGATACACAGAAATACACCACTTTTGATGGTGTTTTGCGTTATGATTTTGGAACATCTATAGATAATGCAGTGCCTTATATTTTAATTGGAGGTAGTTTTATTAGTGCCGTTAAAACTACACCAACTTTAAATTTGGGTGCTGGAAATACATTCTGGATTAAGGAAAATTACGGAATTAATGTTCAAGTAATTTACAAGTATTCTGAAGATCGATTTGAGAGTCAGTATTCACATTTTTACCCAACAATTGGCTTGGTATATAGTTTTAAACCTAGGAATTTGAATCCTAGATTATGGCATATGAATAACTAAATTAGTGCTTCAGATATTTGTTTAAAATTGAAGTTAATTTTTTAGCATTTAGGTAACCATCCATAAGTAAATCAATTTCGTAATTCGTATTTAAAATAATGGTTGTTGGATAACTAGTTCTTTTTTCTGAAATGGTAAGTTGTTTTGCCAATTCATGCATGCCAGAATTTCCTGAAGGTTGGTATGAGAAGGTTTTACCTAAAAATGTAATGTTTTCTTTTTCTTCGCCATTAAATAGAATAAGATGGTAGTCTTCGTTTAATTTCTGAATTACCTCCGGATTTTGAAATGTGTTTTTTTTCATTCCAAAACAAATTTTACACCAATCTGTATATAAAAAAATCACAACTGGTTTTGGTGCTTTTTTTTGCAATTGTTCAATTTCTTGAAAGTTGTAAGAATTTAAATCAACCTTAGTTTTTTGAGCATAGTTAATTATGCTAACCATAAAAGCGCCTATAAATAACCAATGCTTCATAATTTTTAAAATAATGTAAATCTAACTCCTAAAAAAGCTCGTATACCTTGATTTGATGCGTACACATAACTAGGGTCAAAAGTTAAAGCATCAGGGTCATTGGGGTCTACTTGTTCATCAAAAGGATCAAAAGGTCTAGATATACTGTTGGCTGCAGGTGTAAAATTTAATAGATTTTTTACTCCTCCATAAATTTCCCAAGAGTTGGTAAATTTTTTAGTTAATTGAATATTCTGAATACTAAACCAAGGTGAAAATTCTGCTCTATCATCTTTAGGGCCTAATAAAGGCAAACGCATTGGTCCATATAAGTTTCCAGTATAATCAATTGTAAAATCTTTAGCAAACCTGTAAGAAACAGACCAAACTCCACTAAAACTTTCGGTTAATAATTGTCTTCTCTTTATGTTGTTTTCTGTTACTGAAACATCCATTAAAGTAGCTCCTGCATTAATGGCTAAACCATTGGTAAATAAAATATCTGCATTTAGAGAAACTCCTTTAGACACAGAAAAACCTTCTAAATTTGCGTAAATAATTTTATTAGGATCTGTTTCATAATCAGGCAATATTCTGTTGTTAAAATAGGTGTAAAATGCACTAGCATCTAAAGTGATGAAAGAATTTTCAGTATTGATTTTTTTAACAAAATTGATGTTGGCATTCCAAGAAGTTTCTGGGTCTAAATTACCATCAAATTCAACTTCTCGTGCACCTGTTAATGCTGCATGATCTTCTGTAAAAACATTAGCAACTCTAAAGCCATTACCAGCACTAATTCTAAAAATATTCGATTTATCTCTAGAACTCCACTTGTAATTTATTCTTGGAGATACAATATTTCCATGAACACTATTGTAATCCCATCTAACACCTAAGAGTAATTTTTTTCTATCAGAAATACTAATTTCATCTTGTATAAAGATTCCAGGTAAATGAATTTTTGATGGCTGATTAAACGTGCCAGTTTCATCTAAAGTTGCAAACGTATTATCATCATAATAAGTATATCTATAAGCCAAACCTACTAGTAAATCTTGGGTATCGTTTATTTTGGTGTCATAAACCAGTTGGGCAAAACCAATAAGTTGAGTAGCATCATAAGCATCTGTGCCATAAAATGAATCTTGATAATGCCCATTTGCACTAAATTGAAAGTTTATATTTTCTGTTGTTGGTAATTGGTATGTTCCAAAAGTTTCCCATCTATTGGTATAAATGCTTTCACCATAAACGATGTTACTACCTCTAAATTTTCGCTCCCAATCCAATTCTCCTCCCCATCTATCTTCATAAACATATCTACCAGCAATGGTAAAAACTTTGTTGCTTTTGCGCTTAAAATTAATTTTATTAAAGATTGATATTCTATTTTGTAAAGTAAGGTCTGTAAAATTATCATTGTTGTTATCTACCCTATTTTGAAAATTAAAATAATTTACACCTAACAGACCTTCTGCTTTTTCAGAGATTTGATAGCGCAAACCAATATCTGTATTTACTTCTCCCCAAGAACTGGCAAAAACATCTGTAGATAATTTTGGTGCATTTGTTGGCTTTTTGGTGATGATGTTAATAATACCACCAACAGCTTCAGAACCATATAAAGTAGAGGCTGGCCCTTTTACAACTTCAACTCTTTCAATTAAAGCCTGTGGAATTCCAGTTAAACCATATACTGTAGATAAGCCACTAACAATTGGCATACCATCTATTAAAACAAAAGTGTAAGGGCCTTCTAAACCATTAATGTGAATGTCTCCTGTATTACAAACATTACAATTTAGTTGAGGTCTAATTCCGTTTACATTTTGCAAAGATTCAAATACAGAAGGTGTAGGATTTTTCTTAAAAAACGTTTTGCTATATACTTCTACAGGAACAGGACTTGCAGTTTTAGATACAGGCCTCAAAGTGCCAGAAACTACTATTTCATCTAAAGTATTATCGTCTTCTAGAACAACATTTCTTGTAAGATTATTACCATTTAAAACCAAAGGAAATGTTTTTGTCTTAAAACCAATGCTACTTACCACTAAAGTATAACTACCATTTAAACTATAATTTAATTGATAGCTACCATCTTCTGCAGAGGTGGTTCCAAGTTTGGTGTTTTTGATATAAATATTAGCAAAAGGAATAGCATCACCATTTTTAGAAGTGATTTTACCCTTTATATTTTGACCAATTCCAAAAGTAGAAATAAGTATAAACACTAAAATTATATAATTTTTCAAACTTAAAATTTATGCAAATATAAAATAAAGTTTAGACTTGTCTAAAAAATTATTTATATAATTAAAAAGTTTATATTTGCCTCATATAAAAGTTATATGTTTTCACAAGCAGAAGAAAATTATTTAAAAGCCATTTATCATTTAGAATCAGATTCTAAAGTAGGTATAAGTACCAATGCAATTGCTAAAAGTTTGGCAACAAAAGCATCATCTGTTTCTGATATGATTAAAAAATTATCAGATAAAGAGGTTGTGCTTTATAAGAAATACAAAGGCGTTACTTTAACGAAATTAGGCAAAAAAACAGCCGCAAATATTGTTCGAAAACATCGGCTTTGGGAGGTTTTTTTGGTTGAAAAACTAAATTTTTCATGGGATGAAGTACATGATGTGGCAGAACAGTTAGAGCATATTAAATCGCAAAAGTTAATTAATCAATTAGATGCATTATTGGGTTTTCCAACTCACGATCCTCATGGAGATCCTATTCCAGATGAAGATGGTGTAATTAACTCAATAGATAAAAGTTTACTTTCTACTTTAAATGTAAATGAAACAGGCGTTTGTGTTGGTGTTAATGACTCTTCTTCAGACTTTTTACAGTTTTTAGATAAAAAAGGAATAACATTAGGCAAGAAAATTAAGGTTACAGAAAAAGAAGATTTTGATGATTCTTTATCCATTTTAATAGGAGATAAAAAGTTGTCAATCTCAAATAAAATTGCAAACAATTTATACATTAAAAAATCATGAATACATTTGAACAATTAGTAGCTTTTGGCAAAGAACACCCAATACAAGCTGCTTTATATGCTTCACTTTTTACCTGGGGTTTAACAGCCTTAGGGGCTGCTTTGGTTTTCTTTTTTAAGAAAATGAATAGAGCAGTTTTGGATGGAATGTTAGGTTTTACTGGTGGTGTTATGGTTGCAGCAAGTTTTTGGAGTTTGTTGGCACCAGCTATAGAAAATAGTCCTGGAGAAGGTTTTATGAAAGTTTTTCCTTCAGCTATTGGTTTTGCATTAGGGGCTTTAGCTTTATTTGGTATGGATAAAATTTTACCTCATTTACACATCAATTTTAAAGAAAATGAAGCTGAAGGTGTAAAAACAGAATGGCATAAAACTACTTTATTGGTTTTGGCAATTACATTGCATAATATTCCAGAAGGTTTAGCTGTTGGTGTTTTATTTGGGGCTGCTTCAACCTTAGTGGGTGTTGAGCAGACAGAAATGATAATTGCAGCAATTTCATTAGCAATTGGTATTGGTATACAAAACTTTCCTGAAGGATTTGCAGTAGCAATGCCATTGAGAAGGCAAGGTGTAAGTAGGTTTAAAAGTTTTTGGTACGGACAACTCTCTGCAATTGTAGAACCTTTTGCAGCAGTTTTAGGGGCTTTAGCTGTTTCTTTCTTTACCCCAATTTTACCTTATGCTTTAGCATTTGCAGCTGGTGCAATGATTTTTGTTGTAGTGGAAGAGGTAATACCAGAAACACAAAGAGATAAGTATACAGATATTGCAACACTAGGTTTTATAGCTGGCTTTATTGTTATGATGTCTTTAGATGTAGGTTTAGGTTAAAATGATGTTTCTAGATAAAATTTAAAAGCAGAATTTCTTGAAAAGAAATTCTGCTTTTCTTTTTAAGGATGTTTTGCTTTTGATTGCAAATAGATTAATTTGCATAAAAAATTAGTTGTGCAAAAACCTGCAATTTTCGAAGTTTATAATGCCTCTGCTGGAAGTGGAAAAACTTTTACGCTTGTAAAAGAATACCTAAAAGTTTTACTGAGTGCAGATGATATTTTTACTTTTCAAAAAATATTAGCCATTACTTTTACCAATAAAGCTGCAGGTGAAATGAAAGAGCGTGTACTTTCCAATTTAGAAAGTTTCGCTGAAGGAGAAGAGAATGATTTATTTACAATAATAAGTAATGAAATTGCTGTAGATAAAGAAACTATTCAAGTAAGAAGCAAGAAAATTATCGAGGTTATTCTGCAGAATTACTCTGCATTTTCTATAACAACTATTGATAGCTTTACTCATAAAATCATAAAGAGTTTTGCTTATGATTTAGGTCTGTCTTTAAATTTTGAGGTGGAAATGGATGCAGTTTCTTTACTTAATGAAGCTGTAGATGTATTAATTTCTAAAATTGGTACAGATAAAAAATTAACAAAATTACTTATTGATTATTCGTTAGATAAAATAGATGATGATAAATCTTGGGATATTTCTCGAGACTTAAATGAGTTTGCCAAAGTACTTTTGAATGAAGATGATATTCATCACTTTAGAGAATTGTCTAAAAGAAAATTAGAAGATTTTACAGATTTAAAATCTAAATTATATGCACATCAACAAGAGCTTAAAACATCATTTTCAAAAATAGGTGAATCTTGCTTAGAATTAATTTATGAAAAAGGATTAGAGCAAAAAGATTTTATGCGAGGAACCATACCAAAATTCTTTGCAGATATTAAAGAAAAATCGGTTAATTTTAGTTTTCTAACTAGGTCAGAAACCATTGCAAAAGCTATAGATAATCATCAATATTATTCAAAATCTACCACAGATGCTATTGCTCAAGATATAGAAAGCATTGTTCCACAAATTATAACTTTTTATAAGCAAGCAATAGAAATTTACAGTCAGTTTTTGTTAAATAAACTAGCCTTAAAAAACCTAATTCCTTTAGCGGTTTTAAATAATATCAATCAAGAATTAGAGAGCATAAAAGATGAAAGTAATATTCGATTAAATTCAGAATTTAACCAATTAATTTCAGACAATATCAAGGAGCAGCCTGCCCCTTTTATTTATGAAAGAATTGGGCAACGTTTTCAACATTATTTTATAGATGAAATGCAAGACACTTCTGTTTTGCAATGGCAAAATCTAATTCCGTTAATCGATAATGCATTAGCGCAAGAAAATAGTAATTTACTTTTGGTTGGCGATGGTAAACAGGCTATTTATAGATGGAGAGGAGGTAAGGCTGAACAGTTTATTAGTTTAGGAGCTTCAGAAGAAAATCCGTTTTCAATTTCTAAAGAAGTAAAACATTTAGAAACCAATTATAGAAGTTTTTCTGAGGTTATTAATTTTAACAATTCGTTCTTTCAGCATACAGCAAATTTTTTACAAAATGAATCTTACAAAAGTCTTTTTCTTGAAGGAAATACCCAGTTAGAAAATAAGAAAAAGGGTGGTTATGTTTCTTTAGATTTTTTAGAGAAGGAAGAAGTAAAAGAGGATGAGGACATAAAATATCCGAAGAAAGTTTTAGCACATATTCTAGCACTCAAAAATGAGTTTTCATTGGGTGAAATTTGTGTTTTAACGAGAACAAAAAAAGACGGAATTGCAGTTGCGAATTATTTATCTGAAAACGAAGTGCCTATTGTATCTTCAGAAACGTTGCTGCTAAATACGAGTACAAAAGTCAATTTTATTGTTGATGTTTTAAAGGTAATTCAAAATCCTGGTGATCAAGAAACTCGTTTTGAAATGTTGTATTTCTTACATCAACATTTAAATATTTCTGCTGATAAAACATCATTTTTAAAAAAATATGTGGCTTTAGAAAATCATGAGATTTTTAAAGAATTAGAGCAATACAATGTTGCATTTGATATTGGTAGGTTTAATCAATTTCCATTTTATGAAAAAATAGAAGAAATAGTTAGAGGGTTTCAATTACTAGATACTTCAGATGCTTATGTTCAGTTCTTTTTAGACATTGTTTTAGAGCAACAAAGAAAATCTACAGATATCAATGCGTTTTTAGATTTCTGGGAAAACAAGAAAGACAAACTTAGTATTGTAGCTCCAGAAAGTGCAAATGCTGTGCAAGTAATGACCATTCATAAATCGAAAGGTTTAGAGTTTCCTGTAGTTATTTTTCCTTGTGATGTTGAGATTTACAGAGAAATTAAACCAAAGGCTTGGTTGAATGATTTGCCAGAAAGTTTTGGCGAGTTTAAAGAGTTATTGCTGCCTTTTAATAAAGAACTAGGGCAAGTAAATGCTAGAGGTTTACAAATCTATGAGCAAAGAAGAGAGGAGTTAGAGTTAGATAATTTTAACCTTTTATATGTTGCGTTAACCAGAGCTATAGAACAATTGTATGTAATTACAGAAAAAAGAATATCTGCAAAGGGTGTTGAGAACACTAAATATTATTCGGGTGTTTTTATCAATTATTTAATACAACAAAATCTTTGGAAAGACGATTCTTTACATTATTCTTTTGGCGATAAAAATAGAGTAAGTCATTTGGTAGAATCTGAAAGTGTTGCAGAAACGCATCAAAAATTTATTTCTACTTCTTGGCAAGAGCATAATGTAGTTTTGTTAGCAAGTGCCTCTAAGCTATGGAATACAGCTCAGGGTGAAGCCATAGATTATGGAAACTTATTTCATGAAATATTGTCTAAAATCTTCACAAAAAGTGATGTTGCTCCAATTTTGAATAAGTATCATCAACAGGGTTTTATAGATGATGAACAAAAAAAATACATGTTTCAAAAAATTATTGAGATTGTAGCGCATCCAGAATTGAGATCTTTTTATGCAAAAGATGTCATTATATATAATGAAAGAGAAATTGTAGATGTAGACAATCAAATTGTAATTCCTGATAGATTAGTTTTTAAAGATGATAAAGTGACTATTATCGATTATAAAACAGGAGCTGCTTCTAACAATCACAAGCAACAATTGCTGAAATACGCGCAAGTTTTACAGTCTATGAATTTTTCTGTGCATCATAAATTACTCGTTTATATTAATGACAATATAGAAGTAGTAAAGGTGTAATCTATTAAAATAACTTTGTAAATTTGTATTTCTAAATTCATAAAAAATGTACGGTAAAATTAAGGATACTTTAAAAAAAGAAATTCAGGAGATAAAAGACGAAGGATTATATAAATCTGAGCGAATTATAACATCTTCACAAGATGCTGTAATTAAATTATCTACAGGAGATGAGGTGTTAAATTTTTGTGCAAACAATTACTTAGGGTTGTCAAATCATCCAGAAGTTATTCAGGCAGCCAAAGATGTAATGGATACTCATGGATTTGGAATGAGCTCAGTACGTTTTATCTGTGGTACACAAGATATTCATAAACAATTAGAAGATAAAATTGCTGAATTTTATAAAACTGAAGACACCATTTTATATGCAGCTTGTTTCGATGCAAATGGTGGTGTATTTGAACCATTACTAACTAAAGACGATGCTATCATATCAGATAGTTTAAATCACGCTTCTATAATTGATGGTGTGCGTTTGTGTAAAGCTGCACGTTACAGATATCAGAATAATGACATGGCTGCTTTAGAAGAGCAGTTGATTGAAGCAAACAAACACAATCATCGTTTTAAAATAATTGTTACAGATGGTGTTTTCTCTATGGATGGTATTGTTGCCAAACTAGATGAAATTTGTGACTTGGCAGATAAATACGATGCAATGGTTATGGTGGATGAATGTCATGCAACAGGTTTTATTGGTAAAACTGGTAGAGGTACAGTAGAACTTAAAAACGTTATGGATAGAGTAGATATTGTTACTGGAACTTTAGGAAAAGCGTTAGGGGGAGCAATGGGTGGTTACACTACAGGTAAAAAAGAAATTATAGATATTTTACGTCAGCGTTCAAGACCTTATTTATTTTCAAACTCTTTAGCACCTTCTATAGTAGGTGGTGCCTTAAAGGTTTTTGATTTAATTGCAGAAGACACTACTTTAAGAGATCAATTAGAGTGGAATACCAATTACTTTAGAACAGAAATGGAAAAAGCTGGCTTTGATTTAGTAGGGGCAGATGCAGCAATAGTGCCAGTAATGTTATACGATGCAAAGTTATCGCAAACAATGGCGAATAAACTTTTAGAAGAAGGTATATATGTGATAGGTTTCTTTTTTCCAGTGGTTCCTAAAGGCAAAGCAAGAATAAGAGTGCAGCTTTCTGCGGCTCATAATAAAGAACATTTAGACAAAGCAATAGCAGCATTTACCAAGGTTGGTAAAGAGTTGGGTGTTATTTAAAATCAATAAAAACACATATTTTTTTTAATATTTTATTGAATTATCTTTGTAAATAAGTTTGAACAACTTACTTTTGTGTATTATAATAATGAACTTTTAATTTAAAAATTTGATAATGAAACGATTAAAAATAGCTGTGATAGCTTTATTTGCGTTAGTAGCGGTTAGCAACGTTAACGCACAAGATGAAAACAATCCTTGGGTTGTAGGGTTTGGTGTTAATATTATAGATTTCTATAATACAGATGATTTCTCTGAGCAAATTAAAGATGCTTTAGGGAATGGGGACTGGAACTTTTTACCTTCTATCTCAAGAATTTCTGGAGAAAAGTATTTAGACAAAGGTTTTACTTTACAGTTAGCTGGGTCATTAAATCAAATTGATTTTTTACAATCTGAAGATGATGTAGATTTCTTATACTACTCTATTGATGCTATCGTAAAATATGACTTAAACATGTTATTTGGAGAAACTGGATGGTTTGATCCTTATGTGTATTTAGGTGGAGGATACGTTTCTGTTGATGGTAATGGAGAAGGTATGATCAACGCTGGTTTTGGTTTCAACACTTGGTTTAACGATAACTTAGGTTTAAACTTCCAAACTGGAACTAAAAAAGGATTTGCTGATGAAGTTCGTGCACACTACCAAAGTACTTTAGGTGTTGTTGTTAAATTTGGAGGTAAAGATACTGATGGAGATGGAGTATATGACAAAAATGACGCTTGTCCAGAAGTTGCTGGTTTAGCTGAATTTAATGGTTGTCCTGATGCTGATGGTGATGGAATCAAAGATTCTGATGATGCTTGTCCTAACACACCAGGTTTAGCTTCTATGAACGGTTGTCCTGATGCTGATGGTGATGGTGTAGCTGATAAAGATGATATGTGTCCTGATGTTAAAGGAACTAAAGCTAACAAAGGTTGTCCTGATACTGATGGTGATGGTGTAGTTGATAAAGATGATAAATGTCCTACTGTTGCTGGTCCAGCTGCAAACGCAGGTTGTCCTTGGCCAGATACTGATGGTGATGGTGTTTTAGATAAAGATGACAAATGTATTAACGAAGTAGGTCCTGCATCTAACAATGGATGTCCTGAAGAAGTTATTACTAAAGAAGCTACAGAAGTAATTAACTTTACAGCTAAGTCTATCTTATTTAACTCTGGTAGAGCTACATTTAAAGCAGGAGTAACTAAGCAATTAGATGCTATTGTAGATGTAATGGCTAAATATCCAAAAGCAACTTTCTCAATTGGAGGTCATACAGATAGTAGTGGATCATCTTCTTTAAACTTAAGATTATCTGAAAAAAGAGCTATCGCTGTAAGAGACTACTTAGTGAAAAACGGAGTAGAGACTACAAGATTAGAAGCTATTGGTTATGGTGAAGGTTTCCCAATCGACACTAACAAAACTAGAGCTGGTAGAGCTAACAACAGAAGAGTTGAAATTAAAGTTACTAACGAGTAATTTCTACTTAACAATATTTAAAAGCCTCATCATTTTGATGAGGCTTTTTTAGTGAAAAAAGTTTTTTTAATTGTAATCAAAAAATTACCTTTGCACCTTGAAAAAGGGTCAAGAATCCTATTTAAAAAATAATAACTTAATTAGATATAAAAATGTCTACAACTACAGGTAAAGTTTCTCAAATTATTGGGCCAGTTATTGATGTTGAATTCAATACTGAAAATAACGAACTTCCTAAAATTTACGATTCATTAGAAATTACAAAAGCTGATGGTTCTATTTTAGTATTAGAAGTTCAACAACATATAGGTGAAGATACAGTTAGAACTATTTCTATGGATGCTACAGATGGTTTGCAGAGAGGTGCAGAAGTTGTAGCTACTGGAAACCCAATCCAAATGCCTATTGGAAATGATATTTATGGTCGTTTATTTAATGTTACTGGAGATGCTATTGATGGTCTTGGTAATTTAAGTAAAGTAGGCAAAGATGGTTTATCTATACATAGATCAGCACCTAAGTTCGAAGACTTATCTGTATCTACAGAAGTTTTATTTACGGGTATTAAAGTAATCGATTTAATTGAGCCTTATGCAAAAGGTGGTAAAATTGGTTTATTTGGTGGTGCAGGTGTAGGTAAAACTGTATTAATTCAAGAATTAATTAACAACATTGCAAAAGGACATGGTGGTTTATCTGTGTTTGCAGGTGTTGGTGAAAGAACTCGTGAAGGAAATGACTTACTTCGTGAAATGTTAGAGTCTGGTATTATTAAATACGGAGATGACTTTATGCATTCTATGGAAGAAGGTGGTTGGGACCTTTCTAAAGTAGACAAAGCAGGAATGAGAGATTCTAAAGCTACTTTCGTATTTGGTCAAATGAACGAGCCACCAGGAGCACGTGCAAGAGTTGCATTATCTGGTTTAACTATCGCTGAATATTTTAGAGATGGTGCAGGTGAAGCACAAGGTAAAGATGTACTTTTCTTTGTAGACAATATATTTAGATTTACACAAGCAGGTTCTGAGGTGTCAGCACTTTTAGGACGTATGCCATCAGCAGTAGGTTACCAGCCAACATTAGCAACAGAAATGGGTGCAATGCAAGAGCGTATTACATCTACTAAAAAAGGTTCTATTACTTCTGTACAAGCAGTATATGTACCTGCAGATGATTTAACAGATCCAGCACCAGCAACAACGTTTGCTCACTTAGATGCTACAACTGTATTATCTCGTAAAATTGCTGAGTTAGGTATTTATCCAGCAGTAGATCCTTTAGATTCTACTTCCAGAATTTTAACGGCTGACATTTTAGGTGATGAGCACTATAATTGTGCACAAAGAGTAAAAGAAATTTTACAACGTTATAAAGAATTACAAGATATTATTGCCATTTTAGGTATGGAGGAATTATCTGAAGAAGATAAATTAGTAGTTCACAGAGCAAGACGTGTACAACGTTTCTTATCTCAACCTTTCCATGTAGCAGAACAATTTACTGGTATACCAGGAGTTTTAGTAGATATTAAAGACACTATTAAAGGATTTAATATGATTATGGATGGTGAGTTAGACAAGTACCCAGAAGCGGCATTTAACTTAAGAGGATCAATTCAAGATGCAATTGATGCTGGAGAAAAAATGTTAGCAGAGGCGTAAGCTAAAGCCATTGCCGAATTTATTTTTGGTAGTAATTAAATTATATATTTATATTAAATAAATCCTGAAACAAGATCAGGATAGTAAAATAAATTTTACTATGTATTTAGAAATTGTAAGTCCAGAGGCTATTTTGTTTTCATCAGAGGTAGATGCTATTGCAGTGCCAGGTGAACATGGTGAGTTTCAAATGTTAAATAATCACGCACCAATTGTTGCTAACTTAAAAGAAGGTATGGTTAAAATACACGTACATTCTCAGCAACATTTAGAGTTGAATGATTTAAATGGTTTGTTAGTACCACATGTAGATGATGATAAAATATTAACATTACAAATTAATTCTGGTACTTTAGAATTTAACGATAATAAAGCAATTGTATTGGCAGACTAAAACCAATTGTTTTCAAATAAAAAAAAATCTCAAAATTTAATTTTGAGATTTTTTTTTGTGCAATTTTCCCTTTCGAGACTTTTTGTTTTTCAAGTGTAAAGATGTTGCTTTTTGTAAAAGTACAGCTAGGGTTTAAACCTAAAGCACTTAGGGAAAAACCCCTTTTTTAGATTCGAGTAGAACGTATCTTAAATTTAATTGTATTTTAGATTTTCAACTAACCTTAAAAACTTCATACTAATGAAAATCAAAGCTTTTAATTATTTACTAATTTGTGGTATTGCACTAAGTATTATTTCTTGTAAAACTGATATTAAATCAGTTGACTCTCAATCTAAAGAAGATAATTGTTATCCAAATAATGATAGACCAAGCCAAGCAATTACTTACCCAGAAATGGCAAGTATGTTTAAAGAGTATGATAATGGACAGAAAATAGTTTTAGATGAATATATTGCTAAAAAAACTAAAGGGAGAGATTCTATTGCTACAATTTCGCAATTTTTTAGTATAGATGAATTAAAACAATATATCGCTTATATAGAAAAATTATCAGAAGAAAAAGAAATTGCATTAACGGGAGTAAAGATTTTTACTGCAGCTTATCCTTCAGATTATAAAATAGAGGAATATCAAAATAGAGTTTCTTTTATTTTAATGCCTACAGCTAATATAGGTGATCAAAAAAATGTAGCCTATGAACCTTTAAAATCGGGTAAAGGTAAGCCAGTCTCTATGCAAAGTATTTTAAATAAATATGCAGATGAAACTACAAGAAATATTAATAGAGCTTCTGTGTTTTCAATAAATTTAAGGCAAGATGAACCAAGTTCTGGTTTAAATAGAGGTACTGTTTTTCCTCCACATGATGATTAATAAATATGGGAGAAGATTTTTTTTATAATCTATTAAACAATACATATGAATATTTTGAATTTGGGTCTTTAATAGTAGCTACACTATTTTATAAAAAATATAAGAACTATTCTTGGTTCAAGTTTTTTATAATTTATCTATTAAACATTATTCTGTTTAAAGCCATTGATTATTTTTTAGGATATGGAACAAATGGCGTAGATTCCAATTTTAATTTGTATAATATTTACACCTTTTTTGAATTTAACTTTTTTTCTTTAATATATTTCTGTTTAATTAAAAATAGGCAAAGATTAAGGCTAGTTATAGGGCTAATATTAATTTTTAATAGCATTTATTTCTTAAGTTTTTATTTTACTGCTTTAAGTTCTTATACAGTACAAATAGAAGGTTTGTTTAATAGTCTTTTAGTTATTATCTATTTTATAGAATTGTTAAACTCAGATGAAGTTTTAAATTATAAAAAACTATTTCCTTTTTGGATGTCAGTAGGTTTTTTATTGTTTTACTTAACTTCAATTCCGTTTTTTACGCTTCTTTATTTAAATCTTTTTGATTCTAGATCAATGTTTAGTTTATTATATATTCTTATTATTTTATTTCATAGCTGTTTTATCTATGGTCTAATAAGTTGCAAAAAAAGCTAAAGATTCACATTGGAACTAAAAATGGTTCAATAGAATTGCTTTAAAAGGATTTATAAGGAAGCTCTATAAATTAAAAATTAGAATTATTGAAAAAGTGTATTTGCGAATAGAATAATATCAACCACAATATATACTGAATTATGGAAGTAGCTCATGATACAACGTTTATGGAAGAGTTAGGTGTAAACCTCCATTTTGTTACGTTGTTTTTAGCTATTATTTTTTATAATAAATTTAAAACGTATTCTTTTTATAAATTCTTTGTTGGTTATTTTTTAGTAATTGTAATTGTAGAAATTTTAAGAAGAAACTTCTTTTCTAATTACAGTATAGACTTATATAACGTTTATACCTTTTTCGAATTTAATTCAATAGTTTTAATTTACTATCACTTAATTCAACAAAAAAAAAGACTTAAAATAGTTAAAATTTTAGCTGTTAGTTTTAATGTAGTGTATATATTAAGTTTTATATTCGATTATTACATACTATATACAATCCCTCTAGAAGGGGTTGTAAATAGTATTTTTGTTATTCTGTATTTTGTAGAATTACTTAATTCAGATAATATTTTAAATTACAAAAAGTTGTTTCCTTTTTGGATGTCTGTAGGCTTTCTAATTTTCTATTTAACCTCAGTACCCTTTTGGTCTCTGTACTATACAAGTATTTTTAATACTAGAGCTATGTTTCCTATAATTTACTATCTTGGTGCTATATATCAGTTAATATTTATATACGCTTTAATTACATGCAAGAAAATGGGGAAATTGTATTAATAGTATCTACTTTACTTATTCTAATTATTGTTATCTCTCTTATTATTTTATTTACTGTTTTTCAACGTAAGAAAAATTTTTTGGTGATAAAGCAGAAAGAAGAACAAGAGCGTTTTGAAAAAGAAATTGCAGAAACCCAAATAGAAATTAGAGAAGAAACACTAAGAAACATTAGTTGGGAGCTGCATGATAATATTGGGCAACTACTTACTTTAGCAAAAATACAATTGCAATCTGCCACAGAACAAAATATTGCAGAAGTAAGAGATACCATTACAAAAGGGCTAACAGA
This sequence comes from Polaribacter sp. P097, assembly GCF_036864555.1. Classification (NCBI taxonomy): domain Bacteria; kingdom Pseudomonadati; phylum Bacteroidota; class Flavobacteriia; order Flavobacteriales; family Flavobacteriaceae; genus Polaribacter; species Polaribacter sp. P097. The sequence continues at coordinate 531,707 of NZ_JAZETJ010000001.1, read as the reverse complement.
GGTTAGAGCATTGTCTAAATTAATTAATCCAGAAGCATTAGATAACATCAACCTAAAAGAAGCAATTCAATTAGAAGTAGATCGTTTTAATCGTTTAGATTTCATTAAAGCCACCTTAGAAATTGTTGGTGAAGAAAAAGAAATCAACCAAAAGGCAACTGTTATTTTATTTAGAATTCTACAAGAGTTTTTTTCGAATACCATTAAACATGCAAGAGCTTCAGATTTAGTAATTAGGCTAAATTACTCAGATACAGATTTACATATACTTACAAAAGATAATGGGGTTGGTTTTAAATCGTCTACCAAAAAAGAAGGTATAGGTTTGTTAAACATTAAAGCTAGAGCCAAATTAATTGGGGCAGAAGCCAACTTAACATCAAAAGAAAACAAGGGTACTAATTTAGAAATAAGATATAATTATGAGTAAATTTTCGGTAGTGGTTGTAGATGATCATACATTGTTGTCTCAAGCCATACAAACTATGGTAAATACTTTTAAAGATTTTACAGTGTTGTATACTTGCAAGAATGGGCAAGAGTTGGTAGACCGTTTTTCTGAGAATGGTAAAAAGCCAGATGTTGTTTTAATGGATATTAATATGCCAGTAATGAATGGTATAAAAGCTACAGCATACATTGCAGAACATCATCCTAAAGTAAATGTTATGGCACTTTCTGTAGAAGATGATGACAAAACCATTTTAAAAATGATAAAAGCTGGTGCTGTAGGTTATTTGCTTAAAGACACAGAAAAAACAGTTTTAGAAAAAGCATTAAGAGAAATTGTAGAAAACGGATTTTATCACACTAAAAACGTAACCAATTTACTTATGAAATCTGTAAATGGTGTTCTTAAAGACGATGTTGTTTTAAAGCCAAGAGAAATAGAATTTTTAAAACTTGCTTGCACAGAAATGACGTATAAAGAAGTTGCAGATAAAATGTGTTTAAGCCCTAAAACTATAGATGGCTATAGAGAGGCTTTGTTTGCAAAATTAAATGTTAGAAACAGGGTAGGTATGGTAATATATGCAGTAAGAAATAAAATTTACACTGTGTAAAAATATTGTAAATTTGCAGCATGGAAGAAACGAATAGACAAAGAAAAATTGCAGGTGTGCTGCAAAAAGATTTAGTAGATGTGTTGCAAAAAGCGGCACAAGATGGTATGAAGGGTGTAATTATTTCTGTTTCTAAAGTGCATGTTACATCAGATTTGGGTGTTGCAAAAGTATACCTAAGTGTTTTTCCTTCAGAAAAGAGAGATGAGTTGGTTAAAGGTGTGCAATCTAACACTGTTTTAATTCGTCATGAAATGGCAAAAAGAACTAAAAATCAATTACGTAGAATGCCAGAATTGTTATTTTTTGGTGATGATACCTTAGATTATTTAGAAGAGATAGATAAATCTTTAAGTGGGCAAGATGAAGACCCAATTAAAAATCCTGATGTATTACCAAGAAGAAAGAAATTATAAATTCAAACCAACTCTTTGAATTTTTCTTACTACATAGCCAAAAGATACTTATTTACAAAAACTAGCAATAATGCTATAAACATCATTACTATAATTGCTTCATTTGGAGTAATAGTAAGTTCTTTAGCCTTGTTTATTATTTTGTCTGGTTTTTCTGGCTTAAGAACTTTTAGCTACAGTTTATTAGATGCATCAGATCCAGATTTAAAAATAACTTCGGTAAAAGGTAAATCGTTTTTAATAGAAGATGATTTTACCCAAATCTTAAACGATAATTCAGCTATTGTTACTTATTCTAAAATAATAGAAGAACGTGTTTTTTTAGAATATGGAGATAAAAATGAAGTTGCTTTTATAAAAGGTGTAGATACCAATTATGCCAATGTTACTAAAATAAACGAATCTATTTACATTGGTGATTGGTTAGATACTGCATATACAAATACTGCAGTTATTGGCAGAGCCATTGCCATAAAATTATCTTTGGGTGTTAATAGTTATGGTAGGCCATTAACAGTTATGATACCAAAACCAGGCAAAGGTTTTATAAACCCTAACAATGCATTTTATAAAATAGATGTGCAAATTTTGGGCTTGTATACAGGTACAGAAGAATTCGAAAATAAGTTTGTGTACGTAACTTTAAATCAGGCAAAAAACCTTTTAAGATTTAAAGATAATCAAGTAACAGGCATAGAGCTTAAATTAGCTGATGTTACACAATCTAACACTGTAGCAGAAGAATTGCAAACCTTATTGGGTAGTGCTTATAAAGTGCAAACTAAAGAGCAATTGAATGAGGTTTTTTACAAGGTAATAAACACAGAAAACTTTGTGTCTTACCTAATTTTTACTCTAATTATAATTATTGCTTTATTTAATGTTATTGGAGCCATAATTATGATGATTATCGATAAAAAACAAAACTTACAAACCCTTTATAATTTAGGTACTACCATTCAAGAAATTAAAAAGATATTTGTCTATCAAGGCTTTTTACTTACCTTTTTTGGTATGTTGATAGGTTTATTTTTGGGCATCATTCTTGTGTTTTTACAAGATGCTTTTGGTTTATTTATGATTACTGAAAACTTGGCTTACCCAGTAGAATTTCAGTTTTATAATGTATTAATTGTTATATTTACGATAACAGTATTAGGTTTTGTTGCAGCCAAAATAGCCAGCAGTAGAATCAACCAAAAATTCATTGAAAAATAATATGCTTAAACTTTTTAAAATGACTTATGCAATAGGGTTCTGCCTATTTTTTATGAGTTGCGTTAGTACAAATCGTAATAGATATCTTAAAAATGGAAAGGTTTTAACAGGAGATTATACTAATTATGAAAAAGGCTATACTTTAAAAATACCAGATACTTGGGTTGGTTTTTTAGATACCCATAGTCAGTTTGCTTACAAACCAAAAATATCTATAAATCAGAAACCTTATATAGTAGTTCGTGTAATGAACGAAAGTAATTTAAAGGTAGATGATAACATTACAAACTTAGAGGAATTTACAAATGCATATGTGAAAAATATAGTTGCGAAAAATGTAAATCCTAATTTAAATGTAAGTTATCAAGAGCATAATTTATACAAAAAGTATTCTGTTGTAAGTTATAAAACCTCTTTTTTAGGTAACAATTATACGAGTTTAGCTATTAATTTTTATTACAATTCAAAACCTTTCAGAATCAGTTATTTTGCTCAAAAAGATGAGTTTGCTAATTATGTAGAGGATTTTACTAGCATGCTAGAAACTTTTAGAATTACGGAATAATGATAAAAAAGGTCCTAATTTTCAGCCTATTAGCAGCAATACTTTCTTGTTCATCTGTTAAGAGAATAGAAAAATCTTGTAGAGAAAATCCTTTTGAAAAATTAGATAGTTTGCAAAAATCAAATCAAAAATTAAATTACAAGATATATAAACCTAAAGACTGGAAAAATGGCAAAACTAGTTATGGAGATTGGTATTCTTTGCAAGGAGAATTTACAGACTCTTTAAATTACTATAATAAAGCTAATGTGTATATAGGTTTGCATAAAATAGCTAATGAATGCAATTCAACTGCTTATACAATAGATGATTATTTGTCCTATTTTATTGATTATACCAGCAAACATTTTCCAAAAGATAAATTCAAGTATTTATTATTAAAAGGCAAGCATAAAATTTATGGTTCTATTTATATTGTAAAATACACAGAAAAAATAAATACGAATAAAAATTATACTAGAAGTTTTTTTCTCTTTTTTGAAGCCAATATAGGGTATAACATACAATATGTTACAGAGCCCAAATACTATGACACCTATCTTCCTGAAGTACAAAAGATGGTAAATTCCTTTAGAATTTTAGAATAATTAAAGTTTAAAATAATCTAGCTAGATTGTTTTTTGATGTTAACTATTAATGTTTCTTTTTAGTGATCTCGTTTTACTTTGTATTGAGATTTACTTTATGTTTCATTAATATTTAGCGTATAAAAGTTGTTTGTAAAACCTTTACTATACCCTAAAGATAAAATTTATTTAAGTTATAAAACATTTAATCAGATACTTAACTATTAACTGTCGTTTAAATTCTGATAAATGTAGATTATTGGTTTGTTAACGAATATCTGGTATTAATGCATTCCCAAACTTAGCTTCAACTTCATCAAACGTTTTAAAAACATCTGCAGGATCATCTGAAGTAACCATTTTTAAACGATAATCTTTAAAATGAGGAATGCCTTTAAAATAGTTGGTATAATGCCTTCTAGTTTCTACAACTCCTAAACGTTCACCTTTCCAATCTATAGCCATTTGCAAATGTCTTCTAGCCACTTTTGTTCTTTCTGCAATAGAAGGTTTTGCTAAATGCTCTCCTGTTTTAAAGAAGTGTTTTACTTCGTTAAAAAACCAAGGATAACCAATAGATGCTCTACCAATCATAGCACCATCTAAACCGTATTTATCTCGCATTTCCATGGCTCTTTCTGGTGTAGTTACATCACCATTACCAAAAACAGGAATATGCATTCTTGGGTTATTTTTTACAGCTGCAATAGGCACCCAATCTGCATTACCTTTATACATTTGGGCACGAGTTCTACCATGAATAGAAATTGCCTTACAACCAACATCTTGCAAACGTTCTGCAACTTCTACAATTCGTATTGAGTCATGATCCCAACCCAATCTTGTTTTTACAGTAATAGGTAAATTTGTATGCTTAACCATGGCTTCTGTAAGAGAAACCATTAAATCGATATCTTTTAAAATACCTGCACCAGCACCTTTAGAAACCACTTTTTTTACTGGGCAACCAAAGTTAATATCAATAATATCTGGATTCGATTTTTCTACAATTTCTATTGTTTTTAACATCGAATCTAAATTCGCACCAAAAATCTGAATTCCTACAGGTCTTTCTTTCTCGTAAATATCTAGTTTAATTACACTTTTAGCAGCATCTCTTATTAAACCTTCTGATGATATAAATTCGGTATACACTACATCTGCACCATTTTCTTTACACAAAGCTCTAAAAGGTGGGTCAGACACGTCTTCCATTGGTGCAAGTAGCAATGGAAAGTCAGGAAGTTCTATTTGATCAATTTTTACCAAAACGAATTAATTTTTTGCAAAATTACTGTTTTTATATGTTAAAACCCAAAGACCGTAAAAACCTAGAAATAGTTCTGCATACATACCAAATAAAAAGCCGAAGGTTGGTGAACCATCTAATACAAAACTTAGCACTCTACCAAAACCTAAACCCAACATAAATATCATATTGGTTACTAAAGCAGTTTTTAAAAATTTTGGTTTTATGATGCCTAAAAGCCAAAGTAGGGCAAATCCCAAATACAAACCCATAATAGCTTTAAATGCATTTTGCTCATCTAACGTTTCTGGGTAGATTTCGAATTCTGAACTAGGGTTGAAGCCATAAACAAACGCAACAGGAATTACAATACATACAGAAATAATAAGATGTATTTTTTGTATAAATTCCTGTTTCGTTTTTAGCATCTACTTACCTTTAAGCTTTTCTTTTGTAAAGATAGCTTATTTGATAATTAGTTTTTTAATTCCAAAATCTACTTGACTACTCACAATACGAACAAATTTAACTCCTGAACTTAAATCTAAATTAAAATCGAACTCATTTTTACCTTTTTGAATAGTAACCGCTGATGAAAACAAGGTTTTACCAGTAATATCTGATATCATTAAGTTGGCTTTTGTGTTCACATCACTAAATAAAATACTTTTAAAGTTTCCAATAGAAGGATTTGGGTATACATCAAATTCGTTAAATACTAAGTTGCTATCTGTTTCTATTGATGTATTTAAACTACCATTTTTAGAGGCAGCTTCACCAACTATAGTAATAGTAACAATTGCAGAATCTGCAAAACCATTTCCATCTGTAATTGTGTAAGTAAACGTATCTGTACCCACAAAATTGGCAGGAGTAGAATAATTAATTTGTCCGTCAATAACACGAATATCACCTCCATTATCGCTAGCTGTAACCATTTTACCATTGGTTAACGTTAAAGGATGAGAAGAGTTTTTACCATTTGCACCATAATTGTCATTTGCAGTAACATCTATAAGTATATCTTCACTTTTTTCGGTTACTGTTATTTCGTCATCTAAAGCATCTACAGTTCCTGTTTGAACCACTTCTTCTTCAACTGTTAAGAAAACAGTGGCAGTAGATTGTACCCCTTCATTATCTTCTATGGTATAGGTAAAAGAGTCTTCACCTTCAAAATCTCCTGTTGGTGCATATACCATTAAATGATTATCCCTAGAAATAGTAAAACCTTCAGTACTTAAAGCATCATAAGCAATGATAGTACCATCGTTTGTAATGTCGTTCTCTAAAACATCTAAGGCTGTTGCTGAATTTATGTGAATTGTAAAAGTATCATCATTGGCCTTTGTTTCTAAAGGTTCTGAGGTTACTGTAATTCTTACATTGGCTTTAGAGGCAAATCCTTTTTTATCTGTAATTGTATATTCAAAAGTATCTATACCTGTAAAACCTGTTGGTGTATTATATTCAATATTGCCATTTAAAACTTTAATGGAACCACCATTAGTACTCTCTGTAGTTAATTTACCATTGGTTAAGGTTAATGGATGATTTTCATTAGGTCCAAAAGTTCCAAAACTATCATTGGCTAAAACATCAATACTAATATTACTGCTATCAGCAAGTAGCGCTAAAGTATCATTTACGGCTGTTATTGGTCCACTTTCTATAATTTCTTCTTCTACAATTAGGGTGACTGTGGCAGTAGATTGCACTCCATTTGCATCTTCTATGGTATAGCTAAAACTATCATTGCCTTCAAAACCGTTTATAGGTTCATAAACAAGTTCTGTATTTACCAAAGAAATGGTAAAACCTTGTTCACTGGAATTATCAAAATTTACAATTGTAGCAGTTGTTGGAAAATCATTTTCAAGCACGTCTAAACTTGTACTTTCGTCTATTTTTATGGTATAATTATCATCTTTAGCATCCGCAGGCAAATCTCCACCAACAGTAATATTTACAGTGGCATAATCTGCAAAACCTTTTGCATCTGTAATGGTATAGGTAAATGAATCTGAGCCCACAAAATTTAAGGGAGTTGTGTAAATTACTGTACCATTAGCAACAGTTATAGTTCCACCATTATTGCTGGCAGTAACTAATTTACCATTGGTTAATGTTAATGGGTGAGAGCTGTTCATACCATTTACTCCATAATTGTCATTGGCTAAGACTTCTATCACATTATTTTCACTACCAATATTTACACTTATGGTATCGTCTATAGCTTCTAATGAACTTGAATTTACCGTTTTTGGTTCAACCGTTAATGATACTATTGCACTAGATTGATTGCCATCAGCATCTTCTATGGTATACGTAAACTCATCCATACCTATAAAACCATTAGTTGGGGTATATAAAATTGCTGAGTTCTCTATAGATAATGTGAAACCTTGATTACTATTCGCATCTACAGATACTATACTTACATTTTCTGGTAAGTCGTTAACCAAAACATCTAAACTAGTTGCAGAATCTACATCTATCGAAAAATTGTCATTTGCAGCTTCTGCAGGATAATCGCCTCCAATAGTTATGGTAACTGTTGCAGTATCTGCATAACCATTGGCATCTGTAATTGTGTACACAAACGTATCTATACCTGCAAAATTTGCTGGAGCAGTGTAATACACTTTTCCATTGTAAACACTGATAGGTGCACCATTATCGCTGGCAGTTGCAATTTTACCACCTGGAAGTGTTAAAGGATGTGTTGGGTTTTCGCCAAATTCACCATAAAAATCATTTGCTAAAACATCAATAGCAATATCAGAGCTACCAACATTTATGGTAATAGCATCATCTGCTGCTTCTAAAGGTCTTTCGTTTACTTTTACAGTAACTGTTGCTGTTGCTTGCACCCCTTCTGAATCTTCTAAAGTATAGGTAAAACTATCGTTTCCAGAAAATCCGCTTGCAGGTGTAAAGGTTAGTACGTTATTACTTTCTGTTATTAAATTTCCGTTTACAGAATTGTTATCAAAAGAAATTATTGAAGTGTTTTTTGTATCGTTTTCTAAAACATCTAAATCAATTGGCGTATTAAATTCGGTGATAAAGTTATCATCTGCAGCAAAAGTTTCCACCTCAATTGGTTCTATTTTTAAATAGTCGATAACCATAGTCTGAGTTCCACTCCAATTAAAATCATTAGCCCAAGGTAATTGTCTAAAGCCAAAAATAACTTCAGATTTTCCTGTGGCAATATTTGTAGTAATGGTTTCTTGTAAAACGTTGTCTATAAAGAAATCAATTCTATCTGCTCTCCAATCAATAGTATAGGTATGAAACTGATCGTCTATCAATGAAATCTTTTCATTATTATCATTAAGAATAGCTTTCTTAGTTCCTGTAAAAGGGCGTGCAGAATTTTCGTTTGCATTTCTCCATGTGTTGAATCTAGCATCTGTCCAGCCATTATTTTCTGGTAAAGTTTCATGAGAAGGAGTGGCACTATCATTAGCAACAACCTCTATATCTACTTCATTAAATATTGAGCCTTCTTGATTGTAGGTAAATAAAAAACCTACTAATCCACCATCTACAACTGCACCTTTCATTCTCACTTCAAGACGATGATTTTCTGCAACACCACCAAAAATTAAAGTTTGAAAAGGATGAATCCAATCTAAATCGTTAGTAATATCTGCATCTACTTGTATGTAGGCATTACCATCTCCAGGAATAAATTTATTCCAAGAATCTTGATTGGGATGAATTTCGTTGTAAAAAGACCAATAGGCACCTGTAGGTGTATTTGCTGGATAACCAGGATTGTCAAAATCTTCAAAATAAGTTAAACTTTCAGGGTTAAATTGTGCTAAAGAGTTAACAGTCGTTAGAAGAATGCAGGTTATAAGTATATATTTTTTATATACGTATAACTTACAAGCATTGGGTAATGTTGTAGTCATTAGGTTAGGGGTTAAAAAGTTGGAAAAGGGGTTAGTTTGTAGTTAAGGGGTTAGTAGGTTTTAAGGGGTTTAGTAATTTGTTTAGCTGTATAAAAAACACATAAAGTGTTCATTTATTCGAAATCAAATCTAATAATAAAAATTTAAGTAATCACTAAAAAATGATATTTTTTTAATGATTTAAATTTAATAAACAATTGACAGTCAAGTGGTGCACCAGTTTTAATTCTCCTTTTTTGGACTGAGAAATAGCTTTAGATCTTAGAAATTAACTTCCTTTTCAGCTTTTTAAACTCTTCTTGTGCTAAGTGCTTTAGTTGTGTTGCCTTTTTCAAAAATAGATTATACACGCCTATTGCTCATTGTATTTGGAACAACACAAACAGCTTAGTAAATCATAAAATATATTTGAAACTGATTTAATCAATGCTTAGAATAACACATTGTTCTAAAAACAAATCACCCATCAAACTGTCATATTTAGCCACTTTACCTTTAATGGTAACTTTTTGATTTAGTTTTATAAGTTTATCTAGTTTTTGATATTTACAAAAAGCCTGGCTATTTAGCGTAAAACTTGTTGCAGTTATAAAAGTAACTCTACCTTTTAAAGAAACAGTTTTATTTGTCCAACTTAAGGGGTCTTTATGAATTTCTGCATAAAATTCTTCTGTTGTACCCGTAAATTGTATTGTTTGTGTATTTGTGCTTGATGAATTTTTAAAATATGTATAACTACCAAAACCAATACATAATGTAGCTAATACAAAAATAATAATGATTTTATTTTTTCGTGCTTGCATAACTTTACTAATTATATTCCTCTTTAAAAATTAATTTCTTTCTCTACTTTTTCTTCTCCTCTTTTAACAACAACTTTTGTTTTGCTGCCTTTATCAAAAACAGATAGTGCACGCATGTAGCTCATCATATTTGTAACAGTGCTGTCACCTAATTGAATTACAATATCACCTTTTTGTAAACCTGCTTTTTGTGCTGGTTTATCTTCAGAAATACCATCAATTCTCATGCCTACACCATCAAATAAATAATCTGGAATTACACCTAAACCTACTTTAAAACGAGGAGTGCTATCACTTTCGTTTTTTGTTTTTCTAAAAGCCAACTTTCCATTGTCATCTAAATCAGAAATAATAGCATAGATGTAATCAGAAATTAAATACATACCCTCATAATTTAATTTTTCTGAGTCATCACCTGGTTTATGATAGTCTTCATGTTGCCCCGTAAAAAAATGTAATACAGGCATATCTGCCAAGTAAAAGCTTGTGTGATCACTTGGGCCAACACCAGATTCTTGCTGAACTAGTTTAAAATTATCATTATGAGATTTTAAAACTTGTTTAAAAATTGGCGAAGTTCCTGTACCATAAACAGCTAACGTAGAATCTTTTTTCATTCGGCCAACCATATCCATATTTATCATATAAGATACTTTTTTGGTATCAATAGTTGGGTTTTTTACAAAGTAATTCGAACCTAAAAGGCCCATTTCTTCTCCAGAAAATGCCATGAATAAATAATTATTGTTGGTATTTTTGTCTTTAAGCTTGGCAGCCAAATTTAAAAGAATGGCAACACCAGAAGCATTATCATCTGCTCCATTATGAATAGCTTTTATAGAATCTCTGTACAAAGAACCTTCACCTCCAAAACCTAAATGATCGTAATGTGCGCCAATAATAATGGTATTTTCTGCTTGGTTGTCTAAATAACCTATTACATTGTTTCCTGTAATAGTTCCATCACCATTTACATCGAACTTTACTTCATCATGAGGATTGGTTTTTGGTTTAAATGTAAAGGGTTGTAAATAGTTGGTAGTGCCTTTTTCTAATAAACCCAACTCTGCAAATCTTTCTGAAATGTATTTAGCAGCTTTTTTCTCACCTTCAGTGCCTGTTTGCCTGCCTTCTAAGGCATCAGAAGCTAAAAAAGCTACATCTTCTTTTATTCGGTTTTCTTGGTTAATTTCTGGTTTACAAGAAACTAAAATGCTCAAAAAGATTAGAATTATACTGTATTTCATAATGATAATATTATTTTTGTAAAGTTAATTAATAAAATAGAAAATGAGAATTATTTCCTTTGTAGTATTAGCTTTATTGATGTTTTCTTGCAAAAAAGAACAAAAACCAAAAGTAGTTTCAAATTCAGAAGTAGAGGTTGCTAAAGATTCTTTAATATATCCTGAAGAAAAACACTTTAAAAGTTTAAGACAAGTAACCTTTGGTGGAGATAATGCAGAAGCTTATTGGAGTTTTGATGACAAGCAATTGGTTTTTCAATCTAATTATACAAAGTGGAATGTTGGTTGTGACCAAATGTTTTTAATGAATGCAGATGAGAATTTTAAGAACAACATGCCACCAATGATTTCTACAGGAAAAGGACGTACAACTTGTGCTTATTTTTTACCTGATAACAAACATATTATTTACGCTTCTACACATTTGGTAGATGAAGAGTGCCCAGAAGTTCCTCTTCGTAAAAACGGAAAATACATTTGGCCTGTTTATGATAGTTTCGACATTTTTGTGGCAGATTTAGAAGGTAATATTGTAAAACAACTTACTAATGAAGTGGGTTATGATGCAGAACCAACTGTGTCCCCTAAAGGCGATAAAATTGTTTTTACATCAACAAGAAGTGGAGATCTAGAATTGTATACCATGAATATTGATGGTTCTGATGTAAAACAAATTACAAACGAATTGGGTTATGATGGTGGTGCTTTCTTTTCACCTGATGGTACAAAAATTATCTTTAGATCTTCTAGACCAAAAACAGAAGAGGAAATTAAAGCCTACAAAGATTTGTTGGCAGAGGGCTTAGTAGAGCCTACAGAAATGGAGCTTTATATTTGTAATGCTGATGGTTCTGATTTAAGACAATTAACAGATCTTGGAAACGCAAATTGGAGTCCGTTTTTTCATCCTTCAGGAAAAAAGATTCTTTTTTCATCGAATTTTGAGGCAGAAAGAGGCTTCCCATTTAATTTATATTTAATAGATATAGATGGTAAAAATTTAGAAAGGGTTACACATGGTGAAACTTTTGATGCATTTCCTGTTTTTTCTAACGATGGTAAAAAACTAGCCTTTTCTTCAAATAGAAATAATGGAGGAGGTAGAGACACGAATCTGTTTATTGCAGAATGGCAAGACTAAATTATGGCTTGGACAAAAGAAAAAATCTTAATGAATATAGAAGCTTTAATGCGAAGTAAATTTACGAACCCTAAACAGGCCTTCGATTTTTATGATGCAGATAAAGATGGTTTTTTAACTAAAAGTGATTTTAAAGTACTTTTAAAAGAAGCCAAAGTAAGTAGCTTAATTAGAGGTTTGGTTGCAGAATTTATGATGCAAAGTTTCGATCAAAATAAAGATGATTTAGTAAGTTGGGATGAATTTCAAGAAGCCATTAAAGAATCTGGAATTAAAGAATAAATAAAAATGGGAGCAAAAGAAAATATTTTAAGAGATATACATACATTAATTACCACCAAATTTGCGACTTCAGAAGAAGCTTTTTTAAATTTTGATAAGGATAAAGATGGTGCTTTAAACAAAGATGAAATTAAGGATTTGCTAAAAGAAGCAGGTGTAAATGGTTTTATTAGAGGTATGGTTGCAGGAGAAATGCTCAAAGGTTATGATAAGTCTGGAGATGATACCATCAATAAAGAAGAGTTTAACATAGCTATTTCAGAACTAAAAAGAGACTATTAATTTCAACTCAAAATTAAAGTTAAAGTACAATGATTTTCGTTGTACTTTTTTTGTTTGAGAAGGTGTGTAAATAGCATATCTTTGTAGATTGAAAGTAGTTAGAAAACGAAGTATGAAGAACATTAGAAACTTTTGTATAATTGCGCACATAGATCATGGTAAAAGTACTTTAGCAGATCGATTGTTAGATTATACTGGCTCTGTAACTGAACGTGAAAAACAAAATCAGTTATTAGACAATATGGATTTGGAGCGTGAACGTGGAATTACCATAAAATCACATGCAATTCAAATGGATTTTATTCATAATGGAGAGCCTTATATTTTAAATTTAATTGATACTCCAGGTCACGTAGATTTTTCATACGAAGTTTCAAGATCAATTGCTGCTTGTGAAGGTGCTTTATTAATTGTAGATGCTGCACAGAGTATACAAGCACAAACCATATCTAACCTATACTTGGCTTTAGAGAACGATTTAGAGATTATTCCAATTTTAAATAAAGTAGATTTACCTTCTGCAAATCCAGAAGAAGTAACAGATGATATTGTAGATTTATTAGGTTGTGACCCAGAAGAAGTAATACACGCAAGTGGTAAAACTGGTTTTGGTGTAGACAATATTTTAGAGGCAATTATAGATAGAATTCCTGCACCAAAAGGTGAGCCAGATGCTCCTTTACAGGCGCTAATTTTCGATTCAGTTTACAACTCTTATAGAGGAATTGAAACGTATTTTAGAGTAATTAATGGCGAAATAAAAAAGGGTCAAGAAATTAAATTCATGGCTACAGGCAAAAATTATTTTGCAGATGAGGTAGGAACTTTAAAATTAAGTCAGGTTGTAAAAAAATCTGTAAAAACAGGAGATGTTGGGTATTTGATTACAGGTATCAAAACAGCAAAAGAAGTAAAGGTAGGTGATACTATTACAGATGCACATAAACCAACTACAGAAATTATTGATGGTTTTGAAGATGTAAAACCAATGGTTTTTGCTGGTATTTATCCTGTAGATACAGAAGATTATGAAGAGTTGCGTTATTCTATGGAAAAACTGCAATTAAATGATGCTTCTTTGGTGTTTCAACCAGAAAGTTCTGCAGCATTAGGTTTTGGTTTTCGATGCGGATTCTTAGGAATGTTGCATATGGAGATTATTCAAGAACGTTTAGAACGTGAGTTTAACATGACAGTAATTACTACTGTACCAAACGTGTCTTACCATGCATTTACAAACAAAGAGCCAAACGAAATATTAATTGTTAATAATCCTTCAGATTTACCAGAACCTTCTAAACTGAATAGAGTAGAAGAGCCTTTTATTAAAGCTTCTATTGTAACTAAATCAGATTTTGTAGGGCAAGTAATGTCTCTTTGTATCGAAAAAAGAGGGCAAATTGTAAATCAAACGTATTTAACTACCCAAAGAGTAGAACTTATTTTCGAAATGCCTTTGGCAGAAATTGTTTTCGATTTTTACGATCGTTTAAAAACTGTTTCTAAAGGTTATGCTTCTTTCGATTATCATCCAATAGGTATGAAAGAATCGAAATTAGTAAGAGTAGATATTCTATTAAATGGGGATACTGTAGATGCACTTTCTGCTTTATTACATGCAGACAATGCTTACACTATTGGTAAAAAAATAGTAGAAAAATTAAAAACGTTAATTCCTAGACAACAGTTTGATATTCCTATTCAGGCTGCAATTGGTGCCAAGATTATTGCTAGAGAAACCACAAAAGCTTTGCGTAAAGATGTAACTGCAAAATGTTATGGAGGAGATATTTCTAGAAAACGTAAGTTATTAGAAAAGCAGAAGAAAGGTAAGAAAAGAATGCGTCAAGTAGGTAATGTGGAAATTCCACAAGAAGCATTTATGGCAGTTTTAAAACTGAACGATTAACAAAAGCTAAATGAATAAATTTAGAATTATTGGTGTTTTAATTTTAGCAGTAAGTACTCTTTACTTAATTGTTTTTAATTTTAGTAACGATGTTTTAGATTTCATTGCAGGTATGCTAATGGCTGTTGGAATTGCATTTACGTTTGGTATTTTACCAAAGAAAAAGCAACAAAAGAAATAGTCTAAAACTAAATATAAAATACAGAAAACCTCTTTAAGAAATTAAAGAGGTTTTTTATTTGTAGCTACTTGTTGTTTGTAAAGTTTAATTATCTGTGTTTATTCTATTTTCTTCGTCTCTATTTCTATTTCTGCTTGCTTTTTTCTTACCAAATTGATCTCCAAAACTGTAGGTTAATCTAAATTGAATATTTTGTCTAGAGCCATTACTTTCAACAGCTGCAGTTCCATTTCCATAATCTATGTTACCTACAAAGCCTCTGTTTAGCATTTTATTGAATCCTAAATTTGCTTTTAATTTTTTGTTTAAGAAAGATTTACCAAAAGAGAAGTTTAATTCGGCTAACCAATCTACTTCTATTTGACCTTCTAAAGCTCCTGTTCCATAATTACCATTTACTTCAAAACTAACATCCCAAGGTAATTCATAGCTTGCTTGTACAAACCAAATTAGGTTCCATTTGTTTAAATCTACTCCATAAGTAGAAGATTGAAAATCTGTATTTGTAACGATTATACCTGTGTACCCTTCTAAACCATCAGTTAAATTTAAAGGGGCAAATAATCTAAAATTCCAATTGGTGTTGTTTTCTACATTTACTTCTTGTTGGCGAATTTGTGCTGTGTCATTATCTTGACGAATTAATTGAAAAATTACGTCATCTGTTTTACTATAGCCAATGGTAAAAAATGGTTGCCCTTCATAGGTTAAGTTAAATTGATAATTGTTGGTATAAGAAGGAGTTAAAAATGGGTTTCCTTCACCTGCAGAAAAAGGATCTAAAAAAGTCGCGAAAGAGTTTAAACTATTGTAAGAAGGTCTTTGTATTCTGTAACTATAAGAAATACTAGCTCCTAAAACATCAGTAATTTTTCTACTGATAGAGGCACTTGGAAAAAGTTTTTTTATGGGTCTTTCTAAAATCTCTGTTCTCAAATTTCCATTGTCCATAAAAATAGAAGTACCATCTGTATTACTATCTTCATAACGTAAACCTCCAGAGAAAGACCATTTGCCAGATGTTGCATTAATTTTAGAATATATGGCAAATATGGTTTCATCAATTAAAAACTGGCTACTTTCATCTTCAACAAAGTCAAAACCGCCAGAATTGTTTGCAATTAATGACTGTAAATCATTATTAGTGGCAACATCTGCAAATCGTGATCCTACACTTAATTTAAAGTTATCTGTAAATTGCTTGCTATAATCTATACTGTAGGTTTTTATATTATAGGTACCATCTTGTATGTATCTTCTATCTGTAAAAGGAATTGTACTGCCTGCAACATCATATAAAGTATTGGTGTTGTCATTTACAAAATCTAAATAATTAAAATCAATTAATAGTCGATCTGTATCTGTTTTGTATTCATAATATGGATTTATTGAATAGTTTTTACGCTCTCTATCAAAACTATTCTCCGAAAATAGTGTGTTGGTATTATTGGCATTAGAAATAATGGTTTCACTAGATGCAATTCTGGTTGAATTTCTAGTATTAAAGCTTGTACCTAAACCAATAGAATTTTTGTCATTTATGTAATAATCTAAACTACCACTTATTCTAAAATTATCTGGATCATAAGGTTCTCTTGTAGTTTGATCATAGGTTTCGTTACCTACAGTTCTTACCAAGAATAAATCTTCTCTAAATGTTGGTTGCGAGTAGCCTACACTTGTTTGCCAATTTAATTTGTTTTTGTAGCTGGCAATAGAAAAACCTGAACCCCACTCAAAACCTTGGTCTTCACCAATCCAAGAATTTACGCTTCCATGAGTGCCTAATTTTACATTTTTCTTTAAAATGATATTAATTATGGCAGCAGAACCAGATGCCTGATATTCTGCTCCTGGTTGTTCTACAACTTCTATTTTAGAAATATTATCTGCAGGAAAATCTCTCAATAGTGTCTCAACATCCATGTACTCAGTAGTTTTTCCGTTTATTAAAATTCGAACACCACTATTTCCAGCAATGGTAATTCCATTATTGGTTACTAAAACACCTGGCACTTTGCGCATTACATCCTGCAAAGAGGTATTAATCATTTCAGATTGTTCTAAATCTACAATTAATTTTTCTGCAGTTTGCTTAATTACAGGTCGTTTGCTTTTAACGATAACTTCATTTAAAGATTGACTTGTTTCTTTTAAAGTGATGTTAAATGTTTTGTTTGATGATAAACTGAATTTATCAATTTTCTCAGTTTCGAAACCTAACATAGAAACTTCTAAAATATAGTTTCCATCAGCAATGTTCTCAATAATGTAAGTACCATCATCTTTAGATACAGTTCCTTTAGGATTTTCGGCTTTATCAGCATTATACAAAACAACGTTTGCAAATGGTAATGGTTGATTTTGTTCGTCTACGATTTTACCATTGATATTATTTTGTGCAATACAGGTTAAAATTCCGAAGAAAAATAGCGTTGAGGTTAAAAGAAGTTTCATTTTTGGTTGGATTGTTTTTATTATAACACTGAAAAAGTGATATTTTGTTACACAAGAAATATGAAAATCTGATAAAGTGCCTTTAATTTTTTACCAGAGATTAAATTTCTATAAAACATAGACGCCAAAAATGTGCAAATAGTTTCCTAGCAAAAAAAAGCACTCTTAAAAAAGAGTGCTTTTTTTAGAATACTTATGTAATAAAGTTTAATCTCTACCTCCAAGAACTCTTAATGCCCAATATAAAAGCAATGCTAAAGAACTTAATGCAGCAACTAAATAAGTTCTTGCTGCCCATTTTAAAGCATCTTTAGACCCTGCATATTCATCTGGAGTTACCATATTTTTATTTTTTAACCAAGCTAAAGCTCTGTTACTTGCATCGTACTCTACAGGTAAGGTTATAAAGCTAAAAATAGTTGCAAGAGCCATCATTGCTAAACCAGCAACAGCAACATAAAAACCAATGCCAGAAGATCCAGATGCAGCTCCTAAAATTAAACCACCAATTACTAGCCATTGAGAAAATCTTGAAGAAACACTAACAACAGGCACTAATTTAGAACGCATTGTAAGCCAGTCATAAGCAGTAGCATGTTGTACTGCATGCCCAACTTCATGTGCTGCAACTGCAGCAGCAGCAGCATTTCTTTGGTTGTAAACAGCCTCGCTTAAATTTACAGTTTTATCTTTTGGGTTGTAGTGATCTGTTAATCTACCAGGAGTAGAAATTACTTTTACATCATAAATGCCATTATCTGCCAACATTTTCTCAGCAATCTCAGCACCACTCATTCCATTTCTTAAAGCAACTTTAGAGTATTTTTTAAATTTACTCTTTAAAGTGTTGCCTACAAGCCAGCTTATTAGAGAAATAACTCCAATAAGTATATAAAATCCCATCATAATTTATAATTTTTAAAATTGTATATCATATTTGTTTGATAAATTTACAACATAAATTATTCCATTTTATTTTTTATCAATAAAAATGTAGAATAATCACAAATAGGCAGATTATACAAGAAGTAGCTAATTTAGAAATGACAATATGACAAATAAACCTAATATTCTTATTGTTTATACAGGTGGAACCATTGGAATGATTAAAGATTATAAAACCAATGCATTAAAGGCGTTTGATTTTAGTCAGATAACCAAAAACATTCCAGAATTACATCAACTAAATTGTAATATAGAAAGCATCTCTTTTGATGAACCTATAGATTCATCGAACATGAATATCGACTATTATCGAAAAATTGTAGATATCATAGAAGAAAATTATAAAAAATACGATGGATTTGTAGTGCTTTCAGGTTCAGATACCATGTCTTATGTATCTTCTGCAATTAGTTTTATGCTAGAAAATCTTCAAAAGCCAATCATTTTTACAGGATCGCAATTGCCAATTGGAGATTTAAGAACAGATGCTAAAGAAAACTTAATTACTTCTATAGAAATTGCATGTGCTAGAAAAGAGAATAAGCCAATTATTGCAGAGGTTTGCTTGTATTTTGAGTATAAACTATACAGGGCAAATAGAACTACAAAGATTAACGCTGAACAATTTGAGGCATTTACTTCCATGAATTATCCGCCTTTAGCAGAAAGTGGTGTGCACTTAAACTTTAATGAATATTATATTCATAAACCAGATTCCAATAAAGATTTAGTGGTTAGAAAAAATCTAGTAAATGATATTGCTATTCTAAAACTCTTTCCAGGAATTACAAAAAATGTAGTAGAAAGTATTTTAAATGCTAAAGGTTTAAAAGGGGTGGTTTTAGAAACTTATGGTGCAGGTAATGCCCCAGATCAAGAATGGTTTTTAAATTTACTTAAAGGTGCTGTGCAAAAGAATATTAAAATAATTAATGTAACACAGTGTGTAGCAGGTTCTGTTTCTCAAGGGCATTATGAAACAAGTGTGGTCTTAAAGGAGCTGGGTGTAATTAGCGGAAAAGACATAACAACTGAAACTGCAATTGCAAAATTGATGTATTTATTGCATGAAGATTTGAGTAATGAAGAATTTAGCCACTATTTTGAAAAACCATTAAGAGGAGAATTAACGATTTAATGCATTTTTCATAAGAATTAGATAATATTATCAAATTATTAATAAATGTGCTTAGAAAACAGAAAAGCATAAAAAAAAATTTTTTTATGCATAACATTTTTTGTTACTTGGCACTCTCTTAAAAGAAAAGGTTATGTTTTAAGCGCAAAAAAAGATAAAGTGCTACATAATTTCTATTTTTGAGATGAAAATTTATATCTTTAACCCGTTAACTATTAAAATTAATTTATAACTAAGATGAAAAAAGTAGTAAATGTCTTATCTGTAACAGGATTTATGTTTTTTGGAGCTGTACAATCTACATTCGCTCAAGAAGCAGCAACTGAATCGCAAACATTTCACCAAATATTAAAGCAAAACTTTATTGATGGTGGACCAGGATTTATGGGAATTGTATTAGTAGCTTTAATTTTAGGTTTAGCTATTGCCATTGAAAGAATTATTTATTTAAACATGGCAACTACAAACACTAAAAAATTATTAGCAAATGTAGATGATGCATTAAGTTCAGGAGGAGTAGAAGCAGCAAAAGAAGTTTGTAGAAATACAAAAGGACCTGTAGCATCTATTTTTTATCAAGGTTTAGATAGAGTTGATGAAGGTATTGAAGAAGCTGAGAAAGCCGTTGTTTCTTATGGAGGAGTTCAAATGGGACAATTAGAGAAAAACGTATCTTGGATTTCTTTATTTATTGCATTAGCACCAATGCTTGGTTTCATGGGTACTGTAATTGGTATGATTGGAGCATTTAACGACATTGCTGTAGCAAACGATATTTCTCCAGCAGTAGTAGCAGGAGGTATTAAAGTAGCCTTATTAACAACCGTATTTGGTTTAATTGTGGCTATTATTCTTCAAATTTTTTACAACTACATCGTTGCAAAAATCGATAGTATTGTAAACAATATGGAAGACGCGTCTATCTCATTGATAGATTTATTAGTAAAGTATAAAAAATAAAACTTAGTATGAAAAGTAATAAAATTTTAAGTATTTTAATTGCTGCAATTGCTCTAATTGGAGGTTTCCTTTTCATAAGAATATTTATGGAAGATGCTGAAGTGATTGAGACTGACGTAGACGTAGCTAATAGCGTGGTTAGCCCATTAATCTATTATTCAACATATTTATTTTATGCTGCAGTAATAATTACTATTGGTTTATCGTTAATTAGTTTAGTAAGAAACCCTGAAAATCTAAAGAAAACTTTAGGTGGTTTGGCTATCTTAGGAGTACTATTACTTGTAGCTTATTTCTTATCAGACAGTGAAGCAGTTTATAATGCAGCTGGTGGTATAGAAGAAGGAGGAGAAGAAGGCTCTGCAGTAAACAAATGGGTTGGAACAGGAATTTGGTATAGCGTTATCTTAGGAGGTATAGCTAGTTTATTCTTTGTTTGGGACTTATTAAAAGGATTAGTAAAATCATAATATATGGCAAGAAGAGATAACCCAGAAATTAACGCAGGTTCTATGGCAGATATCGCTTTTCTGCTATTAATTTTCTTTTTAGTTACTACTACAATGAACGTAGATTCAGGTATCTCTAAGAAGTTATCAGAAAAGCCACCTATTGATTATGTACCACCTGTAATTAAGAAAAAGAACATTTTTGAAGTAAATATTAACAGAAATAACGAGTTACTTGTAGAAGGTGAACGTATGGATGTTAAAGATCTTAAAGATGAAGCTGTAAAGTTTATTGATAATGGTGGAGGTGTAGGAAATCCTGGAGAGGATGGTACACCTGGAAAAGCATGTGATTATTGTAAAGGGGAAAGAAGCGATGCTTCTTCAGATCATCCTAACAAAGCAATTATTTCTGTTCAAAGTGATAGAGGTACAGATTATGGTACTTATATTGTAGTTCAAAATGAGCTTTTAAAAGCTTATACTGAGTTAAGAAACAGATTAGCTAGAGAACGTTATGGAATGTCTTATCAAGAATTAGAACAAGCTTTTTCTGATGCTAAGAAAAGTGCAGATCTATCTAGTGAAGTAGATAAATTGAGAAAAAAGGTTGAAGATATTAAAACATCTTATCCTCAAATTATTTCTGATGCAGAACCAACTTCATAATTAATTTAAATTTAAAACAAAAGTATGTCTAAATTTAGAAAAAAGAAAAAAGGAATGCCAGCTGTGAATACAGCTGCTCTGCCAGATATTGTATTTATGTTACTATTTTTCTTCATGGTTACAACTACTATGAGAGAAACAAATTTAGTAATAGAAAATCCAAGACTTCCTGGAGCTACAGAGATTAAGAAGTTAGAAGATAAAAGTTTAGTAAGTACTATTTATATTGGTAAATCTAAAGATCCTAATAGAGATGGTGTTGGTTACAACAAGATTCAGTTGAATGATAAGATATCATCAGCAGATCAAGTACCAGCTTTTATTTTTAGCAAGAGAGATAAGATAGCAGAGGCTTTACACCCTTTTATGACAACGTCAATAAAAGCAGATAAAGAATCTAATGTAGGTACTATTATAGATGTTAGATTAAAATTAAGAGATGTTAATGCTCTTAAAATTAACTACTCTACAACAGCAGCTGCACAGAATAATTAAAGACATTTAGTTATATATATAAAGGGTTAATTCATTAGAATTAACCCTTTTTTATTGAACCTATTTTATTTATTATATCGAATCTTGTATCTTTAAAATCGATTAATGCATTCATGAAAAATATCTTATTTCTTATTATTTTCTTAATCTTTTCTCAGTTAAGTAACGCCCAAAAAGATTCGTTACAACTTGGAGATAGATATTCTGAAGATCATTTGTATGCATCTATTTCTTATGCACAATTAATGAATCAGCCTACAGGAATTACTAGAAGTGGCTTTTCTTATGGTATTTCTTTTGGGTTTATAAAAGATTTTACGCTAAATAAACAAGGTAATATCGCTGTTGCAGTTGGTCTAGGTTATGGCTATAATTTCTTTAACCATGAGTTAAAAGTAGAAGATGTAAATGGTAATACAACCTTTGATTCAGGTATAGATTTAGAGTCCAACAAATTCTCAGCACATAATTTAGAAATTCCTATTGAATTTAGATGGAGAACATCTACAGCTAAAAAGTATGATTTCTGGAGAATTTATCCTGGTATTAAGTTGTTATATAACTTCTCTAATAATTTTAATTTTATTGATAACAATACATCTTTTTCTTTTGATGATGTTGCTAGTTATCGAAAATTACAATATGGTTTAACGCTATCTACAGGATTTGATGAATTCAATTTTCATGTTTATTATAGCTTAACACCTCTTTTTGAAAATGCTACTTTAAATGGAGAAGAGATTAATAGTTCTATCATAAAGTTCGGTTTGATATTTTATATCTTATAGCAACCAATACAAGCCAAATACAGCACTTATTCCTATTAAAAAGCCCAAGTATACTTCTTTTGGAGTATGCGCTTTTAAATGTAATCTAGCACTTGCTAATAGGCCTGCAATCAAAATAATAATAATTATAATTGGCAAATAAGATCTATTATCTACATAGCTTAACAGCATAAAAAATCCGCAGGAAATACCAATAGATAGTAAGTGAATACTAGATTTTATATTAAAATAAAGTAATATATAGGTAATTATTAATCCAATTGAGGTTGCATAAAAAAGTAAAGATAAATCTTGAAGGGCATCTACATAACTGAATAAATTACCAAGGCCATAAAATAACAAAACCATTAAGCCTAATGGAATTCTCCTTTCCTTCTTGCTTTTGAGTTGGTAACTATTTATCAAATTAAATTTCTTTAAAAGAATTAATAGTAAAAGAGGTAAAATATAAGTAGCTCCAAAAATTAGAATTAGTGTGACTAATTTTTGATTACGTTCTATTGCTAATGGTGAAATTAAGAAATAAATGATGACACCAACTGTAGGAATTACAATTGGGTGAAATACAGTTGATATAATTTTGTGAAACCTCACTAAATTTCTTTACGTAAACGAGCAACAGGTAAATCTAATTGTTCTCTATATTTAGCCACAGTTCTTCGAGCAATTGGGTATCCTTTTTCTTTTAATATACCTGATAATTTTTCGTCAGTTAAAGGCTTCTTTTTGTTTTCTTCTGCAATAACTGTTTCTAAAATTTTCTTTATTTCTCTTGTTGAAACATCTTCTCCCTGATCGTTTTTCATAGATTCAGAAAAGAATTCTTTTATTAATTTAGTTCCATAAGGTGTAGAAACATATTTGCTATTGGCAACTCTAGAAACCGTAGAAACATCCATGTTTATTTTATCTGCAATGTCTTTTAATATCATTGGTTTTAACTTGCGTTCATCACCAGTTAAAAAATAATCATATTGATAATGCATAATGGTGTTCATAGTAACCAATAACGTCTGCTGACGTTGTTTTATAGCATCTATAAACCATTTAGCAGCATCTAGTTTCTGTTTGATAAAAAACACTGCATCTTTTTGCGATTTACTTTTTGTACTAGATTCTTGATACCCTTTTAACATGTTATTGTACTCTCTAGAAACATGAAGTTCAGGCGCATTTCTTGCATTTAGGGTTAGGTCTAATTCTCCATCTATAATTTTAATAGAAAAATCGGGTACAATTTGTTCTGCAATTTTATTATTACCTGCATAAGAACTTCCAGGTTTAGGGTTTAACTTAGAAATTTCGGTGTTTATTTCTTTTAATTCATCTTCAGAAATATTGAACTTTTCTTGAAGTTTTTTGTAATGTTTTTTTACAAAATGATCAAAAGCATTTTCTAGAATTTCTATAGCTAAGCTTCTAACTATATTAGATTCTTTGGTTTTTAATTGAATGATTAAACACTCTTTTAAATCTCTGGCTCCAACTCCTGTTGGATCTAAAGTGTGGATTACCTTTTTTAAAACTTCAACAACCTTTTCTTCTGTGGTAAAAACATTTGCAGTAAAAGCAAGGTCATCTACTAGATCTATAATTTCTCTTCTAATATAACCACTATCATCTATGCTACCTACTAAAAAATCTGCAATAGCTCTTTCTTCCTCATCTAAATTAAATGTGTTTAGTTGATTTACTAATGATTGATGAAAAGAGGTGCCAGCTGCATAAGGCACATTTTTTTCTTCATCATCAGAAGAGTAATTGTTGGCCTGAGTTTTATAGTTTGGTATTTCATCATCACTCAAATACTCATCTATATTTATATCTTCAGCTTCAATTTTTTCTGTACCAGCATCTTCATATTCATTAGAAAAATCATCGTCTGTATCTGAGGTATCTTTACCTGTATCTAAAGCAGGATTTTCTTCTATTTCTTGTTTCAATCTTTCTTCAAAAGCTTGTGTTGGCAATTGAATCAATTTCATTAATTGAATTTGCTGAGGAGATAACTTTTGTAAGAGTTTATATTGTAAACTTTGTTTTAGCATATACACAAATATAACAAAACGTATAAAATAAAATCGCCATTCTTGTAGGAATGACGATTGAATATTTTATAGAATTTAGTTTCTTAAAATTCTGCATTTTGTGGTGTTCTTGGAAAAGGAATTACATCTCTAATATTACCCATTCCTGTTGCAAATTGTACTAATCTTTCAAATCCAAGACCAAATCCTGAGTGAACTGCTGTACCAAATTTACGAAGGTCTAAATACCACCATAATTCTTTCTCCTCTATATCTAAGGCTTTCATTTTTTCTACCAAAACATCAAAACGTTCTTCTCTTTGAGAACCACCAACAATTTCTCCTATTCCCGGAAAAAGAACATCCATGGCTCTTACTGTTTTTCCATCGTCATTTAAACGCATGTAAAATGCTTTGATATTTGCAGGATAATCAAATAAAATAACAGGACATTTAAAGTGCTTTTCTACTAAAAAACGTTCGTGCTCAGATTGTAAATCTGCACCCCATTCATTAATTGGGAATTGAAACTTTTTCTTTTTGTTTGGTTTTGAGTTTCTTAAAATATCAATGGCTTCTGTATAAGAAACACGCTTAAAATTATTGTCTACCACAAACTTAAGTTTTTCAATTAAACTCATTTCGCTTCTTTGTGCTTGTGGCTTGCTTTTTTCTTCTTGGGTTAATCTTTGATCTAAAAATTCTAAATCGTCTTTACAGGTTTCTAATACATCTTTTAAAACCGATTTTATAAAGTCTTCAGCTAAGTCCATATTACCATCTAAATCCATAAAGGCAACTTCTGGCTCAATCATCCAAAATTCTGCTAAATGACGAGTGGTATTAGAGTTTTCTGCTCTAAATGTTGGGCCAAAAGTGTAGGCTTTACCCAAAGACATTGCAAAGGTTTCTGCTTCTAGCTGCCCAGAAACAGTTAAGTTAGTTTCCTTACCAAAAAAGTCTTTACTATAATCTATTTTGCCATCTTCTGTTACTGGTGCTTTATTATCTTCAAAATTGGTTACCCTAAACATTTCTCCTGCTCCTTCTGCATCAGAACCAGTAATTATAGGCGTGTTTACATAGTTAAAACCATTTTCTTGAAAGTATTTATGAACCGCAAAAGAAAGTTTAGAACGTACACGCATAACAGCGCTAAACGTATTTGTTCTCATGCGTAAGTGTGCATTTTCTCTCAAAAATTCAAAGCTATGTTTTTTAGGCTGAATTGGGTATTCATCTGGATTTGAATCTCCTAATATTTCAATATCTGCAACCTGAATTTCTACTCTTTGTCCTCTTCCTTGACTCTCTACAATTGTACCTTTAATAGCAATTGCAGCACCTGTAGTAATTCTTTTTAGTGTTTCTTCTGCAGTGTTTTCAAAATCGATAACACATTGTATATTTTTTATGGTTGAGCCATCATTTAAAGCAATAAATCGATTACTTCTAAATGTTCTAACCCATCCCTTTACATGAACTTCTTGTAAAATTGTACTCGATTCCAATAATTCTGCAACGTTGCTCACTTTCATCTTTACTTTTTTCTTTGATTAATACAATATCATTTTACTAAAGTGTAAAGATACTTTTTTGAGGTTATTCTGGCAATTGAATGTTTAAACTTAGTATTCCTAAAAAAATAATGTATTTTAGTGTTCTAAATCCCTGTAAGTAAGCTATGAAACTTAAATTTACATTGGCAATTCTATTGATTGTTTCTAGTGTTTATGCTCAGTCAGAATTATATCCTATTGGAGAAGATGCAAGTGTTAACTTTAATTTTACCAATAAATCTGCCATTGACGAAGCCATACTTTTTGAGGCTAAACCTATAGTTCGTTATAGTTTTTACAACAACATTAAAGATAGATTATTGGTAGACAAGCCTAAAAATGCGTCTACAACTTATGCCATATTTTCTCCTCATTTAAGAATGTATAATGAAAATTCTGCACCTGTAAGAATGCCTTCATATAAAGTTGCTTTGGGTTTTCAGCAAGTGTGGAAACTTAAAGAAAGTAAGCGACTTACAGCTAATATGATTTCTTTTTTAATTGAAAATGGTCATTATTCAAATGGTCAATCTGGCTGTGCGTTTTCTAGTGATTACAGTGATGGTTCTGTGCCTTGTAATTCTATCTATCAAACAATAAATAATAATCAAAATATTAATTTATCTGATTTGGTAAATAGGGAAAATGGTCATTTTCAAACTAATTTTACAACACTCTACCTTAATCATAGAATTAACACAAAATCTAATAAGTCTATTTCATACTCTTTTGGATACACACTTTATCATAAAAACATGTTTTTATTGTTTGATTTAGGTGGTTATAGTGATAATGATATTCAAGTTTATGGCAAACACAGATTTTATTTTGATGCAGAATTTTCGTTCAAATTTTGTAATAATACTTATGGCGTTTTACAGCAAAAACTGGCTCTTATAAATGGTTCGCATCAAAGTATTACCAATTACAGATCAAATACTTCGTTTTCTGTGTTTCCTTTTGATATTACCAAAAACTTCGGATTTAAAATAGCTTATATAAGAGGTTTTGATGATTATAATTTACGTTTTGTAGATAATGTAGATCAATTAACAGTTGGCGTAGTTTTTAGTCCTTTTGGTATTTTTTCATTTGATAATTAATTAAATAAATATGATTAAAAATAAACACTTTGTACTTTTTATTCTTTTATTTTTTTCTTTCGTTCTTAGAGCTCAAGAAAATTCTGATGTAGAAACTAAAATTAATCAACTTTTTCAAAAAGTATATGAAGCTGGTAAGGATACAGAAAAAGCTACTGGATATGGAAAAGAAATTTTAGAATTAGCTGAAAAGCATAAGTTGCCAGAATTCCAAATTAGAGGGTATTTACTTTTAGGTTCTGTAAGTAGTAGAAACCAAAAGTTTGAAGAAAGCATAGGGTATTATTATAAAGCAAAATCATTAGCAAAAAGAACAGGTAATGAAGAATGGTTTTTTAAATCTAATCAAAATATAGGTAACCTTCACTTAAGAACATCTTACTTAGATTCAGCTTTATATTACTTCAATAAATCTGTTGATTATTCAGAAAAGATTGCAGATAATTTTCAGATTGCAACATCAAGAGTAGGTTTGGCAAATACATATTTTAGACTAAATGAACTAGATTCTGCAATGCTGAATTTTGAAAGAGCCAATGTGAGCATTAATGCGATTAAAGATCAGAGATTTAAAAATCAATCAGGCAGATTATTTGGAAATAACTATATAAGAATGGGCGAAATCTGCTTTCTTAAAAAGGACTATGATTGTGCCATAAATTATGCAGAAAATTCGTTAGAAATTGCAGAGAAATATAACATACCACACATTTTTAAAAGTAGCTTTAGTCTTTTAGGTAGAAGTTACACGAAGTTGGGCAAAACAGCTAAAGCTGAAGAATATTTTGACAAGCAATTAAACTTAGACGTTCGTAAAATTGACCCTAAAAGAATTACAGTAACCGAACCAAGAAATTCAACTGTAATTTCTGAACGTAATTTTGCTTTAGATAAAACTATTAAAAAAACTGTAGAAAAAAGAAAATTTTATCAATCTGGTTTGTTTATTAGTTTAATTATAGTCATTATTTTGTTACTTGGTCTTATTTATTACATTAACAAAAAAAGAACTATTGAAAAAGAATTTTTAGTTATTCAAGAAGAGCTAGATCTTCTAAAAAGTAATAAAGAAGACGTTGTTAAAGAGCAAAAATTTCTTAAGCTAAAAAGCAATGCCATTATTAATATAGCAGATATTTTATATGTAAAGTCAGATGGTCATTATGTAGAATATTATTTGGTTAATAAAGAAAGGCCTGAGATAGATAGAAACACTTTAACTGAGGTTACTAAAGAACTGCCATCAGACACGTTTGTAAGAATGCATAGGTCTTACATTGTAAATATTTACAAAATTAAAATCATCAATTCTACAAAGCTGATGTTAGATAATGGAGTTTGGCTAAATTTATCTAGAACGTATAAGCAACATTTAAAAGATTTACTACAACAACAGGTTAATTACTAAAAACTTTAATTTAAAGGATCTGTTATTCGTGAATAATATCTTGTCATTCACGACATAAATTTAAAAGGTAGCTTTTTTTAGTATTCATTTGTATTGACTTAGAAAAAAAATGAAAAGTCAATTCAAACTATGGAAACTATTTATTCGAGTAATTATTTACAAACCTTTTACGATGTAGAAAGTAATTTAATCATCCAAAAGTGGCTTTCATCTCCAAATTCTTTAGAAATTTTTAAAAGTGAAATGTTAGCATTCGTTTATTTGTATAAAAAATATCGAGCTAAAAATTTACTTTGGTTGCAAAAGAATTTTAGTCTAGAACTTAATTCAGATACACAAATTTGGTTAGAGGAAAATGTAAATATTCCTCTATTAAAAAATGGTAATAAAAAATGTGCTTTTGTAATTGGTAGCGATTTATATGCTCATTTGACCATTTTAGAATCTTTTGATAAATGTCACTCATGCATTGCACCAAAACATTTTGCTACAGAAAAATTAGCTCGCAAATGGCTAGAAGAAGAATTGTTAATTTCTCAAACTAGTAGTAAGAAAAGGTTCTTTTTTGATGGTTTAGATGATGAAGATAACTTGATAATTAGGCTGCCATCAAAAGATATAAAGCATACTTTAAAATCTTTAAATATTTTGTTGGAAAAAGAAAATTTCAAAACTAATAATCAGAAGAAATTTAATTTGCTTACCAATAGAGAAAAAGAAATAATGATGTATATCT
The DNA here is from genome assembly GCF_036864555.1 of Polaribacter sp. P097. Classification (NCBI taxonomy): domain Bacteria; kingdom Pseudomonadati; phylum Bacteroidota; class Flavobacteriia; order Flavobacteriales; family Flavobacteriaceae; genus Polaribacter; species Polaribacter sp. P097. The sequence goes on along the minus strand of NZ_JAZETJ010000001.1, from coordinate 502,124 downwards.
CAAAAAGAGAAAATCATCAAACCATTGCAGAAAAGCTATTTATCTCTGTGCATACTGTAAGAACCCACTATAAAAATATAAAAGCCAAACTAAACTTTGAAAGCAATAAAGAGTTATTGAGGTTTATGAATTCTTACGGCTAAATATTATCTAAATATACCTAAAAGTAGGTATTGCTTTCAGTACCATTTTTAATGAATTTTGAACATAAAATAAATAGCTATGAAAACAAAATTATTTTTATTCTTAACTTTTTTCTCATTTTTTGTAAACGCTCAAGTCTCTCAGCAAGAAAGACAAGCATTAATCGATTTTTATAACGCTACAGATGGCGATAATTGGACCAATAATACCAATTGGGATACAGACCCAAACTCTACTTCTGATGTTTCTACTTGGTTTGGGGTTACAACAGTAAATAGTAATGGGCAAGAATATGTTGCTAGATTATTTCTAAATAGTAATAACCTTGTTGGCAATTTACCAGATTTTAAAAATTTAACAAAATTATTGCGTTTGGAAATTGCTAATAATACTATCTCTGGTGAGATTGATATTAACAAATTACCATTAACACTAAATGTTTTACAGTTATCTAGTAACCAAATAACTGGAAGCATCCCAGATTTAACATCCTTTACTAATTTACTTCATATACAATTAACTCGAAATAAATTTGTAGGAAATGTGTCTGAAAAACTGTTTCCTTCATCAATTCAAACTATTTCAATTGGTTATAATGATATTTCAGGAACATTAGATTTTAGTTCTTTTCCAGATTTAAGAACCATAATACCAGCAGAATCCAATATTAGTTTTTTAAAATTTCCAAGTAATGGAATAATATCATCAGTATTTAATTCAACAACTTCTTTTTCTGTAAAAAATATGCCAAACTTGGCTTTTATTGAAGTACCTAATGTTTCAGTTTTTACAAATTTAAGAGAAGATTATTTCGATTTAGGTTTACGAATTGTGGATTATGACCAAGCAGATCAAACAGCAACTCCAAATGCAAATGAGCGAGAAGCTTTAAAAAAATTATACGATAACAAATCTTACACGTATGCAAGTACTATTAAATCTGGTATAAATGACACAGAGTGGCTAGAAATCGAAGTAATAAATGGAGAAACTAGAGTTACAGAAATTCATACAACCAATTTAGCCGTAAATGGAGAAATGCCAACAGAAATAGGTGTTTTTACAGAGTTAACACATTTGCATATTCCAAGTTCTGGGATTAATACTATAGCTACAGAACTAAAAAATGTTACAAAATTAGAAGAATTGTATTTGAATAATAATTCTATTACTGAAATTCCTAGTGATTTTTATGATTTGGTAAAATTAAGAATACTAAACCTTAATAACAACCAAATACATTCAATAGCAAATGGTTTAGGTAATTTTATAGATTTAGAAGAACTCTATTTTAGCAATACACAAGTAGATGTAATACCCACAACAATTGGTAATTTAAAAAAATTACAAATTTTAGAGTTTGCCAATACAAGAATTACCTTATTACCTCCAGAAATTGGTGGTTTAATAGAGCTTACAAGGTTGGTAGCAGCACCCAATAACATTGCAAGTATTCCTAGTGAATTTGGGCAATTAACCAAACTACAGTTTTTAGATTTTGCCAATTGTGAGCTATCAAATACACCTGCTGCTTTTGCCAATTTAACAGAACTACAAACCTTATTTTTAAATGATAATGAGCTGCAAGTAGTTGCTGGTTTAGGTGGTTTTACTAAACTAAAGTTTTTACGTTTACACAATAATAGACTAGGAGAAGACAACCCAAACTTTAATACAGATTTACCAGAAGATTTAGGAGATTTAATTGATTTGGAAGAACTGACTTTATATAATAATCAATTGACAAAGTTGCCTAATTCTATTGGGAATTTGAATAAGTTGACAGAATTGCGCTTGGAAAATAATGATTTAACCACTTTACCGAGTTCGATAGGGAATTTAAGTAGTTTAGAGCACCTATTGTTACGTAATAATGCTATTGAGACTCTACCAAGTTCTATAGGGAATTTATCCAATTTAAAAGTTTTAGACTTATACACTAATAGATTAACAGGTTTACCAGATGAAATAGGGAATTTATCAAATTTAGAGGGATTATTTTTAACACGTCAAGGGTTCACGGAAAACAACATTTTCACTTATACTTTAACAAGTTTACCAGCTACAGTTAATAATTTAACTTCATTAAAAGGTTTAGCAGCCTCAGATAATAAGATTACAGGAGATATAGACGTAAGTGCTATTACTACATTTAGTAGTGTAAGTACAATTTTAGGTCATTCTATTTCTGGATTAGAATTGCAAAGCAATTTAATAACGGGTTTAAAGATAGGTTTTGCACCAACTTTTAGTGTTAATGTAACAAGGAATCCAAATTTGAGTTGTATTGAAGTTCCAACAGATCAAGTTACGGCTTGGGAGAATACATCGCAGTTACAAACAGATAATGGAGTTGCTATTAGCGATAATTGTACAGGTTTTAGAATTCCACAAAATGAAAGGCAAGCATTAATTGATTTTTATTTAGCAACAGGAGGTGGAGAAAATACAGCAGATGAAAACACCACTTGGACAGGAGAGTTTTGGGATACAGACCCAAATAGTTTAAGCAATGTTGGTGCTTGGAGAGGAGTAACCACAGCAATTGTAGATGGGCAAAAGCATGTAACAGAACTATATCTAATAGGTAGTGGAATTACAGGAAATATACCAGAGTCTTTTGGAGATTTAAAAGAATTAATAAAAATAGAGTTTAATAGAATTAGAATAGGTAGTGCAAATATTACAGGATTGCCAACAAGCATAGGAGAATTAGACAAGTTAGAATACTTAGATTTAGCGAACAATAACCTTACAAGCTTACCAGAAGAATTTGGTGGTATGGAAAAGGTAACGTTTATAAATCTAGAGAGAAATCAGTTGGAAAGTATTACAACAGGTATTGGAGATTTTACAAGTTTAGAGAACTTGAATTTATCGAATCAACAAAATCCACAAACAGGAGCAAAGATGTTAACTACATTACCAAATGAAATAGGAAATATAGCAACATTAAAGTTTTTATACTTAAATGATAATGGATTGACTGCTTTACCTGATGGAATTGGAAATTTAAATAGTTTAGAGCAATTGGTAATTCTTAATAATAATGATTTAACCACTTTACCGAGTTCGATAGGGAATTTAAGTAGTTTAGAGCACCTATTGTTACGTAATAATGCTATTGAGACTCTACCAAGTTCTATAGGGAATTTATCCAATTTAAAAGTTTTAGACTTATACACTAATAGATTAACAGGTTTACCAGATGAAATAGGGAATTTATCAAATTTAGAGGGATTATTTTTAACACGTCAAGGGTTCACGGAAAACAACATTTTCACTTATACTTTAACAAGTTTACCAGCTACAGTTAATAATTTAACTTCATTAAAAGGTTTAGCAGCCTCAGATAATAAGATTACAGGAGATATAGACGTAAGTGCTATTACTACATTTAGTAGTGTAAGTACAATTTTAGGTCATTCTATTTCTGGATTAGAATTGCAAAGCAATTTAATAACGGGTTTAAAGATAGGTTTTGCACCAACTTTTAGTGTTAATGTAACAAGGAATCCAAATTTGAGTTGTATTGAAGTTCCAACAGATCAAGTTACGGCTTGGGAGAATACATCGCAGTTACAAACAGATAATGGAGTTGCTATTAGCGATAATTGTACAGGTTTTAGAATTCCACAAAATGAAAGGCAAGCATTAATTGATTTTTATTTAGCAACAGGAGGTGGAGAAAATACAGCAGATGAAAACACCACTTGGACAGGAGAGTTTTGGGATACAGACCCAAATAGTTTAAGCAATGTTGGTGCTTGGAGAGGAGTAACCACAGCAATTGTAGATGGGCAAAAGCATGTAACAGAACTATATCTAATAGGTAGTGGAATTACAGGAAATATACCAGAGTCTTTTGGAGATTTAAAAGAATTAATAAAAATAGAGTTTAATAGAATTAGAATAGGTAGTGCAAATATTACAGGATTGCCAACAAGCATAGGAGAATTAGACAAGTTAGAATACTTAGATTTAGCGAACAATAACCTTACAAGCTTACCAGAAGAATTTGGTGGTATGGAAAAGGTAACGTTTATAAATCTAGAGAGAAATCAGTTGGAAAGTATTACAACAGGTATTGGAGATTTTACAAGTTTAGAGAACTTGAATTTATCGAATCAACAAAATCCACAAACAGGAGCAAAGATGTTAACTACATTACCAAATGAAATAGGAAATATAGCAACATTAAAGTTTTTATACTTAAATGATAATGGATTGACTGCTTTACCTGATGGAATTGGAAATTTAAATAGTTTAGAGCAATTGGTAATTCTTAATAATAATGATTTAACCACTTTACCGAGTTCGATAGGGAATTTAAGTAGTTTAGAGCACCTATTGTTACGTAATAATGCTATTGAGACTCTACCAAGTTCTATAGGGAATTTATCCAATTTAAAAGTTTTAGACTTATACACTAATAGATTAACAGGTTTACCAGATGAAATAGGGAATTTATCAAATTTAGAGGGATTATTTTTAACACGTCAAGGGTTCACGGAAAACAACATTTTCACTTATACTTTAACAAGTTTACCAGCTACAGTTAATAATTTAACTTCATTAAAAGGTTTAGCAGCCTCAGATAATAAGATTACAGGAGATATAGACGTAAGTGCTATTACTACATTTAGTAGTGTAAGTACAATTTTAGGTCATTCTATTTCTGGATTAGAATTGCAAAGCAATTTAATAACGGGTTTAAAGATAGGTTTTGCACCAACTTTTAGTGTTAATGTAACAAGGAATCCAAATTTGAGTTGTATTGAAGTTCCAACAGATCAAGTTACGGCTTGGGAGAATACATCGCAGTTACAAACAGATAATGGAGTTGCTATTAGCGATAATTGTACAGGTTTTAGAATTCCACAAAATGAAAGGCAAGCATTAATTGATTTTTATTTAGCAACAGGAGGTGGAGAAAATACAGCAGATGAAAACACCACTTGGACAGGAGAGTTTTGGGATACAGACCCAAATAGTTTAAGCAATGTTGGTGCTTGGAGAGGAGTAACCACAGCAATTGTAGATGGGCAGAAGCATGTAACAGAACTATATCTAATAGGTAGTGGAATTACAGGAAATATACCAGAGTCTTTTGGAGATTTAAAAGAATTAATAAAAATAGAGTTTAATAGAATTAGAATAGGTAGTGCAAATATTACAGGATTGCCAGCAAGTATAGGAGAATTAGATAAGCTAGAATACTTAGATTTAGCGAACAATAACCTTACAAGCTTACCAGAAGAATTTGGTGGTATGGAAAAGGTAACGTTTATAAATCTAGAGAGAAATCAGTTGGAAAGTATTACAACAGGTATTGGAGATTTTACAAGTTTAGAGAACTTGAATTTATCGAATCAACAAAATCCACAAACAGGAGCAAAGGTGTTAACTACATTACCAAATGAAATAGGAAATATAGCAACATTAAAGTTTTTATACTTAAATGATAATGGATTGACTGCTTTACCAAGTTCAATAGGGAATTTAATTAATTTGGAACAGCTTTTAATAAAAAGAAATGTATTAGAATCGCTACCTATAACAATAAATAATCTAACAAATATTGAAACCCTTGAATTAGATTATAATGAAAACCTTTCAGGAAGTATAGATATAAGTGCATTAACAGCTTTAAGTAGATTACAGCTACAATATAATAATATTGTAAACTTAAAAATAGGCGTTTCTCCAACAATTTTTGGAGCTAATTCAGTGACGAATTTTACAGCAAAAAGAAACGCTCTAGGTTGTATAGAAGTACCAACAGATGAGTTAGTGGCTTGGCAATTGTCTGAAGCAAATGATGCAAATAATAAAATAGATAATGGTGTAGTCTATTCAGACAATTGTGCAACAGTTACCAACAATTCTATTCCAGATACAGAAAGAGGCGCTTTAATAGCAATCTATAACAATACAAAAGGCGATGGTTGGAGAAACGATTTATCTGGTTCTTATAATGGGGTAACTTGGGTAAATGATGCCACTCAAAAAAGAAATGTAGGTGCTTGGTTTGGGGTAACTACTGCAATAATTAACGGTCAAAAACATGTTACCAAAGTTGAGTTGAATAGCAATCTATTAGATGGTACCATTCCATCAGTAATTAAAAATTTAACGCAATTAAAGGAACTAGAATTCAATAGTAATGCTATTTCAGAAATTCCGTCTGAAATAGGTGAATTGGCTAATTTGGAACAATTAACGTTTACGAATCAATATAATTCTGAGAACCAAGAATATGTTTTAAAGAGCATTCCAACAGAAATTAATAACATTGTCTCTTTAAAAAGATTAGAATTAAGCTCTAATCAATTAGAAGGAAATTTAGATTTTTCAAATTTGGTTAATTTAGACAATTTATCAGTTTCATCTAATCAAATAACAGGTTTAAGAATAGGCACTTCGCCATCAGTTTTTGATAATGGCTATGATTCTGAAAGACAGTATCGTAGAAGTTTTGATTTTTCTAATCAATATTTAAATTGTGTTGCTGTGCCTCAAAATACAGTTGCAGATTGGGAAGCAAGTTCTTTTGCAACAAGTGCACCAAGTATTGTTTGGGGGCAAGATTGTACGCTTTATAACAATGTGCCTGAGAAAGAAATTCAAGCCTTAGTAGATTTGTATAATAATTTAGATGGTGCAAATTGGGTTAATAAAACCAATTGGGATGGTAATTTAGCAAGAGCCATGATAAACAACCCATTTAACGCTACGAAATGGCAAGGTATAACTACTAAAATAGTAAATGGAGAAAAACATATAACAGATATATCGCTTAGCAGTAATGGCTTGAAGGGTGAACTACCAGAAAGTTTTGGAGATTTAACTAAGCTAGTAAACTTACAACTAAGTTCTAATGAAATTTCAGGTAATCTTCCAGCAAGTTTTGGTAATCTAACTTCATTAAAAGCAATTTATTTAAATAGTAATTCTATAGAAGGTTTACCTGCAGAGTTAGGCAATTTGTCAACCTTAGAGACTGTTTATCTTCAAAATAACGAAATCTTTGGTCAATTACCAGACTTGACAAATAATGCAAACTTGGCACAATTATTTATTAATGGTAATAAACTGCAATTTGGAGATTTTGAAAATGAATTCAATTCATATCAAAATTTACAGGCATTTAGTTACACAAATCAAGCTAAGGTTGGTGAAGAACAAGTTATAGATTTTGGCGAGGGTTATAGTACAACCTTTACAGCAGAAGTGTCAGGTGTAAATAATACATATCAATGGTATAAGAACTTTTCACCAATTACAAATGAAACAAATAAAACTTTAGTAATAAATAACGCTAATCTGCAAAATGCAGGTTCTTATTATTGTAAAGTCTCTAATACAGTAATAACTAATTTAGATATTGACACAGAAACAATTACATTAAATTTTGATGCTGCTCTTTCTACAGAGGATAATAGTCTAATAAATAAGGTTTCTTTATATCCAAACCCAGTAAGTGGAATATTACAGATCAAAATTAGTAATGACATTTCAATAGAAGAAATAGAAGTATTTAACGCTATTGGAAAAAAAGTTAGAGTATTTCATAAACCAAAAGATAAAATTAATCTTACCAGTTTATCTAAAGGTATTTACATAATTAATATGATTACAGAAAAAGGAAAAGTTACAAAAAGAATAGTGAAAAAGTAAAAAGTGTTTTTTAATTATGTTAGTAAACCAGATGCTTGTAAAGTGTCTGGTTTTTTTATATTTATAAAAAATTAGGCGGATGAAAAATCATATATCAGTAAAACGAATTTTTCAACAAATTAAGGCAGATGCTATAGGTAAAGATTCACATAGGGGAATTACGTTAACCTATGCTTGGGTGGCCAATCAATTTGGACATATATCTTTGGGTTTCATTCCATCATTTCTAGTATATCAATTGTTTAATGTAACTCCGTTAAAATCTGCATTGTACGTAAGTTTATTTTGGCTTTGTTTTGAAGCTTATAATTTTTTAGGTCCGTTATTACTTAAAAAAGAATCGAAATCGGATGCTGTTTATATACCTAAAAAATCCAATTATAAGTTTAAACCCAAATGGCTTAATGTTGCTTTTGACACCTTTACTGATGTTTGTTTTTTTGCTTTAGGAGCTTGTTTATTTTACATTAGTATGATTGGTTTTGAGAATAAAACAATAAACATAGTTCTCATAGTGCTTTTCATTTATTTGTTAATTGCTGGCAGGTATTGGTTCATTACTAAAATGTATCAATTTTATGCACGTTTCCCTTTTCAGTTTAGATTAAGTCAGTGGGATTTTAACATCAGTAAAGATCAAAAAGATATTGTTGATGACTTTTTGAGTGCTACAGATGTTGGAAATCATTTGTTAATTTATGGTAATTTAAATACGGGGAAAACTAGTTTGGGAGTAGGTATTTTAAATGAATTAAGTATTAAAAATTATGCCTGTTTGTATGTAAATGCCATTAAATTGTACAATTATCTTTTTAAAGATGAGAATGACGTGTTAGAAGCTCATGAAATTTGGGATTGGAGAGGAGCCGAGTTTTTAATGATTGATGATATAAACCCAACAGATCCTATAAAGGAAGAACTTATAAAACCTGAAAAGTTATTGTCTTTTATAGATAATTTTGGAAAACCAAATTGTAACAATAGAAAAACGTTGCAAAATAAAAACGTAATATGGGTTTTAGGCAATAGAGAAATTGCTACAGATTCTTGGGCAGCAATGCTTATTTCAATGGGAATTCAACAAGATAAAATTAGCACGATAAATCTGTAAGATTATAGAATATAATTATCGTAAGAAAAACTAATTAAATGTGGTAAACTGTTTACTTTAAATCTTTTATATAATGGTATGATGCGCTTTTCTATCGCAGACTGACTCACATTTAGCTTTTTAGCAATCTCTTTAAAGGCAAATCCTTTTGCAGCTAGTTCTAATGCTTCTTTTTCTCTATTAGAAATACGAAATTCACTAAAAAGTTCTTGGTCTAGACTTTCTTCAAAATTAGAAGTTTCCGGTCCAAAAACTGCATATTGCATAATGTTTCCTAAATTTCTAGAATGTAATTTTTCTGATATTCCAATAACTTCAAGAATTTGTCCATTATGAGATTTGTATATACCTACTCTTGAGAATAAAGGAACTATGGTTCCGTTTTTATGTATTTTTTCTACTTCTATTGTAAAACTATATTTATCTAAATCCTTGTCTAAAGTGTTTAAGTATTGCAGAGCTTTGTCATTCAATTCATTAGAAAAATTAAAGTGTCTTTTAGAGGTAGAGTTTACAATTTTATAGAGGGTAATTTCATCATTTTTATAACCCAACAATTCTTCCCATCCATTAGCAAATACCATTCTTTGTTTTACAAAAGAATAGATATAAACAGCTTGCCCCATAAATAGTGGAACTTTCTCTTTATATTCAGTATACAAAGGGTCTTCAATGTCAAAAGGAACATCAGAAACTCTATCTCTAGTATATTTACCAAACTCACTTTTCATAAGTCTAAGATACAAAAACTGCGTAAAAACACAGTTGTAAATTATAGAATACTAGCTTATTTTTGATATAAATCTATTGAACAAGAAATAAAAATTGCTATGAAAAGAAATGTTTGATATATTTATTATAATCCTCCAAGATAAGCCTTTACTAATGAGTTAATTAGTAAAGGTTTTTTATTTAGAAGACTCTTCTAAATCTTTGGGTGGTATAATTTTCATTGCGGGTTCTCTGAACACTTTTTTGTTTGCAATCTTCTTTTCGAATGTTAAAAGTAAAGATGGTAAAAGCAGTAGGTTAGATACCATTGCTAATAATAGTGTTACAGAAACCAAACCACCAAGTGCAATTGTACCTCCAAAGCTAGAAAGTGTAAACACTAAAAAGCCAAAAAATAATACAATTGATGTATAGAACATACTCACTCCAGTTTCACGCAAAGCAGCATAAACAGAGGGTTTAATTTTCCATTTATTTGAGATCAATTCCTGTCTGTATTTTGCTAGGAAATGTATAGTATCGTCAACAGAAATTCCAAATGCTATACTAAATACTAATATAGTTGATGGTTTTATTGGAATATCTAAAAAGCCCATAAGACCTGCTGTGATTAACAAAGGTAATATGTTAGGAATTAGCGAAATTAGTATCATTTGTGGTGATCTAAACATCCAAGCCATAAACAATGCAATTAGTAAAATGGCTAAGGATAAAGAGAAAACCAAATTGGTTATTAAATAATTTGTTCCTTTAATAAAAACTAAGGCTTTACCTGTAATAGAAACAGCATATTTTTCAGAAGGAAACTCCTTATCAATTACAGCTTGTAAACGTTCTTGAATAACATCCATTTTATCTGTACCAATGTCTTTCATAAACGTGGTAATTCTTGCATAACGTCCTGTAGAATCTACAAAAGTATTCAGCATTCCAGCATCAGAATTAGAGTTTTTGGTATAAGAAAATATATAACTTTGCTCTTGACTTGTGGGCAATTGATAGTATTTTGGATTGCCCTTATAATAGGCTTGCTTAGAATATTTAACCAAATTAACTATTGATATTGGCTTAGATAATTCAGGAAAAGATTCAATAGTTTCATTGAGTTCATCCATCTTTTTTAAGGTAGATAATTTCATAACACCTTTGTCCTTTTTAGTATCTATAAAAATTTCTAAAGGCATAATACCACCAAACTCTTTTTCGAAAAACTTAATGTCTTTATAGAAGCCCATACTTTTAGGCATGTCTTCTATTAAGCTACCAGAAACTCTAATTTTATAAACACCAATAATACCTAAAACAATAACAATAACTGTGGCAAAATAAATGGCAATTCTTTGTTCTTTTACGGTTTTTTCCATCCAATTTACCACATTTTCAATCCATCTTCTTTCTAAATGATTTAAATGCTTCTTTTTAGGTAAAGGCATAAAACTGTATATGATTGGAATAATCAATAAAGCAAGAATAAATATACTTACAATATTTACTGAAGCTAGAATTCCAAATTCACGTAAAAGCGAACTTTTTACAAAAACAAAGGTTGCAAAACCAGATGCAGTTGTAATATTGGTCATTAAAGTAGCATTCCCAATTTTAGAAATTACTCTTTGTAATGCCTTAGCTTGCTGACCGTGTTTTTTTATTTCTTGTTGGTATTTATTAATTAAGAATACAGCATTTGGCACACCAATAACAATTATTAAAGGTGGTATTAAGGCTGATAATACTGTTATTTCAAATCGAAATAAACCAATAAATCCAAAAGCCCAAGTTACACCAACCATTACTACTAAAAGAGTGATGAATGTGGCTCTGTAAGACCTAAAGAAGAAGAAAAATATTACTGCTGTTATTAAAAGGGCACCACCAACAAATAAAATTATCTCATCTTGAATGTTTTGGGCGTTTAATGTTCTAATATATGGCATACCAGAAATTCGAACATCTACATTGTAATCCTTTTCAAATTTTTCAATAATGGGAATTAATGTATTGAACATGAAATCTCTCCTTTTCGGAGTATTTATAATTTCTCTTTTAATGTAAATGGCAGTCTGTAAAGTACCAGTCTCCTTATTAAATAGAAGATTGTCGTAGAAAGGTAGCTTTTCAAAAAGTTGATCTTTTATAGTTTCAACTTCTGCTTTAGTAGAAGGCTCTTTATCATATAAAGGCTCTAAAATAAATTTTCGTTGTTTACGGTCTGCTTTTAATTTTTGAACATCAGCAATAGAAAGTGTAAAGTCAATTTCATCTAAATCATTAAATTGATCAACTAAACTATTCCAAGCATTAAATTTGGCTGGTGTAAATACTGTAGAATCTTTAATACCTAGAATTACAAGGTTGCCTTCTTCACCAAAAATTTCTAAAAATTTGTTGTATTCTAAATTAGCTTCATGATTTTCTGGTAATAAATTAGCTTCTGTATATGAAAATTTCATATACTTCATTTGAGAAGCCAACAAAGCTGTAATTATTGCAATGCCTATTAAAACCAAATAACGGTTTCTTAAGATGATACCTGCAACTTTAGTCCAAAAATTCATTCACTATTTTTATAAAGGGTAATTGTATTGATAAAAAAAGAGTGTTTGTAAAACACTCTTTTAATTTTGCTTTCGAAATCTTAGATTGTCATGATCTCTTTTTCTTTGACAGCTAATTTTTCATCTATATTTTTAACGTAGGTATCTGTTAGCTTTTGAACATCATCTTCAGCTATTTTTTTCATATCATCAGAAATCTCTACTTTTTTAATATCGTTATTTGCATCTTTTCTAGCATTTCTAACACCAACCTTAGCATGTTCTGCTTCTGCTTTTGCTTGTTTTGCCAATCCTTTTCTGCGTTCTTCAGTTAATGGTGGTACATTAATCATAATTAAATCACCATTATTCATTGGGTTTAAACCAAGGTTTGCAATTTGAATTGCTTTTTCTATTGGCTGTAACATGTTTTTCTCCCAAGGTTGTATGCTTAAAGTTCTAGCATCTGGTGTATTTACATTTGCTACTTGGCTTAATGGAGTTTGAGAACCATAATAATCTACCATAACTGTACTTAGCATAGCAGGTGTTGCTTTACCAGCTCTGATAGATACCAATTCTTTTTCTAAATGCGTAATTGCATTACCCATTGCTTCTTTAGCAGTATCTAAAATAAATTCAATTTCTTCGTTCATCTTTTTAAAATTTAAAAAGTTAGATTTTAATTTTCTACAATTGTACCAACCTTTTCTCCAGAAACTAATCGAATTAAGTTTCCTTGTTTATTCATATCAAAAATAATGATTGGTAATTTATTTTCTTCACTTAATGTAAAAGCAGTCATATCCATAACTTTTAAACCTTTATTAATTACATCTTTAAATGTAATAGATTCAAATTTTACAGCGTCTTTTACTTTTTCTGGGTCTGCATTATACACACCATCAACTCTAGTACCTTTTAAAATAGCATCTGCTTGTATTTCTATTGCTCTTAAAACAGCTGCTGTATCTGTCGTAAAATATGGATTACCTGTACCAGCACCAAAAATAACAACTCTCCCTTTTTCTAAATGGCGAATTGCTTTTCGTTTAATGTAAGGTTCAGCAACTTCTTTTATTTCTAAAGCAGTTTGCAAACGGGTGTGTACATCTTCATCTTCTAAAGCACTTTGCAATGCTAAACCATTTATACATGTAGCTAACATACCCATATGATCACCTTGAACACGATCCATACCATTTGCGGCACCTGCAACACCTCTAAAAATATTTCCACCACCAATTACAATAGCAACTTCAATACCTTTTTCTACCACCTCTTTAATTTCTTTAGCATATTCTGCAAGGCGTTTAGGGTCTATTCCATATTGACGTTCACCCATTAACGCTTCTCCACTTAATTTTAAAAGGACTCTTTTGTATTGCATTTTATATTGCTGTTTGATATTCTTTCTTAAAAAATAAGAAATTTTGAGTTGTGCAAAATTAATGTTTTTTTTTATTTATAATGAAATGTGTCTTATAGTTTTAGTTTTTAAATATTTAACTAAAACGAAATAACTGAAATTGAACTATTTAAACTTTTGTGGGCTTAATTAAATTGACTAATTTTGCACTCGATTTTTTAAGAACTAGAGATTAATAAGAAATGAATATTACAAAAGAAAACGTAGATGCATTAAATGCAGTTGTAAAAGTTGATATTGTTGCAGATGACTATCAAGCTAAAGTAACAGAGGTTTTAACAGATTATCGTAAAAAAGCAGACATTCCAGGTTTTAGAAAAGGGCATGTGCCAATGGGAATGATTAAAAAGCAATATGGTAAGTCTGTAATGATTGATGAAGTTAACAAACTTATACAAGATTCATTAAATAAATTTTTAACTGAAGAAAAGTTAGATATTTTAGGTAATCCATTACCAAGAGTAAACGAAGACTTTAATTGGGATGCAGATACTTTTACATTTGAATTTGAATTAGGTTTAGCACCAGAATTTGATGTTGATTTATCAGCAAAAAATAAAGTTAAACAGTACAATATTGTTGCAACTGAAGAATTGATTGATGAAGAAGTGAAAAATATTCAGACTCGTTATGGAAAAATGAGTGCCATAGAAGAAGCAACTGAGCATTCTAATGTAACTGGTACTTTTGTAAATGAAGAAGCAGGTATCAATAAAAAATCTACTTTCTTAGTAAATGATTTAAAGGGTAAAAAGAACGAGAAAAAAGTAATTGGCGCTAAAGTAGGCGATGTTATAGAATTAGGTACTAAGAAACTTTTTGAAGACGATCATAAATTACAACACATTTTAGGTGTAGAACATGATATAATTCATGATTTAGATGTAACAGTTACTTTAACTGTAGAAGATATTACCAAAACAGAACCAGCTGATTTAGATAAAGAATTGTTTGATAAACTTTTTGTAGATGGTAGTGTTTCTACTGTAACCGAATTAAGAGAAAAAATTAAGGAAGATGCAGAAATACAATTCGCACAACAAGGAGATCAGCAATTGTTAAATGCTGTACAAGAGTATTTAATTGAAAATACAAAGTTTGATTTACCTGCAGAATTTCTTAAAAAATGGTTAGCAACTGCTGGCGAAAAAGAATTAACAGCTGAAGAGGCTGCTGCTGAATATGAAAAATCAGAAAAAGGATTACGTTATCAATTAATCGAAGGTAAGATTATGAAAGATAATGATATCAAATTAGATTATAAAGAATTGGTAGATTATGCTAAAGGATTTATCCGTCAGCAAATGGCTCAATTTGGTAACATGAATCCAGAAGAAAAAGAGTTAGATGATATTGCTGGTAGAATCTTACAAAACCAAGATGAGGCTCAAAAATTGCAAGGGCAATTAATTAGCCAGAAATTGTTAGCTTTCTTTAAAGAAAACATGAACTTTAAAACAAAAGAAGTTACTTACGAAGAGTTTATTAAAGAAGTTTATAAATAGGTTTAAGTAGCAATCTAAAAGTTGTTTTAGAATGCAATAAATATTAAAAACCTGAGCTTTTGAGCTCAGGTTTTTCGTTTTAAAATGTAACACAATATTAAGAGAATAGTTCTTATCTTTACACAACCAATAATTTAAAGACTTTAAGACATGAATTACGGAAAAGAGTTCGAAAAATACGCTACTAAACATCATGGTATTAGTAGTACTAGCTATACAAAAATCACAAGTAGTTTAACTCCATATATTATGGAAGAACGCCAAATGAATATTACTCAAATGGATGTTTTTTCGCGTTTAATGATGGATAGAATTATATTTCTAGGAACAGGAATTAATGATCAAGTAGCAAATATTATACAAGCACAGTTATTGTTTTTAGAAAGTGTAGATGCCAATAAAGACATATCAATATACATTAATTCTCCAGGAGGAGGTGTATATGCAGGTTTAGGTATTTATGATACCATGCAATTCATAAAGCCAGATGTTGCTACAATTTGTACAGGTATGGCTGCATCCATGGGTGCTGTTTTAATGTGTGCAGGAGAAAAAGGTAAACGTTCTGCTTTACCTCATTCAAGAATTATGATTCATCAACCTTTAGGAGGTGCTCAAGGTCAGGCTTCAGATATCGAAATTACTGCAAGAGAAATCTTAAAATTAAAAGATGAGTTGTATGCAATTATTGCAAATCATTCAGGTCAAACTGTAGAAAAAGTACATAACGATTCTGATAGAGATTATTGGATGAAAGCAGATGAAGCTAAAGAATATGGAATGATTGATGAAGTTTTAGCTAGAAAATAAAGCCCAAACATCAATTAAAGCAAAAGTAAAAAGCAGATTATAATGTCGAAAGAAGAAAACTTAGAATGTTCATTTTGTGGACGGAAAAAAGCCGAAACAGATTTACTAATTGCTGGTATGGATGCCCATATTTGCGATAAATGTATAGAGCAAGCACATGGTATTGTAGAAGAGGAAATTTCGGAAGCAAAAACATCTAGTTTATCTAAAGATTTAACGCTAAAAAAACCATTGCAAATAAAAGAGTTTTTAGATCAATATATTATTGGTCAAGATGAAACTAAAAGAGCAATGGCTGTTGCAGTTTACAATCATTACAAGAGATTGTTACAAGATAAAAATACAGAGGATGATGTAGAGATTGAAAAATCTAACATTGTTTTAGTGGGGGAAACTGGTACAGGTAAAACCTTGGTTGCAAAAACAATTGCAAAAATGTTAAATGTACCTTTTTCTATTGTAGATGCTACAGTTTTAACACAAGCAGGTTATGTTGGTGAAGATGTTGAAAGCATTTTAAGTAGGTTGTTGCAGGTTGCAGATTATGATGTAGAAAAGGCAGAAAGAGGTATTGTTTTTATAGATGAAATTGATAAAATTGCAAGAAAAGGTGATAATCCATCAATTACAAGAGACGTTTCTGGTGAAGGTGTACAACAAGCATTATTAAAACTACTAGAAGGTTCTGTGGTAAATGTTGCGCCTAAAGGAGGTAGAAAACATCCAGAGCAAAAATTTATAGAAGTAAATACCAAAGATATTTTATTTATTGCTGGTGGGGCATTTTCTGGTATAGATAAAATTATTAGCAAACGTTTAAACAGGCAAGCTGTTGGTTTTGGTGCATCTTTAGAAGAAGACAAGTTAGATGAAGATAATTTACTACAATACATAACACCTTTAGATTTAAAATCTTTTGGATTAATTCCAGAGATTATAGGGCGTTTACCAGTATTAAGTTACATGAATCCTTTAGATGCAAAA
Source organism: Polaribacter sp. P097 (assembly GCF_036864555.1). Classification (NCBI taxonomy): domain Bacteria; kingdom Pseudomonadati; phylum Bacteroidota; class Flavobacteriia; order Flavobacteriales; family Flavobacteriaceae; genus Polaribacter; species Polaribacter sp. P097. The sequence continues at coordinate 485,195 of NZ_JAZETJ010000001.1, read as the reverse complement.
ACGTTAAGAGCTATTTTAACTGAGCCAAAAAATTCTATTATAAAACAATATGCTAAGCTGTTTGTAATGGATGATGTTAACTTTACTATAGATGAAGAAGCTTTAAATTATATTGTAGAAAAGGCGGTTGAGTATAAATTAGGTGCAAGAGGATTACGTTCTTTATGTGAAGCTATTTTTACAGATGCTATGTTCGATTTACCAAGTTCAGAAGAAAAAGAATTCAATGTAACCAAAGATTACGCAGAAGCTAAATTATCTAATACAACCTTAAAAAAGTTAAGAGCAGCTTCATAAATTATCAAATTATTAAATACTAAACCTCGCTATTTAATTTTAGTGAGGTTTTTGTTTTTATACAATTTCGTTTTGTAAACAAAGTTTATATTTGTTTACTGTTTTACAAAATTAAATCATGATTTCTAGAAGTACCATAGACCGAGTTTTTGAATCTGCAAGAGTAGAGGAGGTTATTGGTGAGTTTGTTCAGCTTAAAAAAGCAGGAAGTAATTTTAAGGGATTAAGTCCTTTTACAGATGAAAAATCGCCATCATTCATGGTATCTCCTGTTAAACAAATTTGGAAAGATTTTTCTACAGGAAAAGGAGGTAATGCTATTTCTTTCTTAATGGAGCATGAGCATTATTCGTACCCAGAAGCCATAAAGTGGTTGGCAAAAAGGTACAATATAGAAATAGAAGAAACTGAGCAAACAGATGAGCAAAAAGCGCAAATGAATGAGCGTGAAAGCATGTTTCTAGTTTCAAAATTTGCTAAAGATTATTTTCACGATTTAATGCTAAACACGAACCAAGGTAAAGCCATTGGTTTAAGTTATTTTAAAGAGCGTGGTTTTACAGATGAAACTATTAAAAAGTTTGATTTAGGCTATTGTTTAGATGAATGGGATAATTTTACAAATGCAGCTTTAGCCAAAGGTTACGATTTAAAATATTTAGCTTCTACAGGTTTAACCATTGTAAAAGAAAACAAACAATTCGATCGTTTTAAAGGCAGAGTGATGTTTCCTATACATTCCATGTCTGGTAGAATTTTAGGTTTTGGAGGTAGAATTTTAAAAGCCGATAAAAAAGCCGCAAAATATCTTAATTCTCCTGAAAGCGATATTTATCATAAGAGTAAAATTCTTTACGGAATTTATCAGGCCAAAAAAGAAATTGCCAAACAAGATAATTGTTATTTGGTAGAAGGTTATACAGATGTAATTTCATTTAATCAATCTAATGTAGAAAATGTAGTAGCCTCTTCAGGTACAGCATTAACTTCAGATCAAATTCGTTTGGTAAACAGGTTAACCAAAAATATTACAGTTCTTTTTGATGGTGATGCAGCAGGAATTAGAGCTTCAATTCGTGGTATAGACTTAATTTTAGAGCAAGGAATGAACGTTAAAGTGGTTCAATTTCCTGATGGTGAAGATCCTGATAGTTTTGCAAAAGCGCATACCAATTCTGAGCTTAAAGCTTATCTAGAAGATTCTGCTCAAGATTTCATCAACTTTAAAGTTTCACTTTTATTAAAAGATTCTAATAATGATCCTGTAAAAAAGGCAGGTGTAATTAGAGATATTGTAACTAGTATTTCTAAAATTCCAGATTCTATTCAACGTGAAGTTTACATACAAGAATGTTCTAGAATTATGGAAATTTCTGAACGTGTTTTGTTTAGTGAATTGGCACAACTTTTAAAGAAAGAGGTTACTAATAAAGCTAGAAAAAGTAAACCGCAAGCACCTTCTAATCAAGATCCGAACCAACCACCTCCTGAGTATTTTGCAGAACTAGAACAGGCACAAATGGGTGTAGTAAAAGGTGGTGCAGTTGCTTTTAAAAAGGTAGATGAATTATCTATATTAGAAAGAGAAATTATTAGAATTTTGTTGCTTTATGGTAATGAGCAAGTAGATTTTATAGAAGAAATTATAAATGTTGATGAAGATGGTAAAGAAACCATAACAACAAGAACATATCAAAACACGGTTTCTGCAGAAATATATGTGCATTTGCATGATGATGAAATCGAATTTTCGAATGATATTTTTCAAGAAATATATACAGAAGTTATTCATCAAATAAATCAATCAGACAAATTAAATATTGATAGTTTAGTCAATCATCCTAACCCTTCTATTGCAAATACAGTAACTTCTATTTTAATGGATGAAGAAAAACATCAATTAAGTAATTGGGAAGGTCAAAACATTTTTGTAACCAAAGCAACAGAAGTGCTATACAAAGCTGTAAATGATTCTGTTTTTAACCTAAGAAGGATTTTAATTGGTAAAAAAATAGAGGAGTTAATGAATGAAGCTAAAGACAATGAAGCTCCTGTTTTAGATTTAGAGATGATTAAAGACTATACTTCACTAAAAATGAAGCTATTTAATAAACTTAATAGAGTAGTTTAATTAAGAGTTTACCATATTTCAATACCTTATTTTAGGATAACAATAAATTATAGATATTGATATTTACATTTCCATAAAACTTTCCAAAAAGGGTGTATATCCTTTGTTTCAACTAGTGTTTCGTAGTATTTTTGAACAGAAAAAGTTAAGCTACAGTGAAACGAATAGTAAGTATTATAAAGATTGCCCACTTGTTTTTAAAACTGCCTTTTGATATCTCAAATGGTTCAAAAAAGAAGTCATCAATTAGAATAAAAAAGTTAATGATATCTGCACGTTTGTTGTAAAAGCAAAATGTAAAGTGAATTGATTCAGAATGTTATCTTAATATTAACATTCATTCTAAAACTTTAAATAAAACCTTCTAATAATACCTGTTAATTGTTTTTTTGTATATTTGGCGCAAGAAAAAGAAATCGCACATTATGAAAAGAGTATTACAAATTTTAAAAATTATTCAACTATTTATTTTCTTACCATTCGAAATTTCAAATGGTTCTAAGAGAAGAGCTTACATGAGAATTAAGAAAATGATGGTTGCAGCTAACCTTTTATAAAAAGGAAAGTAACAAAATAAAAAACGGGCTAGTAAAATTTACTAGCCCGTTTTTTATGCTTTTATTTTAAATCTTCAGGAATTTCGCAAACAGGTATTGGTTGCATTTTATGCTGATTAATTCTATTTAGTCTTGTATAGATTTTATAGACTTCTAGTTCTCTTCCAGAAAAGTCATTTTCACTTTTTCCTTCATCTTGCATATTCATTGCCCATTCTAATTCATCGTAAGAAGCACCTATTTGTTCTTCATCAGTTCTGCTATCCCCAAATAAACCATCTGTGGGTTGTGCAATTTGTATAGAATTTGGCACACCTAAATGTGCTGCTAATGCATAAACTTCAGATTTCATTAAATCTGCAATCGGACTTAAATCTACACCACCATCACCATATTTTGTATAGAAACCTACACCAAAATCTTCAACTTTATTTCCTGTACCTGCAACTAAAGAACTGTTAATACCTGCTAAGTAATACAAAGTTGTCATTCTAAGTCTTGCTCTTGTATTAGCTAAAGATAAATCTACTTTTGCTTGATCATCTATTGTAGGTACAGCACTTTTAAAATCTTCAAAAGTAGAGGTTAAATCAACGCGAACTTCATTTACATTATCAAAACGTTCTTTTAATTGTGCAATATGTTCTTCTGCTCTAGAAACTTGACTAGCTGCTTGATGAATTGGCATTTCTACACATAAGGTTGGTAAGCCTGTTTTTGCACATAAAGTAGAAGTTAATGCAGAGTCTATACCTCCAGATACACCAACAACAAAACCTTTTACACCAGCATTAGTTGCATAATCTTTTAACCAATTTATAATATATTCTGCTACTTTTTCGGTATTCATTGATAAACTATTTTAGTATTTTTATCGTTCTTTATTTCAATCACTAAGATACAAAGATTATGAGATTTTACTTTGCGCTATTCATGGTTTTGATGTTATTTTTTTCTTGTTCTGATAAAAATAAGTCGCAAATAGATGTTTCTAACATAAATGTCGATTTTTTAATAGAACGATTTGAAGAAGATTTTTATAATGCGAACAAAGAATCTCTGAGTGATGTGAAACAAAAATATCCATATTTATTTCCTTATTCACTTACAGATAGTATAGCGCTTTCTAAAATTAATGATGCACAAGAAAGAGAATTGTATAATGAAACGAAGAAGGTTTATGAGAATGTAACTAATTTAAATAAAGATCTAACTTCGTTATTTAAACACGTAAAATATTATTATCCTTCTTTTGAATCACCTAAAGTGATTACCATGCTTAGTAATATCGACTATGATAATCGAGTGATTTATGCAGATAGTTTATTGCTAATTTCATTAGACGCTTATTTGGGTAAAACTCATCGATTTTATAGCGATTTTCCTAACTATATTAAAGAAACCAATACCGAAAACCATATTGTAGTAGATGTAGCAAATGCTATTATTGATAGCCAAATGCCAACATCAATGCAAAGACGCTTTGTAGATAAAATAGTTTATGAGGGTAAGAAAGCATATTTATTAAACAGCTATTTGCCTTATGTTTCAGAAGCGATTAAAATGGGTTATTCATTAGAGAAATTGAATTGGGCAAAAATGCACGAAGAACAAATTTGGATGTATTTTATAGAAAAAAACTTATTGTTTGATACGAATTCAAAATTGAGTCAGAGGTTTATAGATAATGCACCTTTTTCAAAATTCTATACTGCAGAAGATAAGGCTACACCAGGCAGAATTGGAGTTTGGTTAGGTTGGCAAATTGTTACTTCTTATATGCAACATAATGATGTATCTTTGCAAGAATTATTGAAAAAAGATTCAGAAGAAATCTTTAATAAATCAAAATACAAACCCAAAAAATAATGGCTGTTCTACATAATTCTGAGGTAAAATTTAATATAGGTTTAGACGAAAATAAAGTTCCTGAAGAAATTTCATGGACTGCAGAAGATGGTGGCATTCAAGATGATTCATCAAAAGCAGTAATGATTTCTGTTTGGGATCATAAGAAAAAAGATACTTTACGTATGGATTTGTGGACCAAAGACATGCCTGTTGATGAAATGAAACAATTTTATCATCAAACCTTAGTGTCTATGGCAGATACTTTTGAAAGAGCTACAGACGATCAAAAAATGAGTGCAACAATGCGTGATTTTTGCGATTATTTTGCAGAAAAGCTAGAGCTTAAAAAGTAAGGTTTATCCTTTTTTTATTTGGTTGATGATGTTAATGTAATCTTCAGGATTATTTACAAAATCAAGTTCGGAAACATCAATAACTAAGGTGTTCAAATTTTGTTGGGTGCTTATAAAGCTCTTATAACCATCGTGTATTTTTTGTAGGTAAGAAGCTTCTATATTTTGCTCATACTCTCTACCTCTTTTTTTGATATTTTCTAAAAGACGAGTGGTGTTCTGATATAGGTATACATACAAATCAGGTTTTGTAATTTCTTTATACATTAAATCGAACATTTTTCGATACAACAAGTACTCATCTTTTTGCAAAGTGATTTGAGCAAATATTAAAGATTTAAAGATGTAGTAATCTGAAACCACAAAGTTTTTAAACAGATCTAGTTGGGCCAAATCATCTGATAATTGTTGATATCTATCTGCCAAAAAACTCATTTCTAAAGGAAATGCAAAACGCTCTTTATCTTCATAAAATTTTGGTAGAAAAGGGTTGTCTGCAAAGCGTTCTAAAACAATTTTTGCATTAAACTCATCAGACATCATTTTAGAAAGTGATGTTTTACCTGCACCAATGTTACCTTCAATTGCAATGTAATTATACTTCTCAGAAATAGGTATTGGTCTAATCAAATTTTCGTTTACTACTGAGATCTCAGAAGAATCATTACAATTTTGTAAACAAACTCCTATTTTTTGTTTGGCTATAGGATGTATAACAGAACCTGCAATTTCGGCTAATGGTACCAGAACAAATTTACGTTCTAGCATCTTAGAATGAGGTACAATTAAGGTTTTAGAAAAGATGATTTCATCATCAAACAATAAAATATCAATATCTATATTTCTATCTGCATAGCCATCAGAATTATTACGCTCTCTACCCAATGAATTTTCTATATCTAGCAGAATTTGCATTAATTTTTCTGGTGGATGGTAAGTGCTAATTTTAAGGCAAATGTTATAAAAATCATTACTATCAAAACCCCAAGATGTAGTATTGTAGATAGAAGAAATACTTAGAACAGCTCCTGCTTTATCAGCAATAAGTTCTATTGCTTTTTGTAGGTGATGTAATCTGTTTCCTTGGTTTGTACCTAAGGATAAATAGGTAATTCTTTGAATTTTCATAAGAATCACAAAGAAACAAAAAAGCATAAAAAAATCGCCAATTAATATTGGCGATTTTTACGATCTATTTAAAAAGAATTTAATCTTCTTTTCTTTCTCTAGGTTTACGATCATCACGTCTGTTGTCACGTCCACGATTATCTCTTCCTCTGTTGTTGTCTCTTCCACGATTGTTATCTCTTGGTGCTCTTTCTTTATAACCTTCTGGTTTTGGTAAAAGTGCTTTTCTAGATACCTTTTCCTTACGTGTTCTTGGGTCTATACCAAAGTATTTAACATCTAAAACATCACCTAAATTAACAACGTCAGTAACATTGTCTGTGCGTTCCCAAGCTAATTCACTAACGTGTAATAGAACCTCGTTTCCTGGAGCTTCTGTATATTCTACAACTGCACCAAAATCTAACATTTTAATTACTTTAACTTCGTATACAGAACCTTTTTCTGGTTTGAATAACATTGATTCAATCTTAGCAATTACAGCATCCATTCCTGCTGGTTTTGTACCTAAAATTTCAATAATACCTTCTTCTGTTACTGGGTCTTCTGTAATTACAATTGTAGTTTCAGTTTCTTTTTGTAACTCTTGAATGTGTTTACCTCCTGGACCAATAAACGCACCAATTAAATCGTTTGGAATACGTCTAGTAATCATTTTAGGAGCATGTGCTTTTACATCGTTGTTAGGAGTTTCAATGGTATCTGTTAACTTCCCTAAGATATGTAAACGTCCATCTCTTGCTTGTTTTAATGCTTTTACTAAAATCTCATAACTTAATCCTTTGATTTTAATATCCATTTGACAAGCTGTGATACCATCTGCAGTACCTGTAACTTTAAAGTCCATATCTCCTAAGTGATCTTCATCACCTAAAATATCAGATAAAACAGCATGATTTGTACCATCAGAAATTAACCCCATTGCAATACCAGAAACAGGTTTCTTTAATTGTACACCAGCATCCATCAATGCCATAGTTCCAGAACAAACAGTTGCCATAGAAGAAGAACCATTAGATTCTAATACTTCTGATACTACTCTTACTGTATATGGGCAATCAGCAGGAATCATTCCTTTTAATGCTCTTTGTGCTAAATTTCCATGACCAACTTCTCTTCTAGACGTTCCTCTTATTGGACGTGCTTCACCAGTTGAAAAAGGAGGGAAGTTATAGTGTAAATAGAAAGTTTCTTCACCTTCATAAGATGGCATATCTATTTGGTTAGCTTCTCTACTTGTACCTAAAGTAACTGTTGCTAAAGCTTGAGTTTCTCCACGTGTAAAGATTGATGAACCATGAGTTGATGGTAAGTAATCTACCTCACACCAAATTGGTCTAATATCTGTAGTTTTACGTCCATCTAAACGTAAACCTTCTTTTAAAGTTAAATCGCGAATTGCATTTTTTTGAGCTTTCGCAACATATTTAGAAATTAAATTTCCATATTCAGCTTGCTCTTCTTCAGAAAATGAACTTTTAACCTCTTCTTTAATTTCACTAAAAGCTGCACTTCTTTCGTGTTTAGCAGAACCTGCTTTCGCAATTTCGTATGTTTTATCATATACTAAATCATGAATCTTTTTCTCTAAATCTTCATCATTAGTTTCTGGTGTGTATTCACGAGTTTCTTTTTTACCAAAAGCTTCAGCTAAGGCTACTTGTGCAGCACACTGTACTTTAATAGCTTCATGAGCAAACTTAATTGCTTCAGCCATTTCTTCTTCAGAACACTCATCCATTTCACCTTCTACCATCATTACAGAATCTGCAGAGGCACCAATCATCATATCAATATCAGCTTCTGCTAATTGTGCTCTTGTTGGATTGATGATAAATTCACCATTTACTCTACCAACTCTTACTTCAGAAATTGGGCATTCGAATGGTAAATCTGATAACTGAATAGCAGCAGAAGCAGCTAAACCAGCCATTGCATCTGGCATAACATCATCATCATGAGACATCATCTGAATCATAACCTGAGTTTCTGAATGATAATCTTTTGGGAATAATGGACGTAAAACACGGTCTACTAAACGCATTGTTAATACTTCACCATCACTTGGTCTTGCTTCTCTCTTAAAGAAACCTCCAGGATAACGTCCTGCAGCAGCAAATTTTTCTCTATAATCTACAGTTAATGGTAAGAAATCTACATCTTTCTGTTCGTAGTTAGAAACTACTGTACATAATAACATACATTTACCTGACTGAACAACAACTGAACCATGGGCTTGTTTTGCAAGCTTACCAGTTTCTAATGAGATGGTTCTTCCATCTCCAAGGTCTATGACCTCTCTAAATACTTTTGGAATCATAAATGAATTCTAAATTTTTAATTACTAATTTTTTGTTGTTGTGTTGTAGTTGTTGTGTGTTTTCTCCAATGGAAATACAAAAGGGTTGTTACTTCTTTTGATTTTTTTATAAAGTGTCTGTTTTCATCAACAGAAATTAAGTACTTTAAATAAAAAAGAGGCACGTTTATAGAGCCTCTTTTTTGTAAGAAATTATTTTCTAATTCCTAATTCTTTAATAATTGCACGATATCTTGCAATATCTTTTTTCTTTAGATAATCTAATAAACTTCTACGCTTACCAACCATCATTACTAAAGAACGCTCTGTATTAAAATCTTTACGATTGTTTTTTAAGTGCTCAGTTAAGTGGTTAATTCTGTGCGTGAATAACGCAATTTGACCTTCTGAAGAACCAGTATCGTTTTTTCCTTTACCGTGTTTTTCGAAGATGCTTTCTTTTACTTCTTTAGTTAAGTACATGCCAATATTATTTAAATGATTTTTATGTATATCAATGATGTATTCATTGAAGGTGCAAATATAGTCTTATTTTTTAGAATAACTAATTGAACTTAAACCTTTTTATTTAGGCTCTTACAGGTATATTCTGAATTAAATCTATATATAAGTTTACTTGTTTTTTTAATTCTTTACGCTCGTAAATAGCATCTAAAAATCCATGTTCTAAAACAAATTCTGATTTTTGAAAACCTTCTGGTAATTCTTTACCTGTAGTATCTTTTACTACTCTTGGTCCTGCAAATGCAATTAAAGCATTTGGTTCTGCTATATTGATATCACCTAACATTGCATAAGATGCAGTTGTACCACCTGTTGTTGGGTCTGTACATAAAGAAATGTAAGGTATTTTAGCTTCTGCCAATTGTGCTAATTTTGCAGAGGTTTTTACCAATTGCATTAAAGAAAGCGAAGCTTCCATCATTCTAGCTCCTCCAGATTTTGAGACCATTAAAAACGGAATCTTATTTTCTATAGAGTAGTTAATAGCTCTTGCAATTTTTTCTCCAACAACAGATCCCATAGAACCTCCAATAAAAGCAAAATCCATAGCAGCAATTACCAAATCTTTACCTAAAGATTTACCAACTGCAGTTCTTACAGCATCTTTTAGCTTTGTTTTTTCTTGAGCCGCTTTTAATCTGTCTGGATATTTTTTTGTGTCCTCAAATTTTAGAGGATCTTTTGATGTTAGTGATTCGTTTAATTCTTCAAACTTATTATCGTCAAAAAATAATTCGAAGTATTCTTTACTACCAATTCTTACGTGATAACCATCTTCTGGACTCACATAAAGATTTTTCTTTAATTCTTCTGTATCTATAATTTTACCACTAGGTGTCTTATACCAAAGACCTTTAGGAGTATCTTTTTTTTCTTCTGTTGGTGTTTGTATTCCTTTATCAGTTCTTTTAAACCAAGCCATATAGTTTACTTTTAATTTACTTTTTTACAATTTAATATTTCTTTTTCATCCTAAAGCAAGTGTACAAATATAAGTGTTTTTGTGAACTATCAATATTTCTTTAATTGTTTATTTTTGAGTGTTTTGCATAAAAAAAGCATTTTGATTTTTACATCAAAATGCTTGTATTATTATAATTACTTCTGTTTATAAAGTATCTACATTATTTAAATCTGCAAATGCTTGTTTTAAACGCGCTTTAAACGTTTCTTCTCCTAAACGTAACCATTTTCTTGGATCGTAATATTTTTTGTTAGGTTGGTCTGCACCATCAGGATTACCAATTTGAGTAGCTAAATAATCTGCTTTACCTTGCATGTAATCTCTAATTCCTTCTGTAAATGCAAATTGTAAATCTGTATCGATGTTCATTTTTATAACTCCATAACCTATAGCCTCTCTAATTTCCTCTAAAGTAGAACCAGAACCACCATGAAAAACAAAGTCGATATGATTTTCTTCCACACCATATTTTTTGGTGATGAATTCTTGAGAATTCTTTAAAATTTTCGGTGTTAATTTTACATTACCTGGTTTGTAAACTCCATGCACATTACCAAAAGCTGCTGCAATTGTAAACTGTGGAGAAACTTTCATTAACTCTTCGTAAGCATAAGCTACTTCTTCTGGTTGTGTGTATAATTTAGAAGCATCTACATCTGAATTATCTACACCATCTTCTTCACCACCTGTAATACCTAATTCTATTTCTAAAGTCATACCCATTTTGCTCATTCTAGCTAAGTATTCTTTACAAATCTCTATGTTTTCTTCAATTGGTTCTTCAGATAAATCAATCATATGAGAACTGTATAAAGGTTTTCCAGTTTCTTCGAAGTGTTTTTCTGATGCATCTAATAAACCATCAATCCATGGTAATAATTTTTTTGCACAGTGATCTGTGTGTAAAATTACAGGCACTCCATACGCTTCTGCTAATTCATTTACATGTTTTGCACCAGCTATACCACCAGCAATTGCAGATTTTTGATTTTCGTTAGATAAACCTTTACCTGCATTAAACTGAGAACCACCATTTGAAAACTGAATAATTACAGGAGCATTTAATTCTTTTGCAGTTTCTAAAACAGCATTAATAGTATTAGAACCAACAACATTTACTGCTGGTAATGCAAAGCCTTTTTCTTTAGCGTAGTTAAATATTTCTTGAACTTCTTTACCTGTTGCAACACCAGGTTTTATGTTGTGACTCATTTTTTTTATTTTAATTGATAGATTCCAAAAATACTAAAAATTAACATGTTAATTTTAAATAGCTCCTGATAAAATAACGAAAACGTTTCCTTTTAAAAAGGATAATTGATACCTATATTGTATACTGCATTGCTAAAATTGTAGTTTTTAAACCATTTATTTTCGTTCAAATACGGTTCGTAGGTTTTGAAACCAACATCAAACCTTAAGATTAAAAAATTAAAATCTAATCTTGCTCCAACTCCAGAACCTATAGCAATATTTTGTAAAGAGGAGAAACTGTTTAGTTTTTCATTGTCATTTACAAAACTAGAGCCAGAGATATCCCAAATGTTTCCTGCATCTACAAATAGTGCTCCTTTTAATCTACCAACTACATCAAATCTGTATTCTAAACTTGTTAAAAATTTGAAACTACCTATATTAAATTCTAAACCATTATCTCTTGCTCCAGGTCCTAATTCATATGTCTGCCAAGCTCTAATATCATTTGATCCTCCAGCAAAATAGGCTTTCACAAACGGAATGTTAGAATTATCGTAAGTAAAAATTGCTCCTACAAAAGTTCTAAACGCAAAAACAGAATTGTTACCCATATCCCAAAACTTTTTGTACTCAATATCTGTTTTGAAGTATTGAGCTAAAGGAATATTTAAAAACGTCTTTTTGTTATTAGCGTTTCTTTTATTTGATAATAAACCTAAGAAATTACCCGAGTTTGCAACTCTCGCTCTAAAAAAAGAAAAGTTATTATCTTTAAAACTGGTCTGGTTGTTATAGGTAAATGAATAGGCTAAAATCGGGATTAAAAAATCGGAAGTAATAATATTATATCTGTTTAAAATATTTAAACTTGTATTGTATTCATCTGGATTTGACGCTTGGAAATTAGCGTCATTAACAACAGTATTCATAAAAGAAACAGCACCATCAGGTAACTGTAAATCTGCGTTATTGTTGTTGTAAATTTTAGCAATATCATTTAAAGTTTCGTACTCAGAATTATAGATATTAAAGAAACTGCCTACATTTAAATTCTTAATATATTGCGTGTTTAAAATCTCTAATTGAATAGTTTTAGTTGGTGTATATTGCCATTTATAATCGGTTAAAAAAGTAAAGGTTTGCCTATCTAAACCAATGTTTTTTTGAAAACTAGAACCTAAAGAAAATAAGGTTCTTGGAGACATTTCTTTTGGTACGAATTTGCTTAGACCGAAAGGAGCAATAAACCTTGGAATTTCTAGAGATAAGTCTGAACCAATTTCCCAACCAGGACCATTTTGTGAATTAAACCACGAGCCTAAAAAAGACATTTTAGCCAATTCTGCACCTTTAAATGTATTTCTATTGGTAAGTGAAAATTTACCTGATACTCCAATATTTCTAATATTAGAATGGGTTAATTCAGTTTCAAAACCTAATGTGTATTTTTCTAAAGGCGATAAAAAAACATCCATTATTAATTCATCTTCAGAACCTGGAGTTGAAGAGAATTTAATATTTGTTGATTTAAAATTTTTAAGTGATTTTAAGTTTATTCTTGTTAAATTATTTAAGGTGTCTTTATAAATTTCTCCCTTTTTTAAAAAGATATTTTCTGATAAATATTTTGGGTTATATAAGATCTTATCATAAGCAAAAAAGTTAATGCCCTTATAGTTTGTAGAATCTGAAAACGTCTCTGAGTTATTATCAAAAGAGTAATCTGTAATAACATTTATTTCTTTAATGTTATGAACTCTGTAAGGTTTTTCTAAGTATCTACCATTATCTTCTATAAGTCTGTTTGCAGATATTAAGAAGTCTACGTTTGTTTTGTAATCTGTTCTAGTAGAGTCTACATAAAACCCAAGAGCAGATTCAGTAAAATTATAAATTCCGTTATTTCTAAATAATTTTACGACTTCACTAGCTTCGTTTCTAAAGGTTTGATCTATGTACTGATCTCCTTTTTTTAGTAAACTAACTCTACCAGATTTTTGATAAATAGAATCTAAGATTGGCGATTTTATTTTAATGTTTATGGTGTCAAAAAGGGTAGGTCTACCTTTTTTAATTTCATAAGTTACTTCTGCCTTTTTGTTAATCGTATCAATTTTACTGCTAACAGTAGATTTAAAGTAACCTTGCGTTTTGTAAAATGCCGCTAAATTTTCTGTGGTTTGTTTTACTTTTTTTTCGTTTAATAGCTTAGGTTCATCAAAATTTAAAAACCATTGATTTAAATTAATAAAAGAATTGGCATAAGCTATACTTTGTTTTTCAGAAAAAACACTTTTTACAAATTTGTAAGAGGTAGGATGCTCTAAGGCCCAATTAGATGGTGTTTTTGGTTTTGCATGGTTTCCTAAATTGTGTACATACAATCCAAAAGGCATTCCTAAAAAACGAGGATTTGGTTTTTGAAGTATGTATCTCTGTAACTCAGTACCATTTGTTTTTGTACTGTCAATTATAATTAAATTTTTTGTAAGTAGGTATTGCCCATCAATAACATGTTCTGTAGAATTACATGAAATTAAAAAGAGAATTAATAAAAAATAAAACGTAAGTTTTTTCATTATTTTAGCAATCCAAAGAAAATCAAAAATAGTATTTTCTTATGGTTTATTTTTATTTACATCCAATTAATGAGCATCTCCAAAAATCAACTTAAAGTTATAACTAGTTTGTCTCAAAAAAAGTATAGAGAAAAACATGGTTTATTTATTGCAGAAGGCGTAAAAGTAGTAGAAGAGCTTTTGCAATCTTCGTTAAAAGTGATGCAATTGTTTGCTTTAGATGATTATAATGTGAAAGGTTATGAGGATGTAGTAACTCGAATTTCTGAAGCAGAGTTGAAAAAGATAAGCAAACTAAAATCACCTAACAAAGTAGTGGGGCTTTTTAAAATTCCTGATGAACAACAGTTACAACATAAAGGGTTTATTTTAGCATTAGATGAAATAAATGATCCTGGAAATTTGGGTACTATAATTCGTCTGTGTGATTGGTTTGGAGTACAACAATTGGTTTGTTCTAAGAACACTGTAGATTGTTACAATCAAAAAGTTGTGCAGGCTAGTATGGGTTCTTTAACTCGTGTTTCTATTAAATATATAGATTTAGAAGAATATTTGAATTCAACTAAAACTCCTATTTATATTGCTGATATGCAAGGTTCAAATGTTTATAGTTCTCAATTACCTGAGGAAGCAATTTTAGTTATGGGTAATGAAGCAAATGGAATATCTGATGCAGTTAGAGCAATTGTACAAAATAAAATATCCATTCCTAGATTTGGAGATACCCAAGAAACAGAGAGTTTAAATGTTGCAACTGCAACAGCTATTTTGTTAAGCGAATTTAAAAGAAGGTAGTTTACTCGAAAGCAAAGTTTAGAAAAATACCACGAGTTCCCATAAAGTTTACAGGAGCTGTCCACTGACTGTTTGGGTTGTCATCGTATTTAATTTCGTTGTTAAATGCAAAAACGCCACGAATGGAAGGTGAAAACTTGAAGAAGTTCAAATAAATATCTATACCCATACCAACTTCGTACATAAAATTATGTGATTGCATTCTAAACTGTCCAGCTGAATTATCATCTTGATTTTCTGCGTTACTAGAAAAATTATAATCGTAAGAAACTCCAGCTAGAACATAAGGCCTTATATTTTTGTATCTATCTGTGCTAAATTTTAAGATAACAGGCACATGTAAGTATGTAGAGCCAATTTCTCTAACGCTGTCTTGAGCAGTATCAATATGATTAAAATAGATGTTTTTTGAATTTGTAACCAAGCCTGGTTCAAAGCGTAAGTTCAGGTTTTTGTGTAAACGTAAATCTGCAATTAACCCAACATTAAAACCTAAAGATGGCTCTACTGTAATATTGGCATTACTAATATTACTATTTCTTAAGTTTAGTTTAAAATCGTTTTGGTTTACTCCTAAATAAAAACCATAATGTAATTTTCTTTTATCGAACGTTGGTAAATTTTCAACACGATCTCTTTGCGCAAATATTGATGCTGATATAAATAAACAAATAGTTAGAAGAAATACTTTTTTGGCCATACTTATTTTCTTGCAGTATAAATTGTTGCTACCCCAAAAGTAACAGGATCTGCTTTTGTATGAGTAAACCCATTTTTTTGCAAAATATTGTTGAACGCTTCTCCAAAAGGAAAAGAATTGGCTGATTCAGACAAATAAGAATAAGCACTTTTATCTTTAGAGAATAATTTACCTACGGTTGGTAAAAATAAATTGGTGTATAATTTATATCCTTGTTTAAAAGGAAATTTTACTGGATTTGAAGTTTCTAAAATAACCAATACTCCTGTTGGTTTTAAAACCCTAGCTATTTCTTTTAAACCTTTATTTAGGTTGGCAAAATTACGCACCCCAAAAGAAACTGTAATAGCATCAAAAGTAGCATCATCAAAAGGCATTGCTTCAGAATCACCAACAATCATTTCTATTTTATCAGATAAATTTGCTTTTGCAATTTTTTGTTTACCTACTTCTAACATTCCCGCAGAAATATCTAAACCTACAATTCTATCAGGATTTAAATCTGACATCATTAATGCTAAATCTCCTGTACCAGTTGCAATATCTAAAATTTGCTTTGGGTTGTTCTGGCCAACAATTTCTACAACTTTTTTACGCCATTTAATATCAATACCTAAAGATATTACTCTGTTTAAACCATCGTAATTTTCAGAAATATTATCAAACATTTGGGCAACTTGTTCTTTCTTGCCTAGTTTTGAATCTTTATATGGATTGATTTTTTCTGCTGACATTTGGTTATCCGTTAATTGCTACAACTTCGTTAATTTGATTTGGTAACATCTCTTTTAAAAGAGATTCTATACCGTTTTTTAAAGTGGCTGTAGAAGATGGACATCCACTACAAGCTCCTTGTAAAATTACGCTTACTACCTTGTTTTGCTCATCATAAGAACGAAAAGCAATATTTCCTCCATCACCAGCTACAGCAGGTTTTATATATTCATCTAAAATATCAGAAATTTGAGCAGGTATACCTTCTAACTTAACTACTGGTGCAACCACTTCTGGAGTTTTGCTAGTTTCTACAGTTGGCAAATCTTTAATAATGGTTTTGCCATCTACTAAATATTCACGAATAAAACTTCTTACTTCTGCAAAAACTTCATTCCACTCAACCATATCATATTTAGTAACAGATATATAATTGTCTGAAATAAAAACTTCTTTTACAAATGGAAAATTAAAAATTGCTTGTGCTAAAGGAGATGATTTACTAGCTTCCTCAATATTTTTATATTCAACATCAGTTTGAGTTAAAGCTTTATTAGTACCAAACTTCATTACTGCAGGATTTGGTGTAACCTCTGCATAAACTTCTATAGCTTCTTTTTTTGATGATGTTGTTTCTTCGTTCACAACAATATTTCCATCAGAAATATATGCTTCTATTTGTTCTGCAACCTCATCTTGTACATCTGCCCATTCTACAATATCAAAACGTTGTATGGCAATAAAATTTGCAGTAATAAATACCTTTTTTACAAATGGTAAATAGAATAGTTGTTGTGCTAAAGGTGAGTTTTTAGCTTCATCTATATTTGAAAATTCATAACTACCACCATTAATTAAAACCTTTGTACTATTAAATTTTAATATGGTTTCGTTGGTAGTTTCTTGAATGGTAATTTTTGTCTCTTGCATGTGCTTGTCGTAAGTTGCAAAATTAAGGTAAAAAACTCAATTTAAATAAAAAAGACCTTGTATTTATTTAAAAATACAAGGCCTATTTAGGGATAATTTTTCTTACAAACTAAGTGATACTGAAGCTGTAAAAACTTTATTATCTAAAGTTAAGTTGGCAGGATCCACGTTAAAGCCTGAGTAAAAGTTATACGCTGCAGTTCTATTACTATCACTGTATGATAAGTCTACTTTAAAGTTACCAAAATTATAACCAGCTCCTAATGAATAACCCTTTAAATCGTCTGATTCTAGGGCATTGATATCTGGACTCTGCTCAAAACGATAACCACCTCTTAAACTTAATCTATCTAACCTCCATTCTGCACCTACGTTAAAATTGTGTGTATTTTGATAATCATCTTGAAAAGACTGGTTTTCTTGTGAAAAGTCTGCACCAGACAATGTAATATTTTTAAAGTTTTTGTTGGTGTAGTCGAAACTTAAAAGACCATTTTTACCAAAAATTAATGCACCACTAGCTGTTAATTTACTTGGTGTTCTTAATCTGTACACCAATGCTTGAGATGGAAAAAATCCGCCAGCTGTATTGTCATAAATTGCGCTGTCATTACTTACAAAAATTTCAGTATCTCCAAGATAGCCATCGTTATCTAAAATATTACTTTCTTCAAGAACTTCTGAAAACCAGGTAGGTGTTTGGTAAGATAAACCAAATCTAAAATATTGATTTGCTTTGTAGATAAAACCTAAGTTAGCAGAAAAACCTTGTCCAGAAGTAAAATTTTCTTGGTACAAAAAGGCATCTAACTCGTTACCATTAGAATCGCTATTAAATTCTGATAATGTAGATCGTTGACTGAAATTTAAATCATAAAAATTTAGACCCAAACCAACATGTAATTTGTTTTGATGTACTGCAGAGAAACCAATGTTAAATTCACTTAAATCACCTCCATAGGTGTTGTTAAAAGCTTGTTCATCTGCAATGTTATAGTTAATTGGAGGATTATTATTATCTAAAGGAAATTCAGTAAAAGTTGCTACACCACTATTACCTCTCGCATTAAAATCATCTGAAAAATCTTTTGTAAGTCTGTAGTTAAAACCAACCGCGAATTTATCCCAGCCAGAATTGCTAAACTCTCTAAATACCAAAACAGCACCTGCTTGTGAAAGATTAATAAATTGATTGTCATTCATTAATGAATTTCCATAATAGTCAGATGTAATTTGTGAGTTTCTAGAATTAAAAGTACCAGTAAAACTACTGTTATTAAATACAGATAAACCTGCAGGATTGATATTTATTGATGAAATGTCTCCACCAAGAGCACCAAATGCTCCACTCATAGCTGTAAAACGTGCTGTACCTATATTGTCATCTTTAGAGAATAAAAGACCTAAATCTTGGTATCCTAAAGATTGAGAAAAAGACACAGTTGTAAACGCGCTTAAAATCGCTAGTATTAATAATTTCTTCATAATGTATGCTATCTATTTTTTAATTTCTTCTTCTACTAGATGATGATCCTCTACTAGATGTTCCTCTACTTGAAGAAGAACTAGATGAACTTCTTGATGCAGATGATCTAGACGAACTTCTTGAATTTGTAGAAGAAGACCTATAAGATCTATTTGATGAACTAGAGGCTCTATTATTTCTACTTGAACTACTTCTTCTTGAAGTAGAGCTTCCTCTTCTAGAGGTTGTTCCACTTCTTCTATTCGTAGTTGTAGTACCTCTTCTACTGGTGGTTGTGGTACCTCTTCTATTTGTAGTTGTAGTACTTCTTCTATTAGTAGTTGTAGTACCTCTTCTTCTAGTAGGAGTTGTGGTAGTATTTCTTCTAATAGTATTTGTAGTTCTTCTGCCTGTAGTTGTATTTCTTACAGTATTGTTATTTCTATTTCTATTGTAGGCATTATTTCTTCTATTATTTGCAATTACAGTATTTCTTCTACCATATCTATAAACACTATTGTTATTATAATATCTATTATTTCTAAACCCTGTTATTCCAAAATTTGGTAAAAATGGATGTAAATACCCACCATTCCAAAATCCTGAATATGGGTTTATGAATCCCCAGTTTGCATAAGAGGCATCCCAAGTATTGAATCCCCAAGGTCTTCCAAATCCTCTTCTCCATCTCCAAGGGTTATTGAAACCCCAATTATTCCAGCCGCCAACAGCCCAAACATTAAAACCCCAATTTCTACCAAATCCGCCCCAATAAGGATTGTTTCTAAAGTTTAAATTCACAATCACATTATTATCTTCATAACCCCAAGGTTGTGCTCCATTATAGCTCGTGTTTTCTCCAGCAAATTCTCCGTTATTTAAGCCATCATCGTAATAATAGTCATCTACATCTGTAAATATTTCGTTATTATCAATATTTTGTAAATCCTCTAGTTTTTTAGTAAAATAATCCTCCTCATAATCATTATATTCCTGTTCATTTACAACAATAATTTTCTTTTCTTGATTTTGAGGATTAGTATCACCATAGATACCATCGTCATTATAAACACTCTGATATGTACCACATGAAACTAAAAATAAATTAGCCGTAACAAATAGTACAAGTTGGGTAAGCTTTACGTTCTTATAATGTAGTTTCATAATTGTTTGTTTTTTAATGTTATGCTTTATTTCTAAAATCATTACTAAAAACTCCTAAATTATAGTAATTTTGCTACTATTAATGTTAAAAGTGATTTTAATTAAATAATATTTACTTTAAAGGTAACAACATTTGTGCCAAAGTTTTAAATATGAGTAAGAAGTTAACAAAAAGAGCCGAAGATTATTCTAAATGGTATAACGAATTAGTGGTGAAAGCAGATCTTGCAGAAAATTCTGCGGTAAGGGGTTGTATGGTTATAAAGCCTTACGGATTTGCAATTTGGGAAAAAATGCAAGCAGAATTAGATAGGATGTTTAAAGAAACTGGGCATGAGAATGCATATTTTCCTTTATTTGTTCCTAAAAGTTTGTTTGAAGCCGAAGAAAAAAATGCAGAAGGTTTTGCTAAAGAATGTGCAGTAGTTACTCATTATAGATTACAGAATGATCCTGATAATGAAGGTAAGTTAAGAGTTGATCCAGAAGCAAAGTTAGAAGAAGAGTTAGTGGTAAGACCAACCTCTGAGGCTATTATTTGGAATACCTATAAAGGATGGATACAATCTTACAGAGATTTACCCTTGTTAATTAATCAATGGGCCAATGTTGTTCGATGGGAAATGAGAACACGTTTGTTTTTAAGAACAGCAGAGTTTTTATGGCAAGAGGGGCATACTGCTCATGCTACTAAAGCTGAGGCAGTAGCCGAAGCAAAACAAATGCAAGATGTTTATGCAGAGTTTGCTGAAAACTTTATGGCAATGCCAGTTATCAAAGGAGTAAAATCAGATAGTGAGCGTTTTGCTGGAGCTGAAGATACCTATACTATAGAAGCATTAATGCAAGATGGTAAGGCATTACAAGCAGGTACTTCTCATTTTTTAGGTCAGAACTTTGCAAAAGCTTTTGACGTAAAGTATACCTCTAAAGAAGGTAAGCAAGAACATGTTTGGGCTACATCTTGGGGAGTTTCAACTCGTTTAATTGGAGGTTTAATTATGACACATTCAGATGATAATGGATTAGTACTACCTCCTAAACTAGCTCCTATACAAGTAGTAATAGTTCCTATTTACAAAAATGATGAACAATTAGAAGCAATTACTGATAAAGTAAACGCTATAAGTATTGGGTTAAGAAAAAAAGGAATCTCTGTGAAATATGATAATAGAGATACTTTTAGACCAGGAGCAAAATTTGCGGAGTATGAACTTAAAGGAGTTCCTGTAAGGATTGCATTAGGCGCACGTGATTTAAAAAATGGAACACTAGAAGTTGCAAGAAGAGACACTTTAGAAAAAAATACAATTGATATTAATGATGCTGTGAGTTGTATTGATGGTTTATTAAAAGACATTCAAAATAATTTATTTGATAAAGCTATAAACTTTAGAAAAGAGCATACTACAGAGGTTAACGATTTTAAAGAATTCAAAAAAGCCTTAAAAAATACTGGAGGATTTATTTCTGCACACTGGGATGGTACAGAAGAAACAGAAGATCGAATAAAAGAATACACTAAAGCTACTATTAGGTGTATACCAAATGATGCTGAAAATGAGCCTGGAGTATGTGTTTTAACAGGTAATCCTTCTGCCAAAAGAGTGCTTTTTGCAAAGGCGTATTAATTTTTTTGAAAAAAAAATAAAAAAAGGTTGCAGAATTTCAAAAACGTTGTATATTTGCATCCGCAATTGAGAGATAATTGATTGTTATGGTCCGTTCGTCTAGGGGTTAGGACGCATGGTTTTCATCCATGTAACACGGGTTCGATTCCCGTACGGACTACAAAAGTTTTAAATAAAAAACGAGAAAACAAAGTTATGGCAAATCACAAGTCAGCATTAAAAAGAATTAGAAGTAACGAATCTAAAAGATTACGTAACAAATATCAGCACAAGACTACTAGAAATGCTGTTAGAGATTTACGTACAGTTGAAGATAAGAAAGAAGCTGAAGGTAAATTAAGTAACGTTATTTCTATGTTAGACAAATTAGCAAAGAATAATATTATTCATAAGAATAAAGCTGCAAATTTAAAATCTAAATTAACGAAGCACGTTGCTGCGTTATAGATTTTAATTCTAGAATATAAAACGAAACTCTGATATGAATCAGAGTTTTTTTTTGCTCTAAAATTACGTAAGGTATTTTTTAGAAATCGTAGTTTTTGTGAGCGTCTAATCTAATAAAGATAAATAGTAGGATTGTAAAACCCCATAAAGATGATCCTCCATAACTAAAAAAGGGCAGAGGAATGCCAACAGTTGGCAGTATGCCTATTACCATACCTATATTTACAATTACATGAAAAAATAGAATTGAAGCTAATCCATAGCCATAAATTCGACCAAATTTATTGGTGTGTGTTTCTGCTTGATAAATAATTCGAAACATAAGTAGCATAAAAAAGATGATTACTAAACTACTTCCTATAAATCCCCATTCTTCACCTACAGTACTAAAAATATAATCTGTATGTTGTTCTGGAACAAAATCTCCTTGTGTTAAGTTTCCATTTAAAAACCCTTTACCATACAATCCTCCAGAGCTTATTGTTAGTTCAGATTGATAAGAATTATAACCAATACCTTTATTATCTATTTTTTTGCCTAAAAGTATATCAAAACGATCTTTTTGATGCGAAGGCAATACATTCTCGTAGATATAACCAGTACCAAAAATAAAACCACCTAAAATAAAGTAAAGGCCGAAAATTTTATACCAGTTAAATCTGAAAAATCTTTTTCCTCCTTTATAGATAAGATAGATGGCAAGTATGCTCAAAAGTGCAAAAGCAGATAACAAAACTATTTTGAATCCGAAATAAATGGTTAAGATAAATAGAGCTATTATAACTGCACCAAGCAAAATGTAATTTAGAGTTAAGCCTTCTCTATGTAGCACAAAGAAAAAGGATACATATATTAAGGCAGATCCTGCATCAGGTTGTAAGAAAATAAGAAATGCTGGAAAAAATACTATGATAAACGATTTGATTTGATTTTTTATCAACTTAAAGTTATACTGTCTATCACTTAAAAGTTTGGCAATTGCTAAGGCTGTAAAAGCTTTAACAAATTCTGAAGGTTGTAAGCTCATTGCTCCAAAATTAAACCAAGATTTTGCCCCATTTATTTCTTTTCCTAAGGGAAAAAGTAGAATTAAACTTACTAGCGACAAGACATAAAATAGAGGTGCATATCGTTCGTAAAACTTGGAATTAAAAAATAAAACACCAATGGCTAGTGGAATACAGAGTACTATCCAAATTAATTGTTTGCCATATTTTGTTGAGAAATCGAAAATTTGATTGTTTTCTTCGGAAGATGAAGCTGCATAGATATTTAACCAGCCAAAGCCAACTAAAATAGCATAAAGCAAAACCATTAGCCAATCAACACCTGCAAAAATATTATTTCGTTCTTGACGCAATTTCTTCTGGGTTTTCTATTTGTTTGGCATAAATGTGTTCTAAGCTCATATTAAACATAGAATTTTCTCTGTATTTATTTTTATCAGAAATAGATCCGTTAATATATTTTTCTATGATGAGACTGCTAATTGGAGCTGCGATTGTAGAGCCATAACCACCATTTTCTACAAAAACGGCTAAAGCTATTTTTGGATTATCTTTAGGAGCAAATGCAACCAAAATCGAATGGTCATCTAACTGAACCTTATTTCCGTTTTTAATTACAAAGTTTTCTGCAGTTCCAGTTTTACCACATATTTCAATACCTTTTACTTGACTGTATTTACCAGTTCCGCTTTTAAAAACTTCATGCATTGCTTCAATTACAGGAGAAAAATGCTCTTTGTCAATTGTAGTTTGTTTTGGTTTAACGTAATTAGGATCATCAATAAACTCGTTATTAATTTTTTTAACAATATGAGGTGTGTAAAAGAAACCTCTATTGGCAATAGCTGCAGTAAAATTAGCCAATTGAATGGGCGTAGTTAGCACTTCTCCTTGGCCAATGGCATTAGAAATATTTGTAGATGCGTTCCAGGTGTATTTATAGCGACTATCATAATATTTGCCATCAGGAATTAATCCAGGAACTCCAGCAGGTAAGTCATATCCTAAATAATTTCCTAATCCAAAACTACTTACATGTCTGTTCCAATTATCTAAACCTTCAGAAGCATTTTTATCTTTCTCCACAATTCTTCTGTAGGTATTAGAAAAATAGCTATTACATGATCTTGCAATGGCCGTTTTTAACTTGATGGGTCTATTGTAAATTCCACAGTGGCAACCCATAAATTCATTTGGTCTATTACCATATCTATACCCATGATAACATCTAAAAGTAGTTTGTTTATTAATCACGTTTTCCTGAAGACCAATTAAAGCATTCATCATTTTAAAAGGTGAACCTGGAGGATATGCTGCCAGTAAACCTCTATCAAAAGTGGGTTTCTCGATGCTATCTAAATTAAAAAGTTTGTAGGAGTTAGGAGATCTTTTTCTACCAACTAACATGTTAGGATCGTAAGAAGGTGCTGTTACTAATGCCAAAATTTCACCTGTAGAAGGTTCTATAGCCACAATTCCACCACGTTTACCTTTCATTAATTTTTGAGCATACATTTGTAACTCAATATCTAAGGTTAACATCAAATCTTTACCATTAACAGGCAAGGTGTCTTTGGATCCGTTTTGGTAAGAACCAGTAACTTTATTAAAGCGATTTCTATGTAAATACTTTTTGCCTTTTCTGCCTCTTAAAACATCTTCATATTGCCTCTCAATACCATCTTTACCCTCTAACTCTCCTTGTTGATAATAGCTATTGGTTCTAGCCTTTTGCTCATTAACTTCACCAATATAACCTAAAACATTGGCTGCTGCTGATAATGGATAATCTCTTATTATTCTTTTTTGGATGTAAAACCCCGAATATTTATGCAATTTTTCTTGTAAAAAGGCAAAATCTTCTTTAGCTAATTGTTTCAAAAATACTGAAGGTAGATAAGAAGCATACCTTTCTGCTCTTTTAAACCTTTTTAAAAAATCTTGTTTATCAATTTTTAAAAGATTGCAAAACTCTAAAGTATCTAATGGTTTTACCTGGTTTGGCTGAACCATAACATCATAAGATAATTGGTTGGCTACCAATAATTCTCCATTTCTATCATATACATAGCCACGTTCTGGATAATCGTAAACAACTTTTACAGCAGCATTGTGTATAGGATCGTAATTTTTACTTTTAATTATTTGCAGCTGAAATAATCGTCCAATAAAAACTAAACCTGTAATGGTAATTAAAAAATAGAGTAAAAAACTTTTTTGCATTATTCAATTTTAGTAAAAATATAACTCCCTAAAAAGTATAAAACTAACGTAAAAATACTAGAAAATAGTGTGTCTAAAATGACACCAGAAATATTCTGCAGGCTAAAATTAGCAAAAGAAAAGTAAATAAGGTGATGTATTAAAGTTAAAGTTACAACATAGTTAAATCTTTTACCAAAAGGTTCTGATTTTAACTTGAAAAAAGCATAGTCTGTTGCTACTTTTCTAAAATATAATTTCACAAAAAACAATCTGGCATAAGCTATAATTAAGATTGAAAAAGCGTGTATACCTCCTGAATCTGAAAAGAAATCTACTCCTAAACCCAACAAAAATGTATAAAATAAAAAAGGAATTCTGTTTTCTTTTAAAGGATATAGAAAAACAAAAACAATATATAAATAAGGATTAATATGCCCTAAAAACAAAATATTGTTCAAGATGAATACCTGTAAAAACAGCAAACCAAAGAATAATAAAATAAGACGTACACTACTATTCATTCTGAGTCTCTAGTTTTTTAATTTCCAGTTTATCAAAGTTCTTAATAATGTAAACATATCCTAAATTACTCATATCATTAAAAAGAGTAACATTTACTTTATTATCGGCACTATTACCCTTGTTAATTTCAGAAATTGTTCCAATTAAAATCCCTTCAGGAAAAATAGTAGATTTACCTCCAGTTTCAATAGTGTCTCCTATTTTTAAAGGGGCTTGTCTTGGTATATCAGAAAGTTGAACAGTATTATAGTCTTTACCATCCCAACCTAAAGAGCCAAAGTAATTGCTGTTTTTTAAACGTGCATTTATTTTGCTAT
Source organism: Polaribacter sp. P097 (assembly GCF_036864555.1). Lineage (NCBI taxonomy): Bacteria > Pseudomonadati > Bacteroidota > Flavobacteriia > Flavobacteriales > Flavobacteriaceae > Polaribacter > Polaribacter sp. P097. Next base: position 459,414 of record NZ_JAZETJ010000001.1, on the reverse strand, counting down.
TCTTATTTAAGATAGATTGTACTCTAGCATAATTATTTGTAGCATTATCTGTAATACCAATAACTCCTCTGCTATTTACAACTGCCATTTCTTTTTGCACTCCTTGCTTTTCACCCTTGTTTATAGTAATAAAATTAAAATCTTTAGAGTAGTTGTTGTTTATAATTTTTGCTGTTGTAAAAGTATATTTTTGATTAAAGTTTAAAGTGTCCAAAATAGTAGAGTCTTTACTTACTAAATTAGAGTTGCTTTTAGCTAGCAAATTTCTCAATCGAGTATTTTCTTCTGCTAAAAGTTTATTTTCTTTTTTTAATCCAAAATATTCTGAAATATTAGAAGATTGCGAGTATAAGCCACCAGTTATGGTATTTGCTGAATTGACAAACTTACTTTTATGAAAACTAAGATTATTAAAAATAAGAAAAAGGGCAATAAATTCTAATACAAGAAAAAATAAGAAGTACTTAAACTTCTGAAAAAAGTATATAATTTGTTGCATTCTTAAAAATTAATAATGCTAGTTCATTAAAACATTCTTGTATTTGTTTAATTCTTTTAAAGCTATTCCTGTTCCACGAACAACAGCTCTTAAAGGATCTTCTGTAACATAAACTGGCAAATCAGTTTTTCGAGATAAACGTTTGTCTAAACCTCTTAACATAGATCCACCTCCTGCTAAATAAATACCAGTATTGTAAATATCTGCAGCCAGTTCTGGTGGAGTTTTAGATAACGTTTCCATCACAGCATCTTCAATTCTTAGAATAGATTTGTCTAAAGCTTTGGCAATCTCTCTAAAAGAAACCTGAACTTGCTTTGGTTTACCACTCAATAAATCTCTACCTTGAACTAACATTTCATCTGGTGGAGTGTCTAAATCTTCAGTTGCTGCACCTATTTGAATTTTTATTTTCTCAGCAGTTGTTTCACCAACGTGCAAGTTATGCTGAGTTCTCATGTAGTACATTATATCACTAGTAAATAAATCACCAGCTACTTTTACAGATTGATCACATACAATACCACCTAAAGCTATAACTGCAATTTCTGTAGTACCACCACCTATATCTATAATCATGTTACCTTTAGGTTCCATGATATCTATACCAACACCAATTGCAGCAGCCATTGGTTCATAGATTAAATATATTTCTTTGGCATTCATGTGTTTTGCAGAATCTCTAACCGCTCTTTTTTCTACCTCTGTAATTCCTGAAGGAATACAAATTACCATACGTAAAGCAGGTGGAAATAATTTCTTTTTAATAGACGGAATCTGTTTTACAAATTCCTTAATCATTTCTTCAGAAGCTTGAAAGTCTGCAATTACACCGTCTTTTAAAGGACGGATTGTTTTTATATTTTCATGGGTTTTTCCTTGCATTAAGTTGGCTTCTTGACCAATAGCAATGATTTTACCAGAAACTCTATTTCTGGCAACTATAGAAGGGCTATCAATAACAACCTTTCCATTATGTATGATAAGCGTATTCGCGGTTCCTAAATCAATCGCAATATCTTCTGTCATAAAATCAAAAAAACCCATAGAAATTATTTCTTATTTGAAAGTGTGTATTCTTACAAATTTACAAAAATTAATCTTGTAAATATGAATATTAATTTAATGTTTAAAATGTCTTGTACCTGTCATTACCATAGATAAATTGTTGTCATTACAGTAATCTATACTTAGTTGATCTTTAATAGATCCTCCAGGTTGAATAACACTTGTTATACCAGCTTTATCAGCTATTTCTACACAATCAGGGAATGGGAAAAAGGCGTCACTTGCCATTACTGCTCCTTTTAAATCGAATCCAAAACTTGTAGCTTTTTCAATAGCTTGTCTTAATGCGTCAACTCTAGAAGTTTGTCCTGTTCCGCTTGCTAAAAGTTGATTGTTTTTTGTAAAAACAATAGTATTAGATTTAGTGTGCTTGCAAATTTTTGAAGCAAACAATAAATCTTTTAACTCGCTTTCAGATGGTTTTGTATTAGTAACGTAAGTTAAATCTTCTAAAGTATCTGTCTTAGCATCTTTATCTTGAACTAACAACCCATTTAAGGCAGTTCTAACGTTTTGTGAAGGTAAATCTGTGGTTTTTTGAATTAATAAAACTCTATTTTTCTTTCCTTTTAAAATTTCTAAAGCTTCATCTGTAAAAGAAGGTGCAATTACAACCTCACAAAATAATTTATGAATTTCCTCTGCAGTTTCAGCATCTATTTCTGTGTTAGAAATTAAAACGCCTCCAAAAGCAGAAACAGGGTCTCCTGCTAAAGCATCTAAATAAGCTTGTTTAATGGTGTTTCTTTGAGCAAAACCACAAGCATTGTTATGTTTTAAAACCGCAAAAGTTGGATCTTCACCAACAAACTCATTCATTAAATTTACTGCAGCATCAACATCTAAAAGATTGTTGTAACTTAATTCTTTACCATGTAATTTATCGAACATTCCATCTAAATCTCCAAAGAAATATCCCTTTTGATGAGGGTTTTCTCCATATCTTAAAGTTTTAGAAGTGGTTTCACTGGCTTTGTAAACGATTTCATCTTCATTAAAATAGTTGAAAATAGCAGTGTCATAGTGAGAAGAAATATTGAATGATTTTGCAGCGAATTTCTTACGTTGTTCAATTGTAGTTTCTCCATTGTTCTCAGATAAAATTTCTAAAAACTCATCATATTGCTCCATTGAAGAAACTGTAAAAGTGTCTTTAAAGTTTTTTGCAGATGCTCTAATTAAAGAAATACCACCAATATCAATTTTTTCTACAATATCTTGTTCAGGTGCTCCTGAAGCAACTGTTTTTTCAAAAGGATAAAGATCAACAATAACCAAATCTATTTGAGGAATATTATATTCTTGCATTTCTGTAATATCTCCTTCATGATCTTGTCTGTTTAAAATTCCTCCAAAAACTTTAGGGTGAAGCGTTTTTACACGACCTCCTAAGATAGAAGGATAAGAAGTTACATCTTCTACAGGTACTACATCAATACCTAATTCTTTAATAAATTTTTCTGTACCTCCAGTAGAATAAATGGTAACATTTAGTTCATTTAATTTTTGAACAATAGGTGCTAAACCATCTTTGTGAAATACCGAAATTAATGCTGATTTAATTGTTTTTGAAGTGCTCATTACAAGTTGTGTTGTTAAGCGAGCAAATCTAAGCAATCATTAAAGAAATCGCAATGAAAAGATAGTAACAAAACTACTAAGTAATTAACATTTTGATTTCTTTAATTTGCTAGTAATTATTCTGCACTGTCTAGAAAATCTCTAAACCAATAAACAAATTGGTCATAAACAGTGTCTTCTTCTTTTAAATTGAATTTTTTGCTAGATTTAGCGTACGAGGTAAAGTATTCTTTAGTTCTCATCATGTGGGGGTATTAATGATTATCTAATGTGTTTCAGCGAACTAATTTATAGAATATTTTTATAAAAACAAATTTTTATAAAATATTAGCCACTTTTTCGCAAACATATTCCAAGAGTTCTTCGTCTTTTTCTGTAAAAGTATTGGCAGTATGAGAGTCTATATCTATTTGACCAATATTTTCGTTATTCACAAAAATCGGAATTACAATTTCTGACTTCACCTTCCAACCACAAGAAATGTAATTATCTTGTTCAGAAACATCTTGCACTACAAAATTTTCATTACTAACCGCAACTTGTCCACAAATTCCTTTTCCAAAAGGTATAATAGTATGCTCTGTTTCTTCTCCTGTATATTGTGCTAATTTAAGTTCGTTTTTGTCTCCGTTTTTGAAATAAAAACCAACCCAATCATAGTAAGAAATTTCATTTTCTAAATAATCACAAATGGCTTGTAATTTTTCATCTTTAGAATTATCTGTGGTAATTATATTATTTATGTTCTCTTTTAAAACTGCTATATTCATAACTTAATTATGTAAATTTTATCAAATTAAATTCCCTTTCTTATATAAAATTAAGGGTTACAAATTTAACACAAAGTTAGAATATCTTTTCTTAAATTTGCAGTTCTAAAATGAAACATTTTTTTAATAAAATATCATCTGTTGCACTATCATTTTTAGTGCTGTTTTCAACATTATCTTTTACTGTTGATGCACATTATTGTGGAGATTTTTTAGTGGATGTTTCTCTTACAGGTAAAACCGATAATTGTGGTATGCAAATGGATTCTGATGCCACAGAAACTATGAAAGGTTGTTGTAAGGACGAAGTTCAAAAAGTAGAGGGTCAAGAAGAGTTGCAGAATCAAAAAGTAGAGGAGTTTACATTTGCGCAACAACAATTTGTAGCTTCTTTTTTTATCACTTACAAAGATCTTTTTAGTGATCAGAGCTTAAATATTTTCTTTTCTAAAGATTTTTCTCCACCTGATATTCCTATAAATTACCAGGTACAATACCAAACTTTCTTAATCTGATTTTTTTTAATTGCCCACAGTTCACTGCTTTAATAGCAGTATAAAAACACGTGTACTTAATTAAAAAATAAACAAATGAAAAAATATTTTATAAGTAGTATTTTACTATTTATTCCGTTCTTAATCTTTTCTCAAAATACTTTTACAGGAATGATTATGGATAAAAACAACCCTAAAGATAATTTAGGAGTAGAAGGTGTTAGTGTGCATTGGCTAAATACAAATGTTGGTACAATAACAAATGAAAAAGGTTGGTTTACAATCAAATATAAACCAGAATACAAAAAATTAGTAGTTAGTTATTTAGGTTATAAAACAGATACTTTAACTATAGATAACTTAAAACCAATTCATCATTTTTTATCTTTAGAAAGTGAGCTAGAAGAAATTACCATTAATAGTAAACGAAATGCTGTTCAGAAGTCATTCTTGTCTACTAAAAATATGTTTACGGTAAATGCAGAAGAATTGCTGAAGGCAGCCTGCTGTAATTTGGCAGAAAGTTTTGAAACGAATCCGTCAATAGATTTAAGTTTTTCTGATGCATTAACAGGTACAAAACAAATTCAAATGCTGGGTTTAACTAGTCCTTATTTGCTAATTACGCAAGAAAATATTCCTTCTGTAAGAGGTGCAAGTCAGGTTTTTGGACTCACATTTACACCAGGAACTTGGGTAGAAAGTATACAAATAACCAAAGGTGCAGGTTCTGTTGTAAATGGTTTTGAAAGTATTTCTGGCCAAATAAATGCAGAATTGGTGAAACCACTAACAGATAATAAATTCTTTTTAAATGCCTATGCTTCTCAAATGGGTCGTTTTGAATTAAACACGCATTTCAATCAGAAAGTATCAGATAAATGGAATACAGGTTTATATGTTCATGGTAATTACAGAGGTCAAAAGTTTGATAGAAATAATGATAACTTTTTAGATATGCCATTGGCAAATCAAATAAATGTAATGAACAGATGGCAGTTTACAGATGCTGAAAAAGGTTGGGTAAGTTTTATAAATGTTCGTTTTTTAAATGATGAAAAACAAACTGGAGAATTAAATTATAATCCAGACATAGATAAAGGAACAACCAATAATTGGGGAAGTGAAATAGACACCAAACGTTTTGATACTTCTTTTAAACTAGGTTATGTTTTTCCTGAATTGCCTTTTCAAAGTATTGGTTTTCAAATGGCATATAGTAACCATCAACAAGATTCTTATTTTGGGCTAAATGTTTATGATATACAACATCAAAGTATGTATTCTAATCTTATTTTTAATTCTATAATAGGGGATACTCGTAATAAATTTAAAACAGGGTTAAGTTTTACCTATGATAAATTTGATGAGTTGGTAAACACCACAAATTTTGATAGAAGAGAAAATTCGTTTGGCGGCTTTTTTGAATATGCTTTTGATAATTTAAACGATTTTAGTTTAACAGCTGGTATTAGATTAGATGCTCATAATTTACTAGGTACATTTGTTACACCAAGATTGCATTTAAGATACGTGCCTTGGGACAAAGGTGTTCTTAGAGCATCTGTTGGTAGAGGTAAAAGAAGCGCAAACATTTTTGCAGAAAATCAGCAATTATTTGCCAGTTCAAGACAAATAAATATCGATGATGTTGGTGGTAATATTTATGGATTAAATCCAGAAATTGCATGGAATTATGGAGTTTCTTATCTACAGAAATTTAATTTATTTGATCAGAAAGGAGATGTAACTTTAGATTTTTATCAAACAAAATTTGACAATCAAGTGGTTGTAGATTGGGAAAATCCACAGGAAATTGCTTTCTATAATTTAGATGGTAATAGTGTTGCGAATAGTTTTCAAATAGAAGTAAATTATACTTTAGCAGAAAGATTGAATTTAAGAACGGCTTACAAGTATTTTGATATTTCTACAGATTATAAGTCTGGGAATTTACAAAAGCCTATTCAGCCAAGAAATCGATTTTTTGCAAATTTATCATATGAAACAGAACTTAGTGCTACTAATGGGCAATGGAAGTTCGATGCAACATTTAACAATATTGGTAAGCAACGTTTGCCTAATACAAGCACTAAACCAGCACAATACCAATTACCAGATATGGTAGATGCTTATCAGTTATTAAATGCACAAATAACAAAGGTATTTTCTAAAAGGTTTGAGGTGTATATAGGAGCAGAAAATTTAACAAACGTGCAACAAAATAATCCTGTTTTGGCAAGCGATGATCCTTTTGGAGCACATTTTGATACAACAATTGTATACGCGCCAATATTTGGAAGGTCTGTATACACAGGTTTAAGATTTAACATTAATTAAAAACAGATATAAAAAATGAATAAAATAATTTTAACTTTAGGTATAATTTTGATTGGTTTTACAGCACAATCTCAAGAAATTAAAAAAAACAAAAACGCAAAAGAGGTGATAAAGGTTGATGGCATTTGTGGTATGTGTAAAAAACGAATTGAATCTGCAGCTTTAAAAACTAAAGGAGTAAAGTTTGCTATTTGGAGCCCAGAAACACATCAATTAAATGTAATTTTAGATGAACGTAAAACAGAAGTGGCAACCATACAACAGAATATTTTGAATGTTGGGCATGATATTTTATTAGATGATAATAAGAAGTTAATTGCTAAAGAAGAAGCTTACAATTCTGTTCATCCTTGTTGTAAATATAGAAGTGATGAGATTGTGAAAGATCATAAAGGAGAATTAAAGAAACAAAAGAAGAACAATAAATAGTTAGCATGAAACATACATATTCAGTTTCTGGAATGACTTGCAATGGATGTAAAAATTCAGTTGAAAAAGCATTATTAGCGCTATCTGATATAAATACAGCAGAGGTTAACTTAGAAGAAAATGAGGTTGAAATTAACTTTGCTAATAAAGTTTCCTTGCCAAAATTACAAGCTGCTTTACCCGAAAAATTTACCCTTACAAAACAAAAGGAAATTCCTGATGTAGCATTTAGTGAAGATGGAAAATCAGAAATTCAGCAACTTTATCCATTATTTTTAATTTTTGCATTCATAACAACAGCTTCAATACTTATAAATAGAAATCCTTGGCAAACCTCTGAGTTTATGTTTACGTTTATGGGGCTATTTTATGTGGTATTTAGTTTTTTCAAGTTTTTAGATGTAAAAGGATTTTCTACCAGTTTTGCAATGTACGATCCTATAGCTAAACGTATACCAAATTATGGGTTGATATACCCTTTTATAGAATTGCTTTTGGGTTTCTTTTTTCTAATGCGATTTCAAATAGTACCAGCATTAATAATTACAATTATAATTTTGGGCATAACTACAATTGGTGTAACAAAATCATTACTTAGTAAGCAAAGTATTAAATGTGCTTGTTTGGGTTCAGTTTTAAATTTGCCGATGACAAAAGCAACATTTATAGAAAACTCTATAATGATTTGTATGGCAGTTTATATGTTAATTGTAATGATTTAATTAGTTGATATTAAAAATAAAACCCGCTAATTTAGTTAGCGGGTTTTCCATTTAAAGTAGTTTTTGTGTTAACTCATACTGTATTTGTTGTAACTAAGAATCTATCGTAAAATAATTAAATAGGTTTCTTAGAACTTAACTTCACTTCTTTTGTGATAAGCTTACCTGATGAAGAAATACCTTCCAAATAAACTTTAATATTTTTTTGTTGATTAATTGGAACTTTAAAATCATACATAGAGTTTTTATCAATAGAAATTAAAGGTTTCCAAAAAATTGCACCATAATTAATATAAGTTTGATCTAAAAAACTAGGGTATTTAGGGCTATAATATTCTATTTCTTTCGAGAAACCAACAGGGAGAAAGAATTCTTTAAATTCAGAATTTTTTCTGCTATATTCTTTTGCAGATAGTGAATACATGTAAATAACTTCGTTAAATTGACTTGGGTCTTGACCAAAAGAAATACTCTTAATTGTGTTTAAGTAAAGACCGTCTAAAATCCATAAACTTTGAGTTATTTCAGATCCATCTAAATAAACCCTAACATTTCTTAATTGCCTTGTGTAGTTATCACTGTTTCCAGACATACTATGATTTCTGTCTGGTCTTCTCTTACCAATAAAAATATCACCATTATTCACTTGCACATCAAATCTTTTTTGTGATAAAAAATTTAAGACCAAATCTCCACTGGTAACAAGCATGTCATCCATTCTAAAAGTGGTAAGCATGGTTGCTATTCCAAATGCATTGGCTTCATTCTTAACTCTTTTGGTTTTTACAATAACTTCATCTAAAGTGCTAATACCATCTGTTAAACTTTTAAAGTTAGAAATTTCAAGTTCAGCTATATTTGACTCATTTTCTAGAGTTTTGTTTAAAATATCTGTGATAGAACTTTTTGAATAGGTTAAACTCGGGCCAATTTTAGTAACAGTATTATTATTTGTTTTTAAGCCGAAGTTAAATTTAGAATCTTTAATAAGAAATGAATTATCTATAAATAACTCTTTATTATCTGGTTTCATTTCTACAATCAAATCGTTTTCATCTGAATAAACAATAACAGTCTGATTTTTCTTTGGAGCATTATTGAGTGTAAATTTCACATCAATACCTTGTTCAAAATCATATTTTGTTTTTTCAATTTCTTCAAATATATTTTTCCAGCTGTATTTACCCCATCCTTGAGTAATTAATAATAAATCTAATTCTTGTAATCTATTGGTATTATTTTGATTGAAATAATATTCAGGATTTTCGATTTGGCCTCTCACAAAAGGGTTCAATATAAAAGCGCTTTTAATAGTATTTTGTGGTTTGTAGGCTTTTGTGTTATTAGGCAAAAATGAAGTACTTAAATAAACCTTTTCATTTAAGTCATTAACAATTCTAATAGTGATAGAATCTTTAGAAGATGCTAATTGATTTAGTTTAACATCAAAAAATAAATTAGGATTTTCATTGTAAAAAACACGTTCGCATATTGCGTTTTTCTCTTCATTAAAAAGAGTAATAACATTCATACCGATTTCTATATTCTCTTTTTTTAATGCCACTAAATACCTTGTGTTTTCTGCATTAAATTCAATGTTATATTTCTTGTAAGATCTAGTATTGTGTACAAATAGGGTGTAGGCTTTATCTTTTAATAATGCAGCAGTTATGGGGTTAGTTTCAATAAGTATTTCAACACCATTTAGGGTTTGAGTAGTTTTTAAAAGAACACCAACCGTTCTTGGTTCTATAATTTTATTTTCAATTTTTAAACCATTAGAAAATTCTACTTCAAATGTATAAATATCATCTTCTGGTAAATAGAAAGATACTTTACCTAAACCAAATTTATTGGTAGAAAAGGTGTCTATAAATTCACCATCACTATTCTTAATAATTCCTTCTTTAATTTCTAAACCCTTATTATTTGCGTCTTTTAATAAAATGCCAACTGTATTTTCAGCATTCACTAAATAGTGCCCACCTTCAGGAAATAATTGAAATTCGAAATAGTCTTCTTCATTATAAGTAGAAACTATTTCTTCTTTATTTTTTTCTGATGTTAAAACACTAATTTTTTGCTGATAAGAATTGTTTTCTTTAAAGTTGAGCATCCAATTGGTGGTTGCTTTTACATAATAATTCTTGTTTATAAACGTAGAATCTATGTCAATAGAACCTCTACCAATTCCGTTTTTTATTTTTATAAGTTGTTGACTTTTCTTCTTACCTGTTTCTTCAAAAACGGTTACATATAAATTTGTTGTGTTCGGATGAAGTTTACTCGTGTTTTGTTCGTTTACATATGCCTGAAACCATAGTTTCTCGCCCAATAAAAAAGTGGTTTTATTTAAATGCAAATACGGAATTTCACGTGTATTTTCGAAGTAATTCTTAAAGGAGTTTTCGATGTTTTTCTCTTGGCTATAAATATTTAAGCCAATAGAAAATAAAAGTAGATAAAGTAAAAACGGTTTTATTTTCATAGCTAGAGGATTAATTTTTTTAAAGATAATGAAATTAAATATTAATACTAGCTTATGAGATTTAATGCGTTGAATTTAAAGTGCTTGAGTTTTATTTTTTCTTAAGTAATCATATAAAAAAATCCGTTAAAAAATTTTAACGGATTTATATTTTTTATTTTAAGCTTTTTATGTATTTCTTGGAGAAAATCTGAATATTCTTATCATAACCAACACTAGATCTACTTATGCTATAAATTTCATCTGTTCTCGTAAATTCAATCACGTAAAGTCTATTTATACCTTCACCAAAAATTTGTTTTCCATCATAAAAGATATTAGTCAAACTTGTGGTACCATTACCAAATTGTTTAGAATCTCTTAAGGCATATTCTCCATCACTATAAATATTTGGTTTTAATAGTATGTTTTTTATCTTTCTGCTTAAGTTTAATCTATTATGATTTCTTAAATATCGAGTTAGAAATTGTGAAGGTCTACCATTTTCATCGGGTATAAAAGTATCAAAAGATTCAGACGTATCTATTACCTCTGGATTATTTTGTGCATTAAAAGTAAAAGAAAGTAAAATTGCGAAGACAAATATTATTTTTTTCATAGTATTTAGGGTTTTATGTTAGTTATTCAATAAATAAATATCAAAAAATATGCCAATATTGTAACTGTTTACATTGTTTTGACGGGTTATTTTAGTTTATGAACTTTAGGTTGATTTTATTTTAGTACTATTTTACTAACAGGTATTTTAAGATTGCTTTCTAGTAATAGTCCTTCTTCATTAATACCTTCTAAAAACAGGTTAAGAATAGTGTTATTAGTATTTGCAATTTTGAATTCTATGTAATCTTTAGATGATATTTTTATATTAGGTTCCCACCAAATTGCACCATGTTTGGTAAATGCTTCTGTTTGTAAAGAAGGATATTTAGGGCTATAATATTCTTTAGCTTTTGCAAAGCCAACAGGCAATGTTACTTCTTGTAAATCGACATATATATCTTGTAAACCGACAGATTTATCTGGCTCTATTCCATAGTCAAAAGATGCTGATCCACTATATGAGCTATCATTCCATGCAAAAACTTGTGATCCAGTATAGCTTTCCCACTCACCTGCACTTCCTGTGAAATTATTAAAACCAAAAGGGTTTGGGATACCTGCGTTATTCCAATTGCTATAATTATCACCCCATCCTACTCTGTTATTAATTGAACCTCTATTCCCATTAGACCAATTGATTAAATCGTTTCTTTCATTAGAATTCTTTTCATTAGAATTCTTTTCATTACTCTTACTAGCAATGAATATTTCTTCTAGAAGTATATAGTTTTCTTCTAAAAATGGAAATAAAGTATATTCTGGGATTGTTTTTTTTAATTCTTTAAGGTGATTTGGCTTTACCTCTTCAAAAAGATACGTATTTGAATAAGTAATACTTGGCCCAATTTTGAAATAGTTATCACCGTCTTTTATTGCGAAATTTAAGGTAGAATTTTTTGTAAAGTAGCTATTTTCAATTTTGTAAAGCATGTTTTCTTTAAAAGTGGTTTCACCCTTAAACTCATTGTCTTCAGATTCTATGAAAAAAGTTTTTCTAGTATTTACATTCTGATTTATTCTCATCAGAATATCAATTCCCTTTTCAAATTTAAAATTGTCTTTTGGTGGCGATTTATAAATATTATTCCAATCGTATTTACTCCAACCTTGCGTAAGTAGTAGTAAATCTAAATTCTTTAATCTGTCTTTTACATTTGAATTAAAGTATAATGATGCTTCTTCAATATCACCTTTTACAAATGGTTTTAATAAAAATGATGATTTAATAGAATTTGTAGGATTGTATGCCTTTGTTTCTTCTGGTAAAAATGAAGCGCTTAGCATAACATTGTTATTGTTGTTATTTTTTAAACGAATCGTTAATGAATCACTTTCGTAACCAATTATTTCAGTTTTTATTCCATCAAATGCTGTTTTTTTTAAATCATTATAAATCATTCTTTCTAAAACAGGCTGATTCTTTTCATTGAATACAGTAATAATGTTTATACCTTTAAAAAGTATTTCTTTGTTTAAATCGAATGAATATTGAGTTGTTTTTGAAGTGAAACTAAATTGGTTTTTCAAAAACCTTCTGCTATTATGCACAAAAATTGAATATTTTTGACCAACTAGATTTGGCAATGAATTGGTGTTTGTGTTTATTTTTAAAATAAACTTTTTATTTAACTCATCGTTAAGGATATTCAGTGCCACTCCGTATTTTTTTACGGCTGGTGTTTTTACTATAATTTTAATATTGTCTTTTGTAGTTGCATAAAAAGTATAATCTTCATTTTCTTTAATTAATAAAAGTGTTTCTCCAATTCCAAATGAATTGGTCGTAAAAGTTTCTAAAATAGTACCATATTTATCTTTTACTACACCCTTCTTTATTTGTATACCTTTATTATTGGCGTCTTTGAGTAAAATGCCAACTCTATTATAGGTATTTGCTAGTAGGTGACCACCTTCTGGTAAGATTTGAAAATCGTAAAAATTCTCTTTTTCAACAATTTCAGGCTTGTTTTCTGAGTTTTTTAAAATGATAATCTTCTGTGAAAATGATTGGTCCTCCTTAAAGTTTTTCATCCATTTTGTAGATGCTCTAATGTAGTATGCTTTTTCTGTAAAGGTGGAGTCAATTTTGATATTACCTTTTCCTAAGCCATCTTGAATTCTTATTAAATGTTGATCTTTTAAAACACCACTTTCATCATATAATGAAACATATAAATTAGAAGTTTCTGGATGTAACTTTTCTGTATTTTGTTCTTGAATGTAGGCTTGAAACCAAAGATTTTCACCTGTTAAAAAAGTGGTTTTGTTTAAATGTAGGTGAACATTTTCTCTGGTTTTTTTAAAGTACTCTCCATATTTTATTTCAGGATTTTCTTTTTGACTAAAAATTATACTTGTGATAAATAGAAAAGCAAGGGGTATTAATGTAATCTTTTTCATAACAATTATTTTGCAAAATATTAACAAGGTTTGTGCCAAAGTGTTAATTTTTGCAAAAAAATGCAATGAATAATTGAATAAAGTTAGAGTTATATTCATAAAAAAAAGTTCGATAGAAAGAGATCTATCGAACTTTTAATAAGTATAAACAAGTTAAGTTACAGATTAAAACTTGCTTTTTAAATTTACATCATTCCTGGCATTCCACCACCCATTGGAGGCATTCCACCACCTGCAGGAGCATCTTCTTTAATATCAACTAAAGCACATTCAGTAGTTAAAATCATACCAGCAACAGAGGCTGCATTTTCTAAAGCAACTCTAGTTACCTTTTTAGGATCGATTATACCAGCTTCTAACATATCTACATATGTTTCAGTTTTAGCATCGTAACCAAAATCTTTTTTACCTTCTAATACTTTGTTAATTACAACTGAACCTTCACCACCAGCATTTTCTACTATTGTTCTTAAAGGCGCTTCAATTGCTTTGTTAACAATTTGTACACCTGTGGTCTCATCTAAATTATCTGTAGTTAAAGCTTCTAAAACTTTTTTAGCTCTTACTAAAGCAACTCCACCACCAGCAACAATACCTTCTTCTACAGCAGCTCTAGTTGCATGTAAAGCATCATCAACTCTATCTTTCTTTTCTTTCATTTCTACTTCAGACGCAGCACCAACATATAAAACAGCAACACCACCAGCTAACTTAGCCAAACGTTCTTGAAGTTTTTCTTTATCATAATCAGAAGTGGTAGTTTCTATTTGCGCTTTAATTTGGTTTACTCTTGCTTTAATAGCTTCTGCATCTCCAGAACCATTTACAATTGTAGTATTGTCTTTATCAATTGTAATACCTTCTGCAGTACCTAATAAATCTAAAGTTGCATTTTCTAGTGAGAAACCTCTTTCTTCAGAAATTACAGTACCACCAGTTAAAATTGCAATATCTTCTAACATTGCCTTTCTTCTGTCTCCGAATCCAGGTGCTTTTACAGCAGCAATTTTTAAACCACCTCTTAATTTATTAACTACTAAAGTAGCTAATGCTTGGCCATCTACATCTTCTGCAATGATTAATAAAGGTCTACCAGATTGAGAAACTGGTTCTAATATTGGTAAAATTTCTTGTAAGTTAGAAATCTTCTTATCAAATAATAATACGTAAGGATTTTCTAAATCTGCAATCATTTTGTCTGCATCAGTAACAAAGTAAGGAGATAAATATCCTCTATCAAACTGCATACCTTCCACAACATCTACATAAGTATCTGTACCTTTTGCTTCTTCTACAGTAATTACACCCTCTTTACCAACTTTATCAAAAGCTTTCGCAATTAAATCTCCAATAACAGAATCGTTATTTGCAGAAATAGATGCTACTTGTTGAATTTTATCTGATGAATTACCAACTTTTTGAGTTTGTTTTTCTAAGTCCGAAACAATTGCTTCTACAGCTTTATCAATTCCTCTTTTTAAATCCATCGGATTTGCACCTGCAGCAACATTTTTTAATCCTTCTTTTACAATTGCTTGTGCTAAAACAGTAGCAGTTGTTGTACCATCACCAGCTAAATCGTTGGTTTTAGAGGCAACTTCTTTTACCATTTGAGCTCCCATGTTTTCAAGCTCGTTTTCTAATTCTACTTCTTTTGCAACAGAAACACCATCTTTAGTTACAGTTGGTGCACCAAATGCTTTAGAGATAATTACGTTTCTACCTTTAGGTCCTAAAGTTACTTTTACTGCATTTGCTAATGCATCAACTCCACGTTTTAAACCATCTCTTGCTTCAATATCAAATTTAATATCTTTTGCCATTTTGTTTTTATTTTTTGCTTTTAGCTGTCAGCTCTTGGCTTTTGGCTAAAATAATTTTCATTAATTTTTTATTGTTTTTGCTAAAGGCAAATAGCCCAAAGCAAATAGCTTTATTATATAATTGCTAGAATATCAGATTCACGCATCATTAAATAATCTTTACCCTCTAATTTTAAGTCAGTTCCACCATATTTACCATATAAAACAGTGTCACCCACTTTTACAGTTAAAGGCTCATCAACTTTACCATTACCAACTGCAACTACAGTTCCTTTTTGTGGTTTTTCTTTTGCATTATCTGGAATAATTAAGCCAGATGCTGTTTTTGTTTCTGCTGGTGCAGGTTCTACAAGAACTCTGTCTGCTAAAGGTTTAATGTTTAATCCCATTGTTTTATAAATTTTGATTAATAAAATTATTTTTTATGCTACTATATAGTCAGAAATTATGCCATCGCTTAAAAACTGACAATTTTTCTTTGAATGATTTTTAATCGTAAAATTGAAGCAAAAAAAAATGCCAACGTGTCATTTTCGTTGGCATTTTAAATTGTTTAAGATGGTATTTAGTTAATACTATCGTTTGATGATGGTAATGTGTTTTCTACAGGTGCTGTAGTTTCTACACCATCTAAAGTATTGTTTAAGTTTACATCATTTTCTCCACCTCTAGGAATGGCTACATTTGATAATAAAATTAATGCAAACATTGCTATAGCTAACGTCCAAGTAGTTCTGTCTAAGAAATTGTTTGTGTTTTGCACACCTCCTAAAGATTGTGCACCTCCACCACCAAATGAAGAAGATAACCCTCCTCCTTTAGGATTTTGAACCATTACTATTAATACTAAAGCTACTGCTACAATTAAGATTAATATGATAAAAGCTGTATAACTCATTATTTATGTTTTTGTAAAATTTGTATTCTTTTAATTTGGTCTGCAAAGAAACCACTTTTTTCTGGATATTTCAAACTTAAAATTCGATAGGCCTGAATTGCATTTTCGTACTTCTTTTGCTCTAAATAAACCTTGGCTAAAGTTTCTGTCATTAACATAGAATCTTGTTGGTTCTCGGCTATAGAAATGTTTACATTTTTATCTTTGGCTAAAGGTTCTATTTTAGGATTGCTTTGTATAAATTTTTCTATAATTTCTTCTTTCTTTGCAACTTTTTCATTCTTTTTTTCAATCCTAATAATTGGTTTTTTAGAAGATAATTGCAACCATTGATTAAAGGAGTAATTTTCTGAATTGGTAAATGCAATGGGTTTACCAACCTCTAAATCTTTTTCAGTTTGTGAAACCACATCTTTTGATGGATCACTGGTTTTAGATTCAGAAATTTTAGGTTCTTTTGTTTGGTGATCATCAATAGCATCTACTTCAACTTCAATGTTTTTATGGAAATCTGTAGAAGTAATGTATTCAAAAAGTATGGCTCTATCTCTTGTTACAGAGGCTGTATTTTTTAATTCTTTATTGTATTTGAAGCTGTTAGCTTGTTTTAATTTGTTTAAATAAAGAACTCTTGCTGCTTGAAAGTATGGATACTTATCTACTATAGATTTTAAATCAGAAGTATTTAAATTTTCCAATTCTTGTCTATTGTTCAATGCTTTTATGAATGATGATGTTTTCAAATTTATAGGCATTACCATTTTGCTACAGAAGCATTAAAGATGTCTTGAATTATTCTTTCTAAAATTTCATCTAGAGCAGTTTCTAGAACACTCCCTGAAAGTTGAGCATTTGCATCGAAATCTGAGTAGAAAGAAAATGTTTTTTCAAAATCATCTTTTTCTTCTAATTTATTTACGAAACGAACATTTACTGAAACCGTTAGTCTGTTTTGGGCAGCAGTTTGATTAGATGTTCCACTCATAGGTGTAATTCTATATCCTGTGATTTCTCCACTAAAATATAAATCACCATTAGAATTCGTAAGGGTTAAATTAGTTTGACGTGTAAATAGGTCTTGTAGATCATTGGTAAAACGTTGTGTTAAAACAGGTTCTACTAATGGTGCTTGATTCGGAAAAAAATCAATTTGAATGGTTTTTGCATCACCTGTGTTACCACCTGTAAATGAATAAGGCCCACAACCTATAAAAGTGATTACTATAAACGCGGATAAGATAAATTTCTTCATGTTGTAATATTATAAATCGTACTGCTTAATTTTTCTGTATAAGGTTCTTTCAGAAATCCCTAACTCTTTAGCTGCCAATTTACGTTTGTTGTTATTTTTTTCTAGAGATTTTTTAATCATCTCTATTTCCTTGTCTTGTAAAGATAAAGATTCGTCTTCCTCAATAGTCTCAATAAAATCATAATCTTTTTCAGAAGGCGTGTTTTGAGGCACATTTAAAACTTCAATATCTAATTCTTCTAAATCTTTATTATTATAAATTTTTTCTAACAATCTATGGTTTTCTTCTTGTACTTCTTCTACATTACCATTCTTCATTAAATCAAGCGTTAACTTCTTTAAATCGTTGATGTCATTACGCATGTCAAAAAGAATTTTGTACATAATATCACGTTCAGTAGAAAAATCATTTTCTTTTTTACCACCTACAATCGCTGGTAAATTACCTGAATTATTTGGTAAATATTGTTGTAATTTTTGACCACTAATACTTCTTTCTTCTTCTATAACAGAAATTTGTTCTGCAAGGTTTTTTAACTGACGAATATTACCTGGAAATCTATAATTCAATAGTACATTTACAGCGCTTTCATCTAATCGAATGGAAGGCATTCTGTATTTTTGAGCAAAATCTGCAGCAAATTTTCGAAACAATAAATGAATGTCTTCGTTTCTTTCTCTTAATGGAGGTAAATTGATTTCTACAGTACTAAGTCTGTAGTACAAATCTTCTCTAAATTTTTCTTTTTCAATCGCAGATTGCATATTAACATTGGTAGCAGCTACAATTCTAACATTTGTTTTTAAGACTTTAGAAGACCCTACTTTTATGAATTCACCATTTTCTAAAACACGTAATAAACGTACTTGGGTGGTTAAAGGTAATTCACCAACTTCGTCTAAAAAAATAGTACCACCATCTGCAACTTCAAAATACCCTTTTCTATCTTGTGTTGCCCCTGTAAAAGCTCCTTTTTCATGACCAAAAAGTTCACTATCAATTGTTCCTTCAGGAATTGCGCCACAGTTTACTGCAATATACTTGGCGTGTTTTCTGTGTGATAAAGAATGAATAATTTTCGGAACACTCTCTTTACCAACACCACTTTCTCCAGTTACTAGCACAGAAATATCAGTAGGTGCAACTCTAAGTGCTTTTTCTAAAGCCCTATTAAGTTGAACATCATTACCAATAATTCCAAAGCGTTGTTTTAAAGCTTGTAAGTTTTCCATTTTCTTTTCTTAGAATCGATAAAAAAGAATTGAGAGAAAAGTAGGTATACTTTAACTCTTGCTTCTCTTTTCTAAAAATTAATTATTATCTGAGTATCCAACTGCAGTACCTTTTAAGGTTGCAGAAGTACAATCTTCTACTTTAACGTTTACAAAATCACCTAATTTATAGTGCTCTTTAGGAAACACAATCACTGTATTTTGTGTATTTCTTCCTTTCCATTCATTAGGATTTTTCTTAGATGTGCCTTCAATTAAAACCTCTTCAACTTTACCCAAATGTTGTTGAGTTCTATATAAAGCATGTTTTTGCTGCAAATCGATTACCTCTGTCAATCTTCTTTTTTTAACAGCTTCTGGTACATCATCTTCCATTTTTTTACCAGCTAAAGTTCCTGGTCTTTCAGAGTAGGCAAACATAAATCCAAAATCATACTTCACATACTCCATCAAATCTAAAGTATCTTGATGATCTTGCTCTGTTTCTCCACAAAAACCAACAATCATATCCTGAGATAGTGCCATTTCTGGAACTATTTTAAAAATATTATCAACCAATTCCATATACTCTTCACGAGTATGTTGTCTATTCATGGCTTTTAACATAGCATTACTTCCACTTTGTACAGGCAAGTGAATGTATTTACAAATATTTCTATGTTTTGCCATTACATGAATAACATCTAAACTCATATCTTGAGGATTAGAAGTAGAAAAACGAAAACGTGTTTTTGGAAATTGAGTGGCACACATATCTAATAACTGAGCAAAATCAACAGCAGTTGCCTGAGCCATTTCAGAAGCTTTTTTGAAATCCTTTTTTAAGCCTCCTCCATACCACAAAAAGCTATCTACATTTTGACCTAAAAGCGTAATTTCTTTATAGTTTTTATCCACCATTTGCTGTATTTCCTCTAAAATACTTTTAGGATCTCTACTACGCTCTCGTCCACGAGTAAAAGGAACAACACAAAAAGTACACATATTGTCACAACCTCTAGTAATCGAAACAAATGCAGATACTCCATTAGAATTTAAACGAACAGGAGAAATATCTCCATAGGTTTCTTCTTTAGATAAAATTACGTTTACAGCATCTCTACCCTCATAAACTTCTTCTAATAAGTTTGGCAAATCTTTATAAGCATCTGGCCCAACTACTAGGTCAACAATTTTTTCTTCTTCTAAGAATTTTTCTTTCAAACGTTCAGCCATGCAACCTAAAACGCCAACTTTCATTTTTTTGTTAACCTGTTTTACTGCATTGTATTTTTGCAATCTTCTACGAACTGTAGTTTCAGCTTTTTCACGAATAGAACATGTGTTTACCAAAACTAAATCTGCCTCTTCTAAAATTTGAGTAGTGTTATAGCCTTCTTTGTCTAAAATTGCTGCTACAATTTCACTATCATTCATATTCATTTGACAGCCATAACTTTCTATGAATAATTTTTTAGTATTCTCTTTCTTATTTTCTGTAACAAGGGCTTTTCCTTGTATTTTTTCGTCAATAATTTTCTCTACTTGTTGCATCTTTCAATTTGTAATTTGAAGGTGGGCAAAGATACAACCAATTTTATATTTTTATGACAAATTGGCAGAAAATTAATGTTGTTTTTCTGTTAATAATTGATCTAATATTCGTGAAAAAATTTTTTTTAATAAAAAACTAACTACTTTTGCACTTTAAAATAGCCCTTGTTTAATGGGTTTTGAGTGATAAATGAGAGATATATGGCAAAGAATTTAGTAATAGTAGAGTCACCAGCAAAAGCTAAAACTATCGAAAAATTTCTTGGAAAAGATTTTCAAGTAGAGTCTAGTTATGGGCACATTGCAGATTTACCATCAAAAGAATTGGGGATTGATGTAGATGGTGATTTTAGTCCTAAATATATAGTTTCCGATGATAAAAAACCAGTTGTTAAAAAATTAAAAAGTTTAGCAAAGAAAGCAGAAACGGTTTGGTTAGCAAGTGATGAAGATAGAGAAGGAGAGGCTATTGCTTGGCATTTAAAAGAACAACTAGATTTAAAAGAGAATAATACCAAACGTATTGTTTTTCACGAAATTACTAAGAAAGCTATTCTTAAGGCTGTAGAAAATCCTAGAGATATAGACTATCACATGGTAAACGCTCAGCAAGCACGTAGAGTTTTAGATAGACTAGTGGGTTATGAGTTATCTCCAGTTTTATGGCGAAAAGTAAAAGGAGGTTTGTCTGCAGGTAGAGTACAATCTGTAGCTGTGCGTTTAATTGTAGAGAGAGAAAGAAGTATACAAGAATTTAAGCCAGAAACACATTATAAGGTTGTTGCTGAATTTTCGAACAATGAAGGAAAGAAGTTTAAAGCAACGATTCCTAAAAATTTTGATTCTAAAAAAGAAGCAGAAAGTTTCTTAGAATCTTGTGCAAATGCCGATTTTAAAATTGCAGATTTAACCAAAAAGCCAGCAAAAAAATCGCCAGCAGCACCTTTTACAACATCAACCTTACAACAAGAAGCATCTCGTAAATTAGGTTTTGCAGTGGGTAGAACAATGCAAGTTGCACAACGTTTGTATGAAGCTGGTTTAATTACCTATATGAGAACAGATAGTGTAAATTTATCTGTTGATGCAAGAAATGAAGCTGAAGAAGAGATTATAGCTTCTTATGGTAAAGAATATAGTAAGCAAAGAGTGTTTAAATCTAAAGCTAAAGGTGCTCAAGAAGCGCATGAAGCAATTAGGCCTACTAACATGAAAATGCATTCTATAGATACTGAATATGATCAAAATAGATTGTACGATTTAATCTGGAAAAGAACATTAGCCTCTCAAATGAGTGATGCTCAATTAGAGAGAACTAACATTAAAATAGAGAATTCAGAAAACGAAAAAATCTTTACTGCAAATGGTGAGATGATTAAGTTTGAAGGTTTCTTAAAAGTGTATTTAGAAGGTAAAGATGATGATGAGGAAGAACAAGCAGGTATGTTGCCTAATCTTAAAGTTAATGAAAGTTTAGATTATATTTTTATTAATGCTACTCAGCGTTTTACAAGTCCACCTTATCGTTTTACGGAAGCATCTTTGGTTAAACAATTAGAAGAATTGGGTATTGGTCGTCCATCAACCTATGCACCAACAATTTCTACTGTTCAAAGAAGAGGTTATGTAGAAAAAGGGCAGAATGAAGGAGTAGAAAGGGCTTATGAGCAAATGATTTTGACTAGTGGTGCTGTAAAAACGCAACAATTAACCGAAAAAACAGGTTCAGATAAAAATAAACTTGTACCAACAGATATAGGAAACATTGTGAATGACTTTTTAGTAGCAAATTTCTCAAACATACTAGACTTCGGATTTACTGCAAAAGTGGAAAATTCTTTTGATGATATTTCTGAAGGAGAAGAAGATTGGACAGAAATGATTAAAGATTTCTACACCAAATTTCATGACAATGTAGAGGATGTTAAAGAAAATGCAGAAAGAGAAAGTGGAGAACGCATTTTAGGGAAACATCCAAAATCTGGTAAAACAGTTTTAGTTAGATTAGGTAAATTTGGACCTATTGCTCAAATTGGTGCTCCAGATGATGAAGAAAAGCAATTTGCAAGTTTAAATAAAGACCAGAATTTAGGAACAATAACTTTAGAAGAGGCTTTAGAGTTGTTTTTATTGCCTAAAACCTTAGGAACTTACGAAGATGAAGAAGTTGTAGTTTCTAACGGACGATTTGGACCTTACATTCGTTTTGGAAAAATGTTTGTTTCTTTAGATAAAGGTGAAAATCCTATGGAAGTTGATTTACCAAGAGCTGAAGAATTGATTAGAGCAAAACAAAAGGCAGATGCTCCTATTTACCATTATGAAGATTTACCAGTGCAAAAAGGTGTAGGTAGGTTTGGGCCATTTATAAAATGGAATGGTATGTTTATCAACGTAAATAAAAAATACGATTTTGATAATCTTTCTGATGATGATATTGTAGAATTAATCGAAGTTAAGAAACAGAAAGAAATAGATAAGGTTATTCATAATTGGGAAGATGTTGGTATTCGTGTAGAAAAAGCAAGATGGGGGAGATTTAATGTTTTAAAAGGCAAAATAAAAATTGAGCTTCCTAAAACTACAGATATTGAGAAACTATCTAAAGAAGAGGCTGTTAAGATGGTTGAAGCAAAAACACCCAAGAAAAAAACAGCAAAGAAAAAAACGACTAAGAGAAAAACAGTAAAAAAGAAATAGTATTTTTGGTATATTGCATACACAATTATAATTAATGAATAAAGACTTCTTATCCCCTATAAAAGAAACTGCGCTTGCTCATTTGGTGTTACACTCACCTTTATGTTTAGGGAATAAAATTAAAATTCATTCTAACCAAAATGGTTTTCCAGAATTAGACGATGTTAAGATTGCCATTTTTGGTGTTCAAGAAGACAGAAACTCGGAAAACAACTTTGGTTGTGGAGAAGATTTACATTTTGTAAGAAGAAAAATTTACGAACTTTTTCCTGGAGATTGGCATACAGAAATCGCAGATATTGGCAATATCGCTAAAGGTGATAAAGTTTCTGATACATATTTTGCAGTTTCTGAGGTAATTACTTCTTTGCTTAAAAAAAATATCATTCCTATTATCATTGGAGGTGGTCAAGACATAACCTACGTAAACTATAGAGCCTACGATACTTTAGAGCAATCAGTAAATATTACAGCTGTAGACAGCAGGTTTGATTTAGGAAATATAGATGATGAGTTAACCTCACAATCTTATTTGAGCAAAATTATTATGCAAGAGCCTAATAATTTATTCAATTACTGTAATGTTGGTTACCAAACGTATTTTAATTCTCAAGAAGCAATTCAACTTATAGATAGCTTATTTTTTGACGCATACAGACTTGGTAATGCTAAAGAATTAGAAAATATAGAGCCTGCTTTTAGAAATGCAGATATTGTGTCTATAGATTTAGGAGCTGTAAGACAAAGTGAAGCTCCTGCTAATAATAATGCCTCTCCAAACGGATTTTATGGTGAAGAAATTTGTGCAATTTCAAGATATGCTGGTTTAAGTGATAAAGTGTCTTCATTCGGAATTTACGAGTACAATTCTAAGTTAGACAACAACCACCAAACTGCAAATCTTATTGCTCAAATGATTTGGTATTTTATTGAAGGTGTGAATTATAGGGTGAAAGATTATCCGTTTTCGGGTAAAGAAAACTATCAAAAATTCACAGTAATGTTAGAAGATGACGACCCTTTAGTTTTTTATAAAAGTAACAAAACAGGTCGTTGGTGGATAGAGATAAATATTTTATCAGATAATAAATACAAAAGACATGCGTTAATACCATGTACATTTAAAGATTATACAGAGGCTACCAAACAAATTATACCAGAAAGGTGGTATAAGGCCATGCAAAAAATGATGTAACTAAATAATAATATAAATTTCAATACGTTAAAATGCAGTTTCAACATTGTATTTTAGCAAAAAAAATAATAGGTTTACGAACTTTTAGTAAAGACAAAAATAAAATATGAAGAAAGCAGCAATATTTGCACTTTTAATAGCCGTTTTTTACAGTTGTGGTTCTAATGATAGAGGGGAATTAGTAGGAGTCAAGTCTAAAAAGAAGTGGTTTTCAGAAAAACCATTTGGTATGGTGTTAATTCCAGGAGGCTCATTTACAATGGGTAAGCAAGATGAGGACATTATTGGTACAATGAACTCACCAACAAAAACAGTAACTGTTAGGCCATATTTTATGGATGAAACAGAAATTACAAATAACGAATACAAAGAATTTGTTTATTGGGTTAGAGATTCTGTAGTAAGAACAAAATTGGCCTATCAAGCAGAGTTTGCAGCTTTAGGTTCTGAGCCAGATCCTACAGGTAATAATAACAGAGCTACAGGTATTCAGTTATACAAGTTTAAAGATACAGTAGAAAACTCTACACCTTACCAAAGATATATGTATGAAAACTATTATCAGTTTGATACGATACAACCTTTGAATTGGGAAGAAGATTTAATCTGGAAAAAAGAAGAATATCCAGATATGGATTATGTAGAGGTTATGGATTCTTTATACATCAGTAGAGAAGATGCAGTAGATGGTGTTAGAACCTTTAACACTAAATTTTTAAAGTACAAATATTCTTGGTTTGATAGAGATAATGCAGCAAGAAAAGGTGGTGATAGAAAAGATTTTGTACAAACAGAAATTTTAAATATCTACCCAGATACAACAGTATGGGTTAAAGACTTTAATTATTCTTATAATGATCCAATGCACCAAGATTATTTTTCTCACCAATCTTATGGAGATTATCCTGTAGTAGGTGTAACTTGGGGGCAAGCCAATGCTTTCTGTAATTGGAGAACTAAAAAGAAGAACGATTATTTAAAGAATAAAAAGAATGCAGCTCAAGTGCCTGCATTTAGATTACCAACAGAAGCTGAATGGGAATATGCAGCAAGAGGTGGTCTAGA
The DNA here is from genome assembly GCF_036864555.1 of Polaribacter sp. P097. Classification (NCBI taxonomy): domain Bacteria; kingdom Pseudomonadati; phylum Bacteroidota; class Flavobacteriia; order Flavobacteriales; family Flavobacteriaceae; genus Polaribacter; species Polaribacter sp. P097. The sequence goes on along the minus strand of NZ_JAZETJ010000001.1, from coordinate 434,324 downwards.
ATTTGCAACTTATCCTTGGGGTACAGGAAGTACAACTAGTGATAGAGGTTGTTTCTTAGCAAACTTTAAACCAGTTAGAGGTAATTACGCTGTAGATGGCGCTCTTTATACAATGGAGGCTGAATCATACAATGCAAATGATTACGGTTTATACAACATGGCTGGTAATGTTTCAGAGTGGACAAACACAGCATATAATTTATCATCTTACTACATGGCTTCAACTATGAACCCGAATGTAGAAGATAGAAAAAATAAAAGAAAAATTGTAAGAGGAGGTTCTTGGAAAGATGTAGCATATTATTTAGAAGTGGGGTCTAGAGATTATGAGTATGCAGATACAGCTAGAAGCTATATTGGCTTTAGAACCGTTCAAAATTACATTGGTACAACTAATAACTAAAACTTTAAAAAAAACAAGAAGAATCATGGCACAGTCAAGAACTTATAAGAAAACAATGAATTTCGTTTACGGAATGGGAGCAGCAGTTGTAATTATTGGAGCTCTATTTAAAATTCAACATATTTCAATTGGTCCTATTACAGGAGGTGTAATGCTAACTATTGGTTTATTAGTGGAAGCAGGTGTATTCGCCATTTCAGCTTTCGATACTCCAGAAGATGAATTCGATTGGTCTAAAGTGTATCCTGAATTGGGTGAAGATAGTGTAACAGTAGAAGAAAAAGTAGGTGCAGAAGGTATGTTATCTCAAAAATTAGATAATTTATTGCACGAAGCTAAGATTGATGCTGAATTGATGCAAAATTTAGGAAGCAGCATGAAAAACTTTCAAGGAGCAGCAGAAGGTTTATCTGCAGCATCAGAAACAATTTCATCTACAAACAAATACAATGAGCAAGTGTCTATGGCAGCTGTTCAAATGGAAACATTAAATAATTTATACAAAGTTCAAGTAGAAAACTCTAGCAAGCAAACTGAATTAAATTCAGCAGTTGTTGAAAATACAGAAAGGTTAAAAGAGCAAATGGATTCTTTAGCGAAAAACCTATCTTCTTTAAACGGAGTTTATGGTAATATGTTATCTGCAATGTCAAGCAAATAATTAGTTCAATTTAAATATTAACAAAAAAAACTAATTAAGATATGGCAGGAGGAAAAATGTCTGCAAGGCAGAAGATGATTAACTTAATGTACTTAGTATTTATTGCAATGTTAGCAATGAATATGAGTAAAGAGGTTTTATCAGCTTTTGGCTTCATGAACGAAAAATTGGTAGAGAATAATATTTCTACAATTGAGAAAAATCAAGAGGCTTATGCAAATTTAGATTTGAAAGCGTCAGAACAGAAAGAAAAGTTTGGACCGTTAAAAGTTCAAGCAGATAAAATTAAAACGTATTCAAATGATTTCTATGATTATCTAGCTGCATTAAAGTCTAAAATGTTGACTGAAATTGAAGATAAAGATGATTATGAAGCAATGGATAAAACAGACTGGTTAGATACATATTTCTTTAAAGGAGATACATATACTGCAGAAGGTCAAGAGTTTTTAGATAGAATAAATGCTTACAGAACTAACGTAATTGACGTTTTGGGTAGTGATAGTAAATTTGCACCTGTCTTAAAGAAAAGATTTTCTACAGATCCAGTAATAGATTCTGAAACAGAAAAAGAAGTTCCGTTTTTAAAAGCAAGATATGAAGGTTTTCCAATGGTGGCTTCATTAACGAACTTTACACAAATGCAAGCAGATATCAGAAACACAGAATCTGATATTGTTACAGATCTTTTAGGGGGTAAATTAGAAGAAGCTTTATCACTAAACAATTATACAGGTATTGTACGTTTAAATAAAAGTGCATATTTCGCAGGCGAGAAAGTTACAGGTGAAGTTGTATTAGGTAGATATGATGCCTCTTTAGTGCCAGATAAAGTTATTTTAAATGGTAAAGATGCAACAGATGCTGTACAAAATGGACAAGTAATTTTAAATCTGCCAGCAGGTAATGTTGGTGAGAAAACAATAAAAGGTACTATTTTCTTTAGAGAAAATGGAGAGGAAGTTCCAGTACCATTTGAAAGTAAATATTCTGTAATTGCAGAACCAAGTTCTGCAGTAGTATCTGCAGATAAAATGAATGTGGTATATAGAGGTTTAGATAACCCTATTTCAGTATCATTACCAGGTGTAGGAGCAAGCAATTTAAAAGTTTCTGCAACAGGAGGTAAATTAACAAAAGCAGGAGCAGGTTATGTGGTTAGACCTGGTAGTGGAAACATTGCTACTATAAATGTAAGTGCTAAATTAAGTAGTGGTAAAACTGTAAACTCTAAAGCAACATTTAGAATTAAAGATGTACCAGCAGCACAGGGTTCTGTTCGTAATCAATTTGGTACTGTAAGAATGCCAAAATCAGGTTTAAACAATTCACCAATAAGTGCAGGTTTACCAGATTTTGAATTCGATTTAAAAATTCAAGTACAGAGCTTTAAAATTAAAGTTCCTGGTGAATTAACTATTATAGTTAAGGGTACAAAATTAAGTGCAGCTGCTAAAAAAGTATTATCAAAAGCAAGAAGAGGAGATATCATCAATATTTACGATATAAAAGCAACCTATAATGGTACTCCGTTTAAAAAAGTATTGCCAGTTAATATAGAGCTGACTAATTAGAAAAATATAAATTATGGTTAGAAATTGCATACTAGTATTTCTTTTCTGTCTATCAGCAAGTTTTGTAAACGCACAAGCTAATGTGTTAAATGCAAAATCTGCAGGTGAAATAGGAAAAAGAAGTACAGAAAGATTAGAGGCAGATAATGATGGCCCGATACCTTATGGGTATGTAGATGATAGAGATATCATGTGGTCTAAAGTGGTTTGGGAGTTTGTAGATTTAAATCAAAAGATAAACTTACCTTATTATTTTCCAATAGATACAACAAGTATTTCTTCAGATAGAAGATCATTGTTCGATACTTTAATTAAAGGTATCAGACAAGGTAAAATTAAAGAAGCCTACACAGATTCTTTCTTCACTTCTAAAATTACTCAAGATGAAATTGAAACTCGTTTGGTAAATATTAGAGATGAAAATGGATATGTAGACACTTTTAACCTTCAAACAGAAGACGTTGCTGGTTACATGCTAAAAGGTATGTGGTATTTTGATAAACGTCAAGGAGAAATGAAATATCGTTTATTGGCTTTGGCACCTATGGGTAAAGATGTACAAACATTAGGAGTAGAAAATATAGAAGACGATAATCTATACGAGTTATTTTGGATTTTCTTTCCAGATGCAAGAGAGGTATTGCACGATTCTAAGGTTTTCAATCCTATGAATGCAGCACAACCAATTTCTTATGATCACCTTTTAAATGCTAGACGATTTAACTCAGTCATTGTTAGAGAAGAAAATATTTATGGTAATCGAGCCATAGAAGATTATATACGAGGCAATTCTTTATTTCAATTGTTAGAAGCTAACAAAATTAAAGAAGACATCAGAAATCGAGAAATAGACATGTGGAACTACTAAAGTACACTAGTTGAAATATTAAAAACGTTTGCGAAAGCAAGCGTTTTTTATTTGAAGCCATTTCCTGCTTTTCGCACTCGCTTTTTTTCGTACCTCAAAAAGAGCTCAAACAATTGCTGCAATCAGGGCTAAACTAATTTAAAAGCGTTAGTTAGGCTTTAAATTAAAAGAAAACTTAACTACTTTTACAGCGTGAAATTAGATTACATAATAGTTGGTTTAGGTTTGGCTGGTTTGGCGTTTGCAGAGCAGCTAATAAAGGCTAATAAAAGCTTTATAGTCTTTGAAGATAGTTCTCAAACATCGTCTTTAGTAGCTGGTGGAGTCTACAATCCTGTAATTCTAAAAAGATTTACTCCAGTTTGGAATGCAAAACAGCAATTAGAGCTAGCATTGCCTTTTTACGAATCCTTAGAAGAGAAATTCCAAACAACTTTCGATTATAAATTCCAAACAAAGAAAGTATTTAAATCTATAGAAGATCAAAACAATTGGTTTACGGCTTTAGATAATCCAAAATTAGTAGAGTTTTTAGAACCTAATTTAGATCATGAGCAAAAGCAAGGTGTGATTTCAAGTTTTGGTTTTGGTAATGTGAAACAAACAGGTAGAATTGACACTAAAAAACTTGTAGATACCTACAGAGCTTATCTAGAAAAAAGAGATATGATCAGGTTTGAGCAATTCAAACATCAGCAAATAAAATTTCATCCAAACCACGTGCAATATCAAGATATAGACTCAAGTACCATTGTTTTCTGTGAAGGTTTTGGTATGAGAGAAAATATATTTTTTAACTATTTACCCTTGAATGAAGTAAAAGGTGAGTTAATTACAATTCATGCCCCAAATTTAAAGATTGATTTTCAATTAAAATCAACCTTATTTGTACTTCCTTTAGGAGAAGATAATTACAAAGTAGGCGCAACTTTTAACTGGTCAGATAAAACATCTAAACCATCTAAAGAAGGTAGAGAAGAGTTGATTGAAAAGCTTAACAAAGTAATTGATGTTCCTTACACCATACTTTCACAAACTGCAGGTATTAGACCAACTATAAAAGATAGAAGACCTTTGGTTGGCAGGCAACCAGCTTTTCCTAATTTGGCAATTTTAAATGGTTTGGGTACAAGAGGTGTAATGATTGCACCAACCATGGCAGATGCGCTTTTTAATTATCTAGAAAAAGGAAAAGAACTAGATCCAGAAATAAATATTAAACGTTTTGAGTAGTAATTATTCTAGTTTTTCTGATGTGTTTTTTGCTGCATTGGCATCATAACTTACAAACATATTTATCCATAGAATTCTAGATAACCGTAAATTTAAAGGTGCAGTAATTATAAGGGTACCTAAAACAGTTAAAAAAGAGTTTAATAAATCTAATTGAAAACCAAGTTTTGCAATTAAAAATACAGTAACAGAAATGGCTACTGTAATTCCATAATTTATATACATAGCACCATAAAAGAAAGAAGGCTCTATCATATATTTTAAATTACAATGAGAACAAGTATCGTGAATTTGAGTAATTTTTGTAGGATTGAAGGTAATACCATGAGCAAAGAAATCTCCTTCATGACATTTGGGGCACTTTCCGTTTGCAATACTATAGATTTTTGTTCCTTTTTTAAACATCATAACTTTAAAATTTCTCTACTTTTGCCAAAGGTAAAATTTTTACCACTTTTATTTAGTAACAATTATCACATTTCATGTTAAACGTACACAACTTAACTGTTTCTTTTATGGGAACAGACCTATTTTCTGGTATCACTTTTAAATTAAATAAAGGAGACAGAATTGGTTTAATAGGTAAAAATGGTGCAGGTAAATCTACACTACTAAAAGTACTTTCTAAAGATATAGAGAGTAGTGGAGGTACAATGGCTTTTGACAAAGATGTACAAATTGGTTTTTTAAGACAAGACATAGATTTTGTAGAAGGAAGAACAATTTTAGAAGAAGCCTATCAAGCTTTTGAAGAAATAAAAAAAATAGAAGCAGAGTTAGAAGAAATTAACAATCAGCTAACTACAAGAACTGATTATGAAAGTGATTCTTACACACAATTAATTCAAGATCTTACAGACAAACAAGAACGTTATGAACTTCTTGGAGGTTATAATTATCAAGGAGATACAGAAAAAATATTACAAGGTTTAGGTTTTCAGAGAGAGGATTTTAATAAGCTTACAGATACCTTTTCTGGTGGATGGAGAATGAGAATTGAACTCGCAAAATTGTTATTACAAAATAATGATATTCTGTTGTTAGATGAGCCAACTAACCACTTAGATATAGAATCTATTATATGGTTAGAGAACTTTTTAAAGGGCTATTCAGGTGCAATTGTTTTGGTTTCTCACGATAAAATGTTTTTGGATAATGTTACTAACAGAACTATAGAAATTTCTTTAGGGCAGATCTATGATTACAAAAAGCCTTATTCTCAGTTCTTAGAATTAAGAGGAGAAATCAAAGAAAAACAACTGCAAGCGCAAAAGAATCAAGAAAAAGAAATTAAGCAGAAACAACAATTAATAGATAAATTCAAAGCAAAAGCAAGTAAGGCTTCTATGGCTCAATCTTTAATGAAACAACTAGACAAAGTAGAGTTGATTGAAGTAGATCAAGATGATAATCAAGCCATGAATGTGCGTTTTGCAATTTCTAGAGAACCAGGTAAAATTATTGTTGAAGCAGAAAATTTGTCTAAAAGTTATGGAGATAAACACGTTTTAGAAGGTGTTGATTTATTGATAGAAAGAAATAGTAAAATTGCTTTTGTTGGTCAAAATGGACAAGGAAAATCAACTTTAGCAAAAATGATGGTTGGCGAAATTCCATTTGAAGGGCATTTAAAATTAGGGCATAATGTAGAAGTAGGTTATTTTGCTCAGAATCAATCTGAATACTTACCACCAGAAAAAACAGTATTAGAAATTATGGAAGATGCTGCAACAGATTCTAACAGAATGCGAGTTAGAGATATGTTAGGTTCTTTCTTATTTGGTGGAGATGCTGTAGATAAAAAAGCCAAAGTACTTTCTGGAGGTGAAAGAAACAGGTTGGCATTATGTAAATTATTATTACAACCTTTTAATGTTTTAATAATGGATGAGCCTACAAACCATTTAGATATTGCCTCTAAAACTGTACTTAAAGAAGCTTTAAATAATTTTAATGGTACCTTAATTGTAGTTTCTCATGACAGAGAGTTTTTACAAGGCTTAACCTCTACTGTTTACGGATTTAGAGATAAAGAGATTAAAGAATATTTAGGTGATATTGATTATTTCTTAGAGCAACACAAAATGGAAAGTTTACGTGAAGCAGAAAAGAAAACGGTTGTAAAAGTAGAAAAAGATACTACTAAAAAAGAAGCACATCAATTATCTAGAGAGCAAGAAAAAGAGTTGAAAAAACTAAACAATAAGCTGTCTAAAATTGAAACTGAAATCGCAGATTTAGAAACAGAGATTGAAAAGATAGATTTAGAGCTTGCTAATAATTATGATGAAGTTTCTGCAAGACCTAACTTCTTTAAAAACTACAAAGCAAAAAAGGCAAAAGTAGATACCTTAATGGAAGATTGGGAAAAAGTAGAAGAGCAAATCTCTAATTTTTCTTAATTATAAAGTTTACTTCATCTTTGGAAATTAATTTTTATGGACTTTAATAAACCCTATATTTCCGAGAATCATAAAATAGAGCTACCTATTTTAACACAGAAAAATGTGGAGCTCTATATAAAAAGAGAAGACGAAATTCACCCATTTGTTTCAGGTAATAAATTCAGAAAATTAAAATACAACTTAGCCGAAGCTAAAAAGCAAAATAAAACAACATTATTAACTTTTGGAGGCGCATTTTCAAACCATATAGTAGCAACAGCTGTTGCAGGTAGCCTAAATGGTTTTAAAACTATTGGTATTATTAGAGGCGAAGAATTGGCTAACGATTTAGAAAAAACACTAGCTGAAAATGCTACTTTAAGAGAGGCTCATCAAAATGGAATGACTTTTAAATTTATTTCTAGAGCTGATTATAGAAATAAAGAACAAACGTATTTTATAGCAGATTTAAGTAAAGAATTTGGCGATTTTTATTTGATTCCTGAAGGAGGTACAAACCAATTGGCTATAAAAGGTTGTGAAGAGATTTTAACAAATCAAGACGCAATTTTCGATTATATTTGTTCGGCTGTTGGAACTGGAGGTACTATTTCTGGAGTTATAAATTCATTGCAAAATCATCAAAAATGTTTGGGTTTTCCTGCTTTAAAAGGGAGTTTTTTAGAAGAGGAAATCAAAAAATATGTAAAATCAAAAGAGAATTGGAGTTTACAAAACGATTATCATTTTGGAGGTTATGCAAAATATAATGATGATTTAATTCGTTTCATAAACACCTTTAAAAACCAATCAGACATTTTATTAGACCCTGTCTATACAGCAAAAATGGTTTACGGTGTTTTAGATTTAATAGGTAAAAATCATTTTCCGTCTAAAACTAAAATACTTGCAATTCATACAGGAGGTTTACAAGGTATAGTAGGTTTTAATAAAAAGTTAGCAGCAAAAAATCAATCTTTAATACAACAATAATGCGCATTCGGTTTTTACTTTTTTTATCAATTATATTTCTTTTACAAAGCTGTGGGTCAAAAAGAAAAATTGTAAATAAAAAAAATCCTGGAGTAGTAATTATTGAGCCGGAGCCTGTAGAACTGCCTTCTGTTAATCAAAAAGAAATCGTTAAAAAATTAGAAAAAAGAAATCCTAATTTAAACAAATACACATTAGCTTATATTAAAAAGTATGCCCCTATTGCAGTTAAAGAAATGCACGAATATAAAATACCTGCAAGTATAACATTGGCTCAAGGAATTTTAGAATCTGGTAAGGGTAGGAGTGAGTTGGCTTTGAAATCTAACAATCATTTTGGCATTAAATGTCATACAGGTTGGGAAGGTGAAAGAGTGTATCATGATGATGATGAGAAAGGTGAGTGTTTTAGAAAATATTTATATCCAGAAACTTCGTACAATGATCATTCGTTATTTTTAACCAGAAGAAAACGTTATGCATTTTTATTTGATTATAATATTAAAGATTATAAAAAATGGGCTTTTGGTTTAAGAAAAGCAGGTTATGCAACAGATAAAAAGTACCCAGTTAAACTTTTAAAATTGATAAAAGATTATCATTTGTATGAGTTTGATAAAATCAAAAGAGGTAAATACACCAAAGAAATAAAAAAGCTAAATGATAGCGAAACGTTTACAAAACCGATTGTAATAGAAAAGAAATCATCCAATATTCACGAAGTTAAAAAAGGGGAAACCTTATATTCAATCAGTAGAAAATACGGAATTTCGGTTCAATTGCTAAAAAAAATCAATAATTTATCTAGCAATACCATAGCTATAGGACAGCAATTAATTATTAAAAGATAAAAAAATCAAAGTTGAATTATGCCAATTATTAAAGCTGTAAGAGGATTTACACCACAAATTCCTGAAGATTGTTTTGTGGCTGAAAATGCCACAATTTTGGGTGAAGTGTCTTTAGGTAAAGATTGTTCTGTTTGGTACAATGCTGTAATTAGAGGAGATGTGCATTATATTAAAATAGGGAATAAGGTGAATATTCAAGATGGTGCAGTAATACATGCAACGTATCAAAAATCGCCAACTACAATAGGTAATAATGTTTCTGTAGGTCATAATGCAATTGTACATGGTTGTACAATTCATGACAATGTTTTGGTAGGTATGGGTTCTATTATTATGGATGATTGTATTGTAGAATCTAATTCAATTATAGCTGCAGGTGCTGTTGTAACCAAAAACACTAGAGTAGAAAGTGGTAGTATTTATGCAGGTGTACCGGCTAAAAAGGTTAAGGATATTTCTAAAGAATTAATTTCTGGAGAAATTGATAGAATTGCCAATAACTATGTAAAATATTCAAGTTGGTTTAAAGAATAAAAAACCCGATTTCCTATTCGAAATCGGGCATCAATTCAACTAATCAACCAAAACTAGTTTTCTATCTCTCTCTTCTGTTTTCCATTCTTTTTTTCATTCTTTTTCGTTTCATCATCTTTTTTCCTTTTTGTTTTCTCTCTTCATTCATTTTTTCAAACTTCTCAAACTGCTCTGCTTTTAAAATATCCTTCATTTTATTTTTGAATTCAATTTTAGCTTCTAATTGCTGACTTCTCATTGCAAAAAGTTCATCTGCAGATGGCTTTTTATCTTCAACACGTAAAGCTTTTCTTTTTTCCATTGCAGCTTTTCTTTCTGCTGCTTGGTTCATTAATAATGGTTTAATTTCATCTTGTTGCTTTTTTGATAAATCTAAATCTAAAGTCATTTTTTTAACTGCCAATTCTGTACGTTGTTCAACAGAAAGATTAGGTCTTTTATCTTTTCTTTTTTTCTGTGCTTGAGTAGTAAAAGTAAATGCGAATACTAAAACTAAAATGCTTGCTATTTTTTTCATAATTATAATTTGTTTAATGTTTTATTTATACTTCTTTGACCCTAGAAATTAGAAAAGGTTTAAATTTGTTTTCTGTTTAACAAGTATTTAACAATATTGAGAATGAAGAAATTACTGTGCATTTTATTATTTCTACCATCAATAATAATGGCTCAAGACATTGCGTCTGATAGCGTTTTTGTAGATTTAAGTAACCCAAGAGCTACACTAAATACACACTTAAATTTTTTACAGGATAATAATTATCAACCTAAGAAATCTGCAAAAACCATTAGAGGTTTAGAGCAGAAAAAAGCAGTAAGAAAGGCCATTAAAATAAAGCAGGTTTTAGATGGTAAAGGTCTTTATATTGATTTAAATTCAATACCAACAGACGAAGATTATAAAGATTCTGTAGGGATTAATGCATATTCTAGGTATATCATTTTCCCAAACAGATTGCCAGAAATTTATTTGGAAAAAAAAGGGAACAATTGGTATTATTCAGAAGAAACTGTACTGAAAATAGATGCAATCTACAACAATGTTTTTCCTTGGTATATAAATTGGTTGCAAGAAATAGTGCCTGAATATGGCCATAAAGGATTTTTTGGTATCGAAATTTGGCAATTAGTTGCGCTATTAATTCTACTGAGTTTAGTAATTGTATTATATTATTTCTTTAGAAAAATTGCCTTTTGGTTATTGAAGAAAATTCAACATTATATTACTAAAAGTAATGCTGATTTAGAGGTAGATAAGGTGCTAAAAAAATTGGCACACCCAATTAGCTTGTTGCTTTCTATTAATTTGATAGATGTAGTTTTTCCTTCTTTACAATTCACTTTAGAGGTAAATAGATGGGTTTTTCTTGGATTGAGTATCGTTGAAACTGTTTTTTGGATTTATGTTTTCTTAAAGCTGATTAAAGTAGTAATGAAAATTTATGCTGAGTTTACAGAAAATACACATAGCAGGTTAGATGATCAATTAGTGCCAATTCTAAATAACTTTTTTACAGGTTTAGTACTTGTTTTAGGGTTCTTTAGATTATTAACCATATTTGGTGTAGATACTACAACTTTAATAGCAGGTGCTACCATTGGTGGTTTGGCTTTTGCTTTAGCATCGCAAGACACTGTTAAGAATTTGATTGGCACCATAATGATTTTCTTAGATAAACCCTTTCATATAGACGATTGGATAGAAGCAGGTGAAGTTGTAGGAACTGTTGAAAGAGTAGGGTTTAGATCTACTAGAGTTAGAGCTGCAGATACTTCAATTTATCAAATACCAAATAGTAAACTTTCTGAAATTGTAATCAATAATAAGGGCTTACGTTTATACAGAAGGTATAATACCAATCTTGGTTTAAGGTATGATACTCCTCCAGAATTAATAGAGGCTTTTGTAAATGGTGTTCGCCAAATAATTATAGAACATCCAGAAACCAGATCTGATTCTTACAATGTAGAGTTTACAGGTTTTGGAGATTCTGCTTTATTAATAATGGTAAACGTATATTTTAAAAGTTTAGCTTGGAGCGAAGAACAAACCTCTAAACACAGGCTGCATATTGCTATTATAAAATTAGCGGCTGCTTTGGGTGTAGAGTTTGCATTCCCATCTACAACCGTAACTATAGAGCAATTTCCAGATAAAAGTAATTTATCGCCAAAATACAATACCAGTAAAGAAAGTATTAATGCTACAATACAAAATATTCTTACTGAGTTTAAAAATGATGTTCCACCAGAAAACACACCTGAAAGTTAATGAAGAATTTATTTAAAATAATTTTACGTCTTTTAGGGTTGCTAATTATAGCATTGGTTGTTTTTTATTTTTGGGCATCATCACCCAGTTTAGAGGAAAGTGAGTATTCAAGTATAACTCATAATTCGAGTATGGCAACAGGTGAAAATGATTCCGTTTTTAGCATAGCCACCTATAATATTGGTTATTTAAGTGGAATGACGAATAACAGACCTGTACCAAAACCAAAAAGTTTATTTGAGAACAATTTACAAAAGGTAAAAAAAGAAACACAAGCCGTAAATCCAGATATTATTGCTTTTCAAGAAATTGATTATAACGCATCACGCTCTTACCATATAAATCAGGAAGAAGAAATTGCAAGTTTAGGCTACAATTACAGTGCAAGAACTGTGAATTGGGATGAAAACTATTTACCTTTTCCTTATTGGCCCATTAGTATGCATTTTGGTAAGGTAATTTCTGGGCAATCTATTCTTAGCAAATATCCTTTAGCAAATCAAGAAAGAGTGGTGCTTTCTAGAGTAGAAGATTCTCCTTTTTATAGAGATGCTTTTTATTTAGAAAGGCTAGCTCAAATTGTAAAATCTAATATTAATGGTAAAGAAATTGTAATTATAAACATTCATTTAGAAGCTTTTGATAAACCAACAAGAGCAAAACAATTTCAAGAAGTAGAGGCTATTTTTAATAAATATAAAAACGATTATCCAACTTTACTTTTAGGTGATTTTAACGCTAGAGCTAGAGATAAATCATCTGTAGTACAAACGTTTTTTAAGGATGATAGCATAGGAAATGCGGCTTTCAATTATGATGAAATTGCCAATACTTTTGATACAAAAGAACCTTATGAAAGAATTGATTACATTTTTTACACAAAAGAAACTATAGAATATGTTTCAGGTCGTGTATTGAATGAATTTGAACAGGCTTCAGATCACCTACCAGTTTTTATGAAGTTTAAGTTAAAATAAATGTGAATTATTGCTCTTTAAAATTTTTATAGAGCTGTTGAATGGAATCTTCAATTTCAATTAAACCAAACATAAAAGTATTTCTTAAAAGACTTAGTTCTTTATCATCTACCTTAATCTGAATATTAGATTTAGTAGTATCTATTAACTCAGAAAATTTAGATAAATCTTTTTCTGTAACTTTTTCTTTTTTAGAAAAAGACTCAATTATTTCCCATGCTTTTTCAGTTACTTTCTCAGAATTTTTTTCGATTCCTGCTTCACCATTTGTAATATTAGAGTTCGATTTATCTGCAACTCTTTGAATTATAGTAATAGAATTATACAACCTTTCTGTACTTTCTATGAGCTGTAAAATTGATTTTTTATCATTAAAAGTAATTGATTCTGCAGTGTTTTTAGCCTGATTTATATTTGTGCTAAAGTTGTTATTTACCTTAGTGGTTTTCTCATTTTTTTCATCTCTGGTATTGCCAAATTCAATTCTAAAACGATCGCAAGTATTTTTTAAAGCTTTACGAATGTATCTAATTGTTCTGTTTTCTGAGGTGTCTGGCCAAACGATTAGCGAAATTAAAATTCCGACTGCTACACCAAATCCTATAGAAAGTAATCTGTTTAAGGCCAAATCGTAAGCATCACCTTCAGAACCCAAGGCTAATGCAACTGCAGCAACAACTCCATACCTCCATTCAGGTCTAAAACTTGCAATTCCGTTAATGATAAAAAGCGAAAGAAGTAAAGATAGAATTACACCCAAGTCCCAAGGAATTAAGGCTACAAAAACAAAACCAATTATAATACCTACAATTGTAGAAAGAATTCGACCTTTTGCCTGCTGAAAGGTGTTGCCAATACTAGGCTCGATTACTAAAATAGCAGATAAAACTCCAACAAAACGTTCAGAAATACCCAAAAGAACCATTAAATAATAGCAAATGGCACCAGCCAAAGCAGATTGAATTGCCAATCGAAAAGCATCTTTTGCTTCCCCTTTACTTATGTCTTTTATAAAATTAATATTCATTTTTAAGACCGTATACTTTTAGTTATGAGAATTTTATCAATCAAAATTATGGGTAATATTGCTACTTTAAAACAATGGTTTGTATCGCTTTTGCCTCGATTATTAAACTATAATTATTATTTTCTATATCCAAAGAAATTTCAAATGAATCTTTGTTATTGTTGTAAACTACAAGTACTAAACTGCCATCTTTATTCTTAGCAGTAGTGTAAATAATACCATCAATTTTTGAACTTTTTGCATCAATTCTAACTGCATTAGGCCTAATAAATTTACTAAAATGACCCAATAAATAATATAAAGGAGTGTATATGACTTCATCTGTATTTGGATTTATCAAAACAGGAGCGCTATTAAAATTGTCATAAGGATTTGGTTTGCCTTCATTACTTAAAATCATGCACCACTCAATATAGCCTTGTGTGCCATGATTTAAATCTGTAATAATATCATAGGCATAAGTTTCAAAAGGAATAAATTTACCTGCATAATCTGTACTTTCTCTCCAATACTGCCCAATAGGATCTTTAACATCTAAATCAATACTAGATTCAGTATGAATCATGGCTTTTTTAGGCCAGTTTTTATGCAGTTTGTCTAGTTCGTCAGCATAATAATTATTTGCTTTCAACTCAGAATTTGCATACCAATGAAACCCAGTTCCCCAAGCATATTTATTCGCTTCAGCATCATTATAGATGGTGTTTGCATAATTATTCATAACAGATTTGTTATGGTCGTAGATTATAATTTTAACACCTTCAATTAAATTGGATGTATTTAAATGACCATCTTTTACAAATTGAGGGCCTAAATGATTTTTTAAAAAATCTCTACCTTGTTCTGGTGTAAAACCATTACTATCCCATCTAGCATCATGATAATGAAGGGGTTCATTTTGTGGAGTTAAACCCCAAATATCAATTCCTTCTTCTTTATAGGCGCTTACATATTTAGATAAATATTCTGCCCAAATAGGATAGTATTTTGGGAGTAAACTACCATTTGTCATTGGGCTAGTTTCATTACTTTTCATCCAAGAAGGAGGGCTCCAGGGTGAAGCAATCAATTTAAAATCTGCACCTTCAACATCTAAAGCCTCTTTAATCATTGGTATTAAATCGTAACTAGGTTCTTCTAGAGCAATGTTTTTTACTTGATCGTTTTCATTCCCTGTGAATCCTTTTAAATCTTCGTTAATACTAAAGGTTGATAAACTCAAATCGTTTTCCTCTACATACGTATAGTGATTGTTGGAATAGTCGCTACTATTTATATGAGTTCTGGTTAATGAAAAGCCAACGCCCTTTGTTGGGCTAAAAAGTTTGTTCAATACATCTTTACGAAGATTTGCAGGAATTGTTGCCAAATTCCAAGCTGAAGATTCTGTAAATGATGCTCCAAATCCATAATATTTTTGAAATTCAATTTCAGGATGAATTGAAATATTAACTTTTTTTGTGGCTTTTTTATCTTCTGAATTATTATCTGTTGTGACTAGTTTGAGGTTATCACCAGAAAAAGAAGTTTGGTAAACTTCTAGTTTGTATTTCTTAGACTCTTTTTGCGTTTTACAACTACCAATTAAAAAGAAACTAAATAATATTAATGATTTTACTATAAATTGATTGATACTTTTTTTTGGCATTGTATTTCTAATTTATGCTATTTCTCCTCTATGTGGTTTTAAGGCATCTCTATACGTTTTCAAGTCTTTTTCATCAACAATTATGTAGGCAGAAACCAACATAGGATTGTTTTCTTTGATATCAGTTTCATGAAACGCTAGTTTTTCTGAAACAGCAAATTCTTTTAAATGTATGGTATGATGTTTTGCAGTTTCTTTTGCATCAGGGCCTCTAAAATCCCACAATAATTTAATTTTTCTATCCATTCTATTTAATGATTGATGAAGATAAATAAATTTCCTTCTGTAAAGGAAATGCTAACTTCATTTTTAACGGCTCTATTTCTAGTGCCTATTCTTTCTCCAAAAGTCAAGTTTTCCTTTTTTAAAGGATATTGTAACCCTTGAGTGGAAATTTGCTTTGCTTCAGGAAAAGGTATTAGTGAAACAATTTTTTCTTTGCAGTTTTTAATTGATGTAACCTTATCAGCTAAATAATACGTGCTGTAATTATCATAAAAGGTAAGTTTTAATTTGTATTGCCATTGAATAGCTGTGTGTAAATTACCTAAAAAATGATCTTGTTCTGAACCACTTGCACCATAAACATCAACATGATAAAATCCTTTATCAAATAGAATTTGAAGTATTTTATCAAAATCTGTAAAATCTTGATCTGGAGTTTCTATGAATTCTATGTCTTTTGGAAAATTGGTTAAAGAATCAAAATCGCCAGTAACAAAATTAGGAGAAACGTTGTTTTCTTCTAAGTATTTGTAAGCACCATCAGTAGCACAAATTAGTTTATACTCATCTAAATTTGGTAAATGCTTTGGTTTATCACCATTTAATAATAAGAAAACTTTGTCTTTATTCATCTATACAAAAATACAAACAAAAAAAACATCAACTCTTTATTAGAGTTGATGTTTTTAAAAGCGAATAATTGTAGTGGTTAGCTTTTTTTAGAAATCAAAATAATAGAAAAAAGTTTCCCAATTAGAAAGATTACTAAACCAAAAGTGGGGGACAATAAGCCAACTTTAAAACCGCCAGCCAAAACTTGTGAAGAAATATCTGCTGCTTGTGAAATGGCTTCTAAAGCACCTAGCATTCCAATAATAAAACCTAAAACTCCAAACACAAAAGAAAATAAACTAAGTTCTTTTAATAAATTTCTAGTTTTTTCGGAATTGTCTTTTAATCCTTTTACAAATAAAACAATAATTGCAATTAATAGTAGTAATAAAGGAACCATAAATATTGGTCCACCTTCCATAATAAAGTTCATAATGTATCTTTTTTAATTATAGTGTAAATGTATCTTTAAATAGTAGTTTGTAATTTTATTTGCGACGAACTTCTAAATTTCAACTGCTTTTAACCTAAATGTTAGTCTTAGTACTATTTTACACAAAACAAGTAGAATCGACTATTAAAACTGTAATTCGTCTCTAGTTTACTTTTGCAAGATAAAAAAAACCTTATTTTGTAGTATGAATAAGAATGTACTTCATAAAATAAAAAAAGTGCCTTTACACCTCTTGTTTTGGGTAGGTGTTTGGTTTTTCTTTTTTACTTTTTTTAGTGTGGGTTCTGCCAACAAGAGTTTTATTTTTTGGTTTTCTACCATTTTAAGTGCAGTATCCATTGTAGCTTCTTACAGTTTTATGTATCAAATTATTCCAGATTATTTAATACAAAAAAAGTACAGCAAGTTTGTGTTATATACCATTTATGCTTTCTTATTTAGCATGAGTGTGGTTTTAATGACTATGGTTTTTGGTTTTGTGTTTTTCTATAATTTAGATTATCAAACAATGCCAAGTTTAACCAAAAACCCTAGTGTTATTTTAGTTTGTGTATTCTTTATTGTGGCTATTATGAGTAGTTATAAAGTAGTAAAATATAATCTAAAAACTATTGATGATAAACGAGTTTTAGAAACCAAAATTTTAAAAACAGAACTGCAATTAAAAGAGCAAGAATTAAGGTTTTTAAAAATGCAAATTCATCCTCATTTTTTATTCAATACCTTAAATACTATTTACGGTTTTGCCTTAAAAAAATCTGAACATACTTCAGAAATGATACTTAAACTCTCTAATTTATTAGACTATATTTTATATCAAATAGAAGAGCCCTATGTATCTTTAAATGACGAAATAAAACACATTAATAATTATATCTCTCTAGAAAAACTGCGCTTTCAGGATGGTTTAGACGTGGATTTTG
This sequence comes from Polaribacter sp. P097, assembly GCF_036864555.1. Classification (NCBI taxonomy): domain Bacteria; kingdom Pseudomonadati; phylum Bacteroidota; class Flavobacteriia; order Flavobacteriales; family Flavobacteriaceae; genus Polaribacter; species Polaribacter sp. P097. Next base: position 416,685 of record NZ_JAZETJ010000001.1, on the reverse strand, counting down.
TTGCAGAAGGTATTAATGATGATATAGAAATACCACCTATGCTATTTTTGCCTTTTGTGGAGAATGCTTTTAAACATGGACATCAAATAAAAAACGTATTAAAAGTTAATATTCATTTAGAGCTAATAGAGCATAGTTTGATTTTTAAAATGACCAATTCTACTAACTTAAAGAGCCAAACAAAAGAAGGTATTGGCCTGGTTAATATAAAAAAGCGATTAGAAATGATTTATAATGATACTTTTGATTTAAATATTAAGAGTAACTCAGATTTGTATTCAGTTCAATTGTCAATCCCAATAAAAAAGCATGAATAAGTACAGTTGTGTTATTGTAGATGATGAGCCAATGGCGAGAGAAATTTTAGAATCCTATATTCTAAAAACACCTTTTTTAGTCTTGAAAAAGGTATGTAAAAATGCATCAGAAGCTATTTTGTTCATGCAGTCTAATACAGTTGATCTTTATTTTTTAGACATAAACATGCCAGAAATAAGTGGTTTGAGTTTGGCAAAAATCATTAAAAACAACTCAAAAATTATTTTCACAACTGCTTATAGAGATTATGCTGTGGAAGGTTTTAATTTAAATATTGTAGATTATTTATTAAAACCATTCTCTTTTGATCGATTTATAGAAGCAGTAGAAAAAGCGACAAGTGTTGAAGATAAAGTTGAGGTGAAACATGATTTTATGTTTGTAAGATCAGATCGAAAAATGATAAAGATAGATTTCGATTCTATCTTATATATAGAGAGCTTAAGTGATTACCTAAAAATTTACTTGGAAGATAAAACTGTGGTTTGCAGAGAAACCATAAGCGGATTTGAAGAAAAATTACCAAAACAACTGTTTATTAGAACTCATAGATCTTTTATAGCAGCCATAAAAAAGATAAATTCTTACACAAATGAGTTCTTAGAAATTAAAGATAAAGCTGTGCCTATTAGTAGAAGTTATAAAGAATCGGTTTTAGATAAATTAGCAGAATTATAGTTATAGGTTTATATTTGTAGTAAATTTTTATACTTTGAATACAGATCAGTTTTTAGTAAAATCAGACATAAATTTAATAGAAAACACAAAGTTTACGTGGAAAACTCCAAGTAACATTGCATTGGTTAAATATTGGGGTAAGAGCAATCCTCAAATACCAAAAAACGCTTCTATTAGCTTTACTTTAAATAACTGCCATACAATAACCACTATTGATTTTGAGAAGGTAGAAAAAACCACTGAGGTTACTTTCGATTTGTTTTTTGAGGGTAAAAAGAAAGAAGAATTTAAGCCTAAAATTGCAGAGTTTTTTAAAAGAATTCAAGACTATTGTCCTTACATTTTTAATTATAAAATGACGATAAACTCAGAAAACTCATTTCCTCATTCCAGTGGAATTGCTTCTTCAGCAAGTGGATTAAGTGCAATTGCAATGTGCTTAATGAGCTTAGAAAATGAATTGGTACAAGATTTATCTCAAGATTTCATAAATAAAAAAGCATCTTTTTTGGCTAGGCTAGGTTCTGGAAGTGCAAGTAGAAGTATAGAAGGGCCTTTAGTTGTTTGGGGAGAACATCCTGCAATTGTAGAAAGTTCAGATTTGTATGGTGTGCAATTTCCTTTTAAAGTAGATCCTATTTTTCAAAATTACCAGGATGTAATTTTACTGGTAGATAAAGGAGAAAAACAAGTTTCGAGTACTGTTGGGCATAACTTAATGCACAATCATCCTTATGCAACAAATAGGTTTCAACAAGCGAATGACAATCTTGAAAAAATTACTACCATTTTACAAGAAGGTAAAATTAAAGAATTTATTCATTTGGTAGAAAGTGAGGCGCTTACACTGCATGCAATGATGCTTACAAGTTCTCCTTATTTTATTTTGATGAAGCCAAATACGCTAGAGATCATTAACAGCATTTGGGAGTACAGAAATAAGACCAATAGTAATATTTGTTTTACTCTAGATGCAGGTGCAAACGTACATGTGTTGTTTCCTGAAAATGAGAAAGATGAAGTGCTACAATTCATTGATAAAGAGTTGTCTAAGTACTGTCAGAAAAATCATTATATTTGTGATACAGTGGGTTTAGGTGCTACAAAAATGTAACTTACTTGCTGTTAATAAGCCCTTTATGAATATCAAAATAATATCACCTTTACTTTTTTTACTTTTTATTTCTTTTACATCTCAAGCTCAAAGCAAGGTTTATTTTGATGCCAATTGGAATGTAGTTACCAAAGAAAAAGCGGTTTATTACAGAACAATTGCTACAGAAAAATCTAAAAAGCAATGGATTATTGACTACTATATCTCTGGAAAAAAAGCACAAGAAGCCAACTATATTAAAGGAAAACCAGATGGTAAGTTTTTAATGTATTACGATTCTGGAGAATTAAAAAGTATTGGTTTTTATGAAGATGGATTAAAGGAAGGTGTTTGGAAAACCTATGATAAAAACGGAAAAATTATAAAAAAAGGGAAATACAAGAATGGTGAAAAAGTGGGAGTTTGGAAAACTTTTTACAAAAACCTGTAAATCCTATTAACATAAATATTCGTATTTTTGTAAAACAATTGTAAAAGAGAAATGAAAGGTCCATTATTTTATGCTAAAATTCTTCTTTTTGGAGAATATGGAATCATTAAAGATTCAAAAGGTTTAGCTATTCCATTTAACGCTTATAGAGGTGCTTTAAAATCATCTAAAGTGTTAGAAGGTGCAGCTAAAGAATCTAATGCTAATTTACTTCGTTTTTACAATCACTTATCTCAGTTAAATTCAGATAAAGTAACTTTTAATTTAGAAGCTTTTAAAAATGATATCGAAAACGGAATGTATTTCGATTCTTCTATTCCTCAGGGTTATGGAGTAGGAAGTTCAGGAGCTTTAGTAGCCTCTATTTATGATAAATATGCTACAGATAAAATTACGGTTTTAGAAAATTTAACCAGAGAAAAACTACTTAAATTAAAGGAAATATTTTCTTTAATGGAATCTTTCTTTCATGGTAAAAGTTCTGGATTAGATCCTTTAAACTCTTATTTAAGTTTACCAATTTTAATCAACTCAAAAGAAAATATTGAACCTGCAGGAATTCCTTCGCAAAAAGAGGGGAAAGGAGCAGTGTTTTTGTTAGATTCTGAGCAAATAGGAGAAACTGAACCTATGGTTAACATTTTTATGAATAAAATGAAAAACGAAGGGTTTAGAAAAATGATAAGCGAAGAATTTGCAATGCATACAGATGCTTGTATAGAAGACTTCTTATCTGGTAATGTTTCTTCTCTTTTTGGTAATGTTAAAAAATTATCTAAAGTTGTATTAAAGAACTTTAAGCCAATGATACCTGTTGCTTTTCATAAAATTTGGGCACAAGGTATAAATTCTAACGATTACTACTTGAAACTATGTGGTTCAGGAGGTGGTGGTTACATCTTAGGTTTTACAGAAGATTATAAAAAAGCGCAAGAAAGCCTTAAAGATTACAAGTTAGAATTAGTATACAGATTCTAAATCATCTCTTATGAGTTCTTCAAAAATGAAGACTTTCCTTAAAAAAATTTTTAGTTTACTATCTGTTGTAAGAGGCTATAACATTTTGGTGTTAATTGCTGCTCAATATTTAGCGGCTATCTTTATTTTTTCGCCCCAAAATTCTATTAGAGCTGTTGTTTTTGATTTACACTTATTATTTACTGTAATTGCAACTGTTTGTGTTGTAGCAGCTGGTTATATCATCAATAATTTTTACGATGTTAAGGTAGATAGAATTAATAGACCAGTAAAAACAGGGATTGATAATTACGTAAAGCAAGAGACTAAATTAAGTCTCTATTTTCTATTAAATTTTATTGGGTTTGTATTTTCTTGGCTTGTTAGTTGGAAAGCTGCTCTTTTCTTTTCGGTTTATATTTTCGGAATTTGGTTTTATTCGCACAAACTAAAAAAATATCCTTTTACAGGATTAATATCAGCCACTGTTTTAACCATCTTACCCTTTTTTGTCATTTTTGTGTATTTCAAAAACTTCTCAGAAATTATCTTTGTGCATGCCATTTTTCTATTTTTAGTAATTATGGTTAGAGAGTTAATTAAAGATTTAGAAAATATGAAAGGTGCTCTAGCCAATAATTATAATACTTTTTCTGTGGCTTATGGTGAGCGAAAAACGAAAGAATTATCTATTGTTTTATTAATTTCTACCATATTTCCAATTGCTATTCTATTTCGTTTTCCTGAATTGAGTTACATGAAATATTATTTTTACTTAGCCTTGGTTACCTTAATTGCTGTTGGTATTTTACTTTGGGTGTCACACCAGAAAAATCAATATAGATTGTTACATAATACTCTGAAGATCTTACTCTTAATAGGTGTTTTTTGTTTGGTTTTTATAGATACTTCATTGCTCTTAGAAAAAGTAATAGATAGCTTAAATTAGAAATCTAATTTAAGTACCTTTGCAAAAATTTATAAAATGAATTCAAATAAAAACTCGTCGAGAAGACGACTTGAAGGCAAAAATAGTAAGCCTCTAAGTAGAAAACCCTCTAACAAGAGAACTTCAAAAAAAGATTCTAACAAATCTTCGCAATCAAGCCAAACCAACACATCAACAGGAATACGTTTAAACAAATACATTGCCAATTCTGGAGTATGTTCTAGAAGAGAGGCAGATACGTATATAGAACATGGAAGTGTAAAGGTTAATGGTAAGTTGGTTACAGAAATGGGCTATAAAGTACAACCAGATGATGTAGTACAATTTGATGGTACATCTATTACACCAGAGCAAAAAAGGTATATTTTATTAAATAAACCTAAAAATTACATTACTACCATGGATGATGATCGTGGACGTAAAACAGTAATGGATTTGGTCTCTAATGCATCAAAAGAGAGAATTTATCCTGTTGGACGTTTAGATAGAAACACAACTGGTCTACTATTATTTACCAATGATGGTGATTTGGCTAAAAAATTAACGCATCCAAAGCACAATGTGCGTAAATTATATCATGCTTCTTTAGATAGAAAACTAGATTTAAAGGATTTAGAGAAGTTAAGAGGTGAGGTAATTATTGAAGGTAGAAAAGTATTTATAGACGCTGTTTCTTATGTGGATGGGCAACCTAAAACAGAAATTGGTATCGAAATTCATTCTGGTAGAAATAGAATTGTAAGAAAGATTTTTGAACACGTAGGCTATAAAGTAAACAAACTAGATAGAGTTATTTTTGCTGAGTTAACTAAGAAAAATTTACCAAGAGGTAGGTGGAGAGCTTTAACTAATCAAGAAGTAAGCAATTTGCAAATGATGAAATAATTGCTATTTGCAAAACAATTTAATAAACCTTTTAAGTTCTTCTTAAAAGGTTTTTTTATGCGTTAACTACAATGCAGTCTATCAACTTTGCAGCAAGTTGAGCTGTAATGTCATCTTGATCAAAAATTGGGTTAAGTTCTGCAATATCACAAGCAATGATTTTCTTACTTTTTAATAAATAAACTAAAGTTTGATGAACAAAATTGGGGGACAATCCAAAAGGAGAAGGTGCACTAACTCCAGGAGCATATGCAGATGATAATCCATCTAAATCTATGGTGATGTAAAGCAAATCGATTTTAGTTAAAAAGGAGGTTAACTTAGATTTAATTTCTTCAGAAAAGGTCTCACATTCTAAATTGGTAATGAATGAAACGTTTTTTTCTCTTGCAGTATTGAATAATTCTTTGGTATTAGATCGTTGTTGAATCCCAATTGCCAAATAGGTTACATTATCATTTTCTGATAATATTTGATGAAAGGGCGTGCCAGAATTTGGTTGAAAAGTTGTTGTTCTTAAGTCAAAATGAGCATCAAAATTTATAATTCCGATTTTCTGTTCCTTACTATTTTTTACTCCATTTTTGATTCCATTAAATGTAGCATAAGCAATATCATGTCCTCCACCAATTCCTATTGGAAAATGGTTGTTGGAAATCAATTGAGATATTGTTTTAGAGAAAGCAATTTGGCAATCTTCTAAATTGTTTTCAGTGCAAATAATATCACCAAAATCTGTGATTTTTTTATCGTTAAAATGGATGGGCAATTTTCCTAATTTACGTCTAACAGAATCTGGTCCATTTTTTGCACCAATTCTACCTAAATTTCTTTTTATACCTTCATCGCAAGCATAGCCAATAATTCCAAATTGATTTTTTGATTTTTTATCAATGTCTGAAATATTGGAGATAGAGATTTTTTCATGCCAATATTGATCATTATGTTCAGATATTCTTCCTGAATATAATTTCTTATTTGCTTCTTGATATTTAACTTTTAAATTCTTGAGAAACTCCATTTTTACGATTTAATTTCTTGCCCTTTTAAATATACTTTGGCTACACTAAGATTACCAAAAGAATAAGGGATGTAGTTGTATGAATTTATTTCTTTGGTAAGAATTAGGTTTGCTAATTTACCTTTAGTTATAGAGCCCACTTGCTCTTGAAGATTCATAGCATAAGCACCATTAATTGTGGCTGCATTTATGGCTTCTTCAGGCGTCATTTTCATTTTAATGCAAGCTGTAGAAACTACAAAATTCATGTTTCCTGAAGGAGTAGAGCCTGGATTATAATCTGTAGCTAAGGCTAATGGCAATCCAGAATCAATCATTTTTCTAGCAGGTGCATAAGGTATTCCTAAAAAGTAGGAACAACTTGGCAAGGCAACTGGCATTGTTTGCGTATTTTTTAAATCGGCTATATCATGATCTCTCATTACCTCTAAATGATCTACAGATAAAACATTATGATTTAAACCTTCCTGTACGCCACCAAATGCATTAAATTGATTTACATGAATTTTACCTTGTAAGCCATATTTTGAGCCTGCTTTTAAAATCATTTTAGTATCCTCTAAAGAAAAGTAACCTTGTTCACAGAAAACATCAATGAAGTCAGCTAAATTTTCTTTTTCAATTATTGGTAAAACTTCATTAACTAAAAGGTTTAAATAGCCTGTTTTATTATTTTTAAATTCTTTTGGAACTGCATGTGTACCTAAAAAAGTTGCTTTAATTTCTATAGGATAATTTTCCTTTAAACGTTTAATGACACGTAACATTTTCAGTTCTGCATCTTTAGTAAGACCATAACCGGATTTAATTTCAACAGCACCTGTACCTAACTGAATGATTTCTTCTAAGCGCTTTTTACTTTGATAATAAAGTTCATCTTCTGAAGTGATTTGTAATTTCTTGGCCGAGTTTAATATGCCACCACCATTTTCTGCAATTTGTGCATAGGTTAAGCCTTTTATTCTATCTACAAATTCGTCTTCTCTATTACCAGCATAAACCAAGTGCGTATGGGAATCACACCAAGAAGGTAAAATCATTCTACCACTAGCGTCAATGACTTTACAATGGATTTTTGGACAAATTTTCATAGGTCCAAAATCTTTTATGAGACCATTTTCTATAAGTAAGAATGCATTTTTTATGGTGGGTAGTATGTTCATTTCTTCTCCTGAAAGAAATTGGATGCTACCTTCTCTTACTTGCAGTAATTCTTTAATATTTTTGAATAGTATTTGCATTAGAAGAGGTTTTTTAAATGGGTTTCATCTACTAAGTTAGGTAAAGTTACTTTTAGATTTGGAGTTCTTTCTATTTCTCTTTTAATAGCAAAAATGGCTTCGTCATTTCTAGCCCAACTTCTTCTAGCTATACCGTTATTTACATCATAAAAGAGCATGTTTTTAAGTTTTTGTTCGGCTTTAGAAGTACCATCTAGAAGCATTCCAAAGCCACCATTAATAACTTCTCCCCAGCCAACACCACCTCCATTATGAATAGATACCCAAGTTGCACCTCGAAAACTATCTCCAATTACATTATGTATAGCCATATCTGCAGTAAATTTACTACCATCGTAAATGTTAGATGTTTCTCTAAATGGTGAATCTGTGCCACTTACATCATGATGATCTCTCCCCAAAATTACAGGACCAATCTCTTTATTTTTTATAGCTTTATTAAAAGCTTTAGCAATTTCTATTCTACCTTCTGCATCTGCGTATAAAATTCTAGCTTTAGAGCCAACCACCATTTTGTTGGATTTTGCATTCTCTATCCAAGTGATGTTATCTTGCATTTGAAGTTGAATTTCTTGGGGTGATTTTTTCATCAATTTCCGTAAAACCTTCGCAGCAATTTCATCGGTTTTATCCAAATCATCATCATTACCTGATGCACAAACCCATCTAAAAGGGCCAAAACCGTAATCGAAACACATTGGGCCTAATATATCCTGTACGTAAGATGGGTATTTAAAATCGATATTATTATCAGCCATAATATCTGCACCTGCTCTTGAAGCTTCCAATAAAAAGGCATTTCCATAATCGAAAAAATAGGTTCCTTTTTCAGTATGTTTATTAATTGTATTTGCATGCCTAATCAACGATTGCTTAACCTTTTCTTTAAATAATTCAGGATTTTCTTTGATTAACGTATTGGCTTCTTCATAGTTTAAATCTGCTGGATAATATCCTCCTGTCCAAGGAATATGAAGCGAGGTTTGATCTGAACCAAGGTGTATAAAAATATCTTCTTCATCAAATTTTTCCCAAACTTCAATTACATTTCCTATGTAAGCAATAGATACAATTTCGTTATTTTTTTGTGCTTTTTTGGTGATTTCAACTAGGATGTTTATATCATCAATTAAAACATCTACCCAACCTTGTTGATGCCTTTTTATAGCAGCATTTTTATTTACTTCAGCACAAATAGTAATGCAACCTGCAATGTTGCCAGCTTTTGGTTGTGCACCACTCATACCACCTAAACCAGCAGTTAAGAAAATTTTTCCATTCGGATTTTCATCGGGTTTCAAAATTTTACGAAAGGCATTCATTACAGTAATTGTTGTGCCATGAACAATTCCTTGTGGCCCAATGTACATAAAAGAACCTGCTGTCATTTGTCCATATTGAGATACGCCTAAAGCATTAAATTTTTCCCAATCATTAGGTTTAGAATAATTAGGAATCATCATTCCGTTTGTAACCACTACTCTTGGAGCGTTTTTACTAGAAGGAAATAATCCCATTGGATGACCAGAATACAAATGCAAAGTTTGTTCATCTGTCATTAAAGCCAAATATTGCATAACCAATAAGTATTGAGACCAATTTTGGAAAACAGCTCCATTACCACCATACGTAATTAGCTCTTCTGGATGTTGTGCAACATCAGGATTCAGGTTATTTTGAATCATTAACATTAGAGCAGCTGCTTCTTGCGTTTTTGCAGGGTATTGAGAAATTGGCCTAGCATAAATTTTATGTTTTGGTTTAAAACGAAACATATATATTCTTCCATATTCAATTAGCTCTGCAGCAAATTCTGGTGCTAATTCTTCATGCCATTTTTTTGGAAAGTAGCGTAAAGCATTTTCTATTGCCAATTTCTTTTCAGAAATCGACAAAATATCTTTTCTTTTAGGAGCCCTATTTGCACTTTCTAAATCTCTATTTTTAGAAGGTAATTTGTTGGGAATTCCTTGTAGTATTTCTTCCTTAAAAGTCATAGTATATTTATTTTACAATTACTTTTTTGTTCTTTACGAGCTGAATTAGAGCATTTATATCGTCTTTCAACAAACGATCTTCTTCTAGTTTTTTAACTTTAGCTCTTATAATTTTATGATTCTTCTCTATAATTTCAGAAAAAGTATTAGGTCTTCTAAATTCTAAAGCTTGTGCAGCATAGAGTAATTCAATGGCTAGTATCTTTTCTAAATTTTCTAAAATCTGATTTAGTTTTCTACCAGAAATACTTCCCATAGAAACATGGTCTTCTTGACCTAGAGAAGTTGGAATGCTATCTGCAGAAGGAGGAAAGCAAAGCGATTTGTTTTCTGTAACCAATGCTGCAGTTGTGTATTGAGGAATCATAAAGCCAGAATTTAGTCCTCCACTTTTGGTAAGTAATCTTGGCAGCCCATATTTACCTTCCAATAATAAATAGCAACGTCTGTCTGCAATATTACCTAACTCAGAGGCTGCAATAGAGCAATAATCTAAAGCCATAGCTAAAGGCTGACCATGAAAATTCCCTCCAGAAATAGCTTCAGTTTCACTAAGCACAATTGGGTTGTCTGTAACAGAATTCATTTCTATTTCTGCTAATTCTAGTAAATGATTAAATGCATTTCTAGAGGCACCATGAACCTGTGGAATACACCTCATAGAATATGGGTCTTGAACACGTTCGCAATTTTCATGAGAGGCGATGTTCTGAGAATCTTTAAACAAATTTCTCATTCTTTTAGCTACATCAATAGCACCTTTAAAAGGTCTTATTTCATGCAATTCAGCTTTGAAAGGAGATGAACTACCTTTATAACCTTCTATACTCATAGCTCCAGAAACATCAGCCAAATCAAGTAGGTATTCCATTTTTGCAAGGCCAGTTATGGTGTGTGCTAAAATAAATTGCGTTCCGTTAATTAAACCTAAACCTTCTTTAGCTTCAAGTTCTATAGGATCTAAATTGTAGATTTCTAAAATTTCTTTGGCAGTATATATTTCATCATTTACCCAAAAATCGCCTTCACCAATTAAGGGTAAAAATAAATGAGAAAGTGGAGCTAAATCGCCAGAAGCACCCACAGAACCTTGCTTAGGAACAGTTGGTAGTAAATCATTTTCTATAAAAAAAACGATACGTTCTATAAGCTTTAATCGAACACCAGAAAAACCTTGACAAAGAGCATGAACTTTGCAAATCATCATTAATTTAGATAAGCGTTTGTTTATGTTTTCACCTACACCAACTGCATGCGTAATCAATAGATTTCTTTGAAGTAGGTTGGTTTCTTCTTTAGAGATTTTTACATCACAAAGAGGTCCAAAACCAGTGTTTATTCCATAAACCACTTTATCACTTTCTGTAATTGCAGTAACTTTTGCTCTACAACTATTAATATTAATTTTTGCTTCGGTTGTAATTACTGCTTTTAAAGTTCCGTTAGCTATTTTGTTTACTTTTTCAAGTGTAAGAGTATCTATTCCGTATTTAAACATTGTGTTCTATTGTGTTGTATTGCTACAAAGTTATAATTACTTTTGATGCTTTATAATATCATTTATATCGTTAAATAATGCTTACAGGTTATCAAATAGAATTACGTCATATCAAATATTTTTTAGCAGTTGCTGAAGAATTGCATTTTAGAAAAGCCGCAGAAAAGCTATTTATTTCTCAGCCAGGATTAAGCAGACAGATTAAAATTTTAGAGGAGGAATTAGGTGTAGTTTTATTTGAAAGAAATAATAGAAACGTAGTATTAACTGCAGTTGGTGAGTATTTAAAAGTAGAATTTACGAATCAATTAAAAATGTTAACAAATACATTGGATAGTGCAAAACTGCTTCAAGATGGTAAAAAGGGAGATTTAAAAATTGGGTATGTAGGTTCTGCTATGCAGGATGTAATTCCTAAATTATTAATCAATTTTGAAAAGCAAAACCCTAATGTTTTGTTTGATTTAAAAGAGTTGGATAACAAAAAGCAAATTGACGATTTATTGGCGTTGTCTATCGATGTTGGTTTTGTAAGGTTAAGAAGAATTCCTAGAGATTTAGAAATTAGAACAGTTTTGAATGAGCATTTCTGTTTGGTTTTACCAAAAAATCATCCTGTAGATAAAACCAATTTTAAAAGTATATCCGACTTTAAAGAAGCTTCTTTTATTTTGTTTGATTGGAAATACAGTGCGTCTTATCATGAAAAAGTGATGCAAATTTTTGATGATTGTGGATTTACTCCAATAGTTTCTCACAATACCATTCACTCAAGTTCTATTTTTAAATTGGTAGAAAATAATTTCGGAATTTCTATAGTGCCAAAATCTTTAGCTAAAAAAGAAGGTTATAAGATTAAGTTTATAGATTTAGATATGATACCTCAAAGAACCAAGCTTTCTGTGGTTTGGAATAAGAAAAATACCAACCCTATTTTACAGGAATTTCTAAATCTTATTTAAATTTAGGGTTTCTAGAGTCATATCATTTTGACTTTATACGTATTTTACTAAAAGCAAAAACCCTGTAAACGAATGTTTACAGGGTTATAATGTGGTACCTCCAGGAATCGAACCAGGGACACAAGGATTTTCAGTCCTTTGCTCTACCAACTGAGCTAAGGTACCATTACCATTAGCGGATGCAAATATAAAATGTTTTTTTACATCTCCTACATAAATTTGAAAAAAATGTGTTGTATTTTTGAAATTCCTTAAATTTAAAGAATGAATTTAACAATTGATGTTGGTAATACAAGAGTAAAAGCTGCTGTATTTGAGGATGATAAGCTTCTTTTATTTGAAGTTTTTATGCTAGACGAAATTATTACTGAAATAAAAAAAATAGTAGAATCATATGCAGTTCAAGAAGCAATAATTGCAAATGTTTCCTCAATTTCAGAGAAATTGCTCAATAATATCAATAAAATTGTGCCATTAACTAGAGTTAGTTCTACAATGCAACTGCCATTTACAAACAATTATGCTACACCTCATACTTTAGGTTTAGATAGGTTAGCACTTGTTTTTGGAGCTGTTTTGGAACATGAAAATCAAAATACACTTATCATAGACGCTGGTACTTGCATAACTTATGATTTTGTAAGCAAGGATAAAGAGTATTTTGGAGGCGCTATTTCTCCAGGAATTCAAATGAGATACAAATCATTAAATCATTATACTTCTAAATTACCTTTGTTAGATTCTCAAATTCCTAATTATTTTATTGGTGATAGTACAGAAGAAAGTATTCATTCAGGTGTTGTTAATGGGGTTGTTCAAGAAATTGAAGGCATCATTTCTCAATACAAAAACAAATATTCAGATTTAACAGTTGTTTTAACAGGAGGAGATACAAATTTCTTGTCAAAACAATTAAAAAGTAGCATATTTGCCAATCAAAATTTTCTCCTAGAAGGATTAAATAGAATACTTATTTTTAACAATAACAAATGATTAGAAAGATTATAGTAATTGTTTTACTATTTGCTTCTGTAAGCTTTATGGCCCAAAGATCTAATTCATCTCCTTATTCATATTTTGGAGTAGGTGAAGAATTTAATACGAATACAGTAATTCAAAATTCTATGGGAGGTATTGGTGTTGCATTTAACCATTACAAATATTTAAACTTTACAAACCCAGCAGCTTACGCAAATTTACGTTACACGACTTATGGTTTTGGGTTGTTGAATAACGATTTAACAGTAAAAACGGCCAATACAAGTCAGAATAGTACATCAACAAGTATTACATATGTTGCTTTAGCTGTTCCAATTGGTAAAAAAGCTGGATTTTCTATTGGTTTACAACCTTTTTCTTCTGTAGGATATTCTTTAAATAATGCAGTTTTAAATTCAGATGGTAGTACTTCAGAAATTACACTTTATTCTGGAAATGGTGGTATTAATAAAATATATGGAAGCTTTGGTATTAAATTATTCAAAGAATTTTCTTTAGGATTAGAGGCAGATTTTAGCTTTGGTAATGTAGAAAATAGTATTATCAACCAGAGAGACAATGTTTCTTTAGCAACAAAGTATAATGAGAATACAGATATTAGAGGAGGTGCTTTAAAAATAGGTGCTCAATATAAAAAGGAACTAAAAAATAATTTAGTATTAGATTTAGGAGCTACTGTAAAATTAGAGCATGAATTGAATGTTACAGGAAGAGATTATTTATATTCATTAACTTTTGCCAATGGTGGTTCAGAATCTCCTAGAGATACTTTATCTACATCAACCATAGATGGTAGTTTTAACATACCAATCAAATCTACATTTGGTGCTGGTATTGGTAAACTAGACAAATGGTATGCAGGAGTTGAGTACGAAAGTCAAGATGCTTTTACTACAAATGGGCTTTTAGCCAATTCGAATGACGCATACAGATATGGAAAATCGAATAGATTTTCTTTAGGAGGATATTACTTACCTAAAATAAATTCAATTTCAAGCTATTGGAATAGAGTTACTTATAGAGCTGGTTTACGATTTGAGAACACTGGTTTACTGGTAGATGGTACAGGAACTAACACAAATTTTACAGAAATTAAGGACTTTGGCATATCTTTTGGTTTAGGTTTACCACTAAAGAGATTATCTACCATTAATGCTGGATTTGAATTTGGTAAAAGAGGAACTACAGAAAATAATTTAATTCAAGAAAATTATTTTAATTTTAGATTAAGCTTATCTTTGTCTGAGACTTGGTTCGTAAAAAGAAAAATAGATTAAAATAAAACTATCAAAATGAAGAAAATAACGTTTTTACTAGCAGCAACCCTTTTATTTATTTCTGCTAAAACTAATGGGCAAGATGATGCAAAAATAGAGTGTCAAAAAAACTATAACTTATTTAAAGGTGATTATACCTCTAAAAAGAACGATGATGCTTTAGTTAATTTGAATTATTTGTTAGATAACTGCCAAGATTTATCTGTAAGTATCTATCAATTGGGTTCTACATTGGCTGAAAAACGTCTTAAAGATCCTGCATTAGCTAAAAGAATTTACGAACAAAGATTGCAGTATTTTCCGAAGAAAAACCCAGCAAAGGTTCATAGTGATTATGCAACTTATTTGTTAAAAAATAAATTAGGTTCAGAAGAAGAGGTTTTTGCTTTACTAGAAAAGGCTTATAGTATAGACCCTACAAAAATGGGTGTAAAAAACTTATATGTTTATTTTCAAGGAGTAACTGATAGAAATAAAGATGCAAATCCTCAAAAAGTATTCGATACTTATGATGATGTTTTAGAAAATGTAAACAAGAAATTAGATAATTACGCAGCTCAATTAAGAAAATTAAGTGTAGATACTGTAAAGAATAAAAAGAAAATTTATGCTTACACTGTGAACTCTAAAGCTTTAGGTCAAATTGAAGGAGGTTTAGATAATATGATTTCTGAAATTGCAACTTGTGAGAGATTAGTTCCTTTATATGAAAGAGACTTTGAAGCAAATAAAACCAATTCTGTTTGGTTAAGAAGAGCAGTATCTAGAATGTTCCAAAAAGAATGTCAAGATGAACCAATGTATGAGAGGTTAGCTCAAGCATATGCAGAGGCAGCACCATCACCAGATTCATATACATTTTATGCAGGAATTTTAGAAAAGAATGGCGATGATAGTGGAGCTGCAGCAATGAGAGAAAAAGCTTTTCAATTAGAGACAGATCCTTTAAAGAAAGCAAAGTACAAATTAAAATTTGCTCAAGCAGCTAAGTCTAAAGGACAGTTGTCTAAGGCAAGAAGTTTAGCTAGAGAAGCAATTAGTTTTAACCCTAACTATGGTAGAGCTTATTTATTAATTGGTAGCTTATATCAATCAAGTGTAAACAGTTGTGGAGATGATGAATTCGAAAAAAGAATGGTTTATGCAGTTGCATTAAGACAAGCGCAAATTGCTGCAAGAGTAGACCCAAGTATTTCATCTACTGCTTCTAGATATATTAGAAGTTACAAAGCAAACTTACCAAGTAAAAAAGTAATTTTTACCAAAGGTGCACAAGTTGGAGCTTCACATACAATTAAATGTTGGATAGGTGAAACTGTTAAGGTTGCTTCAAGCGACTAAGGATGAAAAACATTTTTAAAATATTTATAAAAAGTACTGCTGTTTGTTTATTAACAGTAGTACTTTTTTCATGTTCTAATAACACTCAAAAAGCTAGAGATTTCTTAGCTGATAAAAATTTACCTGTAGGTACAGCCAAAAATATTTATCATATTTATAAAGATTCTGGTAGAATTACTTCTAAGCTTATTACCAATAAAATGTTAGATTTTAGTAATAGGCAAGCTCATCCTTACAGTGAGTTTCCAAATGGAATTAAAATCATAAATTTTGAGAATAAAGGTGTAGATTCTGTAACCATAATTGGAGATTATGCTATAACCTATTCTAAAACATCCATTTCTGAAATTAGAGGTAATGTAGTTGTAAAGAATCATACAGATAAATCTAAACTAGTAACAGAACAATTATTTTGGGATGAAAAAACAAAGTATTTCGTGTCAGAAAAACCATTTACCCTAACCAAAGAAAACGATACCATATTTGGTATTGGCTTTGAATCTAAAGATGATTTGTCTAAACATCTCGCAAAAAAGACAACAGGAAAATTAGAAACTTCAGAAAATTAAACTATGACTAAAATTTGGAAATTTTTTCAATATGGATATTTAATGGTCGCTTTTATTTGTTTGGTAGAAGGTATAGTTCGTTTTAATACAGAAAGAACTAGAGCTTATTTGTTTCTTGGCTTTTCAATTTTTATTACATTAGTGTTTTTCTTTAAAAGACATTTTAGAAAAAAAGTTGAAAAAAGAAATAACCAAAATAAGTAATACGTATCTTTTTTAATGGAGGTCGAACTCATTATTATCATTATATCTATTCTATTATCTGCATTCTTTTCAGGTATGGAAATTGCATTTGTTTCTGCAAATAAAATGCATATTGAGTTAGAGAAAAAAAGAGCTGGTTTTATACCTAAAATCCTAACGATTATTACCCAAAAATCTTCTAAGTTTATTACTACAATGCTTGTTGGTAATAATATTTCTTTGGTAATCTACAGTTATTATATGGGTAGTTTACTTATAAGACTTTTTCCTTTAGAAGGTTATAATGATTTTTCTATTTTACTAATTCAAACAGTAATATCTACTATAATTATTTTAATAACTGCTGAGTTTTTACCAAAGGCTATTTTTAGAATTTACGCCAATGAAGTTTTAAAAATTTTTGCAATACCTGCTTATATATTTTATTACTTGTTTCATTTTTTCTCAGAGTTCATCACCCTAATTTCTGATTTTTTTCTGCGTGTTTTTTTCAAAACAAATTCAGATGAACAGCAAACAGAGTTTAGTAAAGAAGAATTAGGGAATTACATTAATGAACAATTAGAAATAGGAAATGATGATGAAGAAGTAGATTCAGAAATACAAATTTTTCAGAATGCCTTAATTTTTCAGAATGTGAAAGCAAGAGAAGTGATGGTGCCAAGAACAGAAATTATTTCTGTAGAAATTCATGAAACGGTTACCAATCTTAAAAAGCTTTTCATAGAAACAGGTTTGTCTAAAGTATTAGTTTACAAAACTTCTTTAGATGATGTTTTGGGTTATGTAAATGCATTTGAATTATTCAAAAAGCCAAAGACTATAAAGTCTATTTTGCTGCCTTTAGAAATCGTTCCAGAATCTATGATGATTAACGATATTCTAAACACTCTAATGAAAAAAAGAAAAAGTGTTGCAGTGGTAGTGGATGAATATGGAGGTACTTCTGGTATGATTACAGTAGAAGATATTGTAGAAGAATTGTTTGGAGAGATTGAAGATGAACATGATTCTCAAGAGTTTTTAGAAGAGAAATTAAAAGATGATCACTTTAATTTTTCTGCAAGACTAGAAGTAGATTATTTGAATGAAGAGTATGACCTAAATATACCAAAATCTGAAGCCTATGAAACTCTAGGGGGTTTTATTATAGAGCACACAGAAAATATTCCTGAAGAAAAAGAGGTGTTAGAAATAGATAATTTTGAGATAACCATCCTTAAAATAAGTGGGGCAAAAATAGACGAGGTTTCACTTAAAATTTCTAATCTAGAAGACTAAATTATAGTTCCCTCATACACACTTCTTAAAATCACTTAACAAGCTACTAATAAGTAGAAATTGGGTTGCAATATTAAAAGCAAAAATGTATATTCGCCCACTGAAATTAATTTAAAAATCATATGGCAGTTTTATCAAAAATTAGAGAACGTTCAATGTTCTTAATCATCATTATTGGATTAGCACTTTTTGCTTTTGTATTAGATCCATCAACACTTGGTGATTTTTTCAATTCTAGTAAAGTAAATGAAGTTGGTGAGGTAGATGGAGAAGCTATTTCTAGACAAGAATTTGCTAATGAATTAGAAAGTTATAAACAACAAACTGGAGGTAGAGCTTCTGAGATGCAAGCAGCAAAAACAGTTTGGGATAATATCGTAAGAAAAAAAATCTACAAAAATCAATTAAACGAAGCTGGTATTACAATTGGTGAGGCTGATGTTTGGAACGAAGTTGTAAATGCACCTTTTGTACAAAACAACCCTCAGTATCAAAACGAAGTTGGTTTATTTGATGAAAATAAATTCAAGCAATTTTTAGCAGATACTAAAGAAAACAATGAGCAATTATGGGCTCAATGGTCTTCTTATATGAATCAAGTTAGAGACAATGCAGAAACAAATACATTTAACAATTTAGTAACTGCAGGTTTAGGAGCTTCTTTAAAAGAAGGCGAAATACAATATTTAATAGATAATACTAAATTAAATGGTCAGTTTGTATATGTACCTTATACTTCAATAGCAGATAGTTTAGTAAAATTAAAAAAATCTGAAGTAGAAGCATATATTCAAAGCCATAAAGATCAATTTCAAGTTGAGGCATCAAGAGATATTTCTTATGTAAAATTTGATATTGTTGCAACTCCAGAAGATGAGCAAGCAATAATGTTAGATGTAGCTGGTTTAAAAGAAGATTTTAAAACTACAGATAACGATGTGTTATTTTTATCTGAAAATGATTCTGATACTGGTTTAAATACAGGTTATGTATTTAAAAGTAATGTAAACGCAATTATTGCTGATGATTTATTTGCAGCAAATGAAGGTGACATTGTTGGTCCTTATAAAGATTTAAATGCAATTAAATTATCTAAAATTACAGAAGTAACTCAATTACCAGATTCTGTAAAAGCAAGTCATATTTTAATTCCTTTTGTTGGTGCTCAAAGAGTAGCTGCAGATGTTACTAGAACAGAAGAGGAAGCAAAGCAATTGGCAGATAGTTTATTGGCAGTAGTTAAAAGAAGAAAAAGCAAGTTTGCTGATTTAGCAAAAGAATTTTCTTCAGATCAAGCTTCAGCAGTTAAAGGTGGAGAATATGATTGGTATAATTACAATAGAATGACTCCAGCTTTTAGAGATTTTACCTTTGAAGGTAAAAAAGGAGATATGGATGTTGTTAAAACTCCTTTCGGATTTCACGTAATTAAAATAGACGATCAAAAAAATAAGCAGAAGGTAATTAAAATGGCAACATTTAGTAAAGATATTGTGCCTTCTGAAGAAACTGAAAATGCTGTTTTTAGACAAGCAGAAGAGTTTGCTTTAGCCGTTTCTAAAGAAAATAATTTCTTTGATGCTGCAAAAGAATTGAACTACAAGCCAAAGCCAGCAGTAGGTTTAAAAGTTTTAGATGAAAGTGTACCAGGAATTGGTAACCAAAGACAAATAGTTAGTTGGGCGTTTAATAATGAAACAGATGTAAATGCTTTTAAGCGTTTTGATTTAGAAGGTAGTCATGTAGTTGCTTTTGTTACAGGTATAGAAGAAGAAGGTTTAATGTCTGTGAATAAAGCTACAAGTAAAGTTAGACCAATCTTAATGAATGAAAAGAAAGCTGCTTTAATTGCTGAAAAATTCAATGGATCTGATTTACCAGAAATTGCAAAAGCAAACAATACAAGTTTAAGAACTGCAAGTAACATTACATTAAAAAGTCCTACTTTATCTGGTGTTGGTGTAGAGCCTAAAATTGTAGGTGCAATGTATAATGCAGAAATTGGAAAATTATATAACAAAGTAGAAGGTAATAGAGGAGTATTTGCTTTTAAATTAACAAGCATAGAAGAACCAACTGCTTTACCAAATTACGATGCTAACAGAAAACGTATTGCAGAAGCTAGAAAAAGACAAACATTTAAAATGTATGAAGCTATTAAAAAGGCTTCAGATGTAGAAGATAATAGAGCTTTTATGTACAGTAATTAGTACAGGCTTTAATAACTAAAAAAAATCCGTTCAATTGTATTGAACGGATTTTTTTATACCCAATAATTTAAGAAGATAGATACTAAGATTAACCACATAAAAAAAGCCTTTTTGAGTAATCAAAAAGGCTTTTTAGATATTGTTTAAATGGCTTTAACCATTCATTGAGATTAAGAACTCATCATTATTCTTAGAGAACTTAATTCTTTCATTTATAAATTCCATAGCTTCAATAGGATTCATATCAGCTAAATACTTACGTAAAACCCACATTCTTTGCACTGTTTTATCATCTAATAATAAATCATCACGTCTTGTAGAGGATTTAATTAAATCAATTGCAGGATAAATACGTCTGTTAGAAATATTTCTATCTAACTGAAGCTCCATGTTTCCTGTACCTTTAAATTCTTCAAAGATTACTTCATCCATTTTAGAACCAGTTTCTGTAAGAGCAGTAGCAATAATGGTTAAAGAACCACCATTTTCTATGTTTCTTGCAGCTCCAAAGAAACGTTTTGGTTTGTGTAATGCATTTGCATCTATACCTCCAGAAAGAATTTTACCAGATGCAGGTGCAACTGTGTTATAAGCTCTTGCCAAACGTGTAATAGAATCTAATAGAATTACAACATCATGCCCACATTCAACTAAACGTTTTGCTTTTTCTAAAACAATGTTTGCTACACGTACATGTTTATCTGCTGGTTCATCAAAAGTAGAAGCAACTACTTCTCCACGAACACTTCTTTGCATATCTGTTACTTCTTCTGGTCTTTCATCTATCAATAAAACAATCTGATATACTTCTGGATGATTGGCAGCAATTGCATTAGCAACATCTTTAAGTAGCATAGTTTTACCTGTTTTAGGCTGTGCTACAATCATACCTCTTTGCCCTTTTCCAATAGGAGAGAATAAATCGATAATTCTTGTTGATAACGAAGAACCTTTCTCTGCTAAATTAAATTTCTCTTGAGGAAATAATGGAGTTAAATGTTCGAAAGAAACTCTATCTCTTACAACATTTGGGTTTAAACCATTAATCTTAGAAACTCTAATTAAAGGAAAATATTTTTCACCTTCTTTTGGTGGCCTTACATTACCTCTAACAGTATCTCCAGTTTTTAAACCAAATAATTTAATTTGACTTTGAGATACATAAATATCATCAGGAGAAGAAAGGTAATTGTAATCTGAAGAACGCAAGAAACCATAACCATCAGGCATCATTTCTAGCACACCTTCACTTTCAATAATTCCATCAAATTCAAAATCAGGATCTCTATATCTGTTGCCAGATTTATGATTTCTGTTAGAGTTGTTTTTATCTCTATTCTGATTTTTATTATTTTTTTGATTGCTGTTATTTCTCTGCTGATTATTATTGTTATTGCGTTGTTGATTCTTATGAACAGGTTTTTGGTCCTTATCTTTAGCGTCTACTTTTTTATCTGCAGGATTGTTTTTTACTGATGTAGTTTTAGCAGCATTAGAATCTGTCTTCTTAACTTCTTTTACAGGTTCTTTAAAAGTTTCTTTTCTAGCCTCAGTAGTATTTTTAACTTCAGGAGTTTCCTTTTTTTCTGGAGTTGGTTTAGTAGGTGCTTTTTTTACCACTCTTTTTCTCTTAGGCTTTTCTGCTTTAGTAGGTTCTTCTGTATTTTCTACTTTTTTAGCTGAAGCAGGATTTGCTGCTTGAGTGTCTAGTATTTGGTATACTAAATCTAATTTTTTAAGTTGACTTGTTTTGGTAAGACCAATAGTCTTTGCAATTTTCTGCAGATCTGCAAGAGTTTTTGCTTTCAGTTCAGAAATTTCGAACATTTATATGATAATTAAGTTATAATAGATCTTAAAATTTTAAGATATTTTAAAAATATTTTTTGATTGTCTTTAATTGTATATAGTACTATACAATTTAATTTGTGCGGTTATTATGTTACAAATATATGCTTTTTTTTTCACTTTTAAGTTTTTCTTTTTTTAAAAAGAAATTCTATTTTTGCAACTCAATAAAAAAGAATGATTCAAAGAATTCAAAGCATATATTTACTTTTAGCCTCAATCGTTTCTGGAGGTTTAATTTTTGTATTTAATTTATGGAATACAATTAAAGAAAAAATATTTGTTGTAGATTTGTTTTCAAGAGAGGCAATAACTGTTAAAGTAATTCCTTTTATGTTCTTAGCGTCTGCAATTCTATCTTTAATGGCAATATTTTTGTTTAAAAATAGAAAATTACAGTTTGTAATTGGGCGTGTTATAATTTTGATAAACCTTTTTTTATTAGGGTTATTGATTTATTTATCTCTAAATTTATCTGGAGAAACAAATGTTTCTGAGAAAGGTATTGGGATGTTCTTACCGATTTTAGTTGTTTTGCTTATTGTTTTGGCAAATAAAGCTATTAAAAAGGATGAAGATCTTGTGAAATCTGTAGATAGATTACGATAATTCAAATAGATAGTATATTTAGTGCGAAAAAAACCGAGATTAGTTTCTCGGTTTTTTGCATTTTATACGAAATCTTATTTTATAGATTTAAAATATCATTCTATCTTTATCGAAAATTATGATAAATATAAAATATTGATTATCAATATTTTGTAAATTAAGTATCCCCATAAATAGGGATGCCTATCCCCATAAATGGGGAGGGTAAAATTTCCCTATAAATAGGGATTGTGGTAAACTAATAAGTACTTTAAATTTGTAATGTAACAATGAAACAAAAAATATACGTTCATGTAGCTGATGATCACAAAATTTTAATTGAAGGGATTATAGCTGTAATAAATACTGATGAAGATATAGAGATAAATGGATATTCTCTAACAGGCAAAGAGGTAACAAATTGGTTCGATGATAAAAATAACAAAGCCGACGTTCTAATTTTAGACATTACAATGCCAATCTTAGATGGTTTTGAAGTTCTTAAACATTTTAATAGTAATAAGATAGATCAAAGGGTAATTATCCTTTCTAGTTACGATGATATAAAAATTGTACAAGAAATGCTGAGCCTAGGTTGTAAAGGATATATCACTAAAAATTATGCTGGCGAACATATTGTGAAAGCAATAAGGGCAGTAGCGAATGGAGAGCAATATTTTAGTGATGACATACAGAAAATATTATTACAATCACTATCTAAAGAACAAATGCCTCAAGGCGATTTACCTAATAAATTTTTATTAGAAACGCTTACAGAGAGAGAATTAGACGTGTTAAGGTTAATAACAAAGCAACTTAGCACACCAGAAATAGCAGATAAATTAAACGTGAGTGCTAGTACAATTGACTCACACAGAAAAAAATTATTAAAAAAACTAAAAGTTAAAAATGCAGTAGGTTTAGCAATGTATGCCGTAAAAAATAAAATAGTGTAGCCCCCACATATTAAAATTTTCTTTAATCAATAGTAATTGATTACCCCTATAAAGATTGTTTTAATTCCCTACACTTGTTACTAACCATGGTTACATTGCAATGCCTACCTTTTTTAAATAAAAAAAATAAATCCAAATTAAATAAATACCATGAAAACGATTAAATTAATTGCACTCTTTGTTACAGGATCTTTAACATTGGCATCTTGTTCATCTGATGAAACTTCTTTAGAAGCTAATCAAAAAACTAGTTTATTAAAAACTTACAAAATTCAAAGAGATGCTTCTGGTGCTTATTCTTTAGATTTAAACTTATCTGATAATACAAAAGTTGATAACTTTTTAGATATTGATAGTAATACCAAGCAGTATTTTTTATCAGAAAGCGACCAACAAACTAAAAGCTCTTTATCTGATAATTTAACTATTAGCGATACAAATATGAAGATTGCGTTTGTTGATGCAGCAACTAACAAAGATGAGTATTTATATGTTGAGGATGATAATATTACTTTAAGTGCTAAGTCTAATAAAGTAAGAAGGTTAAAAGATTATAGTATTGTAGCTGAAAGTGATGGTACTTATACTTTAGATTTTAAAGTAAAGAATAAAACTAATGTTTCTTTCGTATTTAATTCTGAATTGCAGGCTTACGAAGTTCATTTAGAAAAAGATAAAAAAGCAACAACAACAGATTTTTCTAGAACTTTAGAAAAGAATGAGGGTGAGCCACTAACTATTCATTTCGTAAATCATAAAGAAGGTAGTTCAAATAAGGGTATGGCTGTTTTAATTAGAAAGCCAATTATTATTATTGACTATTAATAATTACTTTTGAACTAAATTCAATTCTTTTTTTAATTGAAAACAAAAAAATATATTTTATTGATAATAACTTTATGCTTCAGCTTTAAAGTTTTATCAATAAGTCATAAAGAGCCTTTGATTTCAAAGGTCTCTTTTTTGTTATATACTACACAAGACTCAACCTATTTAGAAAAATATAATACTTTAGAAAAGTTGCTGGATAAGCAAGAGTATGAAGTTGCTTTAAAAAATGCATTAGATCTTCTAAATCAGGATATTGATAATAAAACTAGGTATAAAACATCATTAATAATATCACAAATATTTGCAAATAATAATAGTGTTGAAAAGTCCATAAGTTATGCTAAAAGATCTCTAAAATATATTAAAGAAGATTCTATTATCTCAGAAGGTAAAACTTCTTTATTACGGAATAATTTTTATTTAAGTAAGGCATATTTAAATATCGGAAATGGATTTTTGAATTTAAGTTTGAAGGACTCTATTAGTGGATTAATATATCGTGATTCTGCAAAAAATTATTATGATAAAGTTATAAATATTGATGGTTTAGATAAAAATATACAGTCAATTAAAGCAAAAGCTTCTTCTAATTTATCTGGTATATACATGCAAGATTCAGCATTTAAAATGTCTGAGAAATATGCTAAATACGCGATTTCAATTCATGAAAATTTAAATAATAAAATTTCTCAATCAGCAGCATTAGGTAATTTGGCTAGTAATTATTTAAATCAAGAAGATTATGTACAAGCTAAAGCTACCTATAAAAAGGCATTAGATTTAATTAAATTTGATACAAGCTTAAGAGCAACAAGAATAAGAGAACAACTATATTTCAATTTAGCTTATAACCTTTACGTATTAAAAGATTACAAAGCATATGAAACTCAAGAGAAATCGTATAATATAAAGGATAGTTTAAGAGATATAGAATATCGAGCAATGCTTGAAGATCTTGATTTTAAATATGATTTTGATTCTCAGAAAAAGATTCTTTTAGAAAAAGCCAAAGTAAAACGATTAGAAGATCAACAGATTTTTTTAGGAATAGGTATTGCCTGCCTTCTTGTAATATTTTCTTTAATCTATAAGATTAAGTTGAATAATTTAAAGCAAAATAATCTCGCTTTAAAATTATCAGAAACCAAACTTTTACAGAATCAACAAATAGACAAATTAAGATCTGAAACTCAAGTTAGGATTTTAAATGCTACTATTGATGGGAAAGAATCAGAAAGAAAGCAAATTGCTGAAACTTTACACGATAGTGTAAGTGCATTATTATCTTCTGCTAATCTGCATTTGCAAGCAACTAGAAAACAGTTTAATGGTTCTACACCATTAGAAATAGATAAAACTCAAGAAATTATTGCAGAGGCATCTCATAAAATTAGAGATCTTTCACACACACTAGTTTCTTCTGTTTTGCTAAAGTTTGGTTTAAATTTTGCAATTAAAGAAATCGCTACAAAATATTCAAATTCTGAACTCATCATAGAAACAGAGATTGAGAAAGTAGCCAGATATCATCAAAATTTCGAAATTAAAGTTTACAATATTATCAATGAGCTTATTAATAATATTCTAAAGCATAGTATGGCTAAAAAGGCTTTAATTACCCTAAAAGAAGAAGAAGGTAAGCTATACATTACCATAAAAGATAATGGAGTTGGTTTTGATAAAACAAAAATTAACGAAAATCATGGTTTAGGTATCAATCAAATAGATGCTAGAATTCAAATGATGAAAGGCTATTTTAATATTGATTCTTCAAAGAAAAAAGGCACTAAAATCACTATTGAATTGCCTATTGTTGAACGTGAAATTATGAGCCACGTTTAGCCAATTCAATAACTTCCATATTTTCAATTTTCCCTTTATTTAATTCAAAACGAAGCATGGTTCTAATTTTATGAAACCCATGATTGCCTGCTGCACCAGGATTTAAATGAAGTAAATTAAGTTTTTTATCATATACAACTTTTAATATGTGAGAATGCCCAGCAATAAAAATATTTGGTGGTTTCTCGTTAATTTCTTCTCTAATTCTTTGGTTGTATTTATTAGGATATCCACCTATATGTGTCATCCAAACTTGCACTTGCTCCAAACTAAATTTAGCATCTAAAGGAAACTCTGCTCTTGCATCTTTATCATCTATATTGCCATACACTGCACGCAAAGGTTTTAGCTTTTTAATTGCGTCAGTCACTTCTAATTTCCCAATATCTCCTGCATGCCAAACTTCATCTGCTTGTTTTACAAATTTTAATATTTGATCATCTATATAGCTATGGGTATCAGATAATAAAAGTATTTTTTTCATAAATGTATAATCTTAAGAAAAATTTAAGTGGGCAATACCTATCAAAAGTAAGTATAACAAAATAAATTCCGTAATTTTGAACGTTTGAAAATCAAAGATTCTTGAGGTATTTTATAGAGCTTTCTTATAATGGAAAAAACTATCATGGTTGGCAAATTCAACCAGATGTTATCTCAGTACAAGAAAAGTTAAATTCTGCTTTAAGCACAATTTTTCAGCAAGATATTCAGGTAGTAGGGGCAGGAAGAACAGACACAGGAGTTCATGCCTCACAAATGTTTGCTCATTTTGATGTTGATAAAAACCTTAAGGGTGATTTTGCATTTAAATTGAATTCCATTTTGCCCAAAGACATTGTAGTTTATAAGGTTTTTTTAGTAAATGATGAAAAGCATGCAAGGTTTGATGCAGTTTCTAGAAGTTATGAATACAAAATATGGTTGGGTAGAAACCCATTTTTATTAGATTTTTCATGGCAAATTCATTCTCAGAAACCAGATTTAAAGTTAATGAACGAAGCTGCAAATTTGCTAACAGAATATACAGATTTTCAGACTTTTTCTAAGGTAAAGACAGAGGTTTATACCTTTAATTGTGATGTTACAGAAGCTTTTTGGGAACAAAAAGGTGAGGAGTTAACTTTTCACATATCAGCAAATAGATTTCTAAGAAATATGGTTAGGGCTATAGTTGGCACGTTGTTAGATGTTGGTTTTGGTAAAATATCTATAGAGGATTTCAGAAATATTATAGAGAGTAAGAATAGAGGTAATGCAGGATTGTCAGTTCCTGCAAAAGGATTATTTTTAACACAGATAAAATATTAAGGTTTGGCAGAGAATTCAGGTAATGCTTTTGATATGAAAATTTTTAAAAGACTAATGTCTTTTGCAAAACGTTACAAGTTATATTTTTTTATTGCTTCATCTTCAACCATATTATTAGCCTTATTTTCAGTTTTATCACCTTATATTTTAATCAATACTGTAGATGATTATATCCTAACTAAAGATAAAGAAGGTTTATTGAATTATACCATGCTTATGCTTGGTGTTTTACTAATAGAGGTATTGTTACAGTTCACTTTTATTTACTTTGCAAACTGGGTTGGTCAGCATATTATTAGAGATATTAGAGCTAAAATATTTAGACATATTTTACAGTTTAAAATGTCTTATTTCGATAAAAATTCGGTGGGTAAACTGGTAACCAGAGTAGTGTCAGACATAGAAACAATAGCTGCTTTTTTTAGCAATGGAGTGTTTACAATTTTAAGTGATATTCTAAAAATGTTTGCAGTAACAGTAATCATGTTAATTCTAAACTGGAAACTGGCTTTAATTACTTTATTAATTCTACCAATTTTAATTTATGCTACTAAATTATTTCAAGTGGCTATTAAAGTAACTTTCCAAGAAGTAAGAAATCAGGTAGCGAATTTAAATGGTTTTGTGCAAGAGCGAGTTACAGGAATGAAAATTGTACAGCTATTTAATAGAGAAAAAATAGAATATCAAAACTTTAAAGAAATCAATCAGAAGCATAAAAAAGCTTATATAAAAGCCATTTGGTATTATTCTGTGTTTTTTCCTATTGCCGAAATTTTATCATCAATAGGTATTGGTTTAATTGTTTGGTTTGGTGGTGGTCAGGCCATACAAGATACTGGCATTACTGTAGGTATGATTATGGGTTTCATACAATTTGCTCAAATGTTGTTTAGACCTTTGCGTCAAATTGCAGATAAGTTTAACCAATTGCAAATGGGTATTGTTGCTGGTGAAAGAGTTTTTAAAGTAATAGATACTGAAAGCACTATCGATAAAAACGGAACAGTCGTCGCAGAAAATTTAGAAGGTAATATTTCTTTTGATAAAGTTAGATTCAGTTATGTTGAAAATGAAGAAGTGTTAAAGGGCATTTCTTTAGAGGTGAAAAGTGGTCAAACGATTGCCATAGTTGGTGCAACAGGCGCAGGTAAATCTACAATTATCAATCTAATCAATCGTTTTTATGAAATAGATTCTGGTACAATTTCGGTTGATGGTGTATCTGTGGCTAATTACGATTTAGAGAGTTTAAGAGATCAAGTTGCAATTGTCTTACAAGATGTGTTTCTATTTTCGGATTCAATCTTAAATAACATCACTCTAAAAAATAATAGTATAACAGAAGAAGAGGTAGAGGAAGCTGCCAAGCAAATAGGAATTCACGATTTTATAAAATCGCTTCCTGGTGGTTATCATTACAATGTTAAAGAAAGAGGAGCCATGTTATCTTCTGGTCAAAGACAATTAATTGCGTTTTTGAGAGCATATGTTAGTAAACCTAGTATTTTAATTTTAGATGAAGCAACTTCTTCTGTCGATTCTCATTCAGAACAAATGATTCAGTATGCTACAGAAACAATTACTAAAGGTCGTACTTCTATTGTAATTGCTCATAGATTGGCAACTATTAAGCAAGCTGATAAAATTATTGTAATGGATAAAGGTTTAATTGTGGAAGAAGGTTCGCATTCTGAATTGCTACAGAAACGAGATGGATATTATAAGAACTTATATGATAAACAATTTAGTTTAGATAAAGCTTCATAGTTTAAGTTAGGTCGTTTCTTAATTTCTCATTCAGTTCTTCTTGTGTTGCATACAAAACAAATTCACCATCTTTAATATACGAAATTTCACCAGTTTCTTCAGAAACAAGAATACAAACAGCATCGGTTTTTTCACTTACACCAATAGCTGCTCTATGTCTTAAACCAAACCTTGCAGGTATTTTTGTACTGTCTGAAATAGGTAAAACTACCCTAGTTGCAACAACATAATTATCTCTAATTATGGTAGCACCATCATGTAAAGGGCTGTTTTTATAAAAAATACTTTCTAAGATAACTTCGTTTACAAGGGCATTCATAGAATCTCCAGTATTAATTAAAAAATCTAGACTATTTGTTCTCTCAATAACAATAAGAGCCCCTGTTTTAGATTTAGACATGTTACTACATGCTTTTAAAATCTTTTCTGTATCTATTTCAGATGTAATTTCCGACTGTAAAAATTTTAATTGCTTAAAAAAACTTCTTTTGTTAGAGAAATTGGTGGTACCTATCATTAATAAAAATTTCCTAATCTCTTGCTGAAAAACAATGATTAACGCAATAACTCCGCCAGAAAGTAAATAGCCAAGAATACCACTAAGCATCTCCATTCTTAAAGCCTGGGTAATTTTCCAAATTAAAAATATAAGAGCAATTCCTATAAAAATATTAATAGCAACTGTACCTTTTAATAACTTGTAAATATAATAGAGTAAGATGGCTACCAGTAAAATATCTAGCACATCTAAAAAAGAGAAATCTACAAAATCTAACATGTAAAACAATTCATTTGAAGTAAAAGTACTAATTAATTTTAGGAGTTCAATATGACTTTATTTATCAGTGTTATTTGGTGTAACTACTAAATGAGGAACATCATCTACATTCCAATCAATTACCAAACCTTTGGCTAAAGATTTTGCTATTTCTTTACCATAAAGTACTTCCGATAAATACAAAGCAGCTTCAAAAGATTTTGCACCTCCAGCAGAAGTGATGTATTTCTTATCGTGCACAAATAACACCTCTTTTCTAATATCTAAATTAGGAAACATAGCTCTCATCTTATCAATATCTGAAGGAAAAGTGGTGGAAACAGTATTTTCTAATAAACCTGCCTTAGCCAAAACAAATGCACCATCACAATGTGAAGTTACGTAGAGCGCATCTTTTGCTACTTTTTTTAAAAAGTCAATCATGGGTTTATCTTCCAAATCAGTATCTAGATGATGTTCTGCAGAAGGCACTACCAAAATGTCTATTTTAGGCAATGAATCTATTAGGTAATTATAATCTGGTAAAATACGTACACCTTCAAAAGTTGTAATTGGTTGGTTAGTATTAGCTACTATAAAAACATTCATAGCTTTAATGTTTTCCCTGTACTTTGTGTGTTGAAAAATATCAAAAGGAGCAGTAAATTCGGTATTAAACGTACCATCCATAATTAGAAAAGCAACATTATATCTGCCTTCTACTAATTCAGGCAGTTGACTTTTAATTTTTGATGTAGTACTTTCTTTATGATTACAATTTATAAAGAGAATGGCAGCAAAAAGCAAGCTTAAAAATTTCATATTCTAATGATTAGACGCACAATATAAAGCAAAAAAAAACTTTCTGTAAAGAAAGTTTTTAAATAGGATTTTGTTCAAGAATTAAATGAGCTCTTTTTCTTTCAGAGCTTCATCTAAATTCACTTTTATGTACTTATGACTTTTAAAGAAATATTTTCCGTTTTTTAATTGAATGGTTGCTTCAATTTTGCCGTCTTTTTTCTCTTCTAAAGAGGTGATTTCAACTTTTTGATTTACAATATTTTGATAAGTTGCAATTCCTCCTCTTTTAATGATAAAATTTTTTCTTGGAAATTTAATATGCTCATAATTATCCATTTTAACTTTAGCAATAGTAAAGGTGTCACCAACTTTTACTTGATCACTTGCTGTTTGAGAATAGTTAGAAAATGATAAAAAACAACACATTAATAGGGTAAAAATTGTAGTTTTCATAATTTTAAGTTTATTAATTTATAGATACAAAAATATAGTAAATTGTTATGAATGTAAAATTTTAAGCCAATTTCAGCGCTCATTTAGTAAAAATTTAACCAAAGTAATAAGGAGAATATTAATTTATAGGAGAATTTTAATTTATCTTTTTGTAGATTTAAGGACAATAAATAATCAGAATTATGAAAGCGAAATTATTTTTATTATTAGTAGGGTTTTTTACAATACTATCATGCACAAACGAAACAGCTGAAGTTGAAAAAAAAGATACTTATGTAATTGATAATTACACAAAACAAGAAGTAGATATTACCATGAGAGATGGTGTAAAATTGCATACCACAATTTATACGCCTAAAGATGTTTCTAAAGAATATCCCATTTTAATGCAGAGAACTCCTTATAGTTCTGCTCCATATGGAGAAGGTAAAATGAAATCTAAAATTGGGCCAAATTTACATCTAATGAAACAAGGTAATATCATAGTATATCAAGATGTTAGAGGAAGATGGATGAGTGAAGGTGTATATGATAATATGCGTGCTTATATACCTAATAAAAAAGAAAATCAATCAGATGAGGTTTCAGATACCTATGATACTATAGATTGGTTAGTTAAAAATGTAGAGAATAATAATGGCAAAGTAGGTACTTGGGGTATTTCGTATCCTGGGCATTATGCAACAATTTCTACAATAGATGCACACCCTGCTTTAAAAGCAGCTTCTCCACAAGCTTGTATAGGTGATTTTTTCTTTGATGATTTTCATCATAATGGAGCTTTTTTATTAAGCTATTTTAGAGCTATTTCTCTTTTTGGTACATATAAAGATACGCCAACAGATTCTGCTTGGTATTCGTTTCCAAAAATGAATACTCAAGACCAGTATCAATTTTTCTTAGACAAAGGGCCTTTAAAAAACTTAAACGAATATTTTCAATATGATAAATTAGATGTAAACGCAACAGCATCAAAAGATAAAATAGATGATTTTTTCTGGAAAGAAATTGTAGAACACCCTAATTACGATTCTGTTTGGCAAAGTAAAGGTATCATTCAACATATGGATAAAGTTCCAAGCACAGTAGCAACAATGATTGTTGGTGGTTGGTTTGATGCAGAAGATTTATATGGACCATTAGAAACTTATAAAGGAATAGAAAAAAACGGAAAGAACAATTACAATACTATGGTTTTTGGACCTTGGGATCATGGTAAATGGGCTAGAAATACGGTTAGAAATACGGTAGGTAATTACTATTTTGGAGATTCTATTTCGCTAAAATTCCAATCAGAAATAGAAACTAAATTCTTTAATCATTTCTTAAAAGGACCTGGAGATGGAAATACAGGTTTGCCTGAAGCTTATGTTTTTGATTCGGGTAAAAAAGAATGGAATTCGTTTGACAGTTGGCCACCTAAAAATGTGGTAAAACAAGATTGGTTTTTATCAGAAAATCAAGAGTTAACAACCAGTAAAAAATCAACAAAAGCAGTAGAGTTTATTAGTGATATAAAACGTCCTGTGCCTTATTCAGAAGATATTAAAACAGTTTTTACGCCAAGAAAATACATGACAGATGACCAACGTTTTGCAGCTAGAAGACCAGACGTTTTGGTTTTTGAAACCGATGTTTTAACTGAAGATTATACACTTGCAGGTGATATTCTAGCAAAATTAAAAGTGGCAACTACAGGAACTGCAGCAGATTGGATTGTTAAGGTAATTGATGTACATCCTTCAGATATTGAAGAAGATAATGAGACTTTACAAGATCATCTTAAAATGAGTAATTACCATTTAATGGTAAGAAGCGAAGTGTTAAGAGGTAGATTTAGAAATAGTTTTGAAAATCCAGAACCTTTTACACCAAACAAAAAGACCAATGTAGATATCAAATTGCAAGATGTTTTTCACACTTTTAAAAAAGGACATAAACTTCAAATTCAGGTTCAAAGTACTTGGTTTCCACTAATAGATTTAAATCCGCAAACGTATGTAGATAATATTTACAAAGCTGATAAAGCTGATTTTAAAACCCAAAAACATACTGTATTTACAGATTCTAGTATTGAATTTTCGGTTTTAAAATAGGTTATGAAATCACTTGTTGTTGTCGTATTTGTATTTATAATGTTTCAAGGCTTTTCTCAAGATTTTAAAAAGCATCAATGGAAAAATAGAGTGCTTATTGTTTCTACGATAGATAATACATCTTCCGATTTTTTAAAACAAATAGATCTATTAAAAAACTTAAATCAAGAATTAAAAGAGAGGAAACTTATCATTTATCAAATAGTTAATGATAAATATAAAGTAGGTTTTTCATCTAATTTTAAAAGCTCAAACTCCACCTCCAAAAAATACGTAAATACTAAAAAGGGCCTACAAATTACTCTGATTGGTTTAGATGGTGGAGTTAAATTAAAGCAGAATTCTGTTTTAACAGCGGAAAAATTGTTTGCAATCATAGATGGTATGCCCATGAGAAAACGTGAACTTAGAAAAAACAAGTAATCCTTATACATGGCTAAGAAATTTATTTATGGAATTCAGCAAATAGGTATTGGTGTAAAAAATGCTGAAATTGCTTTTAAATGGTATGCACAAACTTTGGGTGCAGATGCATTAATTTTTGATGATAGTAATGAAGCTACATATATGGCCAAATATATGGGTGGCAAATCTAGAAGTAAAAGAGCACTTTTGGCTCTTAATATGCAAGGTGGAGGAGGTTATGAAATTTGGCAATATAAAAATAGAGAGCCCAAAGCACCAGAAAATTTATTTCAAATAGGTGATTTAGGTATAAATTTTCCTGTTGTAAAATCTAGAGATATTGCTAAAACCTTTGCTGTTTTAAAAGCTAAAAACGTTACAATTTTATCTGGCATTGTAACAGAACCAGATTCAGTTAAAGCCTTTTACATTAAAGATCCTTTTGATAATATTTTAAAGATAAAAGAAAATAACCAATTTTATAGTAATCAAAATACTTCTATAGCAGGTGTTTGTGCTGCTGTAATCGGAGTTTCTAATATTGATGAATCTTTACAATTGTACTCAACAGTTTTAGGATATGATCAAGTGATTTATGATGAAACAGCTGTTTTTAAAGATTTAAAAGCCTTGAATAATGGTGGCAAAAAATTTAGAAGAATACTGCTAGGTCATTCAGAAAATAGAACAGGAGGTTTTGCAAAACTGTTTGGAGCAACTCAAATTGAATTAATTCAAGCTTTAGACAGTAAGCAAAATAAAATTTTTGAAAATCGCTTTTGGGGAGATTTAGGCTACATTCATCTATGTTTTGATGTTAAAAACATTAACCAATTGACCAAAGAATGTAATGCAATAGGTTTGCCATTTCAAGTAATGAGTGCAGCATCTTTTGACATGGGAGATGCCAATGGACATTGGGGCTACATAGAAGATTCAGATGGAACTTTAATAGAGTTTATAGAAACCAATAAAGTACCTTTAATTAAAAAGTTGGGCTTAAATATCAACCTAAAAAATAGAGACCCAGAAAAGCCCTTGCCAAATTGGATGATAAAAGCCATGAATTTTAAAAGAGTGAAAAAGTTTAAATAATAATTTACCTTGTAAATAAATATAGTTTAGTTTATGGATTTTGATATTATAATTATTGGTGCAGGTTTATCTGGTATAGGTGCTGCATGTCACTTAGAAAGAAAAAATCCGAACAAAACGTATAAAATTTTAGAAGCTCGAGAAGAACTTGGAGGTACTTGGAGTTTATTTAAATATCCAGGTATACGTTCTGATTCTGATATGTATACTTTCGGTTATTCTTTTAAAACTTGGGATGATGATAAATCATTTGCAGATGCACCTTCTATTTTAAAGTATTTGAATGAGGCAGCAGAAGAGTATCAGGTAAATAAACATATCTCATTCAATCAAAAAGTAATTCATTACAATTTTGATGCAGCAAGTAGTTTATGGACGGTAACTGCCATAAACCCATCTACCAAAGAGGAAACCAAATTTACGTCTCAATACATATTTAATGCCAGTGGTTATTATAATTATGATACTGGTTATACACCTAATTATGAAGGTTTAGAGAATTTTAGAGGTCAATTTTTACATCCTCAAAAATGGGATGCTAACTTAGATTACACAAACAAAAAAGTGGTGGTTATTGGTAGTGGAGCAACTGCTGTAACAATAGTACCAAAAATTGCAGATAACGTAGATAAGGTAACCATGTTGCAAAGATCTCCAACATACATTGCAGCTTTACCCAATAAAGATAAAATTGCCAAGTTTATAAAACGAATTTTACCAAGTAAGGTAGCACATACAACTGTAAGAGCTAAAAATATTTTAGCAGATATGCTATTCTATAATTTGTGCAGAAAATTTCCAAAAACTATGAAAAAGGTGGTGCTAAAGGGAATTAAAAAAGAGTTAGGTGATTTTCCTTTAGAGCCACATTTTTCTCCAGATTACAAACCTTGGGATCAGCGTTTTTGCCTAGTTCCTGATGGTGATTTTTTTAAAGCAATTAAAAAGGGTAAAGCCACTATTGAAACAGATAGTATAGCATCTTTTATAGAAAACGGAATTTTATTGAAATCAGGAAAAATATTAGAAGCTGATATTATAATAAGTGCAACAGGGTTAAAATTATTACCTTTTGGAGGTGCAAAAATATCGCTCAATAATAATCCTTTCGATATTACAAAACAGTTTATTTATAAAGGATTAATGTTAAGTGAATTGCCTAACTTCTTTGTGTTTGCAGGTTATACAAACGCTTCTTGGACGTTAAAAAGCGATTTGACAAGTGAGTATATCTCTAGAATGTTAAAATATTTAGATAAGAATAATTATACTTCAGTGCATGCTAAGGTAATAGAAGAAAATTTGGGTGAACTACCTTTAATCAATTTAGATTCTGGTTATATTCATAGAGCCAAAGACATACTTCCTAAACAAGGAGATCAATTTCCTTGGAGATTGTATCAAAATTATATTTTAGATTATAAAGTTTTACGATTAAATGCCATAAAAGACAAAAGGTTATTCTTCAATTAATAGCAATAAGTTACTTTTGCAGTATGTTTAAACAAAGAATACCCTTAGAAGAAGATGATTTTTATTTAAATGAAAAAGGTTATAAAGTGTTTACCGAAAAATTTCATTTAAAAAGAGGCTATTGCTGCAAAAGTGGTTGCAAACATTGTCCTTATGGTTATGATAAAAAAACAGATAGTTTTAAATAATTCAATTTACGAAACATGAAAAAATTTTTAGTGGTAGTATTAGTCGCATTTCTATTTTCTGGATGTGCAGAATTGCAGCAAGTGGTTAACAATTTACCAAACAATGTAGGGTTAAGTCAGGAGCAAATAGGCAATGGTTTAAGACAAGCATTAGATAATGGTATAGAACATCAAGTTGCAAAACTTACTTCTAAAGACGGCTTTTATAGAAATGAATTAGTAAAAATTTTATTACCAGAAGAATTACAAGCCGTAGACAAAGGTTTGCGTAAAATTGGCTTAGGCAATTTGGCAGATGAAGGTATTAAAGTTTTAAATAGAGCAGCAGAAGATGCAGTGAAAACAGCAACTCCAATATTTGTAAATGCTGTAAAAGAAATCACATTTAATGATGCAAAAAATATACTTTTAGGCGATAAAAATGCTGCAACGAACTATTTACAGTTAAAAACAAGTCAAAGTTTATACAATAGTTTCAGTCCAGTTATCGATAATTCTTTTTCTAAAGTTGGTGCAGATAAAGTTTGGAGTAATTTAATTACAAAATACAATTCTATTCCGTTTGTTAAAAAAGTAAATCCAGATTTAACTGGCTATGTTACTAATGAGGCATTAAAAGGAGTTTTTACTATGATTGAAATAGAAGAGAAAGGAATCAGAGAGAAAGTTGGGTTAAGAAATACAGCTCTTTTAAGACAAGTGTTTGCTTTACAGGATAATAGGTAATCTAAAAATTTAACCTGTATAGTTTTTATATAGGTATTGTTAACATAAATTTTGTAATTCAAGTTGTAAATTTACGACTAGATATAAGAACTGTTAATAATTATCTATGAAAAATTTATTACTTGCTATTCTCATTTTATTTGGTTTTAATGTTAACGCTCAGCAAACTGTAGAAGATGATTTTGAAGGAAATGGAACAATTTCTACTTGGTTTGGAGATGATGCAAACATAAATGCACAATTCAATAATCCTTATAAGGAAACTATAAATACGTCAAATACTGTTTTACAGTATGAAGATGTAGGTGGGCAGTATGCCAATATTAGATTCGAATTAGATGAAAAGTTTGATTTATCAGAAGATTATACTTTTTCGTTTAAAATATATGTGCCTGCAGTAACTATAACAGGTTCACAGAATAATCAAGTTTCACTTAAACTTCAAAATGGCGATTTAAATGAGCCTTGGAGTACTCAAACTGAAATTGTAAAAGATGTTACTTTAAATCAGTGGCAAACAGTTACGTTTAATTTTAAAGACGACAACTATATCAATTTAAATGCAGGTTCTGCTGCTCCAATTACTAGAACTGATTTTAACAGAGTTGTTATTCAAGTAAATGGAGAAAATAATACTGATAGAGTTACAGCTTATATAGATGACTTTTTATACGATGGTACAATTGCTGGTAGCTCAGATGATGAACCAGTGTTTGATAATTTAGTTTGGTCTGATGAATTTGATGGCCAAACAGGTTTTGTAACTGATTTAGATAATTCAAAATGGTTCAAACAAATTTATCCAATAATTGGTGGTAATTCTTGGGCTAATGGAGAAATTCAGCATTATACAGACAGATTAGACAATTCATACGTAAGTAATGGAACTTTAAAAATTCTAGCTAAAAAAGAAACCTACTCATACAATGGTACTTCAAAAAACTATACATCTGCTAGATTAAACTCAAAGTATGCCTTTACTTATGGAAAAGTGGAAATTAGAGCAAAAATGCCAACAGGTGTAGGTACTTTTCCTGCATTATGGATGCTAGGTCAAAACATTACAGAAACTGGTGGTTACTGGGCAGCAACAAAAGGTACAACTCCTTGGCCAGATTGTGGAGAGATAGATATTATAGAACATTGGGGAGATAATCAAGATTTTGTGCAAAGCGCTTTACATAACAGATCTAGTTTTGGAGGTACAGTTAATAAAGGAGGTAGAACTATTAGTAATGCATCTTCAGAATTTCACGTTTATACTTTAGAATGGACAGCTACAAAAATGACATTTAGTGTAGATGGCATAGTACATTATGTTTACAATCCTGAAAATAAAAATGCGGAGAATTGGCCTTATGATGCACCACAATATCTTTTATTAAACGTAGCTATTTTACCAAATATCACAGCAGGTTTTTCAGAAAGTGCTATGGAAGTAGATTATGTAAGGGTTTATCAAGAATCAGCAAGTCTAAGTACAGAAGATAATACTATTAAAAACCAGGCCTTAAATGTATATCCTAATCCTTCAAACAGCAGAGTTACAGTTAACTTGGGAAACGTAGAAGGAGAAAGTGAATTAATCTTGTATAGCATTACAGGTAAAAAAGTTCATACCTTTTCTCAAGACACCCCATCTGAAACCCATGATATCTCATTTTTAAAAAGAGGTGTATATTTTTTACAAGTGGCCTCTTCTAAAAACTCGAAAGTAGTAAAGCTGATTAAAAACTAATAGATAATCTAAATTATTTATTATAAGATAATTAGCGGTTGCAGGGTTAATAAATTTTTCATAGATTTATAAAAACTAATCCTCCATTCGCCATGTATTACCAAAATCAATTCCAGAATTATAAACGGCATCTAAAAGATAGATACGTAAACTTAGTTGAGAAATCGAATAACTATAGATTTGTAGACGAAGCTAAAAGTGATTTGGCAGCCTTTAAAGCGATGAAGCTATTAGAGAAAATTAATCAAGTAAACTATTTAGATAGAGATTTGGTTATTTAGGCTAAAGATTCTCTTAAGGTTTTAAAATAATTGAAAGCTTTTAGAAGTCTAGAACCATACCAAGAAAAATACTCACCATTCACCAACTGTATTTGTAATTCTTTATCCTTGTTTGTAAACGATATAAAATCTTTCTCCTTAAAAGGATAAGGTTCAGAAGAAAGTAAAATCAATTCCACGTTTTTATCTAATTGATCAATATCAACCTCAGGATATCTTTCTTTAGTTCTGAAGGTATTTTTAAACTTATTGATAGTGAGCATGTGGTTTATAAAGGTTCCATTTCCAGCTGCCATCCATGGATTTTTCCAAATGAAATAAGCCACATTTAAAGTTTCTTTATTTGCAATAAATAATTCGAACTTTCTAAATTCAGTGCGTATATTTTTGACTAAAATTGTCGCTTTTTCTGTGCAAGAAAATATAGTTCCATATTGTAATATTAAATCTAGAGTGTCTTGTAGTGTAGCAATGTCTGATACATGAACAACAGCAATTTCTTGGCATTTTTTTACAATATCTTTGGTGTTCTCTTCCTTATTACAAAGTATGATGTCTGGCTTTAATTCTCGAATTTTATCAAAATGAACATTTTTAGTTCCACCAACAATAGTTTTTGATTTTCTTAAGTGAACAGGATGTACACAAAATTTGGTGACCCCTACAATTGAAGTTTCTAAACCTAAATCTACTAAAAGTTCGGTTAAGCTTGGTACTAAAGAAACAATTCTAGAAGGTGTTTTTTGCAATTCAAAAATGGTATTCATTTGATCTTTGAACTGCATAGGTTTCTATTTTAAAATAGCTTCCATTTCTGTTTGCAATTCCTTTGCTTGTAGAGCAGCAGCATTTGCAAAATCTTCATTTTTAGAAGCGTATATTATTCCTCTAGAAGAGTTTACTAATAACCCAATATTTTCAGTTAAACCGTATTTACAGACATCTTGTAAATTTCCTCCTTGAGCACCAACTCCAGGTACTAATAAAAAAGCTTCAGGTACAATTTTACGAATTTCAGCAAAATACTCAGCTTTTGTAGCACCAACAACATACATCAAATTTTGAGAGTTTTCCCATGTTTTAGAAGTTTCTAAAACCAATTTGTAAAGCTCTTTATTATCTACTTTTTGAGTTTGAAAATCAAATGCACCTTCATTAGACGTTAATGCAAGCATAATAGTGTGCTTATCTTTTATGGCTAAAAAAGGCTCTACAGAATCTTTACCCATATATGGGGCTACAGTTACAGAATCAAAACCTAAATCTTCTAAGAAAGCCCTTGCATACATATTAGATGTATTACCAATATCACCTCTTTTTGCATCAGCTATAGTATAGATTTCTGGGTAATTTTCATTCAGATAATTGATTGTTTTCTCTAAACATTGCCAACCTTTTAAACCATAAACTTCATAAAAAGCAATATTAGGTTTGTAGGCAACACATAAATGATGAGTTGCATCAATAATAGCTTTGTTAAACTCGAAAATTGGATTTTCTGATGCTAATAAATGTGTTGGTAGTTTATCTAAATCAGGATCTAAACCAATACATAAAAATGATTTTTTTTGATTTATTTGTGATATAAGTTCGGCTGTTGTCATTAGTTTTGCTTAAAGTGATACAAAAATACTATTTTTAACGGGTAACATTTGTAAGATCTTAATTTTTTAAAAGACAATTTTTAGATGAAAAGATTAATCTTATTACTTTTTATAGTTTTAGTGAGCTGTAATAAAGAACAGCCAACTACATTTTCTGAGCCTGCAAATTTAGAAATGCTGGTCGATGTAGATGGCACTAAAATTACCTTTAGAGAGGTGCTTTACAAACATAAAGGCAAAAAAATATTGATTGATTTTTGGGCCTCTTGGTGCAAAGATTGTATTGTAGGTTTTCCAAAATTAAATCAACTGCAAAAAGAATTTCCAGATGTAGAATATGTATTTTTATCTACAGACTTTAGTCAACCTTCTTGGAAAAAAGGAATAAAAAAATATAAAATTAAAGGTGAGCACTATAATTTGCCAAAAGGCATGAATGATGGCGATCTTGTAGAGTTTATAAACCTTTCTTGGATACCAACTTATATGGTTATTGATGAAGAAGGAGAAATTGCCTTATTTAAAGCTACGAATATTACAGATAAAGCTATCAGAGAAGCACTTGAAGATAATTAAGGAAACGTTTTAGTAACTATTTAGTATTTAAAAGAATATTTACAGATCATTTCTTAATTTTACCATAGATTTAAATACATCCTTATGAGAAAAAAAATAGTAGCAGGTAACTGGAAAATGAATAATGATTTAGCAGAGACAAAATCATTAATTAACGGTATTCAGAGTGAAATAGAAAACCTTGAATTAAATAATGCAAGAGTTATTGTTTCTCCTTCTTATGTAAATTTATCATTAGCTTTAGAGTTAACTTCTTCAAATAAAATAGAAGTTGCTTCACAAAATATGCACCAAGCAAAAAGTGGAGCTTTTACAGGTGAAGTATCTGCAGATATGTTAAAGTCATTGGGTATTAAATCTGTTATTATTGGCCATTCTGAAAGAAGGCAATATTTTAATGAAACTGATGCTTTATTGGCGGAAAAAATGGATGCTATTATTGCCAACAACTTAGAAGCTATCTTTTGTTTTGGAGAGCTTTTAGAAGATAGAAAATCCAACAACCATTTTAATGTGGTAGAAAGTCAGTTAAAAAATGCTTTATTTCATTTAAAAGCAGAAGATTTTTCTAGTATTGTTTTAGCTTATGAACCTGTTTGGGCTATTGGTACTGGCGAAACTGCAAGTCCTGAGCAAGCACAAGAAATGCATGCATTTATTAGAAAAACAATTGCAGAAAAATACAATCAAGAAGTAGCAGACAGTATTTCTATTTTATATGGTGGTAGTGTTAAGCCTGCAAATGCAGTAGAAATATTTTCTAAAGAAGATGTTGATGGTGGTTTAATTGGTGGTGCATCTTTAAAACATGCCGATTTTGCAGCTATTATAAAAGCAATTTAACTTAAGTAAAACATATACTTTGGTATAAAACCAATAAATTTGCATCAAGATTGAATCTTGATGCATTTTTTATTATGGATAATATATATATCGAATATACTTTTACAATAACACCTAAAGAGCCAGCTTCAGAAATTTTAATAGCTGAGTTAGGTTCTGTAGGTTTTGAAAGTTTTGTTGAAACAGAAAATGGTGTAATTGCCTACATTCAAAAAGACGATCACTCTTCAACTGTTTTAGAAGATATTTATATTCTAAGTTCTAATGAATTTTCAATTTCATATACTCAAAAAGAGGTTGCACAGACCAATTGGAATGCAGAATGGGAGAAAAACTTCACCCCAATTCAGGTGAACGATTTGGTAAGTATTAGAGCGCCTTTTCATGAGAATCCTAATTTGCAATATGATATTGTAATAGAGCCAAAAATGAGTTTTGGAACTGGGCATCATGAAACTACGCACATGATGATTCAGCATTTGTTGGAGTTAGATTTAAAGGATAAAAAGACTTTAGATATGGGTTGTGGAACTGGAATTTTAGCAATTTTCGCTGAAATGAAAGGTGCAAAACCCATAGATGCTATAGATATTGATAATTGGTGTTACGAAAACTCAATAGAAAATGTAAAACGTAATAATTGTTCAGAAATAAGCGTTTATGAAGGTGATTCTTCTTTGTTACATGATAAAAAGTACGATGTTATTATTGCGAACATCAATAGGAATATTTTGTTGGCAGATATGGAAATCTACACAAATTGTTTAAACGAGAAAGGTGTTTTATTATTAAGTGGTTTTTATAAAGAAGATATTTCTATCATAGATGATGAGGTTTCTAAGTATAACTTAAAGTTAGAAAAAACGATAGAAAGAAATAATTGGGTTGCTTTAAAATACAATAAATTGTAATTTTGAAAATATGAGTACTAAAGAAAAAATTCAAGAGGAAGTAGACGTCTTAGAAAAAGAGGTTTTTCAGCATGAAATTGTTTTGCATAATGATGATGTAAATACATTCGATTTTGTAATTGAATCTTTAATCAATGTTTGCGATCATACTTTAGAACAAGCTGAGCAGTGTACTATTTTAGTACACTATAAAGGTAAATGCACTGTTAAGTCTGGTGAATTTAAAGATTTAGAGCCAAGGTGCTCTAAATTATTGCAATTAGGTTTATCTGCAGAACTCGTTTAATTATGGAAAACGTATTAAAGTATTACGAGTTTTCGGATTTTAAGAAAGACAGTTCTGAAGCATTTTCTAATAACGATATTGCATATACTGAGCTAAATGATACTCATTTTTTAATTTTTGAAAAAGAGGAAAATCAATTTAATTTGTATGTATCTAAATACAATTCAAGAAGCGAAATTGGTAAAAAGAAACCGCTTATTTTAGAATTGTTAGTTTCTAATTACGATAAAAGTAAGCCTGAGCATAGGTTAGCTATAAAACGATATCTTAATTAAAAATAAATTAAAAAGCCCATAAAATTTTCTTTTATGGGCTTTGTATTTAATTATTCTTTCTCTTCCAAAAACTCTTTAACCATACCATAAATAATGGTGTCTTTGTCGTTGTTTATTTCTCTCCATTTTAAAACTTTAACGTAAGCTTTTTTGCCATCTTTATCAAAAATCTCATCAATAGAGTTTAAATCGTTACCAGTTATTGCAACCACCAAATCTTTCTCATAATACGCTTGCGCATATTTATCTCCAAAAAGATCGAAGTTGTCTTTACCTATATGCGAATAAATATCATATGAAAATAAGTGTCCCAAATGTTTTACGTAAGCAGGATTTACATATTGTATGATAAATCGATTACCACGTTTTACCTTTTGCCAAACTGGTAAAGGAAAACTTTGATAAGTTCTATTAAAAATAATCATGTTCTTTTTAAGCGAAATGCTTTTTTCCTTCAGTT
Organism: Polaribacter sp. P097; assembly: GCF_036864555.1. Taxonomy (NCBI): domain Bacteria; kingdom Pseudomonadati; phylum Bacteroidota; class Flavobacteriia; order Flavobacteriales; family Flavobacteriaceae; genus Polaribacter; species Polaribacter sp. P097. Next base: position 372,637 of record NZ_JAZETJ010000001.1, on the reverse strand, counting down.
TTACAACTTCAATTTTTACATTTTGATTTTCAGTTCTTAAAAAGTACGTTGATGTTGTTAAAAACAACAAAGAGATATAGGTAATAATTTTATGTTTCTTTTCTAAATTAGAAACAGTAAATAATAGAGACTGAGCCTTAAGTCCTAATTTTTTCATAAATAACGGGTATCAGATTATTTAAAAAATTTTCGAGGGTTGGTAAATGAATGTTAAAAGATCTTTTTTACAATGTTCGATGGTATAAATAAGAACTGTAACTTAAATGGGGAATTACATAACCATTATTAGGGCAAATGGAGTAGTGGAGCATAATTGTAGGGGTTAAAAGTGAAAATCAAATATAGTCAAAAAAAGCATATAAGAACGATACCCTTGTTCTTTTCATGCTAAATTGTTAATAAAGTAAAGGTGAGTTATTTTTTTATTTTGGTAATTCTTTGCACCATTCCATACACTAAAGTATCCTTGTTATCTCTAATACTTCTCCATTTTAAAACGTGCCCATTAATTGGCGCTCCAGATTTATCTACAAATTCTTCAGTAGTAGTTAAAGTTGTTCCTGTTATAGAAACAGCAATGTCATTTTCATAAAATATTTGTGCAGATTTTTTTGGCCAAAGCTCAAAATTATTTTTTCCAATAACTAGGTATTGATCATTATTAAAAAAATGCCCAAATTCTTTAACAAAAGCTGGGTTAGTATACTGCATGATAAACTCGTTACCTCTTTTTACTTTCTGCCAAACAGGTAAAGGAAATTCTTCATAACTTCTGTTGAAGATTACCATATTCTGTTTCAAGTTTAAATTACGCTCTTTTACAATTGCGTAATCTACCTTTACTCTTTGATTTTCTGTTCTTAAGAAATAAGTAGATATGGTTAAAAATAGCAACGAAGCATAAGTAATTACTTTATGTTTACGTTCTATATTAGAAACTGCAAAGAGTAATTTACGAGAATTAAAACTTAATTTCTTCATTTACCTCCTTGTTTAAATAAGTGCAAAGATTCTGAATTTACAGTGTAGATGTTGTTAAACCATAAATTATAAATCCAATAAAATAAACGTATAGGGGTTATATATGAGGTATTATCACCTGTAAGCAAAGGCGATTGAATATAGAAAGCATTAGTTTTTATATTATCCATAGTTGAGGGAATTGTAGGGATTATTTAAAATACTAATTATTTGTTTCAACAAATAATAAGGCAAATATAAAAATATAAGATATATAGCCAATATTAATACTCTAATATACAAAGTAAAATTATATATATAGACTAATTATAAATTAAAATAAAAAAAAACTCATTTTAATTAAAAAATGAGTTTTTCTGTGACCATGCTAGGATTCAAACCTAGAACCTCTTGAGCCGTAATCAAGTGCGCTATTCAGTTGCGCCACATGGCCTTTTTGCGGGTGCAAATATAATATCATTTTTTTAATATAGAAAGCCTTATGAGGTTTTTATGAATTTATTTCATTCTTAAAATTTTCTACAACTGCGTTTGCTTTATCCAAATCTGTATCGGCAGCATACAGCTCTATAGAATTACCTAAGGCACCAAAGCCAGCTAAATTTCCTGAGTTTACTCTGTCTTTTATAATGGTTTTAATATTTGCTTCTTCTAACAAAGAATTTAGTCTATTAACTAAAATAGAGCTTCCTGTAAATACTTTAATATATTCTATTTCCATAATGTTTGTTTTAATCTAAAGATTTCATAGTAACAAATGCTCGCCAACCAATAATGGCAAGTTGTATTTTTGATGCTTTAGAGATGTCTAATTCTTTTTTGGTGTAAGAAGGTAAAATTACCTTATTTACTTTAGCTAATGTTTTAAATAATTTTTTCTTCATTACTGTTTGGTTGGTCGTAAAAGGTAGCAAAAATGTACAACTTTATTTTGGTTATAGCAAGTTGTACTTAATTTCTTAGAATAGAATTATATAAATGATTTCTGCAACAAGTGTAATAAATTTAACCAGTAGTAAGATCATAATTTCTGTAAATTTTAAGTTGAATATTAGTTTTCTGATTTCAATATAAAATCTTAAAATACTATCAACCTAAAGTTTATAATACTATTAATTAAATTTGTTTTATAATAATAATGAAATAAATAGTTTTAGTTATAATATTTTAAATATTTACTAGATGTTAGTTTATTTTTATAATTAGTTTACATTAAAAATGCTTAAATGTGTTATCAAGTAAAGGGCTGTTTTAGTTGGTTTTAAAATTGCAAAGGAAATTTCATCATTAATTGGTTGTTTTTTGCACTTTTCATCTTTATCGAATTTAACTAATTGTATAATCTTGTATCTTTGACAAAAAGATTTTAGATGAATTTTTTACTAATTATAGTTGGTATAGTATTGTTAATTTTAGGTGGAGACTGGTTGTTAAAATCGGCAGTAGCACTATCGCTTAAATTAAAAATTTCTAAAGTTGTAATAGGGATGACAGTAGTTTCTTTTGCTACTTCTGCTCCTGAACTTATTGTTAGTATAAACGCAGCTTTAACTGGCTCATCAGATTTGGCTTTAGGTAATGTTATTGGCTCTAATGTTGCCAATTTAGGTTTGGTGCTAGGTATTACTTTGTTATTAGGTTCTATGGGGGTTAGTAAAGACTTTTACAAGTTGAATTGGCCTGTAATGATGATAGCTTCATTGTTACTATATTTCTTTCTTTTGAGTGATTCTGTAATTGTTTGGTGGGAAGGTTTGTTTCTGTTTGTATTCTTAATCTGTTTTATTGTCTATTTACTGCGCTCCCAAAAAGAGTTTGATCTTGATGATATTATAGAAGAAGAAATTCTATTACCTAATCATAAAACATTCTTTTACTTTTTAATAGGTGGTTTAGGCCTTTGGGGTGGATCAGAATTATTGATTAAAGGAGCAACTTCGTTAGCATTAGAATTTGGAGTAACTGAGAGAGTAATAGGAGTTACCTTAGTTTCTATAGGAACAAGTGTGCCTGAGTTAGCAGCTTCTGTAATTGCAGTTCTTAAGAAGGAAAAAGCCATTTCACTAGGAAATTTAATAGGCTCTAACATATTTAATATACTTGCTGTAATTGGTATTACCTCAATAATAACTCCTGTATCATTATCAGATCAAAGATTGTTGTCTAGTGATATTTTATGGATGTTAGCTATTTCATTTAGTATTTTGCTAATGGTTCTACTGCCAAAGAAATTCAAACTCAATTGGGTAAATGGTGTTCTTTTGTTGGGTGCGTATTGTGCTTTTATTTACGTAATTATATAGTTGATTGTTCTTTCTTTAAAACAAAGTGTTTTAATGCAATTAGAATAGCAACACCTAAAAAAGCAAATACTGTCATAAATAACCAAGTTAATTCATAGCCTATAAAATTAATCATTTGCATTCCTGAGTTATGGCTAAAAATACTGGCTAGCGAAAAAGATATTGCATACATAGCCATATATTCTCCTTGATTGCCTTTTTTACCTCTTTCCATTGCAAAAGCATTTGAGAAAGGAAAAGCAATCATTTCTCCAATGGTCATCAATAAAATACCTACAAATAAAACTCCTATCCAAGATGTAGTTAAAAGGATAACAAAACTTAATGAGACTAAAAATAGACCTAAAGCAACAAGTTTTATCTTATCTTTTTTCAAATTTTCTAACCAATGAATAAGTGGCATTTCAAAAACGAAAATGAAAAAACCATTAAAACCCATAAGTAGGCCAATTTCTAATTCGCTTAAATTTCTAATGTCTTTGTAATATAATGGCATTGTAGAAAAGTATTGCATAAAAGTAAATCCGAAGATGAACATTCCAATAAAAAAGATCCAAAATGCTTTGTCTTTATAAACTGATACTGGTTTTTCTACAATAACATTATCTAATTCTTTTACTTTTTTAGGATGTAAAACAAATACTAATACCAATGATGCTAAAATGCAAGTAATACCATCAACCCAAAAAAGTGCATAATAACCAATACCTGTAATAATCATTCCACCAATTGCAGGTCCTGCAGAAAAACCAAGATTGATGGCCAAACGAATCAAAGTTACAGATCTGGTTTTGTTTTCAGGTTTACTGTAGGCATTTAAAGCAACAAACATTGCAGGTCTAAAAGCATCTGCTGCTAGCATTGTTAATAGTATTCCAAGACAAAAAGACTCAAAAGTAGATAGGGTTTGTAATAAGATAAAGAATATTCCAGAGATTAGTAAACTGCTAAACATTACTTTATAATAGCCTATTTTGTCAGTCAGTTTTCCTCCAAGCCATGTGCCTAAAACAGAACCTAATCCCCAAAAAGATAATATCCAACCTACATTGGCTAAGCTAAACCCTAAATTCTTATTAAGGTATAAAGATAAAAACGGAATTACCATTGTTCCTGCTCTATTCACCAAAGTAATTAATGAAAGCCACCAAACCTCTTTAGAAAGGCCTTTAAAGGTGTTTACATAATTGGTTAGAATATTTTTCATCTGGATTATTAGTGTGATAAAATCAAAAAGCCCAATTTCTAGATTGGGCTTTTAATTAATATATTTATTGAATAGAATTAAAAGTGCAACCTCAAATTTGTATAATTGGTAAGTTAGATTTATAAATTCTATTTTTCATTTGCATTAATTACAGGGTAAACGTACGTAAAATTATTGAATATCGTATTTTTGAAAGATAAACATGCTCTAATGAAAAGACTATTTCTACCTAGTTTAATTGTTTTAATATTGATAATATCTTGCAATTCTAAAGATAAAAGACCTTTGTTAGGTGATACTCCATATCAACAAAAATTGAATGCAAGTTTTAAAGATGTTACATCATCACCTTTAAAAAAGAAAGATATTAAGGTTTTTAAGGGCTTAGATTTTTTTCCTGTAGATTCAAACTTTATTGTCACAGCAAAACTTACTAAAATCGAAAATGCGCCTATTTTTAAAATGGCAACTACTACAGATAGAACTCCTTTATATAGAGAATATGGAGTTTTAGATTTTACGATTAATAATAAGGCATTACAGCTTACAGTATATCAAAGTCAAGAGGATTTAGAAGATGAGCAGTACAAAGATTATCTGTTTATTCCTTTTACAGATGAAACTTCTGGCAATGAATCTTATGGAGGAGGTCGATATATGGATGTTATGTTAACTGATATTAAAAATGATCAAACAATTCAACTTAATTTTAACAATACCTATAACCCTTATTGTGCTTATAATGAAAAGTTTTCTTGCCCAATTACACCAAGAAAAAATCATTTAGATATAGAAATAAAAGCGGGTGTTAAAGATTTTAAAAAGCATTAAGCGTCTAAAGAAATACTATTTTTAGCGTCTTCAAGAATTGCGTTTTCTAAGTTCTTTAAGTGATGTTGTCTTACTTTTAGTTTTGTTTCAGCATGTGCTTTCTTGTTTAGTTTTGTAAACATTTCAGCAACCTTTTTTGCAGTAGGCATTAAGTGAGTTTCAGGCACAATCATGTCTAAAAAACCTGCTTTTACAGCGTCTTTAGGATTAAAGATTTCAGCATTATTAACACTTCTATTTAAATATACTTCAGATAGTCTTGCATTAGCAATAGCAATACCAGCATTATGCATGGTCATTCCAATTAGCACTTCATTTAGTCCAATTTTAAAATCGCCTTCTACACCAATTCTATAATCTACAGATAATAATAAAAATGCTCCTTTAGCAATGGCATGACCATTACAAGCTAAAATTATTGGTTTAGGAAAAGACAACATTTTTAAAGATAGTTTAGAACCTTTGGTTACTAATTCTATGGCAGATTCAGGTGATTTTGTCATCACTTTTAAATCGAAACCTCCAGAAAAAATACCATCTGTACCTGTTAGAATAACTACCTTATCTTCTTTTTCAGCTTTATCCAAGCCTTCGTTTAAACCTGCAATAACTTCGTGAGAAATCGCATTCGCTTTTCCGTTATTAATAGTAATTATTGCGTAGTTTTCTTCTGATTGATAAGTTACAAATTCGTTCATTTTCTGAGTTATATTAATTTAATAAGGTACATTCCTGCAAAAACAGCTAAGAAACCTGTGATAAAACTGACAATTGTATAGAATGCAAATGAGGTAAAATCTCCTGATTTTAAAAATACATGATTCTCGTAAGCAAAAGTAGAGAAGGTAGTAAAACCGCCACAAAAACCAGTTGCTAATAATAATGTGTGATTTTCTGAAATAGCATCGTTTTTTGCTGCATATCCTAAGATTAAGCCTATTAAAAGACTGCCTAAAATATTTGCAGCAAAAGTGCCATAAGGCACTCCTGTTTCAGTGTTGTTTAGCCATTTGCCAATGATGTATCGCAAAACGCTTCCAAATCCTCCACCAATAAAAACAAGAAATAAGCTCTTCATTACAAATCTAATTGATCAATGTTTCTCCAATTTTTCTTGTCTACTATAGTACCTTTATTTAAAATCATAATTCCAGGATTAGATCTTATCATGGTTTTTAAAGTAGTTTCATCACAAAATAAAAATTCAAAATCTAGTTGATAACGCTCTTTGGTTAAATCTATGATATCAGAAAAAGAGGCAGAAACACCGTAAATGCTGTAGCCTTTTGCTTTAGCATCTGTAGCTAACTTTTTAATTTCTGGAAATGCACTGTAATTCGACTTTTCCAAACTAGGCATAATTACTAAAATAACTTTTTCTTTTGCTAAAATTTGTGGAGCCAAATCGTTTTGGGAATCTTCTAAAAAGAAATCATGAATTGGTGGAATTTTACCATCATTTTTATACTCCATTCCTTCAGGAATATTTTTACCAATAGCATAAGCTCTAAAGTCAATAATTGGTAAATTAACCAAAACATACCAAGTAATTGCTGCTGATATTAATAATAATAAAAATACAATTAAGCCATTGTTATTCCTCGGTAAAATAGGGTTGATAAATTTTATTTTAAAACCAATAAAGAATATTAAAATGGTTAGTATTACATCTTTCCAAAAGGTTTCCCAAGGCGTAAGTTTAATAGCATCACCAAAGCAGCCACAATCTGTAACTTTATCAAAATAAGCAGAGTACCAAGTTAAAAATAGAAAGAATAGAATAATTAGTTTTAAGCTGTTTACGGTAAATTTTCGTTTCCAACCTACTAAAAGAGCAACACCTAAAACTATTTCTAAAATAATTAAAAATATTGCAAAAGGTAAGGCATAAGGTATCAGAAACTCTAAATTTAGTACACCTTCAGAAAAATATTCTTCAAATTTGTATTGAGAACCAATAGGATCTACCAACTTCACAAATCCAGAGAAAATAAATAATCCTCCAACTATAATTCTAGAAATTTGGACTAAAATATTGATGAATGTATCTTTTTGTTTTACCATAAAATTTAAATTTAATTCTGCAAATGAATCATTGCAAAAACAGCATAATTGATCATGTCTTGGTAGTTGGCATCAATACCTTCAGATACAATTGTTTTTCCTTTATTATCTTCTATTTGTTTTACACGAAGTAATTTTTGAAGAATTAAATCGGTTAAACTAGAAACACGCATATCTCTCCAAGCTTCTCCATAATCATGATTTTTATTCATCATTAATTCTTTGGTAATTTTCACGTGCTTATCATAAAGTAAAGTAGCTTCTTCAGTAGACAAATCTGGATTTTCAACCACACCTTTTTCTAGTTGAATTAAAGCCATTACAGAATAGTTGATAATACCAATAAATTCAGACTTTTCACCTTCATCTACTTTACGAACATCATTCTCTTGTAATTGTCTAATTCGTTGTGCTTTAATAAATATTTGATCTGTTAATGAAGGCAAACGTAAAATACGCCAAGCACTTCCATAATCTGTCATTTTTTTTATGAATAAACTTCTGCATTCTTCAACTACAGCATCATATTGTTTTGAGGTGTCTTGCATTTTTTAATAAAAAGAATTTATCAAATGTAGTAAATCTTATATCCAATTCATTTATTTTTACAATGAAATTAACAATGATTTTATGAAAAGAGTAGTTGTGTTTTGTGGTTCTAGTATAGGTTTTAATCCTGTTTACAAAAAAGCCGCAAAATCTTTGGGGCACTATTTTGCAACTCATAATATTGGGTTAGTTTATGGTGGAGGTAAAATAGGAATGATGGGTGTTTTAGCAGATACCATTTTAGAAAATGAAGGTGAAGTTATTGGAGTAATACCTAAACTTTTAGAAAAGGTTGAAGTGATTCATGCAGGTGTAGAAGAAATGATTGTTTGTAAAAACATGAGTGAGCGTAAAGTAATCATGAGTAAATTGGTAGATGGTTACATTACACTTCCTGGTGGTTTTGGTACTTTAGATGAGCTTTTTGAAGCACTTACCTTAAACCAATTGCATATAGAACAAAAGCCTGTAGGTTTGCTGAATATTAACGGATTTTTTGATGCCATTTTAATGCAAATTGATAAAATGGTAGAGGAAGGTTATGTAAGGTCAGAAAATAGAAAGCTCTTAATTGTTGCAAATACTGTAGATGATTTAATGATAAAAATGCAGCAATATGTTGCTCCAGAATTAGGACATGTAATTCAAAAAGTGGTAAAATAGAATGACGATTAACTGCAAAGGCAATTTGATAGATTTAGCTTCTCCAAAAGTTATGGGGATTTTAAACATAACTCCAGATTCTTTTTATGATGGTGGAAAGTACAAAGACAAAAATGCCATTTTAAGACAAGTAGATAAAATGTTAGAAGAAGGTGCAACATTTATAGATGTTGGTGCGTATTCTTCTAGGCCAGGAGCAGCTCATATTTCTGAAGAAGAAGAGTTGAAGAGAATTTTACCTGTAGTTGATTTGTTAGTAAAAAACTTTCCAGACATTATTCTTTCTATAGATACATTTAGAAGCGCTGTTGCTAGAGCCACAATAGGTTCTGGTGCAGCGCTAATTAATGATATTTCAGGTGGTAATATGGATGACAAAATGTTTGCAACTGTTGCAGAATTGCAAGTTCCATATGTTTTAATGCATATGTTAGGTACACCACAAAACATGCAGAAAAATCCTGTTTATGAAGATGTAACAAAAGAGATAATTTCCTTTTTTGCAGCACAGATTTTTAAATTACATCAATTAAAATTAAATGATGTAATCATTGATGTTGGTTTTGGTTTTGGTAAAACTTTAGAGCATAACTTTGAGATTTTAAAAAACTTATCACTTTTCAAAAGTTTAGATGCACCTATTTTGGCAGGTGTTTCTAGAAAATCGATGTTGTACAAAACTTTAGATATTTCTGCCAAAGAAGCCTTAAATGCAACCACATCTGCAAACACTATTGCTTTGTTAAATGGTGCAAATATTCTACGAGTGCATGATGTAAAAGAAGCTGTAGAGGCTGTAAAAATTGTACAGCAAATAAAATAAATTAATTCAAATTCTTTATTTTTAGTCTAGCCCTGATTGAACGATTTGTTTGAGCTCTTTTGAAGCATGAAAAAAGCGAGTAGTGAAAGCAGGAATTAGCTTCAAAAAAATAGCAAAAAGACCTTGGTAAATTAATTTTACTTCACAAATTTTCTATGTATTTTTGCAAACTATGCAAGAAACAAAAAAACATCAATTAACAGATTGGTTACCAACTACAAACAGGGAAGTTAAAATCCGTGGATGGGATCAATTAGATGTTATTTTATTTAGTGGAGATGCTTATGTAGATCATCCTTCTTTTGGGCCAGCAGTAATTGGTCGAATTTTAGAAAGCTATGGTTTACGAGTTGCTATTGTGCCTCAGCCAAATGTAAATGATAATTTACAAGATTTCGAAAAACTGGGTAAGCCAAGACTATTCTTTGGTTGTACAGGTGGCTGTATGGATCCTATGGTTTCCAACTATACAGCTAGCAAAAAAAGAAGAGATAAAGATGCATACACACCAAATGGTGATAAAGGTTTTAGACCAGACTATGCAACATCTGTGTATTCTAAAATATTAAAAGATAAATTTCCTGATGTACCAGTTTTAATTGGTGGTATAGAAGCTTCTTTAAGAAGAGTAACTCATTATGATTATTGGTCTGATAAATTGTTACCTACTATTTTAGAAACCTCGAAAGCAGATATGCTTGTTTACGGAATGGGTGAACAGCCTTTGCGTGAAATTGTAACTTTATTGCAAAAAGGAGTGCCTTTTTCTAGTTTAAAAAACATCAAACAGACTGCAGTTTTAATTGATCAGAAAGAAGAGAAATTACCTGTTATAAATGATTGGGAAGATGTAACTATCAATTCTCATGAAGCTTGTTTAAAAGACAAAAAGACGTTTGCCTCTAATTTTAAAGTGATAGAGCAAGAGTCTAATAAATTAAAAGCAAGAAGAATTTTACAGGATGTTAAGGGTAAAACCTTAGTTATTAATCCGCCTTTTCCTACAATGACAGAAAAGGAGATTGATGGTTCTTTTGATTTGCCTTACACAAGATTACCACATCCAAAATATGATAAGCGTGGACCTATACCTGCGTTTGAAATGATTAAATTTTCTATTAATATTCATAGAGGATGTTTTGGTGGATGTAGCTTTTGTACAATTTCTGCACATCAAGGAAAATTTATTGCAAGTAGGAGCCAAGAATCTGTTTTAAGAGAAGTAGATAAGGTTGCAAACATGCCAGATTTTAAAGGTTATTTGTCTGATATTGGTGGGCCTTCTGCAAACATGTATCAAATGAAAGGTAAAGTGCAATCTATCTGTGATAAGTGTGTTGCTCCAAGTTGTATTTCGCCTGTAATTTGTTCTAATTTAGATACATCTCATAAACCGTTAACAGATTTATATCAAGCAGTAGATAAACATCCAAAGATTAAAAAATCTTTTATAGGTAGTGGAATTAGACATGATATGTTGGTACCTGAATTTAATAAGAATGCAGATCCTAAAGAATTAGATGCTTATACAGAAGAGGTGATGACCAAGCATGTTTCTGGTCGTTTAAAAGTAGCTCCAGAACACACTTCAGATCCTGTTTTAAAATTAATGCGTAAACCATCTTTTACATATTTTCATAAGTTTAAAGAACGTTTTGATAGAATTAATATCAAGAAGAAATTGAACTTACAATTAATTCCGTATTTCATTTCTAGTCATCCTGCAAGTGAGGTGGAAGACATGGCTAACTTGGCTGCTGAAACTAAAAACATGGGCTTTCAACTAGAACAAGTTCAAGGTTTTACGCCAACTCCAATGACGGTTGCTACAGTAATTTATTATTCAGGTTATCATCCTTATACATTAAAACCAACTAGAACTCCTAAGACTAAAAAGGAGAAAGAAGATCAGCATAAATTTTTCTTTTGGTATAAAAAGGAAAATAAAGATTGGATTAGAAATACCTTAAATAAAGTAGGAAGACAAGATTTATTAAATGTTTTGTTGCCAGAAAATAAATCGTGGCAAAAGAATAAAAAGGCAAAGCCTGCTAAAAACACTTTTGATGATGCTGTGCCTTTTAATAGAAGAAAAAAGAAAGTAACTCGTAGTTCTTCTAAAAAAAGAAGAAGATAAATTTACTCTGGTAAAACTGTAATGTGAACTTTTAAAATACATTCATTTTTATAATCAGTGTCAGCAGTAAAAGCTTTAATAACTAACATGTTGCTTTGACCAACCAAGGTTTTGTCTATTGTAAATTGAAAACGATTTGAATCTTGATTAATTCTTAGTTTACCAGCAAAATGATATAACTGATATTCAATTTTTCGGTCTTTTGGATCGTTAGCTTCTACCAAAAGCTCATATTCATCGCCAACTTTTAAAATTGGTTTTTGCTTATTTTCTTCAGGATTGGTATTCCAAGTATTGCCAAGATTATCAGAAATTTTAGAAATAGAAATAAAATAATCGTCGATCTTATTTTTCTTATTGTTAAATATGGTAATGGCATTTTTTAGATCTTGAACAATACCAGAAAGCAAATGTTCTTGACTCTGAATTAAATCCTGACCATTATTTTGTGTTTTTTGGAACTGAAGAACTTCATTAAAGAAAGCTTCAAACCTTTTTTTATCAAACAGAACAGGTAAAAAGTGATCCCAATTTTTATCTATAATTTCTTTTAAGTCTTCTAGCTCACTGTAAAAGATTATTCTTTTTTCAAATAGAAAGCCATCATTTTGCTTTTTTGCATTGGCTCTTTTTGCGATCCATTTATCAGAAATTTCTTTAGAAACTTGGTAGTGACTGCTGTCTGCATTGCCAAGAATATCAATAATTAATTGTCTTAATGTGGTGATGTATTGTTGTATCATTAATAAAACTGAGTTAAAAGAAATCTATTACAAGAGTTAGCGAAGTTAAATTTTTAAATTTTGAGAACCAAGTCTCTAATAGATTCTCTTAATTTTTTACCTAAAAGATGGCAAAAGATATTAAGAATAAAATTCCCATTCCAAATGAGGCTATAAAGCCAAAACTAATATTTAACAATATAAATTTTAAGAATGTTTTAAAATAACCTTGCTGATAAAATTTTTTCATAGCCAAGTATAGATAAATTAAAAAGAGGCCTAGAAAAACCCAAACTGCTGGAGTTACATGGAAAATTAGAAATATAAAGTATATGGAGAACAGCATAAAGAATACTGTTTGCACATGAAATACAAAAATAAGATGATCTACATACGTATATTTTCTTCTAATAAAATAGAATTTTAAGAATAGTGTGAAAAATGGTAGAAATATAAATAAGGCAATAGAACCATAAGACAATAATTGATTAAAAAACTGTTCTCTTGTTTCTTCGTTTTTAGAGAAAGAATGCAAACTTTTGGCTCTTGTAAATAGAAATCTATTGGTAAAGTTTTTTTCATAACCCAAAGAATCTAGAGCATTATTAATATCAGGATTCGGATTTTCCTTTACATAATCCATAAAGGCATTAAGTTTAGAATCAAAATCTAGATTAATGCTGTCATCAGTTGAGTCTTTTTGGCTCTCTATTTTGATTGCTTCTAAATCTTTCATGAAAGTAGAATCTTTTGCTTGTTTGTCTACTTCTTCTAAAATTATTTTTCTTGTTTTCTCAGGAACAGGAATAATGAAGTTTTTCATTTCAGTATCAACCTCTTTTTTTAAAGAGTCAATTTCTTTTTCCGTGAGTTTTTTAGACTTTACCTCAGTTGAATCTTTTTGTTTGATGTCGATTATTTTTTCGGTAACATTAGTAGCAAGCGCTTCATACTTTTGTACTGTTTTGTATAAACCAATCAATAAAAAGAAGATGATGGAAACCGTTAAATAGAAACGAAAAGGATTTGTGTAACGTTGTCTTTTACCACTAATATAGTCTCTTGAAACTTTACCAGGTTTTGTAAGTAGAGGTATTAGGGTATTCCAAAATTTAGCTTCAAAATTGAATAAGCCATTAAAAACTTCATGAATAAAACTTAAAAAGGTAATTCTGTAGCCTTTATTGGCTTGGCCACATTCAGGGCAAAAATTTTCTGATCCACTAAAAGGATGCCCACAATTTAAGCAGGCAGGATCTTTAATTTTGGCTACTTTATTTTTACCTTTAGTTAGTTTGATAATATGGTTGTTGCAAGTTGAAACGTAGGTATATAAACTTTAAATTCTTCTAAAGTATTGGTGTTTATCATTTTGTAATATCCGTTCATGGCACCAATATTAGATTCTAAAAAGCAGCCAGAACTGTAAGAGTAATGATCATTAGGTTGTAATACAGGGCTTTGACCAACAACACCTTCACCTTCTACAATTTCGGTTTTATTTAAACTGTCGTAAATTTTCCAAAATCGGTCTGTAAGTTGCACTGTTTCTAAAGAATGATTTTCTATAGTAATAAAGTAGGCAAAAACGTAATACAATCTATTGTTTCTATAGCTTGTACCATTAAATTTAGTTTTTACAGAAATTCGTATGCCTTTCGTTACTTGCTCAATCATTAAGGTAAATGTAGTTTTTTTGATTAAAAAACACAAATACTAACTGTAATTATCTATTTTGATTAAAAGTAGCGGTTCCAACACCTATAACTCTGTCATATAAACTGCCAAAAGGTTTGAAGTAAACAATGACTGTGTATTCATTTTCGGTCTGAAAAAAGGTACCATTAATTTCGTTAGTGTTTACGTTTCCAGATTCATCAACTGTGGCAAATGTATAATTATAAAAGCCTTGTTTCAGCAGTACACTTCCAGTATACATGCTATTGTTAAAATCATATTCTAGTTGAGTTTCATCTTCAATTTCAAAATTATTGAAAGCACCATATACGTGCACCTGTTTGTCTGCAAAAGGCTCGTCTGCATTTATGGTAAAATGCATTCTTGCATAATCTGCTTCAGTTCTGGCATCATTTCCTTCTAAAGTTCTAAAAACGAATTGCCCATTAATATCTGGGTTATATCTATAGGTTAAATAAGGATCATAAGTAAAAGGATATACGTAATGCTGAAATACATCACCTTTTTCAATTCTAACAATATTGATGCTTTTGTTTCTTAAGAACTTGCTGTCAAAATTTAAGTACTCATTACCACCCCAAAAGTTAGTTTTGTTTGAGTAAGTATATTTTAATTGATTAGGTTTAAAAAATGTAGGTTGTAAATCAGTAATTTTTTCATTCCAATTTTCATTTTTTAAAATAGCTACATTAATTTCTTGTTGTGGATTGTTGATTCTTAAATTAGGATAATTAACACTAAATTCAAGAGTCTGTTGTGTATTTAATGTTTTAGCATTTCTACTTCTAGACACTTGAATACCTATTGTTGCTGCACTTTCGTATAACACGAATTTACGCGTAAAAACAACGTCATCATCATCGTCTAAAACAGATAAAAGGTAATTACCACTTTTTGTAATTGCTGTATTTGCATTCGGAATTCTAACTTCATAATGCGAATAACTTTGTAAAGTATTAAAAGAATTGGTGACATTAATAATAGTGTTTTCGTCAAATCCATCTATAAACTGACTCGAAAGCAATCTGCTTTTTTGCCAATCGTGTGTCATGTGTTCAATTCTATATTGATAATCTTTTCCATCAGCCTCTAAATCATCAAAAGAAAGTTCTAAGGTAGTTCCTAATGGTACAATTGAAGTGTAAACATCATTACCCAAAGCTCTTAATTGAATAGATTTTATTTCTTGATTGTAGCCCTGAATGCTAGATAATAGCGTGATAATAATGAATATAAATTTCTTCATTTTACAAAAATATCAAAAGATTTCTAAGGATATTACAAAATTCAAGCCAAAAATGAATATCAATTTAAATTATTTAGAATAAATATAAATAACAAATTTAAGCCGTTTTTTATGTTTAAAATAATGCTTAAAAGCCGTAAATTTGCATGATTTTTTTAGTTAAATAAAATTCCACAATTACTATGTCAAAAGACATTCGTATTAAAAAAGGCTTAGATATTAAGCTTGTTGGTATTGCAGAAAAAACAACTACAAATAGTTCTTTAAGTAGTGTTTATGCAATAAAACCAGAAGATTTTCATGGAATTACACCAAAACTTGTTGCCAAAGAAGGGGCTGAGGTAAAAGCAGGAGATACACTTTTTTATTCTAAAAGTGACGAACGCATTTTATTTCCAAGTCCTGTTTCTGGTAAAGTTACTGAGGTAATTCGTGGAGCAAGAAGAAGAGTTATGGCTGTTAAAATAGCAGCAGATGCAACTCAAGTACATACAGATTTTGGTGTTAAAGATGCCGCAAAAATGTCTGCGGAAGAAGTAAAGAATCATTTGTTTACTTCTGGATGTTGGCCATTTATAAAGCAACGTCCTTATGATGTTGTTGCGAATCCTAATCAGGCTCCAAAAGCAATCTTTATTTCTGCTTACGCAAGTGCGCCTTTGGCTGCAGATTTAGAATATACTTTAGCAGGTAAAGAAGCTGAATTACAGGCTGCAATTACTGCTGTTTCTAAATTAACAGAGGGTAAAGTGCACATGTCTGTTGGTGCTAATTCTATGTTTGCAAATTTGTCTGGTGTAGAAATTCATAAGGTATCTGGTCCTCATCCTTCAGGAAATGTTGGTACACAGATTGCAATGATAGACCCAATTAACAAGGGTGAAGTTGTATGGGTTGTAACTCCACAAGATTTAGTGGTTATTGGTGAATTGCTTTTAACTGGTAAATTAAACTTACAAAGAACAATCGCTTTAACAGGTTCTCAATTTGAGAAGCCTCAATACATTACAGCAATTGCTGGTGCATCTATTTCTGATGTAACTGCCAATAATTTGAATAACGATAATACTAGAATTATTAGTGGAAACGTGCTTTCTGGAAAGCAAGTAGAAATTGATGGTTTCTTAGGGTATTATGACAATCAAATTACAGCAATACCAGAAGGTGATGATTATGAGTTTTTTGGTTGGAATAAGCCAGTTTTTGATAAAATTTCTGCATCAAGAGCATTAACATTCTCTTGGTTAACTCCAAACAAAAAATACGATTTAGATACCAATACAAATGGCGAACATAGAGCATTTGTAGTTACTGGTTCTTATGAAAATGTATTTCCACTAGATATTTATCCAATGCAATTGTTAAAAGCATTTATGATAAAAGATTTAGATGAAATGGAAGCTTTAGGTGGCTATGAAGTAGCCCCAGAAGATTTTGCTTTAACAGAATTTATTTGTGTGTCTAAACAGCCACACCAAAAAATAATTCGTGAAGGTTTAGATTTAATGAGACAAGAATTAGGATAGAGTTATGAGCTTAAAACAAAACTTACATAATTTAAAAGAGAAATATAAGGGCACAAAAATGGCACCTGCATTTAATGCAATCCATACGTTTTTATATTTACCAAATGAGGTTACTCATGGAGGAACTCATATTAAAGCAGCAGATGATTTAAAGCGTACAATGAATATTGTAATTATGGCTTTAATTCCTTGTTTGCTATTTGGAATGTTTAATGCAGGTTATCAGCATTATGCAGCTATAGACGGTTCTTTAAGAGACAATGTGTTAGCTAACTTTTTTACTTGGGACAATTTTTGGATCGGTATTATTAAGGTATTACCATTAGTAATTGTTTCTTACGGAGTTGGTTTAATTGTAGAATTTATTTTTGCAGTAATTAAAGGGCATGAAGTAGAAGAAGGTTATTTAGTAACTGGTATGTTAGTGCCATTAATTGTGCCTGTAGATACTCCACTTTGGATGTTAGCAGTAGCAGTTGTTTTTGGTGTTGTAATTGGTAAAGAAGTTTTTGGAGGTACAGGTATGAATATCTTAAACCCTGCATTAACAATTAGAGCATTTTTATTCTTTGCATATCCAACTTGGATGTCTGGAGATAAAGTATGGGTTTACGATGCTGTTGAAAGAACAGGAACTGCAGATGCAATATCAGGAGAAACAATCTTAGGTAGTTATGCACAAAACAATATGGCATTAGTTGAAACGACCTACTCAAACTGGGATAAGTTCTTTGGTTTTATTCCAGGTTCAGTTGGTGAAACTTCTACTTTCTTAATATTATTAGGAGCAGCTTTCTTGATTTTTACTAAAATAGGAAGTTGGAGAATTATCGTATCAACATTTGTTGGTGCAGCAGTGATGGGCTTAATTTTTAACGGAATTGTAAATGCAGATATCATTACTGAATCAAGTAAATTTTACGGTTTAATGAGCACTAATTGGTGGGAACACTTAATGATTGGTGGTTTAGCATTTGGAGCTGTTTATATGGCTACAGATCCTGTAACTGGTTCTCAAACTAATAAAGGAAAATGGATTTATGGTTTCTTAATAGGTTTCATTTCAATAATGATACGTGTATTTAACCCTGCATATCCAGAAGGTGTTTTCTTAGCCATTCTATTAATGAATGTGTTTGCACCAACTATAGATCATTATGTAGTGCAAGGAAATGTAAAAAAGAGATTAAAACGTGCTAAAGTTAAAACTGCCTAATTATGAGTAAGAGAACAGATGGTAATGGTTATACAATGATTTTCGCTGTTGTAATGGTGTTAATTGTTGGTTCTTTATTGGCTTTTATGGCATCATCTTTAAAGCCAAACATTAAAGAAAATCAAAGAATAGAAAAACAACAAAACATCCTTTATGCAATGGATGTTAATGAGAATGACGAATCTAGTGCAACTTTTGTTTCTACAGCTGTGGCAGGAGAAGAGTTTTCTAAATACATCACAGAGCAACTTGTTTTAGAGAGTAAAGACGGTAAAATCGTTAAAACACAAACTAGGCAAGAATACATGGATGAAAATGCTGGTCAAGAGCCATATTTAATCGATGTAAAAAAGCAACAAGCCAATGCTAAAGTTGGTAAGGCTAGAAAATTGCCTTTATTTGTTGGTGAAAAAGATGGTAAGAAATATTATGTAGCTCCAATTTATGGTAAGGGATTATGGGATGCTATTTGGGGTTATGTTTCTATGGATGAGAATATGGTTGTTCAAGGCGCATATTTTGATCACAAAGGAGAAACTCCAGGATTAGGAGCAAACATTAAACAACGCTATTTTATGGATGATTTCTATGGAGAGCACTTACTTACAGAAGCAGGTGTTTTTAAAGGAATTACAGTTGCCAAAGGTAACAACGATCCAAAAAATGACGATAAAACAGATTATGAGGTAGATGCTATTGCTGGTGCAACAATTACTGGAGATGGTGTTACTGCAATGATAAAATCAGATTTATCATTATACGTACCTTATTTTAAATCATTAAAACAATAATTTATGGCACTTATATCAAAAAAAGACGCAGCCTTAATTAAAGATCCTTTTTTAGACAATAACCCAATTACTATTCAAGTATTAGGTATTTGTTCTGCATTAGCAATTACAGCTGAGCTTAAGGCTTCTATTGTAATGTCTGTATCAGTATTATTTGTATTAGGTTTAGGTAATGTAGTAATCTCATTAATGAGAAACATTATCCCTTCTAAAATTAGAATTATAGTTCAGTTAATTGTAGTTGCAACTTTAGTAATTATTGTTGATTTAGTGCTAAAAGCATTTGCATACGAATTAAGTAAAACACTATCCGTATTTGTTGGTTTAATTATTACCAACTGTATTATTATGGGGCGTTTTGAAGCTTTTGCCTTAGGTAATGGTCCATGGAGATCTTTCTTAGATGGTATTGGAAACGCAGTAGGTTATGCTGTAATTCTAATTGCTGTAGGTTTCTTTAGAGAGTTATTAGGTTCAGGAACTTTATTAGGTTATAAAGTTTTAGGAGATCCAATAGAAAAGACAGGTTTATACGCAATTGGCTATGAGAATAACGGATTTATGTTATTATCTCCAATGGCTTTAATTGTAGTTGGTATCATTATTTGGGTTCAGAGAACTAAGAACAAATCATTAATAGAAGAACATTAAATACAATAATCATTAATTAATAGTAATTGATTTTTGATAATTGATAATTGAAAAAAATATGGAACATATAGAATTATTTTTCAAATCGATTTTTATAGATAACATGGTTTTTGCAACATTCTTAGGGATGTGTTCTTACCTAGCTGTATCTAAAAAAGTATCTACTGCTGTTGGTTTAGGAGCTGCTGTTATATTTGTATTAGCAGTAACTGTGCCTTTAAACTGGTTATTAGATCAATATATTTTACAAGAAGGAGCACTTTCTTGGTTGGGTGAAGAATATGCACAATACGATTTAAGTTTTTTATCATTCATCATGTTTATTGCAACAATTGCAACCATGGTGCAGTTGGTAGAAATTATCGTTGAGAAATTCTCACCATCTTTATACAATTCGTTAGGTATATTTTTACCATTAATTGCTGTAAACTGTGCAATTTTAGGAGGTAGTTTATTCATGCAATCTAGAGAAATACCTACTTTAGGTTTGGCTTTAACTTATGGTGTGGGTTCAGGAATTGGATGGTTTTTAGCAATTCTAGCTATTGCTGCAATTCGTGAAAAAATTAGATATTCTAGTGTTCCTCCAGCCTTGAGAGGATTAGGAATTACTTTTATAATTACTGGTTTAATGGCAATTGGTTTTATGAGCTTTGGTGGTATGTTAACTGGAGGTGATGAAAAGAAAGATGAGCCAAAGAATGAGGAAGCTAAGATTGAAGTTCAAAAAGAACTAAAGAAAGAAGAAGATGCTAAAATAGTAGCAGAAAACACAAACTTAAATAACAATTAGAATGATATTAGCAGCAGGTACAACAGGTACAGTTATTGCAACAGTAGCAGCTTTTTTACTAATTACTTTAATATTAGTTGCTTTATTGTTGTTTGTGAAGCAGAAGTTATCTCCTTCTGGTCCAGTAACCATTACAATTAATGGTGAAAAGACGTTAGAAGTAGGTTCAGGAAGTACGTTATTAACAACATTAGGTAACGAAAAAATCTTTTTACCATCAGCTTGTGGTGGTGGAGGTTCTTGTATACAATGTGAGTGTCATGTTTTAGAAGGTGGAGGAGAAGCTTTACCAACTGAAGTACCTCACTTTACTAAGAAAGAATTAAAGGCAGGAGCACGTTTAGCATGTCAGGTTAAAGTAAAACAGGACATGAATATTACAATTCCAGAAGAAGTATTCGGAATTAAAAAATGGGATGCTGTAGTTGTAAGAAATTACAACGTAGCTTCATTTATTAAGGAGTTTGTAGTAGAAATTCCTGAAGATATGGGCTATAAAGCAGGTGGTTATATTCAGATCGAAATACCTCCTTGTGAAGTTAAGTTTTCTGATATGGACATTACAGCTCACCCAGAAGAGCATGAAACTCCAGATAAATTTCAAGCTGAATGGGACAAGTTTAAACTTTGGCCATTAGTAATGAAGAATACAGAAACTGTAGAAAGAGCGTATTCTATGGCCTCTTACCCTGCAGAAGGTAGAGAAATCATGTTAAATGTACGTATTGCAACTCCACCTTTTGATAGAGCTAAAGGTGATTGGATGGATGTTAATCCTGGTGTTGCATCTTCTTACATCTTTAACTTAAAGAAAGGTGATAAGTGTGTAATTTCTGGTCCTTATGGAGAATTCTTCATCAACGAATCAGATTCCGAAATGTTATATGTTGGTGGTGGTGCTGGTATGGCTCCAATGCGTTCTCACTTATATCACTTATTCAAAACCTTAAAAACAGGTAGAAAAGTGACTTATTGGTATGGAGGTCGTTCTAAGAGAGAACTATTTTACTTAGATCACTTTAGAGATTTAGAGAAGGAATTTCCAAACTTTAAATTTTACTTAGCGTTATCAGAACCAATGGAAGAGGATAATTGGAAAGTAAAAGAGAATATAGACGCTGAAGGTGATGGGTTTGTAGGTTTCATACACAACTGTGTAATCGATAATTACCTAAGCCATCATGAATCTCCAGAAGATATTGAATTGTATTTCTGTGGACCACCGTTAATGAACAAAGCTGTTCAGAAAATGGGTGAAGATTTTGGTATACCAGATGAACACATCAGATTTGACGATTTTGGAGGATAGAAATCCTTCCTATAGATAAAAAAAAGACCAACATAATTGTTGGTCTTTTTTTTGTTTATGCTTAAAATAATTAAGCAATAATTATGCAAAAATAGCTTCATTTAAAAATGTTTCTAAGTGATAAATAGGTTCTCCATTTTCTTGTTCAAATAACTTAGATAAATCCATTACATCCTCAACTTGATCTAATTCACACAATAGAGAAATCACAGCACAAAGTCCGTTAAAAAGCACATCATTTGCTGTTGGATTTTTTGGCTTTGTATTGTAATGGCATAAAGGAGTTTCAAATCCGCAAGCCTCTAAAAACACTTTCTCTATTTTTAAAATTTCTAAAGGCGTATATCCATTAAATTTACGTCCCAAATTTTGATGCACCCTACCTACATAACTTAATTCTAAAGAACCATGATCATTAGATAAATGTTTCCAACTATCATGATTGTCCAATATATTACCTACTGCACATGCAGCACAATCTTCTGGATTTAGTTGCTTGTTATGATACGCATTGTATAATTTAGTTAAGGCTTGTTCCAGTCGTTTAGAAGTCTTCATCATCATTTAATTTTGCTTTTTAAAGATAAGAAATCTTTAAAACTATTAAAAAAATTGAAAGTTAAATTATTGGTCTAAATTGTTTTCAATCTATTTTTATCTACTTTTTATAAATTGTACTTTTGAAAAACTAAAGCCACTGCATGAAAAGTATTGACAAGATTCTTTCTAGGAAGAATTATGTAAAAATCAAACTGAAAAAAATTGCAACAAATCACTTAGAATTAAAAGCCAAAATTAACGGAGTTAAAGGTAGGTTTATTCTAGATACTGGTGCATCTAATTCATGTGTTGGTTTAGACCTGATTAGTTTTTTTAAGTTGGACGCAGAAGAGAGTGAAACTAAGGCTGCAGGAGCAGGAGCCACAGGAATGGAGACACAACAATCTAAAGGAAATAATTTAAAAATTGGCGACTGGAAAACAAATAAAAGTCATTTAGTATTATTTAACCTTGAGCATGTAAATACTGCCTTAGAACAACACAATGCTAAGAAAGTACATGGTATTATAGGTGCTGATATTCTAGAGAAAGGAAAAGCATTTATAGACTACAAACAACACGTTTTATATTTAAAGAAGAAAAAATAAAATTTAATACAAAGAATATGAGTTTACAAAAACAGGTAATGACAAAAATGAAAGAGGCAATGAAAGCAAAGGATACTGTTGCTTTACAAGCGTTAAGAGCTGTAAAATCTGCTTTTTTATTGGCTAAAACTGAGTCTGGAGCTCAAGAAGAAATTTCTGAAGAACAAGAATTGAAAATTATTCAGAAGCAAGTTAAACAACGAAAAGACAGTGCTGCTATTTTCTTAAAGCAAGGTAGAGAAGATTTAGCTGCACCTGAATTGGCAGAAATAGCTGTTTTAGAGCAGTTCTTACCTGAAGCCATATCTGAAGAGGAAATTAAAAAAGTAGTTAAAGCAACCATTGCCGACTTAAATGCTGAAGGTATGAAAGACATGGGTAAGGTTATGGGAGTTGTATCTAAGAAACTTTCAGGTCAAGCAGATGGTAAAACAATTTCTACGCTTGTAAAAAAGAATTTAGCATAAATTCAAAAAAGGGCTACATAGTTCAACTGAATAGAATATCAGATTTCGGCTCTGAGGGTTGCAGGTTTGAATCCTGCTATAGTCACAGAAAAACTCAAAGTAAATTTAATTGCTTTGAGTTTTTTATTGATATTCAGAAGTCAGTTCATCTACAATTAAGCCATCTTCTAAAGTTTGTATAACACCCAAAGCAGCTCTTTCACCAGAAATCATAGCAGCATTTAAAGAACCATTTAACAATTGATCTCCTGCTAAAAATATGGTTGATTTTAATTTGGTTTCTGTACTTGAAATTTCATATTGAATATTAGTAAGATTAGGCAATGCGTTTTTAATTTGATATCTCTTTAAAAATTTAGCATTGGTTATTTTACAATAATCATTTAATTCTTTCTGAACCTTTTCAATTAAATGTTCTTCTGATAATTGATGATTTTTTACAACTGTAACCGATAATAGTTCTTTTGTGCTTTTAGCATCCGTGGCAACACTTGTATGATAGAAAATATTGTTTACTAATGCTTCATTATTCGCTAATAATCCAATTAGCGGTTTTTGAATCACTCTTTGTTCGGTTTCAAAGTATAGTGTATCACAACTTTTCCAAGCTGTTTCTTGATTTTTTAGATTCGAAATTAGAGAACTTGCTTCTGTTGCAATTATGGTGATGTGACTTTTTATTTCTTTACCCTCCTCTAATAAAACTGCATTGTTTTTTACCTCTTGAACTTTAGAGTTGAATAAAAAATTGGTGTTTTTTAATTTACTTTTTAATTGATTTGATATCTCTTGAATTCCCTTTTTTGGTAAAACAGCTAATCCATCTCCAAACATTTTATATACAAATTCAAACATTCTACTAGAAGTGTCCAAATTTGGTTCTAAAAATATACCAGAGAAAAATGGTTTGAAAAAATCATTTATAATTTCTTCAGAAAAACCAAAATCTTCTAAATATTGTATTGTTGTTTTTTCATCTTCTTTGAATATAGTAGCAATCTCTTTTTTCTTTAAAAGTGTGTTTAATTTTAATACTTTCACTTTATCAGAAAGTGTACCAATATTCGAAAGTAACGTAGGTAATAAAAGTGATATGTTTCTTAAAGGATCTCCAATAGTTTGTTGTTTACCATTTTTAAAAATGGTTGCTCCAGGTAAAAATTCTTGCAAGTCTAATGCTTTGTAATCTAAATACTTTTTTGCTGCAGGATAAGAGGTTAGTAAAACTTGAAAACCGTGGTCTAAAGTATAGCCTTGAAAATGGTCAGATTTTACACGACCACCCACTTTTTCTGTAGCTTCTATAATGGTTGGATTATATCCGTAGTTTTCTAAGATTTGAGCCGCAATTAAACCACTAACTCCTGCACCAATTATATTTATTTTATAAGCTGATTTCTCCATTTTCTTCCTGTTTTTCTTTAGAATTCTTTTTCAAATATGCAGTTAAAATTCTTTGTACATCTCTATTGTCTCTCTTTGGTTGTAAAAAGAATTGATAATCTTCTGGCTGATCTAATTCTTCAGCTTGACTTTTATCAATATACCCAAAACCTTTGTAAGAGCCATCTAAAATTAGTGTAAAACCTATTTCGTGCTCATTTCTTCCTGTTTCTTTAATAACCAAATTTTTAGCTTCAAAACCTACAGAAGCAATTGCTTTTTGTACACGTAAATTATAGGTAGCTACATCTTCTTTGTCTATACAAACACCATTACAATTTTGCAAGTGATAACTAAAGCAGCTTTTAACATTGGTTTGTAAATGACAATATTTAGGACATAATTGAAACTCGGTACATAAACTCTCTAAAAAAGCTCTGCATTCAGGAACTGAATAGAAAGTCATTATTGGGTTTGGTGTCAATTTTAGCTTATTAAACGCCAAGTGTAAAATTCCCTTTTGATCTTCATAAGAAAATAGGCCAATGGCAGAATTACTATTTTTCTGTGATCTGTTATATTTAGGAAATTTTGTTTTAATTTCTGATGATTCTAATAAAAGAGCCAAAAGTTCACTTCCAGTTTCTGTGTAAGATAAGTGTGCAGTTTCTAAGCACATTTCTCTTTCTTTTTTCTTTTTATCGTAAAAATGACTGATTACTCTTTGCTTTATATTATTTGCTTTACCAACGTAAATAATTTCTTTAGCACTATTTTTAAAATAGTATACTCCAAAAGTCTCTGGTAAATTATCTACCACCTTTTTATCTAATAAAGGAGGTAAGATTGCTTGGCGTGAACGTGGATTCAAAAATGAATTGATGATAAAATTATCATCTCTTTCAATTAGTCTTCTAAATAATTCTGTTGTGGCTTCTGCATCACCTTTAGCTCTGTGTCTGCCATTAATAGGTATATTTTCATCAATACAAATTTTACCCAAACTATAAGAACGTAAACCAGGCATTATTTTTCTCGATAAACGAACAGTACAAAGTTTTTTACGTTTAAAATCAAATCCTAAACTTTTAAACTCATCTCTAATAATATTGTAATCGAAATTTACGTTATGTGCTACAAAAATAGTATCTCTTGTAAGCTCTTCTACTTTTTTAGCAATTTCATGAAATTTAGGTGCATACCTAACCATGGCATTTGTAATACCAGTTAGATTTGTAATAAATGGAGGTATATTTTGCTCAGGATTTACTAAGGATGTAAACTCATCAATTATTTTTTTACCATCAAAAACAAAAATAGAAATCTCAGTAATTTTTTGACCCTTAAAGCCATTACCTGTGGTTTCTATGTCTATTACTGTATACAATTAGGCAATAATATTTTTTAAATCTGCAATGGTTTCTGTTGGGTTATCGCTCTTAAAAACATAACTACCTGCAACTAATACATTAGCACCAGCCTCTATTAAACCATTTGCATTTTTATTGGTAACTCCACCATCAATTTCTATTTGACAGTTAGATTCTGTAAACTCAATTAAATGTTTTAATTGACTTACTTTTTTGTAGGTATTTTCTATAAATGATTGCCCACCAAAACCAGGGTTAACACTCATTAAACAAACCATGTCTAAATCTTCTATAATATCTTCTAAAACTGCAATTGGTGTGTGAGGATTTAAAGCAACTCCTGCTTTCATTCCTGCTGCTTTAATAGCTTGTATTGTTCTATGTAAGTGAGTACACGCTTCATAATGTACTGTTAAAATATCTGCACCCAAATCTGCAAAAGTTTGTATGTATTGATCTGGATTTACAATCATTAAATGAACGTCAATCGTTTTCTTTGCATGTTGTGTAATTGCTTTTAATACAGGCATACCAAAAGAGATGTTTGGCACAAAAACGCCATCCATAATATCTATGTGAAACCAATCTGCTTCACTATTATTTACCATTTCTATATCTCTTTGTAAGTTGGCAAAATCTGCTGCTAGTATTGAAGGTGCTATTAAATTACTCATTAGTGTGTTGTTATTTTTTGCAAAGATAATTAATTAGGTAAAGAACTTAGTTTGAATTAATTTAAATTCTTTGGCAAATAGTTTAGCCCTGATTGTAATGGCATCCTTTTTAGGTAAACAGATGAAAATCTGATTTATCTAAAAAGATAAAATGAAAAGCAGGAAATTGCTTCAAAAAAAAACTCTCAAAAATTAATTTGAGAGTTTTAAGTTGTATGAATTTGAATGCTTACCCTAAGTAAGTCATTAAAATCTTAGATCTAGAAGTATGTTTTAATCTTCTTATTGCTTTTTCTTTAATTTGACGAACACGTTCACGAGTTAAATCGAAAGTTTCACCAATTTCTTCTAAAGTCATTGGTTGGTGCTCACCTAAACCAAAGTATAATTTAACAACATCTGCTTCTCTAGGTGTAAGCGTTTCTAATGCTCTGTTAATTTCTATACGTAAAGATTCGTGTAATAAAACACGGTCTGGATTTGGAGATTCACCAGAATTTAAAACGTCGTATAAATTTGAATCTTCACCCTCAATTAAAGGTGCATCCATAGATACGTGACGTCCTGAATTTTTCATAGATTCTTTAACGTCATTAACTGTCATATCTAGTTTTTTAGCAATTTCTTCAGGACTTGGAGGTCTTTCGTTTTCTTGCTCTAAAAACGCATACATTTTGTTAATTTTATTAATAGAACCAATTTTATTTAATGGTAAACGTACAATTCTAGATTGTTCTGCTAATGCTTGTAAGATTGATTGACGAATCCACCATACTGCATAAGATATAAATTTAAATCCACGAGTTTCATCAAAACGTTTTGCAGCTTTGATTAAACCTAAGTTACCCTCGTTAATTAAATCTGGTAACGTTAACCCTTGATTTTGATATTGCTTTGCTACAGAAACCACAAAACGTAAATTAGCTTTTGTTAGTTTCTCTAATGCTCTCTGGTCTCCAGCTTTAATAAGCTGAGCCAATTCTACTTCTTCATCTGCAGTAATTAGGTCTACTTTACCAATTTCTTGTAAGTATTTGTCTAGGGATGCAGTTTCTCTGTTAGTAACCTGCTTTGTAATCTTAAGTTGTCTCATCTAATTCTTTCTACTTTTAAAAGAGGTGATAATCATCCTCAAATACTTATACGTTGAATTTTAAGTAAATGTTACAAAATATTTTTATTTTTTTTAATTATTCTTTTTCTGATGCTGTAAAAAGCAGAAAAACAAAGACTTTTGAAGTTCAAAAAAATAGTTATGGATTCTAAAATATTATTTGAAATTTAAGAATTTAAAAGTATCTTTGGCTTTGATTAAAAATAAAACTACTTATCATTTCTGTAAGTATCATAATATTAGGTTTTTAGACTTATTTCTGAAAAAATTTAATTTTTTTAAATGTCAAGCATTGATCTAATTCAATAAAAGCTTGATAGAAAGTTGGGGGACTATCTATCATGAGTGATGTTAATCACAAAAAAAGAGACCGTTTTTACGGTCTCTTTAATTTTCTATATCGATTTCGTTTTTTTTCTATTTAGAAAAGTCCATTGATCTGAGAATCAATTCTATCTATAATATATCCTAAATCTTCTTGGTTTTGTACAAAGTCTAAATTATCTACATCTATTACTAATAATTTACCTTTTGTGTAGGTAGAAATCCAGGCTTCATATCGTTCATTCAATCTACTTAAATAGTCTATACTAATAGAGTTTTCATATTCTCTACCTCTTTTGTGTATTTGACCTACCAATGTTGAAATGTCTGCTCTTAAATAAATTAATAAATCTGGAGGTGAAACTAAGTTTTCCATCAACTCAAAAAGAGAACTATAATTGCTATAATCTCTATTTGTCATTAAGCCCATTGCATGTAAGTTAGGTGCAAAAATATGTGCATCTTCATAAATGGTTCTATCTTGTATGATATTTTTACCTGTTTCTCTTAGTTCTAAAATCTGACGAAAACGACTGTTTAAAAAATAAACTTGAAGGTTAAAAGACCAACGTTCCATTTCTCCATAAAAATCATCTAAATACGGATTTTCATCTACAGATTCAAAATGAGGTTTCCATTTGTAATGTTTGGCTAATAATTTGGTTAGCGTAGTTTTACCTGCGCCTATATTTCCTGCTATTGCAACGTGCATTGTATATTGTTGTATAAGTTATAAAGGTGTGCTAAATTACTAAAAATAATAGAGTAAAAAAGCTTAACAGATTAATTTATAACCAAAACCTCTAATATTTAAAATTTGAATATTATCGTCTTTTTTAAGCTTTTTTCTAAGCTTACTTATAAAAACATCCATGCTTCTTGCATTAAAGAAATCATCATTTCCCCAAAGTTTATTTAAGATAAAAGTTCTATCTAAAACCTGGTTTTTTTTGTTGTTAAGATTTAATAGTAATTCTGCTTCTCTATGTGTTAGGTTTACTTTTACATCATCGAACTCTAAAGTTTGTTTGGTGAAGTTGAAAATGTAATTACCTATTTTTATAAGTTCTAAATTGGTTTTAACTTCTATTCTACTTAGCAAGGCTTTTATTCTCACAATTAGTTCTTCCATAGAAAAAGGCTTTTTAAGGTAATCATTACCACCTAAGTTAAAACCTTCTAAAACATCTGCTGTTTGAGATTTTGCAGTTAAGAATATTATAGGAATACTTTTGTTAGTTTCTCTTATTTCTTTAGCTAAAGTAAAACCATCTTTTTTAGGCATCATAACATCTAACACCAAAATGTCCGGTTCATTTTTGGTATAAATTTCTAAAGCTTCTTCACCATTTTCTGCATGATATACTACAAAGTCTCTACTTTCTAAACTTTCTTTAACAATCATACCTAAGCTAGTCTCGTCTTCTGCCAAAAGCACTTTTATTTTATCCATTTGGTATCAAAATTTTAAAAGAAGTTTGTTCTTTGTTTGATTGCAATGTAAGTTGACCAAGATGCTTTTCTACTATTTTTTTGCAATAGTATAAACCAATTCCAAAACCTTTAACATCGTGTGTATTTCCTTTAGGTATTCTATAAAATTTGTCGAATATCTTTTCTTGCTGACTTTTATCTATACCAATTCCATTATCATTAATACTAATTTCTGTAGATTTTAAAATAGAACTGATATTAATTTCTATTTCATTTCCTCCATACTTTACTGCATTATCAATTAGATTTGAAATAACATTTTCAAAATGAAAAACATCTACGTGCAAATAAACAGGCTGTTTATTTGTTGCAAAAGTTATTTGCTTATTATTAGAGAGTAGTTTGTGCTTTTGAACAATTTTTTCGGTCATTTCTACAATATCTACATTTTCTTTTTTAAGCACTAGTTGCTCACTATCTAAGGTTGCAGTTTCTAACAATTTTTCTACCATTTGATGTAGTTTTTTTAATTGAATGCTAGACATTGCCAAATATCTTTGCGTTTTTTCTTTGTCATCTAAAACATTAAAATTAGAAATAGCTTCTAAAGCTGTGGATACAGTTGCAATTGGAGTTTTAAATTCGTGAGTAATATTGCTGATTAAATCGTTTTTAATGCTCGCTAATTGTTTTTGTTTTGTAATGATTTTTAAAAGATAAAAAAGACAAGAAATAATTAGCAAAGACAAAATTAAGGATATAAAAATTCCGCCAAAACTTCTTTTTAAAGCTTCTATGTTTGGATTGGTATAAAGTAACTCAAAACTTTGATTTTCTTTTACATAGGTTGATTTTGATACAGCTACAAAAGTTTCTGATGTAAGTAAAGAATCTCTAGTTTGATGAAAAATTGTATCTTTCTTTATATGATGAAAACTAGTTGTTAAATCAATGCCTTTTTGACTCAATTGATTGTCAATTAAAGAGTCTATTTTTTTATAGTCTAAAGAATTGTCGAAAAAAGAAATGAACATTGGTTTTAAGTTTTTAATTAACTTTAAACTGTCTGCAGATTTTTTACCTTTAAAATATTGTATTTCTGATTTCTTACCATTTTTATCTACAGAAAATCCATTTTTCTCGTCTGTAAATTGTGTAAATAAAATTGAGGTGTCAGTTTTTCTTTTAGCATCCTTTAACTTATCACTTTGCAGTTCATTGGCAAAATCTTTCATGTCATTCATCATAGAATCTAACTGCTGTTGAGAAAGATCGTCATCCGAAGTTATTTTTATATTGCTAATGGTAAATTTCGGTTTTATTTCTTTTTCCTTTTTTGTCCATATGTTTTTAATAATTGAATCATAAGAACCTTCTGTAGAGAATTTAATATCTACTTTATCTTCTCCTGGTCTTAAAATGGTTAAAAAATCTTTTTTGGCTAAATTGGAATAATAGATTTCAACAGCAGAATCTAAACTTAATTGAATTTCATTTTTTACGCGTTGTTTGTTTTCTTGGTAGTTTTTATAGTTCCAAAAGATTTGTACAGCAATAGTTGTTAATATCGTTGCTGCAATAAAATAAAAGATCCAAGTGTATTTTTTGGTGTTCATGTAGCAAATATAAGAGGTAAAAACTATAAAAACAGTCGGTTAACACTCGTTAACATTCGTTAACTTTAAAATATAAGAATACTTCACATCTTTGTAGTGTAACCAAATAAAACTAAAAATTATGAAAAAAATGATCACCATATGCATAGCCTTAATATCATGTATCGGTTTTGCACAATCAAAGAATATAGCATTAAAAGAAAATTACAATTACAATTCACAAGTTAAATTAACCTCTTTATCTTTTGATGTAAATTCTGTAGATGAATTGAAAGATATTGATTGGAAAGAAATTAAGAGTATTTTTGAAACTAATGGTGAAGAAGATGTGATTAAAATGAGTTTTGCCATTAATATGAATAAACAAAAAAGTAAGAACGTGAAAATTGCAGGTAAGTTTTCAGTTGAAGGCAAAACTGAAGATATTGATAGTCTGATTAAAAAATCGAAAAAAGGAATAAAAGGTTTAATTAAAGTATACAATAAATATCAAAATAAATAATTATGAAAGCAATACTAACAGGTTTAATGCTACTTTTTGTAGCTACAATTTCAGCTCAAGATTTTAGTGGTAGAGCTACGTATAAAACTAGTAGAAAATCGACTATTAAATTTGGTAAAAATCAAAAAGGAATAACCGATAAAATGCAAGAGGAGCTTAAGAAAAGAATGCAAAAAATGAATCAGAAAACGTTTATTCTTGAGTTTGATAAAACTACATCTACCTACAAAGAAGACGTGAAATTAGATAACCCAAATCCTCAAGCAAATAGAAGTGGAGTAATGGTAATGTCTTTTGGTGGTTCAGGTAGTACAGATATTTATTATAAAAATATAAAAGATCAAAAGTTTGCAAATAAAACAGCTATTATGGGTAAGCCCTTTTTAGTAAAAGATAAACTTAAGCAATACAATTGGGAGCTTTCTTCTGAAACTAAAAATATTGGAATGTATACTTGTTATAAAGCAACATCTACAGAGGAAGTAGAAAATGTTAAAATAAGTATGATTAATGGTGAATCTAAAGAAACTAAAACTACAGAAACTGTAACAACAACTGCTTGGTATACAACTCAAGTTCCAATAAGTAATGGCCCTAAAAACTACCAAGGTTTACCAGGTTTAATCTTAGAAATTAATGATGGTAAAAATTTAATTGTTTGTACAGAAATTGTGCTTAATCCAGAAAAAACGGTTGTAATAGAAGAACCAACTAAAGGTAAAGTTGTAAGTAAAAAGAAGTTCGATAAAATTCAAAAACAGAAATCAGACGAAATGATGGAGAAGTTTAAGAGCAGAAAGGGAGTAGATTTAGGTAATGGGATTAATATTAAAATGGGAGGTTAAGTGTTAAAGTTTTCCTAATGACTTTAAACTTTTAAGGTTTTTTTAAGTCTTAGCACATATTATACAAGTATTTTTGGTTAAAATTTAAAAAAATAAACATGAAATCATTACTAACACTCTTTTTGGCATTTGTAACAGTTGCAACTTTTGCGCAGAAAGATTTTCAGGGTAAAGCAACCTATATGTCTAAAACTACTATGGATATGAGTAGGTTTGGAGATCAAATGAGCGAGCAACAGAAAAAGCAAATAATGGCTCGTATGAAGAATTTTTTAGAAAAAACTTACACATTAAGTTTTAATAAAAATGAATCATCTTTTAAAGAAGAAGTAAAATTAGATGCTCCAGGAACTTCGGGTCCAAGATGGGGTGCAAGTAATGGTCAAGGTTCTATTTACAAAAACCTTCAAGATCGTGAAATGATTGAAGACGTAGAGCAGTTTAGCAAACGTTTTTTAGTTGTTGAGCCAATGGAGCAACCAAAATGGGAGCTAGGTACAGAAAGCAAAAAGATTGGTCAGTACACAGTATACAAAGCAACAATGACCACTGTAGATACAAAAATTGATTGGGGAGGTATTTTTAGAAGAGGTAGAAGAAACCAGCCAAAAGATTCTACAAAAACGGAAGATAAAGAAGCACCAAAAGTGCTAAATGTTACTGCATGGTATACACCTCAAATTCCTGTAAGTTCAGGTCCTGAATCTTATTGGGGTTTACCTGGTTTAATTTTAGAATTAAATGCAGATAGAACTACAATGTTATGTACAGAGATTGTAATCAATCCGTCTGAACCTGTAGAAATAGAAAAACCTAAAAAGGGTAAAAAAGTTTCTAGAGAAGAGTACAATAAAATTATCAAAGTAAAAACAGAAGAACTTAAAGAGCGTTTCCAAAACAGACGTAGAGGAGGAGGAAGAGGATTTTAAATAAAACTTAAACTCTATCTAACTTAAACACATTTACACATGAAAAAACTACTACTTATCGCCATTTTTATGGTGTCTTGGGCAACTAGTGCCCAAATTAAATTCTCTGGAGTTGTAAAAGATTCTATTGGAGAGCCATTAGAAATGGCAAACGTTATTGCTTTAGATACTGTAGCTAAAAGAATTGCATCATATGGTTTTACAGACTCGAAAGGTGTTTTTAAACTAGACTTAGCTAAAAACACGGTTTACAATATTAAAATTAGTTATGTTGGTTTTAAAGAAATTAGCCAGAACATAAAAACAGGAACTATTGACATGTCTAAAAATTACACAATGTATGAAGACAACATGTTAGAGGGCATAAATATTGTAGCAAAAATGCCGGTAACTGTTAAAGGTGATACCATTATTTACAATGCAGATTCCTTTAAAAATGGTTCAGAAAGAAAACTAAAAGATGTATTAGAAAAACTACCAGGTGTAGAAATTAATGATGCAGGGCAAATAGAAGTAGAAGGTAAAGCCG
Organism: Polaribacter sp. P097; assembly: GCF_036864555.1. Taxonomy (NCBI): domain Bacteria; kingdom Pseudomonadati; phylum Bacteroidota; class Flavobacteriia; order Flavobacteriales; family Flavobacteriaceae; genus Polaribacter; species Polaribacter sp. P097. The sequence continues at coordinate 338,792 of NZ_JAZETJ010000001.1, read as the reverse complement.
TAGAAAAAATTATGGTTGATGGTAAAGAGTTTTTTAGTGGAGACACTAAATTAGCTACAGAAAATATACCTTCTAATGCAGTTGATAAAATTCAGGTTTTAAGAAATTATTCGAATGTAAGCCAGTTAAGTGGTGTACAAAATAACCAAGACAGAGTTGCCATAAATATTAAACTAAAAGAAGGTAAAAAGAACTTTTGGTTTGGGGATGTTTCAGCTGGTGGAGGTCAATCTCAAGATGAAACTTTATACTTATTTCAGCCTAAATTATTTTACTATACCCCAAAATATACCATTAATATTATTGGAGATATCAATAATTTGGGTGATGTTGTTATCAGTAGAAGAGATGCTAGAAGTTTTGGAGGTAGTTTCCAAAGTCAGAGTCCTTCTAATGGTACAAATATTAGTTTAGGAGATGCAGGTATTAGCTTTTTAAATGCTGGTGCAAGAAATGCAAACAGAATTGAAACAAAGTTAACCGCTTTAAATTTTAGTTATTCTCCAAATCCAAAATTAGATTTAAGCGGATTTTTAATTTGGTCTGGAAATAGCAATGGACAAAGAAATATTTCTGATATCGATTATGTAGATCCTACAATTCCAGATGAATTTAGAGATACCCAAACAAATCAAACAAGTAACACTGGTTTGTTTAGATTTAGTACAGTATATAAGAAAGATTTTAACAATCAATTAAATTATAACATTTCTGGTCGTTTTTCAAACGAGTTTAGTAATGAAGCTGTAGATTCTAGAGTTTTGAGTGATATATCTCAATATGAGAAAGCAACACCATACACCATAAATCAAGATTTTAGTTATTTCTATACAGCAAGTGAGAAAAGTATTTTTGCCTTAGAAGTAAAACACTTATTGCAAGATGAAGATCCTTTTTATATAGCTTCATTAGAGAATGATCCTAACAATAATGATGATGTGGATAATGATGGTTTTGATGATGCTGCAGAAACTCTAGGTTTAGATAGGTCTAATGCGTTCTATACTTTAGAGCAAGATAGAAGAGTAAAATCGAATCAACTAGATGCAAAATTAGATTATTACTATATTTTAAATCAGAAAAGTAATTTAAACTTTGTAGCTGGTACTATTTTAAGTAAGCAAAATTTTGATTCTCGATTTTTTCAAATTTTAGATAATGGTGCAGAGTTAGATCCTAATCCAACTATTCCAGGTATTGTAGATCCACAAACTACAAATGATACTGAGTATAATTTTACTGATATTTATGCAGGATTAAGATATAGATTAAGAACAGGAATCTTTACAGTTACTCCTGGTTTTACATTACACTCTTACAATTCTAACAACACACAATATGGTTTAGAAACATTTGAAGATAAATTCTTTAAACTATTACCAGAATTTGAAGCAATTGCCCAGTTTAAACAAAGTGAAAGCCTAAGATTTAGTTATAGACAACAGGTTAATTTTACAGATGTGAACCAAATAGCAAGAGGTATTGTTGCCAATAGTTATGATTCTTTCTTTTCTGGAAATGCAGAATTGTTAAATGCTAGTTTTCATAATGTGAGTTTAAATTATAGCAGTTTTAACTTATTCAATAATAGTAATGTTTTTTCTAGAATTAACTATACTAAAACGATGAATCAAGTGAACAGAAATACAATTTTTGAACCAGGTTCAGTAGTTTCTAGTAGTAATTCTATAAACTCGCCATTAGATAATGAAAGTTTTACAGGCCTTTTATTTGCTGGGAAAACATTTGGTAAAATTCAAACACGTTTAGGAGGTACTTATAACTATAGCAAGAGTTACCAGTTTATAAATAATTTAGACAACACAAATATTAACAATAATTACAGTTTTAGTGCTAGAGTAGGTACTAATTTTAGAAAGGCACCAAATGTAACTATACGTTATAATATTGGGTTCAATAATCAAGAAAACAGTGCAAGACCTGATATCATTAAAACAGTAAGACATACCCCATCTATAGATTTTGATGCATATATCTGGAAATCTGTTACGTTAACTTCAGACTTTTCGTACACAGACCAAAGACAAGATGGTGTTTCTACCAACTCATTTAGCTTATGGAATGCTAAATTGGCATACAGAAAAGATAGTGATGCAAAATGGGAGTATGAAATTGTTGGAAACAACCTATTAGCAACTGGTTCAGAAGCATCAGTTAGTCAAAGTGTATTTGCATTTACGTTAAATGAACGTTTTATCTTACCAAGATTTGTCAGTTTTAGAGTGCGTTATCAATTATAACAACCAAAATCTTTAATTGTAAAAATGGCTCAATCTTGAGCCATTTTTTTATTTTAGCCAAATGAGTTTATTAGCATCAAAATCGCCTTTATATGCAACCTTTAAAACATTGGGTTTACTCTATTTGTTTTTTGTGGTAGGTTTATTTTTAGATAGTTTTTACATGGTAAGAATTACTGAAAATGCTCAGTTTTATGCAAATGCTTTAATGCTCATTGTATTTTTTATCACATTTTTTAAAGTAACACCAAGGTTAAAAGAACAAATGATTTCTGCTGTTCTTATTGGTTTTTTTGGAGAGTATTTGTTTTCTGTTTTATTGGGTATGTATACATATAGGTTAGAAAATGTTCCTCATTATATTCCTTTTGGTCATGCTTTTGTATACATAGCAGTTTTGTGTTTTTCAAAAGCAGCCTCAATAAAAGTTAGAAGAAAACAAATTGAAACTTTTTTAATAATAGCCATAAGTATTTACGCAACATTATTTTTAATATTTAAGAATGATGTTTTTGGTTTTGTAATGACAGTTGCAACATTATTAATTCTGAGAAATAAATCAAAAGAGCGACTTTTTTATCTTACTATGTATGCATCTGTTGTGGTTTTAGAGTTGGTAGGTACTTACTATAAATGTTGGTTTTGGCCAACAACTGCCTGGAATGTAGTGCCGTTTTTGCCAAGTGCAAATCCGCCAAGTGGTATTAGTTTGTTTTATTTTTTATTAGATTTAGGTACGCTTTGGTTGTATAAACAAAGGCACAGAGAAGCTTGGCAAAGAATGAAAAATATTCGTAAAATAAAAGCAATTGCCAAAAACTAAAGTCTATTATCTTTCGTTTACAATTTAGTGGTTACAAAACTTAACACATGTCTATACAAATAACATCGGTTTCTAAACTTTATAAAGATCAAAAAGCGTTAAATGATATTTCTTTTTCAGCGAAAAAGGGTCAAATCATTGGGTTTTTAGGTCCTAATGGAGCTGGAAAATCAACAATGATGAAAATCTTAACAGGATTTATTAAACCAAATTCTGGTACTGTTCTGGTTGATGAAATTGATGTGCTAGAAAAGCCTATAGAAAGTCAGAAAAATATAGGTTACTTGCCAGAACATAATCCTTTATATGCAGAAATGTATGTAAGAGAATATTTACAATTTAGAGCACAAATATATAAAGTTGATAAAAGCCAAATTGAAAGTTGCATAGAAAAAGTAGGTTTAACAGCAGAGGCTCACAAAAAAATAAATCAACTTTCTAAAGGATATCAACAAAGAGTGGGCATTGCAGCTGCTATTTTGCATAATCCATCAGTACTAATTTTAGATGAGCCAACTACTGGTTTAGATCCAAACCAATTGGTAGAAATTAGAGCATTAATCAAAGAATTGGGTAAAGAAAAAACAGTTCTATTATCTACACATATTATGCAAGAAGTAGAAGCTGTTTGCGATAAAGTGGTTATCATTAAGAAGGGTGAAATATTGCTGGAAGAAGATTTAAAAAATTTAAATCAAAAAAAGCAACAAATCATAGAAGTTACATTTAGCACTATATTAGACAAACAATTATTTAGCCAATTAACTCATTTAAGTACTTCAAAAAAGGTAAACGATACAACTTGGCAATTATCTTTTTCATCGGAAGAAGATATGCGACCTAAAGTGTTCGATTTTGCTAAACAACACGATTTGCAAATACTAGAATTGAGTTCCAAGAACAAAAATTTAGAAACACTTTTTAGAGAAGTTACAGCTTAATTAAGCTTATAATTAATTTGCTGCTTGTCTAAGGTTGCCAAAAGTTCAGAAGAAATTTTAATTTTAGTATTTCTGCTTGGTAAACTCAATTCAATCTTTTCTTTAGCGTCCCAAATTGTAAAATTTAAACTTTGTGTACCATTCACATTTCTTAAAATACTTTCCAAATTTAAAATGCGTTCTTCACTAAGTTCATCTACAGACATTTTAATGGTAATCTTTTTACACAAAGTATCCATAATATCATGAAGCAATTTAAACTCTGTAAACTTAATTCTTGGTTCACCTTGTACGCCATCTTTGTTGGTCCAACCAGCTTGAATTGTTGCACGCACAAATAAGAAAGAATTAGGAACTAGAAAATGCTTAAACTTTAAGTAATCTTCTCCGAAAACACGAAATTCATTACTATCACCATAATCCTCAATAAAGAATGAAGCCCAACCTTTACCTGCTTTAGATACTCTGTGTTGTACTTCTGTTATAATACCTGCAAAAGATAAGTTCATACCAACGTATTTGTTCAAATCGCCTTTAAAATATTTTAAAGAGGCGTTACAGAATATCATTTCATTTTTAAAATCATCTAAAGGATGTGCAGAAATGTAAATTCCGATTACTTCTTTCTCTTGTGATAAAAGTTCCATGGTTCCCCAAGTTTCACACTCAGGAATATCTGGTTCAGGAAATTGGACAGTAGAGGTTTCACCAAACATAGAAACTTGAGCTGAATTTTCATTTTCTTGGTACTTACTACCAAATTTCATTGCTCTTTCTAAGAAGGTAATTCCTTTTTCATCGGTAGCAAAATATTGAGCTCTATGTGTGTCTGAAAAAGAATCAAAAGCACCTGCTTTTATTAAACTATCAAAAGATTTTTTATTGGCAGCTCTTAAATCTACACGTTTTGCTAAATCAAAAATAGAGGAGTAATTTCCGTTTTCTTTACGCTCAGCAATTATTGCTCTTACAGCTGCAGCACCAACACCTTTTACAGCTGCCATTCCAAAACGAACAGCACCTTCTTGATTTACAGAAAATTTTAAATAAGATTCATTAATATCTGGTCCTAGAACCTCTAACCCCATACGTTTACACTCTTCCATAAAGAAGGAAACAGCTTTAATATCTTTCATGTTGTTAGAAAGTACAGAAGCCATATATTCTGCAGGATAATGTGCTTTTAAATATGCAGTTTGATAAGCAATCCAAGCATAACAAGTAGAGTGAGATTTATTGAAGGCATAACTTGCAAAGGCTTCCCAATCTTTCCAGATTTTTTCTAGCTTTTCTTCATCATGACCATTTTTACCTGCCTGCTCAATGAATTTTGGTTTCATTTTATCAAGTACAGCAATTTGCTTTTTACCCATGGCTTTACGTAAAACATCGGCTTCACCTTTCGTAAAATCTGCCAGTTTTTGCGAGAGTAACATTACTTGCTCTTGGTAAACTGTAATTCCGTAAGTTTCTGCCAAATACTCTTCCATTGCTGGTAAATCGTACTCAATATCTTCTGTTCCGTGTTTTCTGTTGATAAAACTCGGAATGTATTCCATTGGTCCAGGTCTGTACAATGCATTCATTGCAATTAAATCTGCAAAAACAGTTGGCTTTAATGAACGCATGTGTTTTTGCATTCCTGGAGATTCATATTGAAAAATACCTACTGTTTCTCCTCTTTGGAATAACTCGTATGTTTTTTCATCATCTAAAGGAAAGTTCTCTGGATCTAATTCTACACCGTGTTTTGCTTTTACAATTTTTACGGTGTCTTTAATTAATGTTAGTGTCTTTAACCCTAAGAAGTCCATTTTTAACAAACCTGCAGATTCTACTACAGAGTTGTCAAATTGGGTTACATACATATCTGAATCTTTAGCCAAAGCAACAGGAACGTAATTTGTAATATCACCAGGTGTAATAATTACACCACAAGCATGAATACCTGTATTTCTTACAGAACCTTCTAAAATTGTAGCTTTATTTATAGTTTCTGAAACTAAATCAGAACCAGAAGACATGGTTCTTAATTCTTCTACTAATTGTTTTTCTTCTGCACGTAAACCATCTACTTTACCCTTACTTTTAGGGTCATCACCAAATATATTTTTAAGTTTTATTCCTGGAATTAATTTGGCAATTCTATCAGCTTCAAATAGTGGTAAATCTAAAACTCTGGCTGTATCTCTAATCGAAGATTTTGCAGCCATTGTTCCGTAAGTTATAATTTGCGCAACTTGGTTGGCACCATATTTATCAATTACATAATCCATTACACGTCCTCGACCTTCATCATCAAAATCGATATCGATATCTGGCATAGAAACACGTTCAGGATTTAAGAAACGCTCAAAAAGTAAATCGTATTTAATAGGATCAATATTGGTAATCCAAAGACAATAAGCAACTACAGAACCAGCTGCAGAACCACGACCTGGGCCTACTGCAACATCCATTTTTCTGGCTTCGCGAATAAAATCTTCAACAATTAAAAAGTAACCAGGATAACCTGTTTTTTCGATTACTTCTAATTCAAAATCTAAACGTTCTTTAATTTCTGGCGTTATTTCTCCATAACGTATTTTAGCACCTTCAAAAGTTAGGTGTTTCAAAAAATTGTTTTCACCACGTTTTCCTCCATCTTCAATATCTCTTGCATCTTTAAATTCTTCAGGAATATCAAAAGCAGGCAAAAGTACATCTCTTGCTAATGTGAATATTTCAATTTTATCTACAATTTCTTGAATATTGATAATAGCCTCAGGCAAATCTGCAAAAAGCGTTTTCATTTCATCTGAAGACTTGAAATAGTATTCTTCATTAGGCAAACCATATCTGTAACCACGACCTTTACCTTTTGGTGTAGCTTGCTTTTCGCCATCTTTTACACACAGTAAAATGTCGTGTGCATTAGCATCTTTTTTCTCTAAATAGAAAGTATTGTTCGTAGCAACAATTTTAATATCATGATTTTTAGAGAATTTTAATAAAGTTTCGTTTACTATATTTTCATCTTGTTGATTATGACGCATCAACTCAATGTAAAAGTCATCTTGAAATTGCTCTTTCCACCAAAGTAAGGCTTCTTCAGCTTGTTTTTCTCCAAGATTTAAAATCTTACTTGGTACTTCTCCATATAAATTACCAGTTAACACAATGATATCATCTTTGTATTTTTTAATGATTTCTTTGTCAATTCTTGGTACGTAGTAAAATCCATCAACAAAAGCAATCGAAGACATTTTTGCTAAATTGTGATAACCATTTTTGTTTTTGGCTAGTAATACAACTTGATAACCATTGTCTTTTTGAGATTTATTTTTATGATCTTCACAAATATTGAACTCACAACCAATTATTGGTTTCATTGGTGTTTCTGCAGTTTTGTTATGGTTTAATACTGCACTCACAAAATGGAAGGAAGCCATCATGTTTGCAGTATCTGTCATTGCAACTGCAGGCATATTGTCTTTAGCTGCTGCTTTTACAATGTTACCAATTTGCATGGTAGATTGTAGCACAGAAAACTGAGTATGATTGTGTAAATGCGCAAATTGAACGTCTTTTAATTCTGCTAAACCTTCTGACGTAGATCTGGTTTCTTCAGTATCTTTTAGCTTTTCTAAACGCTTACGTATTTTATCGCTCTCTTTTTTAAGGTTGATGTGTTTTAAACCAATTAATTGAATTGGTTTAGGATTCTCTTCTGAAAAGTTCTTAAAATATTCTTGATCTACATCTAGCTCTTCTTTGGTAAACTCTCTAATTCGAATTAGTTCTAAGAAACAGCGAGTTGTAGCTTCAACATCTGCTGTTGCATTGTGAGCTTCAGCAAAATCGATTCCAAATAAATGCTTGTGTAATTCTGTAAGTGTGGGTAGTTTAAATTTACCTCCTCTACCACCAGGAATTTGACATAAAAGGGCTGTTTTTTCTGTACAAGTATCTAAAACTGGTAATTGATTAAGATTTGTTTCTGTAGCTAGTCTGTGAAATTCACAGCCCATAATATTTAAATCGAACTCTACATTTTGACCAACAACAAATTTTGTTTTTTGTAAAACTTCGTTAAATAAAGCCAAGCCTTCTTCTAATGTAATACCTTCTTGTTGGGCTAGCTCAGTAGAAATACCATGAATTCTTTCTGCATCATAAGGAATGTTAAATCCTTCAGGTTGAATTAAAAAATCATTGTGTTCTATAACTCTACCCATTTCATCATGCAATTGCCAGGCAATTTGTATGCATCTTGGCCAATTGTCTGTGTCTGTAATTGGGGCATTCCAGCTTTTTGGTAAACCTGTAGTTTCAGTATCAAAAATTAAGTACATAGAAGATTTTGTCTGATAAATTTGGAAGGTTAAAAGTACAAAATCAACACAGATTTAGAACTAATAAGTTGTCTAGACTTATCAACAAAAAAAGTCAACCCAATTAAGGATTGACTTTCTTAAACTAATTCAAATAATTTATTTTTATGCTAACTCTTCTTCTACCATTAATGAGTTAATTGCAGACTGAATTTTAATTTTCTGTCTATCTAACAATTTCTCTGTACTTGGTGCAAATTCGTTGTCTTTTAATATTTCGGAATATTCATCAAAACTAGCTTTTTCACCCCTAAGAGCTTCTTCTAAAATAGCTTCTTCATCGTTTGATGTGAATAAAGACTTTAAAGACATCCAGTTTCTGTGCATGGCTCCTGTAAAGGTTCCATTATCTTCTGGAATTTGCCCATAAGATAAAATCTCTGTTCTTAAATTTTTTGCAAACTCACTTCTTTCAGATGCTCTATTTTTAAAAAAGATTTTTAGTCTTGTACTATCTACATTTTCAGCAGCATTTAAATATCCTTTTTCGGCATCATAATTCTTCTCTAACAATTCATTTAATTGATTCGAAACTTTTTCACTATACTTCATAATATCATTTTCATTTTAAATTTCAACAATTTATTTTAAGATGCTTATTGTTTAACATCTGATACAAAAGTAATTAAGATTCAAACCCTACATTTGTTCAAACGAATTGATTGTTAACTCAATCGCTATTTTTATATTTTTTTAATAAATACTGATACTGAATATTTTATAGTTCTTTTTATTAGTTTTTATTAAAAAGAAAATTGTAAATTTGCGCTCGCTTATTACGAGATAATAAGAGTTTTAATAACCAAGGTCGAGAACCTTAAAAAATTAATAAGTATGCCAGTAAAGATTAGATTACAAAGACATGGTAAAAAAGGCAAGCCATTTTATTGGATTGTTGCTGCAGATGCACGTGCAAAGAGAGATGGGCGCTATTTAGAAAAAATAGGTACCTACAACCCAAATGTAAACCCAGCTGAAATTAACTTAGATGTTGATGGTGCTGTAAAATGGTTACAAAATGGTGCTCAGCCAACTGATACTGCAAAAGCAATTTTATCTTACAAAGGAGCTATGCTAAAAAATCATTTAGTAGGTGGTGTAAGAAAAGGAGCTTTAACTGAAGAGCAAGCAGAAGAGAAATTTAATGCTTGGTTAGCAGAGAAAGAAGGTAAAGTTTCTTCTAAAGAAGAAAAATTAGCAAAAGCTGAAGCAGATGCTAAAGCAAAAGCTTTAGAAGCTGAAAAGGCTGTAAATGAAGCTAGAATTGCTGCAAACTTACCAGAAGTAGAAGAATCTGGTGATGCTACTGAAGAAGTAGAAGCATTAGAAGTTGCTGCTGAAGAAGGAGCTGCTGCTGCAGATTCTGAAGTTGCAGAAGAAGAAAAATCAGCTGAGTAAAACTTTTATACGATATGCGTAAAGAAGAGTGTTTTTACTTAGGCAGAATCGTAAGAAAATATAGTTTTAAGGGTGAAGTTGTTATCAAATTAGATACAGACGAACCTGAGTTGTATAAAAATATGGAATCAGTTTATGTCGAGTTTGGCAGTAATCTGGTTCCATTTTTTATTGAAAAAAGTTCACTACACAAAGGAAATCAATTGCGAGTTCAGTTTGAAGATGTTTATTCTGAAGAAGAAGCAGATTCTATTTTAAAATGTGGTATTTATTTGCCTTTGGATTTGTTACCTAAATTATCTGGAGATAAATTTTATTTTCACGAAGTAATTGGTTTTAAAGTTATGGATGCCAATTATGGTGAAGTTGGTTCTATTGTGCATATTAATGATAAGGCTGCACAACCATTGTTTGAAATAGATAGTAATGGAAAAGAGGTCTTTATACCTATGATAGATGATTTCATCAAAAAAGTAGACAGAGCAAACAAGACTATTGAAGTCGAAACTCCAGAAGGCTTAATAGAATTGTACTTAAATAGTTAGAAAGCTATTTGCTTTTAAGGAATATCAAAACTAAAGTTTACTCTCGCAAATTCATTTGCATTACCATTGCTAGCTCTCTCTAACAATAATTCACCTTCTACAAATACTTGTACTTTTAATTCAGAGGTGCTAAAGTTATTTCTAAAAGCTTCACCATCTAAAAAATCGTATTTATAGTTATCAAAAATTAGTTTTAAAGGTAAAGGGTTACCATCTGTATCGTATTTAAATACGTAAGCTTCTGCAACATCTGTAGCCAAATCAATATCATAATAAGTAATCATAGCCTCATCATAATTAGGTTCAGTTGTTGTAAATATAATTTCAATATCGTTTGTAGTTGCTTCTTCTTGAGCAGCAATATCAGCAGCAGTTAATTCATCACAAGTACAACTGCAAGAATATAAAATGGCTAACATAAAAACGGCTACTATTTTCTTCATAATTGTGATGTTTACTTTTATAAAAATTTAATTTTAATACTACAATATTAGTTAATTTTGCGCTAACTAAAAACTTACAGTTATTAAACCTTTTAAATTTAAACAATTTACAATTCACCAAGACAAGACTGCTATGAAAGTGGGCACAGATGGTGTGCTTCTTGGAGCTTGGTGTACCATTAAAGATGATGTAGATTCTATACTCGATATTGGCTCTGGTACAGGAATTCTCGGTTTAATGATGGCTCAACGTTCTGAAGCATTTACAATTGACGCTGTAGAAATGGATGAAGCTGCATACGAACAAACCGTAGAGAATTTTGAAGGTTCAGATTGGGGAGACCGATTGTTTTGTTATCACTCTAACTTTATAGATTTTGCAGATGAAATTGCAGAAGAAGAGGAAAGCTATGATCTCGTAATTTCTAACCCTCCTTTTTATTCTGATGAATTTGAAACGGAGAATGATTCTAGAAATAAAGCAAGATTTACCTCATCATTATCTTTTAATGATTTATTAAAAAATGTTGCCAAAATTTTAAGTGATGATGGCCAATTTTCAACCATAATACCAAGAAAAGAAGAAGCAATGTTTATTGATTTGGCAAAGAGATATGACTTATATGTTAATCGAATTTGTCATGTTAGAGGCAATGAAAGCTCAGAGGTCAAAAGGAGTTTACTTGAGTTTTCTTTTCAAGAGAAAGATGTAGATTATCAAGAATTAACAATTGAAACAGAAAGACATAAATATACAGAGCCTTACATTGCCTTAACCAAAGCGTTTTATTTAAAAATGTAATTATCCTCTTACATGATTAGGATTGTACCCTAAATAAGGCACTTCCTTTTCTTTAAAAGCAATTCCATAAGTTTCTAGTTCTTTTAAAATTGGGTCATAGACTTCTTTAGAAAGTGGTAGTTGAACTCCAGGTGTTTTTATTTCTCCTTTTAAAATTTTTAGTGCTGCAATTGCAACAGGTAATCCAACAGTTTTAGCCATTGCTGTATAAGTTTGATTTTCTCCTTTTACTACCAAACTACTTTCTAATTGTTTTTTCTCTCCATTTTTTTCAAAACCAAATAAATGCTGCATTACAATCATGTCTTTGTCCTCGCTTTTTAAAGTCCATGAATCTTCTAATATTTTTTGAAGAATTTGTGCAGGAGTAGCATTTTTTAGTTTTATTTTTTTATTCGGATTAAAAAGGTCTAGTTCTAGCAATTTTTCCCACATAATATCATCTTGATCAATCTTTAAATAAGAACGTAATTTTAATTCTACAGAATCTGAGGGTGAGTAAGCTAAAAATAAGTTGACAAAATCACGATAACTCATATTTTCAGAATCCTCAATTTGATAGGAATCATCTGTCATGCCCAACTGTACAAAAATATTCCAAGCCCTAGAAAAACCAATTCTTCTAATGGTACCCCTATACATTGTTGGTATGTTGTCTAAACCGTAAACGCTTCTATATTTTAACGAGTCTCTATTTGCATAAGCCTCATACCTCTCATCTTCTATTTTTAAAAACTCTGTTCTTCGAAATAATCTATGGTAAGGAATGTATTTATATGTGCTTTCTTGAATAAACATGGCAGCTCCTCCTTGGCCAGCCAAAACCACATTTCTAGGATTCCAAGTAAATTTATAATTCCATAAATTAGTATCACTTTCAGGGGCAACCAATCCACCACAGAAAGATTCAAAAAGCAACATATTCCCATTTTGCTCTCTGATAGAATCGATAACTTTCATTGCACTCATATGATCAAGACCTGGGTCTAAACCAATTTCATTCATAAAGATGAGGTTGTTCTTAATTACATCAGCATTTAAACTTTGCATCTCTTTAGAAATGTAGGATGCAGTTACCATATGTTTTTTGTAAAAAACACAATCTTTGGCCACTTCTATATGAAATCTTGCAGGTAACATAGAAATTACCAAATTCGATTTTTTAATTTCAGCTTTTCTTTGCTGATCATTAAATACGTCAAATTCTAAGACTGCTGTATTTTTATAATTATTAACTAATTCAGACGCATTTTTAATATCTAGATCTCCAATAGTTAGAAAGAGATTTTCTTCTTCAGCTTTATCTAATAAGTACTTTATTAAAGAAGAACTCGATTTACCGGCACCAATAATTAGAATATTTTTCATGAAATAAAACGTATTTTTGATCTAGAAACGAAGATACTATAATCGTTTAAAATTTAACAAAAACATAAATAAATGTTTAAAAATTTAATTTTTACTGCTATTTTAGGAATGTCAGCAGTAATTTTAGGTGCTTTTGGAGCACATGCTTTAAAAGATGCTTTATCGCCTGAAGCTTTACAAAGTTTTGAAACTGCTGTTGGTTACCAAATGTATCATGTGTTAGTACTACTATTTATAAATATATATGAAGGATTTACAGATAAACAAAAAAATACCATAAGTTATCTTTTATTTTTAGGCATCCTTTTCTTTTCTGGTTCTATCTATTGCATTCAATTAACCTCTATCACAGCAAAATCTATTTGGTTTGTTACACCTTTAGGAGGGTTGTTTTTTATAATAGCTTGGCTTTCAATGATTGTAATATTCGTAAAAAAAACAAGGAACAATTAAATAATTCATAAATCTTTTCTGATAATCACGTTGTTTTAAAATATTCATTAGTTTTGTTACTTATAAAATCAAAAAAATATTGATATGGTAGATACAAATACGAAATCGATTTCGTTAAATAGTCTAGGAATCAAAAATGCTACAGTTCGTTACCAATTAACTTCGAACCAATTACACAAAGAAACTTTAGAAAAAGAACAAGGAGTAGAATCATCTTTAGGCGCAATTGCTGTAAATACAGGTGAGTTTACAGGACGTTCACCTATGGATCGTTTTATTGTAAAAGATGATATTACAAAAGACGAGGTTTGGTGGAGTAACATCAATTTACCTTTTGATGAAAATAAATTTGACAGTCTTTACAATAAGGTTGTAGATTATTTATCTGATAAAGAAATTTATGTTAGAGATAGTTATGCTTGTGCAGATGAAAATTATAAATTAAATATTAGAGTTGTTAATCAATATCCTTGGAGCAATATGTTTGCTTACAATATGTTCTTAAGACCAACAGAAGAAGAGTTGGTAGATTTTAGTCCTGAATGGACCGTTATAAATGCACCAGGTTTTATGGCAGATGCTGCTGTAGATGGAACGCGACAGCACAACTTTGCAATTTTAAATTTTTCTAAGAAAATTGCATTAATTGGTGGTACAGGTTATACAGGTGAAATTAAAAAAGGAATTTTCTCTGCTTTAAACTTTATTTTACCAGTTTATAAAAATACGTTGCCTATGCACTGTTCTGCCAATGTTGGTAAAGATGGGGATACAGCTATTTTCTTTGGTTTATCAGGTACAGGTAAAACAACTTTATCTACAGATCCAAACAGAAGTTTAATTGGTGATGATGAACATGGTTGGACAGCAGAAAACACTGTTTTTAATTTTGAAGGTGGTTGTTATGCTAAAGTAATTAACCTATCTCAAGAACAAGAGCCAGAAATTTTCTCGGCAATTAAAAAAGGTGCCATTTTAGAAAATGTTATTATGGATGACAATGGAGTTGTTGATTTTGCAGACACTTCAATTACTCAAAATACAAGAGTAAGTTACCCTATTTATCATATAGATAATATTCAGGAACCATCTATTGGTAAAAATCCAAAGAATATTTTCTTTTTAACGGCAGATGCTTTTGGTGTCTTGCCTCCAATATCTAAATTAACACCAAGTCAAGCTGCATATCACTTTATATCTGGTTATACAGCTAAAGTTGCAGGTACAGAAGCAGGTGTTACAGAGCCAGTACCAAGTTTTTCGGCGTGTTTTGGTGCACCATTTATGCCTTTGCATCCAACAAGGTATGCAGAGATGCTAAGTAAGAAAATGACAGAAGCAGGTGTAAACGTTTGGTTGGTAAACACAGGTTGGTCTGGAGGTAAATATGGTGTTGGAAGAAGAATGCCATTGAAATACACAAGAGCAATGATTACTGCTGTTTTAAACGGAGATTTAAAAGATTATACTTACGAAGATTATCATATTCACTCAGTATTTGGTGTAGCACAACCAAGAACTTGTCCAGGTGTGCCAACAGAATTATTAAGTCCGAGAGCAACTTGGAATAATGATGACGCATACTATGAAACTGCCTTTAAATTATCGAATGCATTTAGAAATAATTTTAAGCAATTCGAAGAATTTGCAAGCGAAGAAATTCGAAGAGGTGGACCTCAAAGATATGCTTACTAGTGAACATTGTTTTTAGTTTAAATCAGAAACGCCTCATTTTTATGAGGTGTTTTTTGTTTTAAAAAAGTATCTTTAGTTCATAAAATTTTAAATGGAATGATTAAAAAATGGTTTCAGAATATTGGCCCAGGTACTTTGGTAGCTGCTGCTTTCATTGGGCCAGGAACCGTAACTTTATGCACAATAGCAGGTGTAAACTTTGGGTTTAATCTGCTTTGGGCAATGTTACTATCGATAATTGCAACTATAGTTTTACAAGAAATGGCTGCAAGATTGGGCGTCATTTCTCAAAAAGGCTTATCTGAAGTTATTAGAGAAGAAATTAAAGTTCCGTTTTTAAAACAATTCATTACACTATTAATTTTAGGAGCTATTGTAATTGGAAATGCCTCTTATGAAGCAGGAAATATTAGTGGTGGAATTCTAGGTTTAGAAACTGTTTTTGGTGAATTTATTTATAGTCTTGGGGAGCTCAATATCAATTTAATGAGTTACGTAATTGGTAGTATTGCCTTTCTATTATTATACATTGGTAATTATAAATTTTTAGAAAAGGCATTGGTTACTTTAGTGTTATTGATGAGTTTTTCCTTTGTGCTCACTGCTATTATCACAAGGCCAAATATCATGGCTATTTTACAAGGATTATTTATTCCTAAATTTCCTGATCAGAGTTTACTAACTGTAATTGGTTTAATAGGTACAACTGTAGTGCCCTATAATTTGTTTTTACATGCTTCTTTAGTTAAAGAAAAATGGCATAAAAAAAAGGATTTTAAACTCGCTAAAAAAGATACAATTGTTTCTATCACATTAGGAGGTTTAGTTTCTATTGCCATTATTATTTCTGCAGCCTCTATACCTTCTAAAGATATTTTAAATGCAGCTGATTTAGCTATAGGATTATCACCTTTGTATGGAGAATTTGCCAAATACTTTTTAGCACTTGGTTTATTTGCAGCAGGCATTACATCAGCAATTACAGCTCCTTTAGCAGCAGCTTATGTAGCCAAAGGTTGTTTGGGCTTCAAAGGTGGTTTGCAGTCTAGATGGTTCAGGTTAGTTTGGATGATTATATTAGTTTTGGGTGTTTTATTTTCCTCTATAGGTATTAAACCAATTGAAATTATCAAGTTTGCCCAAATTGCAAATGGAATGTTATTGCCGATAATAGCAGGTATTTTATTATGGATTATGAATAAAAGGAATGTTTTAGGTAATTATGTAAATACCAAAACTCAGAATTTTATCGGTTTTATAATTTTGCTAATTTCGATTTTCTTAGGAGTAAAAGGAATTTTAAAAGTTTTTAATTTTATCTAAATGAAAGTTGATATTAATTGTGATGTTGGAGAAGGAGTAGCCAATGAGCATTTGATAATGCCTTATATATCATCTTGTAATATTGCTTGTGGAGGTCATTTTGGCGATAAACAAACCATTGATAAAACAATACAATTGGCTGTTGAAAATGGAGTTAAAATTGGTGCACATCCTTCTTTTCCTGATAAAGAAAATTTTGGGAGAAGATTTATGGAGCTATCAAAAACTAAGCTGAAGGAAAGTATTACCCATCAATTAGATCTTTTTTTAGAAAGATTGTCTTTGGTGCAGAAAGAGTTACATCATATAAAACCTCATGGAGCTTTGTATAATGCCATAGCAGTTGATGAGCACTTGGCAAAAACCATTGTAGAGATTTTAAAACCCTATTTAAATAGTGCTTTTTTATACGTGCCTTACAATTCTGTAATTGAAAAAATTGCGTTACAAAGTGATATTAAAATAAAATACGAGGCCTTTGCAGATAGAAATTATAATGATGATTTAACTCTAGTCTCTAGAATCGAAAAAAATGCATTGCTTGTAGATAAATCAGACGTGCTTAATCATGTTATTTTTATTTTAAAGCATAATAAAGTAAAAACAATATCGGGGTTAAAGGTGCCAATTAAAGCTGATACTTTTTGTGTTCATGGAGATTCTGAAAATATTTTAGAAATAGTACGCCATTTACATAGACAACTTCAAAAAGAAGGTTTTGTTATCAGATAAAAATATAACATACAAGCAGTTTGGTTCTCAAGCAATTCTTATAGAATGGCCTGCAATTATTAATGATGAAATTTTTGAGGATATTTTAGTATTCAAAACGAAACTATTAAAAAGACATAGTTCAAAAATTGTTGATGTAATTCAAGGTTATAATTCGTTAACTTTAGTATATACTTCACTCGTTAGTAATTTTAATGAAGAGGTGGAAGCTTTACAAACTATTTACAAAACAAATTCAGAACCTTTAAAACAAGTAAATCTTGTATGGGAAATACCTGTATGTTATGATTTGCAGTTTGGTATAGATTTACAGGAAATTGCCTTACAATCAAGCTTAAAAGTTGAGGAGGTAATTGAGTTACATACCAATAGTATTTATAAAGTTTACTTCATTGGTTTTCTACCTGGCTTTTTATATTTAGGAGGTTTGAATGAGCAACTATATTTTGACAGAAAACCAAATCCTAGGTTAAGAGTTCCTAAAGGAGCTGTGGCTATTGGTGGTAAACAAACAGGAATTTATCCTAATATTTCTTCTGGAGGTTGGAATATTATTGGTAATACTCCAATTGATTTTTTTGATATTGAAAAAGAGAATCCTTGCTTTGCAAAACCTGGTGATATTATAAGATTTAAGGCAGTTACTGTTAAAGAATACCATGAAATTGTAGTGCAAATCAAACAAAATAAATACGAATTGATTAATACTTTACATCATGCTTAAAGTTTTAAAAGCAGGTTTTTTAAGTAGTATTCAAGATAAAGGTAGGTTTGGTTTTGCTGCTTTAGGAGTGCCAAATTCAGGAGCTATGGATTCGTATTCTGCAGATTTGGCAAATGCTATTTTAAACAATGAAGTTCATGAAGCAGTTTTAGAAATAACCTTAGGGAATTGTGAATTTCAATTCTTAACTGATACTGTAATTTGTATTACAGGTGCAGATGTAAATGCAACTATAAACCGTTTGCCAATTTCTCTCAATAAAAAGATATCAATAGTTAAAAATGACATCCTTAGTTTTGGGAAGGTAAACTATGGAGCTCGTTCTTACTTAGCCTTAAAAGGCGGATTTTTAACAGAGAAGCAATTAAATAGCAGAAGTTTTTATCCTAATATTACTAAACAAGCACTTTTTAAAAAAGGAGACTTTTTACCTTTTCAAGAATATAAAGAGAAAAGTTTTGAAAATCAATCATCTATAAAAACCATTAGAAATCATTTTACGAATACAGAATTAACTTGTTATGAAGGGCCTGAGTTTGGTTTGTTGAATGATCATCAGAAAGAATTTTTGCAAAACAACACATTTACAATTTCTAGAGACAATTCTAGAATGGGTTATAAATTGAAAGAAGAAATGCAAAATGCTTTGCCACAAATACTAACGTCATCTGTTTTGCCAGGCACAGTGCAGCTTACACCTTCTGGAGTTTTAATTGTATTAATGAGAGATTGTCAAACAACTGGTGGTTACCCAAGAATACTGCAACTAACAGAAAAATCAATAAATCAATTAGCGCAAAAAACTAGTTTAGATTTTTTTAAATTTGTAGTGAAACTCATTTGAGTTAAAGTTTCATTTTTATGAGTTAAGTTAAAGTTTGGCTCTAAGATATCTTTGTAGTGTGTTTAATTAAGCACAAAAACTAAGTTGAACAATTAAAAAAAATCAAAAACCATGAGTAATTTATCAAATTTTGTATTAGGTGCTGCAGTAGGTAGTATTTTAGGTATTTTATATGCTCCAGATAAAGGAGAAGAAACTAGAAAGAAATTAATGGCTGAAGCTTTAGTGGCTAAAGATAAACTTGCAGAAACTGCAGAAGAAGTTAAGAGCCAAGTGAGTTCTACAGTATCTAATCAAAAACAAAATTTAGAAACTCAGTTAGAAAGTGTAATGTCTAATGTTAGCTATAAAGCTGAAGATGTAATTACTACACTAGAAAGAAAGTTGAGTGAATTAAAAGAGAAAAACAAGCATCTACAAAAAAATACGGTAGAGGATTTAGAAGATAAATTTAATCAAACTGTATAATATAGATGTTCAATCAAGAAACTAAAAATAGCACTTCAGATAGTACTATAGATATAGCAAAAAGATATTCAGAAACTTCATACAAGTATATAAAACTTAAGACTTTTCATTTGCTTACCTCTAATATAGCTTTATTGGCTAAGGTGTTTGTTATTGGAATCTTGTTTTTAATCTCAATATTATTTTTATCTATTTCAGGAGCTTTAGCAATAGGTAACGCTTTAAATAGCATGCCTTTAGGATTTTTAAGTATTTTCTTAATATTCTTAATATTTGCATTTATTGCTTTTCTTTTAAGAAAGAAAATAAACAAAGCTGTAATTACCACTTTTGCAGATAAGTTCTTTAGTACAGAAGATAGCTTGACACCTAAAGAAATAGTTAAAAACAAATCAAACTAAAACATTAATAATGAAATCATACCAAAACTTCGAGCAAATAGAATATGACCTGAAGGTTTTAAACTTAGAAAGGCAAATTGCTTATCAAGAATTAAAAGGGGTAAAACAAGATTTTGAAGAAACCTTAAAACCCATGAATATTTTGGGTGGTGCTTTAAAATTTTTAGGAAAGTATGGAGCTTTATTATTAGTTAAGAAATTTTTTAAATAAAATTAATTAAACAAAAAAAAAATTATGAAAAAAGTAATTATGACAATCATGACAGCTGCTCTATTAGTAAGTTGTGATGTAGACCAAACTAAGAAAACCAAATTACCAGAAGTAGATGTAGATATTGATACAGAAGCTGGACAATTACCAGCTTTTGATGTAGACTGGGCAGAAGTTAATGTAGGTACAACAACAAAAATGGTAACAGTACCAAAAGTAGTTGTAGTAATGGAAGAGGTAGAAGTAGAAGTACCTTATGTAGATGTAGAAATGCCAGATGATGTAGATGGCGAAAAAGAAGAACAGACTTTAATGGTAGAAGCAGAGGTTTCAGATAAGGAACATGCTATTGAAATTAAAGAAATTAGAGCAATGAATAACAACCTAATTGTAATTTCTGAATTAGAAGAAATGACTACAACTTTAGGCGATAAAAAAATTAGGGTATCTGACCAAGTTACTTTAAATGCTCCAGATATGAATGTAAAATACTATGTTATTGGTGAAAGACCAGATAGAGTATTTAACACAAAATACAAGTACTATTCAGACATGAACACCTTAAACGAAAAATTAGGAAATGATTATAAAGTTATCTATACCAAATAATTTTATAATGGTTGGTTGATTTTAAAGCCTTGATATTTTTATAATATCAAGGCTTTTTTATTACGCTACTTTTTTTAATTTTTTTTTAAAACTGTTGGGTGTAATATTATATTTTTCTTTAAAAATTTTAGAAAAATAACTTCGGCTACTAAACCCTATACTATAAACGATTTGAGAAATATTTAAATCAGAATTTTTAAGCATATCTCTGGCACTCTCTAAACGCACATGTCTAATATATTCTGTAACTGTTCGTTTATATAAATACTTAAATCCTTCTTGCAATTTGGCTTGAGTTAAACCAGATTTAAATGAAAGTTGATTTAAAGAATATTCCTTGGCAGGATGTTTTAAAATAGCATTACCAATTTTTCGCACAATTTTCAAATCACTCTTGTTAATACCTTCTGGTAATTTTGTACCAGATAAAATTCTATTGTGTTGTTGAATATGCATAGACAAAATCTCATAAATCCTAGCTTCAATTTTTAGAATTCGCAACATGCCTTTGGCTTTTATTTTATGCATTCCATTAATCAAATCTGCCATTTTAAGATTTAATGTTCCATAACTAGAAAATCTGTTTTCATGATCTGTATCTACAAAAACTTCATAAAGTTGTGTGTTTAGTGTTGATACATTTGTAGTTCTTTTTTTTAAAAATTGTTTTCTAACAATCTGTATGATATTGATTTCTAACTTTTCATCTTTGGGAAAAATAATATCATTATAACCACCATCTGTATTGGTGAAAATTAAAGATTGAAATTGCCCAACTTCTTTGATGGTATTATGAATGCCGAATTTATGTTTTAAACTTCCAAGAGAAGGATAAATAAATCGAATAGGATTAAAATCTTCTTGAGATTGAATATGAAGAAATAATTCTTTGTGAAATTTTATATTAAAATCTAAAAGATTCACACCCCAGTCAAAGGGTATATATCTAATAGATCCTATCGCATTTTCATTATTTATGGTAAGTACAAATTCGCTCCATCTTTCAGTGATTTCGCCACCAATTGCCTCTTGTAATTGCTCTAAAAAGTCTATAGGACCATCAGCATTAATTTCAACATTTATCATAATATATATGTCTAGTGTTTGTCTAAATTTAAATGATAAACAAATATCAGTAAAGGTAGTTTAAAATTAAATGCACCTGCCTGATTCGATTAATATTTAGTTGAAATGCGTTAATAAAAACCTACTGAAGAATTTATTTTTGAGTAAATCAATAAAAAAAAACAACTATGAATATTTTTGAACAAATTAGAAAAGATCATGACACTCAAAGAGATCTTTTAGACAAATTAGTAGATACTTCAGGCGATTCTAAAAAGAGAGATGAAATTTATAAGGCTTTAAAAAAGGAATTAGAAATACATGCAGATGCAGAAGAAAGACATTTTTACAAGCCCTTAATTAGTAATGATATGATGCAAGAAAAAGCGAGACATGGAATTGCAGAACATCATGAAATTGATGAGTTGATAGAAAAGTTAGATGAAACAGAGTATGATTCATCTGCTTGGCTAAAATTTGCCAAACAATTAAAAGAAAAAGTAGAACATCACTTAGAAGATGAAGAACATGTGTTTTTTCAATTGGCAGGTAAAGTATTTACAGAAAAAGAGAAAACATCATTAGCAAAAGACTACACAAATTATATGGAGCAAAATTTATAGTACATGATAAAAGTTATAGATAAATCTCTTGTTAAAAATATTTTTACCAAGCCAGAAGACTCTTTAGAGTACTTTGATTTGGTTTATGTAAATGATTTTAATTTATCTATAAATCGTGTTAAGAAAGGCAAAACCTTTGCTTATCAAAAAGCGGGCAGTTTAGTATCAGATCAAAACGTACTGAAAAGAATTCAAACTTTGGTGATACCTCCAATGTGGAAAAAAGTTAGAATTTCTGATTTAGATAATGGGCATTTACAAGCTGTGGGTAGAGATGCAAGAGGGAGAAAACAATATAGGTATCATTCTAAATGGAATGCTGTAAGAAACAAAACCAAGTTTATTAAAATGATAGATTTTGGAAAGAATCTACCAAAAATTAGAAGTAAAGTAAATAAGGATTTAGAACAACCTACTTGGACTAAAACCAAAGTTTTGGCTTTAATTGTAAAATTACTTGAAGAAACTCACATAAGAATTGGTAATACGCAATACGCAAAGCGAAATAAAACCTATGGCATTACTACTTTAAGAACAAAACATCTTACCAAAGAGAATAACAAAATAAGGTTTGAATTTGTTGGTAAAAGAGGTAAGGAACATAAAATTACATTAAGGAATAAGAAGCTAATTAAGTTGGTGAATCAATGTCAAGAAATTCCTGGCTGGAAGCTCTTTCAGTATTATGATGAAGATGGTATCAAAAAGGAAATAGACAGCAGTTCTGTTAATGAATACATTCACAATTTATGTGGAGAATTATTTACGGCCAAAGATTTTAGAACGTGGTCTGCATCTTTAATTGCTTTTAATACCCTAATGGATTTTGGAATTGAGAAAGATGAAAATCAAAATAAGAAAAATAGGCTACAAGCAATAGATGTTACAGCTAAGGAATTAGGAAACACCAGAAATGTTTCTCGTAAATATTACATACATCCTCATATTCTAAAAACCTATAAGGATTCTAGCATCAACACTTATTTTAAACAAGTAGAAGATTTTAAGAAAAGTTATACCAATTTTTCACATTCAGAAAAAGCAATGATGACTTTATTAGAAGATTATAATCCTGTAATTGATATGTAACTAATATCATATGAGTCAAGTTCAATTTCGAATGAACAAAGACAAACCCTTTAAAGCCCATATCTTTGTAGTGTAAGAAAAAGAAAGCAAAAAATTGCAAGATGTAAACTGTTCAACATCTTTAAACAAGTTGAACAATCACGTAAAATTTAAATGAAATGAGTACTTATACAGAAGAAGTTGGAAAAAAATTAAACGGATTATTAGAAAGAACATATGATGCTGAAAAAGGTTTTAAAAACGCAGCAGATAATATTAGTAACCCAGCATTAAAAAACTATTTTACTTCAAAAGCCAAAGAGAGATATAATTTTGGACATGAGTTAAAAGAAGAAATTAAATCGTTTAATCAAGAAGTAGATAAAGGTGGTAGTTTAACAGGAACTGCACACAGAGCTTGGATGGATATTAAAGCAATGTTGTCATTAGATAACGAAGAATCTATGTTAGAAGAATCAATTAGAGGTGAAAAAACTGCTATTGATGATTATGATGAAGTTTTAAATGAAACTACACTACCAAGTAGTACAAAAACAGTATTAGAAGCACAGAAAAATAAAATCCAAATAGGATTGGAAAATATTAAATCTTTAGAAGATTTACACTAGAGATTTAAGGTTGGTTGATTGATTTAGGTTGCCTGAAAAGGCAACCTTTTTCTTGTTTTATACCCACCTTATTTGAGTTAAAATTAGCTTTATAAGAGTTAAAGATCTCTGTATAAAAGAGTTAATTTTACTGTAAGAGAGATAGTTATAGTAACTATTTAATATTAACTAAAAAAACTTTAAACTATGTTACGTTGGGCAATCATTTTTATAATAATCGCATTAATTGCTGGAGTCTTGGGCTTTGGTGGAATAGCAGGTGCAGCAGCTGGAATAGCTAAAATTGTATTTGTTGTGTTTATTATTCTTTTCTTAATATCATTAATTACTGGAAGAAAAAAAGTATAGATAAATATATAAAGAAAAAGAAAAAGTATAAACTACTTAATCATTAGATTAAGTAGTTTTTTTATGCTATAAAATGGTGTTTTTTAGCATGGGCTATGGCTTCATTACTATCATTTACTAGTAAAAAAGTAGTGTCTGTATAATTTTTTACCAAGTTCTTAATACGCTCATTGTTTTTATTTTTACTAACGTTTCTTATATAAATGGCCTTAATTCTGTTTGGAAATTGTGTAACCGTTTCCATATAAATATCTGCATCATGCTCGCCAGCATCACCAATTAAAATGAATGGTAAATCTGTATAAGTTTTTAAAATATTTATTATCTCCTTTTGCTTTTGAGGTTTATCATCTTTTTTCTTAGAAAAAATATTTCTCATTGTACGCAATAAAATAGCTCCCTTAGGAAAATTGTTTTTCGTTAAAAAATATTCTAAATAACGATACATATTCCAAGGACTGTGGCTTACATAAAAAAACGGATTGGCATCATTACCCGATTTTCCTGAATGTAGTAAACTATAAAATTCTGAAGAGCCTTCTAAGGCTCTTCTATTATAAGGCGATTTAAATAATGTGTTAATTAATAATCTCCACTTTAGTTTAGAAACAACACCTGTATGCAGAATGGTGTCATCAATATCGCTAATAACTCCAAAACTTGCTTTGGCAGATGGTATTAAAACTTCACCCTCAAAAATATTGTTATTGTTAATCTTATGTTTGATGTTGATGTCTGTAAATGAAATAGTATATTTCAACCAGCCTTCTGTAGTAGTTAATTCATTAAGGTTATCAATTTTTTCATCTACTAAAAAATAGCCATCATTATCTGTTTTGGTTTTGATTTCTTGATGATTTGGTAAAGTAAGGGTAAGAGATGTGTTTTTTATTTCATCGCTTTCAAAACGTTTATACGAGTTTACCAGAAGCCCTAGAACACCTTTTCTTTCTAACGAAATATTCTCATCTTCTAAAGCCCTGCCTCTAGCATAAAAGTGATTATGAGTTCCATAGCTTTGAAACACTGTAATTTGTAATGGATCTTTCGAAAATATTGACATTTTTTGTTTTAAAGGTACATATACCGCATAAAAAAAGCCACATCTAAATGTGGCTTTTTTTAACTCAATAACGCAAGAATTATTCTTTATCGTTAATAATAATTTTAACTTCTTTTGTTTTTGTTTCTTTATTTTTTTTAACATCCATAGAAACAATTTTACCAGCTTCTTCAGCTTTAGCCTCAATTTCTTCTAAAGTTCCATTAAATTTCTCTGAAGTTGTAACGCTTTTACCATCAACTGTTTTTGTAGTAACAATTGTTGCAGCTACTAAATCATCAACACTAGAAGAAGTAATCTCTACTTTAACTTCTTTTCTAATTTCGTTTGCATTTGCATCGTCTGAATGTCCACCTAAAATTGGTGCAATAACCAAACCAATTAAACAGGTAAGTTTAATTAAAATATTCATTGATGGACCTGAAGTATCCTTAAAAGGATCTCCAACAGTATCTCCAGTTACAGCTGCTTTGTGAGCATCTGAACCTTTATACGTCATTTCTCCATTGATTTCTACACCAGCTTCGAAAGATTTTTTAGCATTGTCCCAAGCACCACCTGCATTATTTTGGAATATTGCCCAAAGTACACCAGAAACAGTAACTCCAGCCATATAACCACCAAGCATTTCAGCTATCCCTAAATTATCCATACCAAATAAAAGTGGTACAAATGCAATAATTAAAGGAAAACCTATAGTCAATAAACCAGGTAACATCATTTCTTTTAATGAGGCTTGTGTTGAAATAGCAACACATTTATCGTATTCAGGTTTTCCTGTACCTTCCATAATACCAGGAATAGCCTTGAATTGTCTTCTTACCTCTTGTACCATTTCCATTGCAGCTTTACCTACAGCATTCATTGCTAATGCAGAAAATACAACAGGCACCATACCACCAACAAATAACATTGCTAAAACAGGTGCTTTAAAAATGTTAATTCCGTCAATTCCTGTAAAGGTTACGTAAGCAGCAAAAAGTGCTAATGAAGTTAATGCAGCAGATGCAATAGCAAATCCTTTACCAGTTGCAGCAGTTGTATTACCTACAGAATCTAAAATATCTGTTCTTTCTCTTACAATAGGTTCTTGTTCGCTCATTTCTGCAATACCACCTGCATTATCAGAAATTGGTCCAAAAGCATCAATAGCTAATTGCATAGCTGTTGTAGCCATCATTGCTGAAGCTGCTAAAGCAACTCCGTAAAAACCAGCAAAAGCATAAGAAGCCCAAATTGCCCCAGCAAACAATAATACTGATGGAAAAGTAGAAATCATACCTGTAGCTAAACCAGCAATAATGTTAGTTCCTGCTCCTGTAGAAGATTGTTGTACTATTTTTAATATTGGAGATTTACCCAACCCTGTATAATATTCAGTTACAGATGATATTACAGCACCTACAACTAAACCAACTAAGGTTGAAGCAAATACTCTCATCGAAGAAATTTCTTGTAAACCTTCACCAAAAAATTCCATTTGCATTGTTTCTGGTAACATCCAAGTAACTAAACCAAAACAAGATAAACCAACTAGTACTATAGATGTCCAGTTTCCTTTATTTAAAGCACCCATTACTTGAGATTCTTTGGCATCGTTATTATTGATTTTTACTAACATTGTACCAATAATAGAGATTATAATTCCTGCTCCTGCAATTGCCATTGGTAATAAAATTGGACCTATACCACCAAAAGCGTCAGTAATAGAACCGCCCATATCTTTTATAACATAGTTCCCTAAAACCATGGCTGCTAATACTGTTGCAACGTAAGAACCAAATAAATCTGCACCCATACCTGCTACATCACCAACATTATCACCTACATTATCTGCAATAGTTGCTGGGTTTCTTGGATCATCTTCTGGAATTCCAGCTTCAACTTTACCAACTAAATCAGCTCCAACATCTGCAGCTTTTGTATAAATACCACCACCAACTCTTGCAAATAACGCAATTGATTCAGCTCCAAGAGAAAAACCAGCTAGTGTTTCTAATACAATAGTCATATCAGCTGTGGAAGTCCAGCTTCCTCCCATAAATTTTTGATAGAAAACAATGAAAAAAGCAGTTAATCCTAAAACAGCCAAACCAGCAACTCCTAAGCCCATAACTGTACCTCCACCAAAAGATATTTTTAAAGCATTTGGCAAGCTAGTTCTTGCTGCTTGTGTAGTTCTAACATTAGTTTTTGTTGCAATTTTCATACCTATATTACCTGCAAACGCAGAGAAAATAGCTCCAAAAATAAAAGCAACTACAATTAGAATGTGTGTTGTTGGTACTATAAATGAAACTGCTGCAAGTGCTAAACTCACTACAAAAACAAAAATGGCTAATAGTTTATACTCAGCACTTAAAAACGCCAAAGCTCCTTCATAAATGTAATCTGAAATTTCTTTCATTTTACCATCTCCTGCATCTTGTTTCATTACCCAAGATTGTTTAATCCACATGTAGATTAAACCTAAAATAGCCAATACAATTGGCATCCAAATCATTAATTCCATATACTATTTAAATTTGATTAGTTTAAAACGGTGGCTAAAATAGGAAAATCAATGTGATAAAAAAAACCACCTTTAATTAAAAGATGGTTTATAATTTATAAGATATTTTATCAATATGATAATTATATGGTAAAAGTGCGTTTCTTTTTGTGTTCACTATTGTCATAACGCTCTATACACTCATGGTAAATTCTAATAGCATCTTCTGCATTACCCCAACCACCTGTGTCTACTTTTTTCTCTTCTAAGTCTTTGTAGACTTGAAAAAAGTGTTCAATTTCTTTTAGTCTGTGAGGGTTTATATCAGAAATATCTCTTTTCTTACTCCATATAGGATCTGATACAGGAACACAAATAATTTTTTCATCTGGTCCTTTTTCATCAGTCATATAAAATACTCCAATTGGTCTTACTTCCATAACAACCATTGGGTAAGTTGGTTGATGACCTAAAACTAATATATCTAATGGGTCTGAATCTAAAGCTAAAGTTTCTGGAATAAATCCATAATCTCCGGGATACATCATAGATGAGAATAACATTCTATCAAAACGTATTTTATTCAGGGTAAAGTCGTATTCATATTTATTCCTACTTCCTTTAGGAATCTCAATTAAAACATCAAAAGTTAATGATTTATTTTCGCTCATAATTATTCTTCAATATATATTATAATTAATGCAAAAGTAGTGAAAGTACTAGTTTAAAGGAAGTATTTGCAGTGTTAATTTTACGCAAAGGTTTTCGGTTTAGGGCAGAAAAAAACCTTTTTGAAAAAATCAAAAAGGTTTTAAATATTGAGATGTTATTAAAGTTAAATATACATAACTTCTTTAACCGCTTTTATTACATCTTCGTGATTAGGAATCCATTTTTCTAATAACACAGGAGAATAAGGAGCAGGAGTATCTGCAGTTGTAATTCTCTTGATAGGTGCATCTAAATAATCGAAAGCTTCATCTTGAATTCTATATGTTATTTCTGAAGCAACACTTGCAAATGGCCATGCTTCTTCTAAAACAACTAGTCTATTTGTCTTTTTAACCGATGCTAAAATTGCTGCATGATCCATGGGTCTAACAGTTCTTAAATCGATTATTTCTACAGAAATATTTTCTTTTGCTAACTCATCAGCAGCTTTATAAGCTTCCTTAATAATTTTACCAAAAGATACAATAGTTACATCTGTACCTTCTCTTTTAATGTCTGCAACTCCAATAGGAATAATGTATTCTCCTTCAGGAATTTCCATTTTATCACCATACATCTGTTCAGACTCCATAAAAATTACTGGATCATCATCTCTAATTGCAGCTTTTAATAAACCTTTTGCATCATAAGGATTAGATGGTACAATTACTTTTAAACCAGGTGTATTTGCAAACCAGTTTTCAAAAGCTTGAGAGTGTGTTGCTCCTAATTGACCAGCAGAAGCTGTAGGTCCTCTAAAAACAATAGGGCAATTGAATTGACCACCAGACATTTGTCTAATTTTGGCAGCATTATTTATAATTTGATCAATTCCAACCAAAGAGAAATTAAATGTCATGTATTCCACAATAGGTCTATTACCATTCATGGCAGAACCAATTGCAACACCTGCAAAACCAAGTTCAGCAATAGGAGTATCAATAACTCTTTTTGCACCAAACTCATCTAGCATACCTTTACTTGCTTTATAGGCACCATTATATTCAGCAACTTCTTCACCCATTAAATAAATGCTCTCATCTCTGCGCATTTCTTCGCTCATTGCTTCGCAAATAGCTTCTCTAAATTGAACTGTTTTCATTTGTTTTTAGCGTATATTAAAATCAAAAACAAAAGTAAGAAATTTTGATGTAAACAAACTACAACTTTTGTTGATATCTATAGAATTATAGAGAACGCAACAAATTGATAAGAATGCCTGCAAACTTTATTAATTATGGAATAATTCTTTAGAAAATATGGTATCTTTAAATTGAGAAAAAAATTAAGCCAGCTAATAAAATATAAAATGAAGTTTTTAAATATTATTTTGAATCAGAAAAAAATGGGTTTGTTAATTGTTTTATCCATTTTTAATTTCATTCAAATTTCAGGTCAGAGTGATAAAGATTTGGATTGCAAAATAAAACCTGGTGATCTTCCAAAATTTCAAGCTGCTTTAAATGATGCAAAACTGCATTATTATACAAATCAAGGAAAAACGAAACTAGATTTGAAAAAAGCAGAAGAACAATGCAATACAGATTACTTTTTTGTAGAAAAAGGTAAAATGATATTAATCTCTCCAGGACAAAAAAGCGACAGAACCGAAATTAGACAAGAGAAAGATCTAGATTTAAGTTCTAAAAGTGCAATGCACCTTATAGCCACTTTTGAGAATGTGCCAGATGCTAGAATGAATAAAGGAGTAACTATTGGTCAAATACATAATGACACAAAGGGAGTTAAAAGGCCATTGTTAAGAGTAGAAATTGCTGGAGGTAGTGAAATTAGAGTAGTGTTTACAGAGAGCTATTTAAAAAATGAAGGTGATGTAGAAAATGATTTCTTTACTTCTTTTAGTGAAAAAGATAAAATTGAATGTATTATTGAAATTCTTGGAAATGGAGATGAAGTAGCTGTAGCTATTAAAAATCTCGCAAAAAATAAAACAAGAGTTATTACATATAGTGTAAGTGATTTATGGAAAACCATGGATGGTAATTTCTATTTTAAGGCTGGAGCATACACCCAAGTTGCTGGGCCTAGAACTAAAGTCTCTTATGATCAGTTTGCGTTTATTTATAAATAATCCTCCTCTTATTTAAGAAATCGCTAAAATTTATATTAGAAACTTAACAGATTTATTTTTTTAACAAAAAATTTATTATGCATGCATAGTATTTTTTAAAAAAAAGCCTTAATTTTGTTGAAGTTAATAATGATAAATAATAGATTTTATGAAAATATTGGTTTGTATTAGTCACGTTCCTGATACTACTTCTAAGATTAATTTTACAGAAGGAGATACAAAATTCGATACGAATGGAGTACAATTTGTAATCAATCCTTATGATGAGTTCAGTTTAACAAGAGCAATGTGGTTTAAAGAGAAGCAAGGCGCAAGTGTAACTGTTGTTAATGTTGGTAATGCAACTACAGAGCCTACTTTACGTAAAGCTTTAGCAATTGGTGCAGATGATGCTATCCGTGTAAATGCAGAAGCTACAGATGGTTTATCTGTTGCTAAAGAATTGGCAGAAGTTGTTAAATCTGGAGGATATGATTTAGTTTTAGCAGGTAGAGAATCAATTGATTATAATGGAGGTATGGTTCCTGGGATGTTAGCTGCTTTAGTAGATTTTAATTTCGTTAATGGTTGTGTTGGTATGGAAGTAGAAGGTACGTCTGTAACTGCAGTGAGAGAAATTGATGGTGGTAATGAAACGTTAAGTACATCTTTACCTTTAGTAGTTGGTGGTCAAAAAGGAATTGTAGAAGAGAAAGATTTACGTATACCTAATATGCGTGGAATTATGATGGCTCGTAAAAAACCTTTAAATGTAGTAGAGCCTGTATCTGCAGAAGCTGCAACATCTATTCAATCTTTTGAAAAGCCAGCGCCAAAAGGCGCAGTTAAATTAATTGATGCAGACAATGTAGATGAGTTAATTAACTTATTGCATAATGAAGCTAAAGTAATTTAATCATAAAATTATCCGAAGTTTTAAAATCGGAAAAAATAAAAATTAATCTTGTTGATTTTTTATCCTTTGAAATAAAGAATTCAACATACAAAACTTAAAATATATGTCAGTTTTAGTTTTCGCAGATTCAACAGAAGGAAAATTTAAGAAAAGTGCATTTGAAGTAGTTTCTTATGCCAAAAAAGTTGCTGAACAATTAGGTACTAATGTTGTTGCTGTAACAATAAACGCTAATAACAACGAAGAGTTATACACTTATGGAGCAGAAAAAGTACTCTCTGTAACTAATGATGCTCTAAACACATTTAATGCAAAACAATATGCATCTGTAATTGAGCAAGCTGCTTCTTCTACAGGAGCTTCTGTGGTAGTATTAGATTCAAGTATTGATACTTTGAGTGCTGCACCATTATTAGCAGTTGCATTAAATGCAGGTTATGCATCTAATGTTGTGGAAGTACCAAGTTCAACAGCACCATTTACTGTAAAAAGAAAAGCTTTTTCGAATAAAGGTTTCAGTAATACAGTAATTGCAACCGATCATAAAATAATAGGGGTTGCAAAAAATTCTTACGGAGTTCATGAGAATACAGTTTCTGGTTCAACAGAAAGTTTCGATGCTACAATTGCAGAAACAGGTGTTACTTCAGAGAAATTAGAAAGAGTTACAGGTAAGGTAACCATAGCAGATGCAGAGGTTGTGGTTTCTGCAGGTAGAGGATTGAAAGGACCAGAAAATTGGGGAATGGTAGAGGAGTTAGCTGATGTTTTAGGCGCAGCAACTGCATGTTCTAAACCAGTTTCAGATTTAGGATGGAGACCTCATGGAGAACACGTAGGTCAAACAGGTAAACCAGTTGCTTCTAACTTGTATATCGCTATTGGTATTTCTGGAGCAATTCAGCATTTAGCAGGTATTAACGCTTCTAAAGTAAAAGTGGTTATCAATACAGACCCAGAAGCTCCTTTCTTTAAAGCAGCAGATTATGGTATTGTTGGTGATGCTTTTGAAGTTGTACCAACTTTAATAGAGAAATTAAAAGCTTTTAAACAAGCATCTTAATTTATTATAGTATAAAGTTCATTCAAAAACCTACTATATTTTTAGTAGGTTTTTACTTTTTATAAAAACTCATAAAATAAAAGTTCTCAATCTATTATTTTTATTAAATTGTGCCCTCTTAAAAAGGGCTTTAAAGCTTTTTTTATTTATGTTGATTGATATATGAGTTTAATACTACTTACTATTAAAGGAATTTCTTACAGTCAAACACAAAGTGGTGCTTATGCATTGGTTTTGAGTGAGATAGAAGGAACAAGAACTTTACCTATTATTATTGGTGCCTTTGAAGCACAATCTATAGCTATAGCTTTAGAAACAGAAATTAGACCACCAAGACCACTAACTCACGATTTATTTAAGACCTTTTCAGACACTTTTGATATTACTATAAAAGAAGTTATTATTCACAAACTTGTAGATGGTGTTTTCTTTTCTAGTTTAATCTGTGTTAGAGATGGTAAAGAAGAAGTTATAGATACACGTACTTCAGATGCAATTGCAATTGCAGTTCGTTTTGATGCACCTATTTATACTTACGAAAATATTTTAGATAAAGCTGGTATCTATTTAAAGGTAGAAGAAGAACTTGCTATTGAAAATAATTTAGAGCCAAAGCAAGAAAGTTCAACTACATTTGAGTTAGAGGAGGAAGATAAAGTGAATTATGCAGACTTATCTTTAAAAGAATTAAACCAGCAATTAGATACTGCAGTTGCAGATGAAAATTACGAATTAGCTGCAACCATTAGAGACGAAATTAGCAAGCGCTCTTAAAACCTTAGATTTATATTATGAAAAAAATACTTATTGTATTTTTCTGTATTTTCTCAATGTCAACTTTTTCGCAGAATACAGAAGCTGTGGTTGCAACCGCTGAAATTGTTCCAAGTCAAGGTTTTTCTTTTAACAGTCTTTGGAGAGGAGTTTTAGGAATGTTTTCTTTAATAGTAATTGCTTTCTTATTTAGTAGTAATAAAAAAGCAATCGATTGGAAAAAAGTAGGGATTGGTTTATCAATTCAGTTACTTATTGCAATTGGGGTTTTAAAAGTTGTGTTTATTCAAAAGGTTTTTGAATTTATTGGCGGAATTTTTATCGAGATTTTAGAATATACAAAAGCAGGTAGTGAATTCTTGTTTTCAGGAATGGTGGGTGATGTTAATACCTTTGGTTATATTTTTGCTTTTCAAGTTTTACCTACAATCATTTTCTTTTCAGCCTTAACATCATTGTTATTTTACTTAGGTATTATTCAGAAGGTGGTAAAATTGTTAGCCTTGGCTTTGAGTAAAATATTAGGTATTTCTGGAATGGAAAGTTTATCTGTAGCAGGAAATATATTTTTAGGACAAACAGAGGCTCCATTATTAATTAAGGCGTATTTAGATAAAATGAATAGGTCTGAAATGTTGTTGGTAATGATTGGAGGAATGGCTACAGTTGCTGGTGCAGTTTTAGCAGCTTACATAGGCTTTTTAGGAGGTGGAGATAAGACTTTAGAGTTAATATTTGCAAAGCATTTATTAGCAGCTTCAGTAATGGCAGCTCCTGGTGCAATTGTAATTTCTAAAATTTTATATCCGCAAACAGAGGCAGTGAATACAGATGTTACAGTATCTCAAGAAAAAATAGGGTCTAATATTTTAGATGCTATTGCCAACGGTACAACAGAAGGTTTACGATTAGCTGTAAATGTTGGAGCAATGCTTTTAGTATTTGTTGCTGTAATTGCAATGATAAACGGAATTTTAGGTTGGGTAGGTGATATTACAACTTTAAATTCTTGGATGGCAGCAAACACAGCTTATGACAGTTTTTCTCTAGAAGCAATTTTAGGATATTTGTTTGCGCCTTTAATGTGGATGATAGGTGTGGCTTCTGAAGACATGGCTTTAATGGGCCAACTTTTAGGCATAAAATTAGCAGCAAGTGAATTTGTAGGATACATTCAATTAGCGGAGTTAAAAGACGTTGCAAGTGCTACACATTTAACCTTTAATAAATCTATAATTATGGCTACTTACATGCTTTGTGGCTTTGCAAATTTTGCTTCAATTGGTATTCAAATTGGTGGTATAGGTTCTTTAGCACCAAGCCAAAGAAAAACCTTATCAGAATTTGGTGTAAAAGCACTAATAGGTGGTACAATAGCATCTTTAATGTCTGCAACTATTGCAGGTATGATTATTGGTTAAATTAAAATTTATCATTTACTAATAAGTTGATTTTTTATCTTCAATTAGTTAATAACTTTTATACATTTTTTAAAAAGCTTCAACCTTTATAGTTGAAGCTTTTTATATTTTTACACAAAGTCGATAAAAGAATATGAAGCAGTATCATGATTTAGTAAAGCACGTTTTAGAAAACGGAAATGAAAAAGGAGATAGAACAGGAACAGGTACTAAAAGTGTTTTTGGGTATCAAATGCGTTTTGATTTAAGTGAAGGTTTTCCAATGGTTACCACCAAAAAGCTGCATTTAAAAAGTATTGTTTATGAATTATTATGGTTTATTAAAGGAGACACTAATGTAAAATATTTGCAAGAAAATGGTGTTAGAATTTGGAATGAATGGGCAGATGAAAATGGAGATCTAGGACCTGTTTATGGGCATCAATGGCGTAATTGGAATAGTGATGAAGTAGACCAATTAAAAGAAGTTATTGCTACCTTAAAATCAAATCCAAACTCAAGAAGAATGTTAGTTTCTGCATGGAATCCATCAGTATTGCCAGATACTTCTAAATCATTTTCAGAAAATGTAGCGAATGGTAAAGCTGCTTTACCTCCTTGTCATGCATTTTTTCAATTTTATGTTTCAGATGGTAAATTATCTTGTCAATTATACCAAAGAAGTGCAGATATATTTTTAGGTGTGCCTTTTAATATAGCTTCATACGCATTGTTTACAATGATGATGGCACAGGTATGTGGTTATGAGGCAGGTGAATTTATTCACACTTTTGGAGATGCTCATATTTACAATAATCATGTAGAGCAATTAGAGCTGCAATTGTCTAGAGATATTAGACCTTTACCAAAAATGAAATTAAATGCTGCAATTACAAATATCGAAGATTTTACTTTTGATGATTTTGAATTGCAAGACTATAATCCTCATCCTCATATTAAGGGTAAGGTTGCAGTATAATAAACATTTAAAACAAAAAGAGCCTTCAATTAAATTTGAAGGCTCTTTTTGTTTTTCATAGTGATATATATTATAAGCTTAAAACGCTGTTCTCTGCATTAGCATAATCGTTCCAAGCAAAAGCATCTGCTTCTTGATCATTTAAATACTCACCATCAACTAGATACCTAAATTCGTAAGAATTACCAGCCTCTAAATCTACAGTTCCTTTAAAAGAACCGTTTTTTAATTTCTTTAATGGCGTTGCTTCTGTATTCCATTCGTTAAAGTTACCTACAACTGCTGCAGTTTTTGCATCTTCAGCTGGTAAAGTAAATGTTACCTTACATACTGGTTTTGTTTTCAAAAATTTCTTTTTAATAGACATAATTATCAGATTAAATTATGTGGTAAATTTATACAAGTAGTTTTTAAGTACAAATTAAATTTACGTTAAGTCCAAAGTTTTATCACTTTAATAAAATGAGAGTTAATAAAATTAATATTTAGGAAATATATGACCTTAATATTAAAAGAGTCTTAAAATAAAAATACTTTCTTAAGTACTGATAATCAGTAATTTTACTTCGAAAACGTATTCGTGCTTTTGCAATTCTCTTGAAAAAACTACAAAAACGGCAGTTTAAACTGTCTTTTTAGATTATTTTTGTTTTAAACCATTCTAGTATATGATTACAATTATAGCAGCAATTGCAAAGAATAATGCACTTGGTAAAAACAACGATTTAATTTGGCATTTACCTGCAGATTTAAAACGATTTAAAAAAGTTACAACTGGGCATCATATATTAATGGGTAGAAATACTTTTGAATCTATAGGTAGACCTTTACCAAATAGAACAACCATAATTATCACTAAAAACGAAGAATATGTGCAAGAGGGTTGTTTGATTGCAAATAGTGTAGAGCAAGCCTTAGAATTGGCACATGATGATGATCAAATCTTTATTATTGGTGGTGCTCAAGTCTATGAATATGCGATGAAACACGATTTTGCTGATGCTTTAGATATTACTTTAGTACATCATGAATTTGAAGCAGATGTTTATTTCCCTGAAATTGATCCTACAGTTTGGAGAAGGGTAGAAAGAGAAGATTTTATTGCTGATGAAAAAAATAAGTTCGATTACAGTTTTATTAGATATAAAAAAATAGCTAATTAATTCTAGCTCTAAATCCGCCTCCTAAACTCATTTTATATTTTCGTTGTGCAAATATAAAGTAGTTGAAAAGCTTATAATTTACTTCATAACCATAGTCTATTGTTTGTTGATAGTCTATAATATTTTCGTAAATATTAGGGTTAAACTGAAACGAGTTTTGCGCTCTTTGATTCCAAGTAAGTACCCAAGCTCTATTTCTAGCTTCCATATATTTCTGAGAATAAAATCCTTCTGGTTGTGCTATTGAGTTTAAAAAGGTTGTAAAACCTGGATCTATAATGATAATCTCATATTCTAAACTATCATTGGCAATTATTACAGGTTCTTCCTTCTCTACTTCAGTATTATTTAAAGGCGATGAACCACAAGCATAGATTAGAGTGCTAATAATGGCAAATAAGAAAAGGTTTTTTATAAACTTCATAGTTCTTAAAGATACCATTTTTTAATCTCAATTAAAAATATCTAATAAAATCAGTTCAAATTACAGCTTTAAATATTAATTTTAAGAAAATAAATTTACCTTATGAAACACTGTCTAATTTTAGCATCAATTTTTATATTCTTTAGTTCGTGTAAGCAAAATATAGTAGTTGAAAAAACTGATTACAATATTTTAAATGAGCAAGATAGGGCTAGCTTAAAAGATGAATTATTAGAAGATAGGTTTACCAATTTATTACCAGAATTAATGGACAAGGCTGATTTAGATATGTGGCTGTTAATTTCTAGAGAGTATAATGAAGACCCAGTTTTAAAAACCATGCTGCCGGCAACTTGGTTAAATGCTAGAAGAAGAACCATCATTGTGTTTTATAGAGATAAAGAAAATAATACTTTAGAAAGATTGGCAGTTGCAAGGTACAGTATAGGAAAAAGTATAAAATCGGCCTGGAATAAAGAAGAGGAGCCAAACCAATGGAAAGCTTTAGAAAAAATTATTTCAGAAAGAAATCCTAATAAAATAGGATTGAATTATTCTACACATTTTGCCTTAGCAGATGGTTTGGTAAAAACCGATTTTGATGAATTGAACGCAGCAATGCCAACTTCGATTACTTCTAAATTCGTTTCTGCAGAAAAATTGGGTATTGCTTGGATTGAGACAAGAACCAAAAAAGAAATGGAACTGTTTCAAAAACTTGTAAAAATAACACATGACATTATTGATGAAGCTTTTTCTAACAAAACCATTCAGCCAGGTAAAACGTCTACTGAAGATGTAGTTTGGTTTCTAAGACAGAAAGTAACAGATTTGGGCTTAGAGACCTGGTTTCATCCAACCATAGATGTGCAAAGAAATAATGAAGCTCTAAAGTCACATATTGAATCTTTTTCTAAAGCTAAAGATGAAAAAATAATTCAGAATGGAGATTTATTGCATTGCGATTTTGGTATTACTTATATTGGTTTAAACACAGATTGTCAGCAACATGCCTATGTTTTAAAAGATGAGGAAACAGAAGTACCTGACTTTTTAAAAGAAGCCTTTGTGCAAGGAAATAGAGTGCAAGATATTTTGACAGCTAATATGAAATCTGGCCTTACAGGAAATCAAATTTTAGCAAACTCGCTAAAACAAAGTAAAGCAGAAGGTTTAAGACCATCAATTTATACACATCCTTTAGGTAAATATGGGCACAGTGCTGGAACTACAATTGGTATGTGGGACTCTCAAAATGGTGTGCCTTTTAATGGAGATTACCCTCTTCAAAAAAATACAGCTTATGCAATTGAATTAAACACTACTGTTTTTATTAAAGAGTGGAATAAAGACATTAGAATAATGTTAGAAGAAGCAGGTTTTTTTGGTGATGATGTTTTTAGATATGTGAACGAAAGGCAAACAGCAATTAAGCCAATTAAAATCGACTAAATGAAGCAACGCTGTTTTTGGGTAACTGATAGTAAATTATATCAAGATTATCATGATTTTGAATGGGGCGTTCCTGTTTATGATGATGAAACTTTGTTTGAATTTCTGCTTTTAGAAACTTTTCAGGCTGGTTTAAGTTGGATAACCATTTTAAACAAAAGAGAGAATTTTAGAGCAGCTTTTGATAATTTCGATTATCATAAAATTGCGAAATATCCAGAATCTAAATACAATGAGCTACTTCAAAATTCGGGTATTATAAGAAATAAGCTTAAAATTAGAAGTGCCATAACCAATGCTCAATTATTTATAGTTGTTCAAAAAGAATATGGCTCTTTCTCTAGTTATATATGGAGTTTTGTTAACCATCAGCCTATAATTAATAAATTTCATAATAAACAAGATGTACCTGCAACTACAGAATTATCAGATCAAATTTCTAAAGCTTTAAAGAAAAAAGGTTTTAAATTTGTAGGTTCAACAGTGGTTTATGCATTTATGCAAGCAATAGGTATGGTTAATGATCATACTAAGCACTGTTTTAAATATCCTAATTAATGCAAATTTTACAGGTTCCTAAGCAAGATTTAAAAGAGATCATTTCAATTTTTAATAGAGAAATTGGTCGATTTGTGTTTTTCGTATTTGTGCTATTTTTTGACAGTACCTATTTTGCAGAACATGTTTCAGATTCACAAATTTGGATAAACATCTTAATGCTTGCTGGGTTTTTTAAAATGTATTTTAGATCTACACCTAGAGTAAAAGAATTAATGATTTATGCTGTAATTCTGGGTTTTTTAGGTGAATATTTTTTCTCTAGACTCTTAGGAATGTATACATACAGGCTAGAGAATGTACCATTATATGTACCTATTGGCCATGCTGCT
Organism: Polaribacter sp. P097; assembly: GCF_036864555.1. Lineage (NCBI taxonomy): Bacteria > Pseudomonadati > Bacteroidota > Flavobacteriia > Flavobacteriales > Flavobacteriaceae > Polaribacter > Polaribacter sp. P097. The sequence continues at coordinate 299,248 of NZ_JAZETJ010000001.1, read as the reverse complement.
TTGTATGGTAGAATTTTTATGTTTAGTAAGGCTTCTGTGGTTAGAAAACATCATAAAGCTATAGAGCAATTGTTTGCAATTGCAATTGGTGTTTTTGCAACTATTTACTTGGCTTTTTTTACAGATTTCTTTGGTTTTGTAATGACCGTTTGTGTGTTTCTTTTACTTTTAAAAAGACCTAAAGACAGGTTGTTTTTTTACTCAATGTATATTTTAGTAGCCATTTTAGAAATAGGGGGTACTGCTTTTGGCTGTTGGAAATGGCCAGAAACTGCATTTGGTGTTTTCGATTTTTTACCAAGTAATAATCCTCCAAGTGGAATAAGTTTATTTTATTTCTTGTTAGATATTAGTTGTTTCTTTATTTACATTCAAGTAAATAACAAAGCTTGGAAACGTTTAAAAAGAAGATTTAGAAAAGATTAATTACCAAAAATTAACCTTATTGCTGTAAAAATAGCAATGATAAGTCCACCATAAATTAATACTTTTTTTCCAGCACCTTTATAATAACGATTATGGTTACCTGTATCTTTTTTGTAGCTTAAGTAAATTAATATCCCAAAAGCTAACACAAAAAATATCATAAACATAATTCTGCCAGTTGTAAAGTAAGCATTAAAAATCATGAGGTTTATCTTTATAAGTTTTATAAATAATACACAATTTAGCTCTTCTTATCTGAATTAGAATTTCTATATTGTTACTTGCAAAATTACAAAATTATATACCAATTCTTAACCTTTAAAGGTATAGAACTTTAAAACAATCTTTTAAAATGAAAAATAAAATAGCGGCTGTACATGCATTTCACGGTGCATTTAAATTAAACATTCAAAATTCACCTACTGTAGATATTTCTGAGGATAGAAAACAACTACGTTATGAATTAATGAAAGAGGAAAATGAAGAATATTTAGAAGCTGCCAAAAATAATGATTTAATAGAGGTTGCAGATGCTTTAGGAGATATGTTGTACATTTTATGTGGTACCATAATTGAGCATGGAATGCAAGATAAAATAGAAGAAGTCTTTAACGAAATTCAAAATTCTAATATGAGTAAATTGGGTGAAGATGGAGAACCGATTTATAGAGAAGATGGTAAAGTTTTAAAAGGCCCAAATTATTTTAGACCTAATATAAAAGCCATTCTAGAAAAGTAAAAATTAGATTTTCACTTTATATAAACAAAAAAGCATCAATAAAAATTGATGCTTTTTTTGATATTTAAAAAATTATAGATTAAACCATAACCCTCCATCCATAAGGATCTTCTGTTTTATTAGTTTGAATATCTGTAATCAATTTTTTCAATTTTTGAGCATAAGGGTTTTCCAGTTCTGGTAAATCAAAATCATTTTCTTGATATCCAAAACCAGCAATTGGTGAGATAACTGCAGCTGTTCCAGCTCCGAACATTTCTTTTAAACTACCGTTTTTTGCAGCTTCAACAACTTCGCCAACAGAAATTTTTCTAACTTCTGTTTGTATGCCATTGTCTTCAGCAATCTGCAAAATGCTTTTACGAGTAATTCCGTCTAAAATTCTATCACTTGTAGGGCTGGTAATTAAAGTATCGTTAATTCTAACAAAGATGTTCATTGCACCAGCTTCCTCTATATATTGGTGAGTATTATCATCTGTCCAAATTACCTGATTGTATCCCTTTTCTATAGCTAGTTGTGTTGGGTAAAACTGTGCAGCATAATTACCCCCAGCTTTAGCATAACCTACACCACCATTTGCAGCTCTAGCATATTTTTCTTCAATTAATACTTTTACTTTACCAGCAAAGTATGCACCTGAAGGCGCAGTACAAATTACAAACTTGTAAGCATCTGCAGGAGAAGCATGAAAACCATTTCCTGTTGCAAACATAAATGGTCTTATGTATAAAGAACTACCTTCGTTAGTAGGTATCCAAGCACTATCTATTTCTAAAAGTTTCTTTAAACCATCCATAAAAATATCCTCTGGTATTTGAGGTATTACCAAACGTTCAGCAGATTTATTCAAACGCTTGCAGTTTTCTAATGGTCTAAAAAGCATCATGTTTCCTTCAGCATCTTTGTAGGCTTTCATACCCTCAAAAATAGACTGTCCATAATGAAAAATCTTTGCAGAAGGATCTAATGAAATTGGTGCAAAAGGCTCAACTTTTGGAGTTTGCCATTTACCATCTACAAAATCACAAGTTAACATATGATCAGAATATACACTTCCAAAAGGTAAATTGTTAAAATCAACAGAATCAATCTTTGATTTTTCTACACGTTGAATTTCTATATTTGATGTCATTTTAAGTTAATTTTTAGACTGCAAATGTACATAATTTATTTATCCAATTCTTATACAAAGACCTAGTTTTGTTGTTAAATTTATTACTTTTGTAACGAATATGTTAAATAATTATAAGATGAAAAATGTAATCCAATTATGTGTTGTTCTTTTATTAGTAGCAACTGCTTGTAAGACTGAAAAAACTGAAACAAAAAATGTAGAGGTAGTTGCTGATAATTACAATTCTTTTGGAGATAAAATAAATGATGAAGCTGTGATGACTTCAGAAGAAATGTTGGCCAAGTTCGAAAACATGAATGTTGGTGATACTATCAATGCAAAATTTACATCTACAATTAATGAGGTTTGTTCTAAAAAAGGTTGTTGGATGAAATTACCTTTAGATGCTGAAACCGAAACTATGGTTCGTTTTAAAGATTACGGATTTTTTATGCCTTTAGATGCTGCAGAAAAAGAAGTGATTGTAGCTGGTAAAGCCTTTGTTAAAGAAACTTCTGTAGATGAATTGAGACACTATGCAGAAGATGCAGGTAAAACTGAAGAGGAAATAGCTTTAATCACTGAGCCTAAGAAGGAATTTGCTTTTGAAGCTAATGGTGTTTTAATGAAGAAATAATTTTTATTGAAAAGAGAAATATTTATAACCTCAGACGGTTCTACTAGTATTCATCTTCCAGATTGGGATGAGCAATATCATTCTAAACATGGTGCAATACAAGAGGCAAAACACGTTTTTATAAAAACAGGTTTGCACAAATACCTAGAAAAAAACACAAATCAATTGGCTATTTTAGAAATTGGTTTTGGTACTGGGTTAAATGCATTTATTACCTATTTAGAAACAAAAAGTAAAAATATTTCTATTTCATATGTGGGTGCAGAAGCTTACCCAATTGCAAAAGATGAGGTGATAAGTTTAAATTATGTTTCTGAGTTAAAAGCAGAAGAATTTAAAGATGATTTTAATTTGATGCATAACATCTCTTGGGAAGAAAATCATAAAATATCAGATTCTTTTAGTTTACTAAAAAGAAAACAGTTTTTTCAAGGCATAGATGATGTAGCTTCTTTTGATTTGATTTATTTTGATGCTTTTGGAGCAAAGAATCAACCAGAATTATGGACAGAAGCTATTTTTAAGAAAATGTATACTGCTTTAAAACAAGGTGGAATTTTAACTACCTATTCAGCAAAAGGTAGCGTTAGAAGAGCAATGCAGGCTGTAGGATTTATAGTAGAAAGATTAGAAGGCCCACCAGGAAAAAGAGAAATGTTAAGAGCAACTAAAAGCTAAATAAAACAATGGAGTTTAAAAGAAAATTTGGTAGAAAAAAAGAGTCAAAACCTAAAAAGGGTTTATTTCTAATACTATTATTAGCCATTATTTTGTTTTTGTGGTTTAATGCAGAATCACTTTTAAATTCTTTATTCAATTAATATTTGGCAACTGAAAAAATAATTTTAGGTATAGATCCAGGTACTACAATTATGGGGTTTGGTCTCATAAAAATTGTAGGTAAAAAGATGGAGTTTATTCAAATGAATGAATTGATTCTAAAAAAATACGATGATCATTATTTAAAACTTAAATTGATTTTTGAAAGAACTATAGAACTTATTGATACCTATCATCCAGATGAGATTGCAATTGAAGCGCCCTTTTTTGGTAAGAATGTACAATCTATGTTAAAGTTAGGTAGAGCACAAGGTGTAGCTATGGCTGCAGGTTTGTCTAGAGAAATACCGATTACGGAATACCTTCCAAAAAAAATAAAAATGGCAATTACAGGAAATGGAAATGCCAGTAAAGAGCAAGTAGCTTTAATGCTAAAATCGTTACTTAATTTAAAAACGCTTCCTAAAAATCTAGATGCTACAGATGGTTTAGCAGCAGCAGTTTGTCACTATTTCAATTCAGGTAAAGTGGTTGGTGGTAAAAATTATTCTGGTTGGGCAAGTTTTGTGAAGCAGAACGAAAAACGAGTAAAAAAATGAGTGGAATATACATACATATCCCATTTTGTAAACAAGCTTGTTATTACTGCAACTTTTATTTTTCTACATCTTTAAGAAAGAAAACAGAACTTTTAGATTGTTTAGCTAAAGAAATTGTTTTACGTAAAGATGAATTAAATAATGATGTTGTAGAAACCATTTATTTTGGTGGTGGTACACCAAGCATTTTATCTACTCAAGAAATCAATAATTTAATTGAAACGGTTTATGAAAACTTTAAAGTTGTTGATAATCCAGAAATTACGCTAGAAGCAAATCCTGATGATTTATCAGAAGAAAAAATAATAGAATTAGCAGCTTCTAAAATAAACAGATTGAGTATTGGTGTGCAGTCTTTTTTTGAAAGAGATTTAAAATTAATGAATAGAGCACATAATGCAGAAGAATCTAAAAAATGTTTAGAAATTGCAGCACAATATTTCTCTAATATTTCTGTAGATTTAATCTATGGTATTCCTGATTGTTCTAATGAACAATGGACAGAAAATATACATACAGCATTAAGTTATGGAGTTCCACACATTTCTAGTTACGCTTTAACAGTAGAACCAGATACAGCTTTAGAGCGTTTTATAGATAAAGGTGTTATTAAAAATGTTGATGATGATAAAGCAGAAGAACAATTTCTGATACTTACAGATGAGCTAAATGCAGCTGGTTTTATTCATTATGAACTTTCCAATTTTGGTAAAGAAGATTTTTTCAGCAAAAATAATTCGGCTTATTGGTTAGGCAAATCTTATTTGGGGATTGGGCCTGCAGCACATTCTTTTGATGGTGTTCAACGTAGTTGGAATGTGCAGAACAATACCAAATACATTAAAAATATTCTAGAAAACGAATTACCAATACAAAGAGAAGTTTTATCTGTAACAGACAGGTATAATGAATATGTAATGACTGGTTTACGAACAATTTGGGGTGTTTCATTACAAAGAGTTGAATCGCAATTCGGAAAAAATTACGCCAAATATTTACAAATGCAAGCACAGAAATATATAGATCAAGAATTACTTTTCATTGCAGATGAAGTGCTAAAAACTACTAGAAAAGGAAAATTTTTATCTGATGGTTTGGCCTCTGACTTGTTTATGCTAAATTTAAAATAATCAATAATTAAAATTACTCAATCACAATTTTTATAGATGAAAGCAACCATTGAATATAACTCAAGAAAAATAGAAATTGATGTTTCAAAACCTATAGATATTTCAATTGCTATAGATGTTAGCAAGCGAAATGTAAACGCTTGGTATTTAGACGATCCAAAAATTTTTCCAGAAGAAGTTGATGGTGAAAATATCTCTGTAGAAAATGGTGCAGTAGTAAACTTTAATTCAATTCATTTTAATCCTCATTCGCATATTACGCATACAGAATGTGTTGGTCATATCACAGAAAAAGTACATTCAGTAAATCAGAATTTAAAGCATTATTTTCATTTAGCAGAGCTTATTACCATTGCTCCAATAGAGGTTGATGGAGATTTAGTTATTGCAACTAAGCAATTAAAAATGGCTTTAAGAAATAAAAAGAGAGATGCTGTTATAATACGAACCTTACCCAATCTTACAGACAAAAAGAGCATGAAGTATTCGAACACAAATCCTACCTATTTGTTAGAAGAAACAGCTGTGTTTTTAAAAGAAAAAGGAATAAAGCATTTGTTGGTAGATTTACCTTCTGTAGATAAAGAAAAAGATGAAGGTAAATTGTTAGCACATAATGCATTTTGGAACACAGATGGGCCTTTACGAATGGATGCAACCATCACAGAGTTTATTTATGTACCAAATGAAGTAACTGATGGTGAATATTTGTTAAACCTAATGGTTGCACCCTTTGAGAATGATGCTACACCAAGTAAACCAATTTTGTATAAAATTAACAAGTAAATGAAACCCAAATCATCTAAGAGAAAATATTGGTTATATATACCTTTAATAGCTTTAATTCTTGCAATCAATAGTGTAGTATATTCAGATATTTTTGTTGATGATTTAAAGGTTGAATATGCCAATCAATACTCTAAATTTATAGAGATTGATGGTATGCAAGTACATTACAGAATTGAAGGAGAAGGTTTTCCAATCGTTTTAATTCATGGTACAGCCTCTTCTTTGCATACTTGGGATGCTTGGACTAAAGAATTAAAGAAAACCAATACCATAATTAGAATGGATTTGCCTGCTTTTGGTTTAACAGGTCCAAATAAAACCGCAGATTATTCTATAAAATCATACACCACCTTTTTAGATCAATTTTTAAACGAAATAGCAATCCATAGTTTTCATTTGGCAGGTAATTCTTTAGGAGGAAATATTGCTTGGAATTATGCAGCAGAACATCCTAATAAAGTCGATAAACTAATTTTGGTAGACGCTAGTGGATTGCCAACCAATAAACCACAACCAGCTGTGTTTAAAATGGCAAAAACACCAGTTGTAAGCAATTTGTTTTTATATGTAACTCCAAAGTTTTTCATCAATAAAAACATGCAAGAGGTTTATGCTGATGATACAAAAATTACAGATGATTTAGTTAGTAGATATCATAAAATGGCATTAAGAGAAGGCAACAGACAAGCCTTTATAGATAGAGCAAGAATGGATTTTAAATTGGGCTCTAAAGCAAATATTGATAAGCTAAAGAGCATACAAAATTCAACCTTATTAATTTGGGGAGCACAAGATAATTGGATTCCATTAGACAATGGAAAACGTATGGATAGTGTTATGCATAACTCTAAATTGGTAGTTTTAGAAAATTCTGGGCATGTTCCTATGGAAGAAAATCCTGAAGAGAGTTTAGCGATATTTAAGCAGTATATTAATGATTAAAAGATCGTTTAAAAACTTTAGATTATTAGTAATAAGTATTAGTGCAGGTTCTGTATTCTCTTATATGGAATTTTCTCAAAGAGTCAATGATACAGTTGCATTGTTGGCAGATAGTAATTCTAGTAAGGGATTAGGTTTTTATATTACAATACATATTGCTAAATATGTAGCATTAATTTTTAGTCTTGTTGCTTTTACTATTTTTTTAAAAGTAATTTTCAAAAAGGATAAAAACTGACCTTTATTCGAAGTGTACATCTATTAAAAAGGCATTTTAAGTCTATCCTAATTACTGTTTTTTTATTTAAAACCATTTCTTCTTCCTAAAGTACCAAACACAAAGAATGGTAACCAATAGCATTATTCCTAATAAAATAAAATAGCCGTATTTAAATTTGAGTTCTGGCATATACTCAAAGTTCATTCCGTAAATTCCTGCTAAAAATGTTAAAGGAATAAAAATAACAGAAAGAATAGTAAGCGTTTTCATTACTTCATTTAAACGATGACCTTGAATACTAAAAATTAAATTGATTTTACTTTCTAGTTCTTGCAATTCAAAATCGATATTCGAAATTAAATTATTCGTTTGTTCTTTTAGTTCACCAAAATACCTAGTGTTAAAACCTTCAATTTTTACACTTTCTAATTTAATAATAGTATCTCTTAAACTTAGAGTTGCTTTTTTAAAATTAAACAATTCTTGTTTTCTTTTTTCTACTAAAGACGTAAATTCTGGTGTAGGCTTTATATTACTTGCATCTAAGATATCACTACTTATTTCTTCGTGTTTTTGATAGGTTTCTAGGTAATTGTCAATGATAGATTCTATCAACAAAAACAATAAATAGGCTATTTTTTTCTTTCTAACAATACCTTTATTACCTTCTAAACGCTTGCGAATCCAATCAAAATAATCACCTTTTTTTTCTTGTATACTCCATAAAAAATCGGTGTTTAAAATAAAGATCATTTGTTCAGAATCTAAATTAGAATCTTCGGTTTTTAAAACTCTAATGGAAACAAAAAGCATGTTTTCTAAAGTAATTACTTTGTTAGAATGTTCTTTGTCCATCAATAATTTAATCAAAAAATCATCCAATTTATTTTTTAGAATAACTTCTTTAAAACAACCTAAAAACTCAAGTCCGTATGTATTTACCCAAACATTTTCTACTGGTTTTTGATGCAAGTCTACACTAGAAAGTGTATCGAACTCACTTTTTCTATATGTGCTTTCTGTATAGCTTATAAAATTGGTGTTTTTAAGAAATTCGTTTTCTTGCATTATTTTGTTTTTTGATAGTTAAAGATACTTTTTTAAATTGTATTTTCAACTTAACAAAATAGTTTTATGAACATAGAACAATTAAGAGATTATTGCATTTCAAAAAAAGGTGTCACAGAGCATTTTCCTTTTGATGAGGTTACTTTGGTGTTTAAAGTAATGCACAAAATGTTTGCTTTGGTAGGCTTAAATCATTGTGAAAATGGTGATCAGAAAATTAACTTAAAATGTAATCCTGAAAAAGCATTAGAATTAAGAGCTGAGTTTGATGGAGTTTCTGCTGGCTTTCATATGAATAAAAAGCATTGGAACACTGTACTTATAAATGATTCGGATGTTTCAGATCAATTGGTTTTTCAATTAATCGACCATTCTTATGATTTGGTTGTTCAAGGACTAACCAAAAAAGCGAAAGCTGAATTAGAAAATTTGTAATATGACAAAAAGTGAGCTTAGAAAAATATATAAAGAAAAAAGACAACAATTGTCTGCTAATATAATTCAGCAATTTACCTCTAATATTTATGAGCAAGTATATAATTTAGATATTTCTCAAGTAAAAACTGCTCATATTTTCTTGACTTTAAAAAAGTTTAAAGAGATTGATACAACACCAATTATCGATTATTTAAGAAGTAAAAATATTAAAATTGTAGTTTCGAAAAGTGATTTCACCAACAATACATTGTCTCATTTTTATTTAGAAAAAGACACACAAATTGAACTGAATAAATACGAAATTCCTGAACCCAAAAATGCAATTCAGGCAAAAGAAACAGATTTAGATTTAGTATTTGTGCCTCTTTTAATTTCTGATGAAAATAACTTCAGAGTTGGATATGGAAAAGGTTTTTACGATCGATTTTTAGCGAAATGTAGAAAAGATGTAATCACAGTTGGTCTTAATTTTTTTAAACCTGTTGATGAAATTACTGATAAAAATGAGTTCGATATTCCACTAGATAAAGTCATTTATCCTAAAAACTAGTCCTACCAATTATTTAGCACATCACTTTTCAATAAATAGTTTGGGTTAGGGCAAATTTCTTTCCAAAAATCAATTTCGCTTTCTAAAGCAACACCAGGAAAATCATTTTTGTAATCTAATAAAGTTAGCATTACTTGAAAATGCAAATGAGGAACCCATGCACCATTTTCATCATAGTTACCTAAATCACCTATTTTATCACCTTTTTTGAGCTTACTTCCCACACTATATTTTTTCAAACTTTCTTCAGACAAATGCCCATATAAAGTATAAAAAGTAAAATCATCTAACTTGTGTTTTAAGATTACAAAACCTCCATAGCCTTTGTGCGATTTTTGATGCACAGCACAAATTATTTCTCCATCTAAAAACGCATGAACAGAAGTGCCAGCAGCCAACCAAAAATCAACACCTAAATGTATGTTTCTTTTGGCTGTAGAATTTTCTGCATTATAAATATCTGATGTGTATAAAGATCGTTTTTCTAAATAACCGCCAGTAATTATGGCTTTATTGTTTTCTGCTTGAATTTCAGCTAGTTTTCCTTCAAAATAAGTAGGGTTATTAAATTCAGCTTCTGTTCTTACAATGGTATTTTCTTTGCTTAAATCTATATGACAAATTTCTGTTTTACCAATTGTCGGAAACAAATCTGTTAATGAAAAATTATAATTTTTAGCCCAATTTTTGAACTTTTCATGCTGTACTTTTCTATCCATATTCAAAAATATAATATTCTATTTACATTTTAATATATCCTCTTTCTATTATTTGTAATTTTGTGTAAAAGCACTCAAAGATGATCATTCAAGGGAACATAGTCGATATTCAAAATCGTAATATTTTTAAAGGAGAAATAGAGGTAAAAGGCGATAAGATTATAGCTATTTGTGAATCAAATCATACCAATGAAAACTATATTATTCCTGGCTTTGTAGATGCACATATTCATATTGAAAGCTCTATGCTTGTGCCTTCTGAATTTGCAAAAATTGCGGTTGTTCATGGTACAGTAGCCACAGTTTCAGATCCTCACGAAATTGCAAATGTATTAGGTGTAAAGGGTGTAGATTTTATGATTGAAAATGGAAAAAAAGTTCCGTTAAAATTCAATTTTGGAGCACCAAGTTGTGTGCCAGCAACTTCCTTTGAAAGTGCAGGAGCTATTATTAATGCTGATGACATCAAAATAATGATGGAAAATTCAGACATTAAATATTTAGCAGAGATGATGAATTATCCAGGTGTTTTATTTGATGATGAAGAAGTTTTGGCTAAAATTCAACACGCAAAAAACAACCAAAAGCCTATAGATGGGCATGGACCTGGTTTACGAGGTGAAGATGTTAGTAAATATATTGCAGCTGGTATTTCTACAGATCACGAATGTTTTTCTTTTGAGGAAGCAAAAGAGAAGCTAGAAAAAGGAATGAAAGTGATTATTAGAGAAGGTTCTGCTGCCAAAAACTTTGAAGCTTTAATTGAGCTACTGCCAGACAATTTTGAAAATATGATGTTTTGTTCTGATGATAAACATCCAGATGATTTATTATTAGGTCACATTAATCAGTTGTGCGAAAGAGCAGTAGCTAAGGGGGTTGACGTTTTTAAAGTTCTGCAGGCTGCATGTGTGAATCCTGTTAAGCATTATAATTTAGACGTTGGTTTACTTCAGAAAAATGATTTTGCCGATTTTATAGTGGTGGATGATTTAAAGCATTTTAATGTATTAGAAACGTATATTAATGGTGAATTAGTAGCCAAAAACGGAGCTTCTTTTGTAAAACATGTACCTTTTGAAGTGTTAAACAATTTTAATACTAACTTAAAGAAAGTGGAAGATTTTATGTTTGAATCTTCATCATCAAAAATTAGGGTAATTGAAGCTTTGGATGGAGAATTGGTGACTAATAAAATTGAAGTAGCATCTTTAATAGAAAATGGAAACTTAGTTTCCAATACAGCTACTGATGTTTTAAAAATGACAGTTGTAAACCGTTATAAAAATGCTGATCCTTCAATTGCATTTATTAAAAATTTCGGTTTAAAAGAAGGGGCAATAGCAAGTTCTGTTGGGCATGATTCTCATAACATAATCGCTGTTGGAGTTTCAGATGAAATGATTTGTAAAGCTGTAAATTTAATCATTAAAAATAGAGGTGGAGTTTGTGCAGTTACTGCATCTAAAGAAAAAATAGTCTCTTTACCTTTTGCAGGAATTATGTCAGACAAACCAGCCAAAGAAATTGGAGAAGCCTATGCAGCTTTAGACAAAATGGCAAAAGAATTAGGTAGCCAATTAAAGGCACCTTATATGAGTTTGTCTTTTATGGCACTTTTGGTGATACCTTCTTTAAAATTGTCAGATAAAGGTTTGTTTGATGGCACTAGCTTCAAGTTTACCTCTCTTGAAGTAAATTAAAGATTAAAGTTTACCAATCTTTTGTACTAAATTAGTAGATAAACTATACAACCATTGTACTTGACCAAACACTAATTGTGTTTCATGCAAGGCAATTTTTAGTTCGTCAGAAATGGGTATGCCCTCTTTAATCTCCAGATCTCTAGTAACCGATAAATCTTTGTAATAATTAGAATAATTTCTTTCTGCAGTTTTCAACTCTTGGTTATCTAAAGAATCAATTTTTTTAGAAGAATTCGAAGAAATTACGTGTTGTAAATTGGTTAAAATATGTTTTACATAAATTTCAAATTGTTCTGGAGCTAAACCTCTTTCGTTATTTTTAATAAACATACTTAAAGCAGAAAGAGAAGATAAGAAAGTGTTGCTAATGGTAACAACATCATAAATTAAAGCACTATTCTCTTTTTTAGATTTTGGCTCTTGCATTAACCTTTGATAGGCTGCATTTAAATTACCAACTTTCAAGAATGCCTGTTTTCTAGCTAAGTTGTAACTCGTTGCAGTTTCTCCTTTTTCATGATAAAAATTGTTGATTTCATTCAAGTAAGTTTCAAAACCTTTTACAGTATCTATTAAAAACTCTTTCATGTTCTTCGCTTCCCAAACAGGCCATAATAGATAGTTTCCAACAAAAGCTAAAACTGCACCAATTAAGGTATCAAATACTCTAAACTGTATAACTTCTAATACATTAGATGAAATAAGCGCATACATAAAAATTACGTAAAGCGTTATAAATGCAGCTCCATTTCTGTAGTTCTGTTTAATTAAAGAAAAACCAATAATCAAAGAAATTAAAGCAATAACAGCATAAATAATGGTGTTCTGCGTAACTAAAACTATAGCAACACCAACCAATGCACCTAAAATTGTACCAATAACCCTACTTTTAACTCTGTCTTTTGTTAAACTGTAACTTGGCCTCATAATTACAATTATGGTTAATAAGATCCAGTAAGACTGTTGCAATTCCAAGAGATTACCAATAAAGAAACCAACAATTGTGGTAATTGTTAATCTTAAAGAATGTCTAAATATGGGCGATTTAATATTAAAATTATCCTTTAACTTTTTAATGTCGTAATCTATAGGAGTAATGAATTGCTCAGCATCTTTTATGCCTCTAATTTTATCGTTTTTATAGTATTTGGTAAGTATTCTACCAATATCAATTAAATTCTGAATTTGCTTTTCTTGATACGTTTTGTAGTTCAATAATAAAATTACTTCTTCTCTAGATTCAGGCAAACCAACTTGTAGCTCATACAATTCAATTTGATTTTCTATTTTTTTTAGAAGGATGTCAAAACTATTGGTAAAATTTAATTTCTCTTCTTTTAAAATTACTTTAGATAGATGTTTTAAATGATTCGAAATTTCATAAATCAGTACTTTAAATTCATCAATTTTTTCAGGATGATTTTCAAATAAATCATCAAACTTTTTATAATCTATAGCATTAGAAATGGCCAATTCATAAATCTCCATAATTCTAGAAAATACTAATTGCTGACGTCGAATTCTATTGCTAAAACCAGCATTAGCTCTTTTTTCTAAAATAACTTCTCTTAAGGTTTCGTGCAATTCGTTAATTTCTGTTTGAAGCACAAAATTCTTTTCTAAAAGAATAGTTCTATCATCCTTTGCAATTAATAAATCACCTCTAGATTTTATAAAATCGGTTGTTTTTTCTAATAAGTTTACAAATAGATAATCTGTTTGAACTTGAGGAAATAAAATTTGGGTTGAAATGGTTAAAGTTAAATACCAAATACCACCAATTGCAATACAAATAGAATGTTGTAATATCGAAATTTCTGAACTGTCATACGCAAATGCTAAAACCAAAGCCAATAATCCCGATAATGAAATTAAAGAAGCTCTAAATCCGAAAACAGAAATATAGGAAACCGTGAAAATCAGAAATACTAAAAGCGGAACTAATATTGGTAAAAAGTGACTGAAGTAGCCAACTAAAAGCGTAATTGTAAAGGTTAGTACAATAGAAGATAAAATACCATAAAATTTATGGTTTAAACTACCATTTGTATCTGCAGGTACACACAAGATAGATCCTAAAGCAATACCAAAACCAATGTCTATACTATCAAAAAAATATACAGATACAAAAACAGGAATAGCCATCGCTATTGCAATTAATAGTGCCTTTAAAAATTGCAGACTTTTTATGTATCGTAAAAATGCGTTAATCATAGAATTAGTGATACTGCAAATCTACTAAGTTAATTTACTTAGAGGTTTACTTTGTGTTATTTAAAAATAAAACTTTAAAGTTACACAGGTAAGCCTTTAACTAATTAGGTTTGTTTATTTTTATCCCCTTAAATAGTTAATATGAGTTTACAACAAGATTTAGAAAAGAGAAGTGGTAATCAGTGTGAATTATGTGCTGCAAAAGAAAATTTATCGATTTATGAAGTAAAACCAGTTTCTACAGGCGGTTTTGATGGTAGTATTTTAGCTTGTGATACTTGTACTAAACAAATAGAGGGCGATGAAGAATTAAATGCAAATCATTGGAGATGTTTAAATGATGCAATGTGGTCTGAGTTTACGCCAGTAAAAGTCGTTGTTTGGCGAATGTTACATCGCCTAAAAGACGAAGGCTGGCCAACAGAATTATTGGGTATGATGTATATGGAAGATGCTGAATTGGCTTATGCAAAAGAAACAGGAGATCATTTAGCAGAGAGTGAAAAAATAATTCATAGAGATGCAAATGGCGCTATTTTACAAGCAGGGGATTCTGTAGTGCTTATTAAAGATTTAAAAGTAAAAGGATCTAGTATGGTTGCTAAACAAGGCACTGCAGTAAGAAGAATTTCTTTAGATCATGAAAATGCGAAGTATATAGAAGGCAAAGTAGGGCCTACCCAAATTGTAATTGTAACAGATTATGTAAAAAAAATGGCAGATAAAGAATAGCCACACTTTAATAATATTTAAAAGCCTTTAATTCTATCGAGTTAAAGGCTTTTTTGTTTTTAAAAGATAAATAAAACTATTTTTTCAACTAAAAAATTAGTTTAAACTAAATATTTAGTTATATTTGTTTCAATAAACTAAAACTTTAGTTGAAAATATGTCAAAACAATTAACAAAAGCAGAAGAGCAAATCATGCAAGTGCTGTGGGATTTACAAGAATCTTCAGTAAAAGATATTATAACTCGATTGCCAGAACCAAAACCAGCATATAATACTGTTTCAACAATTATAAGAATTTTAGAAACGAAAGAATTTGTTGGTCATAAAACAGAGGGTAGAGGGTATTTGTATTATCCGCTTATAGATAAAGATACCTATAGTAATCAAAGTTTACACAAATTAATGAATGGTTATTTTCAAGGTTCATTTAAGAGTATGGTTTCTTTTTTCGTGAAAGAAAACAAAATGGATGTAAAGGAATTAGAGTCTATTTTAAAAGAAGTAAATAAAAAATAAGCTATGATAAATTATATAATACAAGTAATCTTATTTCAGATTTTATTTTTGGCGATTTATGATTTTTTCTTAAGTAGAGAAACCTTTTTCACTAAGAATAGGTGGTACTTATTGGTTACACCAATAATTTCTTTCTTTATTCCGTTAATAAAAATCTCAACATTAGAACAGTCTGTTCCAGAAGAGTTTATAGTAAATCTTCCAGAAATTATGCTGTCTCCAGAAAAGGTGATTACAGAAGCAATACCAACTGAAAGCTTTACCAATTCTATAAATTATATAAGTATTTTCTTTTGGGTAGGTGTTGTAATTTTTACCCTTCTATTTTTAATAAAGTTAATAAAGATTGCAAGTATTATTAAAAAATACGATGCAGGGTCTTTGGTTTTAGCAGATGTGAAACTAATAATTATACCTTCTAGTAGTAAGGCGTTTTCTTTTTTTAATTACATTTTTTTAGGTGGTAAAATTAAAGAAGCAAATAGAGAAAACATTATTCAGCATGAGTTGGTGCACACACAACAAAAACATACGTATGATTTGGTTGTCTTTGAGATTTTGAAAATTGCCATGTGGTTTAACCCAGTAATTTATTTCTATCAAAAGAGAATCACTTTAGTACATGAATATATTTCTGATGCTATTGTAGCAAAATCAGAAACCAAAGAAAACTATATCAACAATTTACTATCCAACTTTTTTCAAGTAGAGAATATTGCATTTATTAATCAATTTTATAAACCCTCATTAATTAAAAAAAGAATTATTATGATGAAAAAGAAACAATCTAAAAAAATGAATCAACTTAAGTATTTACTCCTAATTCCTGTTTTGGCAAGCATGCTTTTTTATAGCTCTTGTGCAACAAAACCATTAAAGAATGAAATTAGTAATTTAGAAAATGCATTAAAAGAGCAAAAAGAAGCCAATGAGAAACAAAAAGTTTTATTAGAGCAGCAACAGCAGGTTTTGCGTGATTCTATAACGCTTTTAAATAATCTAAAAGAAGCTAAAGAAAATGAAATAACATTATTAAAGTTAAAGACTATCATAAATAAAATAGACGAGAGAACTGTTGTAGAAACAGAATCTGTATCTTTTATGACCATTGATAAAACACCCGTTTTTCCTGGATGTGAAGATGGAGACAGAGCTTGTTTTTCAAAAATGGTACAAAAGCATTTTGTAACTAATTTTGATTCTAAAATGCCCAAAACTTTAGGTTTAAGTTCAGGAAAAAAACGAGTATTTATTGGTTTTATGATTAATAAACAAGGAGATATAGTTGATGTAAAAGCAAGAGCTCCGCATCCAAAAATTGAAGAAGAAGTAATCAGAGTAATGGAAACTTTGCCTAAAATGGTTCCTGGTGAAAATAAAGGAAAAAAGGTTAACGTGAAATATTCAATACCATTTACCTTATTTGTTGAATAAAAATTAGTTATGAAAAAGATTATTGTACTACTGTTGTTAGCAACAATAGTAAAAGTTGAAGCACAAACTTCAACTTTTGCTGTTTCAGATAGTTTATTTGCCAAGGGCAGATACAAAATGGCTTTAAAAGTTTTAGATGAAGGTGAATCCTCATTCTTATCTAACTATAAAAAAGCCATCATTTATGAATCTATAGATAATTTTAAAAAGGCTAGTTTCTACTTAGAAAAGGCAATAACATTTAAAGATGATGAAAAAGCCAACTTAAAACTTGCTAAAAATTATAGGGCTTTAGGCCAGTCTGCAAAAGCAATACCTATTTATGAAAAACTAATAGCTAAAGATACCTTGAATTTGGTTTTAAAATATCAATTGGGTAAAATGTATGTCATCAACAGAAAACCTAAAAAAGCTATTTCTACATTTTCTTATTTGGTTGAACAAGATGTAAATAATGCGAATTATACGTATTACCTAGGTTTAGCTTATGCTTTAAATGGCCAAAGAGATCCTATGATTAATAGTTTTATAGCTACTTATAAAAAAGATTCTACACATTTAAAAGCCATTAAAAGGTTAGCAAAGAGTTTTCATAAATTACAAGATAAAGATTCAACACAATTATTTGTAGATAAGGGTTTAGCTCTTAATAAAAATGATATCGAATTAAATAAGCTAAAAATTAATAGACTTTATAAAGACAAGAATTATTTAGAGGCAGTTCCTCTTCTTAAAAATTTAGACACTATAGATAAAAAAGAAACGTATAGTAAAGTAATGTTAGGCAGGGTTTTTTATAATTTAGACAGTTTAGACCAAGCAAAAAAAGTGTTTACTAAATTATCTTTTATAGATAGAGAAGATTACACAGCCCTAACTTATTTAGGTGATATTTACTTTAAAGAGAAAAACTACAATAAGGCTATGATGAATTATATGATGGCCACAACTAGAGGTAAAAAAGCTAGAGATGCTGAATATTATGGTTTAGCTCGTGTTTTTTATGAATTGGAAAAGCCCAAAATGGCTATAAAATTTTTTAAGAAGGCTTACGAAGAGAATATTTCTAATTACAGAGCCTTGTATCAATTAGCTACAATGTCTGATGATTATTATAAGGATAAAAAAATAGCTTATAGACTTTACAATGAGTATACAGAAAAGTTTTGGAGGAAAGATGAAGGCATGAATAATTTTGTTAGAAATAGAATTAATGAGATTAAGAAAGACTATTTTATGAGAGGAGAAACTTTAAAATAAAGTTCAGTAATTTTTAGTAAATTCACGCTATATTTTTAGAGCTCTCTATGCGTGTTTTTTCTTTCTTGATACTAATAATCTGTATTACTTCTTGTGATAATTTATCACTAGTAAAAAATACAAATGGGCAAGTTTTAGATACCATAGTAGATTTTACTTCTGTAGATACCTATCCTTCTTTTAAAGTTTGCGATTCTTTAATTGATAAGATTGAAAAACAAAACTGTTTTAGAGCTACTATTCACAAAAAAGTGGGAGAGGAGCTACAGCAACATATATTTACAATAACAGATTCTTTAAATGAAATTGTTCTAGTAGATTTAGTTATTGCTAAAGATGGTGTTATAAACTTTAAAGGAATACAAACATCTAAATTGCTAAAAAAGGAGTTGCCAAAATTTGATAGTTTGGTAAAATCTTCTGTAGATAAATTAGACAAGGTATATCCTGCAATCAAAAGAGGAATCCCTGTTACTACCAAGTATCAATTACCCATAAAAATTCAATTGAAAAACTAAATTAGTTTAGCATTTTCCAAAGTTTATCTTTTAATTCTTGCAAACCTTTTTGTGCCACAGAAGAAATAAATAAAGCATTTACACCTTTAGGTAATTCAGCTTTAATTTCAGCTTGCAATTCATCATCTAACATATCAGATTTTGAAATGGCCAATAACCGATCTTTATCTAGCAATTCTGGATTATGCTTTTTCAGTTCGTTTAGTAAAATTTCGTATTCTTTGTTAATATCATCAGCATCTGCAGGAATTAGAAATAACAAAGCAGAATTACGTTCAATATGCCTTAAAAATCGATGCCCTAAACCTTTACCTTCTGCAGCACCTTCTATAATTCCAGGTATATCTGCCATTACAAAAGTTTGATGATTTCTATGCTCTACAATACCTAAATTAGGTTTTAATGTAGTAAATGCATAATCTGCAATTTTAGGTTTAGCAGCTGTTAATACAGATAATAATGTAGATTTCCCTGCATTTGGGAAACCAACCAAACCAACATCTGCCAATAATTTTAATTCAATTCTAAACCATCCTTCTGCACCATCCATACCAGGTTGTGCATATCTTGGAGTTTGATTTGTAGAAGATTTAAAGTTCCAGTTACCTAAGCCACCTTTACCACCTCTAAGTAAAATAACTTCTTTTTTATCTTCAGTTATTTCTACAATTACTTCATCTGTATCAGCATCTTTTATGATTGTACCTAAAGGAACATCAACATAAATATCTTCACCATCAGAACCAGTACTTCTACTTTTGCTTCCTGCACCTCCACCTTCAGCTCTAAAATGACGTTTAAATTTTAGGTGAAATAAAGTCCACATATTTTTATCTCCACGTAAAATAATGTGTCCTCCACGTCCTCCATCTCCACCATCAGGTCCTCCTTTGGTAATATATTTTTCTCTATGTAAATGTGCAGAACCTTGTCCACCTTTACCAGAAGAAGCGTATATTTTTATGTAATCTACAAAGTTGCCTTCAGTCATTTTTGTTTATTTCTTTAATCCTTGAATAATCAAGTTTAGTATTGGAAGTTTTTTAAGAATTTGATTTATAAAGTATCAAATACTTCAGAAATTCTTTTGGTAATATCTTCTATAGAACCTACACCATTAATTCCATAGTATTTATTTTGAGCCTCAAAATAATCTTTTAGAATTGCAGTTTTGGTGTTGTATTCGTTAAAACGATTTCTAATTTTTGCTTCGTCTGTATCATCTGTTCTACCACTAGTTTTACCTCTTTCTAATAAACGAGTAACTAAAACATCTTCTGGTACTTCTAAAGCTATCATAGCATTTATTTGTTCGCCTTTATCACCTAAAAAGGTATCTAAGGCATCTGCTTGAGATTGTGTTCTTGGAAAACCGTCAAAGATAAATCCATTCGCATCTGGATTTTTTTCAACTTCTGCTTTTAGCATATTTATGGTTACTTCATCAGGTACTAAATCACCTTCATCCATATATTTTTTTGCTAGTAAGCCTAATTCAGTTTGATTTTTGATGTTAAATCGAAAAACGTCTCCAGTAGAAATATGTACCAATTGATACATTTCTTTTAAAAAGTTTGCTTGTGTTCCTTTTCCTGCTCCTGGAGGGCCAAATAATACGATGTTTTTCATTTTAGGTGCTATTGATAATTGATATATTTCTGGATAATTTCTTCCTAAACCATTGTAGTCTAAACCATAACCTACAATAAATTTATCTTCGATGCTTTTACCAATATAATCTATTGGTAACTCTTTTCTAAACACATCTGGTTTAAAAAATAAGGATACAATTTTTAATTTTTTTACATTCTGATTTCTAAATATATTATAAATTTCTTGAAGTGTGTTTCCTGTATCTATAATATCTTCTAGAATAATTACTGTTCTATTGGTTAAATCTTCATTAATACCTACTAATTCTTTAACGTTCTCAGTAGATGAGGTGCCTTCATAAGAGGCTAATTTTACAAATGACACTTCACAATCTCCATCAAACTCTCTAATAAAGTCTGCTGCAAATAGAAAGCAGCCATTTAAAATACCCACAAATATTGGTACTTCATCTTTAGGTAAATCTGCTTTTACTTGCTGTGCTAAATGTTTTACAATTGCATTAATTTCTGCCTTAGAAATAAAAGGCTTAAAATATAAATCATGAAGTTTTAAAATGCTCATAAAGATGCAAATATAAGGGCTGTAAATGGAATGAAAAAACCGTTTTGATTTTAGTTCAAAACGGTTTTTTTATATTTAAAAATAAAATTATTTTTTCTTTAACTCTTTCTTAGAAGAATCATACATAATTGGTGTTGCCACAAATAATGATGAGTACGTACCTACTACAACACCCACAATTAAAGCAAACATAAATCCTTTAATAGAATCTCCACCAAATAAGAAGATAGCTAACATTACTAATAATGTTGTTAAAGATGTGTTTATTGTTCTACCCAAGGTTGAACTTAAGGCAGAATCCACAACTTTACTGTATTTCCAATTTGGATAAGAACCAGCAAACTCTCTAATTCTATCGAAAATAACCACTGTATCATTTAAGGAGTAACCTACCACTGTAAGTATAGCTGCTATAAATGATTGGCCTATTTCCATATCGAAAGGCATAAAACTGTAAGTAATAGAGAATACACCTAATACAATTAATACATCATGAAAAACAGCAATTACTGCACCTAATGAGAACGATACTTTTCTAAAACGTAGTAAGATGTATAAGAAAACTACAATTAATGAACCAAATACTGCATATAAAGCAGATGTTTTAATATCATCAGCAATTGTAGGTTCTACTTTCATAAAACTCATAACACCTGCACCTTGCTTTTCAAAACCAGGCTTGAAGTTTTCGTAAGTAGTATCACCTAAATAAGGTTTTAAACCTGTAAATAAAGTATTTTGTACTTCTTCATCTACTTCTGTACCTTCTTCTTCAATCTTGTAAACAGTTGTAATTTTTAATTGATTTGCTTGTCCGTAAGTTTTTACTTCAGGAGCAGAACCAAAGGCATCTTTTAAAGTACCTGCTACTTCTGTAGCATTCATATCTTGATCAAAACGTACAACATAAGATCTACCTCCTTTAAAATCTACACCTTGTTTTAAACCAATAGAGAATATAGAGATTAAACCACCAATAATAATTGTACCAGAAATGATGTAAGCAACCTTACGTTTCTTTAAGAATTCTACATTAATATTTTGGAACCATCCTTTAGAAACAGAGGTGTTAAAGGTAAGGTTAGATCCTTTATTAACTGAACTATCAATTAATAAACGCGTAATAAATACAGCTGTAAATAATGAAGTTGCAATACCAATCATTAAAGTTAAAGCAAAACCTTTAATTGGTCCTGTACCAAAAACATAAAGAATTATACCTGTTAATAATGTTGTAATGTTTGCATCTATAA
The DNA here is from genome assembly GCF_036864555.1 of Polaribacter sp. P097. Lineage (NCBI taxonomy): Bacteria > Pseudomonadati > Bacteroidota > Flavobacteriia > Flavobacteriales > Flavobacteriaceae > Polaribacter > Polaribacter sp. P097. The sequence continues at coordinate 277,285 of NZ_JAZETJ010000001.1, read as the reverse complement.
TTGCAGATAAAGCTCCTTTAATAGAGAAACCTTCTTCTACAGATTGTTTTAAACCTTTTTTCTTGAATAGGCCTTCTTTAATTCTTTCGAAAATAATTACGTTGGCATCTACAGACATACCTATGGTTAAGATAATACCAGCTATACCAGGTAAAGTTAACACTGCATTGAACGAAGCTAATACACCAAAGATGAATAAAATATTTACTATTAATGCAACATTAGCAAATGCACCTGCTTTACCATAGTATAAAATCATCCATAATAAAACTAAAATAATTGCCAAACCAAATGATAGGAAACTTGCATCAATTGCTTCTTGACCTAAAGATGGCCCAACTACTTCAATTTGAATTATTCTTGCAGTTGCAGGTAATTTACCCGCTTTTAATACTGTAGAAATATCTTCTGCTTCAGCAACTGTCATACTTCCACCAGAAATAGAAGTTCTACCACCACTAATTACTTGGTTTACAGAAGGAGCTGTATATACATAATCATCTAAAACTACAGCAACAAAATTACCTACGTTATCAGCAGTCATTTTAGCCCATTGTTTTGTTCCTGAACTATTCATTGTCATAGAAACTTCAGGCTTATTTAGTTGGTCAAAAACTTGAGCAGCATCTAAAATAACATCACCTTCAATAGTAGGTTTGTCATTTCTGTTCCCTTTAATGGCATATAAACTAATAATTTCTGCACCATCAGCACCTTCTACAGCTTTATAATCCCATAAAAATTTAGCATATTTAATTTCATTTGGTAATAATGCTCTTACTTCTTTCTTAGAAAGTAAATCATTAACCATTGCAGTATCTAAAACTCTAGCACTTGCTACAACCGAACTTAATTGTTGTTGAGATTGTGCAACGTTTGGATATAAGTAAGTAAATAAGCTTTTCTGAACTTTAGTAGAATCTGCTTCTTCACCTAATAAATCATCAATATCATCTTGTTTTGCAGAGTCTTGTTCTTGCTCTAAAACAGAATCATCTTTTAACATTTCTGCTACTTTAGAGTTTGCAGCGAAGAAAAAGTTCTGAATTTCTGCATTTGTGTAAACACCCCAAAATTGTAACTCAGCTTTACTGGTAATTAACTTTGTAACACGCTCTATATCTTTAGCTCCTGGTAATTCAATTTGAATTCTACCAGAATTACCAATTCTTTGAATGTTTGGTTGTGTAACACCAAATTTATCAATTCTACTTCTTAAAACTTCAAAAGCAGTACCAATAGAACTATTAATTTCTTCTTGTAAAGTTTCTCTTACTGTAATGTTAGCTTCATCAAAAGATATTTTTTCACTTAACGCTTTTGTACCAAAAATTGAAGGATCGCTCAATTTAGTATCACCAGCTACTTTTTGAAATTCTTCAAAAAATAAGTCTAAATAATTTAAGTTACTTTCTTTTTGTCTTTCGTCTGCATTTTCTAAAGCAGTATTAAAAGCCACGTTTTTAGAATCGTTAGATAAGCTTTTTAAAACTTCTTTTACAGATACTTGTAAAATTGCATTAATACCACCTTTTAAGTCAAGACCAAGATTCATTTCTTTGTCTTTTACATCATTATAGGTGTATTGTGCAATACCTAAATCTATAATTTCTTTACTTGCTACACTATCTAAATACGTTCTTTCGAATTTAGCTTTTGCTCTAGCATCACTATTTGCACCTCTTTCATTTGAGTATTCAACAGCATCATCTTCTACTTTATTTGCTAAAAAAGTGAATGATAATTGGTATAAACTCACCAATCCAAAAAGAATAGCGAATAATTTTATTAATCCTTTGTTTTGCATTTTATATGGTTTTAGTCAAAAATTTTAAAAACGAGCAAATATAGATAACTTCTCGAACTTTCTTGACATTTAATTTTGTTTAATAGGTTGTTTTCAGAACTTTGGGTTTATCTCTAGTTCTGATTATGTTTTTCTGTTATAAGAATAACAGTTTAGTCTTATGATAAGAAGAAGTTTGGACCAGCTCTAACCTCTGGAATATTATGAGAAGTACTGTTTTTTACAATTTGTTTTGAATTGTAAAACTTAGATTTTAGTTTTTTTGATATTTTAGAATCGGGTAAATTCGATTTTAAAGACGATGCATAATTCTGATTGTTTGTAAATCTGTCTGAATCGTATTTAATTTCTAAAATAGATTTACCATCAAGATTAGACGAATATGAACCTGAATCTATTTCATAAACATCAATGTTAAATTTTGAAGTTTCTTCTGATGGATATTTGTTGTCTTCTAAAGGATTAGAAGATATGTTGTTGGATGCAGAATTGTTTAGTGCAAGTGCATCTTTAATAATAGATACATGGTCTTTACTAAAATAGACTATTTTTAGTTTACCATTTTTAGCTTCTTGAATTTGAATATTAGAAGCACCAGCAATCTGTAATCGATTTTTTAAATCGATAATGGTAAGTTCCTTTTCAGCATCATTTATAGCAGCATGAGTAAACTCTAAAACAATTTCTTGATTAGGAGAAGGATTATTTTCTTGTATAGTGCCAAGAAAAATTAATAAAACTAAAAGTGTACTTAAGTACCATTTTGTGTTCATGGCTCAAATATAAAAAAATAGATTGCTTTTAACAGATGTAAAAGCAATCTATTTTAATATCAATAAATTGAGTTACTATAGTTCTAGTAATCCGTTTGTTTTAGAAACTCCTGCTGCAGATTCTTTTAAATGATCTTTTTCAGCATCACTTAAATTAATTTCTACTATACTTTCTATACCGTTTTTTCCTAATACTACAGGAACTCCAATACATAAGTCATTTAAACCATATTCACCTTCTAATAAAGTTGAACAAGGATATATTTTCTTTTGATCGCAAGCAATTGCTTGTACTAAACCAGATACTGCAGCTCCTGGTGCATACCAAGCAGAAGTACCTAATAAACCAGTTAAGGTTGCTCCACCAACTTTAGTGTCTTGTTTTACTTGCTCTAATCTTTCTTCTGAGATAAATTCTGAAACTGGTACAGAGTTACGAGTAGCTAATCTTGTTAAAGGAACCATACCTTTATCTGAATGACCACCAATAACCATTCCATCAACATCAGAAATAGGTGCTTCTAATGCTTCAGCCAATCTGTATTTAAAACGAGCAGAATCTAATGCACCACCCATACCAATAATTCTATTTTTTGGTAAACCTGTAGTTTTGTGGACTAAGTAGGTCATAGTATCCATTGGGTTAGATACAACAATGATAATTGTTTCTGGTGAATGCTCAATTAAACTAGCTGAAACTGTTTTAACAATACCTGCATTAATACCAATTAATTCTTCACGAGTCATACCCGGTTTTCTAGGGATACCAGAAGTAATTACACAAATATTAGAGTTTGCAGTTTTAGAATAATCGCTAGTGCTACCAGTAATTTTAGTGTCAAAGCCATTAAGAGAAGCTGTTTGCATTAAGTCCATTGCTTTACCTTCTGCATAACCTTCTTTAATGTCTAATAATACAACTTCTGAAGCAAAATTTTTAATTGCTATATATTCTGCACAACTTGCACCAACTGCTCCTGCACCAACTACTGTAATTTTCATTTTTATCTAATTTTATTTATTAATTATTGAAAGTTGTAAAAATACAAATTTTGATTGTGTAATGTCTTAATAATAAGCAAAAAAAAGTCCGTAAAATTACAGACTTTTAATAATTTACTTTGATATTTTATCTAAAGCTAAAAGCAACTCCAAGATTGGCTGTATTGTATTCTTGCAAAGTGTAACTACCAAATATTTTGAAGAAGCCTAAACTTAATCTTAAACCTGCAGTTGTTCTAAATCCACCAGCATCAAACTCTGAAGTAATAGGGTCAGAAACTGTTCTGCTTGCTGCACCATAACTTAAGGTATAATCTCCTAACATGTTTAACGTAGAATTACCAGCACCATAACCAATACCTCCATATACATTGATTATAGGGAAGTTTAAAGAGGCAATTGCCTGCACAGTATATGCGTTAAGTTTAAACTCAGCCAAACCATCTGTCACATTTAAATCGCCACTGCTTTCTATATTGTAATCTACAGTCATTGTAGTGTATGCAGCTAAAAGTGATACATGCAAAGGTGTTTTGTCTAATGGGCCAAACCAATCTGTAATTTCTTTTTTAAGACCAATACCAAATAGATTTCCTTTTACATCATCATCTCCAACCTTAGGTACTAATCTTAAGTTAACTTCAAATTTTGCGGGTAAACCTAAACTTACTTGAACAGCAGGAGCAGGCACTGCACTTAAAGGTAAACTTTCTTTAATACCTCCAGGAGCATTAAATGTGGTGCTGTAGGCTGTACCATTTTCCACAAAATTTACTGTGGTTAAAGGTGTGTTCTCTTCTGAGCCAGCTACTGTTGCAGCTGTGATAGATCCAGTATTTATTGATGTTAAACCAGATAGGCTAAAAATTTCATCCTCATCTGGAACAAGAGATGCATTTAAGCCAATCGAAATGTCAAAACCTAACGTTTTATGAACCTTAGCTGTATGATACCAGCCATTATTCATACCGAAGATTAAACCTTTCATTGCAGGATTTACGTATGCTTCTATTAATTTACTTCTGTCATTGTTGTCAGCTAAAAGATAGCCTTCAAAACCATCTTGAGCTTTCGTTTGAAACGAAAAGACAAAAAGGCCTAATAAGATTAATGTATACTTTTTCATTTTTTTGGGTTTTGATTGATGAATTTCTTTGAAGCTAAGATAAAAAAAAATACACACTTCAATTATTGAAGTGTGTATAAAGTATTTCATATAGAGTATCTTAAACGTCTATATTGGCATATTTTGCATTTCTTTCTATAAAGTCTCTTCTTGGTGGTACTTCATCACCCATAAGCATAGAAAATACTCTATCTGCTTCTGTTGGGCTATCAATAACTACCTTTCTTAAAGTTCTAAATTCAGGATTCATAGTAGTATCCCATAATTGCTCTGCATTCATCTCTCCAAGACCCTTGTAACGTTGTATGGTTACAGAACCACCCATTTGTTGGGCAATTAAATCTCGTTGATCATCATCCCAGGCATATTGTCTCTTTTGACCTTTTTTTACTAAATATAATGGAGGAGTAGCGATATAAATGTAGCCTTGCTCAACCATTTCTTTCATATATCTAAAGAAGAATGTTAAAATTAAAGTAGCAATGTGAGAACCATCAACATCGGCATCACACATAATAACTACTTTATGGTATCTTATTTTTGATAAGTTTAATGCTCTTGGATCTTCTTCTGTACCAATTGAAACCCCTAAAGCTGTAAACATGTTTTTGATTTCTTCGTTTTCAAAAACTTTATGTTGCATTGCTTTTTCTACATTCAAGATTTTACCACGAAGTGGAAGTATGGCCTGAAAGTTTCTATCTCTACCTTGTTTAGCTGTTCCACCTGCAGAATCTCCCTCAACTAAGAAAATTTCACATTGAGCAGGATCAGTTTCTGAACAGTCAGATAATTTACCAGGTAAACCACCAATAGACATTACGCTTTTACGTTGCACCATGTCTCTTGCTTTTCTAGCTGCATGTCTTGCAGTGGCTGCTAAAATTACTTTTTGTACAATGGTTTTTGCATCATTAGGATTTTCTTCTAAATAATCTGTAAGCATTTCAGATACAGCCTGAGATACTGCAGAAGTTACTTCTCTATTTCCTAATTTGGTTTTTGTTTGTCCTTCAAATTGCGGTTCTGCTACTTTTACAGAAACAATTGCAGTTAAACCTTCTCTAAAATCATCACCAGCAATATCAAATTTTACATTTTTAAGTAAACCTGATTCGTCTGCATATTTCTTTAAAGTTCCTGTTAAACCACGTCTAAAACCTGATAGGTGAGTACCACCTTCATGCGTATTAATGTTGTTTACATAAGAATGCAAATTTTCTGCGTATGAAGTGTTGTAAACCATAGCAACTTCTACAGGAATTCCGTTTTTCTCACCTTCCATAGAAATTACGTTTGCAATTAATTGCTCACGAGTAGAATCTAAATACTCAATAAATTCTGGTAAACCTTTGTTTGAGTGAAAAGTTTCTGAAATTAAGTTTCCTTCATCATCTTTGTTTCTTTTATCAGTTAAGGTGATTGTTATTCCTTTATTTAAATACGCTAATTCACGCATTCTTGTAGCAAGAGTCTCGTAATTGTACTCTGTACTTTGTGTAAATATAGATTTGTCTGGTAAAAAAGTAACAATTGTACCTGTAAAATCTGTGTCTCCAATAGTTTTAACAGGATATAAAGTTTTTCCTCGTTCATACTCTTGCTGCCAAATTTTACCTTCTTTATGTACTGTAGCTGTTAAGTGATCTGATAATGCATTAACACAAGAAACACCAACACCATGTAAACCTCCAGAAACCTTATAAGAATCTTTATCGAATTTACCACCAGCACCAATTTTTGTCATTACAACTTGTAATGCAGAAACGCCTTCTTTTTTATGTAAACCAACAGGAATTCCACGTCCATTATCTTTGGTAGTAATAGAATTATCTTCGTTAATTGTAACCTCTATAGTATCACAATAACCACCCATTGCTTCATCAATAGAGTTATCTACAACTTCATAAACTAAATGATGTAAACCTCTAATACCAACATCTCCAATATACATAGAAGGGCGCATTCTAACATGCTCCATACCTTCTAATGCCTGAATACTGGACGCATCATAACTATGTTTTTTTTCTTCGCTCATTATAAAAGTGAATTTTATTTTAGGTTGATAATTATTGTCAAGAATGACAAAAGTGTAAAATCAAATTTACAATTTTTAAACTGATTTTAAAGCTTTTTTAGCAATCTTGTCTTTAAATTATCAACATTTGTTAAAAAACAAGAAAGTGGCTTAAAAGGTCTAAAAAGTCGATTTAGGCTTATTTTGAAATTTTTATTTTTCATTGAAAAATGAATTCATAAAAAAAACCTCGCAAATGCGAGGTTTTAAACAATCGAATTGTTTAAGGTTGGAGGATTGGTTTTACTTTATGATTTTCACATTCATTTCCTCAACTTTTTTATCGGATAAAATAGAAGGAGCATTAAACAGCAAATCTTCTGATGTTCCTGTTTTTGGGAAAGCCATTACTTCTCTAATAGAAGCTTTTTTCTCTAAAATCATCATTAGCCTATCTACACCCCAAGCAATACCTCCATGAGGAGGTGCCCCATATTGAAACGCTTTATACATGGTTCCAACACTCTTTAGCATTTCCTCTTTATTATAACCCATATTTTTATAGGTTGCTTCTAAAATTTCTGATTTATGTGCACGAACAGATCCACCACCAATTTCATAACCATTTAAAATTAAATCGTATTGTTGTGCGATGATTGTTCCTATTTCGTCCTCTTTACCATTCATGTGTTTTTCTAAATCGTAAACAGCTGGCATTGAGAATGGATTGTGTGTAAACGTCCATCTGCCTTCATCTGTTTTTTCGAACATTGGAAAATCTACCACCCAAGCAGGTCTTAATTCCTTCGGATTTATCAATTTTAAAATACGTCCCATTTCTTGACGAACAGCATCTAAAGCTTTGTTTGCTGTAGCATAATCTGCAGCAGAGAAAAATACGATATCTCCAATTTGAGCATCAGTTGCTTTTATAATATTGGCTGCAATTTCTTCGCCTAAAAACTTAATAATTGGCGATTGCAAATCATTTTCATTTACAATGATATACGCTAATCCTCCTAAACCATGTTGTTGCGCAATGGTAGTCAAGTTTTCTATTTGTCCTTTAGACATACGTTTGTTGCCTTGTTCACCAGCAGAAACTTTAATACATTTTACAATTCCACCATCATCAATAGGTTTACTAAAAACTTGAAAAGTGGTGTCTTTTACAATGTCAGTAATATCTTGCATTTCTAAACCATAACGTAAATCTGGTCTATCACAACCATATTTATCCATGGCTTCTTTGTAGGTGATTACTTCAAAAGGACGTAAAATCCATTTTTTACCATAAATTTTCTTTACAATTTCGTTAAACATTTTGGTGTTTAAATCGATAATCTGTTGCATACTTGCGTATGCCATTTCAATATCTAACTGTGTAAATTCTGGTTGTCTATCACCTCTGGAATCTTCATCTCTAAAACAACGTGCAATTTGGAAGTATTTTTCAAAACCACCTACCATTAACATTTGTTTAAATTGCTGAGGCGCTTGTGGTAATGTGTAAAAAGAGCCTGCTTGTTTTCTGGTTGGTACAATAAATTCTCTTGCACCTTCATCTGTACCTGCTGTTAAAATTGGCGTTTCTATTTCTAAAAACTCTTCTTCATCTAAAATATCACGTAGTAACTTAATTACCCTATGTCTGTTTACAATTGCTTTGCGAACTTCATCATTTCTATGATCTAAAAATTTATATTGAAAACGAGTAGTTTCATTTGTTTTCATTGCTCTTTTTATTTCAAAAGGCAATGTTTTAGATAGATTTAAAATTTCTAAAGCAGCTGTTTCAAGCTCAATTTTACCAGTTCTTAAACCTGAATTGTAATCGTCTTCTCTTCTCTGAACTACAACTCCAGTAACCATAATTACAGTTTCTGGTTTCAGTTTTACCAATTCATCTAAATTCGGAAAAGTTTCTCTACTTAAACGAACTTGAAAAACTTGATTGCTAGAATCTCTTAAATCGATAAAAATTAACTCTCCATGATCTCGAACACTAGAAACCCAACCAGATAATGTTACTTCTATATTGATAGAATCATCAGATAAATCTGATATTTTATGGGTTCTGTAGTTATCCTTGATTATTATGGGAGTTTGTTGCAACTCTTGGTTATCAGTACTTTTTTGTTGCTTTTCGTTATTTGCTTTTTGCTTTTGGTCTTTAGCTTTTGGTTCTTGACCAACAGCTAAAGGAGAATCACTTACAGCGTTAAGAATCTCTTCACGAATCACTTTTCCAGAAGCACCTTTTCCAATAATTTTAATAACCTTACCAACTAAAATTCCGGCTTTACCTTGGTTTCCAGCTTTAATATCGTTAGCAATAGCTTCGTTTTCAGAAATTACTTTAGATACTGCATCTTTAATTTTATCTTCAGAAATGGTATTATCTTCAAAATATTTATTGTAATCGAAAGTTCTATCTTTTAAATATCTTGTAATTCCATTTTGTACTAAAACAGAAGTAATTTTATCGGCTTTAAATAAATGAAAAATTTCAACCAACTGATCTACATTATGAATATTGGCATATTCATCAGCAGCAATATTATTTACCAAAGTTTTAGCCACAAAAGAAGGATCTTTTATCACGTTATTAATTGCAATAAAAGTTTCTGAACGTAGAGAATCTGCCGTAAAAAACTTAGCATCTTGAGGTAAAACTCCTCCTTTTATCAAAATAGATTCTACAGCAAAAGGCAAAGAACTAATATCAACATCAATGGTTTCTACAACATTTTTGATGTTAACAAAAGGCAAATCTGGCTCAGAAATAAAACGATAATCTGCTTCAAACTCCTTTTTACGCATTGTTTTGGTTTGCTTTAAATCTGCATCAAACAAAACTGTGGTTTGGTCTGGTCTAAATTCTTTATGATCTATATAGTAATTCAGTTGTTTTTCAACTTCTTCTTTTAAAGCCTCAATCATAAACTTAAAAGAATTCAAGTTTTTGATTTCTGTACGTGGATTTAAATTATAGCTGTGTTTTTTTCTAAGTGATACAGAAACATCAGATTTAAATTCCCCTTTCTCCAAATTTGCTTCAGAGATTTTTAAATTCTGAACGATTCTCTGAATATACTGTGCATAAGTAGATGCGTCTTCTATATGACGAATACAAGGCTCTGTAACAATCTCAATTAAAGGAACACCTGCTTTGTTAAAATCGACCAAAGAAACTTTCTTTTCGTGCATTAATTTTGCAGCATCTTCTTCAATATGAACTTGCGTTAAGTTTACCGTAAATTGCGATCCATCATTTCTAAAACAAGAAACTTGTCCATCAGGAATTACAGGATTATGAAATTGAGTAATTTGTATATTTTTAGGATTATCTGGGTATTCGTAATGTTTACGATCCCAAGAAATCACCTCATTTTCGAAAGTAGATTTCACAGCTTTTCCAAAGTAAATTGCTTTGGTAATTGCTTCTTTGTTTATAGATGGTAAAACGCCCATTTGTCCTGTACAAACAGAGCAAATATTGGTATTTGGTTGCGTTGTTTCTTGGTTTGCACAAGAACAAAACAACTTCGATTTTGTGTTTAAACGTACGTGGGTTTCTAAACCGATTACGAGTTCAAGCTCGTATTTTTTTAATAAATCATTTAATTTCTCTAGCTCCATTATATCAAATCATTTAAGAAATTAGCAAATTGTAGTACAAGTTCATCGTTTTTTTTAGCTGCTGAAATTTGCAACCCAGTTGATGTTCCTTTTGGTATGGTTAACGTTGGTAATTGTCCTAGGCTAAAACCAACAGTATAGGCATCAGATAAATACATAGCCAAAGGATCTTTTAAGCTGTCTCCAATTTTTGGTGGAGTAGAAGGTGTAACAGGTGATAATATGATATCTACTTCTTTGAAATCTTTTTCGAAATTATCAGCAATTTGATTTCTTAAATTCAATCCTTTTAAATAAATTTCATCAGAAAAACCTTGAGATAATACTTGATTTCCACCTACAATTCTTCTTTTAGATTCCTCAGAAAAGTTTTCTGAACGTGTAATAGCATAAGTGTCTTTTAAATTTTCGCCTTCAATTCTAACACCATAATTTGTGCCATCTAATCTTGATAAATTAGAAGCGGTTTCTGCCATTGCCAAAGTATAATAGGTAGAAACTAAGGTGTGAGATTCAAAGAAATCTAGTTCTTTTACTTTTATACCTTTGGATTTTATTTTTTCTATTGATGCTAAAAAATCAGTTTTTACTTGAACATCAATAGCATCACTATCTACAAAGTTTTTAAAATAACCAATGGTTTTGATGCCATCAGTTTTTAGAGTACTTTCTTTAGATATACTTTCTGAATGAAATGTAGTTTGGTCTTTTACATCTTTACCACTCATAACATTTAAAACAATTCTGATATCTTCAGTAGATTTTGCGATTGGACCAACACAATCTGTAGAAGATGCATAGGCCATTAATCCAAATCTTGAAATTCTACCATAAGTTGGTTTAAATCCGTATACATTATTATAACCTGCAGGCTGACGAATAGAACCACCAGTATCTCCTCCAATTGAAAAAACAGTATGCTCTTTTGCAACGTTAACTGCAGATCCTCCACTAGAACCACCGCCAACTAAATCTGGATTTAGAGCATTTTTAACAGCACCAAAAATGGTGTTTTCAGAGGATGAACCATGACCAAAAGAATCACAGTTTTCTTTTACTAATGGGATTGCACCTGCATCTAATAATTTTTGAATGGCTGTTGCTGTATAGGCAGATTTATAATTTTTTAGTAAATCAGAACTAGCAGTTGTTAAGGTTCCTTGAACCATATAAACATCCTTAATTCCAAAAGGAATCCCTTCTAATAAACCAATGGATTCTCCTTTTGCAATTTTAGCATCTACTTTATTGGCTAAATCCAAAGCTTTTTCCTCTAAAAGTGAATTTACAGTGTTGTAAGTATTTGCTTTTAGTAAGTCTAATCGATCTTGAACCAATTTGGTACAAGTTATTTCTTTGTTCATCAGTTGTTGATGAATTTTATGTATTTGCGACTCCATAATTATTCTTCAATTACTTTAGAAACTACTAAATAGCCATTCTTTTCTTTAGGAAAATTTTCAATAATAATGGCTTTTTCTATACTTGAGCTATCAATTACTACATCACTTCTTAAATCATCTATAGAAACTGCATTATTATGATTTGTATTAATTGAGTTATTATTTGAATTGGCATTTTTAATTACATCAAATAATTTATTGACAGCCTCTGAAGGCTGAGCTCCTTTAATACTAGACAAAATGTCTACAGTCATAATTTTACTCATTTCTTTAATTTTAGTTCATAAAAAAACCTTCCAATTAGGAAGGTTATATTTATATCTGAATTAACAACAACCTTCCAGTCCTAATAATTAGGATTGATGAAATTAAGATTGTTATTAATAATTTTCATTTTTGTTTGTTACTTTATATTGGCAAATATATATAGAATGAATGCTACAAAAATCGATTTTCATTGATTTTATTTAAGACTTATTGTTTTAATAATTATCTTAATGATTACTATTAATTTGGCAATAATTTTAAGAAAATGCACTAAAAATTTATAGTAAAATTAATAGCGCATTCTTTTAATTCATTAAATTCAAATCCAACATAAGTTCGGAGCTGTAAATAAACAAACTATACTATTACTTTTAAACCTTTATATATAAATCGGTTTCATATTTTTAGTTATTTTAAAATTATAGTTATAATATGTAATTAAATGTTCTAAAATCTTTAGTTCTGTTTTAAAATTCTTAAATTCTTAAAATATATCCTATATAATTTGCGCAAATAAAAAACCATTTTTACCTTTGTAACATAATGAAAAACAGTATAAACATATCTTGGTGGTGGAACTCTCTTAACTAATAAGTGAGACTATACCTGTATGTAAAAATATATTAAAAAGGCTTATCTCACGATAAGCCTTTTTCAATTCAATACAATGAAGAATATAAAATTTAAAACAATTCATAAAACTAAAATTGCAGATACCATAACTCCTGTTGTTTTGTATTTACGATTTAGAGATAAGTATGCGAATACGCTTTTACTAGAGAGTTCAGACTATCATAGTAAAGACGAAAGTTTCACGTTTATTGCTATTGAACCTATTGTGTCTATTAAAGCTGAAAATCATCATTTGAGTTTTTCTCATAAAGGTTTAGAGATTGCAAATGAAGAAATTGGTAGAAATTTCAATGAAATATTCCAAAAGTATAGTAAAACCATAGAGCTAGACTGTCCTTCAGAATTGAAATCGTTTAATGGATTGTATGGTTACACTACCTATGATTCAGTTCAGTATTTTGAAAACATCGAATTAACAGTACATGAGGCTCCTTCTGCAATACCTTTAATGCAGTACAGTTTTTACAGATTTATTATTGCCATTAATCATTTTAATGATGAAATGACCTTAATCGAGAATATTGAAGAAGGTACAAAATCTAGAATCAAAGAAATTCAAACTCTGATAGATGCACAAGCATTTAATACACATTCTTTTGATATTGTGGGTGATGAAACCTCTAATGTTAAAGGAGATGAGTTTATTGAATATGTAAGGAAGGCAAAAGCTCATTGTAAAAGAGGCGATGTTTTTCAGCTGGTTTTATCGCGCCAATTTCAACAAAAATTTAAAGGAGATGAGTTTAATGTATATAGAGCTTTACGTTCTATCAATCCTTCTCCTTATTTGTTTTATTTTGATTACGGTTCTTTTAAATTAATGGGTTCTTCACCAGAAGCACAGATAAAAATTTCTGCAGGTAAAGCAACTATAAATCCTATTGCTGGTACTTTTAGAAGAACAGGAGATATGGCTAAAGATATTCAGTTAGGTAAAAAGTTATCTGAAGATCAAAAAGAAACAGCAGAGCATGTAATGTTGGTAGATTTGGCAAGAAATGATTTAAGCAAACATGCAGACCAAGTGGAGGTAGAGGTATTTAAAGAAGTGCAATATTTTAGTCATGTTATACATTTAGTATCTACTGTAACTGGTCAATTAAAAGGCAATCCTATAGAAATTGTTGGAGATACTTTTCCTGCAGGAACTTTAAGTGGTGCTCCAAAATATAAAGCCATGCAATTAATAGATAGGTACGAAAATCAATCTAGAGGTTTTTATGGTGGTGCAGTTGGTATTATTGGTTTAGATGGTTCTGTAAACTTGGCAATTGCAATTCGTTCTTTCGTAAGTAAAAATAAAACTTTGTATTACCAAGCAGGAGCAGGAATCGTAATTCATTCTGATGAAGAAAAAGAATTACAAGAAGTAAATAACAAATTGGCTGCTTTGAAAAAGGCGCTAATTTTAGCAGAAAATATATAAAACAGCTTTTCGTTTTCGACTTTTAGCAATTTGTTAAAAGTCAAGAGCAAAAGTCAAGAGCTTTTAAAAATGAAAATATTAATAATAGATAATTACGATTCATTCACCTATAATTTGGTGCACATGGTTGAAGAAATTACAGGTACTTATCCTGCAGTTTTTAGAAATGATGAAATCAGTATAGCAGATGTAGACAACTACGATCTCATTATGTTATCTCCTGGTCCTGGTATTCCTGAAGAAGCCGGAATTTTAAAAGAGGTAATTAAAACCTATGCTGGTGTAAAACCAATATTTGGAGTGTGTCTTGGGCTACAGGCAATTACGGAAGTTTTTGGTGGTACAATTATCAATTTAAATGATGTGTATCATGGTGTAGCTACAGAGATGGAGGTTTCAGATGAAAATGCAGTTATTTTTAAAGATATTCCTAAAACTTTTCTTGCTGCACGTTACCATTCTTGGGCAGCTACAGATGAAGGTTTTCCTGCTGAATTAAAAGTAACAGCAAGAGATGAGGAAGGTCTAATACAAGCAATTGAGCATGTTGCCTACCCAATATCTGCAGTACAATTTCATCCTGAATCAATCTTAACAGAAGTGGGTGAGCAATTAGTAACAAACTTTATCAATGCAAATTCTAAATGAAAGCAATCTTAAATAAGTTATACAACCATCAACGATTAACAAAATCTGAAGCCAAACAAATTTTAAAAGATATTGCTTCAGAAAAATATAATGACGCCCATTTGGCTTCATTTATGACTGTTTTTATGATGAGACCAATAACGGTTGACGAACTTTCTGGTTTTAGAGATGCCTTAAAAGAATTGGCCATTAAAGTCGATTTTTCAGATTATAACACCATTGATATTGTTGGTACTGGAGGTGATGGAAAAGATACATTCAATATTTCTACATTAACTTCTTTTATTGTAGCAGGAACAGGACAAAAAGTAGCAAAACATGGTAATTATTCTGTTTCTTCTCAATCTGGTTCTTCAGACATGTTAGAGAGTTTTGGTTATCAATTTACAAATGATGAAAACATTTTAAAAGAGCATTTAGAGAAAGCTAATATTTGCTTTTTGCATGCACCAAAATTTCATCCAGCTATGAAAGCTGTAGGTCCAACAAGAAAAGCTTTAAAGTTAAAAACGTTTTTTAATATGCTTGGGCCATTAGTTAACCCAAGTTCTCCTAAGAATCATATGTTAGGAACCTTTAATTTAGAAGTTGCACGTTTGTACAATTATATTTTGCAAGATGAAGATATTAATTACGGAATTATTCATGCTTTAGATGGTTATGATGAAATTTCATTAACAAGCGGATTTAAGTTCTTTTCGAAGAAAGGCGAGTCTTTAATTAATCCTGAAGATTTAGGACAAAAGAGAATTCAACAATCAGAAATTTTTGGAGGTAATTCAGTTGCGGATGCAGCAAAAATTTTCAAAACTATTCTAGAAGGTGAAGGTACAGAAGCGCAAAATAATGTGGTGCTTACGAATGCTGCTTTTGCCTTACAAATTGTAGATGATACAAAAGGTTTTAACCAGGCTTTTGAAGAAGCAAAAAACGCTCTATTTGGAGGTAAAGCAAAAGCTTGTTTAACCAAATTAATACAGTTATAAATGTCTAAGAAAAACAATAATTTGTATTTAATTATTCCAGCTTTTTTATTTGTTGGTATGGCCATTGGCATTCAAACAGGTGGTATTCTTAAACAAGGAATTATTGGTTTAATAGTAGGTTTTATAGCTTTTCTTATATTAAGATTTCGAAATAATAAAATGAATAAATAAAGTCGATATAATGACAATTTTAGATAAAATAATCGCATTTAAAAAGAAGGAAATTGCTAAAATAAAGGCAGATGTTCCTGTTAAAAAATTAGTAGAAAGTCCGAAGTTTAAAAGAACACCAATTTCTCTAAAAAAATCTTTATTAGAAGTTGGTTCTACAGGAATTATAGCTGAGTTTAAGCGTCAATCGCCTTCTAAAGGTATTATTAATGATAAAGCAACTATTGCAGAAGTAACCAATGGTTACTTAGATGCAAATGTAGCAGCCCAATCTATTTTAACAGATACTTCTTTTTTTGGAGGAACGATGGCAGATTTAATGGAGGCCAGAGTAATCAACCAAGTTAAGCCGATTTTAAGAAAAGATTTTGTAGTTGATGGATTTCAGATTGTAGAAGCTAAAGCTATTGGTGCAGATGTAATTTTATTAATTGCAGCGTGCTTAACATCAGCAGAGCTAAAGAATTATGGAAATTTAGCAACAGATTTAGGTTTAGAGGTCTTGTATGAAGTGCATACTCAAGAAGACTTAGATAAAATATCGGATTTAGATAATAAAATTATTGGTATTAACAATCGTAATTTAAAAACTTTTGAAGTTGATTTAGATCATTCTATAAAATTAGCAAATCAAATTCCAGATACTTGTATAAAGGTATCAGAAAGTGGAATATCTGATCCTAGAATTATTACAGGATTAAAAGAATACGGCTTTCAAGGGTTTTTGATAGGAGAGAATTTTATGAAAACTGATAACCCAGGAGAAGCTTGTCAAGACTTTATTAATCAGATTAAATAATGGAACGAGTTTCTTTAGATCCTGTTTTACCTCATAATCCTACTATTTTTATTTTAGGAACAAAACCAGGGAATCTAGAGTTAAGGAAACAAGAGTATTATGCTAATAATGGAAATTCATTTTGGAAGATTATTTACGAGCTAACAGAAGAAGTTTTTAGCAATAACTACGCTGAAAGAATGGATTTGTTGAAACGAAATCATATTGCAGTTTGGGATATTATTGAATCTGGAGAACGTGTAAAACCAGGAGCTCAAAATGTGAAAAATGAAGTTCCAAATCCTGTAAATGAAATTGTTGAAATGTTTCCGTCAGTAAAACAAATAATTTTCAACGGACAAAAAGCGCATGATTTATATTTTAAACATTTTAGTAAAATTGAAGGCATTATTTACGAGGTAGTTTTATCTACAAGTCCTGCAAACACAAGGTTTTCGTTTAGAGAAAAATTAAATAATTGGAAAGAAACAATCATATGAAATTAAAAGTGTGTGGAATGAAATATGTAGAAAATATTCAGCAAGTGGCTGAATTACAACCTGATTATTTGGGTTTTATTTTCTATGAAAAATCAAAAAGAAATTTTGAAGGTATCATTCCAGACGTTTCAAATACAATTAAAAAAACAGGTGTTTTTGTTAATGAACATTTAGAAATTGTAATTTCATTAATAGAAGAATATAGGCTAGACGCCATTCAATTGCATGGAGATGAATCTGTGGCTTATGTTGCTGAATTAAAAAAGCATTTAGCAGAAAGAAGAGCCTTGTTTATTGAAGAAAATAAAACTATTAAAAAAAGAAAAAATCAACATTATATATCTAAAAATAAGATTGAAATAATAAAGGTTTTCGGAATTAAAGATTCTTTTAATTTCGAGGATTTACAACCTTATTTAGAAGTGGTAGATTATTTTTTATTTGATACAAAAGGGAAAGAAAGAGGAGGAAATGGAACCAAATTTAATTGGTCCGTTTTAAAGGATTATCCTTTTGATAAGCCCTTCTTTTTAAGTGGAGGCATAGGTTTGGAAGATGTAGATGAAGTTAAAAAAATAATAGGCTCTAATTTGCCAATTTATGCTTTGGATGTAAACAGTAAATTTGAAAGTAAACCAGGAGCTAAAAAAATAGAGGAGTTAAAAAAGTTTAAAAAAGAATTATTTGTGGAATCATAATAATCTTGATTTTATACAATAATTCATAACAAAATATAGAGATATGAAATCAAAATTTCAGCCAGATAAGAATGGTTATTTTGGGCAATTTGGAGGCGCATTTATCCCTGAACTTTTACATCCGAATGTAAAAGAATTAGAAGATAATTATATTCAAATTATCGAATCTAAAGAATTTCAAGACGAATATAAATCGCTTTTAAAAGATTTTGTAGGCAGACCTACACCTCTTTATTTAGCCAAAACTTTGTCAGAAAAATATGGTGCGCATATTTATTTGAAAAGGGAAGATTTATGTCATACAGGAGCTCATAAAGTAAACAACACAGTGGGTCAAATTCTAATTGCTAAAAAATTAGGTAAAACCAAAATTATAGCAGAAACTGGTGCAGGTCAGCATGGAGTTGCAACAGCTACTGTTTGTGCATTAATGGGCTTAGATTGTACTGTTTTTATGGGCGAAAAAGATATTGTACGTCAAGCACCCAATGTTGCACGAATGAAAATGTTAGGTGCTAAAATTGTACCTGCAACTTCGGGTTCTAAAACTTTAAAGGATGCTACAAATGAAGCCATTCGTTATTGGATTCAGAATCCAGAAACATTTTATTTAATTGGGTCTGTTGTAGGGCCACATCCACATCCAGACATGGTTGCACGTTTACAAGCAATTATTTCTGAAGAGATGAAATGGCAATTAAAGGAAAAAACGGGTAAAGAAAATCCTGATACTATTATAGCTTGTGTTGGTGGTGGTTCTAATGCTGCTGGTGCTTTTTATCATTATTTTGATGATGAAGATGTAGAGTTAATAGCTGTAGAAGCTGCTGGTTTGGGTGTTAATTCTGGTGAAAGTGCTGCAACTTCTCAATTAGGGGAAGTTGGTATTATACATGGTGCTAAAACTATTTTAATGCAAGATGAATATGGGCAAATTGTAGAGCCTTATTCTATTTCTGCAGGGTTAGATTATCCTGGTGTTGGCCCATTACACGCTTATTTATATGAAAGTGGGAGAGCCAAGTTTATGAACGCCACAGATAAAGAAGCGTTAGCTGCAGGTTACGAATTAACCAAATTAGAAGGTATTATTCCTGCTTTAGAAACAGCACATGCTTTAGCGGTTTTACCTAAAATTGATTTTAAGAAAGATCAAGTAGTGGTTATAAATTTATCTGGCAGAGGAGATAAAGACTTAGAAACATTTATCAAACATTTAGAAGATTAAACATGAACTCAATTCAAAAGATATTTCAAGAGAAAGATCAAAACTTATTATCTATATATTTTACTTGTGGTTATCCAGAATTGAACGATACAAGTAAAGTTATAAAAGCTTTAGAAAATAATAATGTAGATTTTATTGAAGTTGGTTTGCCTTATTCAGATCCGTTGGCAGATGGACCAACCATACAAGATAGCAGTCAGCAAGCATTAAAAAATGGTATTAATTTAGATGTTGTTTTTGATCAGTTGATGGAAATTAAAGTTTCTAACAACACACCATTAGTTTTAATGGGATATTTGAATCAAATGTTAAAGTATGGAGAAGATAAATTCTGCAAGAAAGTTGTAGAATGTGGTATTGATACTTTGATAATACCAGATTTACCTATGGTGGAGTTTGAAAACCATTATCAAAAATTGTTTGAGAAATACGGTTTAACAAATGTATTTTTAATTACACCTCATACTTCTGAAGAGCGTATTCAAAAAATTGATAATTATACAAATGCGTTCATTTATGTGGTTGCTTCAGCATCGATTACAGGTGCAAAAGGAGAAATATCAGATCAGCAAATAGCCTATTTCGAAAGAATTAAATCGATGAACTTAAAGAGTAAATTAATAATTGGTTTTGGTATTTCTGATAACAAAACATTTACTACAGCATGTAATTATGCAAATGGGGCGATTATTGGTTCTGCCTTTATCAAAAGTTTAAAAACTAACGGAGTTTCTGGAATTGAGAATTTCATCTCTGGAATTAGATAATAGTTTCAAATAACAAATAAAAAAAGCGATGTTTTAAACATCGCTTTTTTTATTTTTCTAGTTATGTATTAATTGATAGTTGTAGTAACTTCAATAACACCATTGGCACCTCTTAAACCATAAATTGAAGTTTCTGGGCCTTTTAAAACTTTAACCTTTCTAATAGTTGTAGGTACAATATCTCCAAACGAATCAACGTCTACTGGTACACCATTTAAAATTAATAAAGGAGCTCTACCACCACCCCAAGAAGCTGTTCCTCTAATTCGAATTTGATTCGTTGTAGAAACATTAACTCCTGCAACTTTTCCTCTTAAATAGTCATAAATATCTCTAAACTGAATAGGATCTGCTACTTTTGTATCACGACTTCCTGAAACATAATTTTCATCATTGCTGTCACTAACTATGTTAATTATCATAGAAGATTGCCCTTTATAAGCTACTTTTTTTACACCTACTAAAGGTGAAAAAGCAGTAATTTCTTTTGGAGCTTTGTCTAGTTTTACTTTAAAGTAACCTGCTTTATTGGCTACTCTTCTTTGTTTTACATTATCAATTAAAATAACTGCTCCAGGAACTGCCTGGTTATTTGCATCTTTAACTAATATTGTTAATTTAATTTTTTCTTTAGACTTTTTTTCTTGTGCTGTACTATTAGTAGCAAAAGTAAAAGCCACTAAAAGCATTAGAGTTTTTATTATTTTCATATCGTTTGAATTTTTAATAATACATCAAGAATAATGCCAATGTATTTAGCATAATTCGCAATAAAAATACTGAAAATAAACTAAATTTTCAATGTATTGTCTTTTTTTAACTACTCTGATTGATATACTTTCTCGCCATTTAAATAGGTAGCTAAAGCTATTGTTTTAGGTAATTTAGCCTCTTCTACAGTCATAATATCTTGATTTAAAATTACAAAATCTGCAAATTTACCAATCTCAATACTACCTTTTTCATCTTCTTCAAAATTAGAATATGCAGCCCAAAGCGTCATTCCTTTTAATGTTTCTTCTCTAGAAAGTGCATTTTCCATTTGAAATCCTTTTTCAGGATAATTGTTTAAATCTTTTCGGGCTACAGCAGCATAGAAGGTATAAAAGGGATTTACCTTTTCTACAGGAAAATCTGTACCTAAGGCAACTTTTCCATAATTATCTAAAAGGTCTTTAAATGCATAGGCGCCTTTCATTCTTTCAGAACCTACTCTGTCTTCTGCCCAATACATATCTGATGTTGCATGGGTTGGCTGAACAGATGGTAGAATATTATCGAAATTCTTAAAGTCTTCTGGACTTATGATTTGAGCATGCTCAATTCTCCAACGTCTATTTTGTTTATTTTTAAGAACATTATTATAAGTTTTTACCAACCAAGTATTAGCAGAATCTCCAATAGCATGTGTATTCATTTGAAATTCAGAAGCTGCAATTTGTTTAGCCAATTCTTGATATCTTTCTGGAGAATAAATTAAAGCACCAAAATGGTTGTCTCTATCTGTGTACGATTTTCTCATTGCTGCTCCTCTAGAGCCTAAAGCTCCATCACCATAAACTTTAAAAGATCTTACATTTAAATAGTCGGTTTTGTAAATTCCCTTGTCTAAATAGTAATCTATTTGTTCTTGTTTATCGCCAGAAATCATGGCGTAAATTCTCATTTTTAAACTATTGTTATTTTGTAAATCATCAATAAGTTCAATAGTATTTCTATCTAAACCAGCATCATCTACAGTTGTTAATCCGTACGAAAAACAAATGTCTTGAGCGTCTAATAAAGCCTGAACTGCTTCTTCTTTAGAAACTGTAGGTATCTTGATAAAATCCATAGCAGAGTCAATTAACACCCCAGTTATCTTACCATTTTTTTTAATGATTTCTCCACCAGTAACTTTAGTTTCATTTGTAATTTCGGTTAAGTCTAATGCAGCTTGGTTTACTAAAAGGGCATGCCCATCAACTCGAGTTACTGCAACTGGTGTGTTTGGAAATAATTCATCTAATTTTTCTTTGGTAGGAAACTCTTTTATGTCCCAGTCATTTTGGTCCCATCCACGACCTGTAATATAATTGGTATTCTTTTCTTTTTGAAATTCTACTAATCTTTCAAGTACATCATCATAACTTGTTGTGCCCTCCAAATCTACTTTTTGTTGTTGTAAACCCATTCTATAAAAATGGCAATGTGCATCTATTAAACCTGGAACAATCGTTTGGTTTTTTGCATCAACAATATTATCTGATTGGTATTTTTCTTTAATATCTGAGGTAGATCCTACTGCAACAAACATTCCATCGTTAATTGCAAATGCTTCTACATTATCAAAGTTTGAATTTACAGTGTATGCATTTGCATTAATTACAATTAAATCTGCCTGTTCTTTTTGACAAGATGTGATTAAAATTAGAGATAGAAAAAGTGGGTATAATTTTTTCATTTTTAGAATTTAAGCATTTATATAAATTAAATAAGCACCGTAAATCAAAACAAATTGAAATGGTATTCTTACAATAGCTATTGTTTTAGAACCAATGGCAGGTCTTTTTTTGGTAACATCCCATATATGAATTGGCAAAAGAAATATTAGTAAAAATATGATACCTAATGCAGCCATTTTTTGCGTTTGAGGAACAAAGACCCCAATACCTAGTACTAATTCTATTAAGCCAATAACATAATTAACTAGTTTTTTTGGAAAAATTTCAGGGATAAAATGTTTAAAAACATTTGGTTTTATTATGTGCATAATTCCTGCAAAAGAGAAAAACCCTCCAAATATTATTTTTAATACGATAATTAGAATATCCATAAAATTATAATTTTACAGGGGTATCTCCATAAAGATATTTATCCATTAAATATACAATGCTAGCCATAGATGCACTACCTAATTCTAACTCACGTTTGTTTACTTTATCAAAGGTATCTCTGCTTGTATGATGGTAATCGAAATAACGCTGTGAATCTGGTCTGTAACCCACCAAGGTTACATTCTCATCTTTTAAAGGACTAATATCTGCACCAGAACCACCTTTGTCTATATCATGTAAACCATATGGAGCTAAAAGTTTTTTCCAACTTTGCAGTAGGCTGGTGTTTGCATTATTTGCATCAATAGAAAAACCTCTTGGAGTATGTCCTCCAGAATCTGATTCTAACCCACCAATATGATTTTCTTTATTTAAAGTCGCTAATTCAGCATATTTCTTTGCACCTCTAGTACCATTTTCTTCGTTCATAAAGAAAACGATGCGAAGCGTGTTTTTTGGTTTGATGTTATTTTTCTTAAATAAATAGGCTACTTCTAAAGATTGTACAACACCTGTACCATCATCATGAGCACCTTCACCTAAATCCCATGAGTCTAAGTGACCACCAACCACAAATATATTTTCTGGAGTTTCAGACCCTCTAATTTCGCCAACAACGTTAAACGAAGGCGCATCTGGTAAAGTTTCGCAACTTTGTTTGAAATAGAATTTTAAATTTGGATTCGTGTCTAAGTCTTTACTTAAATTTTCTGCAGCTAAAGAGCTAATTGCAGCAGCAGGTATGTGCTGTTCAACTGGTAAATCTCCATAACTCATAGTTCCTGTATGAGGATAATCATCTATAGCATTGGTCATAGATCTTACAATTACACCTTTAGCTCCGTATTTACCACAAACTGCAGCACCTCTAACTCTTTGATCTACACAGCCTCCATATGCTTTAAAGGTGTGAATTAATGTATTGTCAAAAGGTCTATTAAAGAACACAATTTTATCTTTCATTTTATCTCCTAAAGCTTCTGCTTCTTCAAGACTTTTAACTTCTATTACTTCTGCTAATACTCCAGATTTTGGTGTAGCTACAGAAAAACCTAATGCGCAAATAGCAACATTCTTTTGCTCACCATTTGTAGTGTATGTAGCTATTTCTTTCTCGCCTCTAACCCAATGAGGAACCATTACTGGTTGTAACCAAATTGAATCTAAACCAACTTCTTTCATTACTTTTTCTCCCCATTCAACAGCCATTTGTGCCTCTGCAGATCCAGATAATCTACCACCAACATTTTTGGTTAAATCTCTTAACCATTCATACGATTTACCATCTGTAAGAGCAGCATTGAATAGCGATTTAATTTGTGTAGAATCGGTTTTTTCTTCTGTAGTTAGCTGAGTATCGTCTATAGTTTTTTCTTGTTTTTGATTACAAGAAATCATGAAAAGAATTAGTGAAAGAAAGAGTAGTGTTTTTTTCATTTTGTAGTTTTTTATTAAGTTTATAAAACTACGAAAATCATAATAGATTATGAATACAAATTAAAAGGATTTAAACCTGTTCTAATAGCTTGATAGACTCTTTATATACATATTTGTATTTCTTTTTATTACTTTCAATCATATTATCAATTTCAGAAATGATAACATCTAGCGTTTTTTTTGCATCAATACCGTTATTTTGTCTCACTAAAAAACGAGCATATTCTAACCTTTCTGGGTAATTCGAATATCTAATATTGGTTTTCTTAAATTCACTTTCCGCTTTTTCATTAAAGCCACATTGTTCTAATGATATAGCATAAATGCAAATGGTGCCTTTAAAAAACTTATCTAAATCTATTTCACCTACACATTCCACTACCTTTTTATAATTCTTTAGTTCAAAATGGCATTTAGCCAATTTATTTAAGGTGTGTTTATCTTCGTAAGAGATAGATTCTAAAGCTTTTTCGTAATAAAGTATAGCCTCAGGAAAGTTTTTGTTTTCTCTGTATGCATCTGCCAAGTTAGATTTATTTTGAAAAGAATCTGCAAGATGTAGCTTTTCTTTAAGATCTTTAATCTTTTTACCAGGATTTAGAGAGTTTCTAATTTTATGGTTTGTATTCGAAATATTTTTGCTGCTCACAATTTCTAAAAAGAAGTAAACAATAGCACCAATTACAGGTACAAAAAATACTATGAAATACCAGTAGTAATCATTTCTGCTTTTATAAATATGAAAGATACAAAACGCTTGGAAAGCGATTAATAGGTAATAAATCATAGAAGCACAAATATAATTAAAAACTAGGCTGTTACTCTATGCTTTTTAGATAAGTTGCTCTTTTTGGTTGTTAAACGCTAATTTGTTAGAAATCAAACTTATAAGTTAGCCCTCCAAGAACTTGAAAACCTTGCACATTAAAGTTGGAAAATCTCTGATAATTATTATTTAAAACGTTATTTAATTTTACAAACGCAGAGAACTTATCAGAAAAATGATAACCTCCATTTAAATTAACATCAACAAAAGAATCAAGGGTTTGAGCACCACTAATATTGAATGAAGAACCAGAATATAAAATATCTTTTCTTTCTCCTACAAAAAATATGTTGGTGTTGGCATACCATGTATTGGTTTTGTATTTCGCGCTAAAGGACGCTTCTAAATTGGGTAAATTCCAAGCCTCTGTTTCTGTGGTAGATTCGTAATGGTTAAATTGAAATTGTGATGATAGTGAGAGTTGTTTAGAAAGGTCATATTCTAATTCTGCAGCTAAAGAAATGGTTTGTACATCATCATAAACTATTGAAAAAGAATTACCATATTCATATCCCCTAAATAAAATACCATTATTACCATTATTTGCTCCATTTGATTTTGAATAGTTTTTTACAAATAATGCTTTGTCTTCTTCATCTTTAAAAGTAGCTGATAAATTATAGCTCAAACTTTTATTTAGAATTCCGTTAAAACCTAAAAAAGCGTTGTATTTTTCATTTGTTTGGGTAATAAATTGAGTAGGACTAATAAATGGATTTTCGCTTGAGAAATCCTTATAAGTATTGGTTTTTAAATTTCCTAAAACACCTGCATACACTGTAAGATTATCTTTCAGTATTGGTTTCTGAATTTGAATATCAGGATAAACTAAAAAATGATTCACCTCATTTTCTGTATCAAAAGCAGCAAAGAATTTAAAACCAAGTTTTAAAGAAAAATCTCCAAATTTAGTGTTATACTCAGGATTTATTTTTGCTGTAAAAATCGAATAATCTATAGCAATTGCGTTGGTGAATTCACGTTCAAAAGAACCTCCTAAATATTCAAGACCTGTTTTTATTTGAATATTATTGAAACTAGAATTTAAAAAATCAAGAGGTAAATCTAAATTTGTATTTAAGTTGAATTTATATTCAGCGCTGTTGTAGTCATCTTTAAAATACTCTAATGATAATTGACTATTGGTAATGTAAGCATCAATAAAATCAATATCACCTACCAAATTAAAATAATTGTAAGTTTGGTTTTCGTTAATATTTCCTATAGCTGTTTCAGTAAAGGTTGGTTCATCTATTCCATACCAATTATAGGTATTCCTTTCTCCTTTTAATGTGATGGTCCAATCAAAATAACGCTCTTCTTTTTTGTAAAAAATAGATGCGTTTAAATTGCTGAAATCGCTATTTAATTTGGTGTTTTCAATATTATCTAATGATCCAGTGTACTTAGCAGATAGCCCAAATTCGCTTTGAAAACGTGTATAATTATGTAGATAAGTTTCAACATAAGGCGAATTAAAATTACCATAACCTAAAGCTGAAAAATTTTTATATATGCGTTCTTTTACACCAACATCAATACTTTTTGCAACGCCACTTTTAGGTATAAATGTTGAAGCAACAGGAGCTGAATAAATGGTGTACTTCAATTTCTTCTTTTTACTTTTTGCTAATAGCTTTATAGTAGGGTTTTGCTTAATTTTATTAGCATCTGCAATTTCAGGATTGTAGGTAGTAACTACCTCAATAACTTCTGTTTTAACAGTATCTATTTTACTGTTTTTTTTAGCCGGTTTTGTGCTTTGTGCGTGAGAAAATAACGTTCCTAAAAACAACACGAAAATTGTTAAATACTTTTTCATTATTTTTTATTTTTAGAAGTTACTGAGTTATTGGTTTTAGCTTCACTTTCTTTAATCACTTTTAATTCTTGTTTTGCTTCTGTTACAATATCTTCAAACTGACCGAAATTTTTAATAATGTTTTCTAAAATAAATGTGGCTTGATAAGCGTCTTCTAAGCTGTAATAATTTTTAGCCATAATTATATAACTTTTCACACCCCAATATTTGTAATTACTATAATCTGCAATTAAGCCTTGTACTACTTTTGTGGAATTTTCATACTCGTTTTCTTTGTTTAAAAAGTACGCTTTATAGTATAAGGTTTCTGCTTTCAATTCGCCATCTGCTGTTTTCTCTATTGTAGTAAAATACTCTTTTGCAGTATCAAAATCTTCGGTTTTAAAAGCGGTTCTAGCTATAATTACTTTTGCATCTAAAATAACTTCGTTATCTAATTTATCTTTTGATAATACTTTTTTTGCATAGTTTAAAGCAGCATCATTTTCATTTAAAGTTGAGTAGCCTTTCATTAAATTGCTCTGTGCAAACAATATATTTTCTGCACTATATGCTTCTTGCTCTAGCCTTAATAAATAAGGTTCAGCTTCTTTAAAGTTATTCTCTTGCAAATAGATTTGAGATAATTTTGCTAAAGCATCTTCACTAAATTCTGTTTGACCTGCCTCTAAAACAACTATATATTTATCTATAGCTTGTTTGTAAAGGGCTTCTTTAAATAAAATATCTGCCAAATAATAATTGGCTTTTAAACTATTTTTACCATTAGGAAAACTTCGTAAATATTTTTTTAAACTAAGAATGCTACCATTATTTTTACCTTCAAAATATTTACGTTCTGCAATTGCGAAACTTGAATTTTCTAACTCAGAATCTGATACTTCAACAAAATTTAAAGTTTTTGTCCAAGTTACATATTCATTTAGTCGATCTTCATCTACATAAATGTTTTTTGCATTTTTTACGGCTTCTAAAGCTTCTGATGAATTAGGGTAGGTTTGTGCTACTTTCTTAAAGTTATTTAAGGCAAGTGAGTTTTTATTTTGATTGTAATACAACAACCCTTCACGAACTAAAGCAGTAGGAATAAACACGCTTTTAACGTGTTTTTCTTGCAAACGATTATAAGCTTGATGCGCTTTTTCGTAATCTTTTAGCTTTGTGTAAGTTGCTGCAAGTTGAAATAAAGCATCATCTTTTAATGAAGAAATTTGGTAATTATTTATCACTTTTGTTAAGGCATTTACTTTAGCTTCATTTTTATTTTGAAATCCATAACTCATACCAGTTTGATACATTGCATAATCTGCATCTAAACCTGAATTATCTACAATTACTTTATAAGCTCTAATGGCTTTCTCGTAATTTCTAATGGCAAAATAGCTGTCTCCCAAACGCAAAAAACTATCGTCTTTACTATTTTGATCAATATTACCTTTACCTGAAAATTGATTGAATGTTAACGCTGCTTTTTCATAATCTTTTAATTTAAAATGGCAATATGCAATATTGTACTCTAATAAAGGAAAATCTTTATTATTAGCACTTCTTAAACTATTGTTGAGTGCAATAAATTTAGAAAGAGCTTCTTCATAATTCTCTAATCTATATAACGTTTCTGCTTCCCAATACTTGGCTTTTCTGCTAATTTCAATAGTGTTTGATGTTTTTGCTGAAGTGAAAAAAGCTAAAACTTCAGAGATTTTTTTCTCATTAAATAATTGAATTCCTCTGTATAAAGAAACCTCTAAACTTAAATTTAAATTTTCGGTAGATTTCTTCTTTTTAAGGTATTCTAAAGCACCCTGATAATCATTTTCATGAATAAAAGAGGACACAATTAATTCGTTTATTTCTTTATAAGAAGTAGAATTAGGATATGTTTTTAAATAGTTTTGCAGCACATCAGATACATTCTCAAAAGGATTGCCTTCTTCATAACTTAACTTGGCATAATTTAACGCGGCATCCTCTTTTATGCTTGAGTTGTAGCTCATTTCACTAGCAGTTTTAAAAGCATTTAGTGCCTCATTTTTCTTTTCTATGTTCAAATAACATTCAGCTAAATGATAGTAGGCATTTTGTGCAACTGCATTTTCTTGATCAATAATTTTATTAAAATAACTTATGGCGTTTTCAAAATCATTTTGTTTAAAATAGGCGTAACCTAATTGATAATAATCTGTGTTATTCCATTTGCCATTTTTACCTTTATATCCTTTTAGGTAAGGAATTGCTTCTTCGTATTTGTTCAGATTAAAATAACTTTCACCAATAATTTTTGATATTTCAGAAGCTTCCTTTCTTTTGGCAGTTTTTAAAAGTTCTTTACCAACAGAAATACATCTTTCAAAGCTACCTGCCTTAAAGCTAATGTCTAATAAGTAATAAGAAATTTCGGCTTTGTAAGAATCGTTGTCTGCAATTTCTTTTAAGGTAGATTCTGCTAAGCCATAATCTTCTAATTTGTAAGAAATATAACCATAATAATACCTAGAATCATTACCATATTTGGCATCATTTATTAGAGGTAAAAATTTATCTTTCGCCAAATCTAAACGTTTTGCAACTAGCAAACCATAACCCATTTTAAAGTTGATTTCTTTTTGGTTTTCTTTAGATAAACCGTCCAAATTTACTTTTTGATACCATTTTAAAGCATGAGCTGCTTTCTTATTAGCAAAGTAATAGTTACCAACCTTAAAAAATGCTTTATTTTTTTTATTGCTTGCAGGATAATTTTCTACAAAACTCAACACTTTTTTATCTGCATCTGTTTGATTTAATTTAATGCCACACATTGCATTGTAATAACTTGCATCAGCCATTAAAGTGCTTTTTGGTGAAGCACTATTTTCTACAATTGCAAACGTTTTTTGTGCAGCTGCATACGCTTTATTGTTATACAGCTTTAAAGCATCGTTAAAATTAGCTTCTGCATTTACATCTATAATAGACTGTTGAGAAAATACTACAGAGGTAATCGTAAAAAAGAATAGGAATAAAACTTGTTTTGCCATAAAACGAATTTTCATACAAATGTTTTAGTTATAAATTCACTAACGAAGATTTCTACAAATTGTTGGATTATTATTGAAAAAATCACGAAAAAAATAATTCAAAAATAAGAATAGTTGTAAAATCTTGTGCTAAAATCAATAGAAACTTATAAGTTTGTATAAACTACTATTTTATGGAAAAAACAGTTTTACATTTAGAAAATGCTGATATTTATCAGAGAGATAATCTGGTACTATCTAAAGTAAATTTAACCATTAATAAAGGTGAATTTTATTATTTAATTGGAAAAACTGGAAGTGGAAAAAGTAGTTTAATGAAAACGCTTTATGGCGATTTAAAATTACAAAGAGGTACAGGAACCATTGTAGACTTTGATTTAAAAAAATTAAAGGAGAAAGAAATTCCGTTTTTAAGAAGAAAAATAGGAATTGTATTTCAAGATTTTAAATTGTTAAGTGATAGAACTGTTTTTGAGAATTTAGAATTCGTTTTAAAAGCTACTGGTTGGAAAAACAAAGAGGAAATGAAATCTAAAATTAACGAAGTTCTAGATAAAGTTGGTATGCAATCTCAATACTACAAGAAAACTTTTGAACTTTCTGGAGGTGAGCAACAAAGAGTGGCAATAGCTAGAGCACTTTTAAACGATCCAGAATTAATTTTAGCAGATGAGCCAACAGGTAATTTAGACCCAAAGACCTCTTTAGAGGTTATGGATTTGTTGAATAAAATTCACACAAGTGGTAAAACTATTTTGATGGCCACTCATGATTATCAGCTAATTGTAAAGTTTAAACACAATACTTTAAAGGTTGAGGCTGGAGAACTTTTTGAAGTTACACAGCAAACTACGGTTTCTTAATAATAGATTTTTGAGTAAAAAGAAAATTTTTGTTGCAGTTACAAACGATATTTCTACAGATTATCGAGTGCACAAAATTTGCAATTATTTAATTTCTAAAAATTATGAAGTAACTATGTATGGTAGAGTTTTACCAAATACAATAAACGTAGATCGATCTTATAAAATAGTACGCAAAAAACATTTTTTTAATCATAATTTTTTGTTTTATGCTGAATTCAATTTAAGGTTATTATTCACATTACTATTTACAAAAACCGATGTTATTCTTTCTAATGATTTAGATACATTACCAGCATGTTTTTTTGCGAGTCGATTTAAAAAAGTAGAATTGGTTTACGACAGTCATGAGCTTTTTTCTGAAGGACCAGAATTACAAGGTAGACGATTTGTTCAAAATTTTTGGAGAACCTTAGAAAATTACTTTTTACCTCGCGTTAAAAAAGCCTATACTGTTAGCCAATCTATAGTCGAGTTTTATCATTCAAAATATCAGAACAATATGGGGTTAATAAGAAATATTCCGTTAAAAAAAGATGTTTTAGAGGTAGAAGAGGTATCATTTCCCACAGAAAATAAAACCATATTGTATCAAGGAGTTTTAAACCCTGGTAGAGGTCTAAAACCGATGATTAAAGCACTTCATCATATACATAATTTAGATTTAATTATTATTGGTTATGGTAAAGTAGAAGAGGAGCTAAAAGAGTTTGTAGTAAAGCAAAATATGCAACATAGAGTTCATTTTATGGGCAGAGTTGCTAGAGAAAAGCTATTTAATTATACTAAAAAAGCTACTTTAGGAATGGTTTTAGAAGAACCTTTAGGGTTAAGTTTTAAGTATGCTTTACCCAATAAATTGTTTGATTATATCCATGCAGAAATTCCAATTATTTCAGGTAGACTGCCTGAAGTAGAAAGAATTATAAATGATTTTAATGTTGGAGTGTTGGTAGATGATTATCAACCGATAACCATTGCCAAAACTATAAATGATTTATTAGCTAACAAGGAGTTACTCACAGAAATTAAAAGCAACCAGCAAAAAGCGAAAGAAATACTTTGTTGGGAAATTGAGCAAAAGAAATTAGATCAATATTTTTAAAAGTAAAATTATCAAAACTAAATTATCCATAATAATTCCTGTATTTAATAATCTTTCTGGATTGCAGAAATGCGTAGAAAGTATCAAGCAGCAAACGTTTAAGAATTATGAAGTTTGGATAATTGATGGTGGCTCATCTATAGAAACTCAAAATTATTTAGGTAGTTTAGAAAAACCATTTTACTATCAATCTAGAGTTGATAAAGGTATTTATGATGCCATGAATAAAGGTATAGTTTTATCTAAAGGAGAGTATCTTCATTTTTTAGGTTCAGATGATGAATTGTTTAATGAAAATACCTTGGCTACTGTTTTTGCAGAAGAATCTAGCACAGAAAATACGCTGATTGCTGGTAAGGTTATTTATGAAGGAAATAAAAGTGCTTTTATTTACAATACAAAGAAAAAGGTGAAAGATGTATATTGGTCTAAATTTATGTGGGTCAGAAATGGATTGCATCATCAAAGTACATTTTACAAAAGAGAAATTTTTGATACCATTAAGTACGATTTAAAATATCCAGTTTTAGCAGATTATTGGTTGAATTTATATCTGTTTAAAAATGATTTTACTTGTAAAATTTTAGATTTGCCTATTGCTAAGTGTAGTTCAGATGGGGTTTCAAAATCAGGAGATTGGACTATTTATCAAGAAGAGATAAATCTAAAAATTGATTTAAGTAATAAATTTTTTAAACCATTATTTTATATCATTGCCAAGACCAAATATCTTTTTCGCAAACAATTAAATGATTAACAGAAAAGAAATAGCAAATTTCATAGTAGAAAAATTAAAGACTGATAAAGAACAGTTGGTTTGTGCATACAAGAAATCAAAAGATACAATTGGTTATTTTTTTGTAGATGATTTGCTTCCTGAAGAATTGGTTGAAAAAATTCATCTAAATTTTCCTGACTTAGAAGCTACCAAAAAACGAAAAAGTATTAGAGAGCATAAATATGTTGCTTATCAAATGAATAAGTATGCTCCCATTTTAGAGGAAGTTATTTATGCTTTTCAAGATCTTCGAGTGGTAAAGTTAATCTCAGAGATAACAAGTATACCCCATATTTTGCCCGATGAAAAGTTATATGCAGGTGGTTTATCATTGATGGCAAAAGGTAATTATTTAAGTCCGCATTTAGACAATTCACATGACAAAGACAGGCAACTTTGGCGTGTGTTAAATTTACTTTATTACGTAACTCCCAATTGGAAGTTAGAAAATGGTGGCAATTTAGAGTTATGGCCTAAAGGTTTAAAAGATAAACCTGTTGCTATAGAAAGTAAGAGTAACAGATTGGTTATTATGGCTACACATCAAAAATCTTGGCATTCCGTAAATAATGTTTTGGTAGATGATGTAAGATGTTGTGTTTCTAATTATTACTTTTCTAAACAGCCATTACTCGAAGATGACGATTTTCATGTTACCACATTTAGAGGAAGACCTTCACAGAAAATGAAAGATGCAGTCTTAAAATTAGACAATAGTTTAAGAAGTTCTGTTCGTAAAATTTTTAAAAAAGGAATTAGAGAAAATCCTCATCAATATAAGAAATAGTTATAGCTCAAAAATGACTGGCTTATTCTTACGAACGTAATATTCATCAACCAAACTAGCGTTAACAAACTGAGTTTTATTAAATAACTTTTGGCCATAAGCTTCGTGTATATGTCCAAAAACATGCAATTTAGGTTTTACCTGTTTTACTCTTTCACGCAAAACTTTACAACCAACATCTTCACCATCTTTTGTTTCGTCTAAAATTCGAAATGGTGGGCAATGTGTAATTAATACATCTGTACTTTCAGGTATTTTATCAAAACTAATTTTTCGTTGAGAAGTAGTCTTATTAAACGCCCATTGATAAAAAGCAGGTTGATCTGGACTTCCCCAAAATTGAATGCCATCTATTACAACTCCTGAATTTTCTAAATAAGTTACGTTGTTAGGTATAAGTTTAGCAATCTCTTCTTTTTTCTTTCTTTCAAAAAGAAAATCATGATTACCAGCTATAAATATTTTGTGTTTATGAGGTAAGTTAGCAAACCAGCTTAAAAATGAAGACGTTTCAATACTATTTCCTTTATTAGTAATATCACCTGCATGAATAATAACATCGCCAATTGGCAATTCATTATCCTTAATAAACTGGTGTTTATTATGTGTGTCAGAAATTAAAACAATCTTCATAAATTTATATAAAAAAACCTCAATTAAATAAATTAGTTGAGGTTTTAAATTGTGGAGACGCCGAGAATCGAACTCGGGTCCAAACAAGCAGCCAAAAAGCTTTCTACATATTTAGTTCTTTCTTAATTTTCGATCAAAAGCTGATTAAGAACAATCCACTTTTAACTTAGCTTTTTTAGTTTCGAAAACCTGCCAAAGCTACAAGTTTTCTATGTTTATTTTTACGATGCCCATAAATGAAACGCCATAAACCAAGGCTTTTCGTGGACATAAAGCTTGCTCACCTTGTGAGCCGAGGCTTAATCCTACTATAATTCAGATTAGGCAGCTAAAGCGTAGTTATCTTCGCCGTTTAAAAAGTTGAAATAAGTTTTACAAGAATCATTTCACTCCTTGATATGCTTACAAATTCACTGTCCTTGCTGTCAAAACCAGTCGTCCCCAAAATAATTTGGGCGTTACTTTATTTTAAAAGCATTTAAAATTAAAGTCAGGCTTTCACTACTCGTTTTTTATTCTATTACATTTCATAAAAGAACTCAAACAAATCGTTCAATCCTTAACGCAGTCTGCAAAAATACAAAAAACATTTGCATTAGGTTTACAATTTTTATCATATTGTTAAGACAGTTTTTGTACTCAAATTTTTAAATTTGAGCAAACAAAAATTATGATTAAGAGAGGAACACAAGTAAAATGGAAATGGGGAAATGGCACTGCAGAAGGCAAAGTAGAAGAAACCTATACAGAAAAAGTCACCAAAACAATTAAAGGTAACGAAGTAACTAGAGATGGTGAAGAAGGTAATAAAGCCTTATACATTAAGCAAGAAGATGGCAGTGCAGTACTAAAATCAGAAAGTGAAGTAGAGAGGGCATAATCTCTAAAAGAAATTTTTTTAACGCTTTTTTCAGTCTATCTTTATACACTGAAAAAAGCATTTTTATTTTAAGTCATATGAAATTCGGAATTATAAAAGAACGTAAAAATCCACCAGATAAAAGAGTGGTTTTTTCACCAAGCAAACTGGCATTATTAAAAGAAAAGTTTCTTAAAGCAGAAGTAGTTGTAGAAAGTTCAGACATCCGAATTTTTAGAGATGAGGCTTATCAAAATAAAAATATAGAGGTCACTACAGATGTTTCTGACTGTGATGTACTTTTAGGAGTTAAAGAAGTGCCAATAGAAGCTTTAATACCAAATAAAAAATATTTTTTCTTTAGTCATACTATAAAAAAGCAGCCTTATAATACAAAGTTGTTAAGGGCCATTTTAGAAAAAAATATAGAGTTGTACGACCATGAAACCATCATCAAAGAAAATGGGGCAAGACTAATTGGTTTTGGAAGGTATGCAGGAATTGTAGGTGCCTACAATGGTTTTAGAGCAATTGGCTTGGCTACAGAAAAGTTTAGTTTACCAAAAGCAGAAACATTAGACAGTCAAAAAGAATTAATATCAAATTTGAATAGTATCAATCTTTCTCCGATTAAAATTTTACTTACTGGAAATGGTAAAGTAGCTTATGGAGCTAAAGAAATGTTAGATGCTATGAATATAAAAGAAGTATCTGTAGACGATTATTTAAATAAGTCTTTTAATGAAGTTGTGTATTGCTTAGCAGATGTACTAGATTACAATAAGCGTAAAGATGGCAAGGTTATAGATAATTTTGATTTTTATAATCACCCAGAAAAATACGAATCGGATTTTATGCGATTTGCAGCAGTGACCGACTTTTTTATAGCAGGTCATTTTTATGGAGATGGAGCACCTTTTTTATTTACTAGAGAAGATGCTAAACAAGTAAACTTCAAAATTAAATATGTTGCAGATATCTCTTGTGATATTGATGGGCCTGTAGCTTCAACTATAAAAGCATCAACTATTGCAGAACCTGTGTATGGGTATGATCCTTTAGAAGAAAAAGAAGTCGACTACAAAAACGATAATGCTATTGTGGTTATGGCTGTAGATAATTTACCTTGTGAATTGCCAAAAGATGCTAGTGAAGGATTTGGAGAAATGTTTCTCGAAAATGTAATTCCAGCTTTTTTTAATAATGATAAAGATGGTGTTTTAGCTAGAGCTAAAATGACAGCAAATGGCAAACTAACAGACAGATTTTCTTATCTACAAGATTATGTAGATGGTTTAGAGTAGCATTGTAATTCATAAATAACGATTTCATTTGTTAAATAGCAACCAACAATACCTTTTAGATTTGGCTAAAATGAAGATGCCATTTGGTAAATACAAAGGCATGTTTTTAATTGATTTGCCTGAACATTATATTGTTTGGTACAACAATAAAGGTTTTCCTAAAGGTAAGTTAGGAGATCAGCTAAAGTTAGTTTACGAGCTTAAACTAAATGGTTTAGAGGATATTATACGTAAAATAAAAAAAGACCACCACTAAATATAAATTGCATTTCAAATAAAAAATAATTTACATTTGTTATCTTATGCCATCAATTAAAAATTATAAATGGTTTTAAATTACGTTTATTTTGGTGTTTCTATTTTAGGAATATTTCTATTTTTCTTTCTGCTGAAAAAATTTTTTAAGTGGTTGCAAACCAAGCTAGATAAATTAGACAGGAATGTTTTATTTAAAAAAGCAGAAGTAGAACATTTCTTTAAATTTATTACACCTAGAAGAGAAAAACACATTCTAAAGTTTACCATAAGAGCATTAAGAATTGGTATAAGTATTGTTTTTCTAATATTTTATTTACCCTTCGTTTTTCACTTTATTCCAGAAACTCAAGAAATTGCAGATCAAATATTGGGTTATGTCATGAAGCCTGTAGATATTGTTATTGATGGCTTTTTAGACTTTATACCGGGTTTCTTTTTTATTCTAGTTATCTTTTTTGGAACAAAATATTTATTAAAATTCTTAAAGTATGTTACTAGCGAATTGGAAAAAGAAGCAGTTCGTTTGGATGGTTTTCATGCAGATTGGGCCAAACCTACCTTTAATTTAGTTAGGGTAGTAATTATTGCTTTTTCTGTTATTATTTGTTGGCCATACATACCTGGCTCACAATCTGAAGGATTTAAAGGGGTTTCTATTTTTTTAGGAGTATTATTTTCTTTAGGTTCTACTGCTGCCATTTCTAATATAGTTGCAGGTATTGTTATTACCTATATGCGCCCTTTTAAAGTAGGAGATCGTGTAGAAATAGGGAATACTATTGGTGATGTAACAGAAAGAAGTTTACTGGTAACTCGTTTAAAAACAATCAAAAATTTAGATGTTACCATTCCAAATTCATCTATTTTGGGTAACCATATTGTAAATTTCACCAAAAATGCAGCAGAAGATGTAGGGGTTATTTTACATACTTCTGTAACAATAGGTTATGATGTTCCTAGTGGAGATGTTATTCAGGCTTTAGTAAAAGGAGCCAAAAACACAGATTTAATTCTTCAAAAGCCAGAACCTTTTGTACTTGTAAAAAGTTTGGATGATTTTTATATCAATTATGAGATTAATTGTCATACCAAAAATCCTGAGAAAGGTGCATTAATTTATTCGTATTTACACGAAAGCATTAAAAATGAATTACACAATGCAGGTATAGAAATCTTATCTCCACATTACAGTGCTGTTAGAGATGGTGGAGCACTAACCGTACCTCCAGAAAATATTCCTAAAGATTACCAACAACCTGGCTTTAAGATTGGAGGCTTTAAAATTGGTAGTTAGTTTCTTATTGCTGTTTGCTTATTCCATAAGTTAAGTGTGCAACTCCGAGTATAAAGAGTGAGTAATACCAATAAGAAGGTATAATTAAGCAGATTACACTAAGTAACGCACAAACTCCTGAAATGATAAGAACATTTTTGTATTCTTTACGTTCAAAAACAAATATAATTACACCATAAATCAATAAAAAACATGGCACTAAGTAATTATATAATTCTTGTTGGCCAACAAAAAATAGAATTACAAACAAAGTGATAAGGGTTAAACTGTATCTAATTAAAACCCTTTTCGTTATTGGATTTAAACATTGATAACCTAGCTTTTTTGCCTTTCTGTTTTCTGTAAATAATATAGAGGATGGGAAAAGTAAAAAGGCTATTATTACAATAATAATAACATAGGTTTCTGTAAGAGAAGAGTAATTGTAATTTAAGCCTTCTCCTCGAAGTTTTGCGCCATCAATAATACTTTTAATGA
Organism: Polaribacter sp. P097; assembly: GCF_036864555.1. Lineage (NCBI taxonomy): Bacteria > Pseudomonadati > Bacteroidota > Flavobacteriia > Flavobacteriales > Flavobacteriaceae > Polaribacter > Polaribacter sp. P097. The sequence continues at coordinate 239,134 of NZ_JAZETJ010000001.1, read as the reverse complement.
TAAAAGCTGCAATTAAAAGATGCGAGCCTAAAAAAATACTAGTTAAACCAGTAAAAGAAAAATTAATGTGTGGGGAATCTTGATTTTTCATAATTTTATAACTTGTGCTAATATACAAAAATGAAACCAGCAGAAAGATATATTTTAGATCAACCAGAACCCTTTAAGTCTATTTTGTTGCACCTTCAAATTTTAATAGAAAGTACGTTTCCAGAGGTAGATTTGCAGTTTAAATGGAAAATTCCTTTTTATTATTTAGATAACAAGCCCTTTTGTTATTTGAATCCATCCAAGAAAAAAGGCTTTGTAGATGTTGCTTTTTGGGCGTCTGCACATCTTACAAAGTATAATGAATTTCTAATATCTGAAAATAGAAAAGTGGTTAAATCTTTAAGATACTACAACATAGAAGATATTAGCGAAGAAGTTTTATTAACCGTTTTACAAGAAGCACATCAATTAAAAGACAAAGGTTTTTATAAGAAAAATTAACGTTGTTTAATCTTAAAATGAAGCGTATCAATCTTATTAATAAATAACACCAAATCTGTATTTCTTTTAGGGTTTGGTATTTTTACTAGCGAAATTTTTTCTTCTTTAATGATAGCTGGTTTTAAAGCGCGATTAGAACCTTTAAAAACATAAAAAAGTAAAAGCGAATCTTTTAAGTTTTTAAATTTTAGTTCAATAGAATCTTCGCTATTTAATGAAATAATTCCTTTTGTTGGTGCGATTAATTCTGCTTCTAAACCCAGAAAATTATTACTATAAATTGGTTGATTGTAAAATTCTTCTTTTCTCATTCTTCCAAATCGTAAAACCCAAAGTGCATCTTCTGGATAATGAGATTTCAAAATTTTATCTTTTGAAATGTCATAGAAATAGTCATTAAAATCACGTATCCACTTGCCATTAAATTCATAACCTGCAGCCCAAGTAGCATCTAAGATGAGCCACTTTTCATCAATTTTTACTGCATTCCAAGCATGATTTGTAGCAGCTGTAACATTACCTATTTCTGCAATAGTATTTCTAACATTACCCTTTATAACTTCAGACTCTATATCAAGTAAGTCGCAAATTTTCTTAAAAGACTGGGCATATTCTTCACAAACACCAGTTTTATTTTTAAAGGTTTTATTAACTAAATCGTCTACCAACAGCTGGTATTTCTGTTCCTTTTCCAACTCTGTTGCATAGCTGATTCTATAACTTCTTTTTTGAGGTTTGTAATACTCTTTTAAATTGTATCTAATATTTTTAGCCAACCAAAAAAAAGCAGCTCTTGCTTTATCTTTCTCTGTAGAAAAATCTTTCTGGATTTGAGTTGCTAAATTTTCTACACTAGAATATCTAGGATAGTTTAAAACCTTAGCATCAACATCATCATAAGATTGAGCAGAAATAGTTAGCGAACTAAATACCAATAAAAATACAAGTTGTTTCATTCAAATAAATTAACAACTTAAGAGATCAAATATTGTGCCTATAAATTATTTATGGTTTTTCTAATAGCCACTAAATTGGTAAGTAAATTTTCTAAATTATCTAAATGCAACATGTTTGCTCCATCAGACTTTGCATTAGAAGGGTCAAAATGAGTTTCTATAAACAAACCATCAACATTATTTACAACACCAGCTCTTGCAATGGTTTCAATCATTTCAGGTCTTCCTCCTGTAACTCCAACTGTTTGATTTGGTTGTTGTAAAGAGTGTGTTACATCTAAAACTGTAGGTGCAAATTCACGCATTTCTGGTATACCTCTAAAATCTACAATCATGTCTTGGTAACCGAACATTGTTCCTCTATCCGTAATCCAAGCTTTTTCATTACCTGCATCTTTTACTTTTTGAACAGCGTGTTTCATAGCTCCAGGACTCATAAATTGGCCTTTCTTCAAGTTAACTACTTTACCTGTTTTAGCTGCAGCAACCACTAAATCTGTTTGACGAACCAAGAATGCAGGTATTTGTAAAACATCTACATACTCAGCAGCTTTAGCAGCATCAGAAACTTCATGAATGTCGGTTACAGTTGGTACATTAAATGTTTCAGAAACTTTGCGTAAAATTTTTAATGCTTTTTCATCTCCAATTCCAGTAAAACTATCAATTCTGCTTCTGTTTGCCTTTTTAAAACTTCCTTTAAAAACATAAGGAATTTCTAATTTGTCAGTAATTGTAATTACTTTTTCTGCAATTCTTAAAGCCATATCCTCTCCTTCAATAGCACAAGGCCCACAAAGCAAAAAGAAATTATTAGAATTTACGTGTTTTATATTTGGAATTTCAGATAAAATCATGTGTATAAATTTTACGCAAAAGTACAGAAATTATAATTTCTATTCTTGTTAATAATTGGTTCGCTAATTTGTTTTGCAATTCCTAATGTATAAATCTGTTGGTGGTAAAAAATGGCTATATTTATCGAATAAATTATCTTTTAATTATGACAAATACAATAAAAATACTTGCAGTTGGCCTCTTATTTAGTTTTACAAGTTGTAAAATAAGCCAAAAAGCGAATGATGGCAAAGATGGTAAGGATGGAGCATCTGCAGTAAAAAGAACAGATGTGTTAAATGCTAAAACCATAGAATCATCTTTTTTTATAGATTCTACGATGGTAAAGAAACATCTGTACACCTTAGCTTCGGATGAAATGCAAGGAAGAAAATCAGGTACAGAAGGGATAGAAAAAGCTGCAAAATATATAGAAAACGAATTTAAAAGAATAGGTTTAACCACTTTTGATGGATTAGAAACTTACAGACAGACCTTTAATTTTACACCTAGAAGAAGCAAAGAAGAAATTACAAGCGCTAACATTATTGGGGTTTTAGAAGGTAAATCAAAGAAAAATGAATATGTAATTATTTCTGCACATTATGATCATTTAGGAATGAAGAAAAATGGAGAAGGTGATATTATTTACAATGGTGCAAATGATGATGCTTCTGGAGTTACAGGAGTTTTAGCCTTGGCAGAATATTTTAAAAAGATGGGTAATGAAAGAACAATTGTTTTCGCTGCTTTTACAGCAGAAGAAATGGGTTTAATTGGTTCTACACATTTTGGTAAAGTTATAGATGCTAGTAAGTTTGTGGCAGGTATTAATTTAGAGATGATTGGTAAAACTCCAAGTTTTGGGCCAAATACTGCTTGGTTAACAGGTTTTGAAAGATCTGATTTTGGTAAAATTGTTCAGAAGAATTTAGAAGGTTCAGGGTATCAATTATTTCCTGATCCGTATAAAAACTTTAATTTATTTTTTAGGTCAGACAATGCATCTTTGGCAAGGTTAGGTGTCCCTTCTCATACATTTTCTACAACTGCCATAGATGTAGATAAAGATTATCATAAAGTTTCTGATGAAGCTGAAACCTTAAACATGACAGTGATTACACAAACCATTCAGGCTGTTGCAAAAGGCACTGAAAGTATAATTAATGGTAGAGATACACCCACTAGAGTTGTTTTAGAAGAACGAAAGAAATAAGTGAATGAAGAAGTTTTTATACATTTTTATAGTCTTTTTAATTACAGCTTGTTCTGGGTCTAAGGTTATGGTTGATTATGATTCTGAACTTGATTTTGCATCATTCAAATCATTCAATTTTTATGAGGATGTTGGAGCAGGATTAAATGAACTAGATGTAAAAAGAGTTACGACTATCATTCAAACTGAATTGAGCGCAAAAGGCCTAGTACTCAATGAAAATCCAAGTATTTTAATTAATGTTTATGTTAAGACTTCTGAAGCTGTAAATAGAAAAAGAATTGGAGTAGGAATAGGTTCTGGAGGTAGAAATGGTAGTTTTGGTATTTCTGGTGGAATACCAATTGGAGGTAAAAAATTAAATGAAACTTTTAAAATAGAATTTGTTAATGCGAAAACCAATAATTTAATATGGGAAGGAGTTTTGAATTCAACTGTCAAAGAGAAACGAACTCCAGAAGAAAAGGAATTGCATTATAATTCTATTATAAATGAAATACTAAAACAATATCCACCAAAATAAATTTTGGATATAAAAAAACCTCTAAATTAATTTAGAGGTTTTTTATGGGCTATACTTTGTTTCTAAAACTGATATCTTATACCAAAAGCGACATCATTTCCAAAATCATTAAAACGATCTCCGAAACTAAATTCTGGTCTATAATCTAAAGAAAGTAAAATTGGTGTATTTGGAAAGTTGTATTCAATACCAATATCTCCTGCTGCAAAAACAAAAGTCTCAGACTCATCTGTACTTTTACTGTCATAATTTGCTAAACCAGCACCCAAACCTGCATACCAATTAAAATTACCATCTAATTGCCAAACCCATTGATAAATACCTGTGGCTTTAAAACCATCAAAATTACTGTTATCTCTAATACCTAAATCAATTTCTACTCTATTGTTATCGCCCAAAGCTCTTTGATAAGAAATTTCTCCTCCAAAACCATCATCATCTCCTAATCTAATACCCAAAGCATTTTCAGAAATAGACTGTGCATTCATTGATAAAGCTCCTAATATAAAAGCAAATCCTAAAACTAATTTTTTCATAATTTTTACTATTTATTTTAATTAATTACAGAGCAAATCTACTTGTAACTTAAGAAATAGATTAGCTCATTTAGATTATTATTAACTAATTAAAGATATTTAATTTTTTATGTTTATTCTAATTCCAGAAGAATGGCTACTAAATTCTGGGGCATACATGCTTTGTATTGTAGAAATTCCGTTACTAAAATTACCAGCATTATTTACACGAACATCGTATTCAAATACATAAACTCCTTTGGGTAACCTGCTAAAGAAAAAGTTTGTTGCAGCATCTTTAGTGCTTTCATAATAGCCTAAACCATCTTGCCATTTGTATTTAGAAATTACATTAACAGGTTCTACACCAGAAGCTCTCATATCTTTTAAATGAATAAATTCCATATTTCTATCAGTAGAAAGTTCTATTCTTACCGTTATTAAATCACCCACTTTTACTGTGGAATTATTCGTAATTTCTGTTAGCTTTTTGCCAGTATCTGAATTGGTTTTTAAGAATAATTTCTTAGAAAGTTTAAGAGGTGTTTCTGCACTTGTAATTTGATCTAAATCTTCAAAATATTGCCAATACATACCTCCCCAAGCAATTCCATTTCCTTTTTTAGAAATTGTAACATTTGCCATATTCTGTTCAATTTCTTCTTTGTTCCAAGAAGTTTTAAAATAGCCTGTACCAGCTTCTACTTTTACATCTGGCATTTGTGTGGGCTGTATTTTTTGATCTCCAATAGTTACATCAACCATTTCTGTAACAGATAACCAATCTGAGCCATTTAACAACAAAGCATATACAGCTTCAGAGGTAGCTTTCGTAGTTTTCCAACTATTGGTTTGTTTATTTTTAAGCAGCCAAATTTTTAAATTATCTATGGTTGCCATATCATTTTCAATTTCAGAAAAAGCTTCAATCAATAAAGCTTGGGTTTCTATAGGCGCTTGATAATAATAGTATCCAGCTGTATTGCTTTTCCAGTACATGCCCATTTCCTCTGATGTAATTGCGTTCTCTTTTAAAGATTTAAGAATTGCATTTGCAGTTCCTTTTTTATCGTTTCGAAACAATGCTAATGCAATTTGCCCTATCGCATAAAGATTATAGTCTTGCCAATATTGCTGAGCTTGATTTAGGTAATAGTTAAAACTATCTGCGTTTTTTTCAGGCATAGAGATATCACTATAAAAACTGCGCATATACAAATATTGTATTGTAAAATAGTTTAAGTGATTTGCCTTTAAATAATTACTATAATCTTCTTTACCTAACTTTTCTATCTTCGCTTCTTCTTTAATTTTACTAGCATTTTCTAATAGCTTTTTAAATTGCTCAGCTATTTCATTATCTAAATACTGAACAGTTTTAGACATCATATTTGTGATAGAGGTATCAAATTCAGATACACCTAATTGTTTCAAATGACCAAAACCAGAAGCAATGTATTGAGTGATAAAATTACTTTCATACCTACTACCTTTAAACCAAGGAAAACCACCTGAACTCATTTGCATATCTTTTAATTTTTCTATGCTCTTTTGTTGTTCATTTTTCATTCGGTTTAAATCGAATAAAATTGCAATTCTTTTCTTTTGTTCACTTTCTGATTGTGCACTTCTTAACCAAGGTGTTTCTTGAATTATTAACGATTTTAGTTCTTGATTTTTTTCTAAATTCGATAAAAGTGCATCAGATGTTTTCCACGCATTAAAAACTTCTTGAATTCTTGGGTTCGAATTGGCTACATAACTTCCTATTGTATTGGCATAATACCTAGAAAATGTTTGCTCAGAACATTCATAAGGATACTCCATTAAATAAGGTAAAGCTTGCAAGGCATACCAAGCAGGATTAGAAGTGATTTCTAAAGTTAATTTATGATTTTTAAGCGTTGATGAGGTATTGTTTTTTAATTTATCTAGTGTAAATGTTTTAGTTTGATTTGTTTTTACATACATAGATAATGTTTCTGTAACCAACATTCTATTGGTTAATACAGGCAATACATTTTGTTCACCATCAGAAAAATCTCCAGCTTTTGCAACAATTTTATATTGAACTGCAGTAATGTTTTCCGGAATTACCAATTGCCAAGAAACAGAGGTATTACCATCCTTATCTACTGTAAAGTTTTTGTTAGAGGCAATATTTTGTAATTCTGAATTTATTTCTTTACCAGAAATAGCATCCGTTAAAATTAATTTAGCAAAACCACTCAATTGATTATTAGTTAAATTGGTAATTTTGGCACTTAAATGTATCGTGTCTTTTTCTCTCAAAAATCGAGGAGCATTAGGTACAACCATTAATTCTTTTTGAGTTACGGTTTGTAACGTTTTTGTTGTCGATTTTAACGATTTGCTATGAGCCAACAATTGTAACTTCCATCTTGTTAAAGCTTCTGGCATTGTAAAAGTAAATGAGACTTGGCCACTTTTATCGGTTATTAACTGGGGATAAAAGAAAGCTGTTTCTTTAAAGTTTTTACGAGCTTGTACCTGAGACAATTCCTTATCTAATTTTGCTTGCCCAGTTTTGGTCGTAATAATTACAACACCATTTGCACCCTTAGCACCATAAAGTGCAGTTGCTTCAGCGTTCTTAAGAACGTTCATGGAAATAATTTCAGCGGGTTCTAAATTAAACTCGGTTACTACTTTTCCATCAACAATGTACAAAGGGTTTTTAGTGCCACTAACTGAAGCATTACCTCTTATTCTCAATTCACTATTTGCTCCTGGTTGACCTGTATCATTTAAAATAGTAACTCCTGCAACTTCTCCTTGTAGTGCTTTTCTCATACTTGCATTTCTGCTTGCAGAGCCAACCATAGCTGTTTTTGTAGAGGTACCATAACCAACTACTACAACTTCGTCTAATGTACTGGCATCTTCTTCTAGGCTTAGATTAAAAGTATTATTGTCTGTTATTGTTTTTGAAACTATTTTATAGCCTAAATATGCAAATTTAAGTTCTTCCCCCTTTTTTACTTTTAAGGTATAGTTACCATCAAAATCAGTCTCAGCACCATAAGTTGTACCAACTACTCTTATAGAAACTCCAGGTAAAACTCCACTCTCATCAGAAATTGTTCCTCTAATAATAAAATCATAATCATCTCTATCTTCTATGATTTTAGCTTTTGCTTCTGCTCTTAGATTTCTTAAATATTGCTGATTCAAATAGTTGTTTGCAGAAATATTAAAACCAAACCAATTGTAATAAGTTGCACCAATCTTTGGATAGGTATAATATTGAACAGGTAAGTTTTTTATGGAAAACCTCACATTATCAAAACTGTTAGATGAGCTTCTGCTATAACTATAATATTTAGATTTAGATGTTGTAGGGTTAAATTGCCAATTATGTGCTTTAAACTCATCTAAAGAAGCATCGTACATAGAGGCTAAAACTTCTGCAGCAATAGCATCATTTGTATCATTGTTTATAGAAAAACTCCAAGTTTCTGTTTGACCTGGCTGTAATTTATCTCTAAAAACATTTGTGATAAAACTGATGTTATTACTTTTTTCAGTAACATTAATTGATAGATTTCCGCTTTCAAAATAATTAAAATTCACATAATGCCATTTTATAGCAAAACCACCAATATCGTTTTTATCAACAGGAATTTTAATGGTTTTAGTTTCATTATTTAAAGTAATTAACTGTGTGCTTAAAATTTTGTGATTTTTTTCTACTTGAAGTACAACCGTTATATTTTTAGAGGCAGAGCCTACTGTAACCAAAACATCATCACCAGTTGCATATAAAATTTTATCTGTATTTATTGTAAATAATTTCTGGTCTGCAACTTTCTTATCATTTTTAGAGAAAACTGTAACTCTTTGTTGATCTTTAACTTCTTGGCCAAATTTATCTTTACTTTCTAATACAACTATGTATTTTCCAGAGAGCCATTTACTAGTCTTTTCTAGCTGAATTTCTTTAGATTTTTCGGTGTCAAATTTAGTGGAGAATACAAGTTTACCTTTAGTCCAGTTTTTTTCATCGCTCTCATTATTGAAATAAGGATCATGAGGAAATAAACTTCTAAATTCCCTTTCAGAAATTTGTTGATAATCAGGTGCAGCCCATGGTCTTGGCCTCAAAGCAGTTTTAGGTGCATTTAATTTATATATTTTAAGAGTTCCTTTAGCAGCAACAAATTCATCGTTTAGATTTTTAGTATTAATGGTAAGGCTTGCAGGGTTGTTTTTATCAATTCTATTAGGTGCATTGATTTTAGCTACCAAACTATGATACCCAACTTTTACAATTTGAGTTGCGCTTCTGGTCTCTCCATTTACATCTGTTACATCTGCAGTAATTTCATAACTAAAAATAGGCAAACTTTCCTTATCTGTTTTAGAATCTGGAATTGCTTTAAAAACAATGGTAAACTCACCATTTTCATTTGTAGTTGTTTCTCCATTCGTAATTTCTTGAGATTCAGAGCTTGGTCTTGGTCTGTACCAATAATACCAACTTGGGTATTGTACCATTCTTTTTACACGATAAACTACAGTTGCATCTGTAATACTAGCACCCGAAAAAGCTTTAGACAAGCCAGTAACTGAAATTGAATCATTTACTTTAAAGGTTTCTTTAACAGCGTTAAAAGTTGTTTCGAACTTTGGTCTTTTGTATTCTTCTACTGCAATTTTTTTAAAGGTGGGATATTCAAAGTAAAAATCAGCATTATCATAAAATTTACTATCATACTCATAACTTTCATCTATTTCTATGCTATACTCACCAGTTAAACCATTGTCAGGTAATGTAAATTCACCAGCAACAGAACCATATTCATTTAGTTTTAGGTCTAGTTGTTTTACTACTTGACCATTAACATCTTTTAATGTAATTTCTACAAATTCATTGGTTAATAGCTCAGATTTTTCACCAATCTTTTTAATTAGAATCGCTTTAAAATATACTTTTTGGCCTGGTCTATAAATGCTTCTATCTGCAAAAATAAAAGGCTTAATACGTATTTCATCCTCTTCAGAAGAATTGAATTTTTGTGATTTCTCGTATATGGTATTCGATGCTAATAAAAGCGTATCCTTTTTAGTGGTAACTTTTATGTCTACATTGCTGTAGTAGTTACGACTGTTGTAAGAGGCAAAACCTTTTTTGTCTGTTTTTAATGTTTTCATTATAGAAGCACCTCTATACCTGTATTTATTGGTTAATCTAATTTCAGCTTTTTTTATTGGTTCTCCAGAAACACGATCTACAACTTGAAAGTTATTTGTACCATTAAAAGAATTCTTTACCAAAGTTAAATTCGTAGCTTGAATGGTTGCTGTTCCATAAATGCTTTTAATGCTTGGTTTTTGTTCTTCTGATGCTATAATTAAATACATTCCGTTTTTAAATTCAGGAACAATTATTTCTGTACTATGCTGTATATAATCTTTTTCATCTCTTAAGGCTTGTTGCCAAGAAGTTACTTCATTTAATACATTAATTAATTTTAGTCTAGCTTCTAAATTATGTGTCTTGTTAAAAACTCTTAATTGATTATTATTTATTCGATACGCTTTAAAATAAAGTTTGGATATATTTTTATAGGTTACTAATAATCGTGATTTTTGATTTATAGGGATAAACTCTTCAGTAGTTATAGCAAGGGTTTTGGCTGTAATGTTCTTTTGAAGTATCTGGCATTTTTGTGCTCCTAGACTTTCTGGAAACTTTTTAAGAACTTCATTACAGATGGCTAAAGCTGCTTTCTTATTGGCTTGATTATTTAAAATCTCTGCCATTTTAAACGCATACATACCAGATGATGGTGTGTTTTTTAATGTTTGTTTAGCTATTTTTAAAGTTTGATATAGATGCTTCTCTTTATCATTAAAAGTGGCATTAGCATTTACAAATTCTAGCCTTTTAATATCAATAAAAGCTAAGGCATCATAATTTTCTGCTGTTGCATGAAAATCAATAATTTTTTGATAAATTTTCAATGCATTTAATTGTAAAGAAAGTGAGTCTTTGGCATTGATATTTAGCTTCTTATATTTGGTGTAATCAGCAATATATTTGGCATCATCAATTACAAATTGATAACTTGGTTTTGTAATTGCGCTTTCATTGGTTTTGTAAAAGTTTAAAGCATTGTTTGCTAAAAAATCAAATAGGGTAGGAGTATATGTTCTAGCCTCTTTATCTAACAATAAAATATCTTGAAATAAGGTAATATCAATACCCTGTAGAATTTCACTTTCTAGTAATGACTTGTCAAAATAAGCATGAACTTCTTTAAATAAGGTATTTAAATCCCAAGTTCTAAAATCGTTGCTATTAACTTTACTCTTTGTTTCTGTTCTATTGTAAAATTTATATCTATTCTGATTAAAATATTGCCAGTATAAGTTGGCTAAAACATTTTGCAAAATATTTTTTGTAGGATAATTGGATGCTTTAATTTCCAGTTTTAACTGGTTAATAACCTTTAATTGAGCATCTTCTTCTAAGATTAAAGCAAACTTACTTTTATAGAATAAAGACTTAATAATTTGTGGAGATTCTTGTTCACTTTTAGCTTTTGCATAAATGCTATCAACTACTTTTAAGGCAGATTTAGGTAAGCCATCAATCTCAAAAACTTCTACTTTTTTCCATAGATTTTTATAGTTGTTTTGAGCGTTGGTTGCTGCACAAATTAAAATTATTAGTACAATACTTATTCTTTTTATCATCGTTAATCAATTTAATTTTTAATGATATGTATATCAGGCATTAAATAACTACAAGTGTTTCTATTAAGATTTATTGCAACATAAATCTAATATTTATAGTCAGTTTCGTTCTAAAGGTAATTAATATTGCAGAAAGCTTTTGTATTTTTACTCTTTATAATTTTTGATATGAACATACATTTTATTGCTATTGGAGGTAGTGCAATGCACAACCTAGCCATTGCTTTACACCAAAAAGGATACCAAGTTTCAGGAAGTGATGATACAATTCATGATCCTTCTAAATCTAGGTTAGAAAAATATGGATTATTACCTGAAGCATTTGGCTGGTTTCCTGAGAAAATTAGTCAAGATTTAGATGTGATTATTTTAGGAATGCACGCTAAAATTGATAATCCAGAATTGGTAAAAGCACAAGAAATGGGTTTAAAAATATATTCATATCCTGAGTTTTTATACGAACAATCTAAAGATAAAACTAGGGTGGTAATTGGTGGTTCTCATGGTAAAACTACCATAACTTCAATGATTTTACATGTTTTAAATTATCATGATAGAGAAGTAGATTACATGGTTGGTGCGCAACTAGATGGTTTTGAAACTATGGTGCATTTAACAGAAGAGAATGATTTTATTGTTTTAGAGGGCGATGAATATTTGAGTTCACCTATAGATATGCGCCCTAAATTCCATTTGTACAAACCAAACATTGCCTTGTTAAGTGGTATTGCTTGGGATCATATAAATGTTTTTCCAACCTTTGAAAACTATAAAGAGCAGTTCAAAATTTTTACAGACTCTATGATTAATGGGGGAAGTATGGTATACAATTCTGAGGATGAAAATGTAGCTGAAATAGTAGAGTCATCAGAAAATCATATCAAAAAATACCCTTACGAAACGCCTAGTCATTTTATTGATAATGGCATCACCTATTTAGAAACAGAAGAAGGTGATTTACCATTAGAAATTTTCGGAAAACACAATTTGCAAAATTTAGCAGGGGCAAAATGGATTTGTCAACATATGGGAATTGATGAAGACGATTTCTATGAGGCCATTGCAAGTTTTAGTGGCGCTAGTAAACGTTTAGAAAAAATTGCAGAGAATTCAGAAACAGTATTATTTAAAGATTTCGCACACAGCCCAAGTAAAGTAGCTGCCACCACAAAAGCGGTTAAAGAACAATACAAGGAGAGAACACTTATTGCTTGTTTAGAACTGCATACGTATTCTAGTTTAAATGTGGAATTTCTATCTGAATATAAAGGTGCATTAGATGCAGCAGACAAAGCTGTGGTATTTTATTCACCACATGCAGTTGAGATTAAGCAATTAGAAGAGGTGTCTAAAGAGCAAATAGCAAACGCATTTCAAAGAGATGACTTAGTAATCTATACCAACCCAAAAGAATTTAAAGACTTTTTATTTTCTGAGAATTTAGAAAAATCAGCTGTAGTTTTAATGAGTTCTGGTAATTATGGAGGCTTATATTTTGAAGAGGTAAAGCAATTGGTTTAGTTTTTTTTGAAACCAAGTTGAACTAATTTTTCTTGTTGCCAATTTTTATCAGTAACTCTTTTAGAGAGCCATTTTCTGTATTCTTTGTCAAAAATAGATTTGTAAAGGATGTTAGCACGCGACTTTATAAATAATTTTCGTTCTGCAGCTTTAAAGTTTTTAGTTCTTAAAGAACTGTTATTCAATTGTGCTTCGAAAATTGACAAATACTCTTCTATTTCTAAAGTTGATTTGTATGCCAGACATTCAGGTTTATTGAAAGCACTATAGCAACTTGCGAGAAAGCAATTTAAAGGATTTTTTAAAGCGTTAAAATGATCAAAAGCAGATAATGCTTTGGTTTTTTGTGATAATAAAAAAACATCATAAGCATTTCTTAATGCTAAGTCTTTATAATAAAAACCAGCATCGTTAATCTGTTTGGCAATTATAGATAGTGCAAGTTGATTCTTGTAACTCATTACTTTAAATCCATTAATTTCTTGGACATCTTTTGCGATAAGCTCGTAATTAAATTCATCTGCATATTTTTCAATTAATAATTCCTTATGAATTTCTACAGCAGCAATTGTTCCTTCTTTCTGTAATCTAGGATGATGTTTAAATGAGGGAAAATCATATTCAGTTTGATGAACCTTTTTATATCCATTTGTCTCTAAAATTGAGATAACTTTAGGATAATCTTCTTTCGAAAAAATAAAATCGATATCACCTACCATTCGTTTTGCAATATCTTCATACAATCCTTCTAATAAATTACCTGTACCTTTAAGAAAAACAGGTTGTATTTGGTTTGCTATCAATAGGTTATTTAGCTCTTTAGCTTGGTCTATAATTCCCTGATTTCTCTCTCTATTTAAGTTTGTAATATGTTGCATGTAGGCAACTAAATCTTCAGGTAAATACGCTAAAAACTTAGCTTTTTTAAGATTACAAAATAATGCAGGAAATACATAATGAGCGGTACTAAGTTTTACAATATCATCCCAATTCACGGCATTGATTTTTAACTGATTTTCTATTCTTTTCTTATTTTTGGATATCGTGTTAATGGTTAAACATTCCGCAATAAAAAAAAGTGTTTCTCTATAATTCATTCTCAAAAAGTTGTTTTACAGCTTTAATCATCTCATCATTGTTTGAGTAGGTTAACTGATAGCAGTTTAATCCTTCAAACCAATTCAAGAACTTTTCTGCATTCTCTTTTTTGGGAGATAACCAAGAATCTGGTACTAATTGTTGAAATGCATCTAGTTTAGAAATTTTATCGAATTCTAGCTTACTCGATTTTTCATATTTAATAAAGACTAAATCATTGCAAGGCAGATAACTTTTATAATTGGTATTATTAGGTTTTAAATAGCGTACAATTTTATTCAATCGTTCATACTCATATTCCTTTGCATCAGCCAGTTCAGCATAAAAGGGTAGCAGGGTATCTAGACTATTCTTTTTGATAGAAATGGCTGCAGGAAAACTAAACACTTCCAATTCATTTGCTGCTATAGGTACAAAATCATCAGCCAAACAGGTAAAACCATTTGCTTGAAGTAAGGCCAAAGAAGTACTTTTTCCATTACCAGAATCACCTAAAAATAATATGGATTTTTCTCCATTTCCAATGGCAGATGCATGGAAAACCCCTAACCATTCTTCCTCTTCTTTCTGATGAATTTTCTGAATCAGTTCCATAGAAAATTTTCCTTGAAAAAAATGAATTTCTTTACTTCCCCAAGCACCAATAAATTCGTTGTCTAGATAAAGAAAAATATAGTTGGTGTCTATAAAAATTTCATAGAAGTAGTTTACTTTTTTAGTTTCTGCTATTTCTAAATGTGCAAATTTTGGATGAATGTAAGACAACTCTAAATCATTTAAATAAGCCACATGAAATATAATATCATTTATTTGGTAATATTTAATGTACTTATATTTCTTAGGTTTTTTAATATCTCTATAATCGTTAATTAATTCAGGGCTAAGTTTTGTTAACGATTTGTTTATTTGATTCTCTAAATCAATAATAAAGTCGATACTTTTTTCTAATGGGACACTCAATTTTTTAGCAACAGCTTCTGCAATAACTTTAATCGGAATTCCTTTATGAATTCGTTTTAAAATGTCTGCGGTTGTATTTTCAAAAATGATATACTCATTGCTGTTTTTAAACCAAGTAATGGTTTTGTCTTCAATAACTTTATAAAGTAATTCGTTTTTTTTCATTGTTCTAAATGTAAAAAATAATATTGAGTATAACTAGAAAACGCCTCAATGATTGAGGCGTTTTGGGTTGTATTTTAAAGTTAAGTTAAAAACCAAATCCTGGAGCTTCAGGGCTTTGAGCTTGGGCTTTTTTAGGGTTTAATATCATATAAGTACCTAAAGCAGTTAATGCTGCATATTTACCATAGTTGCCTATTTTTTTTATCGCTTCTTTACGAGTGATATCTTTTTGTTTGTTGTTTTTGTTTTCCATCTTCTTTATCTTTTTAAACTCGTATTATTCTAAAGTGATTTTTTTATTCAATTTTCCTGATTCAGTTTCTAACTGAACAATATAAATTCCGCTAGCTAAATTTGGTAGAACAATCTCTTTATTTCCACTGCTTGAAAATGAATTATTCAATATCTCTTTACCTAATAGATTAAATAATTTAAAGGTTGATTTACCTTGTGGTAAACCTGCTATCATCAAGTTAGAATTGCTAGTTTGGTAAATACGAATTGAATTCAGATCTACTTCTTTTAAATCAAGTGCACTAGATGTAGTGTGGAGGTAAAAACGACCTATTCCATCTAATTTTTCGGTTAGCGTTATTTTGTATTCAGAGTTTACTTCATCTAATTGGGTAAATGTATTTGCAGTTCTATCTTCTAAGTACACATTTAGGCCTTCAGGCAAATTTGCAACTTCAGTAGAAAAAGTAATTTCTTTGTTTGCATCTGCTATTACTCCAATTGGTATAACCATATTTTCGTAATTTGAGTTAGGTAGTGATTGTATCCCTAATTTCTGTTCATCAACATTATTGTTAGTCACATGTTTCGTATAAACTTGAAAATCATTTGTAATACCTCCAAAAATTGAACTATCGTAACCATTATCAAAATTGGTTGTAGTACCATTTATATAATAAATTTCCGATTTTCTTATTTTTGATTCATCTGAAAGAAATAATTTAATTTCTGTTCTACTGTTTTTTTGAAATGATTCTCCTGAGCCATGTGATTGCATAACCTCTGTAATATTAAAAGTTGTACTAGCACCATCTGCATTAACAAAGAAACCTTGTCCAGGCGCTATAAATGCATTCGCACCTGTAGTTGCTGAATTTCTCTGATCGTAAGTGCTTGTTCCTTCATTCCAAATCCAAATTGTTGATTCTGTTAACAAATTATTTCCACCAGAATCGTTAGCACTTAATAAGGAAGAAATAGAAATAAATGAAGGGTAAGGATTACCCAATAAGTTAAAAGCGTTTCCACTACCACCACTATTATCTGATAGGTTTATTGATGTGAAATCACTAACATTCATTGATCCAGAAAAAGTAATATTACCTGCAGATGCCAATTTTGTAGAGTAACCTTTTCCGTCAACTAAAGCAGTTGTTGCTGTATTTGCAAAGTAATCCCATCTATCATTGCTGCTAGCTTGAGAATTGTCATAAGGGGCAAAACCAATGTTAGACGCTGTTCCGCTTGCAAAGTCATTGTTAGCTCTCATATCCGTCATATTTTCCCCACCAACAGGACTTGAAACTAAGTACCAATTTGTAGTTCCTAAATTTCTTTGGTAATAAATTGTACCTGAATAAGTACTTTGAGCTATTAAAGAAGCTCCTGATCCAACAAAAGTAGCGTTAACGGTAACTGCAGAACTAGTTGTTGGATAATTTGTTAAACCACTTGGGATGTATATATTATCTGATGCAGCTGACGGATTATCACTATCAAGCCAGTTAGTAGCTGTACTCCAAACATTATTAGTTGTTCCAGACCATGTATTATAAAAACCAGTATTGTCTGTATTGTCTCTTCCTGGAGAAAATAAAACCCCTCCATTTCCAGTTACATTATCATGTGTTACAAAACTACCAGTTAAATCTGGATTTCTTGCTAATGAAATATTATTACCTCCTTCACTACTATAGCTGTACGAAGTTACAACTGTTCCACCAGCATCTTTTATAGTTATTGTATCTCCTCCATTATTTAAACCTAAGAAGCCAACAGAAGATACTTGAGTTAATGAAGGGATATTTGTTGGTGTACCACCACCAAATACAACAATAGTTCCAGCTGTAGGCAATATAGTTCCTTTTGGGAATGTATGTCTTAATCCACTACTATCTTCAATAGTATACCCACCAATATTCAATTCACTGCCAGAAGCATTATAAATTTCAATAAATTCATCTTGACTTGTATCTACAGAACCATCACCATTAGCATCACCATTAGTTGCATCTGGATCTGCCATGAATTCATTAATAACCAAATTTGGTAATTCGTCATCTTCATTAGTTACAGTAGTGGTTACATCAGCTATTGGATCATATGCGTCATCGGATAATGCATCATTTACAGAAATAGTAATGGTAACATCTACGCTACCATCTTGATTAGCATCATTAACACCAGTAGCTGTAACAGTTTGTGGCGTATTCCAATTTCCATTAGTAAAAGTTAAGGTTGAAGGAGATACTGTAACCTCTCCAGTATCGCCACTTGAAACATTTAAAACAACATCATTTGTAGGTTGTACATCCAAAACCAATGTAAATGTTGCTGTTGATCCATCTTCATTCGTATTTCCAGATACAGCGCTTAATGATACACCTGGAGTAGCAGCAGCAGATTCAGATACTGTGAATGATGAAGTAGTGTAACCATCACCACCTCCATTTTCATCAAATTCAAATCCAACAACTATTGAATTTACACCAGAAACATCTACTGTTATAGTGTAATTTACATTATCTCCATTACTAGATGAGATATTGGCAGTTTCAACTCTTGAACCTCCATCTAGGATGTAAAAATATTTAAAATCATTATCATTCGCACCAGTGTTTTGAGATAATGCTGAAATATCTACTGAATTAATTGCTGATACATCGATACTTTGACTTTGAAATATTCCCTGGCCTCCCCAATCATCTGAGATTAATGCTCCATCTACAACCTTAAAAGAATTGGCTGAGCCGTCAGTTGCAGGTAAAGATGTATATGATAATGACCATTGATTTCCTGAACTACCAAAAGGACCAACTTCAGCAGGCGCAGCTGCAGGAGCTGATGTGGTTGTGTGATCAGTAAAGCCATCACCATTATTTGAAAAGTCAGCATTGTAAATTTGAGAAAATGTAATATTTACATTGAAAAGCAGGAAAAGTAAAAAGAATAAAATAAATAAGTTTTTTTGTTTCATAGTTATAATTTTAAGCCCTGAAACTACAACAAATACTAAGTAATTGATAATCCATTTTGGGCAGATTTAAAGAATTAATCATTTCTTAAAATTTGAAATAAAACGTAAGGTTTTGTTAATGATAAGTTTAAGTTGAGGTGTTTTACTTTATGCCAAACAGTGTTTTTAAAACTGCATTACGCTTTAAAAATTTGTATAATAACAAACAAGTAAGAATAGTGGTAATTAAAATGATTAGAAATTCAATGAGACTTCCTAAATTTAATTGAACTACGTAATAACCAACTGCTACTATAATGCTTTGGTGTAGCACATATATGGGTAAGATGCTGTTATTGGCTTCTGGTAAAATGGAGCTTTTAAAATTCATTTTTTCTGAAAATAAGTCCACAAAATACATGATCCAAGAAAACGCAATTAAAGCACTTAAAGTAGTAATTAACACATGATACCAGTCAAATTTAGGATGCAAATATGCACTTACCAAGTTTTCATTACTTGAACCAATTATTAATGATAAAGAGCATAGTACACCTACTATTAAAAGTTTATTTTTATTTCTTTTGATAATAACCATCCAGTAATCTATATCATTTATTAAAACAAAACCATATAAAAATGACCATAAATAGGTGAAGAAATCAGCCCAATCTGTATAAGCTGGAAAAATGGGTTTTAATATGAGTCTACATATAAAAATGGGTAAAGCCAATACAAAAATACCATAGGGTTTATTCATGACATTTTTTATCCAATCAAATTTAATTTCCTTGTTTTTGATTTTTGTAAAAATAGGATACAACACAAAAGTCATTACTAGTAAATATGGCAAATACCAAAGATGAATACCAATTTCTTTGAACCATAGCAAAAAGCTAAATGAAAAATCATGGTCTAAAATTCTTGAAGGATAGCTTTCTAAAAAATAGAGATAATTTTGAAATGCTTCTTTATCTTGCATTGCCTGGAAAAATCGTTGTGAAGGTGTAATGAGTATTGAAGCAAAAGCAAATGGAATGATTAACCTTTTAAATCGATCTTTAAAAAACTGTTTTTTGCTTGTTTTCATAGCAAACCACGTACCTAATCCTGAAACCAAAAAAATGAGATGTAACCTCCATCCGTGTGTAAAAACGGTTAATATGTCAGCAATAATGGAGGTGTTGTTACTTTCTATAAGCCAATGGAAGTTATTAAAAGGTTGCCAAGAATGGAAAAAAATAAGTAACCAAAAAGCAAGTACTCTCAACCAATCAAAATAATATAGTCTTTCGTTTTTACGCATTTAAACCCTTTCGTTTTTTTATTTTAATTTATATGTTAAGGTAAGAGAAGAGTAATTGTTTACTATAGGCTATAAAATTTATGATGGGTAATATACTTAATTTTCCTTTGTAATTATTTTTATTTATTAAGGTTGTTTAACATTTTTTTAGCTCGGTTTGAAACCGATTTTCTTTTATCGTTTGTAAGTTGTTCTAAATGAGGTTTCAACCAGTTTTTTAAATTGGTATCGTTTTTAGACCATTTTATAAGGGTATCCATAGTTTGATTCAGTACAATCCAATCTTGGTGATTTGCGAGATTATTTTTCATAATCTCCTTTGCTTTATCGATTTGAATAGCACTCATATCCTTTTCTAACATTCCGAAAAGTTGTGATAATGTCCATTGGGTAGAGGCTTGATTGATGTTTTTAATATTCGTTAAAAACTCATCTAGATAAGGAATTAAAAGGCTTTTGTTTGCTTTGCACAAGCGCTTCATTGCGTTTGAAGTTCGCAGTCTTACTACTTCATCATCACTAAAATAACAATTAAATAATTCATGAAAATAATGAGTATTAACTAAGACTTCATTCACTATTTCAATAGTATTTCCTAAAGAATTTGGATGGCCACCTTTCAGTCTTTCTTCAAAATTATTCACTTTTAAATGTATTGATTCATTGTTTTACTTTGAGAACTAATGTAAAAAATACAAACTGTATTATCAAAAAAATGAATTACGTATGTTTTTATTACACTGGAAAAGTAGTCTTTCTTGAATTACATGATTTTAGCTGCTAAGTATTTCTGTACTTCATAAACGTCTATACTTTTATTGAACTTTTTACTTATTGAGGGCATATCTTCACTTGAAATCCAAATTTTTAGTTCAGCATCCAAATCAAATGTGCCAGAAGTTTCTAAAGAAAACCTTGAAATACTTTTATAAGGCAACGTTTTATATTCTATTTTGCTTCCTGTAATTCCTTGAATTTCAATTAGAATTAGACGTTTATCTGTAAACATAAAAGTATCTCTTAAGAGTTTGAATCCTAACTCAATACTTTCATTTTGAATTAGTAATCTACCGTATTTTTCAGTTAACTTTTCTGAAGATACTTCACTTGCGTTCCCTAAAATTTTATTGAATAATCCCATAGTATTTTAAATTTTTATTTGCAATTTACTCCTTTTTAATTGCTTTGTACTTTGTTATTTTGCAATACTACATTTCTATTGTATTAAGGCATTACAAATGAAACTGCTGCAGCTGAATTTAAATTTAAATTCGGAAAAACCTGTCTTCCTAAGTTAGGATCATCATATTGATTTCCCCAAAATGATTCTCCATAACTTTTCACATAAACCGTAGTTCCACTAGCAAAACCTAAAGCATCTAATGAGGCCTGACTTATATTTAGATTGTGAGGAGTATCGTTTATTGGGTAAGTTTCAAGTACAGAATCGAAATTTTCACTACTAACGTTTGCATCTGTAGAAAAGAAAAATCGAATATATCTTGTATCTGCTTGATTTGCAACAGGGTTTGTGGTTGTAGTAATGATGACAGGAAAACTACTGCTTGAATTAATACTTAAGTTTGTTACTGAGGTTGTCGATTTCTGTCCTAATGATGGTGCATCTGCTATAAAAGTATTTCCATTATTATGATCAACATCAAACCTTTTAAATGTACCATAACCCGATTTTTCATATGTCAAAGTATATGTGCCAAAAGGTACGTCTGTCAATGTAAATTTTCCATCTATATCAGTAGTCGTTGAAATAGAGGTTCCTTCTACTTTAACAGTCATCCCATTATTATCAATTTGTGTTACTGACTCATCGTACAAATTTACAGAACCACTAATGTTTCCGGAAGTAATAGGGTTTGTCATTGAATCATCACTTCCACCACAAGAAGTAAATCCTACAAGAATTGCTAACGTGAGAACCAAATAATTTACTTTCATAATTTCTAAATTTTAATGAGGACAGCTTACTTGCTAGGAGCTAATTTAATAAATTGAGTTTACCCTTAAAAATTTACGAGCATATGTTATAACTTCCATGTATTAAAAAAGGCTTAGGTTCTATTTAACCTTTAGGATTCTTAGATGCTTTTTATCAATTTCTAAGGTGTAAGTTTATCACTGCTGCTATACTTTTTTATCATTACACTTGTGTTTTTTAAAAAATATACTAGTATATTTTTTAAAATATTGTACAATAAATTGGTAAAACTTTCTAAGCTTTCAATAAAAAGTTAGTGAGCTAATGATCATTTTAAGGTGAACAATTACTAAAAACTAACGCACTATATTTTTAAACTATGAAACTTTTAAAAGAATGGTTATTTAGATTAGTTTTTTCTCCAAAAGAAAGGTGTAAATAATATTAATACCGTAAACAATTCTAATCTACCAATTAACATTAAGAAAGAACAAAACCATTTTGCAGGCGCAGTTAAATGAGCAAAGTTATCTACTGGGCTTACAGAGCCAATTGCAGGACCAATATTACCTAAAGAAGAGGCTGCAGCACCTAAAGCAGACAAAAAGTCTAAACCTAAAAGCGTTAAGGTTACAGAGGCCATAATAAAAATAAGCATGTAAATTATGAAGAAAGAAATGATATTAAATACAATGGTTTGATTCACGGATTTACCATCATATCTTACAGGTATAATTGCATTAGGGTGTAGCGCTTTTTTAAATTCTAAAAAGCTATTCTTTAACATCACAATGTGCCTAACAACTTTTACACCACCACTCGTAGAACCAGCAGAACCACCAGTAAAGAATAATGCAAAGAAAATTCCGGTTGCAAAGAAATTCCACATAGTAAAATCAGCAGAAACAAAACCTGTGGTTGTAACAACAGATGTTACCATAAATAAAGAATGTCTTATGGCGCTTTCAGTTTTACCTAATACCTCAGGATGTGCAAGTGTAGTAACCATTGTTTCATCTTTAAAAAAGATGATGATTACAGAAATTATCATAGAAATACCTAAAATTCCGAAGAAATAGTATCTAAATTCTTCACTTTCATATACTTTTTTAACCTTACCTTTTAATGCAAAATAAGTCAGTACAAAGTTAGTACCAGCAATGAACATAAAGAATATAATGATGTATTGTATAATAGGTGAACCATTATAAAAGGCAATACTATCTGTTTTCGTAGAGAAACCTCCTGTACTTACTGTGGCCATTGCATGATTAATAGCATCAAACCATGTCATACCAGCCGCTTTTAACAAAAAGAATTCAGCAAAGGTTAATACCACATAAATAAGGTACAAACGCTTTGCAGTATCTGTAATTCTAGGATGCAGTTTGTCTGCAGATGGTCCAGGAGCTTCTGCCATAAACAATTGCATACCTCCAATTCCTAAGAGTGGCAAAATGGCAATGGTTAATACAATAATACCCATTCCTCCAATCCAATGAGTGGCACTTCTCCAAAAGAGAATACCTTTGGGCATAGCTTCTATATTTGTTAATATAGAAGAGCCTGTTGTGGAATAACCAGATATCGTTTCGAAAAAAGCATCTGAAATAGTAGGTATTGCACCAGATAATAAATAGGGTAACATTCCTGTGATGGAAAGTATCAACCAACCAAAAGTTACAATTAAGTATCCTTCTTTTTTCTGAATATTTTTATGTGTGGGTTTGTTGAAAAAGAAAAGTAATAAGCCAATAAAGACAGTTATAATACCAGCATTTAAGATTCCCCAAGCTTCTTTTTCTTCAGAGAAGAAACTAAAAGGAAATGCAATAAACATAAAGCAACCATTAAGAATAGCAGTGATTCCTAAAAAACGATATATAATCTTAAGGTTCAAGTTGTTCATTTTAATTAAAAAAACGCTCTACTGTACCAATAGCTTCTGGTAAACAAAATACAATTACTTTATCTCCACTTTGAATTTGCATATCTCCAAAAGACATTAAAGCATTACCATCTCTAATAACACCTCCAAAAACGGCTTCTCTAGGAAAGCGTAAATCTCTAATTGGGTGTTTGGTTACTTTTGCATTTGGTCTTACTTCAAATTCAAATACCTCTGCATCTATGTTGTGCAAATTGGCCAACTCTAAAATTTCACCTTTTCTAATGTGCTTAAAAATATTACTGGCAGCAATTAGCTTTTTATTAATTAAGGATTGTATACCAATAGTTTGTGAAATATCAATATAATCCATGTTTTCAACTAAGGCTATGGTTTTCTTAACCCCTTTTGATTTTGCTACCAAGCAAGACATGATGTTGGTTTCAGAATTACCTGTAACCGCAATAAAGGCATCAGTTTCTCTAATATTTTCTTCTTCTAATAATTCTAAATCACGTCCATCACCATTAATGACTAAAGTATCACAAAGGGTTTCTGCAAGCATTTCTGCTTTTTCCCTGTTTTTCTCAATCAACTTTACTTTAAAATTATCTTCGCAAAGGCTTCTGGCAGTTTTTTCTCCAATACTACTTCCACCTAAAATAAGTACATTTTTAATATCAAATTGCTTCTTACCAATAATAGGGTAAAGGTCTTCCATACTGTAATTTGGTACAGAAAAATACACTTGATCATCTATTCTATACGTGGTATCCCCTCTAGGAATAATGGTTTGAGCAACGTTTTCACGTTTAATAGCAATTGTAATAAAATCTACATTCGAAAACTTCTGTTTGGCCTCTTTTACGGTTAAATCTACCAAAGGCGATTTGTAAGAAAGCTCAGTACCCATAACATTAAACAATCCACTTTCAAAAGCAACAGTATCGTTAAATGAAGATTGATTTAACAATAATTTTATTTCATTCGCTGCCAATTCTTGAGGCGATATCATAAAATCTAAACCAAACTTAGAAAAGTCAACCTCGCAATCATTTAAAAATTCAGGATTGTCAATTCTTGCAATAGTTTTTTTAGCGCCTAACGATTTACCAATTACCGAAATTGTAAAATTTGTGTTTTGGCTATCTGTTACAGCAATAAGAAGGTCTGCAGAATCGATACCAATTTCCTTTAATAATTTTATAGAAGTGGCATCACCCTTTTGTGTTATTACATCTAAATGATTATTAATATAGTTTAATTTTTCACCATCAAAGTCGATGATGTAAGTATCTTGAGATTCGTAAGAAAGTAATTTTGCTAAATGAAAACCTACATCTCCAGCACCTGCTATTATAATCTTCATATAAAAAAAATAGAAATCTGGCACAAAGATACAAAAGTCTATAAAGACTTCTTTTAAAAAGAATTTTCTTTTTTAAACCGCAATTTTGGTATTTTTAGAAAAAATTGATTGATGGAAAAGTTAACCATAAAAACCTGGGCTATTGATGATAGACCTCGAGAAAAGTTACTGGCTAAAGGAAAAAGTGCATTGTCTGATGCAGAATTAATAGCCATTTTAATTGGATCTGGAAATAGGCAAGAAAGTGCAGTAGCATTATCTCAACGAATTTTAAAATCGGTAGAAGGTAATATTAATCAGTTAGCAAAGCTTACTGTAGAAAAGCTTTCTACATTTAAAGGTATAGGAGAAGCAAAAGCAATTGCAATAATTACTGCTTTAGAATTAGGTAAAAGAAGGCAATTAGAAACAGCTTTAGAAAAACCAAAAATTACAAGTAGTAAAGCTGTGTTTAATTTGATGCAACCGATAATTGGAGATTTAGAACACGAAGAGTTTTGGGTACTTTTTTTAAATAATTCAAACAAAGTATTGGCCAAAAACCAAATTAGTAAAGGTGGCCTAACTGCAACTGTTGTAGATATAAGGCTGCTTTTTAAACGAGCTATAGAGTTGGCTTCAGTAGGCATGATTGTGTGTCATAATCATCCTTCAGGAAAATTAGAACCTAGCCAAGCAGATAAACAACTCACAGAAAAAGTAAAAAGAGCAGGAGCAACTTTAGATATAAAACTGTTAGATCATCTAATAATTACTGAAAAATGGTATTTTAGCTTTGCAGATGAAGGCATCTTATAAAATGTTTTTGCTAAATTTTAACCATTTACATGATATTAATTTACTCACACAAAGTTACACCAAGAGTTCGCTATATTTTTAAGCATATAGTTACAAGAACCCTTTTGATACCTGTGAGTTTTACTAGTAAGGTAGAAGAGTTTGTAGCACACAATGGACCTAAAATTAGCTACACAAAAACACCCTTAGGTAACGAGTTTTTTATAAAAAGTAATGATTTGCTTTTTGAACAAGGTGTAAATGATTTAGAAATTATAATTAATAAATGGGATGCTGTTCCTTGCTTTTTTGCCACTAACGTAAAGTCATCTGTTCCCTTTGATATTTTTGCAGCTAGTTTTTACCTAATTACACGTTATGAAGAATATTTACCACATGTAAAAGATGTTCATGGTAGATTTACTGCAGAGCAGAGTTTGGCGTTTAAAAAAGGGTTTTTAGAAAAACCCGTTGTTGACATTTGGGCTTTTAAATTTTTAGAAGTCTTAAAAGAAAAGTTTCCAGATTACAAGTACCCTATAAGAAAGTTCAAATTTATTTCTACTGTAGATATAGACAATGCTTTTGCTTATAAAAACAAAAGTTTTGTTAGAAGTGTAGGCGGATTTTTGAATGATATTTTTACGTTTAGAATTTTGAATGTTATTAACAGACTTGCTGTTAATTTGAACTTAAAAGCAGATCCTTACAACACCTTTGATACTATTCTAGCACTAAAGAAAAAGTACAATGTAAACACCATTTTCTTTTTTCTAGTAGGCGATTATACCACTTTTGATACTAATGTTTCTGTTTCTAAAAGCAAATACAGATTGCTTATTAAAGAAATGGTAGATTATGCAAGAGTTGGTTTGCACCCTTCCTATTTTTCAATGCAAAATTCGGCTTTAATCAAAAAAGAAAAAGAACGTTTAGAGAATATTACCAATACTCCTTTAAAAAGTTCTAGACAGCATTATTTACGATTTAGTTTGCCAGAAACCTATCAACTTTTAATAGATTTAGAAATAGAAGAAGATTATTCTATGGGCTATGCTAGCAATGTTGGTTTTAGGGCTGGTACTTGCACACCTTTCTATTTTTACGATTTAGATTTTGAAATTCAAACACCATTAAAAGTGTTCCCTTTTGCATTGATGGATACTACTTTGAATGATTATATGAAACTAACTCCAAAACAATCTTTAGGAAAAATTAGAGATTTAAAGAATGAGGTAAAAGCCGTAAATGGAACATTTATTACGTTATTTCATAATGAGACGTTAAGTGATTATTTGCGTTGGAAAGGTTGGAAGCGTTTGTATGAATCTATGTTAAAAATTGTTACTTCTTAAATGATTACCTACATAGAAAGAGCTGCATTACATGAAGAAAAATACAACAATTGTATTACCAATTCACTACAAAATAAAGTTTATGCTTACTCTTGGTATCTAGATATTGTTGCAGACAATTGGTCTGTTTTGGTTTTAGATGATTATGAAGCTGTAATGCCTATTTGTTGGAGAAAGAAGAACTTTATAAAGTATGTGTACCCACCTTTTTGGTTGTTAGAATTGGGTGTTTTTTCTATAGATAATACTGTTGATGTTGAACAGTTTTATAAACTATTATTTACAAAGTTCAGGTTTGTAGAGAGTAAATTAAATACGGCAAATCCGATAAAAATAGAGGCTTCGTATCTTGTAGAAAAGCAAATTCAAGTGTTGCCTTTAAACTCAAATTACGATACTATTATTAGTGGTTTTAGAAAAGATCGGAAAAAGGATTTAAAGAAAGCTACAAAAGCAGGTTTGAGTGCTAAATGGAATGATGATCCAAAAAAAATAATCCAGTTATTTCGAAATAATGTAGGTAAAAGAACACCTTTTATTACAGATAAAGATTATGATAATCTATCGAAATTAATTACCATTTGCATAGAAAAAGAAGTAGGAGAGGTGTTGTCTATTTATAATGAACACCATCAATTAGTAGCTTCTGGTTTTTTCTTAAAACACAAAAATACCATTACTATATTGGTGTCTTCTACAGATTTTAATTTTAGAAAAAATGGCGAAAATACCTTTCTTATAAATACTGCCATTCAAAAATACCATAATGATTTTGAACTGTTTAATTTTGGAGGCTCATCTATGAAAAGTATTGCCGAGTATTTTTTAAGTTTTGGGGCTAATACATTAAATTATCAAGAAATTAAATACAACCAATTGCCTGCTTTAGTAAAATTATTTAAAAGCTAGTTGTTCAGTTTGTTTTCGCATAAATAGATGTACCATTGAGAAATGATCTCATTATAGTCTTTGTAAACTCTTTTTACAGGTAGTCCGTATTTTTTCATCTGTAAAAGCATTTGTTTTGTAATTGACTCATAATTGTTCCAATCGTGCTTTTTTAAAATACTTTCTTTTAACGTATCAGATAATCTTGGTTTGATTTTATCCTTGATTTTTTGTTTGATTAAATCAGATTTTTTGGGTTGAATTTCATTCTTAAAATTCACATTATAATCATTAAAATAAGCTGTAGTTAAAACATCATCATATAAAATTTTCATTTGTTTATAGGTGATGGGTACATTTTTAAAAAATGCTAATAACTCCATATCCCAATAAGGAAATCTAAATTCAAAATCAAAAAACAAATAATAACTAGCTGAATTGAAGATGTATTTAGCAAGTCTTTCTCTAAAATTATAGTCTTCAAAAACCGTACTTGCAATTTTTGATTGATAATCTTGGTCTACCTTATTTAAACTAGAATTGATTTCGTGTTTTAACTCAATTTTTTCTTGTTCGGAAAGATGCGTATTATTCAATTTAAGATTTAGTATAGCATCTGCAATAGTATGACTCTTTATGTTCTTTGGAATTTTATTGTACTCAGTTCCACCTAAAAAATCACCTGCAAATCCAGGTATAAAAACTGAGTTTTTTGGTATTTTAAGTTCTTCTTTTAAATATTTTATGGCAAAATATTCCTGCAAATAGGGCATAGAAGAGTGTTTGCCTGCAAAATGCGCATAACTTAAGAACTCTTTAGTTTCAAGATAATTTGAAATTAATGCTGGAGTATATTCTATAAAATACCAAGGATAGCCTAGGGCTTCAGCAGTTTTCTTGGAGTTTTCAATTTCAAAATTTTCTTTTCTACCATAGGTAAAGCAAATTACATTTTTGTAATTGTGTTTTTTTAGTAGTGCAGCAATCAACCTAGAGTCATAACCACCACTTAAAGGAAGCAGAACTGTTTTGTTTTGCAAAGATTTTATCAATCTAATAAAAGCTTTTTCAAAAATAACGATTGCTTCATCTTTTAAGTCTGTATAAGATGCTTTGCTTTCAGTTTTAATAGCGTAAGAAAATAAAACAACTTTTTCTACTAACCTTTGATTTTTAAAACGCAGGTAAGTGCTTGGTTCTAATTGAAAAACGGAATCTAAAAGAGTTTTGTTTGAGTGCGTATGATTAGAGGCTTTAAATTCTAATTTAGCTATTTCATCAAACGTATTGATTTTGAACTTGTTTTTTAGTATTAAAATATCATCACTAATAGATAAACTATCATTTTGAATGGTATAAAATAAAGGGAAAGCTCTAGTATTATCACAAACAATTTCTACACTATTTTCACTTGAAATAATAATGGTAAAAACCCCATTTAAGTTTTTTAAAATCGATTTACTATTTTCATTAGGTAGTAGGTTGGTTAAAAATGCAAGCGCATTTTCTTTTTCATAAAAAACATCATCACAATAAAAATATCCTTTTAAGGCAATAGTACTATTGCAAAACCATTGAAAACCATGGTTAAATTTTAAAGTGATATTTTTATTGGTAAGCACTATTTTTTTCTTTAGATGTTTGAAGCAGATATATAAATATAAGGATATTAAAAATCATACCTACCATAGAAAATAAAGCGAGCGCTATTATAATGTCATTGTAAAAATAGTAGCCACAAAATAAGGCAAGGAATCTAAAAATAAGCAAGGCTATATCTAATACAACCATAGTTTTTTGCTTATTCAAAATGAGTATTAACGAATTTAAAGGATTGCTGAAAAAAGCAAAAAATAACCAAGGAATTAGAATTCGAGCATATAACCCAACATCTGTCCAACCTTCACCAAACAAAAATTCTAAGTAATAAGATAAGATGAATAAAGGCGTAAAAATAAGTAAACTAATGATTAATAAATGCTTTGCTGTTTTTAGAACTAAGGCATACAGGCTACCTTGATCATTATACAATTTTGTAGCTTTATTAAAAAATACTTGATTCACAGATTGTTGCACAACTCCTATTGGTGCCCTCATAAATTTTACAGCCAAGCCATAAATACCAGAACTTGCCAAGCCAAAATACTTTGTTATTAATAATACTGGCAACTCATTAGAAAGATTGTTGGTAAGGTTAATAATAGAGTTGAAAATAGGAATGTCTTTATATTTCTTTGCTAGAAATAGCATTCTATTTAAACTGACATCTTTACAAAAAGGTTGCAATTTGTTGTAAGTTAATTGAAGCAAATAAAAAATTTGCAATACATAGCCTATTAGCATCCCAGGAATTAAACCTATGGAGTTATAAGAAGAAAACCCTGTTGCAATTTGAGTAGCACTCATGCTAGAAGACTTTAAAAACAAGCCTTTAGAAATGGCTTTAAAATTATCGTTTCTATTATTCCAATAATCAAAATTAGCAATTAAGCCAAATAAGAAAACATTTAAAGGCAGTAGATAAATAAAATTAGAAAGTACTGTGATATTGAAAAAATCTAATATTTCTGTTTTAAAAAGACTTACAATAAGCAGTAATAAAAGGCAATAGAGTATTAGGATTAAAGTTGAAAAGGCAAATAGGTTTATAGCATCTTTATCTTTTTTAGGTAATACTATAGCAAACTCAAATTGCAAGGTGGCTAACGGTTTTAAAATAATTGTAGCAGATGAAAATAGTATATAAATACCAAAAAGTTCTGCAGAGAATAATCTTGTAAGTAATAAAATAGATGCATAAACTACTACTTGACTTAAAGCAGAACCTGTAATTAATGTCAAAACATTTTTTACAAACTCTTTTTTTAAAAAAGAAAATAGTTGCATATTACTTACCTAAATAGTGTATTCAAATATAAAGGAAAATGGCAAAGATAGAGCACGTATTTTTTGATTTAGATCACACACTTTGGGATTTTGAGAAAAATTCTGATTTGGCTTTTCAAAAAGTATTTGAAAAACAGAAAATAGAAATTGATTTACATAAGTTTTTAGAAGTTTATAAACCTTTAAATTTAGAATTTTGGAGGCTATATAGAGAAGAAAAAATTACAAAGAGCGAACTTAGATATAGCCGATTAAAAAATACTTTTGACGCCATTAATTTCGAAATTTCGGATGATTTAATAGATACTATTGCTATAGAGTACATTGATTTTCTTCCACATTTTAATCACTTATTTCAAGGAACTTTTGAAATTTTAGATTATTTAAAAGATAAATACAACCTGCACATCATAACAAATGGGTTTGAAGAAATTCAGGCTAAGAAGATGCAGTCTTCTAAAATCTTAGATTATTTTGATGTTATTGTAACCTCAGAATCTGTTGGAGTTAAGAAACCAAATCCGAGGGTTTTTGAATTTGCTCTAGATAAAGCAAAAGCAAATGCCAACAATTCAATTATGATTGGTGATAGTATTGAGGCCGATATTTATGGAGCAATAAACTCTGGTATTAAAGCAATTCATTGTAATTTTGAAAATGATGTAATAGACAATACAGATTTTGAAAGCATTACAGCACTTCACGAATTAAAGCAATATCTGTAATCAGAATTACGTTAAAAACTAAACTCATTTTATGAAAAGTGTACTTCAATTAAGTGTCATTTGCTGTTTATTATTATTTAATTCCTGCTATGAAGAGTTGGATTTCGATCAAATTAATGATTATGTCTACAAGCCAGTAGTTACTTCTTCTCTTACTTTTTTCTCTGTAGTACCAGGTCAATTTTTTAATGATTTGGGTGTTCAAGAAACAAGTGTAACATCAGTTTCTGACTTTAGAGTATTTGAAGATTCTTTTGTTAATGAAGATATTGTAAGAATCGATTTTAGTACGTTAATTAAAAATGAATTTGATAGAGAGGTAACTATTGATGTATCCTTTTTAGATGATAACAATACAGTACTATATCAATTTGCTTCCATAGTAATTCCTGCTGAAGATTTAGAAAACACGTATACAGAAGAGGTTTTTGTTAGCGCAAATCCTGCCATTATAAATACTACTAAGGTAAGAATTAGAGCAGAGCTAGAAGATACAGGTGCAAGTATGAACCCAAATGATACTAGTGAGTTTGAATTAAAATCATCAGTAACGCTTTATATAGAATCAGAAATTTAAGATGAGAAAAATTTTTAACCTGATACTGTGTTTAGTGCTTTTTCAAATTTCGGCACAGAACAAACAAATTCTGTATAATTTTGCTGAATTGCCACAAACCTTATTGTTAAATCCTGCTTCAGAAGTAAATTATAAATTTCATGTGGGTTTACCTTTATTGTCTGGAGTTTCCTCAGATTTTGGATCAAAAGGAGTTGTACTTTCGGATATTTTTGCCAATGATAATCGCTCTATAAATGATAAGATTGCAGAGGCCATTCAAAATTTATCGTATCGAGATTTTACAAAGATAAATACCCAGATAGAAATTCTAAGTGGAGGTTTTCGTTTTAAAGACGATTATTATATCAGCTTTGGATTTTATCAAGAGTTAGATGCTATTGGGTATTATCCTAAAGATGCATTAGACTTTATAAGTGAAGGAAATGCACCTCATATCAATAGAGCATTTAGTGCAGCAGGCATTAGATACAAAGCAGATTTTTTAGGCGTTTTGCATGCAGGTATTTCTAAAAAAGTAAATGAGAATTTAACCATAGGAGGTAGGTTTAAAATTTATTCATCTGCGTTAAATGCAGAGTCAAATAACAATACTGGCTTATTTACAACAACTGGTGGTACTAATAATATTTATACACACTATTTAACAGATGTAAATTTAAAATTTAGAACCTCTGGTTTAATTGAAAACAACGAATACATTACAGATGCAAGTACTTATTTAAAAAACACCTTTTTTGGTAGTAATATCGGTATTGGTTTCGATGTTGGTTTAACATATAGAATAACTCCTCAATTAGAGTTTTCAGGTAGTATTTTAGATTTGGGTTTTATCAATCATAAAACGAATACTAAAAATACGAGTGTAACAGGTAATTTTGTTTTTGAAGGTGTTGCACTAGAGTTTAATAATGATGATAATTTTGAAAATTGGAATGAAATAGATCAACGTTTTCAAGATGAAATTCCGGTTACAGATGATTTTGAATCTTATATTTCATGG
Source organism: Polaribacter sp. P097 (assembly GCF_036864555.1). Taxonomy (NCBI): domain Bacteria; kingdom Pseudomonadati; phylum Bacteroidota; class Flavobacteriia; order Flavobacteriales; family Flavobacteriaceae; genus Polaribacter; species Polaribacter sp. P097. The sequence continues at coordinate 206,228 of NZ_JAZETJ010000001.1, read as the reverse complement.
AGGCCAACAAAATTAAATTTGGCCTTAAAATATAGTTTTGGAGATTACAGAAGTAAAGTATGTTATGATAATACCTATAAAAACTTTTATACAGATGCAATAGGCGTTCAATTGTATAATGTATTTAGGCCTTTAAGTTCGCAATTGGCCTTAACTGGCTTTTACGAAAAAGCAATTACGAACAAAATTCATACTAAAGTAACCTATACTATAGATGATTTTTCATATACAAATATTGGTGCAGGTTTATCTTTACAATTGGGTAGTTTTAATATTTATGGTTTGGCAGACAATTTATTAGAATATGGTGATTTATCGTCTACAAATAGTGCCTCTTTTCAATTAGGTTTCAATTTTTTATTTAATTAATATGTTTAGAAAAATACTTTTAATACTTGTATTATGTTTTGCAGGTTTATCATATGGTCAATCTGTAAGTTTAGAGAAGTACCAATACATTATTGTACCCAATCAATTTGATTTTGTAAATTCAGTAGATGCTTATCAAACTAGTTCATTAACTAAGTTCTTATTGCAAAAGAAAGGCTTTCCTGTTTTCTTGAGCAATGAAAACATTCCTGATGCTTTGTCAAAAAATAAATGTGCAGCTTTAATTGTTTCTGTAAAAGACGATTCTTCAATGCTCCAAACTAAAAATTATTTAGAAGCAAAAGATTGTTTTGGTAAAGTAATTTATACTTCTAAAATTGGTAAAAGTAAATTTAAAGATTACAAGAAAGCATATCATGCAAGCATAAGAGAAGCAGTAAAAAGTATGACAAACTTTAGGTATAGTTATGTAGATGTAAATAGCATCAAAGCAAAAGATAAAGAAGTTGTGGCTGCAGTAATATCTGATGATGTTTATGAGAAAGTTTTAAAAGAAGTAAAACAAAATAAGCAACTTAAAGAAGGTAAAATAGAAGAGAACACTATAAAATTGAACAATAATACTCTTTTATATGCGCAGGAAATTCCTGAAGGATTTCAACTGGTAAATGCAACGCCTAAAATTGTGTATACTTTATTAAAAACGAACAATGACTCAATATTTATTCTAAAAAATTTAAAAGGAATTGTTTACAAAAAAGGGGATAAGTGGCAGCTAGAGTATTACATATACAATAGATTAATTCAAGAAGAATTACGCATTAAATTTTAGTAATTGTATTTCTTTTTCCATCGCTTTTTAAGAATTTCATTAAACTGATTTTCTCTTGCGTTATTTCCTGGTTCATATAATTTAGTACCTGCTATTTCTTCTGGTAAAAATTCTTGTTCTGCAAAATTATCAGGAAAATCATGAGCATATTTATAACTCTTTCCATAATCTAAATCTCTCATTAACTTTGTTGGAGCGTTTCTTAAATGCAGAGGAACAGATAAATCACCAGTTTGTTTTACCAAACTCTGTGCTTTATTAATAGCTAGGTATGAAGCATTGCTTTTGGCAGAATTAGCTAAATAAACCACACATTGGCTCAGTATTATTCTACTTTCTGGATTACCAATTACAGCAACTGCTTGAAACGTATTGTTAGCCAAAATTAATGCGGTTGGATTTGCATTACCAATGTCTTCAGAAGCAAGAATCAATAATCTTCTCGCAATAAATTTTACATCTTCACCACCTTCAATCATTCTAGCTAAATAATAAACTGCAGCATTTGGATCACTACCTCTTATAGATTTTATAAAAGCTGAAATAATGTCATAATGTTGTTCTCCAGTTTTATCATATCTGGTGGTGTTCTGCTGAATTTTATCTAAAACATAATCGTTGGTGATTTCTACATGATCTTCTGTTGAGACTAAAAGCTCAAAAATGTTTAATAATTTTCGAGCATCTCCTCCAGAAACACGCAATAAGGCATCAGTTTCCGTGAGTTTTATAGTTTTACCAGCAAGAATATCATCTTTTTGAATTGCGCGTTCTAAAAGTGCTATTAAATCGTTTTTATCAAATGAATTTAAAATATAAACTTGACATCTAGATAAAAGTGCAGGTATTACTTCAAAACTTGGGTTTTCTGTAGTTGCACCTATAAGTGTTACCCAACCTTTTTCTACAGCACCAAGTAATGAGTCTTGCTGCGATTTGCTAAACCTATGAATTTCATCGATAAATAATATTGGGTTTTTGGCCGTAAATAAACCACCACTTTTTTTTGCTTTTTCAATAACTTCTCTAACATCTTTTACTCCAGAACTTATTGCACTTAGCGTGTAAAATGGTCTGTTAGACTCTGTAGCAATAATGTTCGCTAAGGTAGTTTTTCCAATTCCTGGTGGTCCCCAAAGAATTAAAGAAGGTATAATTCCCTGCTTAATCAAATTTGTCAAAACTCCTTTAGGTCCAACTAAATGCTGCTGACTTATATAGTCTTCTAAAGTTTTGGGTCTAATTCTTTCTGCCAAAGGTTCATTCATAGTACAAAAATACAAAGATTTCTGACAGAATTTGTCAATTTAGGCTTTGGTTAGGTTTTTGTATATTTTGGTACATGCAAGATGATGGATTACAAAATAAAACGTCACCATTTTTAGTGCCTTCCTTATTTATCGTAATAATTTGGGGTATTTATATTGTGGAAATAAAGTATGGTTTTAATCTAAATAAATACGGTGTTTTTCCAAGAACACTTAAAGGATTAAGAGGTATATTATTTACTCATTTTTTACATAGCAATACAAGTCATTTATTTAATAATTCAATTCCTTTATTTGTATTATTGAGTAGTCTGTTTTATTTCTACAGAAATATTGCTTTCAAAATTTTACTTATTGGAGGATTGTTAACAGGATTTACAACTTGGGCTATAGCAAGAGATTCTTATCATATTGGAGCAAGTGGTATTGTATACCTGGTTTTTAGTTTTGTGTTTTTTAGTGGAATAATCAGAAAGCACTATAGATTAGTGGCGCTATCTTTAATAGTGATTTTCCTTTATGGTAGTATGATTTGGTATGTGTTTCCCATTAAAGACGGTATGTCTTGGGAAGGTCATTTATCAGGATTTGTTGTGGGATTAATCCTAGCTTTTATTTATCGTAAAAACGGATTGGTTAAAAAAGAATACGAATTCAGTAAAACAGATTTCGATCTTCTGTTTGATGAGCAAGGAAATTTGATTCAACCTGAGTACCCAGAAGAAAGTGACGCAACTATGAAAGAATAGATCTTTGTCTAACAGTTTCATAAAGAAAAACACCACAAGCTACAGAAACATTTAATGATTCAATGTTTCCTAATAAAGGTAACTTTGCTTTATAATCAACCATTTTTAGAACAGACGGATTTACTCCTCTATGTTCAGAGCCCATAATAATAGCTATAGGTTGATTAAAATTGACATCGTAAATTGAGCTATCTGTCTTTTCAGTAGCAGCCACTGTTTTTATATTTGAGGCTTGAAGTATAAACAACGCGTCTTTAATATGGTCCACTTTACAAATTGGCATTTTGAATGCTGCTCCAGCTGATGTTTTTATAGTTTCTGCATTAACAGGTGCACTTCCATTTTTTTGAATGATAATACCATTTACTCCTGAACATTCTGCAGTTCTAATGATGGCACCAAAATTCCTTACATCAGATAATTGATCTAAAATTAAAAAGAAAGGTACTTTATCTGCTTCTAAAGTATCATCCAATAGTGTTTCTAAATCATAAAAATCTATTGGTGAAATTTGTGCAACTGCACCTTGATGATTACTGTTTTTAGATAGTCTATTTAATTTTTCTACTGGTACAGTACTTGTAGCAATTTTAGAATCTTTAATTAATTTGTCTAGTTCATAATACAAACTACCCCTTAAGCCTTTTTGTAGATAAATTTTGTTGATAGTAGATCCGCTTTCTATTGCCTCAATGATTGCTCTTAATCCGAAAATGTTTGTAGTTTCTTTCAATGTATTTTATTTAAATAAAAAAATCGTAATCAGATTGATTACGATTTTTAAAATATTGTAATTTTTTATTTAGTTTACAACAAATGTACTAGATGTACCACCACCATAAGCACCATTAGTAGCAAATACTTGCACTCCGTTTACAGTGATTTCAAATGCACCAGCTCCATCTCCATATTGATCGAAGATATCAACTCTATAGTTACCATTTGCTAAACAAGCAGCATCTCTTTGAGTACCACTTAAGCCAGCATATCCTCCATAAGCAGGACTAGCTGCGTTAGCCATAACTGTTGCTCCAGTATCTGTATTTACAATTCTCCAGTAAACTTCTTCTGGATATGCATCTAAAGTTACAGCAACTTTAGCTTTACCTTGTCCTGAAGGACAACCTTTAGCTACGTTTAAAGAAATTCCATCACCAACGATAATATCTCCGCCAGCAACCATGTCTATATTTAATGTTTTATCTACAATAATGTCTAGATCATTTTCATTAAAAGTAATGTCTAATACTGCCTCATTCGAGTTTGCAGGAATAGTAATTGAAGTAGGCATTGTATAAGATGCAGCTGAAATAGTTCCAGAAGTAGTTAAATCGATTGTTCTGTCTGCTCCAGTAATGTTTGCAGAAAATACGCTAATTGATTTTGTTAAACTCTCTCCAGGAGTTACAGTTACATCGCTAGAGAAGTAAGTTTCGAAAGAAGCATATGGAGTTCCAGGTGCTTCAACGTCTTCTTCACAACCTGTGAATAATGCAATGCTTAAAAATAGTAATGTGTAAAGTTTTATTTGTTTCATTTTTTTGGCGTTTAAAATGAGAATAGGAGACTTTTACATCTCCTATTCAATTAAATAATTAAATATTAGTTGTTCTGAGTAGAGATAAAAGGATTAAATTGAATCTCTCCTTCAGGAATTTCGAAAGTCATTCTCTCGTCATTGTAAGGAATTGAAGCACCTACAAAAGATAAGTGATTAGAACCTCTAGTAACAGTTGCTTTATTACGCTTCATAGCTAAGTAACTTTTACCTTCTCCCCATAGTTCTATTCTAGTTTGTAAGTAAATTTCATTCTTTAAACCTTGACCTGATAAACCATCTATGTAAGATGCATCTGGAACTCTTTGGCTAACTAAAGCTTTTAATTCAGTTCTAGCTTGAGCATCGTTTCCAGAGAAAGCAGCATATTCTGCAGCTAATAAGTGCATTTCAGCAACTCTCATGTAAACATAATCATCTTGTACAATTCTAGTTACACCATAACGTGTTCTAGCTGCATTGTAAAATTTGTTTAATGGCATTAAGTGAGTATAAGCTCCTGGGTTATCTACATACTGATCTTTTCTGAAGTCATTTGCTGGAATTGCATCAAATAAATCTTGATCCATTGATTTAGCATCTCCAAATGCAGGGTAACTGTATGCGAAGTAATCCATTTGACCCCACCAAGAAACTAATCCAAGACCAATTTCATCGTTTAAGTCAACACCCCACATCCATCCTGGAGTATTTACATTGTTAAAACCACCTGTAATTTCAGAAGAACTCATTAAAGAATATCCGCTGATAGCAGCTTTAGCCATGTTATATGCTTTCGCATAGTCTGTTCCTCTAGCACCTAATACATAAGCATAAATACCTTGAGCAACTGACTTGTTGATCTCAGTTTTGTTAGATCTTGTAAAACCGTCTAATAAAGAGATAGCTTCAGTCAAATCTTGCTCCATTAAGTCATAGATTTCAGAAGCAGCTACTTTAGGACCATTTAAGTCTGTAGCACTTCTGTAGATAGGTAGAATTTCTTCTGCACCATCATACTCTTTTTGATAGAACTGTGTTAAATAAAAGTAAGAATGAGCACGTAAAGCTTTTGCTTGACCCATAATTGCTTTATTTGCAGCACTCTCTGGAGTAATATCTGTACCTCCTAAACCATCAATTACTTCGTTACAACCTCTTACAATTCTGTAGTAGTATCTCCAAACTTGTCTGTTGTCTCCAAATGTAAAATCTTGTGGTGCTTGGTACTCAGTAATAGATGCTCTATACCATCCATAAGTACTTGTACTTAAAGCCATGTCACTTGATAACATATCACTAAAGATATCATAAGACTTGTGACCAAAGTCATCATGCCCTGATGTACCTCCTGAACCGAAGGTAAATGTTAATGAATATACACCACCCATTAATGCCCCTGTAACCTCAGGGTCAATCGTAGATGCCTGCTCTAACTGAGCAGAGGTTAAAGAAGCTGACCCTTCAAGGGCTGGCTTCTCTAGAAAATCGTCTCCACAACTTACTGTTGATATCGCTAATGCAGAGAGTAATCCGAATTTAATTAATTTATTCATGTTTTTTTAAATTTAAATTTTATTATTAAAATTTCACTCTAACACCTAATGTCATTGTACTCATTGGTGCATATAATCTTCGTCCTGAATTTCCTGACTCACTTGTGTTTGGTAAGAAACCTTGACGTGCAGTAGCATTAAATAAGTTATCTGCTGAGAACCAAATGTTCACTGTTTGTACAGATATTTTATCTAAATATTGTTTTGGTATGTTATATCCGATATTAACGTTGTTTAATGCAATGAAATCTGTTGATGTAATAAATCTAGTTGAAGTAGAAGTACCATTTACAATCGCGTTATCTGTTAATGCAGGTACATCAGTGATGTCTCCTGGATTTTGCCATCTGTTAGCGATATCTTTGTGGTAGTTGTTACCTACTGCTCCAAAACGATCAGACATTAATTCTGCGTATTGAGCATCGTAAGCGTATCCTCCTAAACTATATGTAAACTGAGTACCAAAGTTGAAGTTACCAACTTTACCAGATAAACGGAAAGCACCTCTTACATCTGCAATTGCTGATTTATCTGCGTATACATCAGATGCATCAGAATAAGTTTTAGTTACGGTTTTCTGGATATTAGCACCAGGAACTTTAATTTGGTATTCTACAATAGAACCAGTGTTGTTAACTACTGCAGGATCTGTAGGAACCCAAGAACCACTAGAGTATGAAGATGGTTCACCAGCATCTAAAACACCATTGTTATTCACATCATCATAATACTGGTACCACATTGGAGCACCATCAGCAGGATCTACACCAGCCCATTCTCTCATATAGAAGTCAAAAATAGATCTTCCTTCTGATCTTGCATAAAATCCACTTGGAGTCAATAATTGAGGCTCACCTGTTGCAGGATCTAATGGCATAGTAAGTATTTCATTAGTTACAATTTCACCATTTACAGATAAATCTAATGTAAAGTCTTTACTATCTACTAAGTGTCCAGTAACATCAAATTCTAAACCTTTGTTCACTAATTCACCATCATTTACAGTAATAGAAGAGATACCTTGAGATGGCCCTACAAAACGGTTAAAGATTAAGTTATCAGTTAATTTGTTATAGTAATCTAAGTTTACATCTAAATACTTTCCAAAACTCATTTCAGCACCAACTTGGAATTGATTAGTAGTTTCCCAAGTTAAATCTGGGTTACCATTTGCTCCAGGAGCTAATGAAATACTACCACCTAAGTTACCACCGTTAAACGTGTTATATCCTGAGAAGAATCCAACACCAGCTTGATCTCCAGTAATACCGTAAGAAGCTTTTAATTTTAAGTAGCTAATAAAGCTGTCTTGTAAGAAATCTTCATTACTAGCAATCCAAGAGGCACCAACAGAACCAAATGTTCCCCATTTGTCATTTACGAATCTTGAAGAACCATCTGCTCTTACAGAAGCAGAGAAGTAATATTTCTGATCGAAGTTATAGTTAAACTGACTAAAGTAAGATTCAATTGTAAATCCACTTGTAGAACCAGAAGGTAAACCTAAACTTGATTGAAAGTTATCTAAATCGAATAAGAATGGGCTAATTTGTAATCCTTTAGAAGCAGAAGCAAAATTTTGCTCAAAGTCATTACTTTCATGTGCTACTAAAGCATCGAAAGAATGGTTACCCCAAGAATTGTTATACTTAACAATCTGTAAAATGTTTTGTGTTAAACTAGAGAAGTCATTAATAGTAATGTCTCCACTTGTTGCTTGACCTCCACCATAAAATTTATTAGTGTAGTCTCTATTCTTTTGTGTTGCATACTGCACACCATATCTTATCTCTGCCGATAAGTTTTCTGTGAATTTGAATGTAGCTGAGAAGTTACCATTCATTTCATGACGATCAGTTCCGTTAAAGTCATACTTAGCAGAACCAATTGGGTTTAATCCATTCGCATTTGGTCTATCTCTTAATCCTGATAAAGAACCATAATCATATTGGAAACCTCCATAAAATAAATCTGGTACTAATTGTGCATTATCGTCTCTTAAGAAAACTGGGAAGATAGGTGCCATTTTATCAGCAAATTCGAATACGTTTTCAGAACCAGCAATTTGACCGTTAGCAATATTCTCTGAATATGCATAACCAATGTTGCTGTTTAATTTTAACCAAGGCTTAACATCACTAGTTAAGTTTAAACGAGTTGTGTATCTTTTATAACCTGTGTTAATAGAATAACCATTATCATCTAAGTAACCGAAAGAAGCAAAATATCTAGTATCTTGATTACCACCACCCATTCTTAAGTTAGTTTCAGTTCTAATCGCTGAATCAAATGCAACATCTGCATATCTTAATGGAGTATATTTTCTAGTAACTCCTGGACGAACTGTACCAGTTGTTGGGTCTATTAAATCTGCTCCACTAGTTACATTCCACATGTTGTATCCTGGTGCAACATAGTTGTTTGTAAATAAGTTTGCGTTAGCGAATGCTACTGGATCTGGGTTACCAGTTACAACACCTCTGTTTTTAATACCTTCCCAAACGTAACCAATGTACTCTTCTGGGTCAGTTACTACGTCATATCTTGGAATTAACTGGTCGTTAACACCTGTTTTCACATCAATTTCGATGTAAGAGTTAGAAGCACTACCACCTTTAGTTGTAATTAATACAACACCGTTTGCACCTCTAGAACCATAAATTGCAGTTGCAGTTGCATCCTTTAAGATAGTTGTACTAGCAATATCACTTGGGTTAATAGAGTTGATACTACCAGAAAAAGGTACACCATCTACTACATATAATGGAGCTCTGTTACCATTTACAGATCCATAACCTCTAATTCTAATTGCACCAACAGTACCTGGCTGACCAGAACTATTAATTACAGTAACCCCTGCAACCTCACCTGTTAAAGCTTGAGAAACGTTAGAGAAGTTTTTTACCTCTAATTGTTCTTGCTTTACTACAGCCGCTGTTCCAACGAATGCCTGTTTTGTTGAAGTACCATAACCTACAACAACAATCTCATCTAAAACATTTGCATCTTCTGCTAACTTTACGTTAATAACGTTAGAAGATCCAACTGTTCTTTCACTTGCTTTGTACCCTAAGTATCTAAATACTAAAACATCTCCAGTTTTAGCTTGAATAGAATACTTACCGTCAAAATCAGTTTCTGTACCTTTAGTACTTCCTTTAATTATAACACTAACTCCTGGTAGACTTCCTGATTCATCAGAAACCGTACCTGAAATAGTCTTTTCTTGTGCAAAGGATATTTGCACGACAAACGCTAGTAATAGCGTTAAAATTCCATTAAACTTTGTCTTCATTGTATAATTATTTGAATTAATTAATGCCAAAAGTCTTAAATAAAACTTAAAAAAACAATTTTTTAACAATAATTTCTTTAAAATAATTTCATTATCTCACTAATAGACGAAAAGTATTCAATATCCTTTCAGACAAAGTATGGATTAATATTTTAACAGTCTTTTTTTAAGATGAATTAAGGTATGTAAGCCGTTGAAAAACAGAGTTTAAGAGGTTGTCTTTATTGGGTTAGTTGGAAAGGTTTTTTTATAGGTTATTGTTGGTAAGTGTGTTTGTTAAGTTAATTTTGTAGGTGCCTATTGGAGGGAATTTTTGTTTGGAACAGAAAATTTAACACATTGTTAAAAATAATTTATCCAACTTATCAAAAATTTTGTGTTTTCAACGTCGAATTTCTTTGAGTTGAATTTTCCTGCAGCCAGTGCTAAATTAATGGTGTATTTATCGTTCCCAAATAAGTATCCAAGACCTAAGCTCAATAAGGAGTTGTTTTTGTTGTCTTGAACATAGCCTCCTAGATCTGTGATACTATAAAGATAAGACTGTGTACTTGTTTTTAAACGATATTCTACATTAAAATAGGTGTATTGTTCTGCAAATATACTTTGCTCGTTGAAACCTCTTATGGAATTTGCTCCTCCTATTCTATATAATTCGTTAATTAAATAGTTTTTAGATTCTAAGATTCCAATTTCATTTCTTAGATAAATGTTATTCCTACTATTTAGTTCTAATAAATAAGAACTTATACTTTTTATTTGATATTGCTGTTTGGTTTCCGAATTGCTTTTTCGCTGTCCAGCTCCGAATGAAAGATTGAGGTTGAACTTGTTTGACTTAATATATTCATTTTGGTCATTTTTATATTCATAGCTTAAACCAATAAAATAGTTGCGAAAATCTAAAATGTCATTATTTTCTGTTTCTAGGTTTTCAGAATTTTCGAAACTGAAGAAAGTAGATATCTTGTTTTTGTAATTGATGTTGTAAAATAAATTTGTTTTAAATGCTACGTTTGTAAATGAGCTATCCTGTCTATAGAGTGAAAAATTGAGTTCAGGTGTAATTTTACTTTTAAAAATGTAAGGTATTTTGGTTGAAAGTTCAAACTCTTGCCTTTCTTCTCCAATTCTGTTCCAAAATAATTTGAATTGCTCTCCAGAATTGAGAATATTATTTAGTTCTAAGTTTATATTCCCATTGAGCAGAAAATCTCCATTTTCTTTTGTAGCAAAATTTACAAGCGCATCTAAACTGTTGTTTTGTTTCTTCTTTATATATAAATAAAGTTTTGTTGAGTCTTCTGTGAATAAAACTTCAGGTTCCTTTATTTCTTGAATAAAGTTTAGTTTGTTGAGTAAGTTTGATGATTTTTCTACAACATCTTCATTGAAAATAATCCCTTTTTTAATCTTAAGGTACTTGCTAATGTAGTTTTTAGAGAAATTGTCATAACCTTTAATTTCAATAGCATCAATTGTTCTTTTCTTAGATTCATTAATTATAAGTGATGCATAAATGTTTTGATTTATAATTGTTATGTTTTGTAATTGAATCGTTGAGAAAGATTTACCTTCCTGATCTAGTTTTTTAGAAATTGTTGCCAAGAGATCTTGAAGTTTGTCAACTGCTATTACTAGTTCATTATTGTTAAGGCTCTTTTTTTCGAAAAGGTGCGAGTACTTTGAATCTATTTTTAATGTAACAGTTGTTATTTTCTTTTTTAAGGAGAAATATACAGTTGCTTTACGCTCTTTATAATTTATACTATCTATGGTATTTAAAAAGTAGCCTTTGTTTTTTAAATATTCAGAAACCTTTAAAGCTTCCTTTTTTACGGAAGTTGAATCTTGGTGCTTGGTTTGATAGTTTAGTTTAGAAAGTATTTCATTTTCTAACTTGTTTACAGAACGCATTGTAAGTTCAACCTTTTGACCATAAATATTATTTAAGTTTAAAAGATTGATTAGGAATAGAAAAAGAATAAAACTTTTTTTTTGCTTCATTATTAAGAGGATACTTTTCAAAAGTAATTGTTTTGATGAAAAACAGGTCGAAAAAATCATTTTTAAAAAATAACTTGCTGATATTTGAATAATTAGAAATTAATCGTACATTTGCGGACTCTTAAAAAAGAGCAGAGTTTAATTATAAACGAAAAACAGTAATAATTTAGTATGCCAACTATTCAACAATTAGTTCGTAAAGGAAGAACCAAAATAACTAAGAAGAGTAAATCGGCTGCTTTGCAGGGAAGTCCTCAAAGACGTGGAGTTTGTACACGTGTTTACACTACAACACCAAAGAAACCTAATTCAGCAATGCGTAAAGTTGCCAGAGTTAGATTAACAAATGGTAATGAGATAAACGCATACATTCCAGGTGAGGGTCATAACTTACAAGAGCACTCGATAGTATTAGTTAGAGGTGGAAGGGTAAAAGATTTACCAGGTGTTAAATATCACGTGGTACGTGGAGCATTAGATACAGCAGGTGTTGAGGGTAGAACCCAACGTAGATCTAAGTATGGTGCAAAACGCCCAAAAAAGTAAAAATAGTAACTTTTTTAATGTAAAACATGAGAAAAAGAGCAGCAAAAAAAAGAGTCTTATTACCAGATCCAAAATTTAATGATCAGTTAGTAACACGTTTTGTGAATAACTTAATGTGGAGTGGTAAGAAGTCAGTAGCATTCAAAGTATTTTATGATGCGTTAGATATCGTAGAAGAAAGAAAAGGAGAAGGTGAAGAAAAATCAGCTTTAGAGATTTGGAAAGATGGTTTATCTAATGTAATGCCTCACGTAGAAGTTCGTTCAAGACGAGTTGGTGGTGCAACATTTCAAATACCAATGCAAATTAGACCAGACAGAAAAGTGTCTATGGCAATTAAATGGATGATTTTATATACTCGTAAGAGAAATGAAAAAACCATGGCACAGCGTTTAGCAGCTGAAATTTTAGCTGCGGCTAAAGAAGAAGGTGCTGCTGTTAAGAAAAGAGTAGATACTCATAAAATGGCAGAAGCAAATAAAGCATTCTCACACTTTAGATTTTAATAGAAATGGCTAGAAATTTAAAATATACAAGAAATATTGGTATTGCAGCACATATTGATGCTGGTAAGACAACAACTACAGAGCGTGTATTGTATTACACAGGAGTTTCTCATAAAATTGGAGAGGTTCATGATGGTGCAGCTACAATGGACTGGATGGAGCAAGAGCAAGAAAGAGGTATTACAATTACTTCTGCTGCAACTACTTGTACTTGGCAGTTTCCATTAGAGAACGCGCAACCAACACCAGAAACTAAAGGATATCACTTTAATATTATTGATACTCCTGGGCACGTAGATTTTACTGTTGAAGTAAATAGATCTTTACGTGTATTAGATGGTTTGGTTTTTTTGTTTTCTGCTGTTGATGGTGTAGAGCCGCAATCAGAAACAAACTGGAGATTGGCTGATAACTATAAAGTACCGAGAATTGGATTCGTTAACAAAATGGATCGTCAAGGTTCTGACTTTTTAGGAGTTTGTCAGCAAGTAAAAGATATGTTAAAATCTAATGCTGTACCAATCGTTTTAAATATTGGTGAAGAGGATGGTTTTAAAGGAATTATCGATTTAGTGAAGAATCGTGCTATTGTATGGCATGATCAAACACAAGGGGCAACTTTTGATGTAATTGAAATTCCAGAAGATTTAAAAGAAGAAGCAAGAAAATATAGAGCTTTATTAATAGAAGAAGTAGCAAGTTACGATGAGAACTTACTAGAAAAATTCATGGAAGATGAAGATTCTATTACTGAAGAAGAAGTACATGCTGCTTTAAGAGCTGCTGTTATGGATATGGCTATCATACCTATGATTTGTGGTTCTGCATTTAAAAATAAAGGTGTTCAGTTCTTATTAGATGCTGTATGTCGTTATTTACCTTCTCCTATTGATAAGGAAGGTATTGTGGGTGTTAACCCAGATACAGACGAAGAAGAATTACGTAAGCCAGATGTTAAGGAGCCATTCGCTGCTTTAGCATTTAAAATTGCAACAGATCCTTTTGTAGGTCGTTTAGCATTTTTTAGAGCTTATTCAGGTCGTTTAGATGCGGGTTCTTATGTTTTAAATAACAGATCAAATAAAAAAGAGCGTATATCACGTATCTATCAAATGCATGCGAACAAGCAAAATGCAATTGATTTTATTGAGGCTGGAGATATTGGTGCTGCTGTAGGTTTTAAATCAATTAAAACTGGTGATACTTTATCGGACGAAAAACATCCAATTGTTTTAGAATCTATGGATTTTCCAGATCCAGTAATTGGTATCGCTGTTGAGCCAAAAACAAAAGCTGACGTTGATAAGTTAGGTATTGGTTTAGGTAAATTAGCAGAAGAAGATCCTACATTCACAGTTAGAACAGATGAAGCTTCAGGTCAGACTATTATTTCTGGTATGGGTGAATTACACTTAGATGTAATTGTAGATCGTTTAAAGCGTGAATTTAAAGTAGAAGTTAACCAAGGGCAACCTCAGGTTGAGTATAAAGAAGCTATTACTGCATCTGCAGATCATAGAGAAGTTTATAAGAAACAGTCTGGTGGTCGTGGTAAATTTGCAGACATCGTGTTTACTATGGAGCCTGCAGATGAAGGTGTTCAAGGTTTACAGTTTGAATCTATAATTAAGGGTGGTAACGTTCCTAAAGAATTTGTACCTTCTGTAGAGAAAGGATTCAAAGAAGCAATGAGAAACGGACCTTTAGCTGGTTATGAGATGGATTCTATGAAGGTTACTTTAAAGGATGGATCTTTCCACGCAGTGGATTCTGATCAATTGTCTTTTGAGTTGGCTGCAAAATTAGGTTTTAAAGCCGCTGCTAAAGCTGCTAAAGCTAAGATCATGGAGCCTTTAATGAAGTTAGAAGTTTTAACTCCAGAAGAAAACATGGGAGATATCGTTGGTGACTTAAACAGAAGAAGAGGTCAAGTAAACGATATGTCAGACAGAGCTGGAGCTAAAGTTGTAAAAGCTATAGTTCCATTATCAGAAATGTTTGGTTATGTTACTGCCTTAAGAACAATGTCTTCTGGTAGAGCAACATCAACAATGGAATTTTCTCACTATGCAGAAACTCCTTCTAATATTTCAGAAGAAGTAATTGCTGCTGCTAAAGGTTAATCTACTAAAACAAATAAGATGAGTCAAAAAATTAGAATAAAATTAAAGTCTTACGATTATAATTTAGTAGATAAATCTGCTGAAAAGATTGTAAAGACAGTTAAAAGTACTGGAGCCATTGTTAATGGTCCAATACCTTTACCAACACACAAAAAGATTTTTACTGTTTTACGTTCTCCACACGTAAATAAAAAATCTAGAGAGCAATTTCAATTAGCTGCTTACAAAAGATTATTAGACATTTATAGTTCTTCTTCGAAAACTATTGATGCTTTAATGAAGCTTGAGTTACCAAGTGGTGTTGAAGTTGAAATTAAGGTATAAGTATTACTAAAAAAACTTTTGATTTAATGATTTTGTTAAATCAAAAGTTTTTTATACTTTTGCAACCCGAAATAGAGTAGGGTAAAGTTTTGCATTTGTGATAAATAAATCAAAACTACATGTCCAGAGCGTTTCGCGAAGGAAAAACGGAAAAACAAAATCAGCGTTGAATTTGTTTTGACGCTTTTTTTTTTAGAGAAATGTAAAAGGACTAGATTAGAAACATTTGTTTCAAACAATTAATAGAAATAGACGCGCTGGAAAATAATCTATCGTCTTAAAATTTAAAATTAATGTCTGGGTTAATAGGTAGAAAAATTGGAATGACCAGCTTATTTGATGAAAATGGGAAGAATATTCCTTGTACAGTAATCGAAGCAGGTCCTTGCGTTGTTACCCAAGTCAGAACCGAAGAGGTTGACGGCTACAATGCGTTGCAACTTGGTTTCGATGACAA
This sequence comes from Polaribacter sp. P097, assembly GCF_036864555.1. Taxonomy (NCBI): domain Bacteria; kingdom Pseudomonadati; phylum Bacteroidota; class Flavobacteriia; order Flavobacteriales; family Flavobacteriaceae; genus Polaribacter; species Polaribacter sp. P097. Next base: position 190,698 of record NZ_JAZETJ010000001.1, on the reverse strand, counting down.
AAAAGCAAAGAGTTCTAACAAAGCGTTAGATGGTCACTTTAAAAAAGCTGGCACAACTGCTAAGAAAAAAGTTGTTGAATTTCAAGGGTTTGAAGAAGAGTATAAATTAGGAGATGCTATTACTGTAGAGCATTTTACTGAGGGAGAATTTGTTGATGTTTCAGGTACTTCTAAAGGTAAAGGTTTTCAGGGTGTTGTTAAGCGTCATGGTTTTGGTGGTGTAGGTCAAGCTACTCACGGTCAACATAACCGTTTAAGAGCTCCTGGTTCTATTGGTGCTGCATCTTATCCTGCAAGAGTATTCAAAGGGATGCGCATGGCAGGAAGAATGGGAGGAGAGAAAGTGAAAGTACAAAACTTAAGAGTGTTAAAAGTAGTTGCTGAAAAGAACTTACTTGTTGTTAAAGGAGCTGTTCCTGGACATAAAAACGCTTTTGTAACTATTCAGAAATAATGAAAGTAGCAGTTTTAGATATTACAGGTAAAGATACAGGTAGAAAGGTTGAGCTTTCTAAAGATGTATTTGGTATAGAGCCTAACGATCATGCAATTTATTTAGATGTTAAACAGTATTTGGCAAATCAACGTCAAGGTACTCATAAGTCTAAAGAAAGAGCTGAAATAGTGGGTTCAACAAGAAAGATTAAAAAACAAAAAGGAACTGGTACTGCAAGAGCAGGATCTATCAAGTCTGGTGTTTTTAGAGGTGGTGGACGTATGTTCGGACCAAGACCTAGAAATTATTCTTTCAAGTTAAATAAAAATTTAAAGCGTTTGGCTAGAAAGTCTGCTTTAAGTATTCAAGCAAATGATAAGAATTTAGTAGTTGTTGAAGATTTTAACTTTGACACTCCAAAGACAAAAAACTTCGTAGATGTTTTAAAGTCTTTAGAGTTAGATGCTAAAAAATCATTATTTGTTTTAGATGGTGAAAATGCAAATGTTTATTTGTCTTCACGTAATTTAAAAAATTCTAAAGTTATTAAAGCTTCAGAAATTAATACTTATGGTGTTTTAAATGCTAATAAGATAGTAATAACAGAAGGTTCTTTAGAAGGAATTAATTCAAATTTAAGCAAATAGGGAAATGAGTATTTTAATTAAACCTATTATCACGGAAAAAGCAACAAACGATAGTGAATTATTTAATCGTTATGCATTTGTTGTAGATAAAAACGCTAACAAATTAGAAATTAAAAGTGCAGTTGAGTCTGCATATGGAGTTTCTATTTCAAGTGTAAAAACTTTAAATTATCCAATTCAGAGAAATACTAAGTATACTAAGAAAGGTTTAGTAACTGGAATTAAAAGTGGGTATAAGAAAGCTATTGTACAGTTAGCAGAAGGAGAAAGTATTGATTTTTATAACAATCTTTAAGAAAAGACACAATGTCAGTTAGAAAATTAAAACCAATAACACCAGGTCAGCGTTTTAGAGTTGTAAATGGGTTCGACGCCATAACAACTGATAAGCCGGAAAAGTCATTATTGGCACCGAAAAAAAGATCTGGAGGTCGAAACAGTCAAGGTAGAATGACTACACGTAATATAGGTGGAGGTCATAAGCAGAAATATCGTATTATCGACTTTAAAAGAGATAAGAAAGATGTTCCTGCAACAGTTAAAACTATAGAGTACGATCCTAATCGTACTGCATTTATTGCTTTACTTAGTTATGCTGATGGTGAAAAGAGATATGTAATTGCTCAAAACGGTTTAACTGTAGGTCAGACTGTAGTTTCAGGAAGTGGTATTACTCCAGAAATTGGTAATGCAATGCCTTTAAGTGAAATTCCATTAGGAACAACTATTTCATGTATTGAGTTACGTCCTGGTCAGGGTGCTGTTATGGCAAGATCTGCTGGATCTTTTGCACAGTTAATGGCAAGAGATGGTAAGTATGCTACTGTTAAATTACCTTCAGGTGAAACTAGATTAATTCTACTTACTTGTATGGCTACAATTGGAGTTGTATCTAATTCAGATCATCAATTATTAGTTTCTGGTAAGGCTGGTAGAAGAAGATGGTTAGGTAGAAGACCAAGAGTTAACGCTGTTAGAATGAACCCTGTAGATCACCCAATGGGAGGTGGTGAAGGACGTTCTTCTGGAGGTCATCCAAGATCAAGAAATGGTATACCTGCTAAAGGTTACAAAACTAGATCTAAGACTAAGGCTAGTAATAAGTATATCATAGAACGTAGAAAGAAATAATTAAGTTATGGCAAGATCATTAAAAAAAGGACCTTACGTTCACTATAAGTTAGAGAAAAAAGTGTTAGCTAATGTAGAAGCTGGAAATAAAACAGTTATTAAGACTTGGTCTAGAGCAAGTATGATAACTCCAGATTTCGTTGGTCAAACTATTGCAGTTCACAATGGACGTCAGTTTGTACCAGTTTACATTACTGAAAACATGGTAGGGCATAAATTAGGCGAATTTTCACCAACACGTTCTTTTAGAGGACATGCAGGTGCAAAAAATAAAGGTAAAAAATAGTAGGAAATGGGAGTTCGTAAAAAAAATATGGCAGATCAGTTAAAAGCAGATAGAAAGCAACGTGCTTTCGCTAAGCTTACTAACTGTCCTACATCACCAAGAAAAATGCGTTTAGTTGCTGATCAAGTAAGAGGTGTTGAAGTGGAAAAAGCTTTGCAAATCTTAAAATTCAGTCCTAAAGAGGCATCTATTAATTTAGAAAAATTATTGTTATCTGCAATTGCAAATTGGCAAGCTAAGAATGAAGATTCATCTATAGAAGATGCTGGTTTATTCGTAAAGTCTATTTGTGTAGATAGCGCAGGTATGTTAAAAAGATTAAGACCTGCTCCACAAGGTCGTGCTCATAGAATTCGTAAGCGTTCTAATCACGTTACTTTAGAGTTAGGTAGTAAAAGTTTAAGTAATTAATCAAAGTAGAAATGGGACAAAAAACAAATCCAATTGGGAATCGTTTAGGAATCATCAGAGGTTGGGAGTCTAACTGGTATGGTGGAAATGACTACGGAGATAAAATTGCTGAAGATGATAAGATAAGAAAGTATATTCATGCTAGATTATCTAAAGCAAGTGTTTCTAGAGTAATTATAGAGCGTACTTTAAAACTTGTAACCGTTACTATTACTACTGCACGTCCAGGTATCATTATTGGTAAAGGAGGTCAGGAAGTAGACAAGTTAAAAGAGGAGCTTAAGAAAATTACTGGTAAAGAAGTTCAAATTAATATTTTTGAAATTAAGCGTCCAGAATTAGATGCAAGATTAGTTGCAACTAGTGTTGCACGTCAAATTGAAAATAGAATTTCTTACAAGAGAGCTATAAAAATGGCAATTGCTGCTACAATGCGTATGAATGCTGAAGGTATTAAAATTCAGATTTCAGGACGTCTAAATGGTGCAGAAATGGCTAGATCAGAACATTTTAAAGAAGGTAGAATTCCTCTTTCTACTTTTAGAGCTGACATTGATTATGCTTTAGTTGAAGCGCATACAACCTATGGTAGATTAGGTGTAAAAGTATGGATAATGAAAGGTGAGGTTTATGGAAAAAGAGAGTTATCTCCTTTAGTTGGTTTGTCTAAAAAGCAAGGTGGTAAAGGTGGTGATAGATCTAAACGTCAACCACGTAGAAGAAAATAATTTTTAAACTAGAAATTAAAAATGTTACAGCCAAAAAGAGTAAAATATCGTAAGGTACAGAAAGGCAAAGGAAATATGTCTGGAAACTCTCAAAGAGGTAATCAACTTTCTAACGGAATGTTTGGTATTAAATCTTTGGACCAGAATTTATTAACTTCACGTCAGATTGAAGCAGCTCGTATTGCAGCTACTCGTCATATGAAAAGAGAAGGTCAGTTATGGATTAAAATCTTTCCAGATAAACCTATTACAAAGAAGCCTTTAGAGGTACGTATGGGTAAAGGTAAAGGTGCTCCAGATCATTTCGTAGCAGTAATCAAACCAGGTAGAATTTTGTTTGAAGTTGGTGGTGTACCAATGGACGTAGCAAAAGAAGCTCTTCGTTTAGCTGCTCAGAAACTTCCAGTAAGAACGAAGTTTGTAATCGCAAGAGATTTTGATATTAACGCATAATTCTAAAGAAAATGAAACAGTCAGAAATTAAAGAATTATCTACAGCTGATCTTAATGAAAAGTTGGTAGCGTTGCAAAAAAATTATACCGATCTTAAAATGGCTCACGCAATTACTCCTATGGAGAATCCTTTGCAGTTGAGAAGTTTAAGAAGAACTGTAGCAAGAATTGCAACAGAATTAACAAAAAGAGAATTACAATAATTCTATAGTCAGTTTTAAAGATGGAAAAAAGAAATCTTAGAAAAGAGAGAATTGGTGTTGTTTCTAGTAGCAAAATGGAGAAATCTATTGTTGTTTCTGAAACGAAAAGAGTAAAACACCCAATGTACGGTAAATTCGTTTTAAAGACGAAAAAGTACGTTGCACACGACGAACAGAATGATTGCAACGAAGGAGATACTGTTAGGATCATGGAAACTAGACCTATGAGTAAATCTAAGCGTTGGAGATTAGTAGAAATCCTAGAAAGAGCTAAATAATATGTTACAGACAGAATCAAGATTAAAAGTAGCAGACAATACTGGAGCAAAAGAAGTTTTAGTAATTAGAGTTTTAGGAGGAACAAAAAAACGTTACGCAAGTATTGGAGACAAAATTGTTGTATCGGTAAAATCTGCAACTCCTAACGGAACTGTAAAAAAAGGTCAAGTATCTAGAGCAGTTGTTGTAAGAACTAAAAAAGAAGTTAGACGTAAAGACGGGTCTTATATTAGATTTGACGATAACGCTTGTGTACTATTAAATCCTACAGAGGAAATGAGAGGAACACGTGTTTTTGGACCAGTTGCTCGTGAGCTTCGTGAGAAACAATTTATGAAAATTGTATCATTAGCACCTGAAGTGCTTTAAACTATTACACAAATGAAGAAGTTCAAATTAAAATCAGGAGATACTGTAAAAGTTATTGCAGGTGATCATAAAGGATCTGAAGGTAAAGTTTTACAAATTATCAAAGACAAGGATAGAGTATTGGTAGAAGGTGTGAATTTAGTTTCTAAACACACTAAACCAAGTGCACAAAGTCCTCAAGGTGGTATTGTAAAAAAAGAAGCATCACTGCATATATCTAACGTTATGTTGGTAGAAGATGGTGTAGCTGTAAGAGTTGGTTATAATGTTGATGGAGATACTAAAACTAGAATCTCTAAAAAAACGAATAAATAGAATTAATCATGAGTTACGTACCAAGATTAAAAGCAGAATACAAAGAAAGAGTTATAAAAAGTCTTACTGAAGAATTCAGCTATAAGAATGTTATGCAAGTACCAAAATTAGAAAAGATTGTTGTTTCTAAAGGTGTTGGTGCTGCTATTGCAGATAAGAAATTAATAGATTATGCTGTAGAAGAGTTGACTAAGATTACTGGTCAAAAAGCAATTTCTACGATGTCTAAGAAAGATGTTGCATCTTTTAAATTACGTAAAGGAATGCCAATTGGTGTAAAAGTTACGTTAAGAGGAGATAAAATGTACGAGTTTTTAGACAGATTAGTTACTGCTTCTTTACCACGTGTAAGAGACTTTAACGGTATTAAAGCTAATGGATTTGATGGGAGAGGTAATTATAACTTAGGTATTACTGAGCAAATTATTTACCCAGAAATTAATATAGACCAAGTTAAGAAAATCAATGGAATGGATATTACATTTGTAACATCTGCTCAAACTGATAAAGAAGCAAAGTCATTATTAGGAGAATTAGGTTTACCATTCAAAAAAAATTAAGAAATGGCTAAAGAATCAATGAAAGCGCGTGAGCGCAAAAGAGAACGTACAGTTGCAAAGTATGCTGAGAAAAGAAAAGCTTTAAAAGAGGCTGGAGATTATGAAGCATTGCAAAAGTTACCAAAAAATGCATCACCAGTAAGATTACATAATAGATGTAAATTAACTGGACGTCCAAAAGGATATATGAGACAGTTTGGTATTTCTCGTGTAACTTTTCGTGAAATGGCTAATCAAGGATTGATACCAGGAGTTAAAAAAGCTAGTTGGTAGAAATTTCATTATAAGTCTATAAATAAAAATAGAATGTGTATCTTTGCACGCTCTATTTTTTTTGAGTATTAGAATTTTAACTGATTAAAGGTTCAATTTTCACAGAGAAATCTGTAGCATAAATAGAGGAAATTGAAAACCATAGTCGCAAATTAAATAAATATGTATACAGATCCAATTGCGGATTTTCTTACAAGAGTAAGAAATGCTATTGCAGCAGGACACAGAGTAGTGGAAATTCCAGCTTCAAACTTGAAGAAGGAAATGACTAAGATTTTGTTTGATCAAGGTTATATTTTAAGCTATCAGTTCAATGACGATAAAGTTCAGGGGACTATTAAGATCGCTTTAAAGTATGACAAGGAAACAAAAGAGTCAGTAATTAGAAAAATTCAACGTATCAGTACACCTGGTTTACGTAAATACGTAGGGTCTTCAGAGATGCCTAGAGTATTAAACGGTCTTGGTATTGCTATTGTTTCAACATCAAAAGGTGTTATGACAAACAAAAAAGCAAAACAAGAAAATGTTGGAGGAGAAGTTTTATGTTACGTTTATTAAACCTAAGAGATGAGTAGAATTGGAAAAAACCCAGTTAGCATCGCACAAGGTGTAGATGTAAGCATTAAAGACAACGTTATTACTGTAAAAGGAAAGTTAGGTGAATTATCACAAACTATTTCTGAAGGAATTACGGTAAGTATTGAAGATAACACTATCACTTTAGATAGAGCTTCAGAAAGTAAAGACCATAAAGCACAACATGGTTTAATGAGAGCATTGATCAATAACATGATCGAAGGTGTTTCTAAAGGATGGACTAAAGATTTAGAATTGGTAGGTGTTGGTTATAGAGCATCGAATCAAGGACAAAAGTTAGATTTAGCTTTAGGTTTCTCACATAATATTGTTTTAAACTTGGCTCCAGAGGTTAAGGTTGAAACTATTTCAGAGAAAGGGAAAAACCCAATCATTAAATTAACTTCGTTTGATAAACAATTAGTTGGTCAAGTAGCTGCAAAGATTCGTTCTTTCAGAGCTCCAGAGCCTTATAAAGGTAAAGGTGTTAAGTTTGTTGGTGAAGTATTAAGAAGAAAAGCAGGTAAGTCTGCATAATATATAGCATTATGGCATTATCAAAGCTACAAAGAAGAGCTAGAATTAAGCGTAGAATTAGAAAGATCGTTTCTGGTACTGCTACTAAACCAAGATTATCGGTTTATAGAAGTAACAAAGAGATTTATGCGCAACTAGTAGACGATGTAAACGGAGTTACTTTAGCTTCTGTTTCATCTAGAGATAAAGAAATAAAAGCAAGTTCAAAAGCTGAGGCAGCTACTGCAGTAGGGAAATCAATTGCAGAAAAAGCTACCAAATCAGGTATTGAAACAGTTGCTTTCGATAGAAATGGTTATTTATACCATGGTAGAGTTAAAGTATTAGCAGAAGCTGCAAGAGAAGCTGGTTTAAAATTTTAAGAAATTATGCAAGGTTATAAAAACGTAGAAAGAGTTAAACCAAGCGGATTAGAGCTTGTAGATAGATTAGTTGGTGTACAACGTGTAACTAAAGTAACAAAAGGGGGTAGAGCATTTGGTTTCTCTGCAATCGTTGTTGTTGGTGATGGTAATGGTGTTGTAGGTCATGGTTTAGGAAAATCTAAGGATGTTTCTTCTGCTATTGCAAAAGCAGTAGAAGACGCAAAGAAAAATTTAGTAAGAATACCTATTTTAGAAGGTACTTTACCTCATGAGCAAAAAGGTAAGTTTGGAGGTGCAAAAGTATTCATCAAGCCTGCTTCTCCTGGTACAGGGGTTATTGCTGGTGGTGCAGTTCGTGCAGTATTAGAATCTGTTGGTGTACATGATGTATTATCAAAATCTCAGGGTTCTTCAAATCCTCACAATGCAGTAAAGGCAACTTTTGATGCTTTACTTCAATTAAGAAGTGCAGCAGCAATTGCTAAGCAAAGAGGTATATCTTTAGAAAAAGTATTTAACGGATAAATCTAGAAGAGATGGCAAAAATTAAAGTTACACAAGTAAAAAGTCAAATCGGGCGTTTAAAGAATCAAAAAAGAACTTTAGAGGCATTAGGTTTACGTAGATTAAACCAAACTGTTGAGCATGAGGCAACTCCATCAATCGTTGGTATGGTAAATAAAGTTTCACATTTGGTTTCTGTAGAGGAATCAAAATAAGATATTTAAAATGAGTAGTTTACACAATTTAACACCAGCAGAAGGATCTGTTAAAAAAGGGAAAAGAATCGCACGTGGTGAAGGTTCTGGTCATGGAGGAACTTCTACAAGAGGTCACAAAGGGGCTAAATCTCGTTCAGGTTATTCTAGAAAAATAGGTTTTGAGGGTGGTCAAATGCCACTTCAAAGACGTGTACCAAAGTTTGGTTTCACGAATATAAACCGTAAAGAATATCAAGGTATCAATTTAGATAAATTACAATCTTTAGTTGATGCAGGGAAAATAAAAGATACAGTAGATTTAGATACTTTAGTAGCTAATAGATTGGCAGGTAAGAATGACTTGGTTAAGATATTAGGTAATGGAGAATTAAAAGCTAAATTAAATATAACTGTACATAAATTTACAGCATCAGCAAAAGCGGCAATTGAAGCTGCTGGAGGAGAAGCTGTTACTTTATAAGATCTCGTAAATGATGAATTTTATTAATAGATTAAAAGACATTTTCAGTATTGAAGAATTAAAAAACAAAATTCTTCTAACAATTGGTTTAATTGCTGTGTATCGTTTTATGGCTGCTGTTCCTTTACCAGGGGTAGATCCATTACAACTTGCAGCTTTAAAAGAAAGTACAGATGGTGGTCTTTTAGGTTTATTGAATGCATTTACAGGAGGGGCATTTGCTAGAGCGTCAGTAATGGCACTTGGTATTATGCCATATATTTCTGCATCTATTGTAGTTCAGTTAATGGGAATAGCCGTTCCTTATTTACAGAAGTTACAGAAAGATGGAGAAAGTGGACGTAAAAAAATTACACAAATAACTAGATGGTTGACGATAGCCATTACTTTGGTGCAAGCACCAACGTATATTACAGCTATTAAAACTCAATTTGGTCTTGGTCCTGAAGCCTTTTTGGTGAGTGGAGCAACATTTTGGGTTTCATCGATAATCATTTTAACTGCAGGTACTATTTTTGCAATGTGGTTAGGAGAGCGTATTACAGATAAAGGAGTTGGTAATGGTATATCATTATTAATTACTGTTGGTATTATTGCTAATTTTCCTGCTGCATTTTTACAAGAATTTGTTGCTAAAACAACAAATGCTGGTGCAGGTGGAGTAATGATGATCTTAATTGAAATCATTGTTTGGTTCGTAGTAATTTTACTTACTGTTTTATTAGTTACTGCTGTAAGAAAGATTGCAGTTCAATATGCTAGAAGAACAGTTGCAGGAAACGTACAAAATGTTGCAGGGAGTAGAGATTATATTCCTTTAAAATTAAATGCAGCTGGTGTAATGCCTATTATTTTTGCACAAGCAATAATGTTTATTCCTATGGCTTTAGCTCAGAGGTTTCCATTTATGGCAAGTTTGCAAGATATTAATGGGTTAGGTTACAATGTTATTTTTGCATTGTTAATTATCATTTTTAGTTTTTTCTATACAGCAATTACTATTCCTACGAATAAAATGGCTGAAGATTTAAAAAGAAGTGGTGGTTTTATACCAGGAATAAGACCAGGTAAAGATACTGCAGAACGTTTAGATTCTGTTTTATCTAGAATTACATTTCCGGGTTCTTTATTTTTAGCGGCTTTATCAATTTTGCCAGCAATTGTAGTTCAGTTTGGAGTACAACAAAGTTGGGCAATGTTTTACGGAGGTACATCACTAATCATTATGGTTGGTGTTGCTATAGATACATTACAACAAATTAATTCCTATTTATTAAATCGTCATTATGATGGTTTAATGAAAACAGGAAACAGCAATAGAAAATCGAATAAATAGTATGGCTAAACAATCAGCAATTCAACAAGATGGGACTATTACAGAAGCATTATCAAATGCAATGTTTCGTGTAGAATTAGAAAACGGTCATATTGTTACGGCTCATATATCAGGTAAAATGCGAATGCATTATATTAAACTTTTACCAGGAGATAAGGTAAAGTTAGAAATGAGTCCATACGATTTAACGAAAGCAAGAATTACTTACAGATACTAAAAACAAAACAGATGAAAGTTAGAGCATCAGTTAAAAAGAGAAGTGCCGACTGCAAAATAGTGCGCAGAAAAGGTAGATTATACGTGATTAATAAACAAAATCCTAGATTTAAACAAAGACAAGGGTAATGGCAAGAATAGCAGGTATTGATATTCCAAAGAATAAAAGAGGAGTTATTGCTTTAACTTACATCTTTGGTATAGGAAACAGCAGAGCTAAAAAAGTTTTAGCAGAAGCTAAGGTTGACGAAAGCATTAAAGTTCAAGATTGGACTGATGAGCAAATCGCAGCAATTAGAGAGCAAGTAGGATCTTTCACAATTGAAGGTGAGTTACGTTCTGAGGTACAAATAAACATCAAACGTTTGATGGATATTGGATGTCAAAGAGGTATTCGTCATAGATTAGGTCTTCCTTTAAGAGGTCAAAGAACCAAAAACAATTCTCGTACTAGAAAAGGTAAGAGAAAAACAGTAGCTAACAAGAAGAAATAAGTTAGAGATTAAACTAGTTGTTAACTGGTAGTGTGCCGTATTTAGATACAATTTACTATTAAGTGATGACTGAACAACAAATATTATGGCAAAAGCAAGTTCAAAAAAACGTAAGGTTATAATTGATGCGATTGGAGAAGCTCACGTAAGTGCAACTTTTAACAACATCATTATTTCTTTAACAAATAAAAAAGGTGATGTTATATCTTGGTCATCTGCAGGTAAAATGGGTTTTAGAGGTTCTAAAAAGAATACTCCATATGCAGCTCAATTAGCAGCAGAAGATTGTGCAAATGTAGCAAAAGAAGCAGGTTTACGTAAAGTAAAAGTTTATGTAAAAGGGCCAGGTAATGGTAGAGAATCTGCAATTAGATCTATCCACAATGCAGGTATTGAAGTAACAGAAATTATTGATGTTACACCAATTCCACATAATGGATGTCGTCCACCAAAAAGAAGAAGAGTATAATTATATTTTAATCGATTAGGAAAAAGATTTTCGAAGGATAAGCCTTAATTCATAATCCCTAATCATAACAAAAAAGAAATGGCAAGATATACAGGACCAAAAACTAAAATTGCTCGTAAATTTGGCGAGGCAATTTTCGGAGAAGATAAGAACTTCGAAAAAAGAAATTTTCCTCCAGGACAACATGGAAATGCGAGAAGAAGAGGAAAGAAATCTGAATATGCAACTCAGTTAATGGAGAAGCAAAAAGCGAAATATACTTATGGTATTTTAGAGCGTCAATTCAGTAACTTGTTTAAAAAAGCATCTGCATCTCAAGGAATTACAGGTGAAATCTTATTACAATTATGTGAATCTCGTTTAGATAACGTTGTTTACAGAATGGGTATTTCAAATTCTAGAAGTGGAGCTCGTCAATTAGTATCTCACAGACATATTACTGTAAATGGTGAAATCGTTAACATTCCATCATACAGTTTAAAAGAAGGAGATGTTGTTGCAGTTAGAGAAAAATCTAAATCTTTAGTGGCTATCGAGGAGGCATTAGCATCTAACAATAATGTATTCGAATGGTTAACTTGGAATAATGATACTAAATCAGGAACTTTTGTTAAGGTACCAGAAAGATTACAAATTCCAGAAAACATTAAAGAGCAATTAATCGTAGAATTATATTCTAAGTAATAAATTAATCATATTGGTATTTGGCCAAAGGGTTTTTAGTATTTCTTCACACTCAAAAACCGCGCAACTAAATAACAATTAAAAAGAAGAACAAATGGCAATTTTAAATTTTCAGAAACCTGATAAAGTAATAATGATTGAATCTACAGATTTTTCTGGAAGATTTGAGTTTAGACCTTTAGAGCCAGGTTTTGGATTAACAGTAGGTAATGCTTTAAGAAGAGTATTATTATCTTCATTAGAAGGTTTTGCAATTACATCATTAAGAATTGATGGTGTAGAGCACGAATTTTCAACGGTTTCAGGAATCGTAGAAGATGTTACTGAAATTATATTAAACTTAAAACAAGTTCGTTTTAAGAAGCAGATTGATGAAACAGATAGAGAAACTGTATCAGTTTCAGTATCTGGTCAAGAGCAATTTACAGCAGGAGATTTACAGAAGTTTATTTCTGGTTTTCAAGTATTGAACCCAGATTTAGTAATCTGTAATATGGATAAATCTGTAAAATTAAATGCAGAAATCACAATTGAAAAAGGTAGAGGATTTGTACCTGCAGAAGAAAACAAAAAAGCTTCTGCACCTATAGGAACAATCTTTACAGATTCTATTTACACTCCAATAAAGAATGTAAAATATGCAATTGAGAACTTTCGTGTAGAGCAAAAGACAGATTATGAAAAATTAGTTTTCGATATCGATACTGATGGATCAATCAATCCTAAAGATGCTTTAACAGAAGCTGCTAAAATTTTAATTCACCACTTTATGTTATTCTCTGATGAGCGTATCACTTTAGAGGCTGATGAAATTGCACAGACTGAAACATATGATGAAGAATCTTTACATATGCGTCAGTTATTGAAAACTAGATTAATCGATATGGATTTATCTGTAAGAGCTTTAAATTGTTTAAAAGCTGCAGAAGTAGATACATTAGGAGATTTAGTTTCATTTAACAAGAGTGATTTAATGAAGTTTAGAAACTTTGGTAAAAAATCATTAACAGAACTAGAGGAATTAGTTATAGTTAAAGGTTTAAGTTTTGGAATGGATTTAACAAAATATAAATTAGATAGAGATTAACCTTTCATAGTTTGCTCCTCAAAATGGGTAGATGCAAGATGAAAGAATAAACAAAGGTCATGAGACACGGAAAAAAACACAATCATTTAGGTAGAAAGACAGCGCATAGAAAAGCGATGTTAGCAAATATGGCTTGTTCATTAATTGAACACAAACGTATTAATACTACAGTAGCAAAAGCAAAAGCATTAAGAGTTTTTGTAGAGCCATTAATTACTAAATCTAAATCAGATACAACTCACAACAGACGTATAGTATTTTCATACTTACGTGACAAGTATGCAGTAACTGAACTTTTTAGAGAAGTATCTGTAAAGGTAGCTGATAGACCAGGTGGTTATATTCGTATCATTAAATTAGGAAATCGTCAAGGAGATAATGCTCCTATGGCTATGGTTGAGTTAGTTGATTACAACGAACTTTATAATCCTAAAGGTGCGAAAGCTAAAAAATCTACACGTAGAAGTAGAAGAGGAGGTTCTAAGAAAACTGAAACTGCTCAAGTAGAAAATACTTCAACTGAAGAGAAATCAGAGGAATAAAAAATGAAGATTTTTTAAAATATATAAAGGGATAAGCGTTTACGTTTATCCCTTTTTTTGTAAATAAAAAGTAATAACTCTTTTAGCTAAAAATAAGCTTATATCTTATTTTTGTAAAACTTTTTCTGTATGGCAGAAAATAAACAGAATAAAAAATGAAATATCAACAAAGAAAAAAAGCGTTAGTATTATTAGCAGATGGTACTATCTTTTATGGTAAGTCTGTAGGAATAGAAGGTTCAGCAACTGGTGAAATTTGTTTTAATACTGGAATGACTGGTTATCAAGAAATCTTTACAGATCCTTCTTACTTTGGTCAGCTAATGGTAACTACCAATGCCCATATAGGTAATTACGGAGTGAATGATAATGAAGTAGAATCAGATTCAATTAAAATATCAGGTTTAATTTGTAGAAACTTTAGTTTTACACATTCTAGAGTAGATTCTAATGGCAATTTATTAGACTGGTTTAAAAAACATAATCTTGTTGCTATTTCAGATGTTGATACTAGAGCACTTGTTTCTTATATTAGAGACAATGGAGCAATGAATGCCATAATTTCTACGGATGTAGATAATATTGAAGGCCTTAAAAAGCAATTAGCAGCTGTACCAAGTATGGAAGGTTTAGAATTGGCTTCTAAAGTATCTACTAAAGAACCTTATTTTATTGGTGAAAAAGATTCACCTATAAAAATATCAGCATTAGATATTGGTATCAAAAAAAATATATTAAGAAACTTAGCAAAAAGAGGAGCATATATAAAAGTGTTTCAATATAATTCTAAATTTGAAGATTTAGAAAGTTTTAATCCTGATGGTTATTTTATTTCCAACGGACCTGGTGACCCAGAGCCTTTAACAGAGGCAATTGAAGTAGCTAAAGAGATTATCAAAAGAGATTTACCTCTTTTTGGAATTTGTTTAGGGCATCAAGTTATTGCATTGGCAAACGGAATTTCTACTTACAAAATGCATAATGGTCATAGAGGAATTAATCATCCTATTAAAAACCTTTTAACGGGTAAAGGAGAAATTACTTCTCAAAACCATGGTTTTGCAATTAATAGAGAAGAAACAGAAGCTAATCCAGATGTAGAAATTACACATATTCATTTAAATGATAATACTGTTGCAGGTATTAGAATGAAAGACAAAAAAGTGTTTTCTGTGCAATATCACCCAGAAGCTAGTCCAGGACCAAACGATTCTGTGTATTTATTCGATCAATTTATAAATAGTTTGAGCAAGAATAAAGAAGTTTCGTCTACACTTTAAGGTTATTAATCGAAATTTACCTGTTTTTCAGGTGGTATTAATTCCTGATTTATAATATAATAGTATATTTGAAGTGTGATGTAAAAATCACATTTCTTTTTCATAGCAATTTTCCCACTCAATTTTATTGAGTGGGTTTTTTGATTTTAGGATACTCAGTAAACGTTTTCGTAATTATTCAAAATCAAATTATTAATTCTATACAACATTTTGTAATTTAGCAATGACTAATCAAAGCTCTGTATAATTGAGCTTTAAATCTATAAAAATGAGTATAATTATAAGTGTACACGCACGTCAAATATTTGATTCAAGAGGTAATCCAACTGTAGAAGTAGATGTTACTACAGAAAACGGAATTGTAGGTAGAGCTGCTGTTCCTTCAGGTGCCTCTACAGGAGAACATGAAGCTGTAGAACTTAGAGATGGTGGTAAAGATTACATGGGTAAAGGAGTTTTAAAAGCTGTAGAAAATGTAAACAATACTATTGCAGAAGAACTTTTAGGAGTTTCTGTTTTTGAGCAAAACGCAATAGATCAATTAATGATTGATTTAGATGGCACTAGCAACAAATCAAAATTAGGTGCAAATGCAATTTTAGGTGTATCATTAGCAGCAGCTAAAGCAGCAGCTAATGAATTAGGAATGCCTTTGTATAGATATGTTGGTGGTGTTTCTGCAAACACGTTACCATTACCAATGATGAATATCATTAATGGTGGTTCACATTCAGATGCTCCAATTGCATTTCAAGAATTTATGGTTATGCCTGTAAAAGCAAATAACTTTTCTGAAGCAATGAAAATGGGTTCTGAAATTTTTCATAACCTGAAGAAAGTTTTACACGATAGAAATTTATCTACAGCAGTAGGTGATGAAGGTGGTTTTGCACCAACTTTAGAAGGTACAGAAGATGCTTTAGATACCATTGCTTTAGCTGTTAAAAATGCGGGTTATTCTTTTGGTGATGAAATTATGATTGCCTTAGACTGTGCAGCAGCAGAGTTTTATGTTGATGGTGCATACGATTACACTAAATTTGAGGGTAGTAAAGGTAAAGTAAGAACAAGCCAAGAGCAAGCAGATTATTTAGCTGAGTTAGCAGCTAATTATCCTATTATATCTATTGAAGATGGTATGGATGAAAATGATTGGGATGGTTGGAAATACCTTACAGAAAAAATTGGAGATAAAGTTCAGTTAGTGGGTGATGATTTATTTGTTACTAATGTAGAGAGATTATCAAAAGGTATTGACAATGGAATCGCAAATTCAATCTTAATCAAAGTAAATCAAATTGGTACTTTAACAGAAACCATAGCTGCAGTAAATATGGCTAAAAATGCAGGGTATACTTCTGTAATGTCTCACAGATCTGGAGAAACAGAAGACAATACTATTGCAGATTTAGCAGTAGCTTTAAACTGTGGTCAAATTAAAACTGGTTCTGCTTCACGTTCAGACAGAATGGCTAAGTATAATCAATTATTAAGAATTGAAGAAGCTTTAGGAGCAACTGCTTACTTTCCAAAAGAGAAAGCTTTTAAGATATAATACAATTATCATATTTTATATAAAAACCTTGCAATATTCTTGCAAGGTTTTCTTGTTTATTAAGGTATTGTTAAATAAATCAATTTTATGTTTTAATACTAAAAATCTATATCTGTATCCTTTTAAAATATTTTAAAATATGGTATCTTCGTGCAAGGAAAAATTTTATTAAAAAATACATAAATGCCAGATATAGCTAAATTACATATTGGAGATAATTCTTACGAATTTCCTCTAGTAAAAGGAACAGAAGATGAAGTTGCAATTGATATAAAATCATTAAGAGGTGCAACAAATGGAGTGATTACAATTGATCCTGGTTTTAAAAATACAGGTTCTTGTGAAAGTGCCATTACATTTTTAGATGGTGAAAAAGGTATTTTAAGATATAGAGGTTACCCAATAGAACAATTGGCAGAGAAAGCAGACTTTTTAGAAGTTGCTTATGCTTTAATTTTTGGTGATTTACCAACTACTGAGCAATTAGAAAAATTTCATTCAGATATTAAATCTAAATCTGTTGTTGATGATGATGTTAAAAAGATTTTAGATGCTTTTCCAAAGACAGCTCACCCAATGGGTATTTTGTCTTCATTAACAAGTGCGCTTACTGCTTTTAATCCTTCTTCTGTAAATGTAGATTCAGAGGAAGATATGTATAGAGCAATTGTTAAAATATTAGGGAAGTTTCCTGTTTTAGTAGCATGGACAATGCGTAAAAAACAAGGATTGCCTTTAAATTACGGTTCTAAGTCTTTAGGGTATGTAGAAAATATTATGCAAATGATGTTTGAGCAGCCAAATGAAGCTTATGAAATGAATACCATTGTAAAAGATGCTTTAGATAAATTATTAATTTTACATGCAGATCATGAGCAAAACTGTTCTACATCTACAGTAAGAATAGTTGGTTCTTCTCATGCTGGTTTATTTGCTTCTTTATCTGCAGGTATTTCTGCACTTTGGGGGCCATTACATGGTGGTGCTAACCAGGCAGTATTAGAAATGCTAGAAGCTATTAAAGAAGATGGTGGAGATACTAAAAAGTACATGGCTAAAGCAAAAGATAAGAACGATCCATTTAGATTAATGGGCTTTGGTCACAGAGTTTATAAAAACTTCGATCCAAGAGCAAAAATCATTAAGAAAGCTGCAGATGAAGTATTAAATAGTTTAGGTGTTAATGATCCTATTTTAGAGATAGCAAAAGGATTAGAGGAAGAAGCTTTAAACGATCCTTACTTTGTAGACCGTAAACTATATCCAAATGTAGATTTCTATTCAGGTATTATTTACAGAGCAATGGGTATTCCTGTAGAAATGTTTACAGTAATGTTTGCTTTAGGGCGTTTGCCAGGTTGGATTGCACAATGGAAAGAAATGAGATTAAACAAAGAGCCAATAGGTAGACCACGTCAAATCTATACTGGTGAAACAGAAAGATCTTTTACATCTATAGAAAACAGATAATAAACTATTATTTTTACTATAAAATTAAAAGCTTCATAAATTATGAGGCTTTTTTTATAATCAATAAAATGATAAAACTAAATATTACTAACGAAACTTCTAAGTTAAAGGCTGTAGTTTTAGGAACAGCAAAAAGTGTTGGGCCAATACCTAAACCAGAAGATTGTTATGATCCAAAAAGTTTAGAGCATGTTTTAGCTGGCACTTATCCTAAAGAACAAGATATGGTTCAAGAAATGGAGGAAGTAGCTGCTGTATTAAAGAAATACAATGTAGAGGTTTATAGGCCAGAAATCATAGAAGACTATAATCAAATATTCTCTAGAGATATTGCTTTTGTAATTGATGATAAATTGGTAAAAGCAAATATTCTTCCAGATAGGGAAAAAGAATATTTGGCTATTCAACATGTTTTAGATTTAATTGGTTCTGAAAATATAATTCAACTTCCTGAAGAATGCCATGTTGAAGGTGGTGATGTTATGCCTTGGAATGACTATTTATTTGTAGGTACGTATTCAGGAGAAGATTACCCAGATTTTATTACGGCAAGAACAAATTCAGCAGCAGTAAATGAGTTGCAAAAACAGTTTCCAGATAAAATTGTAAAACCTTTTGAATTAAGAAAGTCAAATACCAATGCTAAAGAAAATGCGTTGCATTTAGATTGCTGTTTTCAACCAATTGGTAAAAACAAGGCAATTTTACATAAAAACGGATTCTTAATAGAGGATGAATATAATTGGTTAAAAAATTACTTTGGTGAAGAAAATATCTTTGAAATAACCAAAGAAGAAATGTACAATATGAATAGTAATGTATTTTCTATTTCAGAAGATGTAGTAATATCTGAAGTCAACTTTAAAAGATTAAATACTTGGTTAAGAGAAAATGGTTTTACGGTTGAAGAAGTGCATTATTCAGAGATTGCCAAGCAAGAAGGTTTGTTAAGGTGTTCTACAATGCCTTTAATTAGAGAATAAAAAAAACGCTGCATAAAGCAGCGTTTTTGTTTTGTAAAAATCGAAATAATATTAAGGTAATAATACTGTGTCTATGGCATGTACAACACCATTTGTAGCTTGTACATCGTTGGTTGCAGGACTTACAATTATATTTACAGTTTGATTGCTTGAAGTTTTTATTTGTGCTCCAGAAGTTAAATCAATTGTAATACTTCCTCCTATAACTGGCACATTTCCATTAGATAATTGCTTGGCTTGAACATTTAAACCATTCACAACATGGTATTTTAAAACAGCATCTAACGTTGCAATTGGTACATCTGTCAAGCTATTCCAATTTTGATTTGAATCTAATAAATCTTGAAAGGCATCATTTGTAGGTGCAAAAACTGTAAAAGGTCCATCACCATTTAAGATTGACACAAAATCTGTAGTGTGTCTAGAGTCAGTTAAAGCAGCCACTAAGCTTGTAAAACCACTGTTATTAAGTGCGATAGTAACCACATTTGGAGGTAACATCACTTTATCAATAACATGTACAATTCCATTAGATGCATTTACATCTGTTGTTAATGGTGTTGCAGTACCATTAAATGAAACACCTCCAGTTACTTCTACTTGTAAAGAAATTGCTTCGTTATTTGGCCCAGTTGACAATGTGTTTACATAAGTGTCAGATAATTCACTAGACATAACTTCGCTATCTAAAACATGAAACAATAAGACCGCTCTTAAAGTTTCTACAGGAATATCATTTATTGTATTCCAGTCAGCATTTGAATCTAATAATTCTTGAAAAGCATCATTTGTAGGTGCAAATACTGTAAAATTACCATCACTAGATAGAGTACCAGCAAGATCTGCTCTTGTTACTGCTGCTGCTAATTCTGTTAAATTATTATTTAAAGCAACATCGACAATTGTGTTTGTTTGAGGAGTAACATTATTATCATCATCATCATTACAAGATGAGAATAAAATTAGCACTACTAAAACCGATAAAAATTTTGAAATTGTTTTCATTTGAATTGAGGTATTAATTATTGTTTAATTATTTAACGATAAAATTAAACAGAATTAACTTTTGAAACTGTTAAACAAATGATAAAATTTGCTGCATAATATTGAACATTCTTATTCTTACTGTAAAATAAAAAGCATAATTTTACATTTTAATTAGAAATTAATGCAACAAACTACGAATTCAATATTGATGATTCGTCCTGTAAACTTTAGGATGAATGAGCAAACAGCGGTTAATAATTACTATCAAGAAGATTTAAGTATTAAAAATGTAGAGATTAATAAAAAGGCGCAATTAGAATTTGATAATTATGTTAACAAGCTAAAATCTTTTGGAATTGAGGTAATTGTAATTTCAGATAATTTAGAAAATGATACTCCAGATTCTATCTTTCCAAATAACTGGATTTCTTTTCATGCAAATGGTACAGTTGCAGTTTACCCAATGTTTGCAGAGAATAGAAGGTTAGAACGAAGAGAAGATGTTTTAGAAAAGCTTGAAGAAAATGGTTTTGTAATTGAGAATGTTGTTGATTATACGTCTGCAGAAGAACAAAACATTTTTTTAGAGGGTACAGGAAGCATGATTTTAGATAGACAAAATCAAAAGGCATATTGTGCATTATCTCCAAGAGCAGACGAAGAACTGTTTATTGAGTTTTGTGAAGATTTTGAGTATACTCCCGTTATTTTTACTGCAAATCAAACTGTAAATGGAGCTAGAGAAGCCATTTATCATACTAATGTTATGATGTGTGTTGCAGAAACTTTTGCTGTAATCTGCTTGTCTTGCATAGATGATAAAAAAGAACTCAAACACGTTCTAAAATCTTTAAAAGAAGATAAAAAAGAGGTGATAGATATTTCTGAAGAGCAAGTAACTAATTTTGCAGGGAATATGTTGCAAGTGCAAGGTGCCAATAATGAACGTTTCTTAATCATGAGTCAATCTGCTTATGATTGTTTAACCAAAGACCAAATAAATAGAATTCAAAAGCATTGTAAGATAATTTCTAGTTCTTTATCTACAATTGAAACTTGTGGAGGAGGAAGTGCAAGATGTATGATGGCCGAAGTTTTTTTACCAAAACAATAAAAAATGGGGTTACTTTTATTAGCATTAGCTCCTGTTGTAGTTATATTGATTTATATTTATGTAAAAGATAAATATGAGAAAGAACCCATAGGCCTTCTAGTTAAAAACTTTTTTTTAGGTGCTATAGTAAGTATAATAATAACTGTTGTGTTAGGGTTTGCAGCAAACATTATTTTCCCTGTAACAGATGAAAAAGATATTTTTCAACAATTTGTAAAAGCGTTCTTTGTAGTAGCGTTAGTGGAAGAATTTTCAAAATATATTATTGTAAAATACTACTCACAGAAAAAAACTGATTTTAATGAGCCTTTTGATGGTATAGTGTATGCAGTTGTTGTTTCAATGGGTTTTGCAGCCTTAGAAAATGTTCTTTACGTTTATCAATATGGAGTAGCAACAGGTTTAACCAGAGCTTTTACTGCAGTGCCTGCACATGCAACTTTCGGAATTTTAATGGGTTACTTTATGGGCAAGGCTAAGTTTTCTGACAATCGTGTTAAATACAATTTATTAGGATTGTTAATTGCCACACTTTTTCATGGAGCCTATGACTTTTTTCTATTTATAAACTTTATTCCAGGTATTGCTATTGGTGCGTTTGTTTCTTTAATAATCGGAATTGTATTGTCTAGAAAAGCAATAAAAAAACACCAATTAATTTCTCATTTTAAAGCTTAATCAGTTTTTTGGTTATTGCAGACTCATTCTCAAAATTTACTTTTACCAAATACATTCCTTTTGGTAAATTACTAATATTTACTTGAGAACTCATATTAGTCAATTTAAAAACTTCCTTACCTAAAGTACTGTAAATAGAAAGACTTTTAACGTGGTCATAATTAGAAAAATTAATAAAGTCAGAGGCAGGATTAGGAGTAATTGTAAAATTTTTAAATTCTTGGTTTTTAGTGCTTAAGGTTTTTAATCGATCGTCTTTAAACTCATATAATTTTTGAGTCAAACTTATTCCATTGCTATCTACTTTTTCTCTAGAAATATAGAATTTTCCGTTATCAAAAGAGGTAATTGCTTCTACTTGGCTAAATTGTTCTAATTGAGAAGAGGATAAGGTAGTTTTATCAAAACCAGCAAAAAAAATGTCCTCACTAAATATTGGGCTTCTTCTTATGTATATTATAAAGGGATTTGCTGCAGAATCAGAACCACAAAGCAAGTATGCTTCACTATTAACAGTTGCTCCAGTTATTAAGCCTTCTACATCACCAGTACTAATTTTTTCAGCAGTATAATTCCCTATAGCCTTTGGTATTTTATATAAGTTACTTTTTAAATCGGCCCAGTTTTTAGAAAAGATGTATAATGAATTGTCAATAACCACAAATGCTTCTGCATCAAAATTATGCATGTTAGTTCTTACAGTAAAATCAGTTTGATCTTCGTACGCAAAACTTATTGTTTCTGCAGTTACAGTATCATTTGTTAGGTAATCAGATTTTGCAATTCTATATATTTTTAAATCGGTTCTATCTCCATTATTATTTCCAAAATCACCAATATAAATGTAAGTTTCATCTTCTGTAATATCTTCCCAATCTACATTTGTGGCATTTGAAATTGTTACAGTTCTTAATAAATTACCAGTTAAACTATCTAATTCATACAAATTGGCAGCATCACCACTATCATTATGCGTAATTATTTTTCCATCAAGAAATAGCAGTCCAGAAGTTTCTGAAACATCGCTAGGCAATTCAAATCTATCTTTAAAGTTTTCAATTTGAGAAAAACCTAAATTGATAGAAAGAATTAACAGCAGAAAAAGAAAGATTTTTTTAATCATAAGTTAGTTTTTTAATGCTTCAACTACAATTTTTCCTGTTGAAGAATTTGGAGCTTCTATGCCTAGCAAGTTAGCCATTGTTGGTGCAATATCAGTAATTTCATAGCGCTTTTTAGAAACTCCCCTTTTAATTCCTTTTCCATAAAAGATTATAGGAATGTGTGTGTCATAAGAATAACCAGAACCGTGTGAAGTTCCTGTTTTTGATCTTGACAATGTTGCAGGATAAGGAATTAGCATTACATCTCCAGACAATTTTTGATTATATCCATTCTGTAATGAATTCATAATACCCTCTGTAAAATGAGTGGTTTGAAGAGTTTTGGCAGTAACTGCTTTGTAAATGCCTTCTAAATTTTCCAATTCACTTACAATTTTATCTGCGACTTGGTTTTTTGTAAAACCTAAAGCTTCAATCTTATTTTTATTTAAGAAAATTTGATAGTTAGAAATATTGTTTACAAATTCATTCGAGTTAAAATACTTTTTAGTAATTGATGAAATAGAATCTCTAAGCTGATTAATCTTTAAATAGTGAGCAGGTATTTTTAGCGATTGTAAATAAGAAGGTACATGAACAGCAGCATGATCTGCAGTTAAGAAAAGCGTATAATTATCTTTACCAACCTTATTGTCTAAAAATTTAAAAAAATCTGCTAAATCTCTATCTAGCTTTAAATAAGTATCCTCTATTTCTACAGAGGCTGGCCCATATTGATGGCCAATATAATCTGTAGATGAAAAACTGATGGCTAAAAAATCGGTATGCTTGCTTTTGCCAAGCTTTTCACCCAGAATTGCAGCTTTTGCAAAATCTACAGTTAATGTATTTCCTTCAGGTATTGCCTTTAGTATATTGTAATTGCCATTCTGATTTCTAAGTTGAGGGATTTTATGAGGAAAAGTAGGTGTAGTTTCACCTCTGAATAAACCTTCAAAATTATTGTTATCAGCAATACTTTTAGTGTATGTATCTATATCAAAAAGGGTAGTCCAAGGCTCTATTAAATACCTATTTGCTTTTCCAGATAAATTAAAATCTGTAACCCATTTTGGTAATGCATTCATGTAAAATGAACTTGAAATAAATTTACCCTCATTACCACCATCAAACCAATAAGCACCATTGGCAGTGT
The DNA here is from genome assembly GCF_036864555.1 of Polaribacter sp. P097. Taxonomy (NCBI): domain Bacteria; kingdom Pseudomonadati; phylum Bacteroidota; class Flavobacteriia; order Flavobacteriales; family Flavobacteriaceae; genus Polaribacter; species Polaribacter sp. P097. The sequence goes on along the minus strand of NZ_JAZETJ010000001.1, from coordinate 166,790 downwards.
GGCCTGCAGGCAAAATTGCAGATCTGTCTTTTATAGCAATACCTATTGATTTTCCTTTTGAAACTTGATGTAATTTTAACTGATCAGCTAAAGTCGAAGTAAATAATCTTTGGGGCGATTTTTTACCAGCTTTCCCACTGTTACCAACAGTTTCATAATTAGCATCATCTACGCAATAAATAGTTTTATTCAAAAATTTATCATACCAATTATTAGAAATAATTCCATGACTATTAGGTGTTGTTCCACTATAAATTGTTGCATGACCAACTGCAGTATAAGTTGGAATTAAATTGTAATGTGCGTTTTCTAGTGAAAATCCATCATTTAATAATCGCTTAAATCCGTCATCTGAAAAACGATCTGAAAAACGTGTTAAGTAATCATATCGCATTTGATCAATCACGATTCCAATTACTAATTTAGGATTGTTTTTTTTAGTTTCATTTGCTGTAAAACTTAAAAAAAATAGAGAGGTGAAAATATATACTATGTATTTCTTCATGAGTTGTTAAATCTAATTCATAACAAAAGTAAATATTTTTTATTTTGAATACGCGAATTAGATATTGTCTAAATGTTATTTCTTAATTTAGCGTAAAAATAAATCTGTGAATTACATAGAACACATTGGTAAATATTATTTAATGCTAAAGCAGGTTTTTAAAAGACCCCAAAAAGCTAGGGTGTTTTATGATGCTTTACTAAAAGAAATTGAAGAATTAGGTCTAAAATCTTTGGGCATTATTCTATTCATTTCTTTCTTTATAGGTGGTGTAATTGCATTACAAACTGCCTTAAATTTAGATAGTGCTTTTATACCCAGATCTTTAATTGGTTTTGCAACCAAAAGATCAATAATTTTGGAATTTGCACCTACTTTCTGCTCTATAATTTTAGCAGGTAAGGTTGGGTCTTATATAACTTCTAGTATTGGTACTATGAGAGTTACAGAACAGATTGATGCTTTAGAAGTAATGGGTATCAATTCATTGAATCACTTAGTTTTACCAAAGGTAATTGCTACAGTTCTCTTTTATCCTTTTTTAATTACTTTAGGAATGGTTTTAGGCATGTTTGGTGGTTGGTTAGCAGGTGTGCTTTCTGGGCTTTTTAGTGGTGTAAATTATATAGAAGGTTTACAAACAGACTTTCAACCGTTTTTAATAGTTTATGCGCTTATCAAAACCTTAGTATTTGCTTTTCTGATAGCTACAGTGCCTTCATATCATGGTTATTATGTAAAAGGAGGCTCAATAGCAGTAGGTAAAGCAAGTACACAATCTGTAGTTTGGACAACCATTTTAATAGTGATAGCAAATTACTTTCTAACACAAATGCTACTTACATAAATGATAGAAGTTAAAGATTTAAGAAAAGGCTTTGGAGATGTAGAGGTATTAAAAGGTATTTCTACCACATTTCATCCAGGAAAAACAAGTTTGATTATTGGTCAAAGTGGTGCAGGTAAAACTGTTTTCCTAAAATCATTAATTGGGTTGCACACACCAGAAGGAGGTACCATTTCTTTTGATGGTAGAATAAATACAAATTTCAGTATCGAAGAGAAAAGACAATGGAGACAAGAAATTGGTATGGTTTTTCAAGGAAGTGCTCTTTTTGATTCACAAACAGTTGAAGAAAATGTGATGTTTCCATTAAAAATGTTCACAAAACAATCTCAGGCTGAAATGTTAGAGCGAGTTAATTTTGTATTAGATAGAGTTAACCTTAAAGATTCTAATGATAGATTTCCTGCTGAACTTTCTGGGGGAATGCAAAAAAGAGTTGCCATTGCAAGAGCTATTGTAATGAAACCTAAATATTTATTTTGTGATGAACCTAATTCAGGTTTAGACCCACAAACAGCTACAGTAATTGATAATTTAATTCAAGAAATTACAGAAGAATATCAAATAACAACGGTTATAAATACTCATGATATGAATTCTGTAATGGAAATTGGAGAAAAAATTATTTTTTTAAAGGATGGTAAAAAAGAGTGGGAAGGAAGTAGTGAAGAGATGTTTAAAACTGATAATGAGGCAGTTGTAGGTTTCGTATATTCTTCTAATTTATTTAAAAAAGTAAGAGAGGCATATTTAAACGAAACAAATTAATGAAAACGTTTGTTTTTTGTAAAATAACTTATATATTTGCACCCGCTTAAACGAAAGGAATGACCTGGTAGCTCAGTTGGTAGAGCATCTCCCTTTTAAGGAGAGGGTCCTGGGTTCGAGCCCCAGCCCGGTCACTAAAAACTCTGCAAGAAATTGCAGAGTTTTTTTTATTGCTAGCGAATTATGCATTTAAAGTGTTATTTTTAGTACATGATAAAATCACTTTTAATATATTTTACTTTTTTCTTTATGGTTAATTCTACTCACTTGCTATTTGATTTTTCAAAGGAATCTAAGTTGTCTTCTTGGAGAATTGTAGACGATGTGGTTATGGGAGGTAGGTCTAATGGTTCTTTTAAAATAAATGAAGCTGGCAATGGACTTTTTTATGGAGATATATCATTAAAAAACAACGGTGGTTTTTCTTCATTGAGGTACTCTTTTGATAAACTATCAATTTCTAATTATACTAAAATTGTATTGAGAATAAAAGGTGATGGTAAGCAGTATCAATTTAGAATTAAAGATGATAATGATAACTTCTATTCTTATATAAAACAATTTAAAACTAGTGGGAGGTGGGAAACCGTTGAAATTCCATTAAGTGAAATGTATCCAGCATTTAGAGGAAGAAAATTAGACATCCAAAATTTTAATTCAGATACCTTAGCCCAAATTGCTTTTTTAATAGGTAATAAAAAAGAAGAGTCTTTTCAGCTTGAAATTGACAAAATCTATCTTAAATAACAATCTACATTTCAGATACTTTTTTTTGTATCTTTCCGAAGCTATTTTAACGATTTCATGGAAGAAGACATTCAAAAAAATATAAAACCACATCCTCCAACAGAAGAGAATACCTCTCAAAATATAAAGGATGATGCCAAAGGCTTATTTGTAAATATTAAACAGTTTCTAATAGAGCTCTTTGATTTTAGAGATGATACAGATCATGAGGCAACTTTAGAGGCAATTAAAGCCGATATTCCCTTTAAAGGTGCAACTGCATGGATTTTAATTTTTGCAGTATTTGTAGCTTCTATTGGCTTAAATGCAGATTCAACAGCTGTTGTTATTGGAGCTATGCTTATATCACCTTTAATGGGGCCAATTTTAGGTATTGGGATGTCTTTTGCATTAAATGATATAGAAACCTTTAAAAAGTCTTTAATCAATCTTGGTATTATGATTGGTTTGAGTTTGTTTGCTTCATTTTTATTTTTCTATTTTTTTCCACTTAGTGAAGATAATTCTGAATTGCTAGGTAGGGTTAGTCCAGATATTAGAGATGTCTTAATTGCCTTTTTTGGTGGTTTGGCATTAATGGTTGCTAGAACAAAAAGAGGTACAATTGCTTCAGTAATTTTCGGTGTTGCAATTGCAACTGCTTTAATGCCACCTTTATGTACTGCAGGTTATGGTTTGGCCAAAGCTAATTTTTCTTACTTCTTTGGTGCAATGTATTTATTTACTATAAATACTATTTTTATTGCTTTAGCAACATTTTTAGTGATGAAATTGTTGCGTTTTCCTATGCATAAATATGCAAACGCTGCTAAAAGAAAACGTTACTCGACTATTGCTACAGTAGTTGGAGTAGCTGTAATGATACCTGCTATTTTCACTTTTTTAAGAGTTTTTGAAGACAGTCAAATTACCAATCAATTTGATAATTTCGTTAAGAATGAAATAAAAGAAATTGACGGTTTTCAACTTATTGGAGATCCAGAACTAAGTATAAAAGATAAAGAAATCAAGATGAGCTTCTTTAATGAAGTGAGTGATGGCGAAAGAAATTTGATAAAAAATCAATTAAATAATAAAGAATATATTAAGATTAAAGATTTTGATATTAAAATAAAAGGTAGTGATACTAAGAGTTTTGAACTCATTACAACTGCATACAAAGAGAAAAGAGAAGAGTTGCAAGAAAGCGAAAATATTATTGATGGATTGCACAAACAAATCACTGAGCTGAAACAAACTATTTCTTCTTTAAATACAAGAATTGAACAAGATGCTTTAAATAAAAATCAACAGGCTATTGCTTTTAGTTCAGTTATAAAAGAAGCAAAAATTAGATATAATAATATTGAGTCTATAGCCTTTTCTAGAGAGTTATATTCCAAAGATTTTATCAAAATTGATACAATTCCTGTAGCAACAATTAATTGGAATGATAAATTAAAAGATTCTGTTTTAATTAATAAGGAGTTAGAATTAAGGGCTTGGTTGCAAAAAGAAATGAAATTAGATACCTTGTTTATTAAGCGAGAATAGAGTGTTTAATTATCAATAATTTCTACTTCAACATTTTGATTGAACAAATATACTTTTCCGTTTATTGTGTTTAGGCATTCAAAACGAGTTCTCCTTTTATTGCCTTTTTTGTAAGTGGTGTTTTTAAATAAAAAGGCTTGTCCAAAGGGTAGTTCAAAAACAAATATCTTTCCAGAACTAGGCTTAAACTCTCTTAAAGCTAACGATAATTTTGCATCAGAATCAGTACTGGCTTTGGGATTCTTTAAATAATTGGCTAAATGAGGTAACATTTCATATTTAAAAATATCTGGCTTTAAGAAAGGTAACATTAAATGTTGAAAAACCTTTTTCCACTCTTTTCCATGAGGTTGAACTCTACCAAATTTCTGATGCGTTATATGATGTGCAATTTCGTGAACAAGCGTTAATAAAAATTGATATTGATTTAAGTTGTTGTTAACCGTGATTTGAAAACTGCCATCTGGCATTTTTCTGAAATCTCCATGTTTAGTTTCTCTTTGGTTTACAATTTTTAGGCTAAAGTTATTCTGTTCAATTAAATATTGAACCATTAACACTGCTTTGTCCGGTATGTACTTAGAAAGAATGGAGTTCAATTTTTTAAAATTATGGAGTAGAGCTAGAAACTTCTAATATTTTTCCATTGTAAAATTTATTTCCAGTCAATGAGAAATTGTAGATATAATCTGCCATTTCTTTTGCAGATAGAGGAGCCTTGTAATCAGGGAAAGCTTCATCTAGCATTTCTGTCTGTACTGCTCCAAGAGCTAAAACATTAAAAGCAATTCCTGCTTCCTTATATTCTTCAGCTAATAATTCAGATAACGTAATTACTGCGCCTTTTGCAGAACTATATGCAGCTAAGCCAGGAAATTTCATACTTCCTTGTACACCACCCATTGAGCTGATAGTAACCACATGGCTGTTTTTTTGTAAAAACGGAATTAATGTTTTTGTTAATTCAGCAACACCAAATACATTTACTTTGTAAACATCTATAAAATCATTAGACGTAAGCTCTGTAAATGGTTTGTTGATTAGTTTACCAGCGTTGTTTATTAAAATATCAACAGTTTTCCAATTATCTTCTATGAATGATTTTACTTTATGAATGTCAGAATCAACAGCTAAATCAACAGAAAGTGTATGTATATTTTTATGATTTACGGCTTTTAATGGCTTATCATTTCTAGATAAAGCAAGTACATTATGGCTATTGTTCGCAAATTGTTGGGCTAATTCAAAACCAATTCCTCTACTTGTACCTGTTATAACAACATTTTTCATTAACATTCAAAATTTATAATTAATAGCAAATTACTTATTTTTTCATACATTTAAGAATTAAATCAAGATAAATGAAGAAATTATTTTTAGTTCTTTTTGCAATACTAATTGCCCAAAATATTTCAGCACAAACTAGCTACATTTTATGTGGAAAATTGGTAGATACCAAATTAGGTAAAATCTATAAAGAAAAAACTATTGTTGTTAAAGGCAATAAAATTGCTGAGGTTAAAGACGGCTACATTATGCCTAAAAGTGCAAACTTTATAGATTTACGGGATAAAGTTGTAATGCCGGGTTTAATAGATATGCATGTGCATTTAGAAATGGAGTATGATGATAAAACAAGAATTAATAAATACATTTTAGATGAGGCAGATGTTGCATATAACTCTGTAAAATTTGCAGAAACTACCTTAAAAAATGGATTTACAACAGTTAGAGATTTAGGGGGTACAGGTGTAAATATTTCGCTTAGAAATGCCATCAACGCAGATAAAATTCCTGGTCCTAGAGTTTTTACAGCAGGTAAATCTTTAGCTACAACTGGTGGCCATGCAGATCCTACAAATGGAAGTAGCAGAAAATTAATTGGTAATCCAGGGCCAAAAGAAGGTGTTGTAAACTCGGTAGAAGATGGTAGAAAGGCGGTTAGACAACGCTACAAAAATGGGGCTGATTGTATTAAAATTACTGCAACTGGAGGTGTTTTAAGTGTTGCTAAATCTGGAGATAATCCTCAATTTACTATAGAAGAAATTAAGGCAATTTGTGAAATGGCTAAAGATTATGGTATGCATGTGGCTGCTCATGCTCATGGAGATGAAGGTATGCAAAGAGCAATAATTGGAGGTGTAAAAACCATTGAACATGGTACATATATGAGTGATGAAACTATGGATTTAATGAAAAAATACGATGCTTATTTAGTACCTACAATTACTGCTGGAAAAGAAGTTGCAGAAAAAGCAAAAATAGCTGGATTTTATCCAGATATAGTAGTGCCAAAAGCATTAGCAGTTGGTCCACAAATTCAAGGTACATTTGGTAGAGCATATAAAAAAGGAGTAGGTATTGCATTTGGTACAGATGCAGGTGTTTTTAAACATGGAGTTAATGGTAAGGAATTTGGCTTTATGGTAGAAGCTGGTATGCCTGTTATGGAAACCCTTCAAGCAGCAACTATAACGAATGCAATGATTTTAAAAATGTCTGATGAAATTGGGCAGATTGATAAAGGCTTTTTTGCAGATATTATAGCAGTAAATGATGATCCAACAGAGAACATTGCAACTATGGAAAATGTAGTGTTTGTTATGAAAAACGGTATTGTATACAAACAATAAGGTATTATTAGATAAATAATTAAATTATTAATAATAAATATTTATCTTTGAGGTAAATAGCTAAGTCCCCCAAGAAGTATTTATTTTAATAAAATGAATAGAAAATATTTAAACATTTTCTGGGCTTTACTAGGGATTATAATCATATTAAACGAATTCGTGGTTGGTAAAATCGAATTCGTGGCTTTGAGTAAGATAAATTTTGGGACTTGGATATTTATACTTCTGTGGTTTACTATAGCCATTAAAAATTTATACTCATACTTTTCTAGTAAAACTTCTATTACTACAAAGAAGTAAATTTTCTTCCTTTAAAATAAACCATATTTAATTTAAAAGATAATGTGCTGATAAGCACCTATTGCTGGGTTAGCGGTTCTATCTACACCTAATAAGTCTGATGTAAAAGGTGTGCTAATTGCATTATTAATGGCACTTGAATTCTCTCCAATGATAAAATCTTCATTTTGAGTATTTCTAAAGTTAGAGGTACCATTTAAGATGATATTCTCATAATTTGAGCTGGTAAAATCCATTTCTTGATTACCATCAAAAGCATTGTTAGAATCATTAAATGAAATTAAACAGTTCTTAACACTATAATTAAAAGTACTACCATCTACTTTATCTAAAAGAAATTCAATGTTGTTATTACCATCAAAAATACAGTTGGTAAAATTGGCTGCATTTAAATCTCTGGTTGCTGTAACTTCATTACCATTTGCATCAATAAAAACAAAAAAGTTATTTACTAGCACTGCAGGTAATTGTCTAATTCCATTATTCCAAAAATTTGCAAAAGTAGAATGTGTAAAGTTGTAAGTGCCACCAACAGTAGCCGCTAATGAAGCTTGTCCTGCAGAGCCAACAACAACATTGTATGCTTCAATATTTGTTTCTCTTGCTAAAATACCAAAGTTTGAGTTGTTGTATATTTCAGAGTTTTCTAATTTAAGAGTAGGTGTGGTGTTAGACCCAATACTGTCTATTAAAATACCTATAACTCCATTTCTAATTTGTGCATGTTTAATTTCATTGTTTTTACTTCCTGCACGCATCCAAATAGTTCCCCATTGACCAGGAATTTTGCTAAAACTATTTTCTAATCGATCTCCTTGAAAGGTTACTTTTTCATCTAAGGTTCCATTTACTCGCAAACTAGCTTCTTTATCGATAATTAAGCCAGAATTTGAATGGAAATATATTTGTGAACCTGCGTTTATGGTAAGTGTTTTGTTAGCAGCAACAGCAGCATAACCGTAAATAACTGTGGGTTTTGTATTGTTAATTGTAAGTTCTGAATCTTCTAAAAATCTGCCTTTTATTGTAGTTGGTTGTCCATCAAGAGTTAAACTATCAATTTTCATGGTAATAGGATCTTTACCAGGAAAAATAAAGTTGGCATCTTGCACTAAGGTTACCAAATCTACATCTTGCTGATTAGCTCCTGTATCAAACAAAATACGATCTGTATATAAAGGATTTGTTATTGAGCTTGCATCAATAGTAGTTTCTACAAAAACAAAAATACTGTCTTCAGCAAGAATATCTATATTGTTAAATTCTTTACCAGGAATGCCATCTACATTTAATCTATAATTAGATGATGTTCCATTTTCTAAAGCAATTCTAGGAATTGTAATTGCATTACCACCTCTATTGTAAACTTTTAAGTTATAAGTTGCAGAACCAATATTTGTAAATACAGTATCTAAAAAAACAGTGTCTTTAGAAAACTCTAAACTTCCAAAATTTGGTATTGTAGAAAAATCTTTTCTACAAGAGCTCATTGTAATTAAACCAACACAAATTAGTAAGGCAACTAAATAACGCATAAATCAGTTTTGTATAAAAATAGAACTTTTAAATGATTGATTTATTATTTTTTAATCAATTTGATTTCAAATAAGTTGCCCCAGTTTTTTCCGGTTACAAATAATCTATCATTTTTGGCATCATAAGCAATACCATTTAATACTTCATCATCTTCCACAAGCTTTTGCGATTTTTTCATTTCAGCTTCTAAACCCTTTAGATTGATAAGTCCTTCAACTACACCATTTGCAGGATTGATAACAGCTATAATAGGTTTTTGATAATAATTGGCATATAATTTACCATTAATTAATTCTAACTCATTTAGTTGACTTAGAGCTCTATCATGGGTATAGGTTTGTAAAGCTCTCTTTTCTTCTTGAGTGCTCTTGTCTAAAAACCAAATTTTATTTGTACCATCAGATTTAATTAGTTCAGTTTCATTTTGAGTAAGACCCCAACCTTCTTTACTTTGGTTGTATTTAAACTCACCTATTTGATCAAAACTATTTAAATCATACACAAAGCCCTTGTTATTTTGCCAAGTTAGCCAGATGATTTTATCATCTACAATGGTCATGCCTTCACCAAAGTATTTTTTATCTAAGTCTATTTTTTGTAAAACCTTTCCTGATTTAATTTCTACTTTTCTTAAAGATGATTGTCCTCTTCTTCCAGTAGTTTCATAAAGAAAGCCATTATAATATTCTAATCCTTGAGTGTAGGCTTTTTTGTCATGAGGATAGGTATTAATTATTTCATACCCATAGATCGTTGGTTCAATATTGGCAAATACTTCAAAAGAGTTATTTACCTTCTTAGTTTTACCTGGTATAAAAACTAAAGCAGAAACTTGATGTTTTCCTAAACCAAAATCAGCAGTATTTATTTCTAAACTATTTCCATTTGCTGCAACTTCTTTACCATCTATAAAAAACTGAACCTTATCTAAAGGTTTGTTATTTTCCTCTTCTAGATTAATGGTAATGTTTTTATCTAAAGTTGTTTTATTTTCTACCCTTAATTTTAATTTATAAGTATCATCACAGCTTGTGAATAATAAGATAATTAAAGAGGTAATAATGCTTAACTTTTTCATTTTTTATAAATTGTAATTCTTGCTTTAATCGTTTTTATGCACTTAATTTGCAAAGGTTTAAAGGTAAATTGATAGATCTCATAAATAAAAGTAATTTATTTATTTGTATATTAAAAAATATCATTAAATTTGCATCCTCAAAATAGTAAAATCTGTTTTGATATTTAGAATAAAACTTTACCAACTTTATTCTGCAAACATAACATTTAAGAATTAAAATATTATAAAATGAAAAAAGGAATTCATCCAGAAAATTATAGAATGGTAGCTTTTAAAGACATGTCTAATGAAGATGTTTTTTTAACACGTTCTACTGTAGACACTAAAGAAACTTTAGAAGTTGATGGTGTTGAGTATCCTTTAGTAAAATTAGAGATCTCTAGAACATCTCACCCATTTTACACTGGTAAATCTAAACTTATTGATGCTGCAGGACGTATTGATAAATTTAAAAACAAATACAAGAAATTCAAGAAGTAAGCTTTTTAGGATTTTTAAAAATATAGAAACTCCAACATTTATTTGTTGGAGTTTTTTTGTGCTCTAAAACATAAATTATTAATCCACATCAGATTCGGGTTTCCTTTTAAGTTTGTAAAGTCTTATTTTTACTAATCTAAATTTTAGCCATGAAAAAAACTATACTTACCACATTTGCATTACTTACAATTTCTACTGGAATTCTATTGTATTATGTTAGAGAAGCAGGTAGTGTAATATTATTTTCTATTTTCCTCTTGTTATTCATAATGGCAATCTATGACTCTTTGCAGCGTAAACATTCGTTATTGAGGTCTTTTCCATTGGTGGCCAGATTACGTTGGGTTTTTGAAGAAGAAAGAGAAAAAATTAGACAATATTTTATTGAGAATGACTTAAATGGTACACCCTTAAGCAGAGAGCAAAGGAGTTTGGTATACCAAAGATCAAAAAAGCAAACAGAAACCATACCTTTTGGTACACAACATAATTTGTATAATGATGGTTACGAATTTGTAAAACATTCTTTATTTCCTAAAGATCATCATAATGTAACAGGAGATAGAATAGTTTATGGCTCAGATAAATGTTCGCAAAAATTAGAAACTTCAATTTTGGGAATTTCAGCCATGTCTTTTGGTTCATTAAGCAAAAATGCAATCTTAGCTTTAAACCAAGGAGCAAAAATGGGCAATTTTACACACAATACAGGAGAAGGAGGTGTATCTCCTTATCATTTACAAGGTGGTGATTTGGTGTTTCAAGTAGGTACAGGTTATTTTGGAGCAGGTAAAACCGATGATGAAGGAAAAAGAGTTTTTGATGCTGGCATTTTTAAAGAAAATGCATTAAAACCTGAGGTAAAAATGATAGAAATTAAATTATCTCAAGGAGCAAAACCAGGTCATGGAGGAATTTTACCAGCAAAGAAAAACACAAAAGAAATTGCAGAAATTCGTGTGGTAGAAGAGGGGACAGATGTTTTATCTCCTCCTTCACATTCAGCTTTTTCAAATTTTGAAGAAATGGTTGCTTTTATTCAAGAGGTGAGAGATTTGTCTGGAGGTAAACCTGTAGGTATAAAATTGTGTGTAGGTAATAATGAAGAAATTGAAGAGATGATAAAGACGTTTTCTACACTTAATAATTACCCAGATTATATTGCTGTTGATGGTGGTGAAGGTGGTACAGGTGCAGCTCCTTTAGAATTTACAAATTACATGGGAACTCCGTTAATTGAAGGGTTGTTGTTTATTCACAAAATACTTGAAAATAACAACTTAAGAAAACAAATTAAAATTATTGCAAGTGGTAAGGCAATGAATGCTTTTGATGTTATTCGTTTATTAGCACTTGGAGCAGATGCAGTTGGTATGGCTCGTAGTTTTATGCTTAGTTTAGGCTGCATCCAAGCAAGAGAATGTAATATGGATACCTGTCCTGTTGGAGTTGCCACTCAAGATGAAGATTTGAATGAGGCCTTGGTAGTTGCTAAGAAAAATATAAGAGTAAAAAATTATCATAATGAAACTATAAAAGCCATAAAAGAAGTTGCAGGAGCAATGGGTATAGATAATTTAGGTAATCTGAATCCAACTCATATTTTTAGGAGAATGGAAGATGATAGTATTGTGAATTTAGAAAAAGTATATGAAAGACAATTGGTTTGATGTATTAATTATTGGAGGAGGACCAATAGGAATTGCTTGTGGTTTAGAGGCTAAGAAAAAAGGTTTGTCATATGTAATTATTGAGAAAGGCCCAATTGTAAATTCACTCTACAATTATCCTGTAAACATGCAGTTTTTTTCATCATCAGAAAAGTTAGAGATTGATGATATTCCATTTATAAGTAAAGCAGCAAAACCAGATAGAGCAGAAGCTTTAGAGTATTATAGAAGGATAACTACATCTAATAATATAAATATTAATTTATTTGAAAAGGTAAATGCAGTAACTAAGAATTATTCTGATTTTACGGTTATTACAACTAAAAATAAATACCAAGCCAAGCATATAATTGTAGCAACAGGTTTTTATGATTTACCCAAAAAACTTAAAATTGAGGGAGAAGATTTAAACAAAGTTTCTCATTATTACAAAGAGCCGCATTTTTATGCTGGTCAAAAGTTAGCAATTATTGGTGCAAGTAATTCAGCAATCGATGCAGCTTTAGAATGTTATAGAAAAGGAGCTGAGGTTTCTTTAATAATTAGAGGATCTGAGGTTGGACAACGTGTAAAATATTGGGTTCGTCCAGATATTATTAATCGAATAAAGGAAGGAAGTATTAAAGCTTATTTTAATGCTGAGGTTACAGAAATTCAAGAGCATTCAATAAAGGTAAACACTCCAGATGGAAATATTAAATTAGAAAATGATTTTGTGCTAGCGCTTACAGGTTATCAACCTAATTTTGAATTCTTAGTAAATATGGGAATCAAGCTTTCTGATGATGAGAAAAAAATACCAGAGTATGATAAAGAAACCATGCAAACCAATGTAAAAGGAATTTATTTAGCTGGAGTAATTTGTGGAGGAATGGAAACCCATAAATGGTTTATAGAAAACTCGAGAGTACATGCTAAAATGATAATTAAAAGTATTTTAAGTAAGGCTACTCTAGTTTAGATGCAAGATTCTAAAAACAACCAAAAGAAAAAACCTTGGCCAACCAAAAAGGCTATGGAGCAAATTTATGAGCAAAATCTTTGGGGAGGCAATTCCAAATCATACTATTCTGGTTCAGGTTCTCATGATATGCAGATTAGAGTTCCTTATATTAACTGTGTTTTAGATTTCTTAAAATCGCTACCAAAATCTGTTTCAATTCTAGATTTAGGCTGTGGTGATTTTAACATTGGTCAACAAATTCTTCCATATGCAAAAAAATACATAGCTGTAGATATTGCAGAAAATGTAATCAATTATAACAAGTCAAAATTTATACAGGAAAATTTAGAGTTTTTATGTCTCGATATTGCTAAGGATGCTTTGCCTAAAGCAGATGTTGTCATCATAAGGCAAGTTTTACAACATCTTTCAAATAAAGAAGTTAAAATGATTTTAAGTAAGTTGAATGCTTATAAATACATAGTACTAACAGAACACTTGCCATCAAGCAAATTTGAGCCAAATAAAGATATCATCTCTGGTCAAGGAATCCGATTGAAAAAACAAAGTGGATTATGCATAACAAAAGAGCCTTTTAATTTTAAATGTGAAAAAAAAGTTGAATTGCTGTCTATTGAATTAGGTGATAAAAAAGGCGTTATAAAAACTTGGTTATATCAACAATTCTAAATAAACATCACAATTTTCAACCATAAAAAAACCACCTTTAAAAGGTGGTTTTTTTAATCTATTTTATTTATTGTTTACATATAATCCTCAATAGGGTTACAAGAACAAATTAAATTTCGATCACCATAAGCATCATCAACTCTTCTCACAGTTGGCCAAAATTTATTGTCAGCAATATATTCTAAAGGAAAAGCTGCTTGTTTTCTAGAATATGGGAAATCCCATTCATCACTAGTTAACATTTCTTGAGTGTGAGGAGCATTCTTTAGTGTGTTATTTGCATCTTCTTTTGTAGCATTTTTAATCTCTTCACGAATTGCAATCATTGCATCACAAAAACGATCTAATTCAGCTAAACTTTCAGATTCTGTAGGCTCAATCATCATAGTTCCATTTACAGGAAAAGAAACTGTAGGTGCATGAAATCCATAATCCATTAAACGTTTAGCAATATCAACTACTTCAATTCCATTTTGTTTAAAATCTCTACAATCAATAATCATTTCGTGTGCAGCTCTACCTTTTTCTCCAGTATATAAAGTATCATAATGCCCATCTAAACGTTCTTTGATGTAGTTTGCATTTAAAATGGCATTTTTTGTTGAGTTCGTTAATCCTCTAAAACCTAACATAGTTATGTACCCATAAGAGATTAAACAAGCAAGTGCAGAACCCCAAGGAGCAGCAGAAATTGCTGTGATTGATTTTTCTCCTCCAGTTTCAATGATTGGATTGGTTGGTAGAAATGGTACTAATTGTGGAGCAACACAAATTGGGCCAACTCCAGGACCACCTCCACCATGTGGAATTGCAAATGTTTTATGTAAGTTTAAATGACAAACATCAGCACCAATTGTAGCCGGATTTGTTAAACCTACTTGAGCGTTCATATTGGCACCATCCATATAAACCTGACCTCCATGATCGTGAATAATTTTAGTGATTTCTTGAATTTCACTTTCAAAAACTCCATGAGTAGATGGGTAAGTTACCATCAATGCAGCTAGATTATCTGAGTGCTTTTCTGCCTTTTCTCTTAAATCATCCACATCAATGTTTCCATTTTCTGCAGTTTTGGTAACAATAACTTTCATTCCAGCCATTACAGCAGAAGCAGGGTTTGTACCATGAGCAGAGGCAGGAATAATACAAATATTTCTATGAGAATCTCCTCTAGATTGATGATAAGCTCTAATTGTCATTAAGCCAGCAAATTCACCTTGAGCACCAGAATTAGGTTGTAAAGATGTACCTGCAAAACCTGTAATAATATTTAATTGATGCTCTAATTTCTTTAAAACCTCTTGATACCCTCTAGCTTGGTATAAAGGCACAAATGGATGGATATTACCCCATTGAGGATTGCTTAAAGGCAACATTTCAGAAGCAGCATTTAATTTCATTGTACAAGAGCCTAAAGAAATCATAGAGTGATTTAAAGCCAAATCTTTACGTTCTAATTTTTTAATATAACGCATCATATCTGTTTCTGATTGATACGTATTAAAAATCTCGTTTTCTAAAAATGATGTTTTTCTAGCTACATTATCTGCAATTACATCAAAATCTGAATGAAAAGGTTCTTGCGTTAAAATTCTAGAAAAGCTATCGTAATTTTCTTCTTTTACAGGATTTGGACGTTTTTTTAACTGTCCAAATAAAGTAAATAAGTTCATTAAATCTTTTTCTGTAGTTGCTTCATTCAATGAAAGTGAAACTAAATTATCAGAAACATAATTAAAATTCACTTTAAACGATTCTGCTACAGGCTTTAATCTTGCCTCTTCTATTTCTATTAAAAGAGTATCGAAGTAAGACGTGTTTAGTTGCTTAAAGCCAGCTTTTTCTAAATAATCTGCAACTAATTTAGTTTTGTTATGTACAGTATCTGCAATGTATTGTATACCATCTTTTCCATGATAAACAGCATACATACCAGCCATAACAGCTAACAATACTTGAGCAGTACAAATGTTAGATGTTGCTCTTTCACGTTTTATGTGTTGTTCTCTAGTTTGCAATGCCATTCTTAAAGCACGCTTACCATTCATGTCTTTAGTAACGCCAATAATTCTTCCAGGAATACTTCTTTTGTAAGCTTCTTTTGTAGCAAAAAATGCAGCATGAGGTCCTCCATAACCTAAAGGTATTCCAAAACGTTGTGTTGTACCAACTACCACAGATGCACCAAATTCACCTGGTGCTTTTAATTTTACTAATGATAAAATATCTGCAGCAACTGCAACTTTAATATCATTATCGTTTGCTTTTGCAACAAACTCTTCATAATCAAAAATCTGACCTAATTTACCTGGATATTGTAAAATGGCACCAAAAAAATCATCATCAAACGTAAAATCTTCATGATTACCAACAACCAATTCAATTCCAATAGGAGTAGATCTTGTTTGTAAAAGCGATAGTGTTTGAGGTAAAATTTCTTCAGAAACAAAGAATTTATTTGCGCCTGCTTTTTTCTTTGCACGTTCTCTAACATCAAAAAGTAAAGCCATAGCTTCTGCAGCTGCTGTACTTTCATCTAATAAAGATGCATTTGCTAATTCCATTCCAGTTAAATCACAAACCATAGTTTGGTAATTTAATAGGGCTTCTAAACGACCTTGAGCAATTTCTGCTTGGTAAGGTGTGTAAGCTGTATACCAACCTGGATTTTCTAAAATGTTACGTTGAATTACACTTGGCACAATTGCTTCATGATAACCTAAACCTATGTAGCTTTTAAAAACTTTATTTTTTTCAGAAAGTTCTTTAATATGAGCCAAATACTCATATTCACTCATGGCTGGTGCTAAATCTAAATCGTCTTTTAAACGAATATTATCTGGCACAGTTTCATTAATTAACTGTTCTAAACTATCTGCTTTAATAGCTTGTAACATTTTTTCTTGCTCCTTTTGGTTAGGACCAATGTGTCTTAATTGAAACGAATTAGTATTCATTAAATAAAGTTTTATTTAGATAATTTTCAATCAAATTTATTGTCAATTACATCATGAAAATTATGTCGATTTTTAATGTTACAAAAATAAGGATTCTAGAGGGTTTAAATTTGATAATTTAACAACAAATATTGTTAATTATTAACTAAATCTTAATGTTATTAACAGATGCACTATTTTTGTAAAATGAAGGGTCTTAAAATTATTTTAGAGTTTTACTTAAATGCTAGTTTTCATGTGGCTTTAGCTGTATTTGCTTTTTTAAGAATAACCGAAATTTATTTTGAGTTACCTTTTAATCAAAGTCTAGATTATTTTATTTTTTTTGGTACTATTACAGGCTATAACTTTGTAAAATATGCAGGAGTTGCAAAACTGCACCATAGAAGTTTAACGAGTAGTTTAAAAGTGATACAAGTTTTCTCTTTAGGTTGCTTTTTAATCATGTGTTATTATGCAACCCAAATTAAGTTAAGCACGCTAATTGTTTCTATACCATTTAATATTCTTACAGTTTTGTATGCAGTACCATTTTTAAGCGGATTTGCAAAAAATTTAAGACAAATTAGTTACTTGAAAATTATAATAGTTGCTTTTGTTTGGGCTGGTTTTACAGTGCTTTTACCATTAGTTGATGCTGGTTTATCTTTAAATGTAAGTGCAGTAATTCTATTTATTCAAAGATTTTTATTAGTAGTGGTTTTAATTTTACCTTTTGATATTAGAGATGTAAAATACGATGCTATTTCATTACAAACCATACCCAAAAAAATAGGGCTAATACAAACAAAAAGGCTTGGGTTATTACTACTAATTTTAGCTCTAATTTTAGAGTATTTATTTGAGGCATCTGCAACTTTAAATACGCCATTTATGTTGTTCTTTTTTATGGTTGTTTTATTTCTAATGAGATCTAAAATAGAACAAAGTAAATACTACAGTTCATTCTATGTAGAGGCATTACCAATAATTTGGTGGCTGTTTCTTTTAGGATTTCTCAATTTTTAATTCGTTAAATGTATATTTTTCATTTTTTGATTAAAATACCATTCATTTAAAATTGATATCATAAAACTATAAAATCGCCAAATAATTCTTGGTTTAATTTGTAGATTTACCATTTAAATTTCAATCAAGAATTAACCATAATGGGCACTACAAAAAGAAACTATATTTTCGATTTTGATAGCACTTTAACCAGAGTAGAAGCTTTAGATGTTTTAGCAGAAATTACCTTAGAAAATAATCCTAAGAAAGATGAGATTATTCAAGAAATCATAGATATTACAAATCTTGGTATTGATGGTGAAATTTCCTTCACAGAATCTTTAGAAAGAAGAATTAAGTTGTTAGAAGCGAATGAAGCAGATTTGTCTCAATTAATTGCAGATTTAAAGAAGCAAGTATCTACTTCAATTGAAAGAAATAAAGAGTTTTTTGAGTTGTATTCAGATGATATTTATGTAATTTCTTGTGGTTTTAAAGAATTTATAGATCCTATTGTAAAAGAATACAACATACCATCAGAAAGAGTTTACGCTAATACTTTTAAATTTGCGAATGATGGTAAAATTATTGGCTTTGATGCTAATAATCCATTATCACAACATAATGGAAAAATTCAATGTTTAAAAGACATGAATTTAGATGGAGAAATACAGGTTATTGGTGATGGTTACAGTGATTATGTGACGCGTGAAGCAGGAGTTGCAGATAAGTTTTTTGCCTATACAGAAAACGTTTCTAGAGATAAAACAACCGAAAATGCAGATTATATTGCACCTAATTTAGATGAATTTTTATACGTAAACGATTTGACACGAAACATATCTTACCCAAAAAATAGAATTAAAATATTACTACTAGAAAACGTACATGCAGATGCTTTTAAGAAATTATCTACAGATGGTTTTTCTGTAGAAACTATCTCTAAAAGTTTGTCTGAAGACGAATTGATTGAAAAAATTAAAGATGTTCATGTTTTAGGTATAAGATCTAAGACCAATGTTACTCAGAAAGTAGTAGATGCTGCAGAAAAGTTAATGGTAGTAAGTGCATTTTGTATTGGTACCAAACAGATTAATTTAGAAGCGTGTAAAGAAAAAGGTGTTGTGGTTTTCAATGCACCTTACAGCAATACACGATCTGTGGTAGAATTGGCGATTGGTGAAATTATAATGCTAATGCGTTCTGTTTTTCAAAGAAGTACAGAAATTCATAATGGTCAGTGGAGAAAAACAGCAGAAGGTTCTAGAGAGGTTCGTGGTAAGAAACTAGGTATTGTTGGGTATGGAAATATTGGTTCTCAACTTTCAATCTTGGCAGAAGCTTTGGGTATGGATGTTTATTACTATGATGTTGAAGACAAACTAGCCTTAGGTAATGCAACTAAATTAGATACCTTAGAAGAGTTGTTATCAATTTCTGATGCAGTTAGTTTGCATGTAGATGATAATGCTGCAAACAAGAATTTCTTCGGAGAAAAAGAAATCTCTTTAATGAAAGATGGTGCACATTTAGTAAATTTATCTAGAGGATTTGTTGTAGATATTCCAGCTTTAGTTGCTGCTTTAAAAAGCGGAAAACTAGCAGGTGCTGCAGTTGATGTATATCCTGAAGAGCCAAGAAAAAATGGTGACTTCTATACTGAATTAAAAGGTTTAGATAATGTAATTTTAACACCACATGTTGGTGGTAGTACAGAAGAAGCACAGAGAGATATTGCCGATTTTGTACCTAATAAAATTATGGCTTATATCAATTCTGGTAATACAGTAGATGCTGTGAACTTTCCAAATATTAGATTGCCAAGACAAACAGATGCCCATAGATTTTTACACATCCATAAAAATAAATCTGGAGTTATGGCTAAGATAAATGAAATTTTGGCGCAATACGATTTAAACATTACTGGTCAGTACTTATCTACAGATCCAAAAGTTGGTTATGTAATTACAGATTTAGATAAAGAATACAATAAAGAGGTGATTGATAAATTACGAAATGTAGATGGTACCATTAAGTTTAGAGTACTTTATTAGATATATAAAAAAAAAGCCTCTCAATTTTGAGAGGCTTTTTTTTAATTCAATTCATCTTTTAAATCGATGATGTTTTTATCTTTTTCACCCAAATAACGTCTGCTTCCTAAATATCTATTTTTATTAAACTCATCATATAATGGATTTTTTTCATCCATAGAGCTTATATGTACATTTCCAGAAGAGTGAATAAACTCCATATTATCATTACCTAACCAAATACCAACATGTACAACTCTTTGTTTTTTATCTTCAGTAGCTTTGGTTCCAAAAAACAACAAATCTCCTTTTTGTAAATCAGAGAAATTCAAATCGTTATCTACTATTTTACCAGCATTAATTTGTTGCGAAGCGTCTCTAGGAATTACAAATCCGTTTAATAAGTAAGTCATTTTTGTAAACCCACTGCAATCCATTCCTTTACTAGAAGTTCCTCCCCATAAATAAGGGAAACCTAACATTGATTTTGCAGTTTTTTCTATACTTTCTTGTGTGGCAACTAAATTTTTTAGCCACTCATTTAAAATTTGAGCTTCCTCTTTTTTAATGAATCCTTTTCGTTTATCAGGATATTCTACTTCATAGGTGTTTTTATCTTCAGAAAGATACTTTAAAACTCCACCAAGTGTAATGTCTGAAACAATACTTTTGTTTAGATCTATATTATCATAAACAAAACCTGCTGAATTTGTATAAATGATTTTTTTAGCATTTGACCAATTGTCAAATTCGCCTTTGTTCATTCTGTAAATTCCACCTTTATCAACCCAAGAAATATAACCATCTGGAGTTTGTATTCTAAAAAAATCACCTTCTTTATCTAATACTTTTAAAGACATCCCTAAAAGACCTTGTGTGCCTAATTCAGCAGAATGCTTGGGTGCCGATCTTATATTTAGTACAGAGTTATTACCAATAGCATACATTTCATTACCAACCACAGAATCTGGCAAAACCCTAATTTTATTTAAAAAATCAATGTCTAAACTTTTTAAACTATCCAGCAATTTTTGATATCCTATTTTAGAATCAGTTTCTCCACTAACAATAATTTTATCATTGTCATAATCTACTTGAATATCATAAATAGCTACTCTTTTATCTGGTGCATATTGTTCTTTAATACTTTCATTTACCCCTTGTAAACCAGTAACTAATAAAGAATTGTTATTGCAAGAAACAAATAAGATTGCTAAGAAATAAAAGATTTTTTTACCAAAATTCATAAGCGTTTTTTTACTTTTTGATAGTATAAAGATAGTAATTTATACTATCAAAAATAACTTTATAAAGTAGATTGTTTATCTTTGAGAACAATCATTTTACAATTAAATGGAATATAAAAATACACTAGAATTCGCTAGAAAATTAGATAGTGAAGATCAATTGGCTACTTATAGAAACCAATTTCATATGCCTCAAGATAAAGCTGGAAATGACTGGTTATATTTTACAGGGAACTCGTTAGGCTTACAACCTAAAAAAGCAAAAGAATACATTAATATAGAATTACAAGATTGGGCAGAAAAAGGTGTTGAAGGCCATTTTGATGGCGAAAATCCTTGGGTGACTTACCCTGAGTCTTTATCTGAAATGATGGCAAAAGTTGTAGGAGCAAAACCTATAGAAGTCATAATTATGGATACACTTACAGCCAATCTTCATTTTTTAATGGTTTCTTTTTATAGGCCAACAAAAAAGAGGTATAAAATTCTTATTGAAAGTGATTCCTTTCCTTCAGATAGATATGCTGTGCAATCTCAATTAAAGTTTCATGGTTATTCAGAAGGAGATTTAATTTATTGGTCTCCACCAAAAGGTAAAGATCTTTTAGAAATAAAAGACTTAGAAAATATCTTGGAAGAACAAGGTGATGAAATAGCGTTGGTATTAATAGGAGGTGTAAATTATTACACAGGCCAAAGATTCGATTTTAAAAAAATAGCAGAACTTGGTCATGCAAAAGGTTGTGTAGTTGGGATAGATTTAGCTCATGGAGCAGGAAATATTCAGGCTAATTTACATGAATCTGGAGTAGATTTTGCTGCTTGGTGTACATATAAATATCTAAATTCTGGGCCAGGAAGTTTATCAGGAATTTTTGTTCATGAAAAACACGCTCATAATACTGAGTTACCACGTTTTGCAGGTTGGTGGAATCATAACAAAGACACACGTTTTAATATGAGGTTGCCTTTTGATGTAATGCCTGGAGCTGAAGGTTGGCAGTTGAGTAACCCTCCAATTTTAGCAATGGCACCAATTAAGGCGTCTTTAGAAATGTTTGAAGAAGTTGGTATGGATGCTTTAAGAGAAAAATCTATAAAATTAACAGGTTTTATGGAGTTTCTTTTTGAAGAATTAGGTTCAGATGCAGTGTCTATTATTACTCCTAAGAATCCTGCTGAAAGAGGTTGTCAATTATCAATTCAAGTGAAAAATGCTGATAAAAGTTTACATCAAAAGTTGATGGACAAACATATAATTACAGATTGGAGAGAACCTAATGTAATTAGATGTGCACCTGCACCAATGTATAATAGCTTTGAAGATGTTTACAAAATGGTGTCAATTTTAAAAGAAATTCTAAAAGATTATTAAAACCTTATATCGAATTCTATGAATAAAGACGATAAAATATTAATTATTGGAGCTGGTTTATGTGGAAGCCTTTTGGCACTTCGTTTAGCGCAAAGAGGTTTTAAAATAGAATTATTTGAAAGTAGACCAGATTTGCGTAAAGTAGATATTTCTGCTGGTAGATCTATAAACTTAGCATTGTCAGATAGAGGTTTGAAAGGGCTGAATTTATGTGGTGTTGCAGATAAGGCAAAAGAAATCTGCATACCAATGTTAGGTAGGCAAATGCATGATGTAAATGGTAATACTTTCGATTCTAAATATTCAGGTAGAGAAGGTGAATATATCAATTCTATTTCTAGAGGAGATTTAAATGCAATTTTATTAGATGAGGTAGATTCACATAAAAACGTAAACATACATTTTAATAAAAAATGTATTCATGTAGATTTAGATGAAACCAGTATTGAGTTTTACGATTATGAAACGAAAGAGGAGTTTACAGTTACTGGTGATCTTATTTTTGGCGCAGATGGTGCAGGGTCTGTATTAAGAAAGCACTACATTTCAGAGCGAAAATTTTTATTTAGTTATTCTCAAAATTACTTAACTCATGGTTATAAAGAGTTAGAGATTTCTGCAGATGAAAACGGAAAACATCAATTAAGTAAGGGGCATTTGCACATTTGGCCTAGAGGAGATTTTATGCTTATTGCCCTACCAAATATGGATGGTAGTTTTACAGTAACTTTATTTTTAAGTTACGATGAAGGTGAATATAGTTTCGCTAATTTAACATCCGAAGAAAATATTACAGCATTTTTTGAAAAAGAATTTCCAGATGCTTTAGCTCTAATTCCGAATATAAAAGAAGAATTTTTGAATAATCCAACAGGCTTTTTAGGTACCGTAAAATGTTCTCCTTGGAGCTATCAAAACAAAACCCTGTTAATTGGTGATGCCTCACACGCAATTGTGCCTTTTTATGGTCAAGGTATGAATGCTTCTTTTGAAGACGTTTTTGTGTTTGATGAAGTATTAAATAAAGGATTTAAAACATGGCAAGAGGTCTTTAAAGCCTTTGAAAAAGAACGTAAACAAGATACAGATGCTATAGCAGATTTGGCAGTAGATAATTTTCATGAAATGAAAGATCATGTAGCTAATCCTTTATTTAAAGAGAAAAGAAAAATTGAGATGGATTTAGAGGAGCAATTCCCAGATGAATATTTTTCTAAATATGCTATGGTTACTTTTAAAGAGGATATACCTTACAGTGAAGCTATGAAAAAAGGTAGGGCTCAAGACAAAGCGTTATTGAATTTAATTGCAGACGATGAAATTAACACGCATTTAAATATGTCTAAAGAGGAATTACATCAAATTTTAAAAACGATAAAGGAGGAAACAAACGAAATTTTACAAGAAGATAAAATAGCAGGTTTATAATTATGGATAAAAAAGTTACACCTAGAGGCGCTTATCCACATGTAAAAGTGGTTGGTGATTTTATTTTTGTATCAGGAACAAGTTCTAGAAGACTGGATAATTCTATAGCTGGTGTTGATATTATTGATGAAATGGGTACAAAAAGATTAAATGCTGAAACGCAAACTAGGGAGGTTTTAAAAAATATAGATAGCAACTTACGGACTGTTGGAGCTAGCTTGAAAGATGTTGTAGATGTTTCTTCTTTTCTGGTAAATATGAATGATTTTGCTGGCTATAATAAGGCCTATGCAGAGTTTTTTGATAAAGAAACAGGGCCAACTAGAACAACTGTAGCTGTACATCAATTACCACATCCAGATTTGGTGGTAGAAATTAAAGTTACAGCTTATAAAAAACAGGACTAGACTTACATTTATGCAAATACAGAACTACATCAATGGCCAATTTGTAAATCCAATTTCAGATAGTTGGTTAGATAACTATAACCCAGCAAATGGAGAGGTTTATGGGAAAATTCCAAACTCGGATATTGCTGATGTAGAAAAAGCAATTGAAGCAGCTGAGCTCGCTTTTAAGAATTGGTCTAAAATTACCTTAGAAGAAAGAGGACAGATATTATTAAAAATCTCAGAACTTATTTTAGCTAATCTGCAGTCATTGGCAGAAGCAGAATCTAAAGATAATGGTAAGCCAGTTTCTTTGGCTAAAGAAGTAGACATACCAAGAGCTGCAAGTAATTTTAAATATTTTGCAAATGCCATTACTCAATTTTCATCAGAAGCTCACGAAAGTATAGGTCATAATGCAGTAAATTTTACGCTTAGAGAACCTTTAGGAGTGGTAGGTTGTATTTCTCCTTGGAATTTACCTCTCTATCTTTTTACATGGAAAATAGCACCAGCAATTGCAGCAGGTAATTGTGTAATTGCAAAACCAAGTGAGGTTACTCCTGCAACAGCTTTTTTATTGGCAGAAATTTGCAAGGAAGCAGGTTTGCCAAATGGAGTATTAAATATAATTCATGGTTTAGGTTCTACTACAGGTCAAGCAATTGTTGCTCACCAAAAAATAAAGGCCATTTCTTTTACAGGTGGCACAAAAACAGGAGCACATATTGCAAAAGTTGCTGCACCAATGTTTAAAAAATTATCTTTAGAATTAGGTGGTAAGAATCCTAATATCATTTTTGCAGATTGCGACTATGATAAAATGTTAGCAACTACAGTTCGTTCTTCATTTGCAAATCAAGGTCAAATATGTTTATGTGGCAGTCGAATATTTGTAGAGCATAAAATTTACGAAAAGTTTAAAACAGATTTTATTCAGAAAGTATCAGAATTAAAAGTCGGTCATCCCTCTAAAGAGGAAACACAAATAGGTGCCTTAGTATCTCAACAACATTTAGAAAAAGTAAAATCTTATATTGATATTGCTGAAAAAGAAGGGGGTAAAATACTTTATGGAGGAAATAAGGTTGAGGTTGCTAATTTCGAAAACGGATACTATTTACAACCAACCATTATTGAGGTTAATAGTAACCAATGCAAATTAAACCAAGAAGAAATATTTGGGCCAGTTGTAACAATTATGCGTTTTGAAACTGATAAACAGGCTATAGAGCTAGCAAATGATACAAAATATGGATTATCAGCTACCTTATGGACGAATAACTTAAACAGAACTATGCAATTTTCGAAACAATTAAAAACAGGAATTGTTTGGGTTAATACGTGGATGTTACGTGATTTAAGAACGCCTTTTGGTGGTCAAAAAGAAAGTGGAGTAGGCAGAGAAGGAGGTTTTGAAGCACTTCGATTTTTTACAGAACAAAAAAACCTTTGTATTAAATATAACTAGCATTATTTAAAACAAAATTGAAAAATTAAAAACGAGTTAAAGAATATAATATAGAAAAGTGTTTGAAAAAATCTTTTCTAGAAATACTGAATATGAATTTAGAATTAAAAAATAAGAATGCTTTGGTTTGTGGTAGCACACAAGGTATAGGTAAAGCAACAGCAATTATTTTAGCGGAAGAAGGTGCAAATGTTACATTGTTAGCCAGAAAAGAAGAAAAGCTAAAAAAGGTATTAGAGGCATTGCCAAATAATAATCAGCAACATAATTATTTAGTGGCAGATTTTTCTAATCCAGAAGAGTTAGAATCTGTATTAGAACAAAACTCTACAGAATACCATATTTTAATTAACAACACTGGTGGTCCTAGAAGTGGTGCCATTTTAGAGGCGACTTTAGAGCAATTTCAAAATGCATTTTCGCAACATTTGTTATGTAATCATATACTTGTACAGCACCTTGTACCTTTTATGAAAAAAGAAGCATTTGGTAGAATTATTAATGTAATATCTACCTCTGTTAAAGAGCCAATTCCTGGTTTAGGTGTATCTAACACCATTAGAAATGCTGTAGGCAATTGGGCAAAAACCTTATCAGAAGAAATTGGTAGCTTTGGTATTACCGTAAATAACGTTTTACCTGGTTTTACAGAAACAGAACGTTTGAATGAAATTATTAAAATTAAAGCGCAAAAGTCAGATACCAGTATAGAAAATATGACAGCAATCATGAAAAATTATACGCCAGCAAAGCGTTTTGCGAAACCGGAGGAAACAGCATCAGCAATTGCATTTTTAGCAAGTAACAAGGCAAGTTATATTAATGGTATTAATTTGCCAGTAGATGGGGGCAGAACAAAAAGTCTTTAATTTTTTTAGAAGCTATTTCCTGCTTTCACTACTCGCTTTTTTATACTGAAAGCTTTCAGTATAAAAAGAGCTCAAACAAAACGTTCAATCAGGGCTAAACTTGTTTGTTAGCTTTTAGAAAAAATCAGACTAAAAGTTGTCTTATTTAAGTATAAAAAACTAATTTTAACCAACAATATCAACGTTAATAAATAACAATTTATATGAATTTAGTACAACCTTTAAACTTTAAAAAATGGATAGACGAACATCGTCATTTATTAAAACCACCAGTTGGTAATAAACAAGTTTGGGATAATGGAGAGTATATTGTTATGGTTGTTGGTGGCCCAAATAACCGAAAAGATTATCATTATAATGAAACTCCAGAGTTTTTCTATCAATTAGAAGGTGATATGGTTTTAAAAATTATAGATGATAAAGGCAAACAAATTGATGTTGAAATAAATGAAGGAGATATTTATTTGTTACCTGGTAAAGTACCACATTCACCACAAAGAAAGGCCAATACAGTTGGTTTAGTAATAGAATATCCTCGTTCAGAAGGTATGTTAGATGCATTAGAGTGGTATTGTGAAAACTGCGAGAATCAATTGTATAGAGAAGAGTTTCCTCTAGACAATATAGAAACAGATATGCCAATTATTTTTGACAAGTTTTATTCTGATAAAGAAAAATGTACTTGTAATAACTGTGGTACTGAAATGCAGCCACCCAACAAAATAAAGTAAATGAATAGAAAAACTTTTTTAAAGAAAAGTTTGTACTCTGCAGTGGGTTTAGGCTTAGCTACAGGTCTTTATTCATGGCAAATTGAGCCTTTTTGGTTAGAGTTTGTTAAGCATAAAATGCCAATTAGAAATTTGCCAAACAATTTGGTTGGTAAAACTTTAATGCAAATTAGCGATATTCATGTTGGTAATAAATTCGATTACAATTACTTAATTGAATCCTTTAAAAAAGCCAAAGAATTCAACCCAGATTTTGTAATGTATACTGGAGATTTTGTAGATTACGAAAACGAAGAACAATTTGCACAATTAGAAACGGTTTTAAAACATACAGTAACTGGTACATTAGGCACAGTTGGTGTTTTAGGAAATCATGATTATGGTAAAGATTGGGTAGAACCAGAAGTGGCCAATAAAATCGTTTCAATTTTAGAGGCAAATAATATTACTATTCTTAGAAATCAGGAAACAGAACTGAATGGATTAAATATTATTGGTATTGATGATTATTGGGGTTTGAATTTCGATCCTAAAAAGGCCACACAAAATTTTAAAAAAGATCAGCCTTACATTGCTTTATGTCATAATCCTGATGTTTGCGACTTGGATGTTTGGAACAATTACGATAGTTGGATTTTAAGTGGACATACGCATGGAGGTCAAGTAAAGCCACCATTTTTAAAACCACCAATTTTACCCGTAAAAAACAAAAGATATTCATCAGGTAAAATAACCTTAGACAATAATAGAACTTTATATATCAATAGAGCTTTAGGTTGTTTGTGGCAAGTTCGATTTAATGTTCGCCCAGAAATCACCATATTTACCTTAGAAAAAGCATAAAAATAAAAGTATAATTGCATCAATTTAATTTTTAAGATACAACATGCCAAACAGAAAACTAAGAATTAACGGCCATTCGCACTTATTACCTTATCCAGAAGAAATTCCGCAATTTATGAAAGATAAAGAAATTTTTTGGGTAGATGATGAGCGTAAACATATGTTGCAAAAAGGATGGAAAAGACCTGTAACACATTCTAGTTTCTTTCTTGATGAAAAATTACTTTGGATGGAGAAAAACAAGATAGATCATGCAGTCGTTTTAAATCTCTCTCAATTGTATGGAAATGGTTTGCGTTTAGAGGAAATGAAAAAAGCCTTACGATTTCAGAATGATTTTAACGCAAAGGTTCAAAAAAATCATCCAGATAAATTTACTTGTGGTTTTGTGGTGCATCCTGGTTTTATTTATGGAGCACTTTACGAAATGGAAAGATGTATTGAAGAATTAGATTTAAAAGTGTTGTGTTTGCCTACCCATTTTATGGATTCTATTGGACAATGGAGATGCGTGTTCGACGAAGAAAATGAACGAATTTTTGAACTAGCAGATAAATACAAATTGGCCATAGAAATTCATCCTTATGATGGAGATAAAATGATAAAACTAGAAAATACCAATTGGCGTTTTCACTTAATTTGGATGTTAGCTCAGTGTGGAGATGCTTATCATTTTTATACATTGAATGGTATGCAAGAGCGTTTTCCAAATATTAGAACGTGTTTTGCACATGGAGGTCAATTGGCTCAAATGAATCTAGGAAGAAGAATACAGGGTTTTGATGGTAGGCCAGATTTGTTTGAAGGTAAACATCACCCAAGAAAAGCGGTAGGTCATAAAAACATCTTTTTTGATACGCTTGTGCATGATACAGACTCTTTAAAATTAATGTTTCAAAGACAAGGAACGAGTCAGGTATTAATGGGCTTAGATGATCCTTATCCTTTAGGAGAAATGGAAAGTGATAAGCAATCTTCTTATCCTGGTAAAATTTTAGATTTGGCTATAGAGAAAGATTTAATTTCTGAGCAAGAAAAAAATGAAATTTGGGAAGATAATGTGCTTCAATGGATTTTTGGAGATGATGACGCAGCCAAACAGAAGTTGATCAATAAGATTATAAATTAAAAAAAAAAGCTTTCAGAACATCTCTGAAAGCTTTTTTATTATTTATTCACTACATTTTTTAAGAACATCTTCTGCTCTTTCTACCATAAATTTTGGGTAAAATTCTACAGTAATTTCTTCTGCTTTTCCCAGCTCAATTGCTTTTTTAATTTGCTCACAATAAGGTTTTGTAGATTTCCCAAAATATTGTGCAAAGCCCATATCCCATTCAGCTTTTCCTAAAATAACTCTTGGATTATTTGGTGCAATAGCCAAAGCTTGTTCATATAACTGACTGTTTCTACCAGATAAAGTCATGCCGTATTTTTGTCCGTCAAAAGATATGTAGGCTAAGTTTAGTAAAGCTTGTGTTATTATAATTTCAGGATTATTTTCAGAATTAGCTTTAGCAGCATCTAAAAACGATTGTGCTTTTTTAAGTTTTGCAGTTAATTTGGTTTCATCTTTCATGCCAAAACTACTTAAAATTTCTAATTGAGCAGCATAATACGCAGGTAACCAATTCTCTGATTCCGCTTTAGAAATTCTTTCAAATAATTGAGAAGCTTCTGTCATTTTTCCTTGTTCCCAAAGAGCAAAACCTTGTTGCATTCCTTTTTGGTATTTTGTTTGTCCAGTTACATTTAGAGCAAAGGCTAGCCCTATGAATAAAAATAAATTTTTCATAATTTGTTGTTATTAAGTTAGTTGTATGTTTTTTTGTTAAATTATTTAACGGTGATAGAAATGGTTTTATGATCGTCTAAAACAAATTTTGCTTCGTCAAAAGAAGGTGGCCCCATAAACCCTTTTGCATTATTAGAGAAACCATAAGGTTCTTTAGGAATACCAAACATTTTGGTATCCATAATATTATTGTCATTTGCATCATGAAAAACAGAAGCTGCATAAGCACCTTTTTTTAGCCCTTTAAAATAGATGATTGCTTTACCATCTTTTACAATGGCATTTGCGCCTTTTGTGCCATCGCCTTTTTTTAGAAAACTTTCGGCTCTATCTGAAAGAGCTAAGAAAACTTTTCCACTATCTACTTCCATGCCTGATACTTCAATAGTTAAGTCGTAGGTTTCTTCTTGTGCTTGTAGCGAAAAAATTCCTGTTAAAGTTAAAAGGCAAATAAATATTAAGTTTTTCATGATCTTATTTTTTGATGATTCAAATATCTGATGTTTTTGTGAAAATAAAACAATAATGATACCGAATTGTAAATTTAAACAGATGAATTGTAAATTTTATAAATTATCTAATTGATTTGATTTGTTATCGTCACTAATTGTCCAGAAAAAACCAATAAAGAAAAATCGATCTGCATTTGGCAAAATGGCTTGCCTATCAAAGTTTCCATTTATATCTGCTGTGTTTTTGTAATTATAACCAAATACATTTTTAGTGCCTAAAACATTGTTTACAGAAAGATATAATATTTTCTGAGTATCTATTAAATAAGCCCAATTTAAACTAACAGAATTGTAATTTTTGGTTTTATTATTTAAAAAACCTGCTTCATTTGGGTTGGTATAAGTTCTACCAGATGCAAAATTATAGGTAATGCCAACTTGACTTTTCCAATCCTCTATCCAATGTTTTGCAACAAAGGAAAAGTTATGTTGAGATGCAAAGTTAGGTGTCGCTTTTATGGGGTAATTTCTATACTCTCTTTCAGTATCTAAAAATGAATAAGATACCCAATAATCTGTATTTTTAATTTTTTGATTTTGTCTCCAAAATACATCAATACCTTTGGCATAACCATTTCCATTATTATTAAAGTTGGTGTTAAAATTGGGCATGTTTGTGTCGAATTTTATTAAATCTTTATAATTCTTAAGATAGGCTTCAACTCTAAAAATCTGATTTTTTTTAGTATGCTGATAATTTGCAATTAAATGAGAGGTGTTTTCTGATGAAAATTCTTGAGAAAACTTTAGATAATCATTTTTTGGATTTTGATAAAACATTCCATAAGCCAATGAAAATTGCGAATTCTTACTTGCCTTTAATGATAAAGACATTCGTGGGGCAATCGTAAATTCATTTAAAACATTTGTGTATTCACCTCTAACACCTATTTGCGCTGCTAAGTTTTTCGAAAAGAAAATATCTGTTTCAGCAAAACTTGCAAAAATGGATTTGTTAAATCCGTAATTAAATTCTGGTTGATTTGTAGGAGTGTAACTTTCATCAAAATTGGTAATAAAATACTCAGAACCAAAACTTACTCTAAATCTGCTTGTAAATTGCTTTCTTAACTTTACTTTAAAATGAGCCGAATTTTCATTGCTATTAATAACATCATCAAATATTTTAATTGTAGAATTGTCGTTAGTAAAACTTAATCCTCCTTGTATTCTCCAATTATTACCAATCTTATTTTTGTAAGAACTATTTATATAAACGTTTCTATTTTCTAAGCCAAAACGAAATCCGTCATCAAAATTGATGTCCTCTTGAATAATATCTAAATCAGAATAACTATAAGCACCATAAATTTTAAGCATAGAATCATCTTTAAAACTATGTCTGTACACCATTTCTCCATTTAAAGATTGTACTGGTTTTAGCCATTCGTTTCTATCAGGAAAAGCTTCTAAATAGGGTGCTAAATTTATGTAAGAAGCATTTACACTTAACGAATTGTTTTCCCAAATTTGAGTATTTCCAACACCTAAACCTAAGGTCATAAAAGAGATGTCTGTTTTTTCCTGGTCTGGTTTATCTATAGTAGTTAAGTCTAGAACACTAGACAACGCTTGGCCATATTCAGCAGAATAGCCTCCTGTAGAAAAGGTAATTCCTTGAAACAAAAAAGGTGAGTAACGTCCACGAGTTGGAGTGTTATTGGGTGTAGGACTGTATGGAGTAAATACGCGAATACCATCTATAAAAATCTGAGTTTCTTCAGCTTCTCCACCTCTTACAAACAAGCGTCCATCTTCATCTACAGTTGAGGTTCCAGGTAGGGTTTGTATGGCACCAAAAACATCTCCTAATGCACTAGCTGTAGTTACAATATCTAATGGTTTTAAAACAGTTACTTTGGCTTTTTCCCCAGCTTTAAAAGTACCAGCATTAATGGTAACTGCATCTAAAGAATTTACATCATCTTTAAGTTTTATGGTTAGATTTTGTAATAAGCTAACTTCTGCAGTTTTGGTAAAGGTTTCAAAAGAAATAAAGGATACAACAATAGTTTGTGATTTATTTTCTTCGGTTTTGAAGGTAAATATTCCTTTTTCGTCAGTAGAAGTACCATCATAAGTGCCATCTAAATAAACACTTGCCCCGAATATTGGGTTACCTTTGCTGTCTAAAACTTTACCTGAAATGGTAGTTTGTGAATAGATAGATAATGAATAAAATAGGATAAGTAGATATAAAAATCGTTTCATGCTTTTGGTTTTTGATAGTACAAAAGTGAATCGATTTTAAAAGATAAAATAATTAGAAATACTGAGTTGTTATTTTTGATTGACGAATTGTAATTACGCTTTACTAGGTTTGTTTTGTAGTAAATAAAAAACTAAACCACCAAAAAAATAGAGCAATACATCTATAGGGTCTGAGGTATAACGAACTAGTTGATTGGGTAATAGGTACTCAAATATAAAAGCATAAAGTGCGGAAACATATAAAATGATTGGTAGCTTTAAAACAAAGTTAGCATCATTTCTAGACCATCTTAAAAATAGCAAACACACATAGAGCACTATTGGTATGATAAGGAAATCATTAAGATAATTATTTAATAATCTTGGTAGCGATAATTTTAAAGATTGAAAAATATAGACACTTGTGCCTAGAGTTAAAGATAAAATACAAAAAATACTTAGCCTTAAATTCATATTAACCAGCAGCAACCATTGTTATTAACCAAGCTAAACCAGCACCAATTGCACTTACCACAGTAACAACAGAATAAATAAGCCAACCAATAATTCTATAAAATAAATTATTGCTTTTTTTCAAACGCTCTGCAAGGTTCGGATTTTCTAATTCTTCAATTGCTTCATCTATTTGTTCTTGCTTAACTTCTGCAGCCTTTATTTCTCTCTTTTTTTCATGAGATATGAGTGTATTACAGTTTTTGCAATACTCTCTATTGGTATTAAATACGCCACAATTTGGACATTTTACAATTCTAGTGCTCATAGTTAAACAATATTTTTCTTTTTAAAAGGACGAATTATGAGGCGTGTTTCTCTATCAAATCGAACGTAATTATACACCCAGTTTAAAAATACAATGGCTTTGTTTCTAAAGCCAATTAATGAAAATAAGTGAACAAACATCCATACAAACCAAGCGAAAACCCCTTGAAATTTCCATTTTGGCAAGTCTACTACAGCTTTATTTCTTCCTATTGTAGCCATAGATCCTTTATCATTATAAACAAAAGCTTTTGTTTTTTTATGAAACAATTTTGCAATAATATTTTTGGCAACAAGTTTACCTTGCTGAATAGCTGGTTGAGCCATCATTGGGTGCCCAAAAGGATTTTTTTCTGATTTCATACAAGCAACATCACCAATTGCGTAAATGTTATCATAGTTTTCAACTTGATTAAACTCGTTTACTTTATACCTTTCAGCTCTTTCAATAATACAGCTAGAGTTTAATCCGTTAACAATTTCACCTTTTACACCTGCAGCCCAAATTACGGTTTCAGCTCTAAAATGGTCTTCGCCATTTGTGGTTACAATTTTACCATCATAATTTAAAACACGAAGATTTTTCCAAACATTAACACCTAAACCAATCAAGAAATCTTCGGCTTTTTCAGAAGCTTCAGCACTCATACCCTTTAAAATTTCAGCAGAACTTTGTATGAGGTTTATTTGCATTTTTCTAATATCTAAATCTGGGTAATCTTTAGGTAAAATTCCCTTTTTCATTTCAGCTAAAGCACCAGCCAATTCTACTCCTGTTGGCCCTCCACCAACAATTACAAAATTCATTAAGGCATTGCGTTCTTCTAAATTATCGGTTAGTAATGCTTCTTCAAAATTTTCTAAAACCAAACTTCTAATGTCTAAAGCCTGTGGTACAGACTTCATTTCCATGGTGTTTTTTTGGATGTTTTTGTTCCCAAAAAAATTTGTTGTAGAACCAGTAGCAATGATTAATTCGTCGTAATCTAAATTTCCAATAGAAGTTTCTATGATTTTTTTATCAGGATGAATTTCTACAACCTCAGCCAATCTAAAAAAGAAATTTTTTACATCATTAAACCTTTTTCTAAGCGGAAAAGCAATAGAATCTGGCTCTAAACCACCTGTTGCTACTTGATATAATAATGGTTGAAATGTATGATAGTTATGTTTGTCTACCAAAACAACTTGCAATTCTTGATTCTCTAACCCTTTTGCAGCAGCTAAACCTGCAAAACCTCCACCAATAATTACAACTCTTGGAAAACTTGACTGTGGTAAATTCATATCAATTTTTAATAAATCTAACACAAATTTACTGAAAAGAAAAGTGAATTATAATTCCTTCTAAGATTATCTTTAAAATGATAATTATATTGTTGAAACGATTATTTAAAGCTAGATTTAATTTGCACTAAGCTTTTATTGGTAGTTATAAATTCATCTACAATTTTGCGCTTTAAAATTGACGATTTTTCATTGTAATAGGCTGTCCAGTTATCATTTTTAAGTAAATGATTTATTTGTTTTACTTTTTTTTGCGCTTTACAATAAGAAAATAACGCTTCTATTGTTGAAGAGTTTTTAGGTTTTATTTCTGCAGAATTGTTAGTGTAATCAACTGAAATTGTAAAAAGTTTTTGGTTCGATAAAATAGGGTAGAAGTCTACCCAATTTGCATAGCCAATTACTTCAAGTTGATTTTTATAAGATTGTTTAGAAATTAATTTCCACCTGCAATTGGCTACTTTTCCCCAATGATTAGATTTTCTAAAAACACCTTCTTCTGTATAGTAATATTTACTTTCAGATTTGCTTTTAAAGAATTTGTTGTCGGGAAAATTAAAATCATCTACTTCTTTAAATTCGCAAAAGGTGTGTTTAAAAAAGTTAGTTGAATTGTAGGTTTTTAAGTTCGACATTTATTTAATTACTAATTTGCGAGAAGGTTCACGCTCATAACCTTGAATAAAAATGGTGTCTTTTGTAAACTTGGCTTTTGCAAAGGCTGAGGTGTTTTCTGTATCAACCATACCTTTAAAAGTTAGATAATGAATGTTGTTTACCTTTTCGTAAGCACCTGCATGATTATGACCATTAAAGAAGAATTTTACATTTTTATAAGGTTTTATAACTTGTAAGAATTGTTCTCTATTCCAAATATTATGCTGATCTATTGGATAAATAGGAAAGTGGCAATAAAAGCCCACATTTTGGTTTTTTGCTTTGGCTTCTTCTAATTCAGTTTTCACCCAATTTAATTGAGCCTTACTTAAGCCACCATTGTATTTTTTGACATAAGGTAGGTTTTTATCTTTTAGAAGATTATAGAGAGAATCCGTTTGTTGCTTCTTAGTTTTAGTTGTTGTGCCATAAAAGCTTAAATCATTTCCATCTAAGACAATAAACCTCCAATCATTTTTTGAAAAACTGTAGTATCTGTTTTTTAAATCTAGCTTAGAAATAATTTTTTCTTTATTAGTTTCACCAACATCAAAATCATGATTTCCTAAAACATGATAAGTATTAGATTTTAAATTGTGCCAAGTTGGTAAAATACTATCCAAACTAGCCATTTTTTGATCTATAAAATCACCCAAGTGAATGGTATAATTTAAAGAATCTTTATTTAGTTCTGCAACAGCGTCTTTTAGTCTTTGAGGAGATTTCTTGTAATAACGATCCCATTTAATTTCGCAATCACAATATTGACAATCAGCAATAATACCAATTTTAAAATCGGTTGTTTTATGAGTTGAGCAAGAGGTTATCAATACTAATATTGATAAAAAGAACAGTATGTTTTTCATGAGATCAAAAATATATAAAATGATTAGTTTATAAATAAAAAACGCAATCAACTTAATGATTGCGTTTAACATTTATATAGACTCTAAATGATTACATTTAGAAGGACTGCCTATTTTACTTCTTCAAAATCTACATCCTCTACATTATCTCCTTGATCTGCACTTGCATCTGGCTGACCTTGAGCTTGAGCTCCTTCAGCTCCTGCAGCACCACCTTGAGCAGCATACATTTCTTCAGAGGCAACTTTCCAAGCTTCATTAATCTTTTCCATTGCAGCATCAATCTGTGCAAGATCTTTAGATTCATGAGCAGCTTTTAATTCAACTAAAGCAGCTTCAATTGGGTCTTTTTTATCCGCAGATAATTTATCACCAAATTCTTTTAATTGCTTTTCTGTTTGAAAAATCATAGAATCTGCAGCATTAATTTTTTCAGCAGTTTCTTTTGCAGCTTTATCAGCATCAGCATTTGCTTCTGCTTCTTGTCTCATCTTTTCAATTTCTTCTTCAGATAATCCTGATGAAGCTTCGATCCTAATTTCGTGAGACTTGTTAGTTCCTTTATCTAAAGCAGATACTTTAATAATACCATTTGCATCAATATCGAAAGTTACTTCAATTTGAGGTACACCTCTTTGTGCTGGTGGTAAACCATCTAAGTGAAAACGACCAATTGTATTATTATCTGCAGCCATTGCTCTTTCTCCTTGTAGAACGTGAATTTCTACAGAAGGTTGATTATCTACAGCCGTAGAAAATACTTGAGATTTTTTAGTTGGAATGGTTGTGTTTGCATCAATTAATTTTGTGAAAACATTACCCATTGTTTCAATACCTAAAGATAAAGGTGTAACATCTAATAATAATACATCTTTTACATCTCCAGATAAAACTCCACCTTGAATAGCAGCTCCTAAAGATACAACCTCATCTGGGTTAACTCCTTTACTTGGTGCTTTTCCAAAGAATTTTTCTACAGCTTCTTGAATAGCTGGTATTCTTGTAGAACCACCTACTAAAATAATTTCATCTATTTCAGAAGTTGATAAATCAGCATTTTTTAATGCAGTTTTACATGGCTCGATAGTTCTTTTTACTAAATCATCTATTAATTGCTCAAATTTAGATCTAGACAAAGTTCTTACTAAGTGTTTTGGTCCGCTAGCTGTAGCAGTAACATATGGTAAGTTAATTTCTGTAGAAGAAGAACTAGATAACTCAATCTTAGCTTTTTCTGCAGCTTCTTTTAAACGTTGTAAAGCCATTGGGTCTTTACGTAAGTCCATATTTTCATCTGCTTCAAACTCATCTGCTAACCAGTTAATGATTTTTTCATCAACATCATCACCACCTAAATGTGTATCACCATCAGTAGCTAATACTTCAAATACTCCATCTCCTAACTCTAAGATAGATACATCATGTGTACCACCTCCAAAGTCAAAAACAACAATTTTCTTATCGTCATTTGCTTTATCCATACCATAAGCTAATGCTGCTGCAGTTGGCTCATTGATAATTCTTTCTACTTTTAAACCAGCAATTTCACCAGCTTCTTTAGTAGCTTGTCTTTGTGCATCGTTAAAATATGCAGGTACTGTAATTACAGCTTGAGTAACATCTGCACCTAAATAATCTTCTGCAGTTTTTTTCATTTTCTGTAATACCATTGCAGAAATTTCTTGAGGTGTATATAAACGACCATCAATATCTACTCTTGGTGTATCATTATCTCCCTTAACAACTTTGTAAGGTACTCTTTGAACTTCTTTAGAAGACTCAGAGAATTTGTTACCCATAAAACGTTTAATAGAATAAACAGTTTTAGTTGGGTTTGTTACTGCTTGTCTTTTAGCAGGGTCACCAATCTTACGTTCTCCACCTTCAACAAAGGCAACAATAGATGGTGTAGTTCTTTTTCCTTCAGCATTAGGAATTACAACTGGCTCATTACCTTCCATAACAGAAACACATGAGTTGGTAGTTCCTAAATCTATTCCTATAATTTTACTCATAATTTTTATTTATATTAAATTTTATTTTTCAATTTTACAGTTACTATTAGTCAAAGGCTATGCCAACTGGTTTTTGATAAGAAAATGTCAGTTTTTTAAGTTTTGCCATTTAAAAATTATGACAAGATGACATAAATGCACATTTTTTGATGCTCTAAAAAAGTGTTTCCTTTTCTGTTTTTAATTTCCTATATTTGGATAATACAATAAGAATTAAATCTTTAAACCAATAAATTAATTAGACACCATGAGTAAATTTGACGAAAAAGTTGCTTTGTACAAAAAATTTATGGACGATAGAAATCTACGTTCAAATACAGAATTATTAGCTGCTGTAACTAAAGGATTAGGTCCATCAATATATAAA
This sequence comes from Polaribacter sp. P097, assembly GCF_036864555.1. NCBI lineage: Bacteria > Pseudomonadati > Bacteroidota > Flavobacteriia > Flavobacteriales > Flavobacteriaceae > Polaribacter > Polaribacter sp. P097. Next base: position 128,255 of record NZ_JAZETJ010000001.1, on the reverse strand, counting down.
GCAGATGCAGAAACAGTATCTGGTTCTGATGCAAAAGAGTTGGCAACTGTAAAAAATAATTTTTTAATTAAAAAGTTAGGTTTAGCAGATAGTGCTGAGTTAGATGCTGGTATAGAGGAAGTAATGGAAAGAATAGGTAAATCTGAAAGAAAAAAATATAGAGCAGTTGTTTATTATATGCTTGTTAAAAAGTTCGATAAAGAATCTGTTTACGGAATGTAACTAAAATACATTTTAATAAATTCAAAAAAATCCAGCTCATTGAGTTGGATTTTTTACATTTACACCAGAATTTATTTAAATTTTTAGGAATGTCTCAATTTATCAGCGTTTTTGATATGCTAAAGATTGGTGTTGGCCCATCAAGTTCTCATACATTAGGCCCTTGGAGAGCAGCACAAACTTGGATTCAAAAAGTAAAAGAAAATAAACAATTCGATCTTTTTGATGAGCTGAAAGTAGATTTATATGGTTCACTTTCATTAACAGGTAAAGGCCATGCAACAGACTTGGCCATTCTTCTCGGTTTAAGTGAAGCAGACCCAGAGTATATACCTATAGAAGATGTTTTTATTATTGTAGAAAGAATAAATACACAAGAAGAAATTCTTTTTAAAGGTGGCAAACGCATTACGTTTTCTAAAAACTCCATAAAATTTAATAGAGAATTTTTACCCTTTCATGCCAATGGAATGACTTTTAGAGGATTTGCAAATGGTAAAGAAATTTCTACAGAAACCTATTATTCTATTGGAGGTGGTTTTATTGTACAAGAAAATGACAATCTTGAAGATGAAATAGAAATCAACAAAAAGAACTTTCCTTATCCTGTAAATAGAGCAATACAAATAGAAGAATATTGTGAAAGAGACAATATCCATATTTCAGATATAGTTTTAAAGAATGAATTAGAGTTAAAATCGGCCAAAGAAATAGATTTTGAATTAAATCGTATTTGGGAAACGATGTTAGAATGTATGTACATTGGTTGTCATACAGAAGGAAGATTACCAGGAGGACTTAATGTGAAAAGACGTGCTTTTGACACGCATCAAAAATTAATAAAGGAAGCGAAATATTCGAATCCTACAGAATGGATTTCAGCCATTAGAGGTTCTGAAGTTAAATTTAGAGAAATTTTAAAATGGGTTAGTTGCTTTGCCTTATCTGTAAATGAGGTAAATGCATCTTTAGGTCGAGTAGTAACTGCACCAACTAATGGTAGTGCAGGTGTTATTCCAGCTGTACTGATGTATTATTTAGTTATCGAAAATCACGCAGCCGATTTTGAACATATTAAAAAATTCTTATTAGTTGCAGGAGAAATAGGAAGTATCTTTAAAAAGAACGCAACAATATCTGCAGCAATGGGTGGTTGTCAAGCAGAAATCGGAGTTTCATCTGCAATGGCTGCAGCAGCTTTAACTGAATTGTTAGGAGGAACCCCAGCACAATGTTTATCAGCAGCAGAAATTGCAATGGAGCATCATTTGGGTTTAACTTGTGATCCTATAGCAGGTTTAGTACAAGTGCCTTGTATAGAAAGAAACTCTATGGGTGCAATAAAGGCTATTCACGCTGCAGAAATTGCTTTAGAAACAGATCCTAAAGATTCATTGGTCCATTTAGATAAGGTAATAGACACCATGTGGGAAACTGCAAAAGACATGAATAAAAACTACAAAGAAACCTCAGAAGGAGGTTTAGCTGTTACAGTAAGAATGGCAGATTGTTAAATACGATTTATTTTTAATCTTATTTTTAAAAAAAAGCCCAAAAACTTTGTGAAGTTTTTGGGCTTATAAATAATATTGTTTTTAATTTATTCGGATAACAAACTATTATTTCTTTATTTCGTCTGAACTTTGAACAGCTAAATTATAAATAACCAATCCAAAACCAATTTTGTTAATGGCATCTCCAATATTGTAAATAACATCTAAGTTCCATCCTCCAAAAATACTTTCGTACCAACCTGGAGTTCCAGCCATATATCCAATTGGGTAAATTGCCCAACCAACTAAAACGAACCAACATAGAGTTTTGTGCGCTTTTAATACAGAACCACCAGCAGCTACTGCTAATTTTTTAGCTTTACCTAACCAAATATCATAAACAATTACAAAATATGCAATACCAGAAACTAATCCCCAGAACCAAGCTTGCTCTCTAAATAGTACTTCTCCCATATATCCAGTAACTAACATTACTACAGATAAGAAGATTAATCGCCACATTAAAGACTTCTTTGCCCCTGCAACTTTTAATATTAAAAAGAACTCAACACACATTAATGGTACTGTTAAAACCCAGTCAACATATCTAAAGAATGTTGGTGATTCTGCATTTGCAGCCCAATAATCTCTCATATACCAATAGTGCACTGCTGCAATAAAAGTAATTAAACCAGACACTAAAATTGATGTCCTCCATTTTTTATCAAAACTACTCATTGATAAAAAGAAAAATACTGAAGCAGCCATCATTGCCATGCAGCCTACAAAGAATGTAAAACCTACATAATCATCTGGTGCCATTTTTGCTACAGCTAAAAAATTTGTAATTAAACTCATGATATAATAAATTAAGTTAGTAAATAATGTTTAGCTTTTTTACCAAAAGCTTAAACAAAAATACAAAATAAAATAATACATTTGTAAAATGGATATGGATATTTTAAAAAATTATCAAAATTTTAAGATTTATTTTACATTTTTCTTGATTTGGATTAGTATTCAATTTGGTGACATTGTTGAGGATTATATTGGTTATGTATTAGTAATATCAATAGGAATTCTTCACGGAGCAAATGATTTATTGATCTTATCAATTAGACAAAAAGTTAAAATTCTTGATAAGGAAAATTTAATAACCTATTTGGGTATTGTCTTTATTTGTTTTCTACTCTTTTATATTCAGCCATTTTTTTCAATTTGTCTTTTTATTTTAATTAGTTCTTATCATTTTGGTGAAGAACATTTTAGCAGAAATATTAGTGTAAATTGGTGGTTTGATATATTTTATTATTCAACTTACGGACTCCTTCTTTTTGCAATACTTTTCACATTCGCTTTAGACAATGTTAAAGAGATCATGGTTGAGTTAACAGGTAATTATTTTAACAATAATGAAGTTACTATCACCTTAATTACAAGCGGAGTTTTTTTTTTATTATTAAATGTATTTTTAATAATAAAGAAGAAGATAAATTTATCAAATTTTTTAAAGGAGCTTTTTTACCTTGCTTTAATAGCGGTAGTATTTAATACGTCTTCTTTAATTTTAGGATTTGCAATTTATTTTATTTTGTGGCATTCTATTCCTTCAATTTTGGGACAAATTGAATTTATTTCTGGAGATTTTAACAAAAAAAATATAATATTTTACTTAAAAAAAGGAGCTATATTTTGGGGTTTTAGTATCCTTGGTCTTTTACTTTTGTATGTTATTTTTATAGATGTAGAAATACTAAATTCGCTTATTTTTATGATACTTTTTGCAGTAACAGCCCCCCATATTTGGGTTATGAATAAGATGAAAAATTAACGTGTAAACACAATTTCATGTTCTGATGACATCGCTTCAGAAAAACGATAATTCTCTACATCAAAGTTTTTAAGTTCTTCAATCGTTTTAACATTATGGTCTATAATATAACGTACCATTAAGCCTCTTGCTTTCTTAGCATAAGTCATGATTGTTTTATATTGCCCATTTTTAAAATCTTTAAAAACAGGGGTAACCATTGGTACTTTCAATACCTTTTTAGGAATCACTTTAAAGTATTCTGAGCTGGCTAAGTTTATTAGTAATTCATCATCTTGCAACTCTTCATTTAATGCTTTTGCTACAGTGTCATCCCAAAACTTATAAAGATTGTCTTTTCTACCTACTTTTAATTTTGTTCCCATTTCTAAACGATAAGGCTGAATTAAATCTAAAGGTTTTAATAAGCCATATAACCCAGACAAGATTCTTAAATTCTCTTGTAAAAGTGGTAATTTTTCTTCTGGTAAAGTGGTTACATCAATTCCTTGAAAAACAGCGCCAGTAAACGCATAAATTGCTTGTTTTGCATTATCTGTAGTAAATGGCGTTTGCCATTCTTGATTTCTCTCATAATTTAAAGAAGCTAAATCATTAGAAATAGACATTAAACTAGAAAGTTTGTTTTTTGATAATGTTTTTAGTTTTTTATTCAACTTTTCAGATTGCTCTAAAAATTGTGGTTGTGTGTGTAAACTAGTTTCAACTTTACTCTCAAAATCCAAAGATTTTGCAGGCGATATTATAATTTTCATATATAATTAGAATTAAATAGAAAGGGCTACTTTTATAAATGGAAAGATACAAACGATTCAAAAAATAGTTGATGATTACACTTGAATTATATTGATATTTGTATTGAAATAATTTATACTATTTAAGGTTAAATAGTTTTTTGTTAATGAAAAAGATATATTTAAAATACAAGGAAAGCAAGTTGTATAAATACGTAAGAACACATAAAAAATATGCTCCTCTCTTATTTTTTATAGCTGGTTTTACATGGGATTCTTTAACCTTGGGTAGAATAGACAGAATGTATGATTTGGTTGTACTTTCATCTCATATGGTTTTGCTAACACTCTCTCTTTATTTATATAACTTATCAGAAAACGAAAAACCTTTGCTGAAAATTACGGCTAAATATGCCGTTTATTTGCCATTGGCTATTCAGTTTTTTTTAGGAGGATTATCTAGTGCCTACGTAATTTATTTTGCCAGAAGTGTTTCTTTATCTAAAACTGCTGTATTCTTCTTTTTATTACTACTCTTATTTATTGCGAATGAATTTTTAAGAAAAAGAATATCGAATAAGTATTTACAATTTGGATTTTACTTTTTCGTAAATTTTATATTTCTAAGTTGTTTTATACCTATTATTTTAAAAAAAATGAATTCCGAAATATTTTATTTATCAGGATTTATAAGTTTAGTGTTTACACTAGTTTTAGTGTATTTGGTGTACAAATCAAGTCAAACTGCAAGAGTAGAAATAGTAAGATATAAAATGATAACGCTCATTTTAAGTATTTACTTTTTAATTAATACCTGTTATTATTTTAAATTAATTCCACCTGTGCCATTGGCATTAGATAAAGGACTAATTGCTTATGATATAAAAATTAAAAACGATAAATATTTGGTGACTTATGAAATAGATGATTGGTTCTATTTTTGGAGAGATCATAAAACCGATTTTAATAAATCTAAAAGAGAGCCTGTTTATGTTTTTACATCAGTTTTTGCACCAACAGATTTAGAGAAAAAAATATTTCATAGATGGATGTGGTTTAATAAAACTGCAGATGATTGGCAAGTGATGGATGAAATTGGTTTTAATATTACAGGGGGCAGAGACAATGGGTATAGAGGTTACAGTTATAAAAATAATGTTCTAGATGGTAAGTGGAAAGTAGAGGTGGTTACCGAAGAAAATCTAGTATTAGGTGTTGTAGATTTTAATATTAATCTTCAAAAAAATAATGATAACTCTAAATTAGTGACTAAAGAGTTTTAAAAAATAGAGGTGAAATTTATCATTTTAAATTAATTAATCGTAATATTGCAATATATAAATAATCATGGGTTTAACTAAGACAGAAATATTTACAGAACAGCAAAATAGAATTGCTACAATAGCTAAAGTACTAGGTCATCCTGCAAGAATAGCCATTTTAGAATTTTTAATAAAATTAGAAAGTTGTGTTTGTGGAGACCTTGTAAAAGATATTGGTTTAGCACAACCAACAATTTCGCAACACCTAAAAGAACTTAAAAAAGTAGGTTTAATTAAAGGTACTATAGAGGGTACCAGCGTTTGCTATTGTATTCATGAGGAAAACTGGGAAGAAATTAGTGTTTTATTAGGCGCATTTTTAAATAAAAAATCAAAAGGCACTTGCTGCTAACCAATCAAATTATAAAAAATGAATGCTCAAATTGAAAATGTAATCCAAAACCTAAATACTGATACTCTATCATCAGAAAGAAAAGCCGTTTTACAACCTCTAATTGATTTTATATCAGAAAAGAAATCAGAGAACAAACCAATTCGAATCAATTTTATTTGTACTCACAATTCTAGACGAAGTCATTTAGGGCAAATCTGGGCGCAAACTATGGCAAACTATTTTACGATAGATAATGTTACTACATATTCAGGAGGAACAGAAACTACTGCCATGTTTCCAAAAGTGGGTGAAACTTTAGTAAATCAAGGGTTTAAGTTGCAGAAATTGTCTGAAACAGAAAATCCTGTATACGCTATTCAGTTTGATGATAATTCACATCCTGTAATTGCTTTTTCTAAAAAATATAGTGATGATTTTAATCCTTCATCTGAGTTTGCTGCAATAATGACTTGTTCACATGCAGATGGAAATTGCCCATTTATTGCTGGTGCAGAAAAGAGAATTCCTATAACTTATGAAGATCCGAAATTGTTTGACAATACAGATCAGCAGGATGAAAAATATGCTGAAAGAAGTTTGCAAATTGCAACAGAAATGAAATATGTTTTTTCTAACATTTAAAATATTTTGTCATGAAACTATCAGAAATTAAAACACATTTAAAACAATTAAAAACAATTGGTTTTCAATTACCAAATGGTGAATTGGTAGCTCCTCATTTCCACGTAACCGAAGTTGGTAGAGTTAAAAAAGACTTTATAGATTGTGGAGGAAAAGTAAGAAGCGAAGCTGTAATTAATTTTCAATTATGGGAAGAGCAAGATTATGATCATAGATTACATCCAGATAAATTATTAAATATTATCGAACTTTCTGAAAAGATTTTTGAATTTGATGATTTAGAAATCGAAGTAGAATATCAAGGTAAAGATACTATTGGCAAATATAATTTAGATTTTGATGGGACTAACTTTTTACTAACTTCTAAATTAACGGCTTGTTTAGCATTAGATGCCTGTGGTATTCCTGCAGAAAAGCCAAGAATTAAAATATCTGATTTACAGAACAATTCCTGTGCTCCAGGCTCTGGTTGTTGTTAAGAAAATATGCGTCAAATATAAAAATCCATTCTATTTTTAGAATGGATTTTATATTTATAACAAAAAGAAAATTACTCAATTTCCTCTTTAGAATGTTCACTGTATGTTCTCCACTTTTCTAAACATTCACTAATATCATCAGGAATTTCAGAATTGAACCTCAAAAATTCTCCAGTTGTTGGGTGTGTAAAGCCCAATGTTTTGGCATGCAAGGCTTGTCTTGGTAAAACTTTAAAACAGTTTTGAACAAATTGCTTGTATTTTGTAAACGTTGTACCTTTTAAAATTTCATCTCCTCCATATCTTTCATCATTAAATAATGTATGACCAATATGCTTAAAATGCGCTCTAATTTGATGTGTTCTTCCAGTTTCTAACTTACATTGCACTAAAGTTACATAGGTTAAGCGCTCCAAAACCTTAAAGTGAGTTACTGCATGCTTGCCAAAATCTCCATCAGGAAAAACAGCCATTTGTAAACGGTTTTTTAAGCTTCTGCCAATATTACCCTCAATTCTACCTTCATCTTCTTCAATATTTCCCCAAACTAAAGCATAATACAAACGCTCTGTAGTTCTGTCAAAAAATTGTTTCGATAAATGAGCCATTGCAAATTCAGTTTTTGCAACAACTAATAACCCACTAGTATCTTTGTCTATTCTGTGCACCAAACCAGGTCTTTCATTAGAATTGGTTGGTAAATTTTCTATATGATGAATTAAACCATTTACTAAAGTTCCAGAATAATTCCCATGCCCTGGATGCACAACCATACCTGCAGGTTTATTAACCACAATTACAGCATCATCTTCATAAATAATATTTAAAGGAATATCTTCTGCAACCAACAAGTTTTCTGCAGGAGGATAAGCCAAAACTACACGAACAACATCTTTTGGCTTCACCTTATGATTTGATTTTACAGCAATATCATTCACCAAAACATTACCTGCTTTTGCAGCCTGTTGCACCTTATTACGAGTAGCATTTTCAATAAAATTCATTAAAAATTTATCTACTCTTAAAGGCTCTTGACCATCTGCTGCAACAAATTTATAATGTTCGTATAAATCGTCGTTTTCTGATTCTAAATTTTGGTTTTCTTCCAAATCTCTTTTAATTATCTATCTTAATAATCTATCTATTTCCATCACCTAAAACCAACTCAATTAAAGAGTTTTTTGGCAATTTATCATTCGGATTTATAATTTTACCATTATGTCTTAATCCTCTAACCACATCTTTACCAATATCTTTTACGTAGGTGTATTCTGTACCTACAACAAAACCAATTGCTCGTAGTTCAGAAATTGCCTGTCTTTTGGTTCTTCCATTTAAATCAGGAATGGTAATATCTCTGTATTTAGAAGGATTTAACGTTAAGTATATTTTTCTATTTTCTTTTACAAAATCACCTCCTGAAGGGCTTTGTTCAATTACCGATCTTTTTGGATATTCAGGGTTATAACTAGCACTATCAATTACCTTGTAATCTAAATTTAGCTCATTTAACTTTCTTTCAGCTTCACTGATTGTCATTTTATGCAAATCTGGAACTTGAATTTTTTGATCGTGATTTGTAGTTACATTCAACCAAAATTTAAGGATAAAAAAAAGCAATACAAAACTAACGATAGCAATTGCTAATTGTTTAAAAAACGATTTACTTTTAAGAAACTGAAAAATACCCATAGAATGTTTTTTGATTGGTGCACAAATATATAAAATCTAAACGTTGCAGTTTCTATTTATATTTTGATAAATTTGTTTAAATAATAGAATTTGATGAAAAAAAATATTGCCATAATTATGGGTGGTTATTCATCTGAAGCAGATATTTCCATAAAAAGCGGGAATGTTGTATTTCAAAATTTAGATACAAATAAATACAATGTTTTTAGAGTACATATTTTAAAAGATAAATGGGTAGTTTTAGATGAATCTAATGCAGAATACCAGATTAATAAAGATGACTTTTCTTGCGTTATAAATCAGAATCACATAAAATTTGATTGTGTGTTTAATGCAATACATGGTAATCCTGGCGAAAATGGAATGATTTTAAGCTACTTAGAATTGCTTAACATTCCTCATACATCAGCTCCTTTTTATCAAATGGCGCTCACGTTTAACAAAAGAGATACCTTAAGTGTTGTAAAAGAATATGGTATTAAAACTGCAAAATCTATCTATTTAAATAAGGGTGATGTTATTAATACCAAAGAAATAAAAGATAAAGTTGGCTTACCTTGTTTTATAAAACCTAACAATGCAGGTTCTAGTTATGGTATATCTAAGGCATATTCAGAAGAAGAGATTTTTCATGGAATTATAAAGGCGTATAATGAGGATTCAGCTATTTTAATTGAATCATTTTTAGAGGGTACAGAGGTTTCAGTAGGTGTTATTGAGTATGAAAATGAAATAAAAGTTTTACCTATTACTGAAATAGTTTCTGAAAATGATTTCTTTGATTACGAAGCTAAATATGAAGGTAAATCAAAAGAAATTACACCTGCAAGAATTACAGAACAACAACAAAAAACGGTAGAAGACGTAGCCCAAAATGTGTATAAATGTTTAAATATGTCTGGTTTTTCTAGAGCAGAATATATCTTTGTTAATAATGAGCCATATTTCTTAGAAATAAATACAGTGCCAGGTTTAACCGAAGAAAGTATATTGCCTCAACAAGCTAAAGAGGCTGGCATTTCTTTAGCACAACTTTTTGATAACGCTATTCAGATGGCATTAAATTAAAATTATGAAAAAAGCAGTTTTTCCAGGTTCTTTTGATCCTATAACACTTGGTCATTTTGATATTATTGAAAGGGGTGTAAAACTTTTTGATGAGCTAATTATTGCTATTGGTATAAATGCCGATAAAAAATACATGTTCAGTTTAGAAGAGCGTAAAAGTTTTATTGAAGAGACATTTAAGAATGAACCAAAAATTAAAGTAGTTACCTATCAAGGTTTAACAGTAAACTTTTGTAAAGAACAAAATGCCGAATTTATCTTAAGAGGATTAAGAAATCCTGCTGATTTTGAGTTTGAAAAAGCCATAGCACACACTAATAGAAAATTATCGGAAATAGAAACTGTATTCTTACTAACTTCTTCAGGTAAGAGTTATATATCATCATCTATTGTAAGAGATGTTATCAGAAATAATGGAGATTATACAGGTTTAGTTCCTGATGCAGTTAGAGTTAAAAAATAATTTATGAATAAATTTTTACTGAAAACCCTATTGGTTTCTGCCTTTATTTTTATTGTTTCTTGCAATAAATCAACTAAAGAAACTACAGATTTTACCACACTTTTCGAAAAATCTAAAGGTACAGAAACACCAGAGTACAAAGATGTAATTGCGTATTATACCAATTTAGCAGATGCTTACGAACAAATTTCATTGTTCAGTTTTGGACAAACAGATTCTGGAGGACCATTGCATTTAGTAGTTTATGATAGAAATGGAATTTATAATGTTGATGAAATTAAAAGTTCATCAAAAAATAGAATTTTAATTAATAATGGAATTCATCCTGGAGAATCAGATGGCATTGATGCTTCTATGATGTTGTTAAGAGATATTGTTCAAAACGATTCTTTACAGAAAAAGTATCAAAATTCTATCATTTGTGTAATCCCTGTTTATAATGTAGGTGGTTCTTTAAATAGAAATTCGCACACTAGAGCCAATCAAAATGGACCTGTAGAATATGGTTTTAGAGGAAATGCTAGAAACTACGATTTAAATCGTGATTTTATTAAGCAAGACACAAAAAATGCTGCAGCTTTCGCTGAAATTTTTCACACGGTAAATCCAGATGTTTTTATAGATAATCATGTTAGTAATGGTGCAGACTATCAATATGCAATAACGCATTTATTTACGCAGCACAATAAATTAGGGGGTAGTTTAGGTTCTTTTTTACAGAATGAAATGAGGCCTGGTTTAGAACAATCACTGGCACAAAAAGATATTATCATAACACCTTATGTAAATGTTTGGGGCAATACTCCAGAAGTTGGTTTTTCTCAGTTTTTTGATTCACCTAGATATTCTACAGGTTATACAACCCTGTTTAATACTTTAGGATTAATGGTAGAAACACACATGCTAAAACCTTATAAAATTAGAGTGGAGCAAACGTATGAATTACTATTTTCTGCTTTTGATTTTACAGAAGAGAATTCAGCTAAAATTAAGGAGTTAAGAGCAAAAGCAACCGAAGAAATTTTAACAAAAAAAACATATCCTATTCAATATGCTGTAGATAGAGAAAAATACAGAACTTTAAAGTTTAAAGGATATGAAGGTAGTTATATAGAAAGTAAAGTTACCATTGGCAAAAGATTGTTTTATGACAAAAACAAGCCATTTGAAAAAGACACCAAGTATTTTGATGAATTTAAAGTAACCAAAGAAATAGAAATTCCTGTTGCTTATATTTTACCTAAAGGATGGCATGACATTGTTGCTAGACTAGATAATAATTTAATTGAATATACTAGGTTTAGTAAGGACACTACAATTTCAGTAACCGTAAATCATGTAAAAGATTTTAAATCTAGAAATGCGCCCTATGAAGGGCATTATTTACATTACAATACAGAAGTTTTTAGTTCATCAGAAGAAGTTACCTTTAAAAAAGGAGATTTATACATACCAACCAATCAAAATGGAGTGCGTTATTTGCTGGAAACTATGGAGGCTGAAGCTACAGATTCATTCTTCAATTGGAATTTCTTTGATACAGTTTTACAAAAAAAAGAGGGCTATTCTGCTTATGTTTTTGAAGATGTTGCAGAACAAATTTTAAAAGACAATGAATTTTTGAAAAATGAGTTTGAAAATAAGTTAAAAGAGGATAAGGATTTTGAGAAAAGCCCTAGAAAACAGTTGGATTTTATTTACAAAAATTCTCCTTATTACGAAAAAGCGCATTTAATGTTACCTGTATTCAAAGTTTATTAATTATGAAAAAAATAGTGCTGTTCGCTTTAATATTAGTTTGTATAAATTGTAAAACTACCAATATAGAATCTTCAGAATTAACCACCTTTTTTGTGGGTACATATACTTCAGGAGAAAGTGAGGGTATTTATAAATATGCCATTAACAAAGATGGAATTTTACAAAAAATAGGTTTAGCTACAGAAACCAACAATCCATCTTATTTGGCAAAATCTAATGATGGTAAAACCTTAGTTTCAGTAGATGAAACAGATGATGAAGGTACAGGTTTTGTAAAATCATATCGTATTGAAAACGATTCATTAATTTATTTAAGTACTTCAAAAACAGGTGGTGCACATCCTTGTTTTATAACTATAAATTCAGATAATGAAGTTCTTGTAGCTAATTATACAGGTGGTAATATTGCAGCTTATAAAATTGATAATCAAAATGGATTAACTAATTTGTTGGCAGTACAACAACATTTTGGCAAAGGAACCACTGCAAGACAAGAAGCACCTCATGCACATTCAGCATATTTTCATCCTTCTAGGAATGAAATTATTACTGCAGATTTAGGAACCAATGAATTGTGGTTTTCTACCTACAATGACTCCGAAAAATCCTTTGAATTTACAAAACAGGAAAAAATTAAAATGGCAGATGGAGCAGGTCCAAGGCATATTGCTTTTCATCCAAGCAAAAATTGGTTTTATACCATAAACGAACTGAACAACAAAGTTTCTTTAATTGTAGAAAATGAAAATAAGTATAGTTTAAAAAATACTTTTTCAATATTGCCTGAAGATTTTAAAGGAAATAGCTATGCTGCAGATATTCATATCTCTGCTGATGGTAAATTTTTGTATGCTTCAAATCGTGGACATAATTCAATTGCTATTTTTGAAATTGATCCTCTAAATGGAAATTTACAAATTCTGGATTTTGAGAGTACAAAAGGTAATTGGCCTAGAAATTTTGCTCTTTCTCCAGATGGAGATTTTCTTCTTGTAGCCAATGAAAAATCGAGTAATATAGTTTCATTCAAACGAAATAAAAAGAATGGTAAATTAAGTTTTATTTCTGAAATTAAAGCACCAAACCCAGTTTGTATTTTGTTCTAATTAATGTATTAAAACATTATTTCTGCTTACAACTTTACCTTCTTTCTTAAACATAATAAAGTAATTCCCTTTTGGAAGTGAAGAAATATCTATCTTATTAGAAGTATAGTTTTGCTTTTCTAGAATTGTTTTTCCTAGAGCAGAGTAAATGGTGAATCCATCAAAATTAATGTTACTGTTTTCAATAGTTATAAAATTATCTGAAGGATTTGGGTATATACTGATTGCATTATTTACTAGATTAACATCATTTATAGATAGAGGTGAAGTTTCCTCAATACTAAAGTCGGCAAAAAGAACAGCCTCATCTTTTAAATCTTGCGCATTATTCAAACTTCTATAAATACCCCATTTTGGTCTTGCAAATTCAGCTCCTTCCTGCCAATTGTCTAAGTTAGAGTTTTGGTAGTATAGAATAACAGCATCAGTTGCTGTGTTTTTAATCTCAATTTCGTAGTTGCTATTTGTGCCATAAGTTAAATCAACTGTTATTGATACCCAGTTGCCACGCAACAAATCAAGATCAGCTGTTTTTATGGTATTTTGGTCGTTGGTACTTGTATATCTTAATTCCAATCGATCTGGAGTAGCTTTCCTTGCAGTTAACGTAAAAATAGGGATTGATGCGAAATCACCTCCAACCGATTTTATTTGATGTAAATGGGTAAAATTAGGTGAAACTTGAAAATCAGAACTAATCTTCATTTTCCATTTATAGATGACACGTTCTCCTTCTAAGCCTATTAGATTATCAGGACTTTTATCATAAGATTTAATTTCAGTTCGTTGCCTGTCAAAGGTTTTACACCTATCATTATCTTCTGAAGTATGTGCAAAAAAGCGAAAAACATGCTTGTTTAATTCTGAATCAAAAATTTCATCAATATGTCTTCCAAAGGAGGTGTGACCACAATCTGGAACTTCAACAACATTGTAATTTGGAGCCATAACTGAGTTAATCAACTCATAAGTATTTCCTGCACCATCTGCATTTAAAACCACTTGTGCTTTTAAATTTGGAGTTGTAGCAGTAAAAAGAAGTAGTAAAAAAAGGACTCTAAACATAAATCAATAATTGGTTAACCAATTTGGTTATCCAAATATACTAATTTTTAAATAGAAATAAATATTAATAGGTTATTGGATTCTAGGAAAGTATTGTTTGTAATTTATTGCAAGTTGTAACCAAAAGAATAAATTATTTTAATACATTTCAAGTAAGCAGAGCTTTCAATTTTGAGCTCACAAACTTCCTATTTCTTTTAAAACACTACACTATTTATAAAATTATAGTAGTATAAATTAAAAAATATACTTGAATATTTATAAAATTATACTAGTATATTTTAAATTAACCTTCTGTGTGATTAACTAAAAGAAGCTTTACTAATTATAATTTTGTTACCTTCTTTTAATCAAAAGTTATAAGGTTTAAGTCTAAAACTTGTATTCACTTAAAGGTTTTGGAAACTTCTCAGGATTTGCAGCTAGGTGATACCTTGGGTCGTCAATATTTTCTACAATAACATCTTTAAAAATTGGTGAAGCTTTGTATAATAAAACTTTACAATCTTCACTTAAATGTTTTAAAGTAACCTTTTTATTTAGTGCTTGGTATTTTTCTACTAGAGCAAATATTGCTTCAATTGCTGAATGATCGGATATTCTAGCTTCAACAAAATCTATTTCTACTTGATCTGGATCATTTTTCACATCAAATTTTTCATTAAAAGCAGAAATACTACCAAAGAATAAAGGACCCCAAATTTCATATATTTTAGTTCCATCTTCTTTAAAACGTTTTCTAGCTCTAATTCTTCTTGCATTTTCCCAAGCAAAAACCAAAGCAGAAATAATAACACCTACAAATACTGCAATTGCTAAATCAAAAATTACGGTTACAGCAGATACAGTAATTAAAACAAAAGCATCAGATTTAGGAATCTTCTTAATAATTCTAAAACTAGACCAAGCAAAGGTTTCAATAACCATCATAAACATAACACCTACTAAAGCTGCAATTGGCACTTGCTCTATTAATTTGTCTGTAAATAGTATAAAAGTTAATAAGGTAACAGCCATCATTATTCCAGATAATCTTCCTCTACCACCAGCGTTGATGTTAATAACAGTTTGGCCAATCATTCCACAACCACCTGTTCCACCAAATAAACCACTTACTATATTTCCTGCTCCTTGAGCTACACACTCTTTATTACCATTTCCTCTAGTTTCCGTTAATTCATCAACTAAATTCATTGTCATTAACGATTCAATTAAACCTACAGATGCTGCTAAAACAGCAAAAGGTAAGATAAAAGTTAAGGTGTCTAAATTTAAGGGTAAGTTTTGCCATAGTTCTAAATTCGGAGTTGGAAACTCGCCTTTTAATCCTGTTCCTCCACCTTCTATAATATAAGAACCTACTGTAGAAACTTCCAATCCAGAAAAAACAACGATTAGAGTAGTAATTAAAATAGCAGTTAATGATGCTGGAATTTTTTTAGTAATTTTAGGTAATACCCAAATAATACCCATTGTTAAAGCAACTAAACCAATCATAATATAAAGTTCAGTGCCTTGCATAAATGTGCTTGTATATTCTTTTACACCTTCTGCAGAAACACTTAAAGATTTGTGCGAAAACATTTTTACTTGCGCCCAAAAAATAACGATAGCTAAACCGTTTACAAAGCCCATCATCACTGGGTGAGGAATTAATCGAACAAATTTTCCTAATTTAAAAACTCCTGCTAGAATTTGAATTACACCCATTAAAATTACACAACCCAAAAGGTAGAAGTAACCCATGTTATCTATTGGCGTGTCAAAAAGCATTCCTTTCGTATGCCCTTCAGCAATCATAGAAACAAAAATAACAGCAACAGCACCTGCAGCACCAGAAATTAAACCTGGTCTACCACCAAAAATAGCTGTGATTAAACCTATAATGAATGCTCCAGAAAGTGCTACTAAAGGGTCTATTTGTGCAACAAACGCAAAAGCAACTACTTCAGGAATCATTGCTAAAGAAACAGTGATACCTGCTAAAACATCGTCTTTAACATTTGGGGTAATTTTTTTTATGAATTCTGTCATAACTTATAGGCTTTTAAAAGTCGGCAAATATAGTATGTTTTTTAGATTTAAGCCTGTTTATAAGCATCATAAACCAATTTAATATTGGCATATGTGTTAGAAAGTGCTTCTTTTATTTCTATAGTATTTAAGAAAGTTACTTTTGTAATGCCTTCTTCTACTTGTGGTGTTAAGGGTGATGCATCATTAGAATGCATTAAAAACCAATGTGTTTCTTTAAGTTTTAGGCCTTTATGTTTATAAATGTGATAAGTTGTAGGCAATGGTTTTAAGATAGAAAGATTGGTTATACCACATTCTTCTTCTACTTCTCTAACAGCTGCTAACTCTTTAGATTCCCCTTTTTCTATCCATCCTTTAGGTAAATCCCATGTTCCGTTTCTAAAAATAAATAGCACTGATTGCTGATTATTTACAACTAAACCACCTGCAGCAGGAATTACTTTTAAATTTTTAGTGAATATTTGCCAATCAAGTTCTAAATTTGCACTGACTAAAATGACGCCAAAAATAGTTTCCTCTTCTAATTTAAGAAGTACATCATCAAATTCAAGTTCAGAGAATGAATAAATTGGAAAATTTTTTTCATTTTTTGATGAAGATGTGATAATTATTGGTTTATCATTTACAAAAACTTTATACATTTGTGACATGGTTATGAACAAAGATACTTCAAAAAAAACAGCTGAACTTTTATTGCAAATAAAAGCGATTAAACTAAGTCCTAACGAACCTTTTCAGTGGGCTTCAGGGTGGAAATCACCTATTTATTGTGACAATAGAGTTACCTTATCTTATCCTCCAGTACGTGTTTTTTTAAAGGAGGAAATT
Organism: Polaribacter sp. P097; assembly: GCF_036864555.1. Taxonomy (NCBI): domain Bacteria; kingdom Pseudomonadati; phylum Bacteroidota; class Flavobacteriia; order Flavobacteriales; family Flavobacteriaceae; genus Polaribacter; species Polaribacter sp. P097. The sequence continues at coordinate 111,178 of NZ_JAZETJ010000001.1, read as the reverse complement.
GCTAAAATTGCTGAGTTAGAATATGGTAAACCAGATGTAATTGCTGGGGTCGCAACAGGTGCTATAGCAATAGGGATTTTAGTTGCTCAAGAACTAGGTGTGCCTTTTGTTTATGTTAGGCCAGAACCTAAAAAACATGGTAGAAAAAACCAAATTGAGGGGCATTTAGAAAGTGGTCAGAATGTTGTGGTTATAGAAGATTTAATAAGTACAGGTAATAGTAGTTTAAATGCAGTTGCAGCATTAAAAGAGGCTGGAGCAGTAGTTAAAGGTATGGTTGCCATATTTTCTTATGGTTTTGATGTAGCAACAGAAAACTTTAAAGAAAAAAACGTAAACTTAAAAACATTAAGTAATTACGAGAATCTTTTAGAGCAAGCATTAGACAGTAATTATATTTCTCAAAAAGAATTAGCAACTCTACAAGAATGGAGAGCTAACCCTAGTGAGTGGAAACAATAAAATAAGTAAGCATGAATATACAAGGTACTAGAGTAGTAGTTGAGAAATCTCAAAAAGAAACATTCGAATTTTTATCTGATTTAAAGAACTTTGAGCAGTTAATGCCAGAATCTATTCAGAAATTTGAAGTAGATGGCGATTCATTTATTTTTGGTTTAAAAGGAATGCCAGAAATCAGATTAGTTTTGAAAGAGAATACTCCTTATTCTAATGTAACTCTTGGAGCCGCAAGTAGTAAATTAGATTTTCAACTAGTGGCAGATATTCAGCCTGTAGATGAAAATTCATCTGAAGTACAATTAGAATTTCAGGGAAAGTTTAATGCAATGATGGCAATGATGGTTAAAAAACCATTAACGAGTTTTATTGAAACACTAACAGATAACTTAGAAACAATTTAAGCAAAAGAAATTTCCTTAATTCCGAATTCTTTTATAGTCTCATCTCCGAGTTCTACTTTAAGATTTCCAGAATTAGAAATACCTATAATTTTACCCATAAATAAAGCATTCTCTGCTGTTTTAAACATGCTAGGAATGTTTTTTTTGTATAATACTTTCAGGTAGTCATTTTCTAAGGTATCGTACTCTTTATCTAGCAATTGTTTTATTCTAAGTTTTATTGCAGTTACAACTTCTACAAGTAATTCATCTAAGTTGTAAGATTTGCCTGTAATATTTTTTAAAGATGATGCTTTAGATAGGTTCTCGTAAAATGTTTCTTGATTTACATTAATACCAATTCCAACCACAGCATATTTCATAGCACCTTTAGAAATTGAATTTTCAATTAAAATGCCACAAATTTTTTGATTAGCTGACAGAATGTCGTTTGGCCATTTTATAAATAACTGTCTATTAATGTACTTAGAAATAGCATCATACACACCCAAACTAATGGCAAAATTAAAATATTTATAATGGTTTAATTCTAAATTTAAATCATTGATAAAAGCACTGAACGTAAGGTTTTTAAAAGGTTCTGAGGCCCAAGTATTTTCTTGTTGACCACGCCCATTTGTTTGATCTTTAGCTACAACCACAGTATAGTTTTCTAAAGAAGAATTTTTCGCCATTTCTTTTAAAAAAGAATTTGTAGAATCAATGGCATTAAGTTTGATTAAATTCAATTGTTAAATATTGTGTAAACTAGTTCAATAATACACAAAATACTCGCAAAAAAATAATAACTTTGCATTAAATTAGAGAAGAGATTAATGACAAAAAAACAAGTAAGCACAGATGATTTAATCGCTGTAATTATTAAAGGAATTGATGATGTTAAAGGAGAAGACATCCAATTATTAGATTTAAGAGATATAGAAAATACCGTATGCGATTATTTCGTAATTTGCTCTGGTAATTCAAATACACAAGTGAACGCTATTTCTAGTTCAGTTCAAAAAGTAGTAAGTAAAGAGGTTAAAGATAAACCTTGGCATGTAGAAGGTCAAGGAAACTCTGAATGGGTTTTAATGGATTATGTAAACGTAGTTGTGCACATTTTTCAAAAGCATGTTAGAGATTATTATGATATTGAAAGCCTTTGGGGTGATGCAAAAATCACCGAAATTAACCCAGTATAATCCTATTGATTTTATAACACATGAGTGATTCAAATAAAGACAATAAGTCAAATATGCCTAAATTAAAATTCAGTTCTTATTGGATTTATGGAGGTATATTTTTAGCCATTATAGCTATTCAGTTTTTCAGCAGTGGAGATTTAGCATCTAAAAGTATTTCAAGAAATAAGTTCGAAGAAATATTGAATGATAATGATATCAAGAAAATTGTTGTGATTAACAAAGATGTAGCTCAAATATTCTTAACACAAGAAGCGCTAAAAAAAGAGGAACATAAAAAATTTACAACCTCTACATTTTACAGACCTGGATCTGCAGTGTATGAATACAATTTTGGAGATCAAAGAACCTTTGAGCAAAGTGTTATAGAGGCTAAGGAAGAAAAAAACTTAGTTGTAGATATTGATAACAAAGAAAAAACGAGCATTTTTGAAGCTATAGTTGGTTTCTTACCATTCATCATTTTAATAGCGATTTGGTTATTTTTTATGAAGAGAATGTCTGGTGGAGGAGCAGGTTCTGGTGGAGGAGGTCAAATATTTAGTATTGGGAAATCTAAAGCTAAACTTTTTGACAAAGACACTAAAGTAAAAACAACTTTTGAGAATGTAGCAGGTTTAGAAGGCGCAAAAGAAGAAGTACAAGAAATTGTAGATTTCTTAAAAAGCCCTGAAAAATATACTTCTTTAGGAGGTAAAATTCCAAAGGGAGCGTTATTAGTAGGTCCTCCAGGAACTGGTAAAACATTATTAGCAAAGGCAGTTGCAGGTGAAGCTGGTGTACCTTTTTTCTCACTTTCTGGTTCAGATTTTGTAGAGATGTTTGTTGGGGTAGGTGCTTCTAGAGTGCGTGATTTGTTTAAACAAGCACAGCAAAAATCGCCTTCTATTATTTTTATAGATGAGATTGATGCAATTGGTAGAGCACGTGGTAAAAACTCAATGACAGGTGGTAATGATGAGCGTGAAAATACGTTAAATCAATTATTAACTGAAATGGACGGTTTTGGTACAGATACTAACGTAATTGTAATTGCTGCAACCAACAGAGCAGACGTTTTAGATAAAGCTTTAATGCGTGCAGGACGTTTTGATAGACAGATTTATGTAGACTTACCAGATATTAGAGAAAGACAAGAAATCTTTGAAGTACATATTAAACCTTTAAAGTTGGCAGATGATGTTGATGTTGAGTTTTTAGCACAGCAAACACCAGGTTTTTCTGGAGCAGATATTGCTAATATGTGTAATGAAGCTGCTTTAATTGCTGCTAGAAATGGTAAGAAAGCTATTCATCATCAAGCATTTTTAGATGCTGTAGACAGAATCGTTGGTGGTTTAGAGAAAAAGAAAAAACGTATTACACCAAAAGAGAAAAAAGTAATTGCATTTCATGAAGCTGGTCATGCCACTGTAAGTTGGATGTTAGAACATGCTGCACCTTTAGTAAAAGTAACTATTGTACCTAGAGGTCAATCTTTAGGAGCTGCTTGGTACTTGCCTGCAGAACGTTTAATTGTGCAAACAGAGCAAATGTTAGACGAAATGTGTGCTACTTTAGGAGGAAGAGCTGCTGAAAAAATTATTTTTAATAAAATTTCTACAGGAGCATTAAGCGACTTAGAAAAGGTAACCAAACAAGCAAGAGCTATGGTTACAGTATATGGTTTAAATGATGAAGTTGGTAATATTACTTATTACGATTCTTCAGGTAATGATGCCTTTGTAAAACCTTATAGTGAGGAAACTGGTAAAATGATTGATAAAGAAATTTCTAAAATGATAGAAATTCAGTATCAAAGAGCCATTGAATTGCTTTCTAAACACAAAGAAAAACTTACAGTTTTAGCGGAATTGCTTTTAGAAAAAGAAGTAATATTCAAAGACGATTTAGAGAAAATTTTTGGTAAAAGACCATTTGAGGCTTTAGATACAGAAGTAAAGTCAAAAGATGAAAAAGACTTGCCAACAGAGAGTACTACAACAGAATCGTAATTTTTAATGGATTTTTTAAAGAAACTTTTTAATATCCCAATTAAAGAGGATAAACAAATACAAAATCAAGAGGTAAATTTATCTCTTGATGATTTGTTTGTACACAACTTTGTGAATAAAGGGGGTAAGTTTCTTTACTGCACAAGTGAGGCAGATGTAAAAACTAATTTTGCCAACATTCTATCAGAAAATAATTGGAATGCTGTACAGTTGTTAAATCCAAAATTAAAGTCTATTGTAAACCAAAAAGAGGTTAGAATAGCCACAAATACCAATTCAGACCTACCTGCTTTTACAACTTGTGAACATTTAATAGCAGATAATGGTGATGTTTTATTCTCATCGAAACAATTAAAAAGCACAAAACTTAAAGATTATACCAATAATTTTATTGTTTACGCAACTACCAGTCAATTAGTTAAAGATACTGGACAAGGCCTTACAGGAATCAAAACAAAATATGCAAATAACTTGCCTACAAACATATCTTCAATAAAAAATTACAGCACTCAGAATGTTGATGATAATTTTTTAAACTATGGCAACAATAACTCAAAAAACCTATATTTGCTGTTGTTTGAAGATTTATAATATGCGCAACCTTTTAAGAAGGAGTTTTTCTGGAATTATTTATGTCCTTATTTTTATTTCTGCTATTCTCTTTTCTAAAGAGTCTTATATTGTTTTAATTACACTTTTTGGTTTTTTATGCATTTGGGAGTTTTCTAAACTCATCGCCCTAAAAAACTACGCTGCATATATTTTATTTCCTTTAACCTTATACCTTTTAATTAGTAGGCAATATAGCTACGCTTCAATAGGTATTCTTACTATAACGTTGCTATCATCTACCTACTTAGTTTATCAATTATTTGTAAAAAAAGAAATCAATTATAAAGATAACAGGCAAAAACTTGGGTTAACTTACAGGTATGTTATTTTCTCAATGTGTTTTTTGGTCTTGTTACCATTTTACGAGAACAGTTTTCATCCATATTTAATGATCAGTATTTTATCATTAATTTGGGTAAACGATTCTTTTGCATTTTTAATCGGTAAAAATTTTGGGAAACATAAACTTTTTCCATCAGTATCTCCTAAAAAAACAATAGAAGGTTTTGTTGGAGGATTGGTTTTTTCACTATTAGCGGCATTACTAATTAGTAAGTTTAATTTAGATTTCTCTATGCTGCATTGGCTAATTATAGGTGTTTTGGTTTCTGTATTAGGTACAACTGGCGATCTAGTAGAATCTAAATTTAAAAGACAGGCAGGTCTTAAAGATAGTGGAAACATTATGCCTGGTCATGGAGGAATTTTAGACAGGCTAGATAGTTTACTATTTGCTGCACCCTTTGTATATTTGTTTATTAATTATATAATTTAAAGCATGATTCGTTTTCATAAAGAAGGTTACAAAATTATTGTAATTACATTCATCATTGTAATTGCTGCTATTTTATTGGCAGAAAAATTTATTGATATTGTATGGGTTACAAAGTCAATTCAAATATTGGCAGTAGCGTTTCTTATTATCGTTTTGCAGTTTTTTAGAAATCCTAAAAGAATAGCACAATTAAATGAAAATACTATTGTTGCGCCTGTAGATGGTAAAGTTGTAGTGATAGAAGAGGTAGAAGAACCAGAATATTTTAAAGACAAAAGATTACAGGTATCAATATTTATGTCTCCAATTAATGTGCATGTTACAAGATACGCCATGAGTGGTAAGATTAAATACAGCAAATATCATCCAGGAAAATACTTGGTAGCTTGGCATCCTAAAGCTTCTACAGATAATGAAAGAACCACTATTGTAATTCATAATGATAGTTTTGGAGATGTTTTATATAGACAAATTGCAGGTGCTCTAGCCAAAAGAATTGTAAATTATGCCATTGAAGGTGAAGAAGTGGTTCAAGGTACAGATGCAGGTTTTATTAAATTTGGTTCACGAGTAGATTTGTATTTTCCTTTAGGAACTAAACTAAATGTTAGTTTAGGAGATAAGGTAAAAGGAGGTACACAAGTGATTGCAGAAAAATAGAAGTTATTAAAGATTTAGATCAAAATTTTAATGATGCTTTTCAAAAACTGTCTAAGCTCAAAAAAACGATTGCACCAGATTTAATGTTGCAACTGTACGCTTATCATAAGCAAGCAAACTTTGGAAATAACTTCTCGTTTAACAGTGGTTTAGATGTAAGAAGTGGCTTTAAATTTAATGCATGGATGCAGTTGAAAGGTATGTCTTCAGATGAAGCTAAAGAGAAGTATATAGAATTAGCAAATCAAATTTTACAAAAAAATAAAGATAGTTAGATTATGAAAAAAGTATTAGTTACAATTTTTGCATGTGTATTAGTATTCAATTTAACATCTTGCAAATCAGAGAGTGAGTCCACTACTAAAACTACTCCTACAACAACTGAACCTAAGAAAAGTACAGCAGCATTTAGTGTAGCTAACGCTAAAACTAATATAAAATTCACAGCATATAAAACCACAGAGAAAATTGGAGTTGCTGGTTCTTTTAAGAAAATTGATATTACTCATGGAGGTGAAGGAGCTAACATAAAAGAAGCAATTAACAATACTGAGTTTTCAATACCAGTTAGTGGCTTAATTACAAAAGATTCTAGTAGAGATTACAAGATAAAGAAATTCTTTTTTGGTGTAATGAACAATACTAAGCTTCTTTCTGGAGATTTAAAATTGGTTGATGATAGCAATGGAATTGCAAACATTACCATGAATGGAGAAACTAAGGCAGTACCTTTTACATATACTATTCATAGAAATGAATTCAATATGAAAGCTATTATAGACATAAATACTTGGAATGCTGGTAAAGCATTGGCCTCTTTAAATAAGGTTTGTCAAGATTTACACAAAGGTTCAGATGGTATCTCTAAAACTTGGAGTGAAGTAGATTTAAATATTTCTACTACTTTTTAAATAAATTATCTAGGGCTTCAGCTAATTCTGGAAATTGAAAGCTAAACTTATGTTTTCTAATTTTATCTGATGCTAGTCTGCTGCCTTCTAGTAAAATTTTAGCCATATCTCCAAAAGCTAGTTTCAGAATAAAACTGGGTACATTAATTCCAACATAAGGTCTAGAAACACTTTTTGCTAGTTCTTTAGAAAATGTTGTGCTTGTATGATGCTCAGGAGCCACAGCATTAAAAACCCCGTTTACATTTTCTTCAATTTGATGTATATACATTTGGCATAAGTCATCAAGATGTATCCATGGCATATATTGTTTACCAGAACCTAAAGCTGCAATTACAGGTGTTTTCATTTTTTCTAAAGCACCACCAGTTTTAGATAATACAATTCCTGTTCTTAAAATTGAAACAGGAATATTTATACTTTCAAATTGAAATGCAGCTGCTTCCCATTTTTCACAAACCTCACCCAAAAAATCATTTCCTGCAGCGTCATTTTCTTCAAAAATTTTAGCGCTAGTTATCGCTCCATAATATCCACTTCCTGAAGCTGATATAAAACCTTTTAAAGGCAAGTTCAATTCTTTTACTTTGTTAAACAGTAGGTTTGCAGAATCTACTCTACTATCAATAATTACCTTTTTTCTTTTATCTGACCATCTTTCATCAGCAATACCTGCGCCTGCCAAATGAATAATATAATCAACATCCTTAAAAGCATCAACATCTATAGTTTGCTTAGATATATCCCATTTATATTCGTTAGAAGCATCAGGTGTTCTTGTAAGAATGTTTACTGAATGTTCTTTTTCTAAGAGTAATTTTGTTAATTGTGTACCTACTAAACCTGTACCACCAGAAATTAAAATTTTTGCCATATGTAAAGATAAAAAAAACCGTAATCGAAAAGATTACGGTTTCTAATAAATAATTCTTAAAAATTATTTTATTTCTTTCATTGCGTTTGTAATTAACGTTTTTAAATGATTTTTGTGTGCTTTTGTTGCTACATCACCTTTACCATTGCTAACCCAACTTTTAATGGCATTTAAATTATAAATGGCCATAGACTTAGAAGCTACCGAAAAACGAGAGCTAGTTCTACCAGTAACCATAGCAATTAAACGTTTGGTATACACTGCTTGTAAATTTTGACGGAAAGAATTCACACTACCGTAAATGTCTGGCTTAAACATCATATTGTTTAAATCTGTCATGAATGTTGATAGCTTGTATTCGTTTCCATAAAGCTCAGAATTCGATAACCTTTGTAGTGTGTTTGGATGCATGATATGTGCTAAAACACTTGTTTGATAGCCTAGTACTTGCTCATGAATTTTTGGATCTTCTGGACCTCCAAAGAAATTATATCCTCTTCTTTGTCTTGCTAGATAATTATATACTTCATTTGGAGTGCTGAATGCATCTGGGGCAAATATGTATTTGTCTAAAGCATCCATAGCTCTTTTTTGATCTTCTTTGGATACAGGTGTGTAAGGTTGCGTACCACCTTCTTGTCCATAAGTAGATCTGTCTACGTAAACTCCACCAATGAATCTAGAAACTACGCCACCTGCAATTCTGGTTTGGTTATGCAAAGTATAGTAAGCTCTTCTTAAATCTTCATAAGTTTCACCTTTTTTAGTAAACTGATTTTTAAGATTTTTCATCATATCATTTACAAGCTCAAATCTGTTGATAGAGTATGTAATTTGATCATTAGATAAATCACCAATCATTACTCGAGGGTCAATTGCTTTACCTGGAGAACGCATATCATCTGCATCATTACCAAAAATTAATTCTGGTTCTGTAGATCTTTCTAATAAAGCTTCTCTTTCTGATGTATTTTTAAAAGGAGTATACCCAAACTGAATAGCCCAAATATCATAAGGGCCAACAGCCATATCATAGTATTGTCCTTGTTTGCTTCTGTCATTAGTAATGTTAATTCCTGCATAATCCATTACAGAACCTGTAAGTGCTTTTCCTTTAATAAAGTTAGCATCTGCCAATTGTTCAGGAGAATACACTTGACTCGCTTTCATATTATGATTTAAACCTAAAGTGTGCCCAACTTCGTGCATAATTAAAGATTTCATCCCTTCTTTTCTGATACCTTCCATATCCAACTCAGAAGCACCTGTAGCTTGTAAAACAGCAGTACCTAATTGTAAGTTTTCATGCATGATATGACCTGCAGAACACAATAATAAGTTGTTTTTAGCTAAATATTTCTTAGCTCTTAATTCAGCAGATGTTTCTAAATGCATATTGGCAGCAGCATTATTATATAATTCATCAGCGAAAACTCTATTTGTAAAATGCACATATTCTAGCATAATATCTGCTCCTAAAATTTCACCAGTTCTTGGGTTTACGAAACTAGGTCCATAACCTCCAAAAGGTGGATTAGGAGAAGATGTCCAACGTAAAACATTGTATCTTACATCTCCAGCATCCCAAGTAGCATCATCTGGTTGCATTTTAACAACCATAGCATTATTAAAGCCAGCTTTTTCAAAAGCTTCGTTCCAAGCTAAAACACCTTCTTTAATGGTTTCTCTCCATTCTACAGGTGTCGATTTTTCCATCCACCAAGTAATAGGCGTTACAGGTTCAGAAATAGCTGCTTCCGGATTTTTCTTTACCAATCTCCATCTGTGAATCATATCTCTATAATTTACAGTTTCTGTAGTAGTCATATCATTTGTTTGCGTTAAGAAATACCCAACTCTAGCATCATCCATTCTTGGTTTATAGCCATCTTCTGGCATATTCATAAATGTGTGAAATACTTTAATAGAAACATTTCTACCATCTGTAACTGCTGCAGAACCACCATTAATTACGTTTGGATTGCTGTAAACGTATTCTGTTTTAATATTTGTGTTTTCTGGATAGTTTTTAATCTCGTTAATTTTAGATTTCGATTTGTCAAATCTACCTAAGCTAAACGCAAAAGGAGATTGACCAGGAAATCTTGGTTGCTTTATTCTTGTAAATGTTTCAGATAAAAACAATCCATTTGCATCAATTAAATACTCACCTTTTTCTTCATCAGAAGCCAATAGTTTTCCACTTGCAATTACAGCATCGCTAATATTTGCTTCCGAAGATTTAGAAATTGCATTATCCTTATCGAAATAGAAGGCAGTATTTGGCGCCATAAATTCTAAACGATTAAAATATTTAGTAACATGAAATACGCTAGAACCATTGTAAGAACCTCTATATGCATTAGCTTCTGTTACACCATCTGCAATTTGAGAGAAATAAATAAAGTCTTTATTTAACTGGTCTTTTTTAACTAATAGTTTTACAGAACCTGTTACAGTATCTTGATAAATGGTAAATAAACCATCTATTTTTTTACTACTTTTTGTAAGTGATTTAATGGTTTTACCTTTCTTTTTAGGTGGTGTTTTTTTGGCAGGAGCCTCTTTTTTAACTTCCTTTTTTTTCTTTTTCCAAAACTGTGCATTTGTGTTTGGGACTCCTAGAATTCCGAACACCATTAAAAATGAACACAGAATTTTAAACTTCTGTAAATGGTTTGATTTCATTGTAATGTCGATTTAATTTTAATTATGTGTCAAGTTAGGATAGAAATACAACATAAATGTTAATTATATACTAAAATTAACATGTTTAAATTTCTGATATTATTGAATTTAGTGACTTATTTAATGGTATCAATTAAACTAATTGATACATATGCTAAAGCAATGTTAATATTTTTTATCAGCTTAATTAAAGGCGTATTTTTATAGTGATGAAAGAAAATATAAAAAGAAAAGGATTTGTTTTTAAAACTTATGAAGCAGACAAGCAGTCTCCCTTCGAAAAATTGTTCGAAATTTTTAAGGAACTAATTACCCATACTTCAGGTGATTTTGATGAGGCTATAGACTGGTTACGATCTTTAGATAAAGAATACAAACTAACTGATGAGAATTATACTATAGATGATTTCATAGAAGACTTAAAGAAAAAAGGATATATAAAAGAAGAGATTAAAGCAGATGGTACAGGAGGTACAGCAATAACCTCTAAAACAGAAAGAGCAATTCGTCAACAGGCCTTAAACCACATTTTTGGTAAAATTAAAAGAAGTGGTTCTGGTAATCATAAAAGTAAATCATCAGGAATTGGAGATGAGCATACTGGAGATTTTAGAGCTTATCAATTTGGAGACAATTTAGATAAGGTTTCTATGACAGAGAGTATTAGAAATGCTCAAATTAATAATGGCATAGGCGATTTTACATTGTCAGAAAATGATTTGGTGGTAGAAGAAACACTACATAAAAGCCAAATGAGTACTGTTTTAATGATAGATATTAGTCACTCTATGATCTTATATGGTGAAGATAGAATAACACCTGCCAAAAAAGTAGCTATGGCTTTGGCTGAATTAATTACAACTAGATATCCAAAAGACACTTTAGATATTTTAGTATTTGGAAATGATGCTTGGACTATAAAAATTAAAGATTTACCTTATTTACAAGTAGGGCCTTATCATACCAATACTGTTGCTGGTTTGCAATTAGCTATGGATTTGTTGCGCAGAAAGAAAAACACCAATAAACAAATTTTTATGATAACAGATGGTAAACCAAGTTGTTTGCGTTTGCCTGATGGTCAATACTATAAAAACAGTAATGGCTTAGATAAATACATTGTAAATAAATGTTATGCAATGGCTCAACAGGCTAGAAAATTGCACATACCAATTACCACTTTTATGATTGCTCAAGATCCTTACTTAATGCAATTTGTAAAGGCATTTACGCAAGCAAATCAAGGAAAAGCATTTTATACAGGCTTAAGAGGTTTAGGAGAGATGATATTTGAAGATTATGAAACAAACAGAAAAAAAAGAATTAGAGGATAGATGAATTTAGAGAATATAAAAACATTAGGAGAATTAAGAAAAACAGGTTACGAATCAAAATCGATCAAAGACGAGCTGAGAGAAAATCTAATCAGTAAGATGATGAATAACGAAACTGTTTTTAAAGGAGTACATGGTTATGAAAACACAGTTATTCCAGAACTAGAAAGAGCTATTTTAAGTAAACATAATATAAATTTATTAGGTTTAAGAGGTCAAGCCAAAACACGTTTGGCAAGACTTATGGTAGATTTATTAGATGAATACATACCTGTTGTAGAAGGTTCAGAAATTAATGATGATCCTTTAAAGCCTATATCTAGATTTGCAATTGAGTTAATCAATGAGAAAGGAGATGACACACCAATTTATTGGTTGCATAGAAACGATCGTTTTGCAGAAAAATTAGCAACACCAGATGTAACTGTAGCAGATATTATAGGAGATGTAGATCCTATAAAAGCAGCTAATTTAAAGTTGAGTTATGCAGATGATAGAGTAATTCATTATGGAATGATTCCAAGAGCAAACAGATGTATTTTTGTGATTAATGAATTACCAGATTTACAGGCTAGAATTCAAGTTGCATTGTTTAATATTTTACAAGAGGGGGATATTCAAATTCGTGGATTCAAACTAAGATTGCCTTTAGATATGCAATTTGTTTTTACAGCAAATCCTGAGGATTATACCAATAGAGGTAGTATTGTAACTCCTTTAAAAGATAGAATTGGTTCGCAAATATTGACACATTATCCAGAGGATATTGAAACTGCTAAAACCATTACTCAGCAAGAAGCAAATAAAGTAGCTTCTCAGAAAGAATTTATACAAGTACCAGAGTTAGCAAAAGATTTGCTAGAGCAAGTTGTATTTGAAGCTAGAGATAGTGAGTACATAGATGCTAAAAGTGGTGTAAGTGCACGATTAAGTATTTCTGCTTTTGAGAACTTATTAAGTACTGCAGAAAGAAGAGCAATTTTAGCAGGAGATTCAGAAACCATGATTCGTTTAAATGATTTTGATGGAATTATTCCTGCAATTACAGGTAAAGTAGAATTGGTTTACGAAGGTGAACAAGAAGGTGCTCAAGTAGTTGCAGAGACTTTAATAAAAAGAGCAATTAAAACATTGTTCCCAACTTATTTTCCAGAAATTAAAAAGTTAGAAAGGCAAGATGCAGAAACACCTTATGATGATATTGTTTCTTGGTTCTTTAATGCTGAAGAAGATTTTGAATTGTTAGATGATTATTATGAAGAAGCATACAAAAAAGAATTAGATAAAATTAAACCTTTAGATGATTTTCTAAAAGAACATCAACCAAATATGAATAAAGCTGATGCTTATTTTGTAAAAGAGTTTGTGTTATGGGCATTAGTTGAATTTAAGAAACTAAGCAAATATCGTTTTGCTGAAGGAACTCAATTTAAAGATCCTTATGGTAATTTCATAAACGGATTGTAATTTTAGAATTAAACCCTTCAGTTTTTTAACTGAAGGGTTTTTTATTGGTAATCGTTTTATTTTGTTTCGTTTGTTTTATTTCTAGCTAGGTTCATTTTATTGCCAAAGAAACTGAAAATTTTAGAAGATGAACGTATTATTCTAATTTAAAAATTTTCATAGGATCAAAATTTCTTCTTTTTAAATTTTCACAAAGAATAAGAGCTTTATCTATTTTTTGCTGACTGGTTTTAAATCTTTTCACTCCATAAATAATACTTCTTTGTTTACCTTTCGTTAAAGTTTCAAAAATTGTGAAAGCTTCAAAATCAGTTAAGAAAACTTCTTCTAATTCTTCTGGTACATCTACACCATATTTAGAGGTGTCCTCAAAGAGTTGTATGGTAAAAGAATCACCTAAATTTATTTGAAGTTCTTTTTGCTTTTGTTTGCTAAACATCATTTTAAAATCTCCAGAACTTTTATCTCTTTTTACAGCTGCGTAAAATTTTAGATGATAATTTTCATGAGTAATTTCTACTTGAACCCTACCCATTTTTTGTTCCCAAAAAGGTCTAAATATGTCATTTGGAATATAAATATTGTAAGTATCTATTAGTGTAACTGTAAATGGGGCCGTTTTTAATTCCTTCATGCTGCAAAATAAAAAAAAGACACTTTATAATTAGCAAGCTAAGAATAAAATGTCTCACTTAGTGAACTATCTATCAATTAGAAGTTAATCACAAATAAGTTTAAACTATTTCTTAAGGTTTTATCTAGTTCTGTTTTTAAAATTTTATTTAGATATGGGTACACACTTTTTCCAATTTGAAACTCAACATCCTTACTAATTTCGTAAGTTTTAATTAACTTATTTCTCAATTGGTTATATTCTATATACAGTTCTGTATTTTTATCTCCATAAGTTAGTGCTTCATTAGTATTCAAATTTTTAAGTAATTCTAAAGCTAATTTTTCTTCGATAATTGTATTTACAAAATTACTTTTAACATCTGTAGTTAAGCTATTATCATCATTTACACTTCTCTTACTTTTTGTAACCACAATACTTTTATTACTTAAATTATTAGCAAGCAAACTCTCTTTTTCTATAGATTTAATTAAAAACTTTCTTTCGGTATTCATATTAGAATTTACATCTAAAAAGTTTACGTCTGTAAAAAGATTTAGCAGTTTATCGTTTTCACCTAAAAAGTAATTTTCTTTAATATCCGTTTCAAAATTTACGGTATTAATGGTTGTTGATAATTCATTATTTGTCTGAGCAAACAATGTGTTTGTTAATAAAAATGCGGCTAGTATAAATATATTCTTCATGTTGTTTATTTTTATCTCTAATATAATAGTAATACTTTTAAAATGGAAATAAAAACTCTTATTTAACATTTTGATTAACAAAATTTTAACGATATTGGGTACAATAAAGTAGTTTTTCAAAATTTAGGTAATGATTTCAATATTTTACTGGTAATCAAAAGTTTACAAAAAATTGAGATTTAAATTATTTTAAGATCTTTATTACGTTTAATTGGTTTAAAATTATGGCTGAAATAGTTTGTTTTGGGGAGGTTTTGTGGGATGTTTTTCCTAATATTAAAAAAATTGGAGGAGCGCCTTTAAATGTTGCCTATCGCCTAAAGTCCTTTCAGCATAATATAATTTTAATTAGTGCTATAGGCAATGATCAATTAGGAAAAGAAATCATAGATTTTTTGGGAAACTCTTCTATAGATGGTGATTCTATCCAAATTCTAAACGAGTATAAAACTGGAAAAGTGTCTGTAAAACTAGACAAGCAAGGTGTTGCAACTTATACAATAGATTACCCAAAAGCTTGGGATAAAATTGAAATTACAACAGAAAATCTAAAAGCTACAGCAAAGGCTGATGCTTTTATTTTTGGGAGTTTAGCAACAAGAGATCAAATTTCTAAGACTACCTTGTTTCAATTGCTAGAAGTTGCAAACTACAAAGTTTTTGATGTGAATTTAAGAACTCCTTTCTATGATTATGAAATTATTATAGAACTCATGCATAAAGCAGATTTTATCAAATTGAACGAAGAAGAATTGATAGAAATTGCAAATGCAATGCAATCTACTTTTAAAAAATTAGAAGATAATTTACGTTTTATTGCTCACGAAACAAATACTAGACATGTATGTGTTACCAAAGGTGCTTCTGGTGCAGTGTTGTTTTATGATAATCAAATGTATTATCATAAAGGTTATAAAGTAAAAGTAGCAGATACAATAGGTGCAGGCGATTCTTTTTTAGCGGGATTAATTCATAAAATTTTAAATAATGAAAAACCTCAACATGCTTTAGATTTTGCTTCTGCAGTTGGTGCATTAGTGGCTAGTAAAAAAGGGGCTAATCCTAAATTAGATGCTAGTTCTATTCAGCAATTGCTTCGTATGTAATTTTGTTCTTTGCATACCTACCTTTTTTGTATTTAGAAGATGGATGCGTATTTAAAATAAAAGGGATAGATACAAAACCATTTGTTGTCGGTTTGTAAACTGCAAAATGCAAATGTGGCTCTGTACTCATACCTGTATTTCCAGAATATGCAATAGGCTGTCCTTTTTTTACAGTATCTCCTATTGCCACAATTGCACCCTCTTTTTTTAGATGTACATATTGCGAAAATGTACCATCTTTATGAGCAATTACAAGATAATTACCATCCTTAAGGTATTTTTTATTTCTACCACCTTTGTTTGAATCCTCTTTTACATTCACCACCAATCCATCTCTTATAGCACATATAGTTTGGCCTACATTCATTTTAAAATCTATAGCATACTTAGAAAAACTACCTTTATGTGTAAAATTGGTATTCTGCCCTTGAAGAATTTTATAGCGTTTTCCTTTTAAAAATGGTAAGCCATAATTATACAAGGTGTCATAGCTTTTAAGATTTGATTCTCCATAGTATAAATTGAACTTGTATTTTTTAAGAATTGCTAGTGTATCTATTTCAGTTGTTGAGAATTTCAACACACGAATAGAATCTTTTTTTTGAAAATCAATATAACGTTCTGTTTGCTTTTCTATATTCCTGATTTTTAGAAAAGAATTGCCTAAAACAGGTGTTTTTACCACAACAGCTATAGAATCATTATTTGCTACAAATTTTATGTACTTAGGCTTTTTGTTCAATTGACTCTGAGCACAAGATGAGCACAAAATAATCAGTAAGAAAAAACGAATACGCACTTTTATCTCATTATCTTATTTGGAAAGACAACCATACTTTCATGCCCATTTTCACCGACTGCAGCAACTCCAAAGAAAAAATTATCTATAACAATACCTTCTAAAGTAAACTCAGTTGTTTCTACATATCTAGCATTATCCCAAGTAGGAGAGGTGGTGTCTCTCCAATAAATTTTATAACCTTTTGCGCCTTCTACTGGAGACCATTTTAGTTTAGCAGAAGCTTCAACTATTCCACCAATTCCAACTACTTCAGGTGTTGCAGGTGCCGAAGCTAAACTAGCCAAGTTGATTGCGTTTACAGCTGTTAATTTTTTTGCATATGGAAAATTAACATGTTCAAAAGTATCTCCATACTTAATGCCATTTTCAGTTCTAATATCTTGATGTTGCTGTGTGTAATTTTCATGAGCCTCCATAATTCGAATTCCTGCAAATCCTAAATCATTAAAAGGTCTGTGATGACCTCCTCTACCAAATCTATCTAATCTATAAATCATCATAGGATTCATTTCTGGCATGTACGTTTTTGTAGTTTTATGCACATATCTAGCCAATTGACGAGAAATCCCATCTACTTCACCACCATAGAACCTACGCATTCTTCTTTGTCTTTCAGTTTCATTAGCAGGTACTGGTTCAGAAAAAATTCGAAATGCTCTATTATCTGTAACACCATCTACACCTGTGATATTACCTATCATATCGTTGTTTAGAATACCAATAATATCCCAACCTTTATCTTTTGCATATTTAGCTAAGCCTGCACCACCAAAAAGACCTTGTTCTTCTCCAGATAAACCTACATAAATTATACTACTTTCAAATTTGTATTTACTTAAAACTCTAGCAGCTTCAATAGTACCAGCCATACCTGATGCATTATCATTAGCACCTGGAGCATCTTTGGTAAAGTTAGAGCCATCGCTATTTCTAGAGTCAATATCTCCACTCATAATAATATATCTGTTTGGATATTTTGTACCTTTTTGTATTGCAACTACATTTACAACATACGCATCATGTGGTACTCTTTTACTCATATCTGTAGTTACTAAATCTTTTTGATAAAAGACATTTAAACAGTTGTTACAATTGTTTGATATTTTATTGAATTCATCTTTAATCCATCTTCTTGCAGCTCCTATTCCACGAGTATCAGAAATGGTGTCAGAAAAAGTGTTTCTCGTTCCAAATTCAGTTAGTGTTTTTACATCTGCTTTAATTCTGTCTTCAGAAACAGCATCAATAATATCATAAATTTTTAAATCGGTTTGCGCAGTTACAACTGTGGTAAAAAGTAGTACTAAGAATGTAATATTTTTCATGTGAAATCGTAAATTTTAATTTTTTGAGATATAAAGGATACAATATACATCATCTTTTTTTCTTCTTCATTTTTCATTAATTTTTTAACATATATTAATCTGTTTTTTAGATTTTACTTTATGATTTAGTGAAAAGAAAAATCCCTTTTCTCAAGAGAAAAGGGATGTATACAAGTGGTGAAAATTCTAACTATTTTGGTTCTTGCATTTTTCTAATTTGTTTTAATAATATACTTTTTGGTGTTATTGGTATTGCTTTCATCATTACTTTTTGTGGAAAACTTACTCCTGAAATTATATCTAAAGCTCCTTCTAACATTGCATCATAACCTTCTTGGGCAACAACTTTTGAATCTGCAGCATTTTCGAATAAGGCTGTTTTGTCCATCCCTGAAGTTTTACCAAAATCGGTTTTCGTTGCTCCTGGCATTAAGGTAGTTACTGTAACTTTGGTATCATGTAATTCTTCTGCTATGGCATTACTAAATGAGGTTACAAATGCTTTTGTAGCAAAATATACTGCTTGCATGGGCCCAGCCATTAAACTTGCTGTAGATGAAACATTTAAAATTTTACCTTGATTTCTTTCAACAAAATCGGGTAAAAACTTTCTTGTTAAATCAGTTAGTGCAATAATATTTAATTGAATCATTGCCAAATCTTGTGCCCAAGCACGTTCATAAAATTTACCAATTCCGCCAAAACCAGCGTTATTGATTAAGTAATCAATTTCAATTTTGCTAAACTTCACAAAATTGTAAACTTCTTGTGCTGCATTTGGTTCAGTTAAATCTTTTTCTATTATGCTAACATGTACACCATGTTTTTTCTCTAATTTTTCTTTTAGCTTTTGTAGTTTGTCTTTGCTCCTTGCAACAATAACCAAGTCTCCACCATTTTTTGCGTGAATTTTTGCAAACTCTTTTCCTAAACCACTACTTGCTCCTGTAATTAATGCTGTCTTTTTCATATCTACTTTCTTTATAACGAAAGTAGTTACATATCTATTATTTGATTAACTGAATAACAAAAAAAATTAACTGAAAAAGAGAGCGTAGTAATTGGAGATTTAGGTTAGATCTAAATAGAGAACATCATTAGGTCTTGTTTCTTTATCTGAAATAGGAAAATCATATAAAGCAATTTTTTGGAAACCAACTTTTTCATAAAACTTTAATGCTCGATAATTTTTAACCCAAACATAGAGCCATATTCCTTTCTGATTATTTCTTTTAACGAGATTTACATTAAAATCAAATAGTTTTTTGCCTAAACCTAAACCGTAAAATTCTTTTAGTAAATACAAGCGCTCCATTTTAGTTACATTTTTATGAGGAATATGCTCATTTTCTGTATTCAGAATTATTTTAGAAAAACCAGCTAATTCATCCTTATAGAAAATTAAATGATATTCATAATTATCTTGAGTAACTTCTTTAGCTAAGGTTTCTTCATTAAAACTTTTCTTAAGATAATTGTCCATTATATCTTTAGGAATTGCATGCTGATGAGGTATAAAAAAAGCTTTTTTAGAAACTATGGCTAGTTGTTTAACATCATTTACAGTAGCTTTTCTAATTGAAATCATTGCAATATTTATAAAGTTGTTGCATTAAACGTATCACCTTGATTGATGTCTCCAGTGTCAAATCCTTTTTTAAACCATCTCATTCTCTGAGCAGAAGTTCCATGAGTAAAAGAATCTGGGACAACTCTTCCAGATGATTGTTTTTGTAATCTATCATCTCCGATTGCATGAGCTGCATTTAGAGCTTCTTGCAAATCTCTTTGGTCTAAAATCAAATCCATATTTTTTGCATGATGCGCCCAAACACCAGCTAAGAAATCTGCCTGTAATTCTAATTTTACAGAGAATTTATTGTATTCTTTTTGGCTAACTCTACCTCTTAATTGTTGCATCTTGTCTGTTGTGCCCATTAAATTTTGAATGTGATGACCCACTTCATGTGCAATTACATAAGCTTGTGCAAAATCTCCAGGTGCATTTAAACGAGATTCCATTTCTTGAAAAAAGCTTAAATCTATATATAATTGATTGTCTCCTGGACAATAGAAAGGTCCTGTGGCACTAGATGCTGAGCCACAAGCAGAAGATACTGAATTTGTAAATAAGACTAACGTAGGTTCTTGATAATTGTTTAAAATGGAGTTCCAAACATCTTCTGTGCTTCTTAAAACACGATTACTGAATTCCGCTAATTTATTTTCTTCAGCAGTACCTTTATATGTTGTATTTGTAACTTGATTTGTGGTTCCTCCAGATAAAAACTGTAACGGATTTAGACCTGTAAAATACATTAGCAAACCAACAACCACTACTATTAGCAATCCTTTTTTGGTGCTAACTAATTTTAGAAGTAAAGGAATTAGCATTCCTCCTAAACCACCACCACTAAAGCCTCTTCCAGAACTTGCACCTCTTCTGTCGTTAACATTAGAACTTCTTTTATTACTTCTCCATTTCATAACTTTTTGGTTTTGTATTGAGGTTTAAAAGTACAAATAATATGGAAAAATGGGAGAGAATTGACTTACTAACATTAGCTCATAAAAATTGAATTTTAACTCAATTAATCAATCTTTGTAAAGATTTCGATGTTTTTAAATACGGTATCATTTCTATAATAAGTATTTACTTGTTTATAAGAATCTGTATAGAAATCAATAGGAATTACGTAAGTATTTACATCACTTTTCATTGATTTAGAAGTTGAGGTAAGTGTTTCTGTGATGGTATCATTTTTAAAAGTATAGGTGCCATAGCCACTCCAATCTACGTCATTGGCATCAGTGTCTGCATTCCATAATACGTGACCATTTAAATATATTTTATGCTGCACTTTGCTGTAGTCTTTAACAATAGTGTCTGCATTTGCTAAGGTGTAGAAAGCATTTAATTTCCAAACACCTTGTAAAGGATCTTCATTTTTCTTCTCTAACTTTGTATTCGAGTTACATGATGCTAAGAATACAAGAAATAGGCTAGCTATAATTGTTTTTAAAACGTTTAATTTGATTTCCATTTTTGTATTGTTTTGGTTGATTTAAATTTAGTTTTTTAGTTTTAACGCACAATTAAATCTAATACCAGCGTTTTTTCTTCTTCTTAGAAGCTGCAGATTTTCTGCTTTTTTTATGTTTACTAACAGTGTTTGCTTGCTTTTTGGTATGTTTTGGTTTGTTGATTGGGTAAGGATGATCTTCTATAACCTTAATCGATTTTTCGATCAAATTTTCTATAGAAGCAATGTAATTATTTTCATCTGGCGAACAGAAAGAAAATGCAATTCCAGATTTACCAGCTCTACCAGTTCTACCAATTCTATGCACGTAAGTTTCTGGTACATTTGGAATGTCAAAATTTATAATAGCATCTACATTTGTAATATCAATACCTCTTGCAGCAACATCTGTAGCTATTAAAATTGAAGCTTTTTTACTTTTAAAATCTTCAATGGCTTTGTTTCTAACTCCTTGAGTTTTATCACCATGAATACTGGCAACATTATAGCCGTTTTTTATTAAAGTTTGCTCAAGTTTATCTACGCCAAATTTAGTTCGTCTAAAAATGATAATTTTACCATTGATTGTATTTCTAAGAAGATGTAAACATAAATCTGTTTTATTCTTTTTTGGTAAATAATACAATAACTGACCAATATTTTTTGCTGTGGTTTCCTCAGGATTTATATCAACTTTTGTAGCATTTTTTACAATACTTTTTGATAATTCATCAATCTTTTCAGGAATAGTTGCCGAAAATAAAAGTGTTTGTTTTTTTCTAGGACAAAGTTTTTCAATCTTTTTTATATCGTTGATAAACCCCATGTCTAGCATTAAATCAGCTTCATCTAACACAAAGATTTCTAATTGGCTCAAATCAATGTTTCCTTGCATTTGCAAATCAATCAATCTACCTGGTGTTGCTACTAAAATATCTACACCTTTAGCTAAAATCTCTTTTTGTGGTTCTAATGAAACACCACCAAAAACAGCAGTACTTCTTAAGTTTGAATATTTACTGTAGGATTTAAAGTTTTCTAAAATTTGAATTGCTAATTCACGAGTAGGTGTAATTACTAGTGCTTTTATTTTTTTTTCGCCTTTCTCTGCATCTTGCTTATCAAATAGTAAATTTATAATTGGTAATGCAAAAGCAGCTGTTTTTCCTGTACCAGTTTGCGCAGCAACAATTACATTTTTTTTATCTAAAACTAATGGAATTGTTTTTTCTTGTACTAAAGTTGGTTTGTGAAAACGAGCTTCAGCTATTGCTTTTTGTATGGATTTGTTTAATGGAATATCAGAAAACTGCATGAATTATTTTTTAGCAAAGGTATATTAAATAGAATTGTTAGTCTGTGGCAATACCAAAATAAACCCAAGTAACATCTTCCAAAAATGGATTTCGCATAGAATGCAACTCACCTTGCTCAATAGTAATACAATCACCAGCAATTACATTATGTTTTTTACTATTCACAATAAACTCAGCTTTACCAGATAAAATGTAGAAAACCTCATACATGGTATCATGTTTATGAGTGCCTACTTCTTGACCTGGAGTAAATGTAGCAGAACCAAACATCATTAATTTTGGTATTTCATCTTTTTTAATGAATACTTTTTTCTTGATTGCTTCATTATGAGTTGTGCCTATTTCTGGTAGTTGATTTGTATGTATTAATTTCATAATAACTTAATTATAGACTCTAATGTACCAAAAATAGAATAGGCTAAAAATAAAAAGCCTCTTTGCTTTCGCAAAGAGGCTCTGTAATTCTTAAAGTATTAACTATTTAATTAGCTCATAAGAACGTTTGATAAAATTAGTTAACTCTTCACCATGTAAAAGGTTTTGAGATAATTTTGCTAAATCAAAAGCTTGAGAAATTAAATTTTTCTGCTTGTCTTCATCAGCTGCTAAAATTTCAGAAACTAATGGGTTGTTAGTGTTTACAACTAAGTTGTACATATCTGGGAAATTACCCATTCCCATCATTCCTCCACCCCCAGAAGCTTGCATTTCTTTCATTCTACGCATAAATTCTGGTACAGTAATTATAAAAGGAGATGAGTTAGAATCCATAGCTTCTAATTGAACTGTATACGTCTCTTTTGGAACTGCAGCTTCAATAATTGGCTTTAATTTATCTTTCTCTTCATCAGATAATTTAGAAATTACGTTTTCGTCTTTCTTAATTAGGTTATCTATAAAATCTGCATCTACTCTTGTAAATTTTACTTTAGCATCTCCACCCTCTAATTTCTGCATTAAGTGCGAGATAATTGGTGAATCTAAAAGTAAAACTTCGTAACCTTTAGCTGTAGCTTCTTGTATGTAACTGTGTTGCGCATCTTTATTAGAAGCATATAAAATTACATGGTTACCATCTTTATCAGTTTGAGCATCTTTTGTTTTTTCAATTAATTCATCAAACGTAAAGTAAGTATCTGCAACTGTTGGATATAGAGCAAACTTTTTAGCTTTATCAAAGAATTTGTCTTCAGACAACATTCCATACTCAATAATTACTTTAATGTCATTCCATTTTTTCTCAAAATCTTCACGATCTTTTTTGAATAATGAAGCTAATTTATCTGCCACTTTTTTAGTTATATAACCAGAAATCTTTTTTACTGCTCCATCTGCTTGTAAATAAGAACGAGAAACGTTTAAAGGAATGTCTGGTGAATCAATTACACCTTTTAACATCTGTAAAAAGTCTGGTACAATGCCTTCTACATTATCCGTTACAAAAACTTGGTTTTGGTACAATTGGATTTTATCCTTTTGCAGATCTAAGTTTTGAGACAACTTAGGGAAGAATAAAATACCTGTTAAATTAAAAGGATAATCTACATTTAAATGTATGTGGAATAATGACTCCTCAAATTGCATTGGATACAATTCTCTGTAGAAATTATCATAATCTTCTTTTTCCAAATCAGCCGGTTTTTTAGTCCAAGCTGGGTCTGTATTATTGATAATATCATCAACTTCAATTTGTCTGTGAGGTTCAGTAGTTTCTTTACCTTCAGCATCTTTAGTTGTTTTTGGTTCGTGAGTTGGATCGTTTACTTTTTTAGTTCCAAATTTAATTGGTACTTGGTTAAAACGATTGTATTTTGTTAATAAACCTCTAATTTTACCTTCTTCTAAAAATTCAGTGGAATCTTCTGCAATGTGTAAAACGATTTCTGTTCCTCTGTCAGACTTGTCATGCTCAACTAAAGTATATTCAGGAGATCCATCACATGTCCAATGTGCAGCTGGTTCGTCTTTAAAAGATTTTGTAAAGATTTCAACCTTATCAGCCACCATAAATGCAGAGTAAAAACCTAAACCAAAATGCCCAATTACACCAGTTTCGTTTTTATCGTCTTTGTATTTATCTAAAAATTCTTCAGCACCAGAAAAGGCAATTTGGTTAATGTATTTCTCAACTTCATCAGCAGTCATCCCTAAACCTTGGTCTTTAATGGTTAAGGTTTTGGCATCTTTATCAATGCTGATTTCAATTTTAGCATCACCCAATTCAGTTTGTGCTTCACCTATAGAAATAAGGTGTTTTAATTTTGTGGTAGCATCAGTTCCGTTTGAAATCAATTCTCTTAAAAAGATTTCATGATCAGAATACAAGAATTTTTTAATCAGCGGAAAAATATTATCTACTGATACATTAATGTTTCCTTTACTCATAATTTTATAGTTATTTAATATTATTTTCTGATGTACAAGTGGTCAAAAAAAATACCAAATTTGTAATTATGACAAGATGACAGAGTAATCTAATTTTAAGGAATAGTTTATAAATTGAAAATTCACTATTTTTGTTGGTTACAAATAGTAAATAATTAAAATTAGCGCTTTATAATATGTATAATTCAAAAATTACTGGTTTAGGATATTACGTTCCAGAAAATGTTGTTACCAATAATGACTTAAAGGAATTTATGGAAACTTCTGATGAATGGATTCAAGAAAGAACAGGTATTAAGGAACGTAGATGGATAGACCCAAAAACAGATGACAATACTTCATCTATGGGAGTTAAAGCAGCTAAAATTGCTATTGAGAGAGCAGGTTTAACAAAAGACGATATCGACTTTATAATTTTTGCAACATTAAGTCCAGACATGTATTTTCCTGGTGGTGGAGTTCGTGTGCAAGATATGTTAGATATGCCCACAATTGGTGCTTTAGATGTAAGAAACCAATGTTCTGGTTTTATCTACTCAATGTCGGTGGCAGATCAATTTATAAAAACAGGAATGTATAAAAACATTTTGGTGATTGGTTCAGAAAATCATTCAGGAGGTTTAGAGCGTTCTACTAGAGGTAGAGGAGTTACTGTAATTTTTGGAGATGGAGCAGGAGCTGCAGTTTTATCTAGATGTGAGGAGGAAGGAAAAGGTATTTTATCTTCTCATTTACATTCTGAAGGGAAATATGCAAGAGAATTAATGTTAGATGGCCCAGCTACAGGTAGATGGGTTCCTGAAATTATTGCAGAGAATGATCCAGATGATCAATCTTACTTTCCTTACATGAATGGACAATTTGTATTTAAACATGCTGTTGTGCGTTTTTCTGAAGCCATTGTAGAAGGTTTACAAGCCAATAATTTGCAAAAAGAGGATATAGATATGTTAATTCCTCATCAAGCGAATTTAAGAATAGCACAGTTTATTCAAAAGAAGTTTCAATTGGCAGATGATAAAGTGCATAATAACATTCAGAAATATGGTAATACAACTGCTGCTTCTGTGATTATTGCATTAACAGAAGCTTGGGAGCAAGGGAAAATAAAAGATAATGATTTAGTAGTTTTGGCTGCTTTTGGTAGTGGTTTTACTTGGGGTTCTGTAGTAATTCGTTGGTAAAATATTTAATTCATAACATAGAAGGCTTGTATAACTACAAGCCTTTTTTTTTATTGCTTATTTTTAAAAACAGTGTATTTAAAATTATAGATAGCCTTAAAATATTGTTAATAAATTGATTAATCTTAAATAATGTTTAATATTTTATTAGATTTGTTAAACAAAATTTAAATTAACCAACTATGAAAGTTTTTAAATCAATAGCTACAAGTCTTGTATTATCACTGTTTTTTGTAACTGGAGGTTATACTCAAAAATTAAGCGGTAAAGCAACTTACATTTCCAAATCTAAAATGGAATTGGGTAATTGGGGAGCTAGAATGAGTGAAGCACAGAAAAAACAAATTGCAAATCGACTTAAAAATAGATTAGAAAAAACATATAAACTAACGTTTAATAAAACAGAATCATCATTTAAAGAAGAAGAAAAAATTGATGCTATTTCTGGAGCAACAGATTCTTGGGGTGCTTATTTTACTAGGGGAGATCATTATAAAAATATTTCTAGTAATGAATTGGTACAAAGTCAGGAATTTTATGGGAAGCGTTTTCTAATTAAAGATAGTCTTTATAAGATTGATTGGACAATAGGCAGTGAGTCTAAGAAAATTGGAAATTACACTTGTTATAAAGCCAAAGCATTTGTGCCATATTCTGAGTTAAATTGGTATAATTTTTCATGGGGAGATCTAAGAAAACCTGAAGCCAAAGAGGGTGAACAAGAAGAAAATTTAGTGGTTGTAGAAGCTTGGTATACACCACAGATTCCAATGGCACAGGGTCCTGCAGAATTTTGGGGTTTGCCTGGGTTTATTTTAGAAGTTAGTGCACAAAATACTACCTTATTATGTACAGAAATAGTTCTAGACAATGATGTACAACTAGAAATTGACGCTCCTGATAATGGAAAAGAAATCACCAAAGTAGACTATACAAAAACCATTAGAGAGAAAATGGTAGAGATGAGAAATAATAGAATGGGTAGAAGAAGAGGTTAAAATTTTGTTATTCTACAAAAAAGTTGTTTCTTAAGAAAAAGAAGATTATGAAAGGAAAGAAAACATTGGTTGTAGGAGCATCATTAAATCCTAATAGATATTCTAACATTGCTATTAAAAGATTAATAGATAAAGGTGTAGAAACTGCAGCTATAGGTTTGCGAGAGGGCAAAGTTTTAAATGTGGTTATTGATACTGAGCGTAAACATTTTACACATATCAATACAGTTACATTATACTTAAATCCAAAAAGACAAGAGGATTATTATCAATACATTATAGATTTAAAACCAGAAAGGGTAATCTTTAATCCTGGTACAGAAAATAAGGAGTTTGTAAAGTTGTTGAAAGACAATAATATAGATTCTGAAATAGCTTGTACATTGGTGTTACTTTCTACAAATCAATATTAATAGGCAAAACAAACAGGATTTAATTTGGGGGAATGATTTCTTACAGAAGAAATATAATATGTTGTAATCCCATTATTTTGCCTACGAGACAAAAGTAAAACCAATGTTTAAAACCGACAATACTCATTATGAGTATTTATATAAGTTTAGGATTGTTTTTAAAGTAATTTACCAATTCAAAAGTAGAATCGATATTCAGTTTTTTAAGGATGTTTCTTCTGTGTGTATTTACAGTGTGCACACTAATATTTAATTTGTCTGCAATTACTTCACTTGTATTTTTAGTTATTATTAAACGAATTATATCTCTTTCTCTATTAGAAATAACACCTAGTAAATTTGCGCTAGACATATTTTCGTAATACAAGGTTTCATACTCTTTATGTTCATTTAAAATTTTAGCACTAGCACAAATATCCATTTGAATTTCCCCATTTAAAACGGTGTAATGAGCCATGCCAATTATTGGTTTATTGGTTTCATCAAATTGCAGTGGAGTAGTGTTTTGTATAATGTTTACATACAATCCATTTCCATTTTTTATACGATAATTCCAAGTGTAATTCATTCTTTTACGCTGATCGTCATCTAATTCATTCATTGTAAAAGCCATTAGATTTTGCAAACTTTTAAGCCAAAGTTTTATGTCTTCAGGATGAAATAAAGACCAATAAAAATCCATACCGTCAGCAATCATTTTATTACGAGATAAACCTGTACAGGCTGTAAAATTTCTGCTTACATAGTCAAACCTTTTGTTAGCAGTATTTGTAAGGCAATAAAATGTAGAATTGTAAGGAAAGAAATGATCAAGTTCTATTAATTTCTTAATATGATCTTCTAGTTCAACTTTAGGGTAAGTTTCAAAGATTTCATTATAAACAGATTTAATTTGATTATTCTGCATCTATATTGAATTTTTTACCTGGTTCAGCTAATTCAGTATTTTTAAATATTTCTTGAGCTTCTTTTTGAAACAAAGAGATGTCTTTATATCGCCCAGAATAATGACCAACTACCAATTGCTTCGCATTTGCCTCTTTAGCTATTAGTGCAGCTTGTTTAGAAGTTGCATGTTTTGTTTTTTTCGCTAAATCTTCTCTATCTGCTAAAAAGGTAGCTTCATGATATAATAAATCTACTTCTTTTATAATTGGGACAATATCTGGCTTAAACATTGTATCACTGCAAAAAGCATAACTTAAAGCTTTCTTTGGAGGCAGAGTTAACTCGTCATTAGGTACAATTTCACCAGTAGTTAAAGTAATGTCTTTACCAGCTTTAATATTTAAATAGTCTGCTCTACCAATCTCATCATAATTAGAAATATTACCCATGTGCAGTTTTTTAGGTTTTTCTTTCTCTTTAAATAGATAGCCATTGGTATACACTCTATGATTTAAAGGAATTGTAGTTACAGAAACTTTATCATCTTCAAAAATTAGTTCACTTTTTTTATAAGATAGTTCATGAAAAATAATGTCATATTTTGCATGTGATTGAGAGATTTTTAATTGCAATAACGTAACTTCTTTAATTCCTTTTGGGCCATATACATGCAATTCTTTTTCTCTGCTTAATATGCCATAAGTAGACAATAAGCCTACCAAACCATAAAAATGATCACCATGTAAATGTGAAATAAAAATGTGGTCTATTTTAGAAAAACCCACTTTATACTTTCGCATTTGACGCTGAGTGCCTTCTCCACAATCAATTAAAAAGTGACGATTATTAATTTCTAAATACTGAGATGTTGGGTATGCGTTTACACGCGGAGTTGCTGAATGACAACCTAAAATAGTTAGGTTTATACTCATTTAATAACAAAACGTTTAGATATGATTTCTTTTTTATCTCTAATACTATAAATATAAATACCAGTTGCCAAATCATCTTTATAAAAAGCAATACTATTTTTACCAATCTTGGTAGTGTATTCTTTCTTAAACACAATTTTTCCTAAAACATTTCTAACGTTTAATGTAATTTTTGACACATTATTAGCGTTAAAGGTTATTTTGGTAGAAGTGGTAAATGGATTTGGTGCAGCAGATAATTTCTCAAGTGTTTTAGTTTGAGAAAAACTCATTGCTGAAATGGTTAAAAATAAAGTTAAAAGTAGTTTTTTTATCATAATTATGGGGGGATTAAAAACCTAATTCTCGTTCCATGGCTTCCATATCTAAAATATCTTCGGCCTCTATTAAAGTCGGCACAATATTAAAATCCTCTGGATAATCATCTGCGTTTACATCCTTATAAACTAGTACAAATGATGTGCCAAGCTCTTTTTTTTGTGCTGCTATACCCAAAAATAATAAAAAATCTTCTTTTTTCCTCTTAAAATCGTCAGAAAAAGTAACAATAATATTTTCTTTCTTTAATTTATCTAGCTCAGTATTAAGATTTTCTAAAAAAGATGAAGTTGATTTTTCAGAAGAATGGATTAAGGTATATTTATGATTCTTAGTTATTTTCATCTACCTATCTTTTAATTTGTTGCGCTAACAAGTAAATAACTGCCATTCTAACAGCAACACCATTTTCAACTTGATTTAAAATTATAGATTGATCAGAATCTGCAACATCACTAGTAATTTCAACACCTCTATTAATAGGTCCAGGATGCATGATTACAATCTTCTTACCAAGGTTGTCTAAAATCTCTTTGTTAATACCAAATAGCTGTGTGTATTCTCTAGTAGATGGAAAATATTTAATATCCATTCTTTCATGTTGCACTCTAAGTACATTGGCTACATCACACCATTCTAAAGCTTTTTTAAGATTGGTTTCTACTTCTACACCTAAGCTTGATATGTGCTTAGGTATTAAAGTGGTTGGTCCACATACTTTTACCTGTGCACCTTGTAATTGTAAAGCAAAAATGTTTGAAAGCGCTACTCTAGAGTGTAAAATATCACCAACGATTACTATTTTTTTTCCTTTAACAGAACCTAATTTTTCTTTAATAGAATACGAATCTAATAAGGCTTGAGTTGGGTGTTCATGAGTACCATCTCCTGCGTTAATTATTTTAGCATCTACATGTTTTGATAAGAATACACCTGCACCTACATTTCCATGACGCATTACAACGATATCTACTTTCATAGAAAGGATGTTGTTTACTGTGTCTATTAAAGTTTCTCCCTTTTTTACAGATGATTGCCCTGCAGAAAAGTTAATAACATCTGCAGAAAGTCTTTTCTCAGCAAGTTCAAAAGACAATTTTGTTCTGGTACTATTTTCGAAAAATAAATTGGCAATAGTAATGTCTCTTAAAGAAGGTACTTTTTTAATTGGTCTATTAATAACTTCTTTAAAATGGTCTGCAGTTTTAAAAATCAAATCAATGTCATTGGCATTTAAATATTTGATTCCTAATAAATGTTCTACGCTTAATTGATCCATATTACCTTTGTTCTATATAAACTGCATCTTTTTTATGTGTCTCTTTCCAAGTCACTAAAACTTTTTCTTCATTTATAGCATCTACTTGTCTACCTCTGTAATTAGGTTGTATTGGTAAGTGTCTGCTAAATCTTCTATCAATTAACACTAAAAGCTCTATATTTTTTGGCCTTCCATAAGATTGTAAAGCTGTTAAAGCAGAACGTACACTTCTACCAGAATACAAAACATCGTCTATAATAACCACTTTTTTATCTTCAATTAAAAAGTTGATTTCTGTTGATGTTGCTGCTAACGGTTCATCTCTTCTTCTAAAATCATCTCTATAAAAAGTAATATCTAATAAACCAGATTCTAGATTTTTAATATTGTAATCTGTTTGCAATAAACTAGTTAATCTGTTTGCTAAATAAGAGCCTCTTGGTTGTAAACCAATTAAAACTGTATTAGAAAAATCGTTATGGTTTTCAATTAGCTGACAAGCTAACCTGTGCAGTATAATTTCAATATCTTTTGAGTTAAGTAGCGTTTTTTTGCTCATAAGAAGGCTATCAAATTTTAGTTGATAGTTATTGAAAATCAAAATTAATGTAAATAAATGTATGTGCAAAATTTATAGTATGTAAATGCAATATTGAATTTGTTAATTAAATTGTTGAAAACAATCGTTACATTTTTAATTGCGACTAAAGACTTATAGTACATTTAAGTAATAATTCAAATCTCATAGCTATGTCTTTAGTAAAATTTGAATCGATGCTCAAAACCAACAATATTTATTTCTTTGATTTGGTTGAATTTGAGGAGATTATCATTCATTATTTAGATGCAGGTAAACATTCTTTGGCCAAAAAAGCGGTAAAGTTAGGTTTAGAACAACACCCAGAATCTGTAGATTTAAAGTTACTTCAAGTAGAATTATTCATTTTTGATAATGATTTAGACAATGCAAGTCTTCTTTTAAGAAAGATAGAGTTGTTAGAGCCAAATAACGATGAGGTTTTTATTCAAAAAGCTACAATACAATCAAAATCGGGTAAGCACAAGGAGGCTATTGAGAATTTAAATAAAGCACTTTTACACACGGAAGATAAAGTAGATGTTTGGTCTTTAATGGGTATGGAATATCTGTATTTAGACGATTTTGAGAACGCAAGATTAAGTTTTGCAAAATGTATAGATGTTGATTATGAAGATTATTCTGCACTCTATAATATTGTGTATTGCTTTGATATGGAGAAAGAACATGAGCAAGCCATAAAATATCTTACGAGTTATATCAATGTAAATCCGTATTGCGAAGTTGCTTGGCATCAATTAGGTAGGCAACATTTTGTGTTAGACCAATTTAAAGAAGCCTTAAGAGCATTTGATTACGCAGTTTTAATTGATGAATCATTTATTGGTGGATATTTAGAAAAAGCCAAAACTTTAGAGGAGTTAGGAGAGTATCAAGAGGCTATTGACAATTATTTAATTACACTAGAATTAGATGATCCTACAGCATTTGCCTATGTTCGAATTGGTGAGTGTTATGAACGATTAGAAAAATATGAAGCTGCAATTTCTTACTATAAGAAAGCAGTACATGAAGATCCACTTTTAGATAGAGGTTGGATTTTATTAACGAATCTTTTTTACAACGAAGGGAATTACGAAAAAGCATCTTATTATATTGCAAAAGCTTTAAAAATTGATGAGAACAATACTTTATATTGGAGAAGATATTCAGAAATAAAAATCAAAATGAACTTCTACGAAGAAGCTGTAATTGGTTTTGAAAAGTGTTTAGAGTTAAGAGATGAAGCTATAGAAATTTATGTTTCTTTGGCAGATGTGCAGTCTTTTTTAGGCGATTTTAATGATGCTTTAACTACATTGTTTCAAGCGCAGAAAATCTACAAAAACTTTGCAGAAATAGAATATAGATTGGCTGGATTATTTTTTATACTTAATAAAAATAAATATGGGTTTAATCATTTAATACAAGGCTTGCAGATAGACTATGATTATCATGTAATCTTAAAAGAATTGTATCCAGCTGTGTTAGAAGATGATCAAATAAAATCGCTATTAGTCAATTATAAAAAGGCATTAGAATAAAGCAAAAAAAATCTCAAGAATAACTTGAGATTTTTTTTTGAAAGTAATTTAAAACTACATTGCTCCCCATTCTTTTAAAGAAGCTTTGTTCATCTTAACATAACCAGCATTACCTGCTTCTTCTGCATACTTTAAAGACATTTTTGCAGCAGCAATTGCGCTTTTAGTTTTACCTGCTTTTGCATGAATCAAAGATTGCTGACGTAAATACCAAAAACGAGGTTTAGCAGATGTCATTTCAACAGCTTTATCTATCCAAGCTTGAGCTTGATTGATATCTTTATCTGCCTGTAAGTAGTATACAGCAGCTGCATACATATCATTTGCAGATGGTCCAGCCATAATTTTTTCTATACTATTTGAAACCATTTTGTCTGTAGGAGTTTCAAATTTAAAAGGCACATAAACGTTTTCCCATAAAATTCCTAAAACTGCAGAGTTGTTTGTTAAATCATCAAAAGTAATGGTAAACGTTTCTACATTCATTGGCATTTCAATAGCATCTACTGTAACCTTTGCAGCAACTTTACTTTCATCCCATTTTGCAGGATTTCCCCAGTTTGTAGCATCTGTATACAACATTACATCCCAAGATTTTTCACCAGGAATTGTGTATAAAGCATACGTTCCTTTCTTTAGCATTTTTCCGTCAACCATAAAGTCTGTAGAAAATGTTAGTTTGGTATTTGCGTTTGCGCCAGTTCTCCAAACTTTTCCATAATCTTCTAAACCTCCAAATATTTTTCTTCCTTTCATACTTGGTCTAGAATACTCTAAAGTAACATCTGTTAAACCTACTTTTTGTTCAACTTTTTGAAAAGGACTAGGAGCAGGAGTTTCAATTTGTGCATTTATAGCCATTGTCATTGCAGCTACGAATAGTGTTAATATAATTTTTCTCATAATAAATTTGAATTGTTTTATACTTTCAAAATTACGACTTCAAAAAACGCTTAATGTTAACAAAACCTTAAAAGAGCATTGTATCTTTGTAGTATATAGTTTAAAAGCGATGAAGAATATTAGTATTTTAGGTTGTGGTTGGTTAGGTAAGCCTTTGGCAGTTTCATTTATAGAGGATGGCTATTTTGTAAAAGGCTCTACAACATCCGAAGAGAGAATAGAAGAATTAGAAGATTTAAATATTGAAACTCATTTGGTAGATATTTCAGAAAATGAAGAGTTTGATAGTTTTTTAGATGCTGATATTTTAATTGTAGCCATAACTTCGAAAGATATTGATGGTTTTGAAAATCTTATTTCACAAATAACAAACTCATCCATTCAAAAAGTTATTTTTATTAGTTCTACTTCTGTTTATGGACGTGTAAATAAGGTTATGACAGAAGAGGATGAGGTTCTAAAGAGCAACCCATTAGTAGAAATAGAAAATTTATTTTTGCAGAACGATTTTTTTGAAACTACTATAATTCGTTTTGCTGGTTTGTTTGGTGGTGATAGGCATCCTGCAAATTGGTTTAAAGGAGGTAGAAAAATTCCTCAGCCAAAAGGCTATGTGAATATGATTCATAGAGAGGATTGTATCGAAATTATTCATGAAATTATAGCACAAAATGCATGGAATACAATTTTTAATGCATGCGCAGACCATCATCCTATAAGAAGAGAATTCTATACTTTAGCAAAATTGAGCAAAGGTTTTGATGTACCAGAATTTGAAAATAATGAACAATTTGAATGGAAAATAATTTCTTCTAAAAAAGTGCAAGAAGTTTTAAATTATGAATTTATTCATAATGATTTGCTAGCCATTTAAGTATATTTTCTTTTTCTTAAATAGTGAAAAGACAATCCAAAAACTCCAAGTATAATTAAAGGTAAAATTACATTTAAGAATTGCCAAAAAGTTCTTTCTTTATAGGCTTTTTGCTTGTCAAGTGTATTTATTTTTAGCGTTTTATTTCTGAGGTTAATTAAACCAGAATCGTCTAATAAATAATCTACGGTATTTATTAAAAAATCTTTGTTTCCAAATTCTTGGTTCGTCCATTTATCTCTAGATAAATCTGTAGGTTTACCTTTTAAAATTTGATTTCTTGCAACATCACCATCAGCAATTACAATCATTTTATTGTTGCTTGCCTTCTCTTTAAACAAACTTGAGTTGTAAGGTTTTATTCTGTTTTTGTATGCTGAGTTAAAATCGCCTTCTAATAAAACTGCAAAAAGCTGATTACCTGCTGTATAGTCTTCTTCAATAGGTTCTTCTGCAATAGATTGCAATTCAATAATTGTAGGTGTACCCACTTTTCTTGTAAGTGGAGAACTTACTAAAAGCGGTGTTTTTTTTAAGTTGTTCTTTAAAGTGTCTATTTGGTTGGCAAATTGCAAACGAACATTGCCCACATTTTTAGTTATTGGATGATAAGGATTGCCTGAAACTAAAGGATGATAAAACCAATCTAAATTTTGAAATTGTGTTTGATTGCCAACAGTACCAGTTGCAAGCGCAATTTGAGCTGCATACAAATCTTTAATTATGGTTGCGTTTATTCTTACGCCATAAGAAAACAATAAGTCTGTTAAATTTAAATCTCTTGGGTAAGCCAACATTTTTCCAGTAGCTAATAAACTATCTTGGTCTGCTTGCACATTATCTAACATCCAAAGAGTTTTACCTCCATTTGTAATGTATTGATCTAGCGTAAATTTTTCTTGTTCTGTAAATTTCTCTGTCGGTTTTGTAATTATAGCTAAATCTACCGAAGTTAAATCTTTTAAAGTTTGCTGAGGATTTGAAGCTACTGAGTCTAAAGGAAACTTGGTTAATCTGTATTTTTTTGAAACCTCGCTTAAAAAACTATACTGATAAATGTCTTGCAATTCGCCATTTCCTGTAAGAAGAACTACATTTTTTTGATTTTTTTCTAGAATTCCATTTATGGCAGATAAAAAACTATATTCTAAATTTTCAATAGCTTTTTGTAATTGCTCTTCTTGACTGGCAACAATTGCAGTAGGCAATAGAGAAACTATTTTAAATTTATCATTATTACTTATTTCTGCCCAAGGAAAAATGATAGCCTCAGATAGTTTACCATCTTCTTCTACAGTGAGTTGATTTGGCATCATTCCTTTTTTGATAAGAGCTTCTCTCTGATCATCAGGATTTTCAAAATTGATTTTAATGTTGTTGTTTTCTGCAGCTAACTCTTCTAAAAATTGCCTAGTTTCTATTTGCAGTCTTTTAAATTCTGATGGAAAATCACCTTCAAGATACACAGTGATAAAAAGAGGTTTATTTATTTCTGATAAGATAGATTTTGTAGTCTCAGAAAGCGTATAACGTTTGTCTGCAGTTAAATCAAATCTTTTATAAATGCTTTGATTGATAAAGTTTAAAAATAGTAAAGCAACAAAAAGACCTATAATGTAGAGTGATTTTTTACTCATTGTCTAAACGTGTTTTAGTAATGAATAAAAAGAAAAACGTGACACTTAAAAAATAAATAACATCTCTAGTGTCTATAACTCCTCTAGAAATACTTTTGAAATGTTCGTTGATGCCTAATTGTTGAATTGTAAAACCATTGCTGCCAAAAGAATTTGCAATAGCATCAAAACCATAAAAAAGAATAAAGGTTATGAAAACACTTAGAATAAAGGCTACAATTTGATTTTTTGACAAGGTAGAGGTAAACAAACCAACTGCTGTATATGTTGAAGCTAAGAATAGTAAACCCAAATAAGAGCCTATGGTACTCCCAAAATCCATATTACCAACAGGATTTCCTAATTCGTAAACTGTAAAAATATAAGTAAATGTTGGTACAATTGCGATGATTACTAAAAGGAGTGAAGCAAAAAATTTACCCAAAACAATTTTCCAATCAGAAATAGGATTTGTTTTTAATAATTCTATAGTTCCTGTATTGTATTCATCCGCAAAACTTTTCATAGTAATTGCAGGAATAAGAAATAAAAATACCCAAGGAGCTAGGTAAAAAAACGGAGTTACATCTGCAAAACCAGCATTTAGTATGTTAAAATCATCATTAAAAACAAATAAGAATAAACCATTTATAAGCAAGAAAACTCCAATTACTAAATACGCAATTGGGCTTGCAAAAAATGAGGTAAATTCTTTTTTTAATATTGGGTACATTAATTGATTTCTAATTTATAAATTCGATTAAAATCATAGGTATTACATTTTCTATCTGCTTGAAATTTAAAGTTAAATTTCTTTAACAACGCAATTGATGCTAAATTATTTTTATGAGTATAGGCTTCTATTACTTTTAAATTCAACGATGTTTTTGAAAATGCGATGACACCTTCTAAAACCTCTGTCATTATTCCTTTTTGTTGATATTCAGGCTTTAGTTTATAACCGATTTCTGCATAATGCATAGCTACATCAATTTTATGTAAAACTACACTGCCTATTACTTTATTTTTAAATTCAATAAGCCAAAAAATACGTTTTTCTTCTTTAAAAAGGTTTTTACAATCAAGAATAAATTCTTCAGCTTCTGTTAATGTTTTAGTCTTTTTTGTGCCTACAAATTTATTAATTTCTTGGCTAGAACGTAATTCAAAAACAGAATTTATATCTTCTAAGGTTGCTTCTCTAAGCGTTATTCTATTTGTTTGTAAAATTGGAATTTCCTGAAAATTGTAAGTCATTTATTTTCAGTTTTATTAAGGTAAACTAACGTTTTTGTTTACACTCCAAGCTTCTGGTTTATCGTTAAAATAACCTTTTGTTTGTGTCCAAGTTTCTTTAAAGAAATCAGAGTTTCTGTAATTCTCTAAATCGCTTTCTTTATTCCAATAAGAGTAGGTAAAAAAGATTTCTGGGTTATTTTTATCTTGATATAATTCTAATAGTTTACAACCAGGTGAATTTCTTATTTTAGATTTTTTCTCATCGAACATCGCCTTAAAATCAGCAATAAATTTAGAGTGTAAACTCATTTTTACAATTCGTACAAACATAATTAGTTTAATGGTGTAAATTCTGGTTTAGATTCATTGAAAAATTCAATAATTATTGGATCTCTGTAGGCCAAACCTAATAAAGTACAAGCACCACCAACTGTATTTAAATTACTCTTGTAAATAGCTATTTCTAAAAAGCCTGCAGAGTTAAATATAGTCAATTTTGTGCCATCAAATTGGCTGGGGTTATTGGTGTTTTTAGCAGCAACCTCATTATACCTGCTAAATATTTTATCGAAAGAATATCTAGAAGCATTTATTTTAAAAGCTCTTCCTTTACCAACGTCGTTAAACATTTTTTTGCTGATATTTGTAATTACGTTTCCATAATTATCAATATATAAAACACCACCAATAATTTGTGTCTGATTTTGGTTTACTTTCGGCTGAATTTCGATTAACTTCTTATATTCTTTAATTTCTCTTCCTATTACTGTTAAGTTTCCACCTCTAGCAATAAAACAAGCTACTTTTACAAATACGTCTAATACTGGAAAACTACTTTCAATACGATCGTGAATGTTAATTTCTACAATTTTAGTTGGTTGAATTTCTGAGGCTATCATAGAAATAATGCCATTATCTGGACAAACAAAGTAATGATTATCTAATTCAATGGCAATGTGTTTATTCTCTGCACTTAGTTCAGAATCTACACCAACAATGTGTATTGTGCCTTCAGGAAAACTCTTGTAAGAATTTTTTAAAATATAGGCAGTTTCTGTAATATTAAAAGGAGAAATTTCGTGAGTAATGTCTACAATTCTAGCTTCAGCTAATTCTGTATAAATAGCTCCTTTAACAGCACCTACAAAGTGGTCTTTAGTTCCAAAATCTGTTGTTAATGTTATAAAAGACATTAATTATAGGTGTTAATTAAATGTGTAAAAGTTGTTAATTACTTAACGCAAATCTAATGAATTTAGTACTTTTAATTACTACATTTAGTTTAATAATTCTTACTAACACACTAATAAATATAATCATTTGAACGAACGCATTATAGAGTTATCAGAAATAGATCCTAAAGAATTTTTTGGTACACAAAATAGCACTGTAGAACAATTAAAAAGGTATTTTCCAAAGATTAAGATTGTGGCTAGAGGTGCAAAGTTAAAAATATATGGAGAATCAGAAATTTTAGATGAATTTGAAATTCGATTTGAACGATTAGTCAAATATTTCAACAGGTATAATAAGTTAGATGAAAATAGTATTGAACGCATTTTAACATCTACAGGTAATGAAGAAAAAACAGCTGCAGCTAAAAATAGTAAAGATGTTTTGGTGCATGGTGTTAATGGTAAATTGATTAAAGCACAAACCCAAAATCAGCGTAAAATGGTTTCGTTGATGGAAAAGAATGATATGCTTTTTGCTGTAGGCCCTGCAGGTACAGGTAAAACATATACAGCAGTTGCATTGGCAGTGAAAGCTTTAAAAGAAAAAGAAGTTCGAAGAATTATACTTACAAGACCAGCTGTAGAGTCTGGAGAAAATTTAGGTTTTTTACCTGGAGATTTAAAAGAAAAACTAGATCCGTACATGCAACCTTTGTATGATGGGTTAAGAGATATGATTCCTCATGAAAAACTAGAATCTTACATAGAAAAAGGAATTATTCAAATAGCGCCTTTGGCTTTTATGAGAGGTAGAACTTTAGATAATGCATTTGTAATCTTAGATGAAGCTCAAAATACAACTCATAGTCAAATGAAAATGTTTTTAACTAGAATGGGTAAAAGTGCTAAATTCATTATTACTGGAGATCCAGGTCAAATAGACTTGCCTAGAAAACAAGTTTCTGGTTTAAAAGAATCTTTATTGGCGTTAAAAGATATAGAAGGCATTGCGCATGTTTATTTAGATGATAAAGATGTTGTAAGGCATAGGCTTGTAAAACGTATCATAAAGGCTTACAAGAGTATCGAAACTGAATAGCCTTAGCTATTTAAACTTATTTATTTTATTTCGTAAGGAAGTTTTAAAGTAATAGACTATCAAATATGATAGTTGTATTTTTATGGTATAATTTTTGATTCAACTCAGATATAGTTTATTTTTACTATTAGGTTATTTCATATGAGGTTATTAGTACTCTTTTTACTTTTATTTTCTTCGTTTGCTTTTGCACAATGTCCACCTGCAGGTCAAGATCATTTTTTATCTTCTCAAGAAAAAATAGATGCTTTTGTAGATCAATATAGTGGTTGTGAAAGAATTGAAGGTAATGTAGATATTGTAGCTGGTTTAGTTGGTTTTGCAGATGTAGGAGAAAACCCAACACCTATAAATGATATTACCGGTCTTTATTTTTTAAAAGTAATTAATGGAGATTTTACAATTTCTCTAGACATTGCAGAGTTAGATGGTTTTAATAATCTAACTGATGTAAATGGTCACTTCGAAATTACAAGCTCAAATACATTAACAAAGATAAGTGGTTTTAATAATCTTGTGAACGCTAAAAGTGTAACCATTGCTCTAAACCCAATTTTAACAGATGTAGGTGGTTTTAGAAAGTTAAAACGTGTTTTCGAGAGTTTAGAAATTGGGAATAGCCCAGGTATACAAACTATTACTGGTTTTGAAAATCTACAAATTATTGGAGACGAATTAAATATTAGTAAAAACCCTGTACTTACAAGTATGCCCTCTTTTAATCAGGTAGAAAGTATTGGAGATGATTTAAACATTACGCTTAACCCAATTTTAGAAGAGGCTATTGGTTTTGAAAAACTTGAAACTATTGGTAACGATTTAAAT
Source organism: Polaribacter sp. P097 (assembly GCF_036864555.1). Taxonomy (NCBI): domain Bacteria; kingdom Pseudomonadati; phylum Bacteroidota; class Flavobacteriia; order Flavobacteriales; family Flavobacteriaceae; genus Polaribacter; species Polaribacter sp. P097. The sequence continues at coordinate 70,693 of NZ_JAZETJ010000001.1, read as the reverse complement.
ATAGAGAATGTTAAAATTATTAAGGGGTTCAGTAAGCTAAGAACTATTGAGCGTTTTTTTGATATTAGAGGAGAAGGTGTAGAGGAAGTGCCAAGCTTTCCCTTACTTGAAACTGTTGGTGCTGCATTCAGGATAGAAAATACCAGTGTTAGAAGTATGCAGGGTTATAATTCTTTAAAAAGAGTTGGAGAAAAATACTTTTTAGAAGATTGGTTTATTGTAAGTAATAATAAACTGTTAAGCAGTGTTGTTGGTTTTGGTCAGTTAGAAAAAGTAGAAGGTAATGTTGAGGTTCAAAAAAATCCTTTATTAAGCGATTGTTCTTGGCTTTGTAATATTATTAATAATGGAGAAATTACAGGCTCATTAATCATTCAAGAAAATATTGGAGATTGCATCTCAGCTATTGCAGTAATTCTAATTTGTGATGATGATTTTGATGACGATACTATTGCAAATGTAGTAGATTTAGATGATGATAATGACGGAATTTTAGATACTCTAGAAGGAAATGCAACTAGAGATACAGATAAAGATGGGTATCCAGATTCAATGGATTTAGATAGTGACAATGATGGTTGTTTTGATGTGTTAGAATCTGGTTTTGAAGACCCTAATAATGATGGCGTTTTAGGAGATTTACCAGATGATGTAGATTTTAATGGCTTAATTATTAACGAAACTACAGGTTATACAGATCCTGCAGATAGAAATAATAATCGATTGTATGATTTTCAAGAATTAAATATTCCTAATCCTGGTAAAAATAATATTATACAATTGTGCAAAAACTCTAATGATATTGATCTTTTTGATGTGCTTTTGGGCTCACCAGATCGTGGAGGAACATGGTCACCAGCCTTAAAATCGGGTACAGGTGTTTTTAATGTTTTAGAAGATAAAGAAGGCATTTACACTTACACACATTCAGATCCTATTTGTGGCGATTTAAGTGCAGAAGTTAAGGTTGAATTTTCATCGGAATTAAGTCCAGGTATAAATACAGAGGTTGTTATTTGCGATGATTTGGTAGAAATAGATTTATTTAGAGCTATAGAAGGTGAACCTTCTCCAAATGGTTTTTGGTCTCCAGAACTAGCAAGTGGTACCAATATTTATAATAAAAACTTAGATTTTGAATCAAGTTATAACTACGTGATTGTAGATAGAGAATGTGGAACTTTACAAGCCACAGTATCTCTAGTAAAATCAGAAGAACCTAACACTGGTTCAAATGGAGAATTACAAATTTGTGAATTTGCAGACTCAGTAAATTTATTCGATTATTTAAATGGTGAACCAGATGAAGATGGTATTTGGAGTCCTGCACTACCAAATGGAGTTTTTAATCCAAGTCAGAATCCTTCAGGAATATATTCTTATACGATAGATAATGGTGTTTGTGGTAGAGCAACATCAACTGTAAACGTAGAAGTAGTTAGAAATTCACAATTAAATAATGTAAGAATTGAGGTGAACGATTTTTCGTCTACGAACAATTCTATAGAAGTATTTGTGTTTTCTAAAAGAGCTTATGAATATTCGTTAGATGGTTTAAACTATCAATTAGATCCTTTTTTCAATAATGTAGATGGTGGTTTGCAAACTGTATATGTTAGAGGTATTGATGGTTGTGAGTTTTATAGTGAAGAGGTTTTTGTAAAAACCTATCCGCCCTTTTTTACACCAAATAATGATGGCCAAAACGATTTTTGGCGATTGAAAGATTTTCCAGACATTGGTTATACAATTTATATTTATTCAAGGTTTGGTAGGCTCATAAAAAGTGTAAGCAGTACAACAGGCTTTTGGGATGGTAAAGAAAATGGTAAAGAAATACAATCGTCAGATTATTGGTTTAAAGTAGTAACTGAAACTGGTGAAGTATTGCATGGTAATTTTTCTTTATTAAGAAAATGATATCCTAAAAATTAAACTTATTTTTGTAGAAATATCAACACTCTATGAACACAATTAACGAAACTAACTTCGAGTTTCCAGGTCAAAAATCAATATATAAAGGTAAAGTAAGAGAAGTTTATAACATAAATGATGACCTTTTGTTTATGATTGCTACTGACAGACTTTCTGCTTTTGATGTTATTTTACCACGTCAAATTCCATTTAAAGGTCAAATTTTAAATCAGATTGCCACCAAAATGATGAATGAGACCTCAGACATAGTGCCTAATTGGTTAATTGCAAATCCAGATGAGAATGTTGCAGTGGGTCATTTATGCGAGCCTTTTAAGGTAGAAATGGTAATTAGAGGATATTTATCTGGGCATGCAGCTCGTGAATATAAGTTGGGCAAGCGCTTGTTGTGTGGAGTAGAGATGCCAGAGAGCTTAAAGGAGAATGATAAATTTCCAACTCCTATTATTACACCATCAACCAAAGCAGATAATGGTGAGCATGATGAAGATATTTCAAGAGAAGATATTTTAGCAAACGGAATTGTATCTGAAGAAGACTACTTAATCTTAGAGGACTATACTAGAAAATTATTTCAAAGAGGATCTGAAATTGCTGCGAAAAGAGGGTTAATTTTGGTAGATACTAAATATGAATTTGGTAAAACAAAAGAAGGTAAGATTGTTTTAATTGATGAAATTCATACTCCAGATTCATCTCGATATTTTTACGCAGAAGGTTATCAAGAAAGACAAGATAACAATGAAGCTCAGAAACAACTTTCTAAAGAGTTTGTGCGTCAATGGTTAATAGAAAACGGTTTTCAGGGCAAAGAAGGGCAAACTATTCCAGAAATGTCTGATGAGAAGATTGTAGAAATTTCTAACAGGTACATAGAGTTATATGAACAAATTACTGGAGAGCAATTTGTAAAAGCACAAACTGAAAATGTTTTAAATAGAATAGAGAAAAATGTTTTAGATTTTCTTTCTTAATGAAGGCAAGTACTATAAAACAACTTAAAGACGAATTATCTCATAAAACTGCACAAGAGCTAAAAGAATTATGCCTACAATTGGCAAGGTTTAAGGTAGAGAATAAAGAATTACTTACCTATCTTTTATTTGAAGCACATGATGAAGATCAATACATTACAAACTGTAAAATCTTTATTGATGTACAATTTGATGAAATAGACACTAAGAATGCCTATTATGTGCGCAAGAAGATTCGTAAAATTTTAACTTCAACTAAAAAGCTTATTCGATTTTCTAAGAAAAAAGATACAGAAGCAGAAATTCTCCTTCACTTCTGTAAGAAGTTAAAGAATTACAATCCTTATTTTAAAAGAAGTAATCGATTACAAAACATTTTTCAAACGCAATTACGAATGGCTAGTAATGCTATTTTAAAACTTCATGAAGATTTGCAGTTTGATTATCAACAAGAACTAGATAATTTATTAGACAATGGCTAAAGAAAGACCTGAATTACCTGGTTTAATAAAACCAAATATTACACCTATAGAAGAGTTTCAGAATTCAGTTATTAGGCCAATTATTAAGATGCAGCATGAATTAATCATAGCATTTTTTAAGCAGAACTTGGTAAAAAGAAAAGTTGATTTTTCTTCGATAAAAGTAGAAAAGAAAAAAAGCACTATAAAAAATGCTTTGCAGAAAGATATTAGTTTTAAGAAATTACTTCTTGGTAGTATTCTAGGTCATTTTTCTTTGGATGAGTATACAGTTTATTTGGGCAATTCTTCTGAATACAATAGAAGAATAATTAATATTATAACCAAGAGACTACAAGATAGTATACCTGAACTATAAAATAAAAACCGCTACTAAAAGTAGCGGTTTCAATCAATCAACCAAAAAACTTCCTTTATCAATATTTCGTATGAGATACGAATTAATACGAGAAGTAATTTTTATATGTTTTACCAAAACAATACACTACAAAGATAACTATATTTTGTTCAATAAAATGTTAAAATAAATAAACAATATATTAAATTTAGTAATGACTGTTATAAGTAAAACTTATTTAGGCATTACTACTGAGTCAATTGCATGGATAACTCCATTAGATGCGTCAACATCTGTCATAACTACTGTAGAAGTACCTCCTTTTTCGTCTGTTAAAATAACTTTACCATCATTTAAAGATGCAGTAACCATTCCTCCTTGAACTGTTTTAATCATGAATTTACCATTGTTGTTGTTAATTGCATCAATAACATCTTTTGCAACGAATTTTCCTGCAATAACATGGTAAGTTAAAATAGAAGTTAACATTTCTTTGTTCTCTGGCTTTAACAATGTAGCCACTGTTCCTTCTGGTAATTTGTCAAAAGCTCCATTAACTGGTGCAAATACTGTAAATGGTCCATCACTGTTTAAAGTGCCAACTAAATCAGCAGCTTTTACTGCAGCTACTAAAGTTGTAAAATTGTCATTTGATGCAGCAATAGTTACAATAGTTTCTTTTTGCTCAACAACTTCTTTTTTAGTTTCTACCTCAACTTCAGCTACCTTTGCTTCTTCCTTTTTGGTAGATACACAAGAGAAAGATAATAATGTTACTAATACAAGTGATGTAAGTTTAAACGCTAGTTTCATAATATGTTTTTTAGATTTATTACAAAGGTATAGCATTGAAGAATTAAATATGTTTAATAAAATGTTAAATAAATTAAACAAAAAAAAGTTAATCACAAAAAAAAGCATTTCTATTGAAATGCTTTTTACTCTTTTTTATTTTTTAGATTCTAGTAGAAGTTTCTTTTGATATCTACCTTGTACAATATCTACAATAACCAAAATTGCAATAACAAAATAGAATGTAGTTTTACTCATAGGTACAATTTCATTTTCGAATAATTTTATATGAGCCAAGTGACCACCTTCTGTTACTAACATAATACCGACTATAAATAGAATAAATAAACCTAATACTTCGTACATTCTGTTTTTAGCTAAGAAAGTAGATACTCTATCTGCTAAAAATAACATTAACAAGCCACTTGCAACAATAGCAATAGCCATTATAATAAATGCGGTTGTAGGATTTTGAATTTCACTAGTTAAACCGATAGCTGCTAGAATAGAATCGAAAGAAAAAACTAAGTTCATTATTACAATACTTACAATAGCACCATTTGCAGTTTTTTTAGATTTTTGATCTACCATTTCTGAATTTTCCAAATCACTTGTACCAATCATGTGCCAAATTTCTTTAATAGCAGTATAAATAATAAAGCCACCACCAATAAGAACAATGATGCTGTGACCATTAAATGCAAATTCGGCAACATCTTCAATACCTCCTGTTAAAAAAGAGAAGGGGTCTTGAAAATAATCAATAATAGAAACTAATAAAAATAGTAAACCTATTCGTAAAGCTATAGCAACAAGAATACCTACTTTACGTACACGTTTTTGTTCGGCTATTGGTGCTTTTTTAGATTCTAGAGAAATGTAAAGTAAATTGTCAAACCCTAGCACAGCCTGTAGCATCACTAGCATTAGTAAAGTAAAGATATTTTCTAACATATTTATTTTTTTAGTTGATGTTTCAAATATATTTCTTCAACAGGTATAAAACAATCGTTATCCAAATTAATTTGCGCTCAAATTAAATTTAAAATAGAAAATCGTAAAGAATTTTAATACCTACAAAGGCTATAAGAATTGCTGTTGCCTTTTTAAGTTGAATAGGTGTAAAGAAATTATTGCTAATTCTGTTTCCAATTTGGCCACCAATAAATACGGTTACCAAAAGAATAGAAGTTAAGCTCCAGTTTATTTGAAAATCAGGATTTGTACTTTGGCCGAAAAAACCTGCTGTAGAATTTACAAGAATAAACATGCTTGCAGTGGCTGCAATTTTTTTTGGAGTATCCCAATTTGTTAAATGTAGAATGGGTGCAAGGAATATTCCTCCACCAATTCCAACCATTCCAGATATAAAACCTATAATACTTCCAGTAGCAGCATTTTGACCTAATTTATTTTCTTGATTTGCATTTGAGTTCGAAACTATTTTTTTTGAAAGCCACATTGTGACTGAGGCAAATACTAGTGTAGAGCCAAGAAGAATAAAAAATAAGTTTTCGCTAATTTTTAGATATCCGCCTAAATATGCAAAGGGGATACTAAGTAGTACTAATGGGGTTATTTTTTTATAGTTTAATTGCTTATTTCTATGAAAAATGATTACGTTGCCAAGTACTACAACAATATTACAAAGTAGGGCAGTTGCCCTAATTTGAGTAAAGGTAAGACTAGTTAAAGCCAAGATTGCTAAGTAACTAGAGCCACCACCAAAACCCACTGAAGAATATAATAAAGCCACCACAAAAAATAGCAGAATTATAAACCAATGACTATTGATTAACTCCAAAATTAAATCTAAGTTCATGTTCAACAAATATATTATTCTCATTCTTATAAGATCATAAATGCAAATAAAAAAATGCTATTTAGAGATAATTTGTGGTTGTAGGTAGAATTTTTTTTTATAAAAATTAATGACTTATTACTTTACGGTTTTAACTTATCATTTAAATATTAATCGTTACAACTTAAAAAAGAAAATTAATTTCTATTTTTAGAAAAGTTTAAAACCTTTAACAGTATTATGAGTAATTATCACATCAAAAATTTTCCAGAATATTATCACGTCTATAGAAATTCGGTAAGAGAACCTGAAACATTTTGGGAAGAAATTGCAGAAGAACATTTTGTTTGGAAAAAGAAATGGGACAATGTATTAAGTTGGGACTTTTCAAAGCCAGAGATTAAATGGTTTGAAGGTGCCAAACTAAACATAACAGAAAACTGTATAGATAGGCACTTGGCAACAAGAGGAGATAAAACCGCTATTTTATTTGAGCCTAATAATCCAGATGAAGAAGCTGAGCACATTACTTACAAACAGCTTTCAGAAAGAGTAAATCAGTTTGCGAATGTTTTAAAAGAAAATGGTATTCAAAAAGGAGATCGTGTTTGTATTTATGTACCTATGATTCCAGAATTAGCAATAGCTACATTAGCGTGTGCTAGAATTGGAGCTATACATTCTGTAGTTTTTGCAGGTTTTTCTGCAACAGCATTATCAACAAGAATAAACGATGCAGACTGTAAAATGGTGATTACTTCTGATGGTTCATTTCGAGGTTCTAAAACAATCGATTTAAAAGGAATTGTAGATGAAGCTTTAGAAACTTGGTCTTCTGTAGAAACTGTTTTGGTTGCTAAAAGAATCAACTCAGACATAAATATGAAAGAAGGTAGAGACAAATGGTTACAACCATTATTAGACAAAGCATCTACGGTTTGCGAAGCAGAAGTGATGGATGCAGAAGATCCTCTATTTATTCTATACACTTCAGGTTCTACAGGAATGCCAAAAGGTATGGTTCATACTACAGCAGGTTATATGATTTACACAGCATATACGTTTAAAAATGCGTTTCAATATCGAGAAAATGATGTGTATTGGTGTACTGCAGATATTGGTTGGATTACTGGGCATTCTTATATTGTGTATGGTCCTTTAGCAAACGGAGCTACAACTTTAATGTTTGAAGGTGTACCAAGTTATCCAGATTTTGGACGATTTTGGGATATTGTACAAAAACATAAAGTCAATCAGTTTTATACTGCACCAACAGCCATTAGAGCATTGGCAAAACATGGAACAGAATTGGTAGATCAATACGATTTATCATCATTAAAAGTTCTGGGTTCTGTAGGAGAGCCAATAAACGAAGAAGCTTGGCATTGGTATAATGATACTATTGGTAAAAAGAACAGTCCAATTATAGATACTTGGTGGCAAACCGAAACTGGTGGAATGATGATTACTCCAATTCCGTTTGTAACACCTACAAAACCAACCTATGCAACATTGCCATTTATTGGTATTCAACCTTGTTTGATGGATGAAAATGGAAACGAATTAAAAGGCAATCAAGTAGAAGGTAGGTTATGTATAAAATATCCTTGGCCAAGTATGGCAAGAACCATTTGGGGCAATCATCAGCGCTATAAAGAAACCTATTTCTCTGCTTATGAGAATAAATATTTTACAGGAGATGGTGCTTTACGTGATGAAGTTGGTTATTACAGAATTACGGGTAGAGTAGATGATGTAATTATAGTTTCTGGTCATAATTTAGGAACTGCACCAATAGAAGATGCTATAAACGAGCATCCTGCAGTTGCAGAATCAGCAATTGTTGGTTTTCCACATGATATAAAAGGTAGTGCTTTATATGGTTACATAACCCTTAAAGATTTGGGTGAAAGTAGAGATCATAACAATTTAAGAAAAGAAATAAATCAGTTAATTTCTGATAAAATAGGGCCAATTGCTAAGCTCGATAAAATTCAATTTTCAGAAGGTTTACCAAAAACACGTTCAGGAAAAATCATGAGACGAATTTTGCGTAAAATAGCCTCGAACGAAATGGATAATTTAGGAGATACAAGTACACTGTTAAATCCTGAAGTTGTGCAAAGTATTATAGACCATAGATTGTAACGAATGTTAAACTGAACTTGATTCAGTTTCTCAACCAATTTAAAATTTATCAATATTTAGAATGGTGTGTTTTTGCGAAAAGCAAAAACTGCGCTATTCACTGTATCTTTTTATTTATGCAGAACTTGTATCAGTATCTGGTTTTTTATAAGATTAAAGCTGTCTAAAAAAAGTTTAGAACCAATTTATACATAAAAAAGATGTCGTTTCTATCGCTCACGCAAGCTAGTTTGCCAACGAAATAAATCATTAAAAATAAGACCTGTTCAGTTTCTAAAACCTGACAGGTCTTTTGTTAACTTTGCATATCTGTCAGCAAACATTTTATGGCATGTAAATTGACAATAATTGGTCAATTCCTAACACAAACAAACTTACTTTATGCAGCATTTAAAAGAACCAATTACAAAAGATAAAAAGGGTAAAGTTTCTATTGGTAAAGCATTTAAAACTATTATTTGGCCTAGAAGAAATTTAGTTTTTGTTGGTTTAATTTTAATTGTAATTCGAAGTTTGGCTGGCTTAATTTTGCCTTGGCAAAGTAAGGTTTTGTTAGATGAAGTTGTGCCTAACAATAATTTCGATCAGCTTAAAATATTAATTATTGTAGTTTTATGTGCAATTTTAGTTCAAGCTGTAACTTCATTTTTACTTACCAGAATTTTAAGTGTACAAGCTCAATATTTAATATCAGAATTAAGAGCACAAGTGCAAAAGAAAGTTTTATCCTTACCAATAAGTTTTTTTGACAACACAAAATCTGGTGCTTTAGTTTCTAGAATTATGAGTGATGTTGAAGGCGTTCGAAATTTAATTGGTACAGGTTTAGTGCAATTGGTGGGTGGTACAATTACTGCAATTGTTTCTTTGGTTATTTTAATCAATCTAAATCCTTGGATGACACTATTCGTGTTTTTACCAATTTCAATTTTTGGATTCGTAGCATTAAAAGCATTCAAATTCATTCGTCCTATTTTTAGAACAAGAGGTAAAATAAATGCTGAGGTAAAAGGTAGGTTAACAGAAACTTTAGCAGGAGTTAGAGTAATTAAAGCCTTTAATGCAGAAGAACAAGAAAATATAGTTTTTGAGAAAGGTGTAGATAAACTGTATCAAAACGTAAAAAAGAGTTTAACTGCAACTGCTTTAATGACAAGCTCATCTACCTTCTTAATTGGGGTAGCAACTACAGGAATTATGGGAATTGGAGGTTATTATATGATGCAAGGAGAAATGACTACAGGAGAATTTTTATTCTTTACCTTAATTCTTGGTTTTATGATTGCGCCTATAGTTCAAATGAGTAACATTGGTAGTCAATTAACAGAGGCTTTAGCAGGTTTAGATAGAACAGAAGAGCTTATGAACAAAGCTGCAGAAGAAGATAATGAAGAAAGAAATATTGAATTAGAAAACGTAAAGGGAGAAATTAATTTTACGGATGTTTCCTTTTCTTATGAGGAGGGTAAAGAAGTATTGCATGATATTAATTTTAAAGTTCCTGCAGGTTCTGTAACAGCATTAGTAGGTAGTTCTGGTTCTGGTAAATCCACAATTGCTGGTTTGTCTGCCACATTTTTAAATCCGAAATCTGGTTTAATAACTATAGATAATCAAGACATGTCTAAAGTTAAATTGGCTAGTTATCGTAAAAATTTAGGGGTTGTTTTACAAGACGAATTTTTGTTTGAAGGCACTATTAGAGAAAACATTCTTTTTCCTAGACCTAATGCCTCTGAAGAAGAATTACAAAATGCTGTAAAAGCAGCTTATGTAAATGAATTTACAGATAGATTTGATAAAGGTTTAGATACCTTAATTGGTGAAAGAGGTGTTAAATTATCTGGTGGTCAAAGACAAAGATTGGCTATTGCTAGAGCTATTTTGGCAAATCCTAGAATATTAATATTAGATGAAGCTACCTCTAGTTTAGATACAGAAAGTGAGGCTCTAATTCAGAAAAGTTTATCAGAATTAATCAAAGACAGAACTACAATAGTTATCGCTCATAGATTAAGTACTATTAAAAAAGCAGATCAAATTTTAGTAATAGAATCAGGTAAAATTGCAGAAAGAGGTACTCATGAAGAATTGATTCAAGCAAAAGGCAGGTATTTTGATTTGTATACCTATCAATCAAAAATTTAGGATTAATTTGTAATCTATTGCTAAATTATCGACTTAAAAATAAAATATTCAAAAAACCAAATCATGAAAAAAATAGCATTTGTATTCATTTTAGGTTTAGTAGTAGTTTCTTGTAAAAAGGTAATTAAAAAAGAAACTAAAACTAATGCGAAAACAGAAATTGTGGAAAAAGTAAATACTGATATTCCTGAAGAATTAAACAAGGTTTTTAAAACACATGGTGGCTTAACTGTTTGGAACAGTATTCAGATATTATCTTTTAATAAAGGCGAAGAAGCTCATACTGCAGACTTAAAGACTCGAAAAACAGTTATAAATTCACCTAAATATTCATTAGGCTTTGATGGTACTGAAGTTTGGCTAGATGAAGAAAATAAAGGGGATTATAGGGGTAATCCAGAGTTTTACTATAATTTATATTTTTACTTTTATGCAATGCCTTTTGTGTTGGCAGATGATGGCATTAATTACGAAAAAGCAGAAGCTATTACTTTTGAAGGTGTAAATTATCCAGGGTATAAAATTTCGTACGAAGCAAACGTTGGTACCTCTCCAGATGATAATTATATCATTTATTACAATCCAGAAAATCATCAAATGGAATGGCTGGCATACACTGTTACATTCAATTCAAAAGCGCCAAGTGAAAAATACAATTTGATTAGATATAACAAGTGGGAAAATGTAAACGGATTGATATTACCAAAAGAAATTACTTGGTATAAAAAAGATGATAATGGAATGCCAACTGAACCTGCAAGACCTGCAACCGAATTTACTTTGCCTTTAGCTAGTAAAGCTAAATTAGCAGATTCGTTTTTTGAGAAACCTAAAAAGTAACTTTATTTCGGTTTGTTATCAAGATTTTCTTTAATTTGATCATAAACAAAAACATAGTAATCATGAAACCTTGAAAGCAAAACGTTTTCGAGGTTTTTGGTTGATTTTAATACGGATAAATCAAAGAGTTTAATGGCATCAACTTCTTCTTCTTGAATTTTTAATTCGGAAATCGGTTTTTGTAATTCAGCTATAAATACATGATGATGTTCATTATCTATAATACCATTTGCATGCGAAACTTGATGAATTCTGGTGCCTATTTTAATTAGATCTTTTTCATCTATAGCTAAACCAATTTCTTCAAAAATTTCTCTTTTAGCAGAAGATAAAATTGTTTCACCTGCAGTTATATGTCCTGCCACAGAAATATCCCACAAACCAGGAAATACCTTTTTAGTTAATGCGCGTTTTTGAAGCAGTATTTTTTTATCCTTGGTAAACAACCAAATATGAACTGTTGCATGAAACCAGCCATTTTTATGTGCTTCGGACTTCAAAGCAGTTTTACCAGTCGGTTTTCCATCAGCCGTTAAAATATCTATAAGTTCATCCATTTATAAACAAGCTAAAATACAGTTGGTTAGTTTTGTAAAATCTTCTTTTGTATTGTATAAATGACAAGAAAGACGGATATAGTTTCCACGAAAAGAAATAAAAATATTTTCTGCCTTCAGTTTTGCTTTTAGTTCGTCTAAATTTAATTGTTTTGGTAATTCAACACCAAATAAATGATGACTTCTGTAATCTTCATCTTCAATAGTACAGCCCATTTTTTTTAGAGAGATAACAGCATCTTTTGTGATTTCTTTACAGTAATCTTGTATAGCTTTTGGTGTCCAGTCTAACACTTGTTGCAAACCAGCTGTTTGCATTTTTACGTGAATAAAGCTAGCATGTTCGCCAACAGAATATCTGTTAGCCAAAGGTTTGTATTTGCTTTCATAATTGGTTAATCCACTCATTTTATCGCTATTTAAACGATTAGACCAATTTTCTTCAAGTGGTTCTCCATCATCAAAATAAGAACCATAATACCCCAAAGCACATCCATAAGGTCCAAACAACCATTTGTAACCTGCACAAATCAATGCATCTGGCTGAATTTCTTTTACAGAAAAAGGCAAAGCACCTATAGATTGACTTCCATCAATAACTAATAACGCATCAACTAAAGATGTTTTTTTTCTAATAGCTTTTAAGTCAAATAAAGTTCCATTAGCCCAATGAATATTACCTATAGAAACCAAAGCAGTTTTGTCTGAGATTGAGTTTAGAATAGCATCATTCCAATTTTTACCTCGATTTTCTGCATTTTCAGGCATAGAAACTAGGGTTAGTTTTGCCTCAAATTTTTGCACTAACTTTTCCCAAACATAATAGTTACTAGGAAACTGACTCTCTACTAATAATATTTCATCACCTTTATTCAGTTGAACGTTATTGGCTACTGTAGACAAGCCATAAGATGCTGATGGTATGTTTGCAATTCTATTATAATCTTCAACTTCAATTAATTTTGCGAATAATTTTTTGAGAGTTATAACAGGATCAAAGTAGCTGTTAGTGGTAATTTTATAAGGATGACTTTTTTCTAAAACTCCAGTAATTCCTGCTTCTTCTATAGCTTTAAAAGAAGGTGATTGACTTGCAATATTTAAGTAAGTAATATTTTCAGGTAAACTAAAAAGGTGTTTTTGATTTGATAAGCTCATAGCTAAAAATAAAAAAAGCGAAGCTTGCACTTCGCTTTGTAATTATAATTTATTAATCGAAATAAGAGAAAGTATCTCCATCTTTAATTTGTAGTAATGCTTCATAGATCATTTTAATCACATTTTCTACATCACTTCTATGTACCATTTCAACTGTGGTATGCATATATCTTAAAGGTAAAGATATTAATGCAGAAGCAACACCACCATTACTATAAGCAAAAGCATCTGTATCTGTACCTGTTGCTCTAGAAAGTGCAGATCTCTGAAAAGGAATATCTTTAGCTTCTGCTGCATCAATAATTAAATCTCTTAATTTTTGTTGTACTGCTGGTGCATAAGCTACAACAGGACCTTTACCAATTTCTAAATGACCAGCTTTTTTCATTTCGATCATTGGTGTAGTTGTATCGTGAGTAACATCTGTAACTATGGCAACATTAGGTTTAATGGTTTGTGTAATCATTTCTGCACCTCGCAAACCAATTTCTTCTTGCACAGAGTTGGTAATATATAAACCAAAAGGCAACTCAATGTTATTTTCTTTTAATAACCTACCTACTTCAGCAATCATAAAACCACCCATTCTATTATCTAAAGCTCTACAAACAAATTTATCACCATTTAATACGTGAAATTCATCTGGATACGTAATTACACAACCTACATGAATGCCTAAGGCTAAAACTTCTTCTTTATTTGCACAACCTACATCTATTGTAATGTTATCTGGTTTTGGTGCTTGCTCATTCGATTTATCTCTGGTATGAATTGCTGGCCAACCAAACACACCTTTTACAATACCATTTTTAGTGTGAATATTTACAATTTTACTTGGTGCAATTTGATGATCTGAACCTCCATTTCTAATTACATAAATTAAACCATTATCTGTAATGTAATTTACATACCAAGAAATTTCATCTGCATGCCCTTCTATAACCACTTTATATTTTGCATCTGGATTTATAACACCCACTGCAGAACCGTAAGTATCTGTAATAAATTCATCTACATAGGGTTTTAAGTAATTCATCCAAATTTTTTGACCTTCCCATTCATAACCAGTTGGAGATGCATTATTTAAATATTCTTCTAAAAACGCTAGCGATTCTTTATTTAATATTGATTTATCTGACATAATATATATTCTGTTTTTTGTAAAAATAAAACGTTTTTTTAAACTTTTCTTACATTTTAATCTTAAATATTGTAACATTATACCTAATAATTGCTCTAATAACAGAATCTAAAATCAAACTGTAAAAACATGAAATTTTTAAAAACCACTTTAGTGCTTGCTCTATTATTTTTAACAACAAATTGTTCAACCAAAGTTGAGGGTTCATCAGAATTTCATCCTGTTTTTAAAATAGCCAAAAGCGGATTTAAAAAAGAGCTTAAAAAAGAGATTGATTTTGAGGATTTGTCAATTGGAACTTATTACACTAAAAAGAATAATATTACAGAAGAAAGAGGTTTGAATTTAACCTTTAAAAATGCTAATCCAGAAGTGTATAACACTAATGAAGCAAATAAAAAAGCAGATTTTATAGCAACACAAGTAAATAAGTATTTACTGAATTTAGATAATTATGATTATGTAAATATTATCTTCGAAAATGAGAATGAAGAAGGTAATGTGAAAAAATCTTCTAGAATTACAATTAAAAGAGAATTATAACCAACCAACATAGCATGAAACTTAGCATACAAAACTTAACAAAAACGTACAAAAACGGAGTAAAAGCAATTGATAATTTAAGTATCGAAATTGGTACAGGAATGTTTGGTCTTTTAGGGCCAAATGGTGCAGGTAAATCTTCCTTAATGAGAACAATTGCTACATTGCAAAGCCCAGATTCTGGGAGTATTATGTTTGGTGATATTAATGTGTTAGAAGATAACATGGCTTTGAGAAAAGTGTTAGGTTATTTACCACAATCTTTTGGTGTATATCCAAAAATGTCTGCAGAAGATTTGTTAGATTATTTTGCGACGTTAAAAGGGGTTGCTAAAAAATCGGATAGAGAAAAATTAGTAAAAGAAGTATTAGAAATTACTAATTTATACGATGTAAGACACAAACATGTTGCAGGTTATTCAGGTGGTATGAAACAACGTTTTGGAATTGCACAGCTGCTATTGAATAATCCTAAATTAATAATTGTAGATGAGCCAACTGCAGGTTTAGATCCAGCAGAAAGACATCGTTTTTTAAATGTTTTAAGAGAGGTTGGTACCAATTGTACAGTTATATTTTCAACTCATATTGTAGAGGATGTAAAAGAATTATGTAATGAAATGGCTATTTTAAATGGTGGTAAAATTTTAAAGCATACTACTCCTCAACAAGCAACAAATGAATTACAAGGTAAAATTTGGACAAAAGTTATTGAGAGAGATGATTTAGAAAGCAATGAAAAATTGTATTCGATTTTATCTTCTAATTACAATCAAGATAATACCTTAAATATAAGAGTGCATTCAGCAGAGAAACCATCAGAAGATTTTGTGGCTTCAAATCCGCAATTAGATGATGTTTATTTTATTGCATTACAACAAGATGAACCAGTTTTAAAAGTATAAGTAGATGATTATATTTTTGAATTTCTAGAATGTTAGAAATTTAAAAATCAAACATGCTATAAATCTAACAATCCAAACAATTTAAACATCAAAAAATGTTTTCTACAATATATAAACAAGAATTAAAATACTGGTTTGGTAGGCCAGCTTTCTATATTTACTTAGCTATATTTATATTTTTAGCTTTCTTTTTCTCAGCTACTTCTGCTGGAATTTGGGATTTTCTAACAGTAACTACTGGTTCTTCTCGAATTGTAAATTCACCTATAGGCGTAAATGGTTTATTTAATGGTTTAACCACATTTATATTCTTTTTATTTCCATCTATAATTGGCGTTTCTGTCTATAGAGATTATAAAAGTGAAATGCATACCATATTGTATTCTTACCCTTTTACCAAAGCAAATTATTTATTTGCTAAGTTTTTAAGTGGTATAACAGTAGTTTCAATTATTGTTTTAGGTATTGGTTTAGGTATGATTATTGGTTTTAGGTTTCCAGGCACAAATCCAGATATTGTTGGGCCTTTTAACTTCTTAACGTATGTAAAAACCTATTTACTTTTTATTTTACCAAATGTTGTTTTCTTTGGTGCTATTGTTTTTGCAATTGTAACTTTTACAAGAAATATTGCAGCTGGTTTTATAACAGTTATAATTTTAATGTTTGCGCAGGCTGTAGTTGTTAGTAATTTAGTAGAAGCAGATTATAAAATGCTAGCAGCTATTTTAGATCCTTTTGGCTCTGCATCCATTACTTACTACACAGAATATTGGACCATGTCTGAGCAAAATAGCATGCAAATTCCAGTAGAATCTATGATTATTTACAATCGTGTTTTATGGTTGGTAATTTCAGCATTAGTTTTTGGTCTGGTCTATAAGTTCTTTTCTTTTAGTCAAAACGCATTTTCATTATCCTTTAAAAAAGTAAAAGGAGAACGTATTATAAAAAGAAATTACAGTGGAATTACAAAAATTAACTTGCCAAAAGTCACTCATGATTATTCTTTTACTCAAAACTTAAAAGCTACTTGGAAACTTTCTAATATCGATTTTAAGTACAT
This sequence comes from Polaribacter sp. P097, assembly GCF_036864555.1. NCBI lineage: Bacteria > Pseudomonadati > Bacteroidota > Flavobacteriia > Flavobacteriales > Flavobacteriaceae > Polaribacter > Polaribacter sp. P097. Next base: position 53,866 of record NZ_JAZETJ010000001.1, on the reverse strand, counting down.
TATTAAAAGTTGGCCTTTTATATCAATAGTTTTAGTTGGTGTTCTTTTAATTGTAGTAGGTCTTTTTACAGTTGGTAATATTTTTGGAACCCAAACCTTACCTGTTACTTGGCAAATGTTAAATGGTGGAGGTGTCTTTGTGTTATCGATAAATATCTGTACGTTTTTATATGCAGGTTTATTGGTGCAAAGAGCGCAAATTGCAAGAGTAAATCATTTGGTGGATGCAACCACAATTCCTAATTGGTCTTTATTATTTTCTAAGTTAATTGCTTTGTTAAAAATGCAATTGGTATTGGTAACTGTAGTTTTAGTATCAGGAATCATTTTTCAAATTTACAAAGGGTATTACAATTTCGAAATTGGGCATTATATTTATGAACTTTATGTTTTAGATTTTATAAATTATGTTGTTTGGGCCTTGTTAGCCTTATTTATTCAAACGCTAATTAGAAATCCATATTTAGGCCTTTTTGCTTTGTTAATCATAGCAATAGGAATGCCATTATTATCTTTTATTGGTGTAGATGAAGCAATATTTAAATATAATGAAGGGCCAGGTTTTAGTTATTCAGATATGAATGGTTATGGCTTTTCTTTAGGACCTTACTTATGGTATAAAACGTATTGGATTCTTGGAGGTATTACTTTAATTATTGTAGCCCTTACGTTTTGGGTTCGTGGAATTCCTTTTTCTTTTGCAGAAAGATTATCAATTGCTAAAAACCGATTTACAGGTAAAATTGCAACTACTTTTATCGTTTTTTTGGTAGCTTTCTTAGGTTTAGGTTTTACCATTTTTAAAGAAAATAATATTGATAATGAAAGGATATCATCTAAAGAAATCGAAAAACGGAGAGTTGAATGGGAAAAGAAATATAAAAAATACGAAAACTACAAACAACCAAGAATAATAGCTGTAAAAACAGATGTAGATATATTTCCAAAAGAAAGAGTCTTTAATGCTTCTGCAGTATTAAAAATGGTAAACAAAACAGACAAGGCTATAGATAGTGTGTTTTTAAATCATAATTCATTAAAAAGTACTTTCGAGTTTACAAAACCAAATCAATTGGTTTTAGAAGACACCATTCATAATTTTGATATTTATAAGTTTGATACTCCAATACTTCCTGGAGACACGTTGGCACTAAAAGTTACTGTAGAAAGTGATAAGAATACCATGTTTAGAAAAAACTCTCCTATTAATGAAAACGGAACTTTTATTAATAATGGTATGTTTCCTTCTTTAGGATATTCTTCTGCAGGAGAATTAACAGACAATCAAACTCGTAAAAAGTACGATTTACCTAGAAATGATTTACGTCCTTATCCTTCAGATTCGACAGCTTTAGGTAATACATATATTTCTAAAGATTCAGATTGGATTGATTTTGAAGCAACGGTTTCTACCTCAGAAGATCAAATTGCAATTGCTCCTGGTTATTTGCAAAAAGAATGGACAGAAGATGGCCGAAGATATTTCCATTACAAGATGGATAGTAAAATACTTAATTTTTATGCCTTTAACTCTGCTAGATACGAAGTGAAAAAAGAAATGTATAAAGGCATTAGCCTTGAGATATATTATCATAAAGGGCATGAATTTAATTTAGATAGAATGATGAAAGGTATGAAAGCGTCATTAGATTATAATTCAGAAAACTTTAGTCCTTATCAACACAAACAAGTAAGAATTATCGAGTTTCCAAAAACGTCAGGAACCTTTGCACAATCTTTTCCAAACACAATTCCATTTTCAGAAAGCATTGGTTTTATTGCAGATGTAGATGATGAAAGTGATGATGGTGTAGATTATCCTTATGCAGTAACAGTACATGAAGTTGCACATCAATGGTGGGCTCATCAAGTAATAGGTGCAGATGTTTTAGGTGCAACCATGTTGTCTGAAAGTATGTCTGAGTACGTTGCATTAAAAGTGCTTGAACAAGAATTGGGTAAATCTAAAATGAGAACCTTTTTAAAAGAAGCTTTAGATGGTTATTTACAGCAAAGAACCTTTGAGAGTAAACGTGAAAAGCCTTTAATGTATAATGATGGTCAAGGTTATATACGTTATCAAAAAGGGTCATTAGTTTTTTATGCTTTAAGTGATTATATAGGTGATGAAAATTTAAATTGTGCTTTAAAAAGATACGTGGAGAAAGTAAAATTTCAAGAACCACCTTACACAACATCAGTAGAAATGGTAAATTATATAAGAGAAGTTACCCCAGATTCTTTACAATATATCATTAAAGACATGTTCGAAACCATTACACTATATAAAAATAGAATTGTAGAGGTAGAAACAACAGCGCTTGATAATGGTAAATTTCAGTTAGATATAGAGTTTGAAGTTGCCAAGTATAGAAATGATGAAAAAGGTAAAAAATACTTTGGAGAAAAAGAGGGTGATACTTTAGTTTATAAAAATCCTAAGACAGATAAGGATGTACTTTCCACCAAATTAAATGATTATATAGATATAGGTGTTTTCGCTGAAGAAGAAATTGTTGGTGTTAAAAAAGAAAAGGAAATCTATCTAAAAAAGCATAAGATTACAGCAATAAATAATAAAATTACCATAATTGTAGATGAAAAACCCACAGAGGTAGGTGTAGATCCTTACAATAAGTTAATAGACACAAAGTCAGATGATAATCGAAAGAAAGTTTAAATAGCAATAATAAAAAATCTCTAAATTAATTTTAGAGATTTTTTTTATACTGATTGATTACTAAAATATGGAATTTGTTTTCTCTCTTTAAATAGAATAATAGCTGATATTATAAAAATGTAAACAGCTGCTCCAAACAATAAACCATGGTCGTTATTATGGTTGATGCCAATTTTAGTAATGTGCCCTAAAATTGCACCTGTCATAACTCCCATAGTTAAAAGCGCTCCTAACCAAGTAGTTTTTGGTATATATAATAGTATGGATGCTATAAGTTCAATTATGCCTGTTCCAACTCTTAAGTAAGCTTCATGTTTACCAGCTAATTTGCTAAACAATTCTACACTTTGGTCTGCAGCAGAAAATTTAAAAAGTAATGTCTGCAGCATTATAATTACAGCAATCATTTTTAAAATGATTAGTATGTATTTTTTCATTTATGGTTGATTTTCTATTTAGACGAAAAGGTCTAAAAACCCTTACAATATTGGTTTTATCAACAGAAAAAAGTAGTACTTTTACAATCAAATAACTAACAATTACAATCGTTTGAAAAAGAAGTTTATCAAAAGAAACTTTCAAAAACTACTCTTAGAAAAAGAACAGAATAGGGTAGTGTCTACAGATATTATTAAAACTGTAGGTATCATTTCTACAGATGAAATTTCTAATTGGATAGATGTTAAAACTGCTGTAGAAGACCATTTCAAAGTTCATAATACAAAGATTTATAGCTTTAGGCCTTATAGTAGAAAAGAAGAAGTGTCTTTCAAACATTTTTCAGAAAAAGATTTTAACTGGAAAGGTCAAGTATCACAACCAAATTTTAAGGTATTTATAGAGCAACCTTTCGATTTATTAATTGGTTTTTTTAATAAGAGAAACCTATATGTAGAAAATGCTGTTTTACGATCTAATGCCAAATTTAAAGTAGGTATTTCTAATGTGAATCAGGATTTGTATGACATGGAGATTGCAGTATTACCAAAAAATACCGATCAATTTTTAGAAGAATTAAAAAAATACTTGTTAATTCTTAAAAAAGTAGAAATTTAAACTTCAACCTAAAAGTTGTGAATTCTTTATATTCTAAATGAATTATACAATTTCATATTTGTAAATATTGTAATTTTACCGAGTTAAAAAATGAGACTGATGCAAAAATTTGTTGGTACTGGTGTAGCGTTAATTACGCCCTTTAAAGAAGATTTATCTGTAGATCTAGAAGCACTTAAAAAATTAGTGAACTTCAACATAGAAAATGGTACAAATTACTTGGTTATAAATGGCACAACAGGTGAAAGTGCAACTATTACTAAAGAAGAAAAACAACTTATTATAGATGTAATTATTAAAGAGAATAATAATAGAGTTCCTTTAGTATTAGGTGTTGGAGGTAATAATACAAGAGAGGTTGTAAAAGAGCTTAAAACAAGAGATTTTACTGGTATAGATGGTATTTTATCTGTAGCTCCTTATTACAGCAAACCAACTCAAGATGGTTTTTATCAGCATTATAAAGCATTGGCAGAAGCAACAGAATTGCCAATCATTTTATACAACGTTCCTGGCAGAACTGCCAAAAATATGGAGCCTGCAACAACAATAAGATTAGCAAACGATTTTGAAAATATTGTAGGAGTTAAAGAAGCTGGTAATATTCAACAACAATATAACAGTCTCTTAAAAGATAAACCAGAAGATTTCTTAATTATTTCTGGAGATGATGATTTAGCGTTAGGAGTGGCCTTAGCAGGCGGTTCAGGAGTTATCTCTGTAATTGGTCAGGCTTTTCCAGCTGAATTTTCAAAAATGATTCAATTAGGTTTAGAAGGTAAAAATAAAGAGGCTTATAAAATACACTTTAAGCTTATGGATATTATCGACTATATTTTTGAAGAAAATAATCCAGCAGGAATTAAAACAGTACTACAAGAATTAAATATTTGTGGCAATGATGTGCGTTTGCCATTGGTAAAAGCAAGTAATCAACTGTCAGAAAAGATAGCAAACTACGTAGCTAATTTTTAATTCTTAACAAACTTTTAGTATCTTCTTATTAAAATTTTAAGGCTTTTTAATGCATTATTGCAAGGTAAATTAATACAAGAAATTGTGATTGGCTACAATCTGTAATTTTATGTAATAATTTAACTAAGGTTAAGTTTTATTTTGTTAAAAATAAATGCTTTTATTATCCATAATTAATTACTAATTTTGCAGGATGCAAAAAATTAAAAATTTAGCGTATTTATTGGCTTTAAGTCTTTTATTATACTCTTGTGGTGAATACCAAAAAGTGTTAAATAAAGGTAGTGTAGAAGAAAAATACAAGATGGCCGTAAAAATGTACGAAACAAAAAAGTTTAGCAAGGCATTGCGTTTGTTCGAAAAAGTTACACCAGCTTACAGAGGTAAACCACAAATGGAGCGTATTCAGTTTATGGTTGCACAATCTAATTTTAATGTAAAAAATTACACAACTGCTGGTTATTATTTTGATCGTTTTACAAAAAACTATCCAAGTAGCTCAAAAAACGAAGAGGCTGCTTTTTTATCTGCCTATAGTTACAAACTAGCTTCACCAGTTTCAAGTAAAGACCCTACAGATACAAGAAAAGCATTAGAATCTTTTCAAATGTTTATCAATAATTATCCAGATTCTGACAAAATAGAAGAAGCAAATCAACACTATAAAGAGTTAAGATATAAGCTACAGAAAAAATATTTTGATATTGCAAAGGTGTATTACACTACTGCAGATTATGATATGAGAAACTATAAAGCAGCTATACAAGCTTTCGATAATTTATTAGCAGATTATTTAGGTTCTGAATTTAAAGAAGAAGCTTTGTTTTATAGATTAAAGGCAGCACATGATTTTGTATTAAAGAGTACAGAAAGAAGAAAACCAGAAAGAATTAAAGATGCTATTGAAGCATATGATAAATTAGTAAGAAATTACCCAGAATCTCAGTACTTAGAAGAGGCTAATGAAATGTTAACTACCTTGCAAAAAGAAGATGTAAGAGTGGCTGCATTAATGGCTAAAGTAAAAGAAATAGAAAAAGGTAAGGTTTTAAATAATAATTAATATTATGGATTATAAAGACACAAAAGCAGCTATAAGTACTATTACTTATAACAAGAACGAGATTGAAGCACCTACTGAAAATATCTACGAAGCAATTTCTATAATTGCAAAAAGAGCAAATCAAATCAATTCTGATTTAAAGAAAGAGTTAGTAGATAAATTAGATGAGTTTGCTACTTATAATGATAGTTTAGAAGAGGTTTTTGAAAACAAAGAACAAATAGAAGTTTCTAAATTTTACGAGCGTTTGCCAAAGCCAACTGCAATTGCAGTAGAGGAGTGGTTAAATGATAAAGTATATTACAGAACTCCAGAAGCAGAATAAACCATGTCTGTTTTAAGTGGTAAAAAAATTCTTTTAGGTATTACTGCAGGAATTGCTGCTTACAAAACAGCCAGTTTAGTTCGCTTACTTATAAAATTAGACGCAGATGTTAAAGTAATTATGACACCTGCGTCTAAAGATTTTATAACACCTCTTACACTTTCCACACTTTCTAAAAACCCTGTTAATTCTGCCTTTTATGATAAAGAAGATGAAAATGAGGTTTGGAATAATCACGTAGATTTAGGCCTTTGGGCCGATTATTTTTTAATTGCACCTGCAACTGCAAACACACTTTCCAAAATGGCAAATGGTGTTTGCGATAATTTGTTGTTAGCCACATATTTATCGGCTAAATGTCCTGTATATTTTGCACCAGCAATGGATTTGGACATGTATAAACATCCTTCTACAAAAGAAAGTTTGTCAAAACTTCAATCGTATCAAAATGTAATGATTCCTGCTACTTCAGGTGAACTAGCAAGTGGTTTGGTTGGAGAAGGTAGAATGGCTGAGCCAAAAGATATTGTCTCATTCATAGAAAATGATGTACTTTCTAAATTACCATTAAAAGGTAAAAAAGTATTGATTACTGCAGGGCCAACTTACGAGGCTATAGATCCTGTTCGATTTATAGGGAATCACTCTTCAGGTAAAATGGGTTTTTCAATTGCTAAAACTGCTGCTAATTTAGGAGCTGAGGTTTACTTAATTTCAGGGCCAAGTCATCAGAAAATAAAACATTCTTTGGTACAGAGAATAGATGTGGTTTCTGCTGAAGATATGTATATTGAAGCACATAAGCATTTTGAGGAGGTTGATATTGCTATCTTATCTGCAGCAGTTGCAGATTATAAGCCAAAAAATATAGCAGATCAGAAAATAAAAAAGAAAGATACTTCGTTAACTATTGAGCTAGCACCTACAAAAGATATTTTAGCCTCATTAGGCGCTATTAAAAAAGATCAATTTTTAGTTGGCTTTGCATTAGAAACAAATAATGAAGTTGAGAATGCTATTGGCAAAATAAAAAGAAAAAACTTAGATGCCATAGTTTTAAACTCGCTAAAAGATAAAGGTGCTGGGTTTGCAACGAATACAAATAAAATTACTATTATTGATAAAGATTTTAATCAGAAACCATTCGATTTAAAGTCTAAAGATGAGGTTGCTAAAGACATCATCAATGAAATTATACTAAAGTTACATGCGTAAATTAATTCTTCTATTAACCTTGTTTTTTGTGGCATTCAATAGCAATTCGCAAGAATTGAATTGTTTGGTGAAAATAAATTATGAGCAAATTGCAGGTTCAAATAGACAGGTTTTTGTAACCTTAGAAAATGCACTTTCAGAATTTATCAATAAAACAAAATGGACAGAAAGGGTTGTTCAGGCTGAAGAACGTGTAGATTGTACAATGAATATTATCATCACTTCTAGAAATGATAATACGTTTAATGCAACAATTCAAGTGCAATCATCAAGACCAATTTATGGTTCTAGCTATTTAACACCAATTTTAAATATTAAGGATAACGATTTTACATTTCGCTACAATGAGTTTGATCCTCTAAATTATAACAGAAACGCTTTCGATAGTAATTTAATATCTACCATTGTTTTTTATGTTTACACAATTTTAGGAGTAGATGCAGATACCTTTTCTAAATTTGGTGGCGATTATGAGTTAAAAGAAGCTCAAAATGTGATGTTGCAAGCACAGCAAAGTGGTATTGCTTCTTGGCAAAATGTAGTTGGTAAACAAAATAGATATTTATTGATTGATAATTTGTTAGCTCCTAAACTTAAAAAGTATAGAGAGGTGATGTACGATTACCATATAAAAGGAATGGATAATTTTGTATCGAATAAAGAATTTGCCAAGCAAACCATAGAAACTAGTGTGCTTTCTATGGAGCAGTTGTTCAATAAAACAGTGGGTAATTACTTAATTCGAATCTTTTTTGATGCAAAAGCCAATGAAATTGTAAATATATATTCAGATGGCCCACGAACTAAAAACAGTTCTAATGTTAGTACTACATTAAAAAGAATTTCTCCAAATAATAACGCAAAGTGGAGAAATATTGAATAATATTTTCTTTTAATTTTCTGATATTATTTCACTAATTTTAACCTACAAAAATTAGTAAACTTGCTTACACAACTTTCTATAAATAACTACGCTTTAATCAATCAATTAGCTATTGATTTTTCTTCTGGTTTGTCTATTATCACAGGAGAAACTGGTGCAGGAAAATCTATCTTGTTAGGTGCTTTAGGTTTGGTTTTGGGTAACAGAGCAGATTTATCTTCTCTAAAAGATACTTCTAGAAAATGTGTAGTAGAAGCTAAGGTTGCTATAGAGAATTACAATTTAATAAACTTTTTTAACGAAGTCGATTTAGATTACGAAGCAGAAACTATTATAAGAAGGGAAATTTTGCCTTCTGGTAAATCGAGGGCTTTTGTTAACGACACACCAGTTAAGTTAAGTGTGTTAAATGAGTTAAGGGTAAAGTTGATTGATGTTCATTCTCAACATCAAACCATGCAATTATCAGATAATGGTTTTCAATTTACTATTCTTGATGCACTTGCTAAAAATAAGACTGATTTAGAAAAATATGCTGTTCAATACAAGAAGCTAAATCAATTAAAGAAAGAACTTCAGGAGCTAGAGCAATCTCAAAAAGAGGCCAATCAAAAACATGATTATAATTTGCATTTGTTTAACGAATTAGATGAAGCAAATTTAAAAGCCGATGAACAAGAAGGTTTAGAGGAAAAATTAGAAAAGCTTAATAATATTGAAGATATTAAACTTAATATTTCTGAGGCTTTAGAAATTTCTGAGAATGATGAAATTGGTATTCAAAATTTACTAAACACTTTAGAAAATAGGTTGTCTAAAATCGCTAGTTTCTCTAAAGAATATCAAAACTTATCAGAAAGAGTAACTTCTGTAAAAATTGAGTTTGATGATATTGTTTCTGAATTAGAAAATGCAAATGAAAATGTAGATTTTAATCCGAATGAAATAGAAGAACTAAATGATAGATTGCAGTTAATTTACAACTTGCAGAAAAAGCACTATGTAAATTCTAATCAAGAATTATTAGCTATTTTAGAAGAATTAGCTACAAAACTTTCTCAAGTCGAAAATGCTGAAGAAACTATTAATAATAAAAAGAAAGAAATTGAAGAAGTCTCTAAAAAGTTAGATGCTATTGCTTCAATAATTTCAAAAAATAGAACCAAAGCTATACCTAATTTAACCAAAGAGTTAGAGGCTCTTTTGGCAGATTTAGGTATGGAAAATGCACGTTTTTCAATAAAAGTAAATTCTGGCAAAACTTATTTCGCAAATGGTAAAGATGAACTTTCATTTTTATTTTCGGCAAATAAAGGAGGGAATTTTGGAGAATTAAAAAAAGTAGCTTCTGGTGGTGAATTGTCAAGAATAATGCTTTCTGTGAAGAAAGTGCTGTCTGCTAACGCACAGTTACCAACCATTATTTTCGATGAAATAGACACAGGAGTTTCAGGTGAAGTTTCTAACAAAATAGCAGCTATTATGCAGCAGATGAGTAATAATATGCAAGTAATTGCTATTACCCATTTACCACAAATTGCAGCTAAAGGTGTTAATCATTACAAAGTATTTAAGAAAGACGAGAATGGGGTTACCACAACAAATTTAAAACAACTTTCTAATGAAGAAAGAGTTGTAGAAATTGCAGAAATGTTAAGTGGTAAAGACATTTCAGATTCAGCTTTAACACATGCCAAAGAGTTATTAAATTAAGTATCTTTGTCTTATCAACTAAAAAATAACCAGTAAATAGAATATTTAGTATTATGTATAATTTATTAAAAGGAAAAAGAGGAATTATTTTTGGAGCTTTAAATGAGCAATCAATTGCTTGGAAAGTTGCTGAAAGAGCACATGAAGAAGGTGCAACTTTCGTTTTAACAAATGCACCAATTGCTTTAAGAATGGGCGAGTTAAATGCTTTAGCAGAAAAAACAAATTCTCAGGTTATAGGAGCAGATGCAACATCTATGGATGATTTAAACAATCTAGTAGAAAAGTCTATGGAGATTCTTGGAGGTAAAATAGACTTTGTTTTACATTCAATTGGTATGTCTGTAAACGTGCGTAAAGGAAAACATTATACAGATCCTAAATACGATTTCACTACAAAAGGTTGGGATATTTCAGCAGTATCTTTTCATAAAGTAATGAATGTTTTATACAACAAAAATGCCATGAGTGAGTGGGGTTCTATTGTTGCTTTAACATATATGGCAGCTCAAAGAGTATTTCCAGATTATAATGATATGGCAGATAATAAAGCATATTTAGAGAGTATTGCACGTAGTTTTGGGTACTTCTTTGGTAGAGATCACAAAGTTCGTGTAAACACAATTTCTCAATCACCAACACCTACTACTGCAGGAAGTGGAGTAAAAGGTTTTGATGGTTTTATAGAGTATGCAGAAAAAATGAGTCCATTAGGTAATGCAACTGCTTTAGAATGTGCAGACTATACTATTACTATGTTCTCAGATTTAACCAAAAAAGTAACTTTACAAAACTTATTTCATGATGGAGGTTTCTCTAACATGGGTGTAAGCGATCCTGTAATGGATAAATTTGTAGGCGAAGAATAAGGGTTTTGTAAGAAGCAATTTCCTGCTTTCACTACTCGCTTTTTTCGTACCTCAAAAGAGCTCAAACAAAACGTTCAATCAGGGCTAAACCTGTTTGTCAACAATTGTAAAATATTAAAATGCAAATCTTATTTAGGTTTGCATTTTTTGTATTTTTACAAGAACTACAAAAGTAAAACCAGTTATCATTGCAGCATTCTAATATTAACTTTTCTATTATTATTCCAGTTTACAATCGTCCAAACGAAATAGAAGAATTGTTAGCGAGTTTGGCAAAGCAAAATTTTAATCAAGATTTTCAAGTGCTAATTATCGAAGATGGTTCAGATCAAAAAAGCGATGTAATTGTAGAAAGTTATCAGACAAAACTTAACATAGAATATTTTTACAAAGAAAACACAGGAGCAGGAGCTAGCAGAAACTTTGGTATGCAAAAAGCATCAGGAAATTATTTTATCATCCTAGATTCAGATGTTATTTTACCTGAGCAATATTTAACTGAGGTTCATACAGCTTTACTCAAAAATTATACAGATGCTTTTGGAGGGCCAGATGCTGCTCATAAAAGTTTTACCTATTTACAAAAGGCAATCAATTACTCTATGACTTCTTTATTAACTACAGGTGGAATTCGTGGTAAAAAACAGGCTGTTGGTAAATTTCAGCCTAGAAGTTTTAATTTTGGGATATCAAAATTAGCATTCATTAAAACAGCTGGTTTTTCTAAAATGAAGAATGGAGAAGATATCGATTTAACCTTTAGGCTTTGGGAAAATGGTTTTAAAACTCAACTTATAGAAAGCGCATACGTATTTCATAAAAGAAGAAGTTCTTTACAACAATTCTTTAAACAAACCTTTGGTTTTGGAACAGCAAGACCAATTTTAAATGCTAAGTTTCCTTCTACTTCAAAAATAACCTACTGGTTTCCTAGCCTATTTATTTTAGGCTTTGCTTTTAGTATTGTTTTAGTCTTATTTGGTAATCTGTATTTATTTAGTTTTTACTATTTATACTTCATAGCACTCTTGCTAGACGCCACTTTTAAAAACGGATTTATAGTTGGTTTTTTAGCTATATTTACTTCACTAACTCAGTTTATGGGTTATGGTTTAGGATTTTTAAAGTCTAAATTTTTTATCAGTAACTAACATTTAATCAAATTAATAAGTGGCAATGCAATTTCATAAAAATATCATTTTTATTTTAGTGCTTGTACATTTTCTGGTTTATCAAAATGCGCAAACTCAAAAGCCTTTTAAACATGTAGAAAGTAATATTGGTTTTCAAAATTTAAAAGAAAATAATGGAGTTTCTGTGGCCGATTTTGATGGTGATTATGATTTAGATGTTTTTGTTGTTTCTGTTTGGAAAGATGAAACAGGTAATCAAACCACCCAAAGTAAACTATTTCGAAATAATGGTAATGGTTCTTTTACAGATGTTACTTTTGGGTCTGGCTTGGAGAATTTGTTGCCAACCGAAGATTTAGACGCTACTTATGATAATTTTCTTGGTTTAAAAGGTTATAAATTTGGGGCTTTTTGGGGAGATTATGATAATGATGGTGATCCTGATATTTTCTTCACGTATTTATCTAAAGTGCAGTTATTTGAAAATATAGGCGATGGAAAATTCCAAGAGGTTACAGATAAAGCAGGAATCACTAAAATAAACGATTGTGAGAATACAGGCGCAGTTTGGTTTGACTATGATAATGATAGCTTTCTAGATTTATATGTAGTAGACTGGAAAGGTTGCAATACCAATACTTTATATCATAACAATGGTAATGGAACCTTTACAAATGTAACTGCATCAACCAATATCATCACACAAATAGATTTACCTGGTTATACACCCTTTCCTTTCGATTTTAATAACGATGGTTTTATGGATCTTTACATCACGAACGATCTTCGAAAACAGAATCAGTTATTTATCAATAATAATGGACAATCTTTTACAGAAGCTGCTAAAAATTATGGTTTAGAAGCTAATTTTAATGATATGGGCATTGCTATTGGCGATTATGATAAAGATGGTTATTTTGATTTTTACGTCACAACTATTGCAAATAATTCGCTTTTAAAAGGTAATGAAAACAACACTTATTCGAATGTTGCAGAAGATTTATTAATAAACAATACTAACTTTTCTTGGGGGACAAAATTTGGCGACTTTGATTTAGATGGTGATGAAGATTTAATCGTTGTTAATGGATTTAAAAATTCGAGCGAAGTAGAATATAACAACCTGTTTTTTGAAAATAAAACAGAAGATAATGAGGTGGTTTTCTCTACTACTCAAATAACAGGAATTGAAGATTTAACTGTAAGTGTAGAAGTATTAGATTTTGATTATGATTTTGATGGTGATTTAGATTTAATCGTAACCAACTCAGATCGAAATACTTATTTCTACGAAAACACAACTAGAGATGCTTCTAACTTTAACTTAACAAAATGGTTTCAGTTAAGTTTAGAAGGTACCATATCAAATAGAGATGCAATAGGTACAAAAATCACCTTAATTACAGATGAAGATACTTATGTTAGATATTATTCAGGAGTTGGTTTTCTGGGTCAAAGTTTAAAACCTGTTCATTTTGGTTTAGATGATGCAACAAAAATTAATCAGCTAATTATAAACTGGCCTTCAGGTCATGTTGACACTTATTCTAATTTAGAACTAAATACTTTTGGTAAGGCTATAGAGAATGATTCTTATGCAAAACTTAACATACAACCAGCGATTAAAGTTTCTGGTTGTACAGATGTAAATTCTTGTAATTATAATCCTCAGGCAACCATAGATGATGGCTCTTGCAAATATTTGGAAGTAGCAGATGAAATTAGTGGAAATACTACACCAGCTTATTTTAGCAAAGAAACCTATAGTTTTAGCACCTCTAATGGTGCAGATATTTCTTGGCAAGTTGATGGAGGAGAAATACTAAGTGGTCAAGGAACTTCAGAAATAGTAGTTCAATGGCAATTTCAAACCGAAGGAAAAGTAAGTTTAGTATTAGCTTCAGAATCTTGTAAAAGTCAAGAGGTAACTAAAGCAATCACTTTAAGTTTACAAAACCTTGCAGAAAATAAATCAATAGCACGTATTTGGAACGAAGCTTTGTTAGAGGCAATTAGAGTAGATTTTGCAAGGCCAACAATACATGCTCGTAATTTGTTTCATGTAAGTGTTGCTATGTTTGATGCCTGGGCAATTTATAGTGACAAAGCAACTCCATATTTAATGGGCAATAATGTAAATGATTTTACTAGTAATTTAAATGATTTTACACCAAATGAATCCATTGAAGCTTCAAGAAAAAAAGCAATAAGTTATGCAGCTTATCGCGTATTAAGTTATCGCTTTAAAAATTCTCCAAGCCATAATACAACTCAACAAAAGTTAAATGATTTGATGAGTCAACTTAATTTTGATATTAATTATACCGATATTAATTATGAAGATGGTAATGCAGCTGCATTAGGTAATTACATTGCAGAAACTATTATTAGTTATGGCAATCAAGATGGTTCTAATGAGTTGGCAAATTTTGAAAATCAATTTTATGAGACTGTGAATAATCCTTTGGTTCCTGAAATTCCTGGAAATTTACAAATATCAGATCCTAACAGATGGCAAACATTAAGTTTAGATACTTATATAGATCAAAGTGGGAATTTAATTGAGGGTGATGTCATAGATTTCTTGAGTCCTGAATGGGGTGTAGTTGCGCCATTTTCTTTAGAGAATGAAGATAAAAAAATGATATCTAAAAACAATAATAATTATACTTTGTATCATGATATTTCTGCTCCACCATTATTAGATGAGAATGATTTGGTTTCTTCCAGTCACTATAAAAAAGGATTTATGCAAGTCGCAATTTGGGGAAGTCATCTAGACCCAAATGATAATGTAATGTGGGATATTTCTCCAAAATCGATTGGTAATCTATCTTCAAATAATTTTCCAGATTCTTATTCGAATTACGATAATTTTTACAAACGATTTTTAGGTGGTGATATTAGTGAAGGTCATAATACAAATCCAATTACGAACGAAATTTACGAGTCTCAAATTGTGCCTAGAGGAGATTACACAAGAGTTTTGGCTGAATTTTGGGCAGATGGTCCTGATTCAGAAACACCTCCTGGACATTGGTTTACCATTTTAAACGAAGTTAATGATCATGATTTATTAGTTAAAAAAATAGCAGGTGAAGGAGAAGAATTGTCCCATTTAGAATGGGATGTAAAATCGTACTTTGTATTAGGAGGTGCAATGCATGATGCAGCAATTGCAGCTTGGAGTTTAAAAGGTTTTTATGATTATATAAGACCAATTTCTGCGATAAGATATTTGGCAGATTTAGGTCAAAGCTCTGATGAGAACTTGCCAAATTATAATCCACAAGGAATTTTATTAGAACCAGGATTTATTGAGCTGGTTAAAGAAGATGAGGCATTGGCTTTGCGTAATCCAGAAAATATTAATAAAATTAAATTATATACTTGGAGAGGTCATGATGAAATTACGAACACCAATACAGACGAAGCTGGGGTTGGTTGGATTTTAGCTGAAAATTGGTGGCCTTATCAAAGACCAAGCTTTGTAACTCCGCCTTTCTCAGGTTTTGTTTCTGGGCATTCTACATTTTCTAGAGCTGCTGCAGAAGTGCTAACTCTTTTTACTGGAGATGCTTTTTTTCCAGGAGGAATAGCCGAATTTACAGCAAAAAAGAATGAATTCTTAGTATTTGAGCAAGGCCCTTCTGTTGATGTAAAATTGCAATGGGCCACTTATAGAGATGCTTCAGATCAATGTAGTTTATCTCGTATTTGGGGAGGAATTCATCCTCCTGCAGATGATATTCCTGGCAGATTAATAGGTGAAAAAGTAGGTGTACAAGCATTTAATTTTGCTTTGCCTTATTTTGATAAAAACGTTCTGGCATTAGATGATAATTTTATTGATTTGGTAAGTAAGGTTTTTCCTAATCCAGCAAATAAACAGCAAGAATTAATAGTTACAAATACTTCAAATGAAGACAAGTTTTATTTAGTTGATGTAAGTGGTAGAGTTATTAATATTCAACAAAATTTTATTGTGATGAATAATCAAACTAAAATCAATTTGTCTAAAATTGCTACTGGTATTTATATGCTTACAAATGCCAAAGGTAAATCGTTCAAAATTATCGTTCAATAAATCTCAAAAAAATCACTATTTAAGTTTTTTTAGAGTATAAATTTTAAGATTCATTTTTGTTATCTTTTGAGAATCTTAAAAATCATTTCTTAGAATGAAACTACAATCGGTATTTTATTTTATTCTGATAGCGTTATTATCTTGCCAGAATAAAAATTCTAACGCTACAATCTCCCAAGATAAATCACTCATATCTTATGTAAATCCGTTTATTGGAACAGGTGGTCATGGACATACATATCCAGGAGCTACATTACCTTTTGGAATGATGCAATTATCTCCAGATACCAGATTAGATGGTTGGGATGGTTGTTCTGGTTACCATTATTCAGATGATGAAATTTATGGTTTTTCACATACACATTTAAGTGGAACAGGTGTTTCTGATTATGGAGATGTTTTGTTAATGCCAACAAATGAAATGATTTTTAATAATGGCGCAGATGGTAATAAAGGTTATAAATCAAAATTTTCTCACGAAAATGAAATTGCTGAGCCAGGTTTTTACAAAGTGCTATTAGAAGATACTAATATTAGTGTGGAGCTAACTACTTCTAGACGAAGTGGAGTGCATAAATACCAATTTCCGGATTCAAGCAATAACTATATAATACTCGATTTAGAACACAGAGATGAATTATTAGCACATAATATCACTCAAGTTACACCGAAAGTAATTCAGGGTTTTAGGCACTCTAAAGCATGGGCTAGCAATCAAAAGTTATTCTATTATGTAGAGTTGTCTCATGAGTTTGAGTTAGTATATGAAGACAATCAAAAACAGTCAAAAGCTGCATTAAAAATAAACAACCCTAAGAATGAAACTGTTTTTGTAAAAATCGGAATTTCTGCAGTTGATAGTAAAGGTGCTAAGCAGAATTTAGAGGCTGAAATAGGAAATAAAAATTTTGAACAAGTTAAAAAAGAAGCTCAAGATATTTGGGAGCAGCAATTGCAGAAAATTGAAGTGATAGATAATAATGAAGATAATAAAACAAATTTTTATACTTCTATGTATCATGTGGCTTTAGCTCCAAATTTATATCAAGACATAGATGGGAGGTATAGAGGAATGGATTTAAATATTCACAAAACAAATGACTTTGAGTATTATACCGTATTTTCTTTGTGGGATACTTACAGAGCAGCACATCCTTTATATACTATCATAGAACAAGAAAAAACCAATCATTTTATAAATACTTTTTTAGCAAAATATGATGAAGGTGGCATTATGCCAATTTGGGATTTATCCGCAAATTATACAGGTTGTATGATAGGTTATCATGCAGTACCTGTTATAGCAGATGCTTATTTAAAAGGCATCAGAAATTATGATTTAGATAAAGCGTTTACTGCAATGAAACATTCTGCAAATCAAAATAAATTTGGGTTGCAATACTATAAAGAATTTGGTTTTATCCCTGTAGAAAATGAGTCAGAGTCAGTTTCTAAAACCTTAGAATATGCTTATGATGATTGGTCTATTGCAAAAATGGCTGAAAGTATGGGTAAGGATAAAGATTACCAAACATTTTTAGAAAGAGCTCAATACTACAAAAATGTTTTCGATCCAGAATCGCAATTTATGCGTGGTCGATTTAGAAACTCATGGTTTTCTCCTTTTGATCCTTATGAAGTAAATTTTAATTATACAGAAGCTAATGCATGGCAATATAGTTTTTATGTTCCTCAAGATATTACTGGTTTTATAAAATTGCTTGGAGGTAAAAACCAGCTAGAAAATAATTTAGATAAATTATTTTCTGCTAGCCAAAATACATCTGGTAGTCATCAAGCAGACATTACAGGTTTAATTGGGCAATATGCACATGGTAATGAACCCAGTCATCACATGGCTTACTTATATAATTTTGTAAATAAACCTTCTAAAACTCAAGAGAAAGTCAATCAAATTTTAACGGAATTATACACAAATTCTCCTGATGGAATTTCTGGTAATGAGGATTGTGGACAAATGAGTGCTTGGTATATTTTTTCATCTATGGGCTTTTATCCTGTAACTCCAGGAGCTAACGAATATATTATTGGTACACCACTATTTGAAAAATCCACAATACATTTAGAAAATGGAAAATCGTTTGCGATTGAAGCAAAAAATAAATCCGAAGAAAATATTTATATTCAATCTGCTACTTTAAATGGAGAAGATTATATTTATTCATATCTAAATCATCAAGATATTATAAACGGAGGTAAATTAGTGTTTACCATGACAAATACGCCTTCTGATTGGGCTACAAATGATAACCACATTCCTTCTACAGCTATCAATGATCATTTAATAGTAACTGCACCTTTTATTGAAAAAGGAGATATTGCTTTTAAGGAAAGTACTAGTGTTACTTTGGCAAATGTAGATAAAGAAGCTTCTATTTTTTATAGAGTAGGTTACAAAGGAGGTTATAAAAAATATAAGAACCCAATTTTGATTGATAAAGGAATTCCATTGTACGTTTATGCTGAAAAAAATGGAGTAAAAAGTGCCACAGTTAGAACCGATTTTTACAAAATAGATCCGAATATTAAAATTGATTTAAAATCAGAATATGCAAATCAATACAATGCAGGTGGAGATAATGCTTTAATTGATGGTGTGATGGGTGCAGAAGATTTTAGAACTGGAACTTGGCAAGGTTATTTTGATACGGATTTAGTTGCTGTGGTTGATCTTGGCAAAGTAAAAAATAATGATGGTAGAATTAAAGTACAGTTTTTAGAAGATCAAAAAAGTTGGATTTTCCTACCAACTAAAATTACTTGTTTCGTCTCAGAAGATGGTATAAATTATGCTTCTTTGGGTGAATTTGATATTGATGTTGAAGAACAAAAAGATAGAAGTATAAAAGGATATACATTTTATTATCCAAAGAATTCAAAAGTTAGATACGTAAAGTTAGTTGCAAATAAGTTAGGAGCACTTCCAAAATGGCATTTAGGAGCAAAACATAATGGAAAAAGTTGGTTGTTTGTGGATGAAATTCAATTTAAATAAAAAATGAAAAGAAGAAATTTTATAAAAAAAGCATCTGCTACAGGCTTAGGTTTGGCTACTGTTTCATCATCAATCTTAAATTTTGATAGGAAAGAGATTAGAAAAAATAAATCTTTAGCAATAAAACCTTTGGTAATTGCAACTTGGAGAACTGATTTGGCTGTAGAAACTGCAGCTGCAGTTTTAGAAAAAGGGGGTTCTGCTTTAGATGCTGTTGAGCAAGGTTGTAGAATAGAAGAGGCTAATGAAAAAAATCAAACAGTTGGTTTGGGAGGTTTACCTGATAGAGATGGAAATGTAACTTTAGATGCCTGTATTATGGATGCTAAAGGAGATTATGGGTCTGTTTTGGGCGTAAAAAATATAAAGCATGTAATTTCTGTAGCTAGAAAAGTTATGGAGGAAACACCACATGTTATGCTGGTTGGAGAAGGAGCAGAGCAATTCGCAGTAAGTCAGGGTTTTAAAAGAGAAAATTTGCTAACTGAAAAATCTAAAAAAGATTGGGAGAAATGGAAAGAAAAATCAGAATACAAACCAATTATTAATATTGAAAATCACGATACAATAGGGATGTTAGCTTTAGATAAAGAAGGTGATATTTCTGGAGCCTGTACTACAAGTGGTTTGGCTTATAAAATGGCAGGTAGAGTAGGAGACTCGCCAATAATTGGTGGTGGTTTGTTTGTAGATAATGAAGTTGGTGGAGCTGCTGCTACTGGTTTAGGTGAAGAGGTTTTAAAAACTGTTGGAAGCTTTCTTATTGTAGAATTAATGAGGCAAGGTAAAACGCCTCAAGAAGCTTGTGAAGAAGCTATAGGTAGAATTGTAAATAAGCCTGGTAAAAACTATAAAGATTTTCAAGTTGGTTATATTGCAGTAAATAAAATGGGAGAAACAGGTGCTTTTTCAATTCATGAATGGTTTAGTTACAATGTTTATAAAGACAAATTAAACCAAAATATAAAGTCAGATTTTTTCAATAAAGTTTAAAACTATTCTATGTCAACCACAACTAAATCCTATAAAAGTGCATTTATCTTTTTAACTACCTTGTTTTTTCTTTGGGGCTTTATCACGGTTTTGGTAGATAGTTTAGTGCCAAGATTAAAGGATGTTTTTGAAATTTCATATGCAAAAACAGTTTTAATTCAGTTTGCTTTTTTTACAGCCTTCTTCGTTTTTTCATTACCTGCAGGTTTTATTTTATCTAAAATTGGTTACAAAAAAGGAATTGTTTTTGGTTTACTTACAATGGCCTTGGGTTGTTTGTTATTTTATCCTGCTTCAGAATATAGAAATTTTACTATTTTTTTAATTGGTTATTTTACATTGGCTGGTGGTATTACAGTATTGCAAGTAGCAGCAAATCCTTATGTAGCTTTACTGGGTAATGAAAAAGGAGCAAGTAGTAGGCTAAATTTATCGCAAGCATTTAATTCTTTAGGAACCACAATTGCACCCATTATTGGTGCACTGTTTTTATTAAGTGATTCTGTAAAATCATCTGCAGAGATAGCCATTTTAAGCGATTTAGAGAAGAGTAACTATTATATTGCTGAAGCTGAAACTGTGCAAACACCATTTTTTATAATAGCGCTAGCTATAATCGTTTTGGCTTTAATATTTGCATTTATAAAACTGCCTAAAGTTATGCAAGAGTCACCTAAAGGTGGTTATTTTACTTTGCTAAAAAATAAAATGATGTTAATGGGGGCATTAGGCATATTTGTTTATGTGGGTGCTGAAGTTGCGATTGGTAGTTTTTTAGTAAATTATTTTGATACTATGAATTTGGCAACAGTTGTTTCTCAGAATGAAACAATGATGGGCATTGCAAATACAATTGCGAGTGTTTTTAATAAATCGTTTTCTGAAGCAGATCCAAAATCATTATTAGGAATTTTTGTGATTTTTTATTGGGGAGGAGCAATGATTGGTAGATTCATAGGGGCTTATTTAACTAAAATTTTAGCTCCTGGTAAAGTATTAGCCATTTTTGCAGGCTTTGCAATTACCCTGATTTTTATTTCAATAAACACAGTAGGCTTACTTTCTATGTGGTCTATTTTGGCTGTTGGGTTATTTAATTCGATAATGTTTCCAACTATATTTACGTTAAGTTTAGAAGGTTTAGGAGATTTAAAAGCCCAAGCATCTGGTTTGTTATGTATGGCAATTGTGGGTGGTGCAATTATTCCTTTTACCTTTGGTAGCTTAATAGATAATTATGGTTTTAAAACAGCGTTTATTTTGGCTATTATCTGTTATGCTTACATTTTATTCTATGGTAGATTTAAGAGTAAAAACTTAGTTCAAAATTCTTAGATACTAAAAATTTATAAATGCGATACATGCAGTTGCAATTAAAGCTAAAATGAACATAATAATTCTAGATTTCTTTAAATTTCTTTTTTTAGATAAAACATAAATACTAATTAAAACTGCAAGAAATAGATAAATCATTTGTTGATTAAAACTACTAAAAGGGATTAAAAAATAGTAGATTCCTAAAAGGACGAATGGCAATAAGTTGAAGATTTTCTTATTCATATTTTAAATATAATAAGAAAAACTCAAAACGTAATCGTTTTGGGTTTTTCTATTTAATTACAAGTACTACTTGCTATTTTTTCTGTTGTCTTGCTTGCTGCTCTTGTGCTTGTTTCATTGCAGCATCAATTCTTTGTCTGAATTTGCTTTTTGCTTTTTCAGGACGTTTTTTATTCTCTTCTATTTGAGCATGAATCTTTTCTTCATCAATTACATAGTTCTTAATTACTAACATAATAGAGATAGTTAATAAGTTAGAAATAAAGTAATACAAACTTAATCCACTTGCATATCTATTAAAGAAAATTAACATCATAATAGGTGAGAAGTAAATCATGTATTTCATCATTTTACTCATATCTGGCATCCCTTCTTGAGTAGGTGCTTGCATATTAGCTTGCTGACTTTGGTTCATTCTCATATAAAAGAATATAGCAATAGAAGCTAAAATTGGAAATAAACTTACATGATCTCCATAAAACGGAATTTCGAAAGGAAGATTAAATATTACATCATAAGATGATAAATCTGGCGCCCATAAAAAGCTTTCTTGACGTAAAGCAATGTTTGTTGGGAAAAACTTAAATAATGCAAAGAATATCGGCATTTGTAATAATGCAGGTATACAACCAGACATCATATTTACTCCTGCTTTTCTTTGAATCGCCATGGTTTCTTGCTGACGTTTCATAGCATTTTCTTTACCAGGATATTTTTTATTTAGCTCTTGTAATTCAGGTCTTATCACCTTCATTTTTGCACTAGATAAATAAGATTTATAAACTAATGGGGACATTAAAATACGAACAACAATAGTCATCAGAATAATAATTAAACCGTAGTTACTTAAGAAACCTTCTAATAAATTAAATACAGGATAAAATACGTTTCTGTTTAAGAATCCAAAAATTCCCCAACCTAAATCTGCAGTTTCATCTAAATCTGTGCCTTCAAAAGTTTTTAATAAATTATAATCACTTGGTCCATAGAACCATTTCATGTTATAATTTAATTCCCCACCTGTTAAAGCTAAAGGAGTTTTTAATTCATATCTTTTTGTAAAAACGGTATCTAATTTTTCGTCTTCAACTAAATCTGAAGAGGTTACAGTTGCATTGTTAAAAGGTGTGTCTGTTAACAAGTTAGACATGAAAAAGTGCTGTTTATAAGCAACCCAATCTATATCATTGGCAATTTCTGTATTACCTGCATTTAAATACTCAACTTCATCTTCACTTTTATAATAGTAGTAAGAATACATGGTATTCTCTGTCTTTAAACTTCTTTCGTGTCTAAAACCATCTAAAGTCCAATCTAAGTTGATAGGATTAGATGAATTAAATACGCCATCTAAACCTTGTGATCTTATAGAAAAATCAACAAAATAATCATCTGGTTTTACTTCGTATCTGTATTCTAAATATTGACTATCAGAAACCTTTAATTTCATAGATAGCACTGTGTTTTCTCCACTATTTGTTAAAGAAGGTTCAAAGAATAAATCTTTAGTATTTAAAATTCTATTGTCTGTAGTTCCAAAATTGATATTGAAAGAGGCATTATTATCCTTAATCATATATAATGGAAGTGAATCATAAGTTTGGTAATTTTTTACCAAAGCTTTTACAATTTGTCCACCTTTGTTATCAATAGTTAATTTTACCAAACTATTTTCAATTACAGTAGTGCCTTCTTTACCATTTAATGCACTTTGTGCAAAAGCACCTAATTTATTTTGTAAAGCAATTTGTTTTAAAGAATCATTTTCAAAAACTGGTGCTGCAATGTTTTTGGTGTTTTCCTTGTCATTATTTGAAGTAGTTTCTACAATTTCTTGTGGTTGTTGCTCTTCCAATTCTTCTGGCTTGTTGGTATTAAAGTACCACAACAAAATTCCTGCAAGAAGAATCATTCCTATAAAAGAATTGTAATCGAATTTTTTTTGTTCCATGTGTAAATTAAAATGTCAGTTTGTCACTTTAGCAAGATATATTCTTGTATTAAACGCGACAAATGTAGTTAAAAAGCAGATTTTTGATTGATTTTCTACTCTTAAATAATATACTTTTTAATAGTTCAATTAGTGTTCCACTTTAAAATGAAGTTTATAAAAACCCTATTTTTTAGATTGTTTTAAAGCAGCTTTAATGAAATCTACAAATAAAGGATGAGGTTTCAATACTGTACTTTTGTATTCAGGGTGATATTGAACACCTACAAACCAAGGATGATTTTCTAATTCAACAACTTCTACCAAACCTGTTTTAGGGTTAATACCAGTAGCCTTTAAACCAGCACTTTCCATTTGTTCTAAATAGGTGTTGTTAAACTCATATCTATGTCTGTGTCTTTCGCTAATCAATTCAGATTGATAAGCATCGTAAACCTTAGATCCTTTCTTAATTTCACAATCCCAAGCTCCCAAACGCATTGTGCCACCTTTGTTGGTTACATTTTTTTGGCTATCCATTAAGTTAATAACAGGATGCTTTGCACTTTTATTCATTTCAGATGAACTAGCACCTTCTAAATTAAGTACGTTTCTTGCAAATTCAATGACAGACATTTGCATACCTAAGCAAATACCAAAAAACGGAATGTTATTTTCTCTAGCGTATTTAACCGCTTTTATTTTACCTTCAATTCCTCTATCTCCAAAACCAGGAGCAACTAAAATTCCATTTAAACCTGCTAATTTTTTTTCAACAGATTTAGGAGATAAACTTTCTGAATGAATCCATCTTACTTTAACCTTAGTTTCGTTAGATGAGCCAGCATGTATAAATGCTTCTGTAATCGATTTATAAGAATCTTGTAATTCTATATATTTCCCTATTAAACCTATTTCTACTTCAGACTTTGGGTTTTTATGTTTCTGTAAAAAGCTATTCCAAGTTTTTAAAGCAGGTTTCTTTTTAGATTCTAATTGTAGTTTATTTAAAACCACTTCATCTAATCCTTCATTCAGCATTAAATTAGGAACATCATAAATTGTTTCTGCATCAATAGACTGTATAACGTCTTCTTTTTTAACATTACAGAATAAAGCTAGTTTACGTTTAATGTCATCAGAAATTTCATGTTCTGTTCTACATACTAAAATATCTGGGCTAACTCCACTTTGCATTAACATTTTAACAGAATGCTGTGTAGGTTTTGTTTTTAACTCACCTGCAGCAGCTAAATAAGGTACTAAGGTTAAGTGAATTACAATTGCGTTTTCTTCACCTTTTTCCCAAAGCATTTGTCTTACAGACTCTACATAAGGTAAAGATTCTATATCACCTACAGTTCCACCAATTTCTGTAATAACAATATCATACTCACCAGTTTCGCCTAAAAGTTGAATTCTACGTTTAATTTCATCAGTTATATGTGGAATTACCTGTACTGTTTTTCCTAAAAACTCTCCTTTTCGCTCTTTGTTAATTACAGATTGATAAATTCTACCTGTAGTTACATTATTGGCTTGAGAAGTTGGTATGTTTAAATAACGCTCATAATGACCTAAGTCTAAGTCAGTTTCAGCACCATCATCAGTAACATAACATTCTCCATGTTCATATGGGTTTAATGTTCCTGGATCAATATTAATATAAGGGTCTAATTTTTGAATCGTTACAGAAAAGCCTCTTTCTTGCAATAGTTTTGCTAATGAAGCAGCTATAATTCCTTTTCCAAGTGATGAAGTTACGCCTCCTGTTACAAAAACGTATTTAGTATTGTGCATGGTTCTTTTAGGTTTGGGCAAAAGTACTAACTCTGCTTTTTATCTCAAATAAAAAGATGCATAATTGTAAAAAATAATTTGGAATAACTTTTGATGCTTTATGAGCATGAAAAAAATACTATTATTTTGTCTTATTACAATATTTAGTGGCTGTTCAATCTTATTTCCCAATCACTTTGAAAGAAAATCTGCAAATTATATTTTAGAAGATCTTTGGGTAACATCAACCTTAGATTATAATAAAAATGTAAAATATCTCATAAATAGCACTCAACAAAATTATTTGGCAAAAAGCACTGATGGCTATAATGATTATGTAATAGATTTCTTTAAAGAAGAGTTTAAAAATCAATCTTACCTGAAACGAAAGTATAAAGATGCCAATGGCAAAATTGTCATTCCTTTAAAACTTGACTATCATCCGACTCAAGAATATTTAGATATTATAAAGCAAACTACAGATATAGATTATTTAGTTTTAACAAAAATATTAAGTGCACAGCAAATCAATAAAACTAATGATTCTAGATATAATGGTTTAAAATTTCAAAGTAATTTATTAGCTGGTTCTGTTGTGTTTTTAAAAATTATAGATCTAAAAAACAATACAACACCTATAGAAATACAATGTCAAGGTTCTGTTTATGATAGCGCAAATTTTAATTTTGATACAAATTCTTATGAAGATGATGGTAAAATTGCCACATACAAAAGCGAAGAACAGCTGATTAAGAAGTGTTTTAAGCGAATTTTTAGAAGGATTAAATAATTTTCTATTTTTTTTCAAATAGTATTTGTCAAAAATAAAAACAGTTGTATATTTGCACACGCTTTTAATAAGGTGATAATCTTATAGCGAAAAGAAAATAATTAAGAAGATTTTTAAAAATACAGATAATGCCAAAAAGAACGTATCAACCATCAAAGAGAAAGAGAAGAAACAAACACGGTTTCATGGAAAGAATGGCTTCTGCTAATGGTAGAAAGGTATTAGCACGTAGAAGAGCTAAAGGAAGAAAGAAATTATCTGTTTCATCTGAAGCTAGACCAAAAAGATAAATGATTAACAATTGTTAATATATTAGGTGTTACTTTTTTAAGTAACACCTTTTTTTATACCCAAACCCTAACTATTTTTGTAAAACTAATAAATACAACAACTTACAATGCCAAAAAGAAAAGACCTCAAATCAATTTTAATTATAGGATCTGGACCTATTGTTATTGGTCAAGCTTGTGAATTCGATTATTCTGGTTCACAATCTTTACGTTCTTTAAGAGAAGATGGTATAGAAACCATTTTAATTAACTCGAATCCTGCAACAATCATGACAGACCCATCTATGGCTGATCATGTGTATTTGTTGCCACTAACTACTAAGTCTATTATCCAAATTTTAAAAGAGCATCCTCAAATTGATGCTGTTTTACCAACAATGGGTGGACAAACTGCATTAAACTTATGTATTGAAGCAGATGACAAAGGTATTTGGTCAGATTTTAACGTAAAAATGATTGGTGTTGATATTAATGCCATTAATGTTACAGAAGATAGAGAGCAGTTTAGAGAATTAATGGGAAAAATTGGGGTAGACATGGCTCCTCAAGAAACAGCAACATCTTTCTTAAAAGGTAAAGAAATTGCACAACGTTTTGGTTTTCCTTTAGTAATACGTTCTTCATATACCCTAGGAGGTGCAGGTGCATCTATTGTATATAATCCAGAAGATTTTGATGAGTTATTAAGTAGAGGTTTAGAAGCATCACCAATACATGAGGTGATGATTGACAAAGCCATGATGGGTTGGAAAGAGTATGAATTAGAGCTGTTAAGGGATAAGAATGATAACGTTGTTATTATTTGTTCTATAGAAAATATGGATCCTATGGGTATTCATACAGGAGATTCTATTACAGTTGCTCCTGCTATGACTTTATCAGACAAAACTTATCAAAAAATGCGTGATATGGCAATTCATATGATGCGTTCTATTGGTGATTTTGAAGGTGGTTGTAATGTACAATTTGCAGTTTCTCCAGATGAGAAAGAAGAAATTATTGCTATTGAAATTAACCCTAGGGTTTCTCGTTCATCTGCATTAGCTTCTAAAGCAACAGGTTACCCTATTGCAAAAGTAGCTACTAAATTAGCTATAGGTTATACTTTAGATGAATTAGAAAACGGAATTACAAAATCTACATCAGCATTATTTGAGCCTACTTTAGATTATGTAATCGTAAAAATTCCACGTTGGAACTTTGATAAATTTGAAGGTTCAGACAGAACTTTAGGTTTACAGATGAAAGCTGTAGGTGAAGTTATGGGTATTGGACGCTCTTTTCAAGAAGCATTGCACAAGGCCACTCAATCTTTAGAAATAAAAAGAAATGGTTTAGGAGCAGATGGTAAAGGGTATACCAACTACAATCAAATTATAGAAAAATTAACCAACGCAAGTTGGGATAGAGTTTTTGCAATTTACGACGCAATTGCAATGGGAATTCCTCTAAGTAAAATTTACGATATCACTAAAATAGACATGTGGTATTTAAAACAATATGAAGAGTTATTTCAGCTACAAAAAGAAATTTCTACTTATACAATAGATACTATAGAGAGAGATTTATTATTAGAGGCAAAGCAAAAAGGATATGGAGATAGACAAATAGCACATATGCTAGAATGTCTAGAAAGTGAAGTGTATAGCAAAAGAGAAGAACTTAAAATTCAAAGAGTTTATAAGTTAGTAGATACTTGTGCTGCCGAATTTACTGCAAAAACACCTTACTACTATTCAACTTTTGAAAATGAAATTGAAACTGCAGAAGGTGATATTACTATTGCCAATGAAAGTATTGTTTCAGACAGAAAAAAGGTAATTGTTTTAGGTTCAGGACCAAATAGAATTGGGCAAGGTATTGAGTTTGATTACTGTTGTGTACATGGGGTTTTAGCAGCAGCAGAATGTGGTTATGAAACAATTATGATTAATTGTAATCCAGAAACTGTTTCTACAGATTTTGATACTGCAGATAAATTATATTTTGAGCCTGTTTTCTGGGAACATATTTATGATATTATTCGTCATGAAAAACCAGAAGGTGTTATTGTTCAGTTAGGAGGACAAACTGCTTTAAAGTTAGCTGAGAAGTTAACAAAATACGGAATTAAAATTATTGGTACTTCTTTTGAAGCGTTAGATATTGCAGAAGATAGAGGACGTTTTTCATCAATGTTAAAAGAGAATAACATTCCTTATCCACAATTCGGAATTGCAGAAACTGCAGATGAGGCTTTAACTTTAGCAGATGAATTAGACTTTCCTATTTTAGTAAGACCTTCTTATGTATTAGGTGGTCAAGGAATGAAAATTGTCATCAATAAAGAAGAATTGGTAGAGCATGTAGTAGATTTATTAGGTAGAATGCCAAATAACAAACTATTGTTAGACCATTATTTAGATGGAGCAATTGAAGCAGAAGCAGATGCAATTTGTGATGCTGATGGTAATGTTTACATTATAGGAATTATGGAGCACATAGAACCTTGTGGAATACATTCAGGAGATTCTAATGCAACCTTACCAGCATTTAACTTAGGTGAGTTTGTAATGCAACAAATTAAAGATCATACACATACAATTGCTAGAGCTCTAAAAACTGTTGGTTTAATAAACATACAGTTTGCTATAAAGGATGATACAGTTTATATTATTGAAGCAAATCCTAGAGCTTCTAGAACAGTACCTTTTATTGCAAAAGCTTACAAAGAGCCTTATGTGAATTATGCAACTAAAGTAATGTTAGGCGCTAAGAAAGTAACAGATTTCGATTTTAATCCTCAATTAGATGGTTTTGCAATTAAGCAACCAGTATTCTCTTTCAACAAGTTTCCAAATGTGAATAAGAAACTAGGTCCAGAGATGAAATCTACAGGAGAAAGTATCTTATTTATAGATAGTTTAAAAGACGATGACTTTTACGATTTATATTCAAGACGTAAAATGTATTTAAATAAGTAATATTTAAATTAAGTATACAAAAAAGCCAATGAATAATTCATTGGCTTTTTTTATTTGAGCTTATTCTTTTTAGTGTGGAGCACAAAAGTTGTATTAAACCCGAAATGAAAATTACCATCTTTGGCATTAAAATTATTTCTAGTTTGGGTGATAAAAGTATCCTCAGCAAAGTTTCTGGCATTAGTCATTTGAAATTGTAGTAATAAATCACCCAATTCCCAATTTACTCCAACCATAAAAGTATTATAAGTTTCTATTGATTTTAAAGTATTAGCAACCAAGTAATATTCAGAAACTATAGAAGCATGATTGCTAATTTTATGTCTTCCTCCAAAACCTAGCGCAAATTGATTATTAGGATCGTTTGTAGTTTCGTTGTTTTCTCTTCTAATATAAGTAGGCGTAATTTGTAAAGACAAATTCGAGTTTAACTTTCTCGCAATTAAAACCTGACTTGTAAACGCATATTTATTATCAGAACTGCTAGGTGCATACAAATTTGTATTAGTGTTTTCCAAAGTTCTGTGAGAAATAGTTTGTAATAAGGTAACAGAAACCCAATTTTTTTTATTGTTCTTCTGCTGTAGTAACTTGTATTTTAAGAAACCATCTGCAATTTTATCATGATCTTCATAGCCAATTCCAAAGGTTAAATGATCTGTAAAAGAATAGCTTAAGCCATATCTTCTGCTTGCAACGTCTGCTAAAAATCGCTGTCCTTCAAAATTAGGAATATTCCAGTACCTGTTGTAAAGTGATATTTCTAGAGCACCCTTTTTTCTTGTTTCAATAGAATGCCCTAAGCCAATTCTTGTGGTTTTAAAAGTGGCAATTGTATTTGTGTTTTCAGAAGGAAACTCATTGTTTAGTTTATTTAATAAATCTTGAGCGTTTAAGGTGCAATTGGTTGATATGAAAAACAAAAAACCAAGCAAAATTATTTTGTTATTCTTCATAAGGTTGGTATTTAAAATCAAAATTTACTAAAATGGTTTTTGCAATATTACTTGCTAAAATTTGCGGAATTTGGATTTGAAAATCATTTACATTTACTTTAAAATCTCCGTAAATTCTATAATTTCCATTAGTTTTTTCGATGTTTGCCTTTATCTCAGTTGGTTTTGTAATTCCATGAATGGTTAAATTACCTCGAATTATTTTAGTTTGATTTTCTGTTGTACTAGCATCAAAATCAATTATAGTTCCTGTAAAGTTTGCCTTTGGATAAATGTCTGACTCAATATAACTCTCATTAAAATGCTCGTACATTAAATCTTTTTTAAAGACAAAGGCACGCATTAACATGCTAATAGCAATTTCTTTTTTTTCAACATCAAAAATACTTAGTACTTGGTTGTTCTTAGCTTCAATATTTTCTGCAGAAGTGTAAGAGAAAAAAGTAACCTGACCTTGTCTAGCAATAAATTGGTTGTCTTCAGAATCAGAGTTGCCAATGGCAAAAAAGATTAATAGAAACAGTAATAGTTTATTCATTTGGTTTTAGTTCTATTGAGCAATTTAATAGTATTACATCTTTTAAAAATCCTTTACAAATGCCTTTTACTTGTATTTTTTGATTTTTTTGTATCTGATTAAATTCAGTTGTGAAATTAGGATTTATATCGCAAATAACACCAAAAGAATTATGTTCACTTGCTAAAATAATGGTATTTCTGTTATTTAATGTAGTTGTTTCTTCAACTATACCTATCACTTCAATAATTTTACCAGCGTATAATTTGTTTGAATTTTCTTCATTTTTTACATATGCATTTGTAAGATCATTTGCATTTAAAATGAGTTCTGGTGTTTTGTCAAACAAATTCTCTGTCTGCTTATAATCTTCAGATACAAAAGCATATTTGATCACAAACATTAAAATTAGTAATATGAGAATTACTAAAATGTATTTTTTTCTCTTCATTATATTGCTAATTTAGTAAGATTGTTAGTTTCTGTTCTAAAAAACTAACTGAAAAGGAAAATTGAGCTTTAAAGACGAACATATTTTTCAGTAATAACTTAGAATAATCTTATCTTGTTCAATTTTAGTATCATATGAAAAAAGACAAACTTTATTTATTTACTTTTTTATCTATAGCTCTAATATTTTTATTGGGTGCTATTTTTATTTCGCAATTCTTAATTAAAGCAAGTGCTAAGCAACTAATAGAAGTTCAAGTAGAGTCTGCAAAAAGAGAGACTAATGAAATTGCAGATTTTTTGAGTTTTCAGTTAGATAATAACATTTCTAAACAAGAAAGTTTAGAACGTATTCAAGAAAATTTGTCTATAAATGCAACAGATACTTGGTTTATTAGTGTTTTTAATTGGAGTGGAAATGAAGTTGCAAATCCGAATAAATTAAAGGTAGGCCAACCTTTAAATTCTAATGAAAAATTATTGGCATCATTAATTGGCAAAAACTATTCAGATGAGTTTTATGATATTTTAAAGAGTAGTAAGGAAATAGAATCAGGGGTTATTTATATTTCTCCTGTTAAAAATTCTGATTTAATTGTAGCAGCCAATGTGAATATCAAAAATGTTAGAGCACAGTTTTCTGGTTTAAAATCAGATTTCTACCTCACGTTTTTTATAATGGGTATCTTAATTACCTTACTTACTTTTATAGTAGTTCGTTATTTAGGTAGTGCTTACGAAAAGCAATTAGAAACAAAGTACGCCTCTTTAACCTCAGAGGTTATCAACTTATCTAAGTTGAATGCAGATTTAATTTCTTACAAAGAGAGAGTAGTAGAAGAACCTGTAGAAATAACTTCTGATGACAATACTGAGCAAGAAAAGAAAAGAATACTTACCTATATTAGAAATGAGTTAGTACCAATAGCAATTTCAGATATTGCTTACGTTTACACCGAAAATACTATTACCTATGTTGTTTGTTTTGATGGTAAAAAATCTACAACAAATATGAGTTTGGATGATATGTACAACAATTTTGATGCTACTTTATTTTTTAGAGCAAACAGGCAATTTATAATTAGTATAGCAGCCATAGATAAGATTATTAAGTATGGTAAAAGTCAGTTAAAAATACTTTTACAATCTAAAACATCAGAAGAAATTATTATTAGTAAAAATAAAGCTGCCGAGTTTAAACAGTGGTTAAATATGTAAGGCTTTCAAATTTTTGTTGATTTTTTGATCGCTGATTTTTCCTTTTTAAGCATAAATTTTCCTGTTGAATGAATCTAATAGTATCATTTTAAATATAATATGTTTACTTTACTATCAAATAAAACAAATCCAATGAAATTATCTTACAACCTAAAATTTACTTTTCCTATAGTTTGTATATCGCTTTTTTTTATGTCTTGTTTAACAAACGTAGAAGAACCTATAGTTGATGAAAATCCAGATGTTGATCCTTGTTCAACCATAACCTATTCATCAAATATAAAATCTATTATTGATGTAAATTGTGTTCAATGTCATGGAAATGGAGGTAATTTTCCAGATTTAACCACGTATGAAAATACCAGAGCAAATGCAGATTTGGTTAAATCAGAAACGCAAAGTAGAAGAATGCCCCAAGGAAGTTCTTTAACAAATTCAGAAATTGAAGCCATAGCTTGTTGGGTAGATGCAGGGGCTTTAAACAATTAAGCGAAAATATGAAATTCAAAAAAATTGTACTACCAATAATATTACTTTCTATAGTTATAGCAGTTGTGGCTTATAATGTGTACAACAAACCACATGTAGATGTTGCTGATGCGAAAGCTGATGTAACAGTAACTGCAGAGAATTTGTTCTCAGAATTTTCTAATGATGAAATAAAGGCAAACACACAATATTTAGATAAAATTATTCAAGTTCAAGGTCTTATTCAAAATTTGAAAGTAGAAAATGAATTAGGAGTTGTTACGTTAAAAACAGAAGATGATTTTGGAACTGTACAATGTAATTTGTCTAGAGAAGCTACTAGTAATTTTAAGTTGCTGAAAAAAAACGATTTGGTTACCATTAAAGGCATATGTACAGGTTATTTAATGGATGTTGTTTTAGTTAAATCCGAAATTGTAAATCAATAAATTATGAAATCAATTATTACCATTTTCTGTATTTGCTTTTGTTTAGCAACAGTAAATTCACAAGAACGTTATTTTACAAAAAGCGGTTCAATTAACTTTTTCTCAAAAGCTCCTTTAGAAGATATTACTGCAGATAATAATCAGGTTTTAAGCATTATAGATGCTAGTAATTCTAAAATGGCCATTTCTATTTTAATGAAGTCCTTTTTGTTTGATAAAGCATTAATGCAAGAACATTTTAATGAAAATTATGTAGAATCAGATAAATACCCAAAAGCAACTTTTAAAGGGGAAATATTAGAATTTAATGAGCTTTCAGAAAATCCAAATGAATTTAAAGTAAAAGGTATTTTAAATATTCATGGAGTGGCTAAAGAAATTATTGTTATTGCTACCATGAATAAAAAAGATGATACCATTTTTGCTACAGGAAATTTCTTAATCAATTTAGAAGATTTTAATATTAAAATACCTGCTGTTGTTGCTAAAAATATTGCTAAAAATATTAAAGTAACTTTTAACTTTAA
This sequence comes from Polaribacter sp. P097, assembly GCF_036864555.1. Classification (NCBI taxonomy): domain Bacteria; kingdom Pseudomonadati; phylum Bacteroidota; class Flavobacteriia; order Flavobacteriales; family Flavobacteriaceae; genus Polaribacter; species Polaribacter sp. P097. The sequence goes on along the minus strand of NZ_JAZETJ010000001.1, from coordinate 19,961 downwards.
GCACACTCCATTCAAAAAATAATACCAATGAAAAACCTACTAACCACAATTTTCCTATTCTTTTTAAGTACATTCATGTATGCTCAAGATGATTTATTAGATATTTTAGACGATGAAAATGTACAAACAGATCAATCTATAGTTACATCTACGTTTAAAGGAACTCGAATTATTAATGGGCACTCAGTAGAAAATAGAAAAGACAGAGAGTTAGAATTTATTATTTCTCATAGATTTGGACGTATAAATTCTGGTTTTTACGATTTGTTTGGTTTAGACAATTCAAACATTCGTTTTTCTTTAGAATATGGATTAACAGACAACTTAACAATTGGTGCAGGTAGAAGTAGTTTCGAAAAAACTTACGATGGGTTTTTAAAGTACAGTTTGTTTAAACAAAAAACAGGAGCAAAGCCTTTTCCTTTTGCTATATCTTTATTTGGTAGTGTTGCAGTAAAAACACTAAAAGACTACGACCCTGATGATAAAAGAACCTTTGCAGAAAGTTTATCTTATGTTTCACAGGTTTTAATTGCAAGAAAAGTAAGCCCTTCTTTTTCATATCAATTAACACCTACCTACATTCATAGAAATACAGTGAGTATAGCAGCAGATCCTCACGATATTTTTGCATTAGGTTTTGGCTCTAGAGTTAAAGTAAGTAAAAGGGTTTCTATTAATGGTGAGTATTTTTATGCCTTTGATAAATCAACCTCTATAAATGCAAGAAATTCTTTAGCTTTTGGTGTAGATATAGAAACAGGAGGTCATGTATTTCAGCTCATTTTATCTAATGCTATTACCATGATTGAAAAAAGTTTTATAGCAGAAACTACAGGCGATTTTTTTGGAGGAGACATCCATTTTGGATTTAATATTTCAAGAACATTTTAATTATAGATTTGCTTTAAGGATTCTGTCATTTTTGAAAATGTCTTTTCTTAATTCAATGGTTTTATAATGTTTGCTTTTAAGTAAAGCAATGGTTTCTTTGCCTAAATATTGATTGATTTCAAAAAATAAGGAGCCGTTATTTGTAAGATGATGTAGAGCTAAATCAGCAATTTTATTATAAAAAATTAGAGGATTATTGTCTTCTACAAACAAGGCAAGATGAGGTTCATTCTCTAAAACATTATTGTTGATTTCAACTTTTTCTAAATTTCTAACATAAGGAGGATTTGAAATTATGATATCGTAATTATCATCTAAATTCGATGTATTTAAAATATCTCTTTCTATAAAATTGATGTTTACTTTATTAGCTAATGCATTTTTTTTAGCAATTTTTAATGCTTCTTCAGAAACATCAATAGCAGAAATAGTAGCATTTGGCAATTCTTTAGCTAAACTAATGGGTATACAACCTGTGCCTGTACCAATATCTAAAATTGAAATATTTTTGTTCTTATAAGTATTGTTGTTATTTATTTCCTCAATAATCCAGGCAACCAATTCTTCAGTTTCAGGTCTTGGAATAAGTGTGTTTTTATTTACTAGAAAAGAATAGCCAAAAAACTCTGTATGCCCAATAATATATTGAATAGGTTCTTCTTTCTTTAATCTATCTAAGGCATTATTTAAATCAGTTAGGTTTTGTTGGTTGATTTTAAAATCAGACTTTACAACTAAATCTACTGGTTTTAAATCCAAGAATTCATCAATCAATATCACTAAAAATGTATTTATTTCTGTATTAGGATACAATTGTGAAAGAGAAGTGGTAAAAATGTTTCTGTATTCTTTTAAAGTCATACTTATAATAATGGGCTAAAAAAACGACAGATTCTTTCTAATGTTTTCTGTTTGTTAGATCGTTTTCTAAAAGTTTCTAAATCTAATTTATTAGCTTTTTGTTTTCGCTCTTCAAACTCATGTTTTATTTCGGATGTAATGGTTTTGCAGTAAATAATTGCGTTTAGTTCGTAGTTATGCTCAAAACTTCTGCAATCAAAATTCGTTGAGCCAACAGAAGCTACATCATCATCAATAAAAATTACTTTACTATGAGAAAAGTCTTCTCTCAAATAAATTTCTACACCAGCTTTTAATAAAGTTTCAAAATAAGAATACATGCTGTAAGTGGCTACTTTAGAATCACTTTTTTTAGGTAATAAAAGGGTAACCTGAATGCCACTTAAAGCAGCAATTTTAAAAGCTTCTAAAATTGCGAAAGTAGGCACAAAATATGGGTTTAACACGCATATACTTTTCTCTGCTAAGTTGATAAAACTCAAGTATTGTTGCATAACCACAGATTGATCATAATCTGGTCCACTAGAAACAATTTGTATGGTGGTATCACCTTCATCCTTGCATAATTCTGTATATTTTTCTGTAGTTGTTAAATCTTTTTCTGTTGCGTAATAAAAATCTCGTAAAAAAGATTTATGAATGCTATTTACAGCACAACCATTTATGCGTAAATGGGTGTCTTGCCAAATACCAAGATCATTATCATGTATATACTCATCAGTAACATTTACACCACCAGTAAAACCTATTTCATTATCAATTATGGCTATTTTTCTGTGATTTCTAAAGTTTAAAGAGAAAATAAAACTACCAAATTTAAACGGTGTTTCTGGGTAGATTTCTACGCCAATTTCTTTTAATCGTTTTTTAGTTTTATTTTTTAAATAGTAGCTACCAATAGTATCATACAAAATTCTAACTTCTACACCCTCTTTTCTTTTCTCTTCAATAATCTTAAGCATTTTAGACAACACTTCACCATTTTCTATAATATAGTATTGAAGGTGTATAAACTTCTTTGCATTTCTTAAAGCTTCGTAAAGTGCTTCAAAGGTTTCCTTTCCATTTTTTAGAAGGGTTACATTGTTTTTTTCTTCTGCACTTATGTTGGTAGTATTATATATAAGTTGCGATATTTTTTTTTGTTTGATGTTTTTTAAAACATCCAGGTTGGCATCATCTTTTGTTTCAAAAGACTTTGCAATAAAATTCTTTCTCTTTTTAGTTTCTTTTAGTTCAAAAAACTTGATTTTTCTTCGATTTATACCAAATAGAATAAATGCAAATACACCAAGAAAAGGAAAAAAGAAAGTGATTAAAATCCAACTTAAAGATTTGGAAGGCTTAACACCAAAATATAAGATATTATAGAAAGCCCAAAAGAACAGTAGTAAATGTGCACCTCCTAAAATGTAATATGTTATCATAACTTATATTTCTTTAATCATCCACACATTACAATTGTAATGAGCAGTATTTCCCATTGGTTTTTCTAAATTTATAAAACCATTTCTTTTGTAAAGTTTTACAGCTGCTTGCATGTAAGGTAGGGTTTCTAAATAACAATTGGTAAACCCCAAATCTTTAGCTTTGTCTAAACATAGCTTAATTAATTTAGAACCAAGACCTTTACCTCTAGCAATTGGTAAAAAGTACATTTTTTGTAATTCGCAAGTGCTGTCTTCAAAATTATCTAACTGTGCAATACCAGCACCACCAACTACTTTATTGTTATGAGTAACAACATAGTAAACACTTGTAGGTTTTTGATATTGTTGATACATGTTATCTGTGGCTTTATCTTCATAGGCTGTACCAACTTTTGGTGCACCCATTTCTAAAATTACTTCACGAATAACTTTAGCTAAAGCAGCATCATCCTTAGGTTGAATTTCTCTAATGATAAAATCTTCACTTGTCATTTAATACTGTATTTTTGCTGCAGCAAGTTACCTAAATTTTTAAAGAAATATAAGATAAATTAGAAGCTATCTTTATAAGTTTGTTTGCTAATTTAGCATGATTTTATAAAAAATATAATACACTATTAATCACGAAGTTTACATAGAACGTTGTTTGCAAATTGCTAAAAATGGCATTGGAGTTACAAGTCCAAATCCTAGTGTGGGTGCTGTAATTGTGCATCAAAACAAAATTATTGCGGAAGGTTTTACTTCTAATTATGGAGGAAATCATGCAGAAGTAAATGCAATAAATGCTGTAAAAGATAAAAGTTTGTTGAAAGAAGCAACAATTTATGTGACTTTAGAGCCTTGTTCTCACTATGGAAAAACTCCACCTTGTGCAGACCTAATCATCAAACATAAATTGAAAAAGGTGGTAATTGGTACTTTAGATACCAATAGTTTAGTAGCTGGTAAAGGGGTAAAAAGGTTAGAAAAAGCAGGAATTGATGTTAAAGTTGGTGTTTTAGAAGAGAAATGTAAAAAACATCATAAAAGATTTTTTACCAGTCAAAATAAGAAAAGACCATATGTTATTTTAAAATGGGCAACCTCTCAAGATGGTTTTATTGCTCCGTTAAAAAAAGAAGTTCAAAAACCAATTTGGATTTCTAATCAATATTCTCAACAATTGGTGCATAAATTAAGAAGCAAAGAGCATGCAATATTGGTAGGCACTAATACTGCAATAGCAGATAATCCTAAATTAAATGTTAGGTCTTGGTCTGGGAATAATCCTATTCGCGTTGTTCTCGATAAAAGTTTAAGAATTGAAAATAATTTAAACATATATGATGATAGTGTAAAAACTATTTTCATTACAGAAAAAGAGGTTCATAATTGTGGCGATGAAAGTAATATTATTTTTGAAAAAATAGATTTCAAACAAAAAATCGCTGAGCAAGTACTAGCTGTTTTACAGAAACACAACATACAATCTGTAATTATTGAAGGTGGTACACAAACCTTACAAACTTTCATAGACGAAAATTTGTGGGATGAAGCCTTTGTTTTTACTGGTGATGTTTGCTTAAATGATGGTATAAAAGCACCTGTTTTCGGGGGTCAAATTATTCATCAACAAGAAATAAAAAATGATACTTTAAAGATATATAAGAATGATTAAAAATATAATTTTTGACTTTGGTGATATTTTTATCAACCTAGATAAACAAGGCACATATAAAGCTATGGCTGAGTTAGGAGTTACAGAAATTTCTCAAGAAATGATTCTGGTATATCATAACTATGAAAAAGGATTAATTTCTACGGATGAATTTATTCAGTTTTACGAAAACAAGGTAAATTTAAAAAGAGAAGATTTGGTTAATGCTTGGAATGCTGTTTTGTTAGACTTTCCAGAAAGTAGATTAAAGTTTATTCTGGAATTAGCGCAAAGTAAAAAGTACAGACTATTCTTGCTTAGTAATACCAATGATTTGCATATTAAATGGATTCAAGATTCAGTAGGTGCAGCATTTTACAATCAATTTAAAAGTAGTTTCGAGCAATTTTATTTGTCTCATGAAATACATTTTAGAAAGCCAGATACTGAGATTTATGAATTTGTATTGCAACAGAATAATCTAGTAGCAGAAGAAACACTATTTGTAGATGATTTAAAAGAAAACACAGACTCAGCAAAACAATTAGGTATTCATGTTTGGAATTTAGATCCTAGTAAAGAAGAGGTTTCTGAGCTATTCACCAAAAACACTATTCTTTGATCTACCTATTACTTAGCATATTAATTTCTACTGGTTTATTTGTCATTTTTAAATATTTTGGCATTTATAAGATTGATGTTTTAAAGGCTATTTTCATCAACTATATTGTAGCTTTTATTTTGGGGTTCACTTTTGCAGAAAGAGATTTTTCTGTAGTTGAAATTCCTAGCCAACCCTGGTTTTATGGCGCTTTATTTTTGGGTGCGCTATTTGTGTCAATCTTTTTTGTTATGGCAATGACAGCGCAAAAAAATGGAGTTTCAGTAGCTTCTGTTGCAGGTAAAATGTCTGTTGTAATTCCTGTTTTTTTTGGTGTTTTCTTGTATAATGAATCAGTAACCGTACTTAAAATTTTAGGTATAATTATAGCTTTAGTGGCAGTTTATTTGGCTTCTGTTAAAGACGATAAAGCAGCATCAAAAAATGCAGGACTTTTGTTTCCTGTGTTACTTTTTTTAGGATCAGGTGCCATTGATACTACCTTAAAATATGTAGAAACTAATTATGTAGATAAAGCTGATGTATCTTTGTTTTCTGGAAGCTTATTTGCAATTGCTGCTTTTTTTGCAGGGACAATTTTACTAATTAAAGCTGTAAAAAATAAGTCAAAATTCGGAATTAAAAATGTTATAGCAGGTTTAGTTTTAGGTGTGCCTAACTATTTTTCTATCGTTTTTTTAATCAAAGCATTGCAAACAGAAGGGTTTGAAAGTTCTACGCTTTTTACTATAAATAATGTAGGTATTGTTATTGTTTCTACTTTGGTAGGAATCTTAATTTTTAAAGAGCAGTTTAGTTTAAAAAATAAGTTAGGTGTTGCTTTAGCAATTGTTGGAATAGTAATTGTAGCAATTGCCTAATGAGTTTAGATAGCTATAAAACTATTGATGAGCCTACTAAGGAAACACTATTTAAAGATAGAAATAGTAAGTTTTTTGGTTTTGCATTTCCTGTGAAAAGTGAAGATGATGTTAAGATCTGCTTGGAGAAAGTTAGAAAAATACATTATGCTGCACGTCATTTTTGCTATGCATATCAAATAGGCGTAGAAGACATTAAATACAGGGCAAATGATGATGGTGAACCTAATAACTCTGCAGGAATGCCTATCTATGGTCAAATACAATCTTTTGAGGTAACAAATATTTTAATAGTTGTTGTTAGATATTTTGGCGGAACTAAGTTAGGGGTAGGTGGTTTAATTAATGCCTATAAAACATCTGCTCAAATTACTTTAGAAGCATCAAACATAATCGAGAAAACAATTGATGTATTTTTTCAATTGAATTTTGAATATGACATGATGAATAAAGTAATGCGAATTATAAAAGAGAAAAACATCAATTTAGAAAGTCAAAAAATGGAGCTGGCTTGTGAATATGTGATTTCTATCAGAAAAAAAGAAGCGAAAACCGTATTTGAAATTTTCGATAATCTGTATAAAGTTAGCATCAAAAAACTAGAAGCCTAATTTTTCTAATAAATAGTCAGGGCATTTTATTGGCTTTTCTGTTTTCATATTTATAAAAGCTAAAGTTGATTTTCCTGTACAAATCATTTCATTTTGTTCATTAACTATTTCATAATTAAAATCAATTTTAACCATTGGCTTTTTAACGAGAAAAGTAGTGATAGTTAGTACATCATCATACAAAGCCGACTTTTTAAAATTGCAGGTTAATGATATTACAGGCAACATAATGCCATTATTTTCCATACCTTTGTAGGTAATACCCAGATTTCGAAGCCATTCAGTTCTTCCAAGTTCAAAATATTGTGCATAATTACCATGGTATACTACACCCATTTGATCTGTTTCTGAATAACGAACTCTAGTTTTTGTTGATGATTTTTTCAATTATAATAAACATTTTCTATGATGCATTTTACGTAAAAAAAAGTTAATAATCAATAGTAAAATCGTTTTTTTATACTGTTTTTTATTCACATTTTTGTAATGCTTAAGAAAAGAACCAACCAACAAAATTTTAACCAAAAAACAAGTTAGTCATTAATGAGTTATACTGCTGAATCCGTTTGGACAGACTGTTTATCTTTTATAAAAGATAATATTAAGCCACAAGCCTATAAAACATGGTTTGAACCTATAAAACCGGTTAAACTTTCTGGAGAAGCATTGACAATTCAAGTACCTAGTAAGTTTTTTTATGAATGGTTAGAAGAGCACTACATTAAATTATTGCGTGTTGCATTGGTAAGACAATTGGGTAATGATGCCAAATTGATTTACGATGTAAAAATGGAAAACAATTATAGCAGTAATAGACCGCAAATTGTTAAAATTCCTAGTTCTAACAGAGATCCTCTAAAACCACAGAGAGTTACTGTACCTTTAGAATCTAGTAAAAGAGAATTAAGAAATCCGTTTATTATTCCTGGTTTACAGAAAGTAAAAATTGAATCGCAATTAAATCCTAATTATAGTTTTGCAAATTTTGTAGAAGGAGATTCTAACAGATTAGCACGTTCAGCAGGTATGGCTGTTGCCAACAAACCTGGTGGAACATCTTTTAATCCATTATTAATTTATGGTGGAGTTGGTTTAGGTAAAACGCATTTATCGCATGCAATTGGTGTTGATATTAAAGACAAATATCCAGACAAAACTGTTTTGTATATTTCTTCAGAGAAATTTACGCAGCAATTTATAGACTCTGTAAAGTCTAATACTAGAAATGATTTTATTCATTTTTATCAGATGATTGATGTTTTAATTATAGATGACGTTCAATTCTTATCAGGTAAAGCTGGTACACAAGATGTATTCTTTCATATTTTTAATCATTTGCATCAAAATGGTAAACAAGTAATTTTAACTTCGGATAAAGCGCCTGTAGATATGCAAGATATAGAACAGCGTTTATTATCTAGATTTAAATGGGGTTTATCAGCAGAATTACAGGCACCAGATTACGAAACTCGAATTTCTATTCTTCAAAACAAGTTGTTTAGAGATGGTGTAGAAATGCCAGAAGAAATTATAGAATATATTGCTAAGAACATAAAATCTAATGTTAGAGAATTAGAAGGGGTTATTATCTCTATGATTGCTCAGGCTTCTTTTAACAGGAGAGAATTCTCTATTGAGTTAGCAAAGCAAATTGTAGATAAGTTTGTAAAAAATACTAAGAAAGAAGTTTCTATAGATTACATTCAGAAAGAAGTATCTAAATATTTTGATATGGATGTAGCTACTTTACAGTCTAAAACAAGAAAACGTCATATTGTTCAAGCACGTCAATTAGCTATGTTTTTTGCAAAAAGATTAACTAAAACTTCATTGGCAAGTATTGGTAATCAAATTGGGCAAAGAGATCATGCCACTGTTTTACATGCTTGTAAAACTGTAGATAATCTTACAGAAACAGACAAGCAATTTAAAAAATACGTAGACGATCTTACAAAGAAGTTAACCTTCTAAATCTTTATCATGACTAAAGTACTTATGGTTTGCTTGGGGAATATTTGTCGTTCACCATTAGCAGAAGGTATTTTGCAATCTAAAGTTAATACAGATACAATTTTTGTTGATTCTGCAGGAACAGCAGCTTATCATGTGGGTAATTTGCCTGATGAACGTTCAATAGCAGTTGCTCAGAAATATGGAATTGATATTACGAATCAAAGAGCAAGAAAATTTACTAGCAAAGACTTTGATGAGTTTGATTTCATTTACGCTATGGATGAAAGTAATTATCAAAATATTTTAAGTCTTGCAAGAAATAGCGAAGATGAAAAAAAAGTACATTTGATTTTAAACGAATCTCAATCTGATCAAAATTTATCTGTTCCAGATCCTTATTATGGTGGAAAAGATGGTTTTGAAAATGTTTATCAAATGTTAGATGAAGCCTGCACTGTAATCGCTTCTAAATTATAATTAATTAAAACTTTATTACAATGATTGGTAAGCTCTATTTAATTCCAACTACTTTAGGAGAAACAGAACCTTTAGAGGTAATGCCACTATCAGTAAAAAAAGTGGTAGAACAAATAGATTACTACATTGTAGAAAATGAAAAATCTGCAAGACGATTTATTAAGAAAATATCTCCAAAAAAATCGCAACCTTCCCTTACTATTAAGTTATTAGACAAATATGCAGTAGAAGAAGAAACACAAACCTATTTAGATGTTTGTGCTCAAGGATTTAATGTAGGTTTGCTTTCAGAAGCAGGTGTGCCTGCAATTGCAGATCCAGGTGCAAGTATTGTAAAGTTAGCACATGAAAAAAATATTCAAGTGGTTCCTTTAGTTGGGCCTAGTTCAATTTTAATGGCTATGATGAGTTCTGGAATGAATGGTCAGAACTTTGCTTTTAATGGTTATTTGCCTATAGATAAAGGTGAGCGTAAAAGAGCTATTAAAGATTTAGAAAGGCTTTCTTTAGATAAAAATCAAGCTCAAATTTTTATAGAAACACCTTATAGAAACGAAAAAATGTTGGCAGATTTAAAATCGATTTTATCGCCAAATACCAATTTATGTATTGCAGCAGATATTACATTGCCAAGTGAATACATAAAAACGTTTGCTATAAAAGATTGGAAACATCAACAGCCAGATTTACATAAGAAACCAGCCATATTTATAATTCAGAAATAATTATACTTTAGCTTTTCTATCGGCTTTAATAACGCTTACATCATAATTCGCAAACTTTTTCATATACATTTGAATAGTTGCGCCATAAGCATCTTTAAAACGTTCTGTACCATTACTTCTTAGAAACTTTTTTACGTTTCCTGCTCCACTTAAATGAGCTGAGGCCAAAATACCAGATTCCGTAATTTTAATTCCGTTAATGGTTTTACCCACTGAACGTTCTATATCTTTTCTTAAAATCCATTTGTTTACGCTACATAAAGCAATAAATGCTTTTTCTTGTTGCTCAGGATTATTTAAAAAAGCTTTGGTGTCATAAATTCTAAATCGTTCTAAAGTTGTTCTACCAAATTGATATTTACCTAAGTAACCTAAAGTATTAATTACTCTGTATTTACCTTGAGATTCTTTAAAAGCAACAGCTTCTTTGAAAGCAACAAAGTTTTTTTGTAAATAAGGAATGTTGTAGTCTACGTAAACAGGATTTGTATCTGCTTTTACTGGGGATTTCTTTTCAGTAACCTCAGTAGCTGCAGTTAGCACTAAAGTTAAAGCTATAAGAAATAAAAACTTTTTGATCATAATAATCTTTGTTTTACGGGTGCAAATTTAAGATTATTTTTGAAAACACTGATAATCAGAAGATTAATTTCGTCGAAATTATGTATTTGAACGTTTATAGGTGTTTTTATTAAGATTTTAGGCTTACTATATCGTTTGCTTTTAGGAATTACATAACAAAAAGAGAGAATTAGGCTTTATTTGATAAATACTTACCTATTTACGCCTTGTTTATTAAGCCAGGCTTGATATTCTCTTGCATTTCTAGCGTGTTCAGCCAAGCTATTTGCAAACTTATGATAGCCAAAATTGTCTATATCAACACACATATAATAATAGTTATGTTCTTTATAATTCAATACACCATCTATAGAAGAAATGTCTGGCATGCTAATTAAAGAAGGTGGTAAGCCTCTATATTTATAGGTATTGTAAGGTGAGTTTATTTCTAAGTCAACATTCAAAACTCGTTTTACAACAAAGTCTTGACCTTTAACTTCTTTAATGGCATAAATTACAGTAGGATCTGCCTGTAAAGGCCAACCATTTTTTAGACGATTTAAGTATAAACCAGCTACAATTGGTTTTTCTGTTTTCTTTGCAGTTTCTTTTTGTACAATAGAGGCCAGTGTAATTACTTCAGATTTTGTCATCCCTAAAGCTTTGGCTTTAGCCAATCTACTTTTATTCCAGAAACGCTTATATTCTAACAATAGCTTATCTCTAAACTGATCTGCAGAAACTGTCCAATAAAATTGATAACTATTAGGAATGCAAATTTGCAATACTGATTTAGGAGTTAGATTATTTGCTTTAAGAAATTCTTCATTTTTAAAAGAAGTTATTATAGAAGTGGAATCTGTTGCAATTTGTTCTGCAATTCTACCTGCAAATTTTTCTAAAGTATCTTGATTGTTAAAGGAAACTTTAACTGCAGATTGATTTCCAATTCTAAGCATGTTTACCAAATCGTTGTTAGACATGCCTTCTTTTAAAATATATCTACCAGGTTTAACTTTTGAAAAGCTTTTTTTAGAGGCCACCCAAAGAAAATAGTCTGGTTTGTCAGAAAAAGGAGCAATCTTATTGTTGATGTCATTCAAATCATCTGTATCATATACAAAGAGCTCAGTTTCTTTATTTATTGCAGAACCAAAAATGTTTTGATAGTAAGTATACGTAATTACAGATAAAATAATAATTACAATAACCGCTAATATGCCTAGTTTCTTCTTCAAAATGGAAAACTCTTAAATTTTAGCAAAACTAATCATTTATCAATTGGTAAAGAATTTCATCCTTAAATTTTCCTTGAGATAAAATCCAATCTTTTTTAACGCCTACAACTTTAAAATTTTTACTTTCAAATAATTTGATGCTCTTTAAGTTGTCACTAGTAATATTCGCATACAATTGATGTAAATTTAAGTGAGTAAAACTGTAATCTATCAAAATAGATAAAGCCTCAGTTGCAAATCCATTTTTCTGATAATTTGGTGCTATTAAAATGCCAACCCCAGCTCTTTTGTGCTGAGGATTAAAATCGAACAAATCAATTAAGCCTATCTTTTCATGAGAATTTGCATCAACAATCATAAGTCTTAATTGTTTTGCTTCAAAAATATCTAAATGAGCGTTTTCTAAATACTGTTTTAATACATATTTAGAAAACGGAGTTTGTGTATGGCTAACCTCCCAAAACGATTCATTGTTTTCTATTTGAAATAAAAATTCTAAATCTTCTGGCTCTAAAGCTCGTAAATAAACAGTTTTACCTTTAAGTGTTGCCATTAAATTTTAATTTCTCCTTTAAAAACAAAAGTGGCTGGTCCTTTTAAAAACACATTAGTGTAAACACCATTTTCTTCATTAAAAGAAACCTCTAAAAGACCACCTTCTACAGGAAGTGAAATATTATTACTTTCTGTTTTTCCAGTTTTATGCATGGCTAAGGCTACTGCAGTTACACCTGTTCCACAAGCTAAAGTTTCGTTTTCTACTCCCTTTTCATAGGTTCTAACCCTAAAGGTAGTATCATTTAATTGCTGTGCAAAATTTACATTACTACCTGGATTTTCATAAGAGTTTCTTATTTTTCTACCATTTTCGTAAACAGGATATTCCTCTAGGTCATTCACCATTTCTACATGATGCTGTGTACCTGTAAATGTAAAAATTGAATTTTCTTTAACTTGAAACTCTGAGACATCTATCATTTGTAAAGAGATGATACCATCATTTACAGATGCAAAATGAGAGCCATCAACTGCAGTAAATGTGGTTTCTTGGTCAATCATTTTTAAGTGTTTTGCAAAAGCGACTGCGCATCTTGCTCCATTACCACAAAAAGTTTCACTTCCATCTGCATTGTAATAAATCATTTTAAAATCATAATCAGCACCTTCTTCAATAAGAATAATACCATCTGCACCTATACCAAAATGTCTATCACAAATTTCTGAAATTTTGTCAGTATTTTTTTTTGGAAAGATTTTTGTTCTGTTATCAATCATCACAAAATCGTTTCCTGTTCCTTGATATTTTAAAAAAGGTAAATTCATGCAACAAAGGTAATGATTTACGTGTACAATTAGTTCTGTTAAAACACGGTTAAAAGTAGTTAAAACCAAGTTAAACAGATTTTTTGAAAATGTTAAAATTGTATATTTACTTAATTAAAAATTTAGATTTATGAAGAAATTTTTTAGTTTTTTAGGAATGGCATTTTTAGGAGGAGCTCTAACTTTAGGAGGGTATAAAATGCTTTTTGATGAGCCAGTTGCTCAAAATAATTTACAAAACGCTACATTACCTACAATTCAGGCAAATTACAATCCAGCTTTTAATGAGGCAGCACCTGCATTAAATGCTGAATCTGTAGATTTTACATTGGCAGCAGAAAGAACAGTAAATTCTGTGGTTCACGTTAAAAATACATCTACAAGAACACAGCAGAGTCCTTTAGATATTTTCTTTGGTACAGGAAATGGTATTAGAAAGTTTGAGCAAGTAGGTACAGGAAGTGGTGTAATTATTTCTGCAGATGGTTATATTGTAACAAATAATCATGTTATTGATAATGCAACTTCAATTGAAATTACGTTAAATAACAAGAAAAAATACGAAGCAGAGTTAATTGGGGCAGATGCTACAAATGACATTGCATTGTTAAAAATTGATGCTGATATAGATTTACCATATACTACTTTCACCAACTCAGATAATGTAAAAATAGGTGAGTGGGTATTGGCAGTTGGTAATCCTTACAACTTAACATCTACAGTAACTGCAGGTATTGTAAGTGCAAAAGGTAGAGATTTAGAAGGTAATGGAAACATCGAATCTTTTATACAGACAGATGCAGCTGTAAATCCTGGAAATAGTGGAGGAGCCTTAGTAAACACTAGAGGAGAATTGGTGGGTATAAATACTGCAATATCTTCTAAAACAGGTTCATTTATTGGGTACTCTTTTGCTGTACCCTCTAATATCGCAAAGAAAATTGTAGATGACTTATTAGAATTTGGTGCTGTACAAGAGGCAATTTTAGGTATTGGTATTGATAATACTTATGAAGATGAAGGTGTTAGAGTAGGAAAAGTGTATTATGATGAAGGCGCAAACAACAATCAATTTAAAGAAGGAGATGTTATAAAAAGCATCAATAACGTTAAAATTTCTAAATTCTCTGAATTAAAAGGGCAGTTAACTGCAAAAAGACCTGGAGATTATGTTGATGTAACTTTAGAAAGAGAAGGTGAATTAATAACTAAAAAGATTATTTTAAATAAAAGGGACAGTTACGTTTCTAATGCTCTAAGAATTTCTGTGAAGGATTTAACTAAGAAGGAAAAGAAGAAATTCGACATAAAAGGTGGGGCCAAAATTATTCAAAATGCAAACAGAACCTTAACTTATTACGGTATCACAGAAGGCTATATTATAACAAAAGTAAATAAGAAGCCTGTGTTAACTGCTGCTGAAGCCATAAAGAATATACAGAGCAGTAATTTCGGAAATGGTAACCCTTTATTCTTGGAATTAATAAATCCGAAAGGAGAAGTGGAAAAGTTTGTAATTAGATAATTAATGATTTTCTAAAATTTAATCCTGATGATTTCATCAGGATTTTTTTATTTTAAACTTTTCACGAAATCGATTTCGTGTTTTAAAAAAAAGAAATACTTTTGCAAAAATTTTAAAATAGCAACACAACTATGTCATCAATTTTAGATTACGAAAAAGAAGTTTTTTCGCAAGCACAAACAAGAAGAGCTACTGTAGAGTTTATTAATATTGTAAATGATTTATGGTATGATAAATCTATTGAACTTGTACTTTTTAGAAATCCGTTAGTAGATAAAAGAGCTAGTGAGGTTTTAAATTTAATTGATTATGCAAAAGAATTTGTAAATAAACCAATTACAATTCAAGATGCGTTAAGTATTGCAAAAGCAATACAACAAATAGATTTACCATCATCAAAATTAGATATTGGTAAATTGGCTTACGAATGTCATTTAAATCCTAAAAGTTGCGAAGACAAAATTGCTTTTGTAAAAAAACAATTAAAAGATGTAACCGAAGCAAAAAATATAACACCTAAAGATGTTGTATTGTATGGTTTTGGTAGAATTGGACGTTTATTGGCAAGAGAGTTAATGACAAAAATGGGTAAAGGCTCTCAATTAAGATTAAGAGCAGTTGTTACTCGTGGTGAAATTACGCAAGCTGTTTTAGATAAAAGAGCTTCTTTATTAAGTATAGATTCTGTTCATGGAGATTTTTTGGGTACTGTACAAACAGATATCGAAAACAAAGCTTTAATTATTAATGGTACAACTGTACATATGATTTCTGCCAAAAACCCAGAAGATATAGATTATACAGCATATAATATTAACGATGCTTTAATTATAGATAACACTGGTGCTTTTAGAGATGATGTTGCCTTAGCTAGACATTTAAAAGCAAAAGGTGCAAGTAAGGTTTTATTAACTGCACCAGGTAAAGGAATACCAAATATTGTACATGGAGTTAATCATAAACAAAACGATCCTGATAAGGTAGATATCTTTTCTGCTGCTTCTTGTACTACAAATGCAATTACGCCAGTTTTAAAAGTTTTAGAAGATAATTTCGGAATTAAAAAAGGACATTTAGAAACCATTCATGCGTATACTAATGATCAAAACTTAGTAGATAACATGCACTCTAAATATAGAAGAGGTAGAGCTGCTGCCTTAAATATGGTAATTACAGAAACTGGTGCAGGTAAAGCTGTTTCTAAAGCATTGCCAGCATTAGAGGGTAAATTAACTTCAAATGCAATTCGTGTTCCTGTTCCAAATGGTTCTTTAGCTATTTTAAGTTTACAATTAAGAACAGAAGTTACTACAGATGTTATAAATGCAATAGTAAAACAAAATGCTTTAGAGGGTGATTTGGTAGAGCAAATTAAATATTCTTTAGATAACGAACTGGTTTCTTCAGATATTATTGGATCTACAGCTCCATCAATTTTTGATAGCAAAGCAACAATTACAGATGGCGATTCTATAGTGATTTATGTTTGGTATGATAATGAATATGGATATTCACATCAAGTAATGCGTTTGGCAAAACACATTGCAAAAGTTAGAAGGTATACCTATTATTAGTATCCTTTTACATTATATAATAGAAAACCCAAAACTTTTGTTTTGGGTTTTCTGTTTTATCGTATTATTCCTCTTCATAAAAAGAGATGTTTGCTTCAAATTCTTCGTTAATAAATTCTTGACTACTCATAAAATAGTCAGAGGTAATTAATTGATACTGATTTTCTGTTTTGTTCAAAAACCAAATAATGTCATTTGCTTCTTCAAAAGCTTCTTCAGCATCTAATTGTTTGTGAAATAATCTTTTAATTACATTGTGGCTATCTAAATTTTGAGCAAAACATTTTAACACAATTTCTTTAGTGATGTCTTTATCAGCATTCATTTTAGGAGTAATATCAAAATCAATAATAGTTGCTTTTGCATTAGGGAATTTACCATTAAACGCTTTGTACAATAATTGATTAATAATAAATAGTGTTTTATGCAATTCAATTCTAGGGTATTCTTCAGATATTTTATCAACCAACATCTCATATGAAACAGAATCAATTTGATGTTCATTCATTTCGTCAGATAATTTATAATCTAGAACAATTCTGGCTGCTTCACTAGGGTCTTTATCTGCAATTGCCATAAAAAGCAATTCCCTTACTTCTTTTAAATCAGTACTTTCCACATCAGGTAATTCAAAACGCTCTAAAAGCACTTTAAAATCTTCTAAATTCCATGCATTATCTAAGTCGTCAACTGTAGAAAATTTATGTATTTTTATAGCGTATTTCATTTCTTTATCATTTTAGATTTATAGAAATATACAGTTAAAAACGCCGTAAACAAAGTTTTATTAATATGAATGTTCAAGAAAGAATCATAGAATTACGTAACGAACTAAATAAACACAATTACAATTACTATGTTCTAGATAATGCTACGATTTCTGATTTTGAATTTGATATTAAGTTGAAGGAGTTAGAGAAGTTAGAGCAGGAGAATCCTCTTTTTTTCGATGCCAATTCACCAACGCAAAGAGTAGGAGGTACTATCACCAAAAACTTTAATACTGTAGTTCATAAAAATAGAATGTATTCTTTAGATAATTCTTATTCTAAGGACGATCTGTTAGATTGGGAAAAACGAATTCAAAAAATATTAGGGACTACCGAAATTTTATACACTTGCGAACTAAAATACGATGGTGCATCTATTAACCTAACTTATGAAAATGGTCAGTTTATAAAAGCAGTAACTAGAGGTGATGGTTTTCAAGGAGATGAAGTAACTAATAATATAAAAACCATTTTATCTATTCCTTTAAGTATTCAAGATGACTTTGTAAGTAATTTTGAAATGAGAGGAGAAATCATTTTACCTTTGGATGGTTTCAATAAAATGAACCAAGAAAGAGTTGCGAATAGAGAAGAAGAATACAGAAACCCAAGAAATACAGCAAGTGGGAGTTTAAAATTACAAGACAGTGCAGAAGTTGCAAAAAGACCTTTAGATTGTTTGTTATATCAAGTTGTTACAGAAGAGCGTAAATATAAAACGCATTTTGAAAGTTTAGAACAAGCAAGAAAAGTCGGTTTTAAAGTACCTAAAACCATAAAACTTGTAAATTCTATAGATGAAGTTTTTGAATTTGTTAATCTTTGGGATACTAAAAGACAAGATTTACCATATGAAACAGATGGTATTGTTATTAAAGTAAATAATTTGCAGCAGCAAGAAGAGTTGGGCTATACTTCTAAAGCTCCAAGATGGGCTATTGCTTATAAATTTAAAGCAGAACAAGAAGCTACCTTACTAAACGAAATTACATATCAAGTTGGTAGAACAGGTGCAATTACTCCAGTTGCCAATTTAGATCCAGTGCAATTGGCAGGTACAACTGTTAAAAGAGCATCTTTGCACAATGCAGATCAAATTGAAAAGTTAGATATCAGAATAAATGATACTGTTTTTGTAGAAAAAGGTGGAGAAATAATTCCAAAAATTGTTGGTGTTGATTTTTCTAAACGTCCAGAAAATTCTGAGCCAACAGTATATGCAACCAATTGCCCTGAATGTGGTACAGAATTGGTTAGAACTGCAGGTGATGCAAAACATTATTGCCCAAATGAATTTGGTTGTGCTCCACAAATTACAGGCAGAATTCAACATTTTATTTCTAGAAAAGCAATGGATATTGATGGTTTAGGAGGTGAAACTGTAGATTTACTTAGAAAAGAAGGCTTAATTCAGAATTATGCAGATCTTTATGATTTAACTGTAGAGAAAGTATTACCATTAGAAAGAATTGCAGAAAAGTCTGCCAAGAATCTAATTAACGGTATTGAAAAATCAAAAGAAATTCCGTTTGAAAAAGTATTATTTGCTTTAGGAATTCGTTTTGTAGGAGAAACTGTAGCTAAAAAGTTAGCCAAGCATTTTAAATCTATAGACAATTTAATGGCTGCAGATTTCGAAACTTTGGTAGCTGTAGACGAGATTGGATATCGAATTGCACAGAGTATTATCGATTTTTCATCAAACTTAACTAGTATACAGCTTGTAAATCGCTTAAAAGAGGCAGGATTACAATTGTCGGTTTCAGCTGAGAGTTTAGAAAATCAAACAGATAAACTTAAAGGACAAATATTTGTGGTTTCTGGAGTATTTCATCAAATGAGTAGAACAGAATTGAAAAAGGCTATAGAAGATAATGGAGGTAAAGTAAGCTCGTCTATTTCTAAAAAGACCAATTTTATTGTGGCTGGTGATAATATGGGGCCATCGAAACTAGCAAAAGCCGAAACTCTAGGCATACAAATAATATCGGAGCAGGATTTTATTGATAGAATTGCTTAGATACTTTGGCTTAATTTATGATAATCATATAAAGATTTGAAAAAAATACTATGCATATATATAATGTGTGTTTCTATTGCTGCTTTTTGTCAGAAAAAAGAGGTGTTAGATTCGCTAACTAATAATATAGACGATTATATTTTTGTTAAACCAGGAGATAGTATAACCATTAATTTAAATGAGATTACATTATTACCAAAACAAAAATTTAAGTCTAAAGATGATATTCGATATTACTTATGGTTTAGAAGAAAAGTATTTAAGGCTTATCCTTATGCAATTTTAGCATCGAAAAGACTAGACTCTTTAAATGTTAGGTTAAGTAAAATAAAATCAAAACCTAAAAAAAGAAAATACACTAGGCAAGTTCAAAAATATATTGAAGGTGAATTTACAGATCAAATTAAAAAAATGACAAAAACTGAAGGTCGTATTTTAATTAAATTGATTCATCGTCAAACAGGAGAAACCGCTTTTAACAATATAAAAGAGTTAAGAAGTGGGTGGAAAGCATTTTGGTACAACACAACAGCCAACCTTTTTAAACTTTCTTTAAAGGATGAATATGATCCAGAAAATGTAAATGAAGATTATTTAATTGAAGATATCTTGCAAAGAGCATTTAGAGATGGAACCTTAGAAAGTCAAAAAACAAAACTTGAGTTTGATTTTTCTGACATTATTTTAAAAAATAAAGCAGAAATTGATGTCGAAAAGTATAGGGTGATGTTTTCAAAAATGAAAAAGAAGAAAAAATAAATCCAATTTTTGATATTTTCCGGTCTTCAAAACGAATGTTTTCTACACTAAAACTTAGAACCAATAAGTCTTCAAATACTCATTTAATTCTATATGATCATAATTGATTAAAAATTCAA